>JALYJB010000010.1 GCA_030775485.1 Planctomycetota bacterium | reverse complement strand
GGCTGATCGCCAAGACCCAGTTCACAGCCAAGGCCTGGTGCTCGACCAACCGCGACAAAGAGTGCAGCATCTACACCATAGGCCTTATTATGCTCGACAAAATCGATACAAGCCCCCCGGAAGCTTTTGCCGCCGTCCTTCAACTGTCAGAATACATCTCACCAAACTGGGGATGACTCAGGCCGTCGCCTCATTGCCTTTTGCCCCCATCCCGCTACGATGTTCCGCCCAGCCCAGGGAAACCTGATTCGCTGGTCTGTCGTATAACCTATAGCTCCGGCTGACGTTTACCCATCGGTTCACGCACGACCGGATCAAGGAGTTCGCAAGTGAAAGCCAAGATTCATCCCCGTTATCAAAATTGCAACGTCCATTGCGCCTGCGGCAATACCTTCGTCACCCGCAGCACCCAACCCAAGATCAACGTTGATATTTGCAACGCCTGCCATCCGTTCTTCACCGGCAAGCAGAAGTTCGTCGATACCGCCGGTCGCGTTGAACGCTTCAGCAAGAAATTTGGCGGAACCTATAGCTTCCAGAAGAACGCCCCGGCGCCGGCCGCTACCGGTGCTAAGAAGTAATCGCCGACGCGAACGTTTTACCCGTCGTAATTTCTGTTGTACCGATGAACTTACGCTGCGGCGAGGCCGGTCTTTCTCGCTTTCTTGTTGCTGCCCTGGCAACAATGCTGGTGGCAGGGGGGTGCGCCGGTGTCCCCAAGCCAAACCTTGCCACCATTCATGCCGGCTGGCTTGGCCCCACCACCCGAAGCCTCGCCCACCCTGCTTACGATTCCGACATTGAAGCCGTGGTTGACCCGCCCCTCGGCTGGCGTGCAGATACCGTCAAATCAACCTCCAATCACACTCACAAGGCGTGGCTCAGCCCAACGGGTTTAACCGCCTACGGCATCATCCACTTTCAAATGCCGCTGCCCGTCGGGCAGAATCTTGCTCTCGGTGGCTTTCTCAGGCAGATGAAAGACACCGAAGGTCAGGCGAACTTACTGGAACGAGCAGATGACCCGAACCTCCCAGGCATTCGATTCGTAGCCGAAGGAGGGCGTTACAAGATTCGCGCCAACTTCATTGTGGATGGTTGGCAGGGTTGGGCTGTTTATGCGGGCACCTTGCGGAATCAACAGATTCTCCCTGATGAGCTTGACACAGCCGTCCGGGCGCGTGAGCATACGAGGGTCGGGAAACCGGAACAAACGGGCAAATAAATTTTTGTTCCTTTGCCGATACGTCTGAAGCCTCTAAACCAATCGCTGCCTAACGAATCGAATCGCGCTCCGTGTACCTCGCTGTATCGGGTGTATGGAGATTTATGGGCGCTGCAAATTCCGTAGGACGAATTGTTCCCTTTGCGCGGACGGTTGGTGTGCTGTCTGTCGCCGTTGTTTTCCTGGCTCTTTCGGGGTGCCAGTACCAGGCCGTCTCATCTGTTGAGATGCAAATCCACCAGTCTCGACTTGATAAAAACGGCCTTACACCTCTACAAAACTACGACGGCGTAAAGGTCACCTGCGCTCCGCCGGATCGATGGGACAAGTTGCCAGCCAACAAAACCCTCATGTATACCCATCAGCAATGGCGCTCACCCGATCGACACGCGGGTATGGGCGTGGCCTACATTCACCTGCCGCTGCCTCTTTCCGCGCAGATGGTCATCTGGTTCGCCAAGAGCCAGTATTCCAAAGACCAAAAGCACCAGTCCAAAGCCGGACGCCTGATCGGCGAATGGACCGATACCCTGGGAAGAAGCTGGTTTGAAGCGGAGAACGAACAGTATCACGTTAAAGGCTACGCCATCACCCACGGCTTCGACGCCTGGATGGTCTACAGCGGCTACCGCGTCGCGGCACACCCAACCGCCGACGAAATCAACCTGGCCGCCAAGGGCGCGGATTCAGTGGTGCCGTTGTATGGGAATTGATTGTCCTCGCGTCCCAACGAATATCGCGGCCCATTTAAAAGACTAATCCCCTCCCAATGTACCCAGGGTGAGGGCCAGGGGTGGGGGTTAATTCTTCGTCTGATCAACCCCGCTTCGCCTCCATCGGAGTAATCGAAAGCGTCACCGTCTCCAGGCGCCGCAGCACCTTCAAATCGAAGGCTTTGCCAACCCGCTCTTCCGTCAGCAATCGGTGCAGATCATCCGTTTTCTGAACAGTCTGCCCGGCAAATTCCAAAATGACATCGCCTTCCACCAGCCCAGCATTCGCCGCGGGGCTTTGGGGTTCCAACTGGACAACCAGCACGCCGCCTTCAGCGCTCAGCTTATGATGCCGAACAACTCTTCGATGCAGCGGCACGTCCTGCCCCCCCATGCCGATGTAGCTGCGTTTCACCCGGCCCGATTGAATCAGCTGGGCCGCGACAAAAATCGCCGTGTTGCTGGGAATAGCAAAGCAAATCCCCTGCGCCGGACGAATGATCGCCGTATTCACACCGATGACTTCGCCCCGGCTATTGACCAGCGGGCCACCACTGTTCCCGGGATTCAGCGCGGCATCAGTCTGAACAATGTTATCGATCAATCGGCCCGAGTTAGACCGAAAGCTGCGCCCCATGGCGCTGACGACACCCGCCGTAACCGTGTATTGGAACCCATAAGGATTGCCGATCGCCACGACCAGTTGCCCCACCTGCAACGCGCTGGAATCGCCCAGAACCACATAGGGCAAACTCGGCGCGCTGATCCGCACAACCGCCAGATCGGTATCCGGGTCATCGCCCACAAGCTCCGCCTCAAATCGCCGGCCATCAGGCAGGGCGGCATCGATTTTCTTCGCGCCATGAACGACGTGGCTGTTGGTGAGGATAAACCCGTCGGGGGTGAAGACGAATCCCGAGCCGCTGCCGCCTTGCTGTCGGCCGCGCGGGGTTTCGTGGGTTACCTCGATATTGACGACAGCAGGGCTGATGCGTTTGGCGACGCCGGTTACCGCGCGCGAGTAGGCATCAAGCAAATCCGCATCCGCTGCTTCACTGGCGTGCGAGCCAGCCGCTTCAAGCAGTTCAGTTGCCGAATCCGCATGACCATTGGAATGATCGCTTAAAAGTTCAATGATTCTGTTCATCGTATGCCCTTCTTTGGTGGGATTGCTCCGTGCAATCCAATCAATAATAGGTGCGATGTTTGGGAAAGTGCAGCGGCGGCGAACGCTACATCTGCCGGGCGAGCTTGTTGGCTGCAAGGGCTGCTTCCCGCAGCGCTTCGGGCAGGGTGGGGTGGGCGTGAAACGCGCGGCCGACATCTTCCACGCTGGCGGCAAACTCCATCGCGAGCGTGGCTTCAGCGATCATGCTGCTGGCATCGGCGCCCAGGATGTGGACGCCCAGCAGGCGATCGGTCCTGGCATCGCCAATCACTTTCACGAACCCTTCAGTCTCATCCATTCCGCGGGCGCGGCCATTCGCGGTGAAGGGGAATTTGCCGATCTTGATCGGCCCGCGCTTGGCGGCATCTTCCTCGGAGAGGCCGACCTGCGCCAGCTCGGGATGGGTATAGACCACGCTGGGGCAGGCGGAGTAGTTCACATGCCCGCCCTTGCCGGCCATCAGCTCAACCGCGGCCACGCCTTCTTCCTCCGCCTTATGGGCCAGCATCATGCCGCCTATGACATCACCCACGGCATAGATTCCGGGAACGTTGGTGGCGTAGTGGCCATCAACAACGACGAACCCCTTGCGATCCAGCGCCACGCCCGCTTCCGCAAGCCCCAGGCCGTCCACAACAGGCCGCCGGCCCACGCAAACCAGCACCTTATCGACTTCTTCAGTCCCGGTCTGCTCGCCACTCTTCCACTGCACGCGGACCTTGCCGTACTCAGCCCTGGCGGACTCCGCGACGGTGTTGAATCTGAACTTAATGCCCTGTTTTTCCAGCGATTTCTGCAATGCCGTCGCCATTTCTCGATCCGATGGCGGCAGGATGCCGGGCAGAAATTCCATGATGATTGTCTCGGACCCAAGCCGGTTCCAGACGCTTCCCATTTCCACGCCGATGTACCCGCCGCCCACGACAATCAGGCGCTTGGGGATTTCCTTCAGCGACAGCGCTTCGGTTGAAGAAAGAATATGGACGCCATCAAACGGCAAAGCGGGCAGTTGAATCGGCGCGCTTCCCGTGACGATGAGAATCTTGCCAGCCTGATAAATCTGAATTCCAGCCGAGTTTTTTACCTCGACTGAGCCGGGCGAAACAATGCGGCCCTGACCGACGAGATGCTCGATCTTGTTCTTGCGGAACAGATAACCCACGCCGCCGGTCATCTTCTTCACGACGTCGTCCTTGAACGCCATCATCGCGGCGAGATCAAGCGTAATTTTCTCCGCTTTAATCCCCCGCTTGCTCAGCGAATGCTCGAGATTGTAAAGCCGATAGGAGGTGTCCAGCAGCGCCTTGGAAGGGATGCAGCCGATGTTGAGGCAGGTGCCGCCGAGGAATTCCCGCTCCACGCAGGCGACTTTCATCCCGAGCTGGGCGGCGCGGATTGCGGAGGTGTAACCGCCGGGGCCGGCGCCAATGACGATCAGATCAAAGCTGCTGTCAGGCATAGCGGATCATTTTAGGCGCTGAACATTAAGGATGCGAGATGATGCGGCGTCGAGTAAGACTATATCCATGGGCGAACAAGCAAACGGGTTTTTATTGGTCACTGGTTCCAGCACGGGGATAGGCAAGGCGTGCGCGTTGTATCTGGCGCGTCAGGGCTACACGGTGCTGGCCGGGGTGCGGAAGGATGCGGATGGGGAAGTGCTCAGCCAGGCGGCGCGGGCAGCGGGCACGGGCGGCAATCTTCAGCCCATTTTAATTGATGTCGCCGATGCGGAATCGATCAGGCTGGCAGCGGTAAAAGTTGCGGAACTTTCCGGCGCGCAGGGCTTGTGCGGCCTGATCAATAATGCCGGCATTGTTGTCGTCGGCCCCGTGGAATTTGTGGAGTTGAATGAATGGCGGCGTCAATTCGAAGTCAACGTGTTCGGGCAAATCGCCGTCACCCAGACCATGCTTCCGTTACTCCGGCAACATGTATCCCAGCGCGGCGCGGGCAGCGCTAGAATCGTCACCATCGGCTCCATCGCCGGGCGGATCACCCAGCCAATCCTGGCGCCCTACTGCGCTTCCAAACATGCCATCGAAGCGATCAACGATGCCATGCGCTTCGAATTGCGCAGCCAGGGCATCGAAGTTTCCCTGATCGAGCCAGGGGCGATCAAGAGCGAGATTTGGCGGAAGGCGGAGGAAACAGCCGCCTCCGCCCCCACCGATTCGCCAGCCAGAAAATTGTACGGCAAGGTAATCGACGCCATCTCGGAAACCGCGAAAAAGTCGGCGAGCAACGCAATTTCCGCCGATCGCGTGGCCGAGGCTGTGCATCGATGTTTAACACGCCGCCGGCCACCCACCCGAATCGTCATCGGGCGAGACGCCAGGGCCGCGGCTGTTCTAAAAAGATTGGTTCCCGATCGCTGGCTCGACGCAATATTGACGCGCGTCTTCGGATTGAAGGACTAAATCTCAAGCATCAGCCGCGCCGGGTCTTCCAGATATTGCTTCAGCCTGACCAGGAAGCTGACCGATTCTTTGCCATCCACATTTCGGTGATCGTAGCTGAGGGCCACGTACATCATCGAGCGAACCTCGACCTTGTCGTTGATGACCATCGCGCGCTTCTGGATGGCATGCATGCCAAGAATGCCGCTCTGCGGGGGGTTGAGGATGGGGGTGCTTAAGAGGCTGCCAAAGACTCCGCCGTTGGTGATCGTAAAGGTGCCGCCGGAGAGTTCTTCCAGAGATAGTTTGCCTTCGCGGGTTGCGTTGGCCAGGCGCTTTATTTCTATCTCAATCCGGGAGAACGACATTTTCTCAACATTGCGCAACACAGGCACCGCCAGCCCGCGGTCGGTGCTGACAGCAATGCCCAGGTGCACAAACTGATGGTAAATAACGTCGTCCCCCTCGATGAAGGCGTTAACCCGCGGGAATTCCTTTAATGCCAGGACGGTAGCCCGGGCGAAGAAGCTCATGTAGCCCAGGCCAATGCCATACACTTCCTGGAATCTCTCTTTGTATCTGGCGCGAAGCTCTCCGATGGCCGTCAGGTCCACCTCGTTGAACGTGGTGAGGATCGCCGCGGTGTGTTGGGCCTGAACCAGCGTCTGGGCGATGCGCTTTCGAATCTTGCTCATCGGCGCGCGATAGATTCCGTTCTCGTCAAACGCAATTGGCGCAGCCGCCTGCAGGGGAGCAGCAGGGGAGGAATCTTTCTTCTTGGCCACAACTGGTTCCATAGCAGTCGGGGCCGCGACCGGTGGTGGGGTTGGCGCTGCTGTGCTCGCGGGCGCGTCATCGCCGTTACTGCCGGCCAGGTAAGATTCCACGTCTTCCTTGGTCAGCCGTCCGCTCGGTCCGGTGCCAGCAATCTTTTTTGGGTCCAGATCATTTTCCAGGATCAAGCGGCGCACCGCCGGGCTGTAATCTTCAAGAACGGGGGGGCTGAACCTGGCCGCTGATGTTTGCGGCGCGGGCGCCGGCGTTGCAGCCGGTTTAATTTCCTTTTTTGGTTCAGCTGGTTTCTCGGACTTGGCGCTCGTTTTGGCGCCGGAGGGATCGATCTCGGCAATCACGCCGCCCACGTCCACCACATCGCCGTCTTTAGCGACGCGACGAATCACCCCCGCGGCCGGCGCGGGAACATCCACATTGGCTTTGTCGGTCTCAAGCTCGCAAAGCGGCTCATCGATCTTCACGTAGTCCCCGTCATTCACGCGCCATTTAAGCAGCGTTGCCTGTTTCACCGATTCGCCGAGCGTGGGAACTACAACTTGAACCATGGATAAAGCAGTGGCCATGGAGGAACTGTCCTTCGTTAAATGCGCCTAAGACTATGGCGACTAGTCGGCCCCGCGTCCAGAACCCGGCGCAATCTTCACCGGTTCTGCTTCGGCTTCAACCTGAGGCGCTGCCGGGCTTGCCGGCCCAGCGGGCTTACCGTTGCCATTTCCCGATGGAGCGGTCGTGGCAGGTTCCGTTGTCCCAGCGACCAATTGAGCTCTTCCCGTCGCCGCCGGCGCAGGCGCGGTATCGATTTGTTTTGGTGGCAGTTCCAGAGCCAGGGCGATCAGCTCCGCTTCTTCCGCGTCGCTCACCTTCTTCGACCCGACCGCCGGGCTGGCCGCTTCGTCGCGACCGTAATAGGTCAGAACCGCCGTTTCGGAAAGCATGGGCTCAAGTCGATCCGACATAAACACCCACGCCCCGCGATTCTTCGGCTCTTCCTGAACCCAGCCTATCTCGTGCGCATTGCGATACTTCGCCAAAATCGCCTGCAGTTCCTTCTGCGGATAAGGATAAAGCTGTTCAACGCGAACAATGGCAATGTCATTAAGCCCCGCCTTGGCGCGGGCCGCTTCCAGGCCGAAATAAATCTTGCCGCTGCACATCAGCACGCGCCGAACGCGCTCGCGCGGCGGATTATTCGGGTCGTCAATCACCAGCTGGAATGTTCCCTCGATGAGTTCCGAAAGCGGAGAAATCGCATCGCGCAAATTCCCCTTGGGCATCATCAAAACCAGTGGCTTGCGGAAATTGCGCTTCATCTGCCGGCGTAAAACGTGGAAGTATTGCGCGGGCGTGCTGCAATACACCACCTGAATGTTGTTCTCCGCGCAAAGCGAAAGGAAACGATCCAGATAGGCATAAGAATGCTCGGGGCCTGAGCCTTCATAGCCATGGGGCAGCAGCATCACCAGGCCCGACATCTTCTGCCATTTGGACTCCGCAGCCACGATGAACTGATCGATGATCGGCTGGGCCATGTTGACGAAATCGCCAAACTGCGCCTCCCAAACCACTAAATTGCGCGGGTCCGCGGAGCTAAACCCATATTCAAACCCCAGCACCGCCAGTTCCGAAAGCATGGTATTGACAACGATAATCGGTGCCTGGCCCTCAGCAATATTGGCCAGTGGAACGTATTTCTCCCCCGTGTTGAAGTCGCGCAAAGCGGCATGGCGATGACTAAACGTTCCCCGCTGGGCGTCCTGCCCCACAAACCGAATGGGCGTTCCCTCCAGCACCAGGCTCCCCAGCGCCAGCATCTCCGCACCGCCCCAGTCCAGCAGCGCTTTCCCGGTCGCCATTTCCAGACGCTTGGCCATCAGGCCCTTTAGCTTCGGGTTCAGTGTGAAATTTGCTGGCAGACGGGTTGTGCCTTCCCCGACTTTCCGAAGAACGTCCGCTGAGACCTTGGTAACAGCCGACCAATCAGACCCGGCCTTGGAAAACGAACTCCACACGCCGCCCAGCTTGGTGGAAGCCGGTTTCGGTTTTGCATCGCGAGCCCGCGCCAGCGCTGCATCCAGCCGATCCCGCGCCGTCTGCTTCATCTCCTCAAATTCTTCAGATGCCAAGACGTTCTGTTCAATCAGCCGGTTGGCGTAGGTATCGCGAACTGAAGTCTTCTTTGAGATTTCACGAGCCATCAGCGGCTGGGTAAAGCTCGCCTCATCCGTTTCATTGTGGCCGTTCTTGCGGTAGCACCACAGGTCGATCATCACGTCGCAGTGAAATTCCTGCCGGAACTCGATCGCCAGCTTCGCTGCGTGCACGCAGGCTTCAGGGTCATCGCCATTCACGTGGAAAATCGGGGCCTGAATCATCTTGGCTACGTCGGTCGGATACGGGGTAAACCGCCCCTGGCGCGGCAGCGTCGTGAACCCAATCTGATTGTTGATGATGACGTGAATGGTGCCACCGGTACGGTAGTAGGGCAGCTCAGAGAGTCCCAGGGTCTCGTGAACGATGCCCTGCCCGCAAAAAGCAGCATCGCCGTGAATGAGAATGGGGGCGACGCGCTCTCGCTTGGCATGGTCGCCCAGGTAATTCTGTTTCGCCCGGCAGATGCCGACCACCACGGGGTCCACCAGCTCCAGGTGGCTGGGGTTATAGCTCAGGGCGATATGAATCATCCGGCCGCTTTGGGTGATGCGATCCTGGGAGAATCCCAGGTGATACTTCACGTCGCCGTCGCCGTCCTGATGGCGCATAACGCCTTCAAACTCCGCCAGGATCACCTCATACGGCTTGTTCAGTACGTGGGCCAGCACATTCAACCGGCCGCGATGGGCCATGCCAAAGACCAACTCCTCGACGCCCAGGTTGGCGCCGTTATCGGCAATGGAGTTCAGCAGGGGGATCAGCGCCTCCGCGCCTTCCAGGCCAAACCGCTTCTGGCCTTGCTGCTTAATCGAGAGGAAGTCTTCAAAGCCCTGAGCGGCCACAAGCTGATAAAGAAGCGCCTTGCTCTCTTTGCCATCGGCAGGGGGATGGTTAAGGATCGGCTCCATGCGCTCGATGAGCCAATCGCGCTGCGCCTTGTCAGCGATATTCGTAAATTCAACCCCGATGGTGCTGCTATAGGTGGTGCGGAGCTTTTCGATGAGGTCGCGCAGGGTGCCATCGGTCTTGCCACGGAAATCGCTCTGCGTAACGCGCTTGTCGAGGTCAGCGTCGGTCAGACCGAACTGATTCAGATCTAGCAGTGGGAGGCTGCGGCGGTTGTGTCCGAGAGGATCGAGATTGGCAATGAAATGGCCGAGCTCGCGATACGAGTGAACCAGGTTTTTTACTTCAACCCCAGCCTTGGCGTCGACCGGGCTGACGCCTTCCTTAGGCTCAAATGCCCCGGTCAGGGCTGAGGCACGGCCGCCCGCCGCTTCAAAACCCGCAAAAAAGGCTCGCCAATATGGGTCGACCGTCTGCGGGTCGGCTTGGTACTGCTCGTAAAGGCGATCGATATAATCCGCGTTCGAACGGTTGATGAAATCAAGCGGTTCCATAAACATCTTCCCGCGATAACGCGGGTGCTTCCCTCATTGTAGCGCGTTTCCCGTGAAACAACCCAGCCGATTCGCGCGTGCATTCAATATGCTGGGCAAAGCTTACCTTTGCGCCGTTGCCGATGCCAATTTGGGAATTGGTATTGCCGGTCGATTGGCGATCTTCGGCGATTTCATTATGAATCCATAAATTATTGTCTAATATAGTGTTATGGACGAAAATCCGTGTTGCCCATGAATTGAAAAAAGTTGGACCTCACGCGCGGAATCGCCGGACATTGCGTACAATAACGCGAGCGCAAATCCATGAATGGGAATCCAAATCCTCTTGAGGAATGATGCCAGATCTATTGATATGTCCAGATTGTGGCGGAATTATCGGCGCGACCGAGACAAGCGACGAGGGCAAACCCTGCATCTGCTTTGGCACCAAAAAATCGGTCGCCGTCCAGGCCCGAAGCGCCTTGAACATGGGTCCGATAACAACCCAGGACCGAGCCATCCCGCTCGAAAGCCACGCCCCAATCGAACTTAGCCCCGTTGATATGCTCGACGAGACGGCTGGGCCATCCGGCTGGAACCCAACGACGGGGTCTCCCGCTTCGGTGGAAAACACGGCCAGCGCGCTCGCGCCTGCCCAGGGCGGTTCAAAAATCTGTGTCACCTGTGGCGCGAACGTAGCGGGAAAGCCACGGTTCAAGGATAGCCGGGGATATCTTTGCCTGGCTTGCCATCAGGCGGAACGCGCTGCGGAAAAATCCGCCACGAAGTGCAGTGATTGCAGCCGGCCGGTCGCTGAAGCCGGACTATTCGATTTTGAAGGTTTGCGGATCTGCGGGTCATGCAGGGCCGACCGGATCGCCGGCGAAAAGCACGCCCGCAAATTTAGCGGCGTCAAGGCGGCCACCTACAAGGAAGATGAAAAAAAGCAGATCAAATGGATGCTGATTGTCCTTGGTGTTCTGGTGCTTGTGATCGCACTGCATAAATTGGGAATCTTAGGGTGATTTGCGCATTCCAGGGTTTGGGGACTCATGCCGCGACTTTGTTTCAAGAAGAAATTCTTCAGCGCGATTCTTCAAGGCCAAAAGACCACGACCATCCGCCGGTGGAAAACCTGCAAATTAACGGCTGGAGATAAAGCCTATTCGCCGGGCATTGGCTGGATTCGCGTCGCGAGCTGTCAAAAAATTCGTCTGGGTAAGCTAAAAGCCGCTGATGCGCGGGCGGACGGCTTCAATACATTAGCGGAACTCCATAGAACCGTCAGCCACTTTTATCCAGATTACAGGAACGACGGTAAGAACTGGTATCGAATAGAATTTACCCTGTGCCGGCGGCGCGCCCGGTCGCAAATCGCGGGGAAGAAAGCGCTTAATCCATTGGGACAGGTAGCGCGGTCCCTTCTGGCCCAGCATATTCGGGCCAAACTTGACAAGGCTGTGCAGCAAAGCCGATCATTGGCCCCTTATGAGCAGCGCGGTTATTTTGCAGCATCTCGCCCATGAAGGACCCGGGCGCATCGTCCCAATTCTCAGGGACTTTGGTATTCCCACGGAGGTTCGACGGCTCTACCAGGGCGACGAGGTGCCGACCGACCTCGACGAATTGCGCGTGCTGATCGTCCTGGGGGGGTCGATGAGTGTGACCGATATCGGCAATGCAAAATACCCCTTTCTGGCCCAAGAGGTTGAGCTAATCAAGCGGGTTATTGCCGCGGATCGGCCCATGCTGGGCATCTGCCTGGGAGCCCAACTATTGGCCCATAGCGCGGGCGCCAAGGTTTATCCGAATGTGAAGCCCGGCGCAAAACCTGAAGACCCGTCCACGCCGATGCCTGAGTTCGGTTGGGGGCCGGTGAATTTTCCATTCCCCGGCGGAACCGAGCCGCTGGTCATGGGAATGGTGGACGGCGCGCCCATGTTCCACTGGCACTACGATACTTTTGATTTGCCGCGCCTCCCGGCCCCCACAAATCCCCCAACGCCTCCATCGCCCCCAGCGCCCTCCGGCAACGCGCTGCTAAGCTCGACTCGTACCTGCAAGAACCAGGCATTTCGATTCAAGAATCGCCTGTTTGGATTTCAATATCACTTCGAATTACTCGAAGCGGGAATCGAAGCCCTGCTTGCCAACGGCAAAGAGGATATCCAGAAAGCGATGGGCGCGGGGGGTGAGGCCAGGATCCGAGAGGACACCAAAAAGTTTTATCCGCGCTACAACCGGTTGGGCGAGCGATTGATCAAAAACTTCGTGCAGTTCTTAAAGGTCTATTAATTCGGGGGCGGCAAGGCGGCCATTAAAAGCTCCCGAATTTCGTGCCGGCGGTAAAGCCGGGCAAACTTGTCAGATTACCAATTGTTCAGATGTTTTCCGTGGCCGCCTACTTTCGACGTCGCGGGGATCGGCCCCATTTCCGGCCGTGGGCGCTGGCAACGCCGCTCGCCGTGCTCTTAATTTGTCTTCCCCTTCTGCGGCCCCTTCGTCATCCGGCGATGGCCGGCACGGACGAAGAGCTTCGCCTGGCGAGCATTGCCGCCCTTGTCGGGCATCATTCTGGCTCTGATACCACCCTCGCTGGGCGACTGGCAATCGACAAGCAAAACTTCGCGGCTCGCACGCATGTCATCATTGTCCGCAATCATTTTTACAGCGACCAGATGCCCATGCTGGCCCTTCTGCTCGCGGGGCCTTATTGGCTTTTGCATGCCATGGGCTACCGCATGGAGAGCTATTCGGTCCTTGTGCCCTATCTGCTGACACTGATCGCGGTGACCCTGCCGACAGGAGGAATTGCCGGCCTGATTTACCGCATGGCGCGCATCTTCGAGCTGCACCGCAAATGGCGCGCGGCCCTGGCGGCGGCGGTTGTCTTCGGCACGGGGTTGATCAGCTACTCGGTCGTTCTCAATCCCCACGTACCGGCTGCATTCCTGGTGGTCGCTTCGGTGGGATGCCTGATTCACGTTTCAGCCAGCCGCAAGCCGCAGCGCGGCGGGGCGTGGCTTATATTGTCCGGATTTTGCGCCGCATTGGCCGCCACCATCGACCTTGCCGCGGCAATCTTTCTTCTGCCGCTTTTGCTCTGCATCTTAACCATGCGCGTGCGCCCGTTATTTCGCGCCGGTGGCATCGTCTTCTATTTACTCGGCGCTGCGCCGCCTCTTCTGGTGCATGCCGCGATCATGATGCATATCACCGGCAACTTGCTGCCCGGCTCGATGCATCCTGAATTAACCGCCCAATATGCGCCCGGTTATTCGATCGCTGAAGGAATGGATCCGCTCAGCGAAGCCGCTGCCCAGGACTCATCCGACAATCTCACCGATGATGAAGAGACCAGCGGCCTCTTTCAGAACGTCTGGCGCTTCACAAGCCGAATCCTCTCCTCCCTTCTGGGCGAGCACGGATTGCTGGTCCATTTCCCGGTTGTGGTGGTCGGGTTCGCGGGAATGTTCGCGGTCATGCATCGCCACTGGCCGGCCTCGACCAAGGTGCTGGCGGGTATTAGCGCCATTGCGATTCTGGGTGGGATTCTGGTTTTTGCGTTATCCCAGCAATTGTCCGCCACCGCTGGGTTCGGCAATCGCTGGCTGATCGTTTTTCTTCCGATCCTGCTTTTCTGGGCCGGCGCGTGGCTGCGAAACAAACACCATGCGGGCGCGTGGCTGACGGTTGGCCTGCTTCTGGCGTTCAGCGTTGCGGTATCACTGATTGGCGCGACAGATCCCATGCCGCGCTCCGGCTACGACCGCTACACCGTTGTCGGCGCGATGCACAACTTGTTCTATCCGATATCCCCCATCAACCCGACCGCAATGGCCGGGCGATATCCGCCGTAGGCTGTCTACGCTTTGCCCGCGCCACGGGCCACTGCGATTGCCTCCTTCAAATCCACTTTCCCTTCGTAGAGGCTCCGACCGACAATCGCCCCCCAGACGGGCAACGTCGTCAGTTCACGAATGTGCTCGATGTTCCCAACCCCGCCGCTGGCAATGACCGGAACTTTCCCAGCCTCCGCAATGGCTCGCGTCTGTTCGAAGTTCGGCCCGTGCAGCATTCCATCTTTTGCAACATCGGTATAAAGGATTGCCGCCAGTGGCCAATCGCTGACTTCCATAGCCACGTCGACAGCCTTTTTTCCGGAAGTCTTCGTCCAACCGCGCACCGCGACCATTCCCTCTTTCGCATCCAGCGCCAGAACAATGAAGTCGCGATACACCGGCTCGTGTACCAGCGTTTTGAACCATGCCCAGTCTTCCATCGCCCGCGTGCCGATAATGGCCCGCCGCGCGCCTGCTTGCTTGAGCCGGTCCAGGTCTTCCCGCTGGCGAATTCCGCCGCCCACTTCCACATTCAACCCAGCGGTGGAAGCCAGCTTGGCGATGAGCTCGGTCTGAACCGGCCGACCTTCTTTCGCGCCATCCAGATCAACCACGTGCATCCACTCCGCGCCCGCTTCCCGGAAGGATTTGGCAACCGCCAGCGCATCAACCGTGTAGTTAATCTGCTGCTCGTAATCCCCCTGTTTCAGGCGGACGACAGCTCCACCGCGGAGATCGATACTTGGGACAATAATCATGAAAGCATCCTTCGCCGGCGAACAGTAGCAATCCTCGCGTAAAGTGCCAACAATAAGGACGTAGCGCTTCAATCATGGATGATCGCATCACCAAACTCGCGGAGAAAGCCAGGACACTTCCCAAAGCGCCCGGCGTCTACCTGATGAAGGATGACAAGGGCCTGGTGATTTATATCGGCAAGGCAGCCAGTCTGCGCGACCGCGTGGGGAGCTATTTCCAGGCATCAACCAAACTCGAATTCAAAAAGTCGGGGTTGCTGGACAATGTTGTCGATTTCGATGTCGTCGAAACCGACAGCGAAGTCGAAGCCCTCCTGGCCGAGAATCGGCTCATCAAAGATATCCAGCCGCGCTACAACGCCCGCCTGCTGGATGACAAAACCTTCCCCTACCTGATGGTGACCACCGACGACGAATTCCCCGGCGTTTATGTCACGCGCGAGCCCCGCACCAGCGGCGTAAAGCTCTACGGTCCTTTCACCAGCGTCCACCAGTTAAAGGAGGCAGTAACGCTTTTGCAGCGCGCCTTCAAATTTCGCACCTGCCACCTGGAGATTTCCGAAGCGGATGACAAGCGGCGGTTTTTCCGCCCCTGCCTGCTCTATCCCATCAAGCAGTGCACCGCCCCCTGTGCGGCAAAAGTCTCCAAGGAAACCTATCGGCAGGATGTGTTCCGCCTGCTGCGCTTTCTGGACGGCGATAAGAAAACCGTCCTCCGCGCCATGGAAAAGGAAATGCTGGACGCCAGCACGGAACAAAACTTCGAACGCGCTGCCCGCTTGCGCGATGAAATCAAGGCCCTCACATCCATCGGTGATCGCGCCAAAAAGGGCGAGCAGGAATATTGGCAGCCCGAGGCCTTCGTCACTGACCCCAAGGAAGGGATGACCAAGCTACAGGAAGTGCTGGGAATGCCAGAGCCGCCGCGGATTCTGGAAGGCATTGATATCGCCCATCTGCAGGGCGGCGAAATGGTGGGCAGCAAGGTCTGCTTCATCGACGGCGTTCCCTTCAAGGATTGCTATCGCCGCTACAAAATAAAGCACGGCCAGGGAAACAACGATTACCTGAGCATCCAGGAGGTCGTCAGCCGGCGATATCGCGAAGCAGGTGTCAACCAGGAACTTTTCCCCGATGTCATTCTCATCGACGGCGGCCTCGGCCAGCTTCATGCTGCGATGGACGTATTCAAAACGATGGACGTCAAGCCTCCCATGGTCATTTCCCTGGCCAAAAAAGAAGAGCTGGTCTTCGTGCAGGCGCGCAGCGAGCCGATTCGCCTCCAGCGTAACAACGCCGCCCTCAAGCTATTGCAATACATTCGCGACGAAGCCCACCGATTCGCCCAGCATTATCACCACATTCTGCGGCGAAAATCTCAACTGGAAGAAGATGTGAAAACCGGAAGGCGGCCACCGCGCGCGAAAAAGAAAAAACCGACGATTCCGGCGGAGGGGATTGCCCAGGACGCGCCTAGGCCCGTGCCTCAAGACCCGGCGCCAGCAGCGATCATCTCGCTGCCGATTATCGAAGAGACACTTTGAACACGGATACCGACGCGGGTGGCAATTCAATCCGCCAGGGGTGTTCGGTCCCAATTTTCGTTTGGGTAGGTGTCACGCGATCCGGCTCTTCGAAGGTATTGTGAGCGTGAAGATCTTCCCCGGCCAGGGTGGAAACATCCGCGTGAATCACGCTTCCGCCGCGCAAATCAATTTCAACATCCAGCGGCAACATCGCATCCGCGTTCACGATGCTCAACGTCATCACCCCGGCCAATATTGACGCTGACGCCGAAACGCGCGGCAATTGCTGCTTATTCTCACCGTTTGCAAAAGAGATCATTCCGCCTTCCGCCTCCACCCGCACGGATTGTCCACCCTGATGCGTTTGATACATCTCAAACACGCTAAACGTCGGCGTCGTCAGCATCCTGTCCCCGTCGGTCAGAACCATTGCCTGCAGCACATTCGCAACCTGTGCGATATTCGCCATCACCACCTTGTCAGGATGACGATTGAAGATGTTTAACGTCAACGCAGCGACGAGCGCATCGCGCATCGTGTTCTGCTGGAAAAGATGCGCGGGATTGCGGCCAGGATCAGCAGGATGCCATGCTCCCCATTCATCCACTAAAAGCCCGATCATCCGCTGAGGATCAAACTGATCCAGCAACGCGCGCTGCTGGACGATCAAATCCTCCATCCCCAGCGCTTCAGAAAGAAGTCCGTAAAATTGCCCGGTCGAAAATTCCATGGCCGTGCCATATCGTCCATCGCGGTTGTTGACGTAATAGTGGGCCGCGAACCCATGAATATGGCGATACGAACCCAGCTTTTTGAAGAATCGCTCTGTCCAATCCTTGTTGTTGCCGTCCGGCCCACACGCAATCAGGTACGGAAACGTCCCACCAAATTCGCGGCAATAGGTTGCGTAACGTTTGTATTCCGCCGCGTAATCTTCTGGGCAAAAGTTCCCCCCGCACCCCCAGTTTTCATTGCCGACGCCCCAGTAGCGCACCTTGAATGGCTCAGGTGATCCGTTGCCAGCGCGACGTTTCGCCAGGCTGCTGTCGCCCGCAAAATTGCAATACTCCATCCAGTGGCGCAGCTCGCGCACCGCGCCGCTGCCCACATTTCCGGCCAGATAAGGCGCCGCGCCAATTAGCCGGCAAAGCTGGATAAACTCATGCGTGCCAAATTGGTTGTCCTCAACATTCTGCCCCCAGTGCAGATTCACCGTCCTCGGCCGATCCTTGCCAGGCCCGGTGCCATCTTCCCAGTGGTAATCATCCGCAAAGCATCCGCCAGGCCAGCGCAGCACTGGAATGCGGAGCCGCCGCAGCGCCGCCACAATGTCATTGCGAATCCCTCCGGTGTGTGGAATCTTCGAATCCGTCCCCACCCAAATTCCCTCATTCACACAGGAGCCAAGATGTTCAGCAAAGTGGCTATAAATTTCCGGCGCAATTCGCCCCAGCGGTTCATTCAGGCAGACGGCGATATGCGCCAGGCTGTTACTCATTGTTAGTCGGTCCACCGAGATGTTAGCGGACGCGCAGCAAATGCGTCAGGACATATCTGAGCAGTTTGCTGGAAAACTACTCTCTTCACCGGGCGTTTGCCGAATCAAGCAGTCGGCGGATCGCGGCGTTCATTCGCCGCCGAAAGGAGCCATCGTGCTTTTTGGAAAACGCGCTCTTAAGGACGATCACCACAACGAACTGCTCGCTCGCGTGCAATTCCAATTGATGATCTGACCTGTTTAATGATTGAGCCCAAGTGGCGGCAAAGTCCCATATTTCGATCGGTGGATTCAATATGCCCAATCACTTCGAAAAACTGACGGACGTGGTAAGCGATCGCCGAAGCAGAAGAAGAGGAGTCCATCCAATGCCCAGCGTAAAAGCGATCATTTGTTCCGCGGTGGCCGGTACTGTCGGCCTCTGCGCGATAGCGCGCGGTGACCTTGCCGCAACAGCGCCGCCCTCGGGCGCGGCCGTTTCTTCAAACGTCCAGATGCAGGCAAAAATCCAGGCGCTGGAAGGGCGAATCAACGAATTGGAAAGTCAGGAAGCGCGAACGCAGGCAGACGTCACCGCCGCCATTCACGATGTCCTGGCCGATGCCGACAAGCGCAGCAAGCTGATGTCGGTAGCCCCGATGGAATTCCCCACGGGCTACGATTCCAACGTCGGTTTCGTGCTGCAAAGCGCCGACGGTAACTTCTCCATGCATCCCGGCGCGCTGTTCCAGTTCCGCAACCAAACCTCGTATCGCACCAGCATTCCCGCCGGCGGTGGGGGTGAAACCGCAAGCACCGGCACCGACACGCAAAACGGGTTCAATATTTCCCGCATGCGTTTCACGGTGGATGGAAATCTCTACTCCCCCAACTTGATGTACTACTTTCAGGTTGCCGACGATAACGCCGCTGGCTCACTCTCGCTGCTCGATGCGTATGTCACCTACCGCCTCAGCAGCCAGTCACCCCTGGCAGTTAAGTTCGGGCAATTCAAGGATCCGGTCTGGCACGAAGAAAACGTCTTGCCGGGAAACCAGCTTACGGTCGATCGCTCCCTCGCCAACGCGTTTCTGGGCAGCGGCCAGGATATGCGCGTGCAAGGCCTCGGTCTGATCTTCGATGAAGATGAATTCCGCGGACAGGCGGTATTCCACGATGGGTACGCCAGCACCAATACAAAATTCTTTGATGCGGGTGGCCTGGGCGCGGGCATTGGCGCGGGCGCCGGTGTAACGCCCACCAACTGGGGCGCCACCGTGCGCGCCGAATATATGGTCATCGGGGAACGCACGCCGGAGTTCAATCCCTTCTCGGAATACGATCAGTTCTCCGCCCAGGGAGACAAACAGAATATTCTTGTCGTGGGCGCCGGCGCCGATTATTCCGAATCCGGCTCCGACAGCATCGTCTTCCATACCCTCGATGCCCAGTACAACACCACCAGTGGCTGGGGCATTTACGGCGCCTATCTGGGCGCTTATCGCAGCATCAACTCGGTCAAAGGCGCGCCGCTCGGGCATTTCTATGATTCGGGCTTCCTCTTGCAGGCCGGCTACATGCTCACGTCGCGCTTCGAGCCTTTCGTCCGCTACGATTACACGCACCTCGACGGCCAGGCTGTCCCAACCGTGAATAAGGATTCCGTTCAGGAAGTCACCATCGGCGCCAACTATTACTTCTATGGCCAGCACGCCAAGGTCACCGTCGATGGCACCTGGCTGCCCAACGGTTCACCCACCGACGTGGACATGCTCGGTATTCTCAAGAACGACGGACACGACGAACTGGTTCTGCAGGTCCAATTCCAACTCGAAATCTAATCTGCCGCGGATTCCTCCGCGTGGGGTATGATGACGCCCCATGCGAATTTGGGCCTGGCAGTTCCTCAAGCGATGGAGAATACGCCTGTTGGTAATAGCAGGGGTGCTGCTTCTGCTAAGCGTCGGGATCTCGTACGCCGTCGGTGAGATTCTCGGCCATAAGCTGATTGGACTCTTACAAGAGCGCCTCAACGCGGAGGTTAACGCCAGCGCGTTCTTTTATTTACCTCCCTATGGCTTATCCGCCCGAAACTGCCGCATTCAATTTCGCGATTCGGTTGGGAATCAGAACGATCTGCTTGATATCCGCTCGCTCCGCGTAACCCTGGCCGAACTGCCCATGCACGGCGGCCCGCTGGTCATACAGGACATCACCGTTCGCCAGCCCGCCATACATCTCATTCACACATTTAAAGGATTCGAAGGCCAATCCGGACTGTTCCGGCCCGATGATCATCCGCTGGAAAATCACCCACGCCACAAGCTCTCTGAAATCCTACAGCTGCGCCATTTCGCGATTGCTGGCGGCCAGGTCGTTTACGAAGATCGCACCCTCCCTCAGTCGCCTTCCATGGTTTGGAGCGGCATCGATGTGCGCGTTGATACCTCAGCAAGTGGACCAGCAGATTACCAGTTCAAATTCGCCGCAACCAACAGCGACCTGGCACAATTCAAAGCCAGCGGAACATTTAACGTGGATAACCCAAGTGCTTCCGTCGAGCAGTTCAGCCTTAGCGCCACGCCCGATGCCGATCAAGGCGCTCATTCCCTTCCGCCCCAATTGGCGGATGTCCTGCAAAAACATCGGGTGCGCGGCATTCTGGGCATCCACGGCTCGGCTGTTGCTGATAGGCAAAATCCATCGCGAAACGAGCTGAAGGCAGTTCTAACACTCGCCGGCGCTTCTGCCATCTCGCCCGAACTTGATGCGTCGCTCGATGAACTGCGACTGGTCATTACCGCTGAAATGAACCCAAAAGCAGGAAACATCAAGCTCACCGATTTCACCGCGCGCAGCGGCAATAGCTCACTCTCCATGACCGACGGACTCACGTTCACGATCGATCGCGATGCTAAAACCTGGTCGCTTCAAAATATGGATGGAACCCTCGCCCTGCAAACAGTTGGCGCGACATCCCAACCTTCCAGCGTTCCCGACATTCTTCGCGTGATCAACCCCCGAGGCGCTCTCAACTTCACCGGCGCGTTTACCGGTTCAACCACGCGCCCATTCGACTGGGTCAATGCCCAGGGAGAAGTTCTGGTCTATCCCCGGAAAATGTCCGTCCAGCCCGAGGGCTTTCCCCTCCCGATCTCCGACATCACGGGTGGACCCCTGCGCATCGCCGGTGGCGTGCTGGCCGCGAAGGATGTGCTCGGCCACTACGGCAACAATCAGATGCTTTTCAACTCCGCCCGGTTGGCGCTGGCGCCGTTAAGCCATGCGGACATGAATTGGACGGAAATCGCTTCCACCATCGTTTTTGCCCCGCCAGCCGTCGAATTTCCACCGCCTCTCGATGAAGTCGCCAAATTTGCATGTCCCAGCGGCGAGTTTGCGGTCTCCGGTCGGTTCTTCGCTAACTTCAGCCATCATAAGCCGGTGCTGGATTACGATCTGCTTGTTTCCTGCGATCACGCTTCAGCTCAAATTGCCAATAACGACGTTCGCCAGATTAAGGCGGACGCGGAATTGCTGCCCGATCATTTTCAAATCATCCAGGCCAATGCGCAGGCATTGGGGGGAACTGTCGAGGGAGCGGGTCGCGTGGACACCCAGCAGCCCTATGCATTTTCCGGAAGTGTCTTTGCCCACCGGGCAAGTGTCGCGCAGCTCGCCCACCTGCTTAAAACAAAGCAAACCGAGGAGATGAAGTTGGAGGGTCTGGCCAGCGCGCAGGCTTCGGTTTCTGGTTCCGGACCCGACCACGGAAAAACCGCGGAAGATCTTCTAAAAGCCGAAGGCAAGTTCGAGATTTACCAGGGCAACCTCTGGGACATTCCCGTCATTCAGAAAATAGAAAAAGTTGCGTCGATTGCCCGCCAGGCACTCACTGTCGGGCAGGCTGCGGCCTTTTTTCGTGTCGCCAATCGAAGGGTAGAATTGCAAAATGCCGCCGTCAGCGCGCCCGTGCTGGGGCTTCAGGGCTCGGGAATCGTCGATTTCGATGGCAATCTCGATCTCCACGTCATCGCCGCACCCCTGGCGGATTGGCGAAAGAAGCTCCGCAAGACCGGAATTCCATTCGTCAGCAGCGTGGTGGGAGACGTCGCCGGAACCGTTCAAGAGGCGCTAAACGGCGCAACCGGCAGCCTGTTTTATGACATGCACGTCACCGGCAGCGCGTCCGATCCGCAGGTGAAAACCGAACCGTTTCCCGCTCTCACGGAGGGTGCCACCAGGATTATTAAAAATATGCTTCAGCAGACCCCCGAGGCCCCGCCCCTGAACCTTCTACAGAACGAACCCGAACCTCAAACCAAAAAATAAGCGTTCAATGGCTCCGACGCTTATGCGCATCATCGCTCAGGCGCGGGCGTTATGAATGTTAAGCTGAAATATTTCTATTGGCGCCGTCGCCGCGCTCCATGTGGCGCAGCACATTTAAAAGGCCGTGCATATGAAGCGGCTTAAGAAAGATATGAACCTTCGCGGGAGAAATCGCCCGACGCATCTCACGCAGGTGCGCGTCAATACTATCCGTGAAAATGGCGACCTGTTCAGGCCGTTTTGATTCCGGCAACGCGACCAGGGACGAAATCAAATCTCGATTCTGGTTGTTATTCGTAATGTCCACCACCAGCAAATCGGTGTGCTCCGAACCGAGCAATTCCAGCGCATGGTTCGGTGACATGGCCCGCGTTACATCATGGCCCAGTTCATCGAGCAGACGCCGCGTCGGCGTATCTTGATTGGTTTGGTAATCCGGCGACGGAAGCACCACGGCGCGAAGTGCGGATCGAATTTGAGCCGTCATTGTTTGCACCCTGAATTAGAATCTCCGTACACGCAGAGTGTAGCCAGCAATCGCCCCTTCAACAACATCTGCCTGAAAGTAGCGCAATCTTAACATTTGACGGGCTTAAATGCATGAGATCGCATGGGAATGCCATATTTCCCTTGATATTCGCAAGCCAATGCGAAAGGATGCCCTCGTATGTCCAATAATAATGATCTGAAACGCGAAACTTCCGAAATGGAAAATAAGTTCGTCAAGGATTGGAACGAGTACAGCCGGTCCTGGGAACAGCAATTTGGTGATAAATACACCTATCTGGGGGATGAATGGAACGATGACGCCACCCAGGAGCGAACACGCGACGAATTCTATTTCGCAACCTTTGCTGATCGCTTTCTCCGGCCAAAAATGACTGCTTTAGAAATCGGGCCCGGTGGCGGCAAATGGTCCGTCCGTCTGGCGCCACGTGTCAAAAAGCTGATCGTTCTCGATGTCGCCCAGGCAATGCTCGATCGCACTCAGGCCCGCCTTCGCGAAGCGAATCTTCACAATGGTGAATTCGTTCTGGGCAACTGCAAGGATTTCAGGCCCATTCCAGACGCCTGCGTCAATTTTATTTTCAGTTATGACGTCTTCGTCCATTTGCCGCTGGAAGAAACTTTTGCCTACATCCAGGAAATGAATCGCGTGCTGAAGGGCGGCGGGATGGGCGTGATCCATCACGCTATCAATTCGACCACGCAGGCCTGCTCGCGAATTGAGAAAAATATCGATTGGTATCGCAGCGGCAATCACACCCTGGGGCAATTCTACTATTACAGTCCGGAGTCGCTGCGCGCGATGTACGAACATTGCGGAGTCACACTCGTTGAACAATTCATTCAAGGATGGAACTGCACGTGCATCTTCACAAAGGCCCGCGCCTCGCCGTTGCCCAGGCTTGAGCAATTGCTCGCCCAGTTATTGTCCGCCGAGGCAGCGCCCAGGGAAGCACGCGCGCCGATGATCCAGGCCCTCCAAAACCTGCCCGATGAGTTGGAAAAAGTCCTCCAGCCTTCCATCGATCAATTGATTGATGCCGATGATCCCGGCACGCGCGCCACCATCGTCGAAACCATCCGGGGGCTGTGGCGCGGCTTCGAATAAAAACGCGCCTGGCCGGGTCGAACATAACTGCGGGGCGGTTATTTCGCGTATTTCACGCTGCAACCATACGCCTTGGTTTCCGGCTCACTGACCGTTTTCCCAGCCAGAATCTCCCCCATGGCCTTCTGCACGTAGTTAACGCGGGCAGCGCCTTTGTCCCCTTCCGGATCGTTATCGATCGCGCCCTTGTACAACAGCAACCCATCCTTGCCGATGATGTAAAGCTCCGGTGTATTGGTCGCGTGGTAAGCCTTGCCCACATCGCCCGCCGCGTCATTCAGCACTGGGTAGCTGATGTTCTGGTTGGCCACCCATTGTTTATCGGATTCATTGGTTGCGCTGTGGGTCGTATTAATCGATAGCCAGATAACCCCATCATTCTTGTATTGATCCGCAAGCACCTGCATCGTCTTGGCCTTATAATGCCGCTGAACGTATGGGCACTCGGGGTTCACCCATTCCAGAACCGTGATTTTGCCCGCGTAATCGCCAAGGCCCATTTGTTTGCCGTCGTAATTTTGCAGGGAAAAATCCGGCGCTTTGGCGCCAATCGTTGCGGCAGACATCTTCACGTCCGGCGTTGCCACCGCCATCCGCGAAGCGTAAACAGCCACCAGGATCGCTATAACAGCCACTAAAACGTTGAACCTGCGCATGATAAACCTCCGCATGCTGAATTTGTGGTCTGAAAATGCAGACCTATTTGCCATCGGCGCCGGGCAGCGAAATCGTCGTGACGATTCCCCGATGCGCGCCATCCTTGTTTTTGTATCCAACCACCACGTCCAATGTTGCCGGCGAAATGTTTTTTCCCGGCAGTGGCGCAGCATTAAAAGTTATCCGCGTTGAGTTCCCGGTGGAATCCACTTTTACGTTTTGAACGTTGTAATTTTCCAATACACCCGGAATAAATTGAATGTCTTCAGGAACTGCGCTCTTCCAGTGAATTTCCAGGGAGATCACCCTAGAATCACTGTCGCCAGTAGGCTTTATCTCGCCAGATGCTTTTGCGTCAGCAGCCTCATCCGAACTGCCGGCGTTTACTGGCACCTGGGATTTCCAGTCGTCAAACAAGGCGCGATGATCTGAAACAGCAGCCTCAGCGGACGGCAAACTCAATGAAAGCAACGCCTTCCCCGGAATGCAAACATCCGAGCAAACCAGCCACGAAACCAGCGCCTTGAACTCACCAGTAAATCCCGCCGGCAACTGCGCTGGCGGTGTAATTTCCGCCATCAGCATCACCGAATCCTCATACCCGAACGCGACAATATTCCCCGCCTGATCAAACCGGTAAGGTGTAGGGAACTGCAACGGCCTCGCGACAAAGCCCGCGGGAAGATCAAATTTCACCTTCGAAGCCGCCCCCGCGTCACCCGGATTTTTCCAGTATGTGTGCCAGCCCGGATCCATCGTCAGCCGCACTCCCAGCCAGAACGGCTTTCCCGCCGCAATCGTCGAAACGTCCGCCACCAATTCCGCCCGAACGTGCGCAGTCCCCGCCGGCGCGCGAGAAACCGACGTCGCCAAAAGCAAAACCGTTGTGAAAATAATCCGCCAGTTGAACATGGGGTAAATGATAACCGCTGCTATCTTCTCAACGGGTAGGGCATTTCATTTATTCCTCCGCCCCGTCTCAAAAACCCCGATTTCCGCCACAAAACGCACACGCCGTTAAGGATCGGCAAAACTCTGGCCTTTGCCAATTTCCTCCGATACAATCCGTAGCCGCCGAGAGGTCTGGCAAGGGCCGGATGGATGAGACATCTAAACTTACGAGTCGTTCACCCAGGCCTCGGTCGCAACCGTGAAGAGTTATCCGCTGCGTTTTTCGCAGCCACGGAACTTGCTCTCTCAGGATTCTGCCTAAGTAATGAGTTTCGAGCCGCCCTCAATCTCTCTGTCCGCTAACGGCGCAGCGGCGTCGGCGCTCGGCGCCAATGTTCTGGTCCTCAATCGTTTTTATCAGGCAATCCGGGTTATTAACGTCCGCCGGGCCTTTTCCCTGCTTTGCCGGGAACTGGCTGAGGTCGTTCACATCGAGACCGACGCCAAGGGCCAAAGCAAGTGGCAGAACTTCAACTTCGACGATTGGCGTGAGATCAGCCAGCTCAAAGCGGAGTTCGAGCCCGACGATTACGACTGGATTCACACCGTTCGTTTCCAGATCGCCGTTCCCCGCATCATCCGTCTACTGGAATACGAAAAGCTGCCCCGGCAGGATGTAAAGTTCAACCGCCGCAACATCTACGCCCGCGACAGCAACCGGTGCCAGTATTGCGGCAAGCGAATGCCCACCACCGAACTTTCCCTCGACCACGTCGTGCCCAAAAGTCAGGGCGGCCGCAGCAGCTGGGAAAACATCGTCTGCTGCTGCGTGAAATGCAACGTAAAGAAGGGCGGCCGTACCCCAGACCAGGCCCACATGCACCTGATCACCAAGCCCGTCAAGCCCAAGCGCAGCCCCGTCATCAACATCCGCCTGGCCGATGCCCGCTACAGCACCTGGCGCCAGTTCCTCGACACAGCTTACTGGTCTGTCGAACTGAAATAAGCTCCGCCAAAAAAGCCTCTGCTCCTGAAAAACATGACACCGTCGTGCAGATTGAAAGCAGAAACAGCCGATATAGAGATTATTTGATTCTCTCCAGCATCCGTCTTCACCGCGGGCGCTATTGCTGGAAAGGGGTCGAGCCATGACCGAATTTGCAGCACTCATCGCCCACACTTACGCCACCATTCAAAACCTTTATGAGCTGATTCCCCAAATTGAGAACCCAGCGGCGCGCCAACTCATTCATCAACTTCAATCTCAGGTTGCTCAAATCGAAGCCGAGGTTGTTCATCGCAAATCGCAATACCTTCACCCCGCGCCAGACCCGGCCCTGAGGCGCGATGTGGAGCACGCCATGCACGAGGTTTCCGCGTTCTACGAACGTATCCTGCAACAACGCCGCTCAAAAGCCGCCTGATTTCATCCTGCGGCCCGGCGGAAAATTTGTTATCCTTTTCGTGTGAATTCGATCGATCAAAGCCTCAAACGCCTTGCCACGGAATTGCTCCATCAGCTTTATCTCACCTTTATTCCCCTTCAGATCCGCGCCGCCTCAATGCAAACGCGCAACCCAGCGGCCTCCGCGGAATTCAGGTCGCAGGACAACATGCCCCTGGAAAATGAATTGCACCGCTCGTCGCTTCAGGTCTATCAAGCCTGCGTAAAATTACTCTCGATGGTTCATGGTGAGGATGATGATGTCGATCAGGCCCTCAGCGCTCTGGGCACCTGGCCCTGCGACGGCCCGGAGTGCCGCGATCTGGGTGTGGTGGGAAATCTGATGCTCGGCAATGTCGAGCGCGCCTTGCGTGTGCTGTCGCCGAATCTTCCGTTTGATATATTTAATAACGATCAGCGCTTACCCAACGAAGTGTAGCGCTCGGGTGCGATTCTCCGCTCACGCCGTCTTCTTCTTCGGCTTATCAAGTGATCGCCACAAGTACCAGGCCGCCACTGTTCGGTAGGGCCGCCAGCGCTCTCCCAGTTTCATCAGCTCGCCGCCTCGGGGGCGATGCTTCAATCGATAGACTTTCTGAACGGCAATTTGCAATCCCAAATCGTCCACCGGCAGAACGTCCGGCCGATTCAGAATAAAAATCAAGAACATTTCCGCAGTCCACCGCCCGATTCCCTTCACCGCCGTCAGGCATTCGATAATCGCCTCGTCGCTCATGCTCGAAAGTCTTCGGGGAATCCGCTTGTCCACAAAATGTTGTGCAAGGTCGATCAGATACGCTTTCTTCTGCCGCGAAAGCCCGCACGATTTTAATTCATCTTCTTTGCCGTTGGTTAGCAAATTCAGCACCCGCGCCGGCGTCGGCCGCAGCCCTGGAAAGCGCTGCCGGAATCGCCCAAAGAGCACGCGAGCCACCGCCGTTGAGATTTGCTGGGAGTAAATCGCCCGGCAAAGCAGCACGAAATGATCGCGCCGGGGTTTCAGCCCGCAAGCACCCACATCCGCGATTATGCGTCGTAAAACGGGATCCTGCTGGAGATGCCGCCGGGCAGCCGCCCAATTGGAATGCCTCATCGGTGCCCCGCGCATGGACAGTCAATGGGCATCGCCCGTACAATCGTGGGAATTCGACTGAACGTGTTTTGAGGAGAATTCATGCGGCCGCCTCTGAAACTTAGTAGCATCGACCAGGAACACCTGCAGGAACTTTACAACGAAACCGGTGTGGCACGCGACGAGCTGCCCTATACCGAATCATTCGACAAAATTTGCCAGGGATTTCAGGACCGGACGTTTAAAAACGCTCATCCCGAGCAAATCTACGCGGCATTGCTGAAGTATGTTCGCAGCAGCACCAACTCAGCGGGGGAAGTGCCCGCCGTTACGCTCACCGAAGAACAACTCAAGCAGCTCAAGGGGCTCCTCCCGCGCCATTCCAAGGGCGGCAAGGTATTGCCCTACAGCGATGAATTCGAGGCGGTTTTAAAAGAATTCAACAAGCACGCCAAGCTGGAGCTGGCCGCGGGCGACTTTTGGCGCGCGATCATGCGATCGCAAGGCCCCAAGCGCCGCCCACCCACCCGCGCCAAGGTAGCCGCGCCCGTTGCTGAAGAGGATGAAGAAGACGGCGAGTAGCGCTCCGGCATGTGGCAACAGCCCATCGACTACGCATCACCAATGACGAGCACCCGCGGAACTAAACTCCGTCGATTGGGTGCAATGCACCCCGCGATAGCCGTCGCCCTTATCGCCGGCGGTGTGATTCTCATCGTTGCCCCATTCTTCAATAACGCCACCTGGCTAACCCAGGAAGCGGCGCTCATCCCCAACACCCACGGCACGCCCACCGGGCTTAGTAGTCCCCTGCCGGACATTTACACCTTTGCGTGTTTTTGCGTGGGCGTTTTGATGATCGGAATCGCGGTCGTGGGGTCGATCTTTCCGCGGACCTCGTCAATAGATTAACGGACTGCGAATTATCTCCGACGAAGTAGACGCTCTAGCGGAAAGTAAACACCGCCCCGGGGTCCAGCTTAATCACCGGCCATACGCTGATCGCCGCGGCCACTGCCGTTACCACCAGGACAGCCGCGCCTCCCACCAATGGCGTGAACCACATCATGCGAAACGGTACGCCTGCCCACGCCGAATAGGAACTGCTCGCTACGCAAATCCCAAGCCCCAGCCCCATTCCCAACAGCGCACAAAGCCCACCCTGCGCCAGCACCATCAGCACAAGCCACCGGGGCGTGCACCCCATTGCCTTCAGCACCGCGTAATAGCGCAGATTGTCCTGCGTGAACAGAAAAAGCATTACCCCCGTCACGCCGAGCCCGACGATCATCGCGATCGACAACATGGTTTCCACATCGCCCACGTCCTCGGAGTTCATTAAGAACCACCAGACCGTGTCAGCCTTAAAGTCCTCTGACGTTCGGGCCCGCAACCCCGTTCGCGCTGCAATGCGATCAGCCAGCACGCCCGGCTCGACACCGGGGCCGGCTGCCGCCAGCACAAACGTCAGCCGCCGCCGCTCGATCGGCAGAACGCGCAGCGCGTTGGAATACGTCATATAAACCAGCGGGCGTGGCGGATATCTGGGCGTGGCGTCGGCGGTCCCCACCACGCGAATGTGAAAGTCATTGAGGGTTAGCTCGTCCCCCACGGCAAGTGGCCGCCGGTCCCCATCCATATTGGGTTGCCCCCCAGGAATGATGGGCGTAATCGAGGTCTCCAGCTTTCCGATGGTCCCGCCGTCGGCAATGATCGCCGCATCAGGCATGCGCAATAGGTCAGCCCGTTGCCCCCCTTCAAGAAGCGGCGCGCCGACCAGCGTCGCATCATCCACCCCGATAACCTGCACCGGCAGAAAACGACCGTCGGGAAACCGCACTTCCGCGTTCGCAAGCAACAGCGGCACCGCCCACCGAACGCCGTTCACGCTCCGAACCGCCCCCAAGGAACCCGCCCGCATATCGATTGTCTGATCCACGCATTCGATGGCCGGGTCCATGATCCACACATCGGCGGCAGGAATCTCGCCGATCATGGCAAACGAGCGCGTCATCATCCCGCAAAAGAATGAGGCGGCATAGGTAACAAGGAACGCGGTGACGGTGATCCCCAGCACCAGCGACAAATACTTCGCCCGTCCACCCACCAGCATTTGCAGGGCGATTCTGATCATCTGTGTTCGATAGCCTGCTTCCCGTATTCGAGGCGTTCATCAGCGACGGGCTGGCGGCGCATTCTCGGATGGTCGGCGAGAAAGTAAACGTTATCCGATATGCAGCCGCGCCCCGCCTTAAGCCGGGGGCGCCCCGGGAACCGCAGCCTTCCGCGGCGGGGCGGGCTTCCACTCGGGAATATCCGCCCACTTCACCAGTTGCTCAACCTCATTGCGTCCCACGAAATCGCGGAACAATTCCGCCTCGCCATCCTCATCCACAATTCGGTTCTCTTTGTAATTTCGCACCAGCGCCGCAATCACCTTGTGCACCAGCACCGCCGGAACCTTCTTCACAATCTCCTGCCCGAATTCCGGGTTTTCACCCAGGCATCCACCCACCAAGACGTTGTATCCGTCCTGCTTTAAGCCATTGTAAATCGAGGGAATGCCCGTCAGGCCGATGTCGGCAATCTGATATTGCGAGCAGGCATTGGGGCAGCCCGTCACCGACACCATGATCGGCGTGTCCAGATCAACCTCGCGCTCCAAATATTCCAGGATGCTCTTGGCCCGCTCCTTGGTTTCCACCACCGCCAAGTTGCAGAACTGCGTGCCCGTGCAACTGATGAGCGATTCGCGCCAGATCGGCGCATGCGGCGCCAGGCCCACCGCGTCCAGCTCGCGGGAAAGCTCATCCACATTCTCTTTCGGAACGTTCACGATAAGAATGTTCTGCTTCTGCGAAAGCCGAATCTGCCCTTTGCCCGGCTGGCCGTATTTCTCCGTCAGGTTCGCCACCGCAATCATCTGGTCGCCCGTGCAGCGGCCGCGTTCGATGGGAATTCCCACATAGTAAAGGCCATCCTTCTGCTCGCCCGTTCCCACATGGTCGGTATGCAGCGCCCCGCGCGGATTCACGATCGCGTCATCATGTTCCAGCGTATATCCCAGCCGCTTTTCCAACTCATCCCGGAACCACTGCCAGCCCTTGTCAGCCACCAGGAATTTCAGCCGAGCCTTAGTTCGCTTATAGCGCAGTGAATCCGCATCCCGGAAAATATGCGCCACCTGCCGGAAGATTTCCGGAATCTGCGTCTGCACCTTCTCTTGCGGCACAAAGACCCGCAGCCCCTGCGCATAGTGGGGTGTTGAAGACAATCCGCCGCCCACCATCACACCCAGCCCGCGCTCTTCGCGGCCATCGCGCTGCCGAATCACGCCAAACGCGCTGATGTCATTAATCTGCGGCTGATGGCAGTGCAGCGGGCAAGCTGCGATCGATTGCTTGAATTTCCGCGGCAAGTTGGAAAACTCCTTGCCGCCCGCCCGGAACATGTCCGAAACACCCTGGACCAGATCGCCCAGATCGATGATCTGATTTTTAATCACCCCATCAAGCGGGCAGGAGCAGTTGTTTCGCGGCGTATCACCACACGCAAAATCGGTGTACAGACCCACCTTATTGTAAATTCGATCCAGGCAATCCGGAAAGCTTTCGATCGTCAGCCAGTGAAGCTGAATGCACTGCCGGGTGGTCACATCGCCAAACCCGCGCCCATAGTCGTTAGCGATCTGCCCGATCTCCCGAAACTGCTTGGGCGATAACCGCCCACCCGGCAGCTTGATCCGCCACATGAAGTGCCCCTCATTGGGCTTCTGCTGATAAATGCCATACCATCGCATGCGGGCAAAATCCGACTCAGCGATGCTGGCAAAGCCCGTTTTGGCGTACTGGAAGATATCGTTCCAGACGTCCAGCCCGTCTTTTTCGCGTTTCAGATGCTCGTTCTTGCTCATCGCCGGGTCAAAATTCATAACGTCTCCGTAGCCCTGTAATGTTAGTGGAAACCGCGACGCACAGTCAATTGCCCTATTGCCTATAGGAAATAAAGGAACGATTCGCAACCTTTCAGAAAAATGTCGAAAATAATCAGCGGTTCAAACGAAAATCATTTTGCCATCTGACCCGGCGATCAATCGGCGAGTAAATCAGAAAAATATGTTGAATCGACCCTGACCACTTGGCCGTTTGGGGACATTTACGGCCATCCGCCTTCTTGCACTGGCTGGCGAGGGTGCGGCGTTGCGCTCAAACACGGAATAGGAGAAAAGTTGTATCAGGAGTAGGATTCGATTCTTATAGTGCAGCCGATTAGGATTCCCGAGACCAAGGAGCGGCATCGTGGCCAAGAAATCGCCACTGGCGGAAAAGCTGGATGAAGTTCGCGGGCGCATCGCCGTTGCCGCCGAGAAGGCCAAGCGGTCACCTTCTGAAGTAACCCTCATTGCGGTTACCAAAACCGCTGGCCCAGAGCAGATTCGCGAGATTCTGCAGCTTGGTGTCAGTGATCTCGGGGAAAGCAGGGTGCAGATTCTCACCCAGCGGGCTGCCCAGCTTAACGAGTTTTTCCAGCGGCGATCCGTGCACGGGGAGCCCGGAGCCGTTCCCGATAAGATCCGCTGGCACATGCTCGGGCATCTTCAGCGCAACAAGATCAAACCCGTCATGCCCATCATTGCAATGATTCACAGCATCGACAGCCTGCGTCTGGCTGAGGAAATCGACGCCCACGCCCTTAAGGTCAACCGCCGCATTCCGGTGCTCATGCAGGTGAATGCTTCGGAAGAAGCCACCAAATTCGGCGTTGCGGTAGGGGCGGCCGTGCATTTGGCCGAGCAGATCGATTCCATGCCCAATCTGCAAATCGTCGGCCTGATGACGATGGCGCCGCTGGACATGCCCATGGACAAAATCCAGCATGTTTTCGCCCGCACCCGCGAGGTGTTTGAAGAAATGAAATGGCACAAGATCGGGGGCGCATCGCTGCGCCACCTGAGCATGGGAATGAGCCACGATTATGAAGCTGCCATCGCCGAAGGGGCCACAATGGTGCGAATTGGCACCGCCCTGTTCGGCGGCAAAAGCGACGAGCACGAAGAGAACGAATAACCCGCGCGCTCTTCCCGCGTTTGGGTAAGGGATAACATCGGCGTCTTGAAATTCATGCAATTGCCGCATGCATGAGCACGACATCTTTAATTTCTTTCGGCAAGTGCTGGGCGTGATCGTCACGATCTACGCCTCGGTGGTAACGCTCCAATCCCTTTATGGCTGGTATATTTACCTCAGCAGCGGCGATCGCTACGTCTCCCTGGCGCGCCGGTATATCCTCGTCCAGGGACTTCGCCTTCGGTTCCGCACTTTTTGGGGAGATGTGCTGATTTGCCTTTTGCTCGCGATCATCTTTTGCATGCTCTGGCACGCGCGTAATTTGGTTGTCCAGCTCGATCTTTCGGTTCATTCCCATGGCGGATACTCCACCACCCACTGAGGGCACAGCGCTCGTCCCGGCCATCCTTCCGTCGGCAGCGCCGTCCCCGCCACCCACAACCCCTCTGCCCGCGCCACTGACCACCACAAATCCCACCAGGCAGCTTGCCGAAATTCCCAGGGACGAGCTGCAGAACCTCGCCGAAGAATTGGGACTGGATGCGACGACGTACAAAACCCGCCAGCTTCTCGTGGCCGCAATCCACCAGCGCCGGCAGCTAATTGCCACGCTCGACCGCGAAGCCATGCTGGATGTCATCCGCTGGGGACGCCGCCCGGTAACGATCAATGCCAGCAAGGAACAGATCGCCCAGGAAATTGCCCGAATCCGATCCATGCGCTTCGTGGGACTTTCCCATCGGGGCGTCGTTGCATTGGCGTGCCTTCGCGGGATCGATTGCAACGATAAGGACGAAATTCCAGGGCTCATTCGCAGGTTGAAAAAGCAGGAGGGATTTTTTACCAGAATCAGCCGCAAGAGACGATCGATGCTTGGCGCGTTCGTCGCCAAAATCGTCGGCGAGAACGAAACATCGCACGATTATCGATTTCTTCCGCCGCCGCCGGGCGCCGCAAGTGGTTCCGCGATGGACAGCGCGCAGGCCGCCTCAGCTTCCATCAAGGAAGAGATCGAGCATTCCGGACTTCTGGGCGGCATCACCAACCGCATTAAGAAAAGCGCCGACCAATATCTCAACCAGAAGCTGGATGAAATCGAGGCCCGCATCGATCGCAAGCTCGATGAAATCGATCGGCGCCTCACCGAATGGCGCGACAAGGAAATCGCCAATCGCATTCGCATTCTCAAGATCACGCTTTGGGCCAGCGTAATTGTTGGAATTTTTTCCTTGATCTACGCCTATGTAACAACCTACTTCAGCCCAAAATGATTTTCCCTCTAGCGGCGGTCGAGTCCGCTAAACTATCGTCAAATGATGCCATCCGAAAATAAAATGTCTCCGCGTTCGGTCAGGGAGCTGGATTTTGGACCCAGGGGCGATGTCTTTCCGTCTCCGGTCGATTGGCGCGATCAGTTCATGTATCAGCTTCTTCTGGATCGATTCGACGACAACAAAGACGCGCCGCCCTACAAACCGGAATCCACGCCGCGCGGTCGCGACGTGAAACAGTCATGGATCTTTCAGGGCGGCAATCTCAAGGGAGTGACCCGCCGGCTGGATTACATCAAAAACCTTGGTTGCACCACAATCTGGATCAGCCCACCTTTCAAGCAGCGCCAGGATGATGGCGGCTCTTATCATGGATACGCGATTCAGGATTTCCTGGCGGTTGACCCGCGCTTTGGCACGCTGGCCGATTTACAGGAACTGGTTCGGCAGGCGCATCAGCGCGGGATGTATGTCATTCTCGACATTGTCATCAATCACACCGCTGATTGCTTCGATTACCATGGCGAAGGCACGCACGATTTCAAACCCGACGGCCAATACGAATTTGGCGCCTGGCACCGCGTGGGCGAAAACCGCGACTCCAAAAGCCCGCTAAGCCGGGAAGACGCGGTCTGGCCGGTCGAGTTGCAAGATCCGGATTGCTTCAGCCGGCGCGGGTCGATCAGGGATCTAAGGCTCGCGGGCCCGGAAGAAGCTGTTCACGGCGATTTTTTCAACCTCAAGGATCTGAACCTCTCCAACCCCAAATCAATGGACGCGCTGATTCAGTCCTACAAATACTGGATCGCGATTGCCGATATTGACGGCTACCGCGTCGACACCGTCAGGAACATTCCGGCACACGCCGCCGCGATTTTTTGCAATGCAATTCACGAATACGCCGCGCGCATTGGCAAGCACAACTTCATGATTTTCGGCGAGATCGTCGGCGATGATGATCTGCTCCATAAATACATCGGCGGCAACACGCCTGTCGAGGGGGCCAAGCAGGGGGATGAGTATCCGCTGATGGATGCCTGCCTGGATTTCCCGCTTTATGCTGTGCTGGATGAGGTGATCAAGGGGAAAAAAAGCTGCGATTCCATCGCCGAGCGATATTCCCACTTCAACAAGTATTTCCGCAATTTTGGAGAAGCCGGCCGCTATTACGTCACCTTCATCGACAACCACGATCAGAGCCACCGCCCGTTCCGAAGATTCCTGAATAATGTGCGCGATGATCGCCTTGGCATCCTGGGAATCGGTTTCCTGCTCTGCAATCTGGGAATTCCCTGCGTCTACTACGGCACGGAACAGGGCTTCGATGGCGGCGGTGACCGCGACACCTTTGTCCGCGAATGCATGTTCGGCGGAAAATGGGGCGCGTTTGATACGGTCGATGTCCAGTTTTTCAACGACAGGCATTCCATCTATCAGGGCATTGCCGCCATCGCCAAAGTGCGGCGCGAGCAGCCCGCGCTGCGGTACGGCAGGGAATATTTCCGCGAGATTTCCGGCGACGGTGAAAACTTTGGCTGCCCGGAAGGCGGTGATTGCACGCTGGCCCTCAGTCGGGTGCTGGATACGGATGAGGTCCTGATCGTGATCAATATCAGTCAGGAAGCGCGAAATGATTTTATTGAAATCGACGGCAAGCTTTCCTCACCGGGACACTCCATGGTGGATTTACTCGCCGGCGGAGAGAAGCTAAAAATCGAAGAGCGGAACGGCCGCGCCGCGGTTCGGGTCCCGCTGGCCGCAAGACAGATCAGAATCCTAAAGACGGTCGGGTGAGAATTTGTGACGTCATCACAGGCCGATACCGAAGAGCAACAAGGCCCGCAGGTGCTACGCGCGCTGCGGCACCGCAATTACCGCTTATTTTTTGGTGGCCAGCTCGTCAGCCTCATCGGCACGTTTCTCACCAACACGGCGATGATCTGGCTGGCATTTACGCTGACCAAAAGCGCCGGTGAAAAAGCGCGGCTCATCGGCATTGTCGCTTTCGCGTCGCAGATTCCGCTGTTCGTCCTTGGTCCGGTGGCAGGCGTCTGGGTCGATCGCCTCGATCGCCGCAAGGTGCTGGTGGTTACGCAAACGCTTTCCATGCTGCAATCGTTTGTACTGGCGTTCCTGGCACTGCGAAATGTGATCACCGTTCCGCAGCTCATCGGTCTTGCGCTGCTTCAGGGGCTGATCAATTCCCTGGATATTCCCGCTCGTCAGGCGTTTTTGGTGGAGATGGTGGATGATCGACAGGATCTACCCAACGCAATCGCGCTGAACTCCACGATGGTTCATGGCGCGCGATTGGTCGGCCCTGCCGCCGCGGGAATCATGATCGCGTGGGTGGGCATCGGCTGGTGCTTTCTGCTGGATGGCATCAGCTACATCGCGGTTATTATCGCGCTTGTTGCGATGCACATTCAGCCGCGCCCGCCTCGGGCAATGGCATCGGCCCTGCAGGAATTTCGCGAGGGGTTCCGCTACATCATCGGCTTCAAGCCGACGCGCGTGCTGCTGACGCTGTTGGCGATCTTCAGCCTCTCAGGCGTGCCCGCCATGATGGTGATGATGCCAATCTTCGGCGCCCACTTCGGCGGCGAAAAGCAGGGCGCGATCATTTTTGGTTCCCTCACCGCCGCTTCGGGCTTCGGAGCGCTTCTCGGCGCGATTCGATTGGCCTCGCGAAGAACGGTGTTGGGTCTGGGCCGATTGATCGCGCTATCGTCAATCATTTATTCGGTATCCATCGCAATCTTTGCTTCGTCAACTCATCTGTGGCTTTCACTTTTGGTGATGCCCTTTGCGGGTTGGGGAATGATTACCAGCTTCGCCTCCGCCAACACGATACTTCAGACCATTGCCGACGACGACAAGCGCGGCCGGGTGATGAGCTTTTTCGCGATGTCGTTCATGGGCATGTTGCCGTTCGGCGTGCTCATTAGCGGCGAACTCGCCACGCGGCTTTCGGCAGGGCAGGATCCAATCATCGGCGCGACCCGCACGATCTGGATCGCCTCCGCCGTCTGTCTGGCAGCTTCCATTCGATTCTGGATCGTGCTGCCCGAGGTGAGAAAAATCATTCGGCCCATCTACGTCCAGCGCGGCATTATCAGCGAGATCGCCCAGGGCCTCCAGGCGGCTGGCGCTCCGGTGCTGACTGAAACATAGCAGTGTTACGGGACAAAGCACGAGTGCGGGCATATAAACTAAAGCGTGTCGCCAGCTGCGTTTGAAAATGTTCTTCGCGATCTTCCCCGCATCGGCAAGCTCGTAAAATCGCGGCAGTATCGCCAGGTCTGGCGGTTTGAGCTGGAGGGACGCGGCTACTACCTGAAGTTCTATCCGCGCCAGGGCCTTGGCCTGCGAAGGCTCATCGCCGGCAGCCCCGCGCGGCGGGAATTTTCTCGGCTCCAGCTGCTGCAGAAGGCAGAGGTGCCTTCGCCGAGAGCGATCGCGCAGCTTTCAGGGTTCAATCTTGAAGGCATCGTGGGCGATGCTGTGATATTGGAAGCCATCGAGCCGGCGGTTCAGCTTGATCAATACGTGCTTGGCTATCAGCTCAACGGTGATCCGATTCCTGATCATATCGCGTTGACCGGCAAGGTGTGCCAGCTTCTTCGCAACCTCGGGGAAGCTGGCCTTGGCCATGGCGATCTGCATTTGGGCAATCTCCTCATGCGCGATGGGGAAATTTTCCTGCTGGATGGTTACGCGGTCCGCCCCGGAGGATTGAAGATGAGAGACGTGATGCAATTGGCACACAGCGTGCGATCAATCGCCACCCGCGCCGATCTGCAACGAGGCTGGGAAGAGCTTGGGCCTGGTGGACTCATGCCGCGCAAAAACACGGTGAGCCCAAGGCAATGGCGAAAGTTCATCGAGCGCAGCCGAGGCGAGAATGATTATTTCGGTAAGCTTCGGCTTAAAGACTGGAGCGGCATTTATTTCAAACATTACAAATTCCCACGCCGATGGGCGCCCGCCAGCCGGCTGAACGTGACCGCAGCCGATTGGCAGCGCGCCTGGCCGCTGCTTTGGAAGCAGATTGAATCGGACCAACTGACAGCGATCAAACGAAGCCCCAGCGGCGATGTACTAAGTGGAGAAGTAGTTCTCGGTGGCAAGCCGCTGGAGGTTATCGTCAAGCGGCCTTACAAGCGGTATTGGTATCGTTATTTGAACGAGATGGGTCGTGGCAGCCGGGCCGCGCGGGCGTGGAAAAAATCCTGGGCGCTGATCGTGCGGGACATTCCCACCGCCTGGCCGCTGATGTTTATGCAGAAGCGCAGCCTGGGCTATATTACCGATGCCGCGATTGTGTTTGCCCGCGTGCCGGGCGCGACGCTGGCCAGCGTCAATTTAGACTCGCTGGCTGCAAACCCTCGCGACATGCTGCTGCGCCGAACGGGCGCGATCCTTCGTAAGATTGATGAGCTGGATCTCGGACACTTCGATGCCAAGGCCAGCAACTGGATCGTTCAGGAAGATGAGAAGCTGGGTCCGGGGCCGATTCTGGTGGATGTCGATGGAATTCGCTTTCGCCGCTGGCCGGTGCTGGGCATTACGCGGCTGCTGAAGAGTATGCTGGAACACCCGCAATATACGCCTGCCGACTCCCTGGCGCTGTGCCAGGGTTATGCGCCATTTTCACCATTGGCCATTCGCAAGACTGGCGATGCGGAACCAATAGTCGCGGACGAGATTGCTGGCCAGCAGGCGCAGGCGGATGAGCGTTGATGGCGCTGTTTGAACAAATCCCGGCGCCGCGGCGCGTGCTGATCATCAAGCCCAGCGCCATCGGCGATGTTGTCCACGCGCTGCCGGTGTTGCCGCGGCTGCGCAAACTTTGGCCGTCGGCTTCAATCACCTGGATGGCCACGCCGCCTTGTGCCGCGCTGGTTCAGAATCATCCGCTGATTGATGACGTGATCATTTTCCAAAGAAAGCGATTCGGGCGCGTCTTCTACAATCCGGGCGCGATGCTCGAGCTGGTGGGCCTGGTGCGTCAACTTCGCCGGCGAAGATTTGATTTGGTGATTGATCTGCAGGGGCTGTTTCGCAGCGCGTGGGTGGCTCGCGCAACAGGCGCGCCGCATCGCATCGGGTTCGCCGGCGCGCGGGAGGGCGCGCCGGTGTTTTATACAAGGCTGGTCGAATGCTCGCAGGAAAATGATCATGCGGTTGAGCGCTATCTGAAGGTCGCTTCCGCGCTGGGGTGCGATGGCGGCCCGATTGAATTTACCTTCGCGGTGGATGACGCCGACCGACAATTTGCTGCCGCGCTTGTCCCAGCCGGATCACGCTACGCCGTTTTTTTGCCGGGCGCGAACTGGGGGACCAAGCGCTGGCCGGTGGAAAAATTCGCGGGACTTGTTGAGCCGCTGAAGAAACAGTTTGGTCTTGATGTCGTGGTCGCGGGAGCCAGGGCCGATTCCATTCTCGCGCAGCAAATTCCGGGCACGATAAATCTCACCGGCAAGACCAACCTCCGGCAAATGGTCGCGCTTCTGGAACGGGCGGAACTGGTCGTTGCCAACGACACGGGTCCAATGCATATGGCGGCCGCGCTGAAACGGCCGCTGGTTGCGCCCTATGGTCCGACAAGCCCGCGCCGAACAGGGCCTTTTGGCCGAATGGACAGCGTTATTCGGCTCGATATTCCATGCAGCCCGTGTTTCTCGCGGACGTGCAGCCACCAAAGTTGTTTGCAATGGCTGGATGTCGAACCCGTTTTGAAGCTGGCGAAATTGCAAATGGAGAAGGGAGCGTTGGAGTCGGCTAATCACGCGACCCGGCTGACATGAGAATCAGCGCAATCGTGAACAACTGTAAAAACATCGCCAACAGTAAAAGGAGCAGCGGATCGCTCAAGGGACGATAGAAGCAGCTAACCGCGGCGACTGCCAGCGCTAGGACCTGAATCATTCCCGCCAGCATCCGGCTGAGGGAAAACTGCTTCATGGGTTTTACGTTTCGAAGTTCCGTCAAAATCTGCTGCGTGAGATTTTCGAGTTTTGCCAGATCAATCGACGGTTGCCGCGGAGCATCAGCCTCTGTCGGCCTGATGATGGACTGCGCCGCGGGGATTTGATTCACTTTATTTGCCTTTGAACCCGCGGCGGGTTGCGGATTTATTGAGATCGGACGCGTTTCACCCGAAGGCACATCGGGCGGCACGCCGCCGCCGGCGGCTTCGATAATTTCCATCGCCTCGGCGAGGGTGGTTACAACTTCATCGGGATCGACGCTGCTGCGCTCGAGCGCGGCGGGCGAGGGCGCCAGGGAGGGATCGCGGACAAGGATGGTGCGGCAGCCAGCGGCATGCCCCGCTTCAACATCCCGCGCGGCATCACCGATGACCCATGAAGCGAGGACGTCCAGATCCAGTGCGTCGGCGGCGCGGTAGATCATGCCGGGCCTGGGCTTGCGAAGATCGCTGTCCAGGCGATAGCGATCAACCTTGGCCTGCGGATGAAAAGGGCAATATTCGTGTCGATCGATGATCGCGCCAGGGTTTTCCCGGCGAAGCAACTGGTTCATCTTTTCATTGACCGCGACCACTGCTTCCTCGGGAAACAGGCCGCGGGCGACGCCCGATTGATTGCTGAATACAACGACGACAAACCCCATCGCGCGGGCGGCCGCGACGGCATCGGCCGCGCCGGGAATTAGGTTGACGCCGGCAGGATCGCCCAGATAGCCGTCACTGATGATGAGCGTGTTATCACGATCCAGAAATATGGCTGGCTTCTTCATCCGCATCGGATTATGCAGTCGGTGAACCAACGTGCAACTGCGCGCGGGCCGACGCAGGCGGCGGTTGACGCACTCTTTCGGCGCGGCGGCAATCGTTTATGATTCCCGCCATGTCGAATGCACAGGCGGATTATCAGTCCTTGATTGCGGAACTGAAGCAGATCGCGCTGCTTCGCTCGGTTTCTTCGGTGCTTGGGTGGGATGAGCGCACCTGCATGCCGGCGGGCGGGGCAACGCTTCGCTCGCAGCAATCATCCATGCTGGCGCGAATGATTCACGAGCGGATAACCGCGCCTGTGATTGGCGATTTGCTTTCCAGCATTGAAGGCTCGGAGCTGGTGAAGGATTCGGCAAGTGACGCAGCCGTGAACGTTCGACAGACGCGGCGGCAATATCAGCGGGCGATTCGCCTGCCGGCGGCACTGGTGGAGGAACTGGCGCGCACGGAGGTGCTGGCCGAACAGGCCTGGGCTGAATCGCGCGCTAAGAATGATTTTGCGAGTTTCCAACCCTGGCTTGAGAAAATGCTGGTGCTGAAGCGACGTCAGGCGGAGTGTTTGAGGCTGGGGAATTCCGCCTACGATGCGTTGCTGGACGAATTTGAGCCGCTGGAGACATTGGCCAATCTGCGGCGCGTATTTGAATCGCTTCGCCAGCCACTGATTGAACTGGTGGCGAAGATTGTGGACTCCGGACGCGCCGCGCCGGTGGAAATTCTGGAGCGGGAATATCCGGCGGCGGCTCAGGCGGAACTGGCGCGGCAGGCGGCGGCGGCGGTGGGGTTTGATTTTAAATCCGGCAGGCTCGATGTCAGCGTGCATCCTTTCAGCACCGGGATTGGGCCGGGCGATTCGCGCATCACCACGCGCTATGACGAGCGTTATTTCGGTGATGCCTTCTTCGGCGTGCTGCATGAATCGGGTCATGCCATGTATAGCCAGGGGCTTTTGGCCGAGCATTTTGGAACGCCGCGCGGGCGGGAAGTTTCGCTGGGGATTCATGAAAGCCAAAGCCGGCTTTGGGAAAACCTGGTCGGCCGCAGCAAGGCGTTCTGGGAGTTCTTCTACCCCAAAGCCCAGGCGGCTTTTCCGGCGGCAACGCGCGATGTTTCGTTGCAATCGTGGTATTTCGCGGTGAATGACGTGCGGCCTTCGCTGATTCGCACGGAATCGGATGAGGTTACCTACAACCTGCATGTTCTGCTGCGGTTTGAGCTGGAGCAGGCGCTGCTTGCCGATGACATTCGCCCCGCGGATTTGCCGGCGGCGTGGAATGAAAAGATGAAGAAATACCTGGGAATCATTCCGCCGGATGACACCAGGGGCTGCCTGCAGGATATTCACTGGTCGGGCGGCGCGATCGGTTATTTCCCGACCTACACGCTGGGCAATCTTTACGCGGCTCAATTCTTCGAGCAGGCGAAGGATGAAATGCCGAGGCTTGAAGAGAATTTCGCGCGCGGTGATTTTTCGACGCTGCTGGGATGGTTGCGCAAAAATATTCACAGCCAGGGAATGAAATTCACCGCCAGCGAGCTGGTGAAGAAAATTACCGGGCGCGAGCTGTCGTCGGAACCGCTGCTGAATCATCTGCGAAAGAAGTCTTCGGAACTGTATGGGGTGGCGTAAAGCGCTGACGCGAGTTGCGATGCCCGCGCGCGGTTCTGCGCTACGAAAAGACCTTCAAAAACGCCGCTATTGTTTGGCTGGTAAAGAGGAAGAAAATTGCCCAAGGCATCAGGCCCAACAGAAGCATAAGCGCGATCAGCGGGGTAAGGACGACGAGCTCGCGGCGCTTGATGTCCACCAAAATCCCAGATTGGGAGTTGGGCTCGCCCCAGAAGAGCCGCTGCACGGTTCGCAGGGTGTAGCAGGCGGTAAGAACCAGTCCGCCGCAGGCAACGACCGCCAGCCCTCGGCTGGCTGGGAGAAACCATTCCATCTGGCGGTGCTGAATGGCCGCGGCGCGAAGGGCCGATCCTTTGCCGCCGGCGGAGAAAAATCCGAGGAGCACCATCGCCTCGCCCACAAATCCGCATAAACCGGGCAATCCCATTCCGGCGAAAAGGGCGACGCTGGCGAGGCCGCTATATGCGGGCATGGTCGTCGCCAGCCCACCGAGTCGCGTTAGATCGCAGTGATGCAGCCGATGGTGAAGAATTCCGGCGATGAAAAATAGCGCGGCGCCGGTGATTCCCTGGGCCACCAACATGAAAATGGCGCCGCTGACTGACGCGGTGGTCATCATTGCGAAGCCCGCGATGACAAACCCAAGTTGCGAGATTGAGCCGTACGCCAGTAGCCGCTTCAAATCATTCTGGGACATGGCGCACAACGCGCCGTAGAGGATGTTTCCGACTCCGAGCGTCGCGACTGGCAACCAAAGCGCCTTGGCGGTTTCCGGGAAGATTGGAAATGCCACGCGGAGAATTCCATAACCACCGATGCTGGACATCAGGGCCACGACAATCATGCTGACGGGCGCCGGCGCTTCCACATGCAGGTCCGCCAGCCATCCATGAAATGGCACGACGGGCAGCATCATGAGAAAACCGACCATCAGCAGCAGAAAGAATGTGATTGACGTCGGGCTGAAGGGTCCACCCATTGCGAGGGAAAATTGCCGTGAGAATTGCGGGTCGGCGAGGCGCAATAGATCGAGCGTGCCGCCTGAAAAAACTTGAAGGCTGAAATAGTGAATCCCAATCAGAGCGATCAGCAGCGCGACCGACCCCAGCGCAGCGTATAGGATGAACTTGACCGCGGCATATTCCTTTCGCGGCCCGCCCCACACCCAGACCAGCAAACCCACCAGCAGCAGGGAGAACTCCAAAAACAAAAAAAGAAGGCAGAAATTGAGGGATAGAAACACACCAAGAATGCTGGTCTCCAGGAGGAACAGCAGGCCGAAATATCGCCTGACCTTCTTTTCCGTTTTCCACGAAGCGATACCACTGAGAACAAAAATAAACGTGGTCAGCAAAACCAGCGGCAAACTTAACCCATCGATTCCGACGAGATATTGGAAGTTGAATGGCGCGATCCAATCCGGCCGCTGCGCCATCTGCATGACACCACCGTCCTGGGCATAGGCGTAGCTGGTGCCCGCGTGCCAGTCATAGCAAAGGAAAAGGAGAAGCGAGACGGCAAACGTCAGCGACATGATTCCGGTGGCGGTCCAGCAAATCGCCACACGGCCGCGCACGGCCAGCACCGGGATTGCGCCAATGGCGGGCAGGAAAATCAGGATCGACAGGAGATAGTGACGAAGCAGGTCCATGTATGGGTTGCCCAAGCCGCGGGTTCCAAGGCGCTAACTTACGCTCCTTCGGGGCTTTGTCCCAATATTCGTTACGGCCACTGCCAAGAGGAAGCGAGGCGGCCCGATAACCAAATTCCTTTCCCTATTTACACAAAGTACCCAAATTAACAAAAGTTGGTGAGGACATTCACCGATACTGGGGGTGCCAACCCTCTTTTAGGAGCGCCTCATGAGCAAAACGATTTCCGCGTCAAAATCCACGATGAAGATCGAAAAGTCTGGCGCTGAACGCCGCGTGTATCGTCGCCATGACCTGGAGACTCAGGGCATTCCGATCGATCGATGGGACGGCGGGCGCCGAATCGGGAAAAATTTCGGCAAAATCGTTGACCTCTCCGCGGGCGGGGTGCGAATTCGCACCAACGAACCCGTTCAGCAGGACCACCAGATTCGCGTTCGACTTGATCTTCCGGCGTATGCGGGAATCTCTCCGTTCATCAAAGCCGAAGGACCGGCGCTGGCCCCCAAAAATGAATGGGTAGGCTGGATGACCGTCAATCGCGTCATATCCGTTGATGGCCGGCAATTTGATGTCGCTGGTCGGCTCGTGGACATGGACGAGGTCGATCGTGGCATGCTGGGCTTATATCTCTCAACCCAGCCGCTCGCGGCCTGAACTGCCCGCCGCACGACAACTGAATCAACCCAACCGGCCCCCGAGGTCTTAGCCTTTCCGACTCGGGGGTCGGATATTTTGGTGGACCCCCAAAACGGACGACAACGTTACGTCGCTTTTCATCGCTGGTCGCAGATCAGCGTGCCGCTGGTGACCCCTGGGCCGTCGCCGCATTTTGTGAGGCGACATGGGGGCATTAACATTCCTTAATCGCAATGGAGATGCGTAAGCCGCTGGCCGGAACCCAGGCGAGCGAAGTGGATTCTCGAAGGATAAGATCGTTGATGCGAATTGCGCTGGCTCAAATCAATCCGACGGTTGGCGATCTGGCCTTCAATAGTCGCAAGGCAATTGAATTTATTGCGCGGGCGAAAATTGAAGGGGCGGCGCTGGTTGTCTTTCCGGAATTGTCGGTCACGGGGTATCCGCCCAGAGATCTGCTGCTCAAGCCTCAGTTTATTGAAGACACCTTGCGGGCGGTGGAGCAGATTGCCTCGCACGTCAGCGGAATTGAAGCCGTGGTGGGTTACGCCGAGCGGAACCAGAGCCTCGTGGGGCGGCCGCTGCATAATTCGGTGGCGCTGTTGCGCGAGGGGAAGATTGTCAGCCGGCATTTCAAGACGTTGCTGCCCACATATGACGTTTTTGATGAGAGCCGCTATTTTGAGCCGGGACCGGCGCACCAGCGGAACAACACAGTGGTGATTGGGGATGTTTTTGCCGGCTTGTCGATCTGCGAGGATTTGTGGAACGATGAGAAGATGGTGGCGCGGCGGCTTTACCACCAGAACCCGATTGCTGATCTTTCGCTGGCGGGGGCGCAAGTGATGATCAACACGAGCGCCAGTCCGTTCGTGGTGGGCAAGCATGATTTTCGCCTGGAGCTGTTTGCATCGCAGGTTCGACAATTTGGCAAGCCGTTGGTTTACGTCAATCAGGTTGGGGGAAATGACGAGCTGGTGTTTGACGGAAACAGCGTGGTGTTTGATGCGATGGGGAATGTGATTGCACAGGCGAAGGATTTTGAGGAAGAACTGTTAGTCGTGGATGTGCCCCTCGGCGAGAAAGTTGGGGGAAATGCAGGCGGGCCGATCCGAATGCCCAGCCGGGGAATTGAATCGATCTATAAGGCGCTGGTTCTGGGCTTGCGCGATTACGTCGCGAAATGCGGGTTTACCAGCTGCGTTTTAGGTTTATCCGGCGGGATTGATTCCGCGCTGACAGCTGCGCTGGCTGCCGCAGCGCTGGGGAAAGACAAAGTGGTTGGGGTGGCGATGCCGAGCCGATTCAGTTCGGAGCATTCCATTTCCGATGCGCGATTGCTGGCGGAAAATTTGGGAATTGAATTTCATGTATTGCCGATTACGGAAGTTCACGAGGCTTACGAGCGGACGTTGGCGCCGGCGTTCGCTGGGCGGGCCAGCGATGTAACGGAGGAAAATCTTCAGGCCCGCGTTCGCGGCGGCTTGCTCATGGCGTTCAGCAACAAGTTCAACCATTTGCTGCTGACCACGGGAAACAAAAGCGAGCTGGCGGTGGGGTATTGCACGCTTTACGGGGATATGTGCGGGGGGCTGGCGGTCATCAGCGACGTGCCGAAGACGACCATCTGGGAAATGTCGCGATGGATCAATGAACAGGCGGGCCGCGAGGTCATTCCGCGCAGCAGCATTGAAAAAGTTCCCAGCGCCGAGCTGCGGCCGAATCAAACCGATCAGGATTCTTTGCCGCCCTATGACGTGCTGGATGGGATTCTTTTTCGGTATGTGGAAGAAGAGAAAAGCGTGGCGGAGATTATTTCCGAAGGGTTTGATGGCGCGACGGTGCTGCGGGTTGTGAAGCTGATTGATCGCAGCGAATACAAACGTCGTCAGGCAGCTCCGGGGATCAAAGTAACCAGCCGAGCGTTTGGCCTTGGCCGGCGGATGCCGATTGCCCAGAATTACCAGCAATCCATTCCGCGCTGACGGCGGTAGGCTCAATGTTTCCGGATCATCCACACATAAGCGAGCACCAGCGTGGATGTGAACATAGTGACAATAGCCGCTTGCCCGAGGGCCTGGCGAACGGTTTGCGGGCATTTGGCGAGGGGCGCGTTGATCCATTCCAGCAGCTTGAGATAAAAGGGCAATCGGGCTGGATCTGGCGATGTTGAGTCGTCATCGGCGCCGGCAATTTCGAGGGTGCCTGGGGTGTCAAATCCGGCGGCTTCCAGAATGGCTTCGCGCTCGGTTTCCCGGGAGATAACCGCCGGTATATTGGTTTGAGGTGATGGCGGGGCGGCTACCGCGCTTGCATCGAAGCCGGCGGCTTTAAGCAATGCGGCGCGCTCGTCGCCCTCGGGGAGGGCATCGGGTTTTTCTATAGCGGGGGCGAGAGATTCGGCGGGAGCGCTCGCGGGTGGAGCAACCGATGTCGGAGTCGGGGCCTTCGCCGATTGGGGGGTAGCATGCTTGGGCGACTCTTGCAGCTCGTCGAACAGGGCGTCCAACTCCGCGTTCAAACCGGCGTCGGCGGCGGCCTCAGTCACAGCAGGCGTGTTCGTCGGCGAGAGTGGCTCGCTATTTGGTTCGTTTATGCTCGGTGAATCAGGAAGGGTTGAAGATTCGGCCTCGGCAAGGAGACGGTCGATCTCGCTGCCGGCCAATTGCGAAAGCAATTCGTCCGTCGTCGCCAGCGTGCCAGCATCGGGGGGATTTGTAAGACCGGCCAGTGCCATCACGGAATCCTTCCGCGGCAGCTGAGGAAAGCTGGGGTTGCCGCGCGTCCTTGCGCATTCTTCGGACAGTTGAGCATTGATAATAACCAGCAGATTCCGCTATCGCAACACAAACTTGCCCTGAAAGTGGGGCGGTCCGATAATCACCACCGATGCGACGATTTTTCCTGCCGGCGCTTTCCGTGGGCGAATTGCAGCTCCCGGCTGATCAGGCCCATCACATTCGTGATGTCCTTCGGCTTACCGAGGGCACCCAGGTTGAAGTCTTTGACGGCGCCGGCCAGCGGGCGGGGGGCGAGCTGGTGTCTGTGTCAGCAAAAGGGGTGGTGGTGCGGATCCGTGCTGTCCAGCCTTGCGGGGAGGGTGGTTCTGTAATGCATCTTACTGTTGCGGCAGCGGTGCCCAAGGCGGCGCGGGCGGACTGGATGGTGGAAAAACTCTCTGAACTTGGGGTTGATGTGTTCATTCCACTGGCTACCGCGCGCAGCGTTGCCTTGCCTCGCGGGAATGGCAAGCTGGATCGGTGGAATCGACTTGCGGAAGAATCCGCAAAGCAGTCGGGCAGGGCAGGGGTGATGCAAATTGCGGCGTTGACGGATCTGGAAGAACTCATTCGCTCGACGGTTGAAGGCTCAGACACCTGGTATCTATCCACCGACCGCGGGGCGGTTCCATTAAGTGGTTCCCTTGTTGCGATGCCATTGAGGCTTACCCTGCTGATTGGACCTGAAGGAGGGTGGACCGCCGAGGAGATCGCGGCATTTGAAATACGGAATATTGCTCCTAAGCGCCTTACTGCAAGCATTTTGCGGATTGAGACGGCAGCGGTTGCGGCGGCGGCTATAATCGAATCCGCCTTGACGCCGCCGGCAGGCAACGCGACGATCGAGGTGTAAACAGAAAGCGATTTTTGTGAGTCAATATCCTTATCCGCCTCCGCCCTATGCGCCGCCGATGGTTGGGTCGTTGATCTGGTCACCGCCACGGAACCTTCTCAAGCCGGCACGGATGGCGAGCATCATGCAATCGATTTTTGGCGGGGCGGCGTTGTTTTTCGGAATTACGTGCCTCGCGATTCCGTGGGCGGGCGATCTAAATGAGTTTGTCGCACGGATTCCAAATGCTGGCAGCGGTCTTCCGATCTATCCGGGATTAACCCTGGAGCAGTCTTTGCGACTTGCCATGACGGTCGACGGGGCGCTTCTGGCGGTCCTTGGCTTGACGCTTCTTTCGCTGACGTACTTTGTCTATCGCGGGGGATTGATCTCGACGATTGCGTCGCTGGCGGTTAACGGTTTGGTGATCATGGTGTTGGTCGCACAAATCGTCAATGCGATCTTCGTTCTGCGGGGGATGCCTGGCATGAGCATGCAAGCAGTTTTAGGTTTGATTGTGGGGGCGTGGTGTATCCGAACGGCCATGGCGTTATGGGCGGCGATGCGCGCCGCTTATCAAATACGGGCCATGCGGTTGACGCAAGCCAATCAGTATTGGACGTTTCCGCATGGAAATGGGGGAAACTTTCCCTACCAGACAGCCAGCGGGAACCAGGGGATGGGATTTTTGCAGCCGCCTGACAATTTCACGCCTCCGTCGCGGTGAAACATAATTGCTTGCGATTGGGCCAACACGCCTACTTCAGTTCCATAGACCGCGAAAAGTAATCCTGCTTCATCGCGCGTTTGGCCAGGGCCAGGGTTTCTTCGGCGAGAACGTTGGCGTGTTGCGTGCCGCTGCGCAACACATCCATCACGTCATCGGGGCGCTGCTCGAATTGCTTGCGGCGGGCGCGGATGGGTTCGATGATGGTGTTGAGCACTTCGATTAACTTGCGCTTGATAACGACATCGCCGACCTTGCCGGCGCGGTAAGCGGCCTGGTGCTCGGCAATCCAGGCGGTGTCGGGGTTGAATATTTCGTGGAATATCCAGAGGGGATTGTTTTCGACGGTGCCGGGGTCGGTTGCGCGGAGGCGTTTGGGGTCCGTGTACATGCCCATGACCTTTTTTTGGACGGTGTCGGCATCGTCGGAAAGGAAAATGGCATTATTAAGGGACTTGCTCATTTTCAGCAGTTCGCCGCTGGGGCCTGGGCCACCGGTTCCAACAAGACGCCGGACCCGGCCAAGCTTTGGCTCGAAGATGGGGAAGAGGCCACCGGCGGAGGCGTATTGCTTGTCGGGCGTATGGGGATCGACGTTGCAATACATCTGGTCAAAGCGGCGAGCGATTTCCCTTGAAAGTTCCAGATGCGGCAATTGATCCTCGCCGACTGGAACCAGGGCCGGCCGAAAGGCGAGGATATCGGCGCATTGCCCGACGGCATAGAGGGGGAAGCCGAAGGAGTAATTGTCTCCGAGGTCTTTATCGCGGATTTCATCTTTCAGCGTGGGGTTCCGCATGACACGGTTGAAAGGGACGAGCATGGAAAAAAAGAACGTGAGCTCGTCAATCGCGGGGACTTCGCTTTGAATGAAGATGGTGCTGCGCTTGGGATCGATGCCGGCGGCGAGATAGTCGGTGGCGATTTCCAGCACGGATTGCCGGATTTCCGCGGGTTTGTCCGCGCGGGTGGTGAAGGCGTGTTTGTTGGCGATGATAAAGTAGCAATCGAACTCATCCTGCAAGGCGAGGCGCGTTTCGACGCTGCCGACCCAATGCCCCAAGTGAAGCTTGCCTGTCGGCGTATCGCCCGTGAGAAGCCGTTGCCTGGTATCCATGGCCGTATTTTACGTTGAGACGAATAATAACGCACTCATCCGCCGCATTGGGTGACGAGCGACCGGTAGAGCATTTGCGTGTTTTTATGTCCACGTTAGACTACGTGCGTACTGGCTGCGGGATATTTTGGCCGATGAAATGTCGATCCAACCAACGGATCCACGATGAAGTCGGATGCAAAACACTTAGGGGATATCGCGGATAATTTGCGCAGGCAGATTGTTGCGGGCAGTTTGCGGGGCGGAGCGACGTTGGGCGCGGAGGATATCGCCCAGCTTGAAGCAGTTGCAAGTCATTTAGAAGGGGCCGGCGCCGAGATTTCGCGGCAGGCCGCGGCGCTGGCGGCAGCCAGTGAATATGACGATATTTTTCTTTCCAATCTGAGCCACGAACTTCGCACGCCGCTTACCCCGGCGCTGTTGCTGGTCTCTGCGTTGCAGAAAAATCCAGAAATTCCAAATGACATTCGCGAGGACCTTGGCCTGGTGCGCGAGCAGATCGATTTGGAAGTGCAATTGGTGAATGACCTCCTGGATTCCCACAGTCTGATGCGCGGGAAATTGAAGCTACGTCTTGAAAACCTGGATCTTCACGCGTTGCTTTCGAGCCTTATCGCGGTGAACCGATCGGTGTTGTCCCATGGGCCGGCGATTTCGCTGGATTACCGCGCGCGGTGGAAGCGGATTCACGGAGATCCGGAGCGGCTGAGGCAGGCATTTTCAAATTTATTGAGCAATGCGATTAAATTCACGCCCTTAAAAGGCCGCGTGGATGTTGTGGTGCTTGAGGGGCCGCCCGAAGGGCCACGCGCCGCGGACTCGGTTATTGTGGAGGTGCGCGACACGGGACGGGGGTTTGGGCCGGATTCGCTTCCCACGTTATTCCTGCCGTTTAAGCAAACGGAGGAAATGCTTTCGCGTCGCGCCGGAGGACTGGGATTGGGTTTGCAAATTGCCCGCGGGCTTGTCTGGCTGCATGATGGAGAACTGACAGCGAACAGTCCAGGGCCGGGGCTGGGCTCGACGTTTTCGATGCGGCTTGCGGCAATTAGAACAGTGACGGTAGAGGTGAGCCGGGATTTGGCGGCGGTGGGACCTGTTCCGCGGGCCGCCTTTCGCGTGTTGGTTGTTGAAGACGATGGGCAAACCATGCAGGCCACCGCGCGGCTGCTTACAAATTCCGGGTACGATGTGCAAACGGCGGTTCGGTATACCGAGGCGGTATCGCTGATCAGTTCGCGGCCGTTTGATTTACTTTTAAGCGATATCGATCTTCCCGACGGCACCGGCTGGGATCTGATGCGTCATGCCCGCAAAAACGGGCGTGTGGCGGGACTGGCATTGAGTGGCTACGGCAGCGACGATCATATCCGCCGAAGCCGCGAGGCGGGGTTCGGGGCCCATCTGGTCAAGCCGATCACGTTTGGCCGCCTGATGGAAGCGATCGAAACAGTGCTTCAGAACCCAATCAAAAGAGAGATAGCGCCGGACGAGAACGTCTGATGCGCGCTGATGGAACCGGCCTTTTAATCGGCCACAAGGGCCTGGGCGGAATCATGGGAAGTGGGGCTGATCGGCATCAACGAAAACCAACCGCTCTCGTTTTCTCGGACGCAGCAGCACGGATTTCCGGGTTCGTGGTTGAGCAGCAGAAGCCAATCCTGGTTGAGCGCAGCACGGAGAAACCATTTCCGCGTGACCGTGCTGATGAATGGTTCGACGTCGTAAGCAAGATTGTAAGCTGAGCCGACGTGATTGACGGTGGGCAATACATCGGGGGTGAAGACAATGTTCCTGTCACGATCATCCGTGAAGCGGATTGCCTGCTGTCCCCAGGTATGTCCGGGGACGCGGATGCCGAAAATACCGGGGAGGATTTCGCGCTCACGTTCAGCCGGGGATGAAGCAGGCGATTCATCGCGGCCCGGAATGTAGCCGGAGGGGAACGGCGCGGGAGCGTCGAGCAGGCGGACGTGGTCGCGCAAGGGGAATATGTTTTCAGGCAGATAAGTACGGGTCATCACCGAGCGATTGACGAGGGCGTCTTCCCATTCCTGGCGCTGAACATGGACCGTGGCCCGCGGGAATGCGAGCTTCACACCTTGCGGGAAGGCGCTGCTGGACCAGTCAGGCGTTTCGCCTTCACGCAGCGCGCGCGTTAAGCCACCGGCATGATCGAAATGGAGGTGGGATAGGATGACGTCATCGATTTCCTCCGGCGCGCAGTGAGCGTCGTTGAGCGCATCAAGGATGCTTACGTTGGCCAAGCCGTACATATCACGGGCGGTGGCGTTGAATTTATTGCCACTTCCGGATTCGATCAGGATTTTGCGGGGTTGATCGATGCGGTCGAGAAGCAGGCAATTGTGAGCCAGGGGAATGCGGCCCAGCGCATCGGGCCTGACCTTCCGCGTCCAGAGGGCGCGGGGGATGAGGCCGAACATTCCACCGCCGTCGAGCCAGAGCGGCCCCGCGGGCAGGAGGCGCCAGCGGTGGCGGATTGGGTTGCCCGGCGTGGCTTGGGACATTGGCTTGGCCTCTTTCCGGTTGTGCGATCGGGGAAATGGTATGCCAAATGGGATTTAAGTTCCTCATCGAATTCCGAAGGGATCAATGGCCTTGAGACCTGGGAAAGATTGTGCTGTCTGTAACGATGTTGAAGTGCTACAGGCGGCACTGTTCATCCAGCCTTCCAAATGGTTTTCTTCGGGCTAAATGGTGTTTCAAAGCGTATTATTAGCAGAGGTAAAGTCATGGCGTTGGTCGATCTTTCTGATGTTCGGCTGCACTATGAACTCCGTGGGCACGGCCCGGCGATCCTGCTGATTTCCGGGCTGGGGCAAACCGCAAGCGGGTGGGACCCAATCGTCCCGCAACTGGCGCAAAAGTTTTCCGTCATTCAAGCTGATAACCGAGGGATAGGCCAATCCGTCGCCCGAAAAACCGCGCGTCGAATGGAAGATCATGCGTCGGATTTCGTGGAGTTGCTTGATGTGCTGCAAGTGGATGAGGCCCACGTGGTGGGGCTTTCGTTCGGCGGCCTCATTGCCCAGCGGCTGGCGGCGGACCATCCGAGCCGCGTTAACCGATTGGTGCTGATTTCCACGACGGACCGCACATACCCGTACCTGGGACAGATAGGAAATTTGCTGGCCCATGCGCTGCGACATTTCCCGGTGGCGCTCTTTTTTCAGACGGTGGAGCTTCTGGGGACGTCGCCCCCGTATTTTGATTCGCATATCGCCGAAATTCTGGAAAGCGTTCCGCTGCGATCGGCGCAGCGGGGATCGCGGCGGGTATTGGCCAACCAGTTGCGATGTATCAATCACGCCGCAAATGGGCCGCAGCGCGGGGTGATTATAGCGCCGACGCTGGTGCTGGCCGGCGAATATGATGCGCTGATTCCCAATTGCTATGGCCAGAGGCTTGCGGCCGGCCTGCCCGACGGACAATTCAGGATGATGAACGGTTGTGGGCATAACCCGGTGATTGAGCAGCCCGAAATTGTGGGCGGAATTATCGAACGATTTCTTCTTGGCATGGAGGCGCAGATTGAGCTGAAAGGGCCGCGCCAGCCGACCGGGCGTGACCTAGAATTGGTGGAGAATTGAAGATCGTTGGGTAGACAGGGTCGGAGGTCTGAAACAGTCGCGGGACGATGAGCAATCGTCAAAGCGGCGGAGGAATGGACCATGACCGGACCTTTCAACGTAATGCGGAAGTGGTGGCACCAGGGCGACGCTGGTGCGTTACCCACAACGGCTGGGTTCGTGGTTGATGCAGTGCCCGCGGCGCCGCAAAACCCACCGCCATGGATCTCCGTTTTGCAGGCGGCGGGGGTGCCGAGCTCGCTGGTGTATCCGTCCACCACGCTGTCGCGCCTGCTCGATCAAACCGCCGATCGATTCGGCGATGCGGTTGCCCTGGTTTATCAGCAGCGGCGCTGGACGTATCGCGAGCTTCTTCAGGACGTCAATCGAATTGCCGGCGGCTTGGCGCAGCTGGGGGTTCGCCAGCGCGATCGCGTGCTGCTGGCGTTGCCGAATTCTCCCGAATTTGTCGCAGCTTTCTTTGCGATTCAGAAACTTGGCGCCGTTGTCGTGAATGTTGGGCCGGTAATGGGGGCCGATGACCTGGCACGGACGGTTGCGATTACAACCCCGCAGGTTGCCATCGGGCTTGATCTTCGCGCGCCTGTGCTGGCGCGGGCGGCGGGAAATTCATCTTCCATCCGGCACTGGGTGTGGTCTTCGCTGGAAGCATATCAGCGGCCGCTGGATCGGCTGGGCTATCGGGTGAAGCGCTGGTATGGCGGCAATGGCTTCCACGGCAATGCATCGCATACGTCGCTGGTGGAGCTTATGAACGACGCGCCTTCGCGTCCTCCAACGCTGGAGCCGGAGCCGGATGAAATCGCAATCCTGCAACCGACCGGCGGAACCACGGGCGGTTTGAAGCTAGCTCAGCTTTCGCACCGCAATCTCCTGGCCAACGCAATGCAGGTTTCAGCCTGCATGGCTTGCCGCCCGGGGCAGGATCGCATCCTGGCGCTGCTTCCAATGTTCCATGTATATTCGCTGACGACCTGTCTGATTTGCGGCGTGATGTCGGCGGCTGAGATGATCCTTCTCACCCGGTTTAATGCCGACAAGACGCTGGAAACCATCCGCCAGAACTCGCCAACAATCTTCCCCATTGTGCCCGCAATATGCGATGCGCTGTCTGATCGGATCGAAGCGCTGGGCCTGACCGAAAAGCCGCTGAGCGGCCTGAGGCTTTGCTTCAGCGGCGCTGCTCCCTTGAGTAAACAGACAGCGGAGAGATTTTCGCGCCTTACCGGCACAACGGTTGTTCAGGGCTATGGCCTGACCGAGGCGGCCCCCGTTACGCACGCCAACCTTCCCGGAAACTATCGCGACGAATCCATCGGCGTTCCTCTTCCTGATACGATGGCCCGCATCGCCAAGCCGGGCGAGGAAGACCGCGATGCCGAACAGGGCGAGGCCGGCGAGCTGCTGGTTAGCGGGCCCCAGATCATGCGGGGGTACTTTGGCGATCCCGAACAAAACCACGGCGTGCTCTCGACCGATGCGATGGGACGCACCTGGCTTCACACGGGTGACATTGCCACCATGGATAAGGACGGCTTTTTCCGGATCGTCGATCGTCGCAAAGACATGATCATCCGCTCGGGGATGAAGGTGTACCCATCAAAAGTTGAGCACGTTTTTGAGACGCACCCAAATATCAAGGAAGCAGCAGTCTTTGGCCGGCCTGATCCGATGCACACCGAAAAGGTAATCGCGACGGTGGTGCTTAAAAAGAAGCCGGACGACCTCGCGCCTTTGGTGAGGGAACTCCGTGATTTTTGCAGGGAACATTTAGCTGCCTACGAAGTTCCGGAAGAAATTGAATTTATCGATTCGCTGCCGCGCTCCGTGCTGGGCAAGGTGCTTAAGAAACAGCTTCGCAATCCACCCGTTCCACCAACCCAGCCGCGGAAGCCCGGCAATTCGCCTGGAAAGGAGGCCGCATAATGGTCGCGCTTAACCCAGCAACAACCGATGTGGCGATCTTAGGAGGTGTGCGCACGCCTTTCGCGCGTGCGGGCACCGCTTTGCGCCAAGTGCCCGCGGCTGATCTTGCCCGCCGCGCATTTCAAGAAGCGTTATTCCGCTGCAACTGCCGGTTCGATCAGCTCGATGAAGTCATCCTCGGCAACGTGGTGATGCCCGCTGATTCCGCGAATCTGGCCCGCGTATCCGCCCTGTGGGCCGGGATACCGCAGCGCGTTCCGGCAATGACGGTGCAGCGAAACTGCGCCTCCGGCATGGAATCGGTCGCGCAGGCAGCCATGCACATTCGCGGCGGGATGCAAAAGCTTGTGCTGGCCGGCGGGGCGGAATCGATGAGCACCGTGCCGCTGCTCTTTCCCCAGGAATCATTGGAACCCATGAGCCGTCTGGCGCGCGCTCGCACCGTTTTACAAATGGCGGCGGCGGCGGCCTCACTTCGACCCAGACATTTCAAACCCGTGATCGCGCTGGAACTTGGGCTGAGCGACGCCACCTGCGGCATGAGCATGGGGCAAACAGCGGAGGTTCTGGCGCATCAATTCGGTATCACCCGCAAAGAGCAGGATGAATTCGCCTTGGAATCACACCGCAAAGCAATTGCGGCCGCGGAAAAGCATGCGGAGGAAATTGTTCCGATGTACGCGGGCAGGAATTTCGAACCCTTCGCCGCGGACAACGGCCCGCGGCGACAGCAATCGATGGAAGCGTTGGGAAAGCTGCGGCCGATCTTCGATAAGCGGGATGGAACCGTTACCGCCGGTAATTCCTGCCAGATTACCGATGGCGCGGCAGCGCTTCTTGTTGGCGATGTTTCTTCCGCCAACGCGCTGGGCGGGAATGCTCTGGGATATGTGCGCGGCTACGCCTACGCTGCCCTTGACCCCGCCCGCATGGGGCTGGGGCCGGTATTTGCAATCAACAATCTTCTGAAGCAAACCGGAATGAGCCTCAGCGATATCGATTTATTCGAGATCAACGAAGCATTTGCCGCCCAGGTGCTGGCATGTTTGAAGGCGATGAACTCCGCTGAATTCTGTCGGGCCAATTTAGATCGCGATACGGCTCTGGGAGAGATCGATCCTACCCGTCTAAACGTAAACGGGGGAGCCATCGCGCTGGGGCACCCGGTGGGCGCCACCGGGGCGCGGCTGGTGCTTACCCTGCTTCTGGAAATGCAGCGGCGGAACCTGCATTTGGGCATCGCCTCTCTCTGTGTGGGCGGGGGCCAGGGCGCCGCCATTCTTCTGGAGCGAAAATGATGGTCTGTAAGAAAGAAACGGAGGCGAAACATGGATAGTTTCAGAATCACAACAGCATCTGACGGCATCGCCACGGTTTGGTTTGATGTGCCGGGTAAATCCGTCAACACATTGGGCGCGCACACGCTTGCCGAGCTGGGCGAGGTCATCAGTAACCTGGAACATTCGCGGCCCAAAGCCGTGATTTTCGCCTCCGCAAAGCCCAGGAATTTCATCGCAGGCGCGGATCTTTTTGAGATTCGCGAGATGGATCACGCCGCGGTTGAGAAATTTTTGCACGATGGCCAATCCACATTTGACCGAATTGAAAATCTGGGCGTTCCCACCGTGGCTGCAATCAATGGTGACTGCCTGGGCGGCGGCCTGGAAATGGCGCTGGCCTGCACATATCGCATCGCCGCCGATGACACCTCAATTAAGATTGGTCTGCCCGAGGTTAAACTGGGAATCATTCCCGGCTTTGGTGGCACGGTGCGGCTCACGCGCTTGCTGGGTTTGCCGGCGGCGCTCCCCCTGCTCATCGCCGGGAAAACCCTGCCGCCGCGCAAAGCCAGGAAGGCCGGCTATGTGGATGAGGTGGTCCGGCCCGAAGCGCTTTTGGATGCCGCCCGTCGATGGGTACGCGGAAGCAGTCCCGCTCACCGCCCGAAGTTAGCCAGCCGATTGGCATCGAGCATTCCGCTTCTTCGCACGAAGATTCTGCAAAAGGCCCAGGCAGAGACGATGCGCCGGACGTTCGGCAACTACCCTGCCGCGCTGAAAGTGATTGAAGTCGCGGGAGAAGGGCTTAAATCCGGCCCCGCGAAAGGTTACGCGGCTGAGAGAAGCGGGCTCCTGGAATTGGTAAATACCCCCGCTTGCAGAAATCTGCTTCGCCTTTTCTTCCTTCGACAGGGGGCCAAACGCGCGGCAACGGCAAATCTCACTGCTGCCCCCAGGACAGTTGAATACGCAGCGGTGGTGGGCGGGGGAACGATGGGGGCTGGCATTGTTCACGAGCTCATCCTTGCCGGCATCAAGGTGCGACTGATTGAGGTTAACGACAACGCCGTCTCCGCGGCGCTTTCCAGAATCAGCAAAATGCTCGAACAGGACGTGCGCGACGGCCGGCTCGATGCGCTCGCGGCCAAGCACACCTTCAATCGCGTCGTCCCGACCACGCATTGGGATGGGCTGGGTATTTGTGATTTTGCCATTGAAGCAGTTTTGGAAAATATGGAAATGAAAAGGGACGTCTTTCGCCGCCTCGACAAGCTGATGCCCGCCCATGCCGTGCTGGCCAGCAATACCAGCTCGCTGAGCATCACCCAGATGGCCCGGGCGACCACCGCTCCCCATCGCGTCATTGGCCTGCACTTTTTCAACCCCGTGCCCAAAATGCCGCTGGTGGAAATCATCCGAACCGACGACAGCGATCACCCATCGCTGGCCACAGCCATCGCCCTGGCCGCTCGCCTGGGCAAAACCCCCGTGCTTGTGCGGGATGCACCTGGTTTCCTGGTCAATCGCGTGCTCATCCCGTACCTCGCGGAAGCCGCGCTGATGGCAAGAGAAGACCACGACATCCAGGCAATCGACGGCGCGATGAAGCGCTTTGGCTGGCCGATGGGGCCTTTCGAATTGCTGGATGAAATCGGCCTCGACGTCGGCAGCGAAGTGCTCAAATCCCTGGCCGCGCGCGATCCACGATACGCCGAGATCCCTGCCTGGATGTCACCGATGATCGGGCGCGGCTGGCTCGGTAAAAAAACCGGCAGGGGATTTTACATGCACGATCCCGCTGCAAAACGCGATGCGGAACCGGTTTTGAATGACGAGCTTGCACTGGTCCTGCACCCAGGTTCCCCGACAAAGCCAAACCCCTTGCTGTCCGAATTGGATGTTCAAGCCCGTTTGATGGAGCCCATGGTTCGCGAAGCGAAGCGCGCTATGGAAGAAGGAATTGTGGATAGTCCGGATGCCATCGATCTGGCCACGGTGATGGGCCTGGGCTTTCCACCCTTCCGAGGCGGCCTTGCGAAATATGCCGGGCTGGCCATGCCCTCCAGATCGAAGGCGGAGTCCATCCCGGCTTCCCCCGAAATCGCGGCTTCGCAGTTGCATTCTTCTCACGCATAAAAAGGAACCACCATGCCAACCTTCAAACGCAGCGATCAGGAACAGATGGAAAAGGCCCAGGACCTGCTGGACAATTCCGCCCCCGGAGCCAACGGGGCGCTGGGGTTCGTAAAATCGCTTTATTTCGGGCGGCTCAAGATGAATGAAGTTCTGCCGTACCCCGCGCAGGAAGCGGACGAAGCGCAGCTAACGCTGGAAATGATCCAGCGGGTTCAGGCGTTTCTGACGACGCATGTCGATGCTGACAAAATAGACGCTGAGGAGCGCATCCCGCCGGAAGTGATTCGCGGCCTGGGCGATCTGGGCGTTCTCGGCATGACGGTCCCCAAGCAATTCGGCGGCGGTGGATTCAGCCACACCGCTTATTGCCGCGTGCTCGAGCAGATCGGCCGGCATTGCGCTTCAACGGCGGTAATGGTTGGCGCCCATCAATCGATCGGCCTCAAAGGACTGGTCCTGATGGGTTCGGACCAGCAGAAGCAAAAATTCCTCCCGGACCTCGCCACTGGTCAAAAGCTCGCGGCATTCTGCCTCAGCGAGCCCGAAGTTGGTTCCGATGCCGCGAATGTGCAAACCAGCGCGGTGCTCAGCGAGGACGGAAAATTCTGGATTCTTAACGGCGAAAAGAAATACGCCACCAACTCCGCGCTGGCTGGAATGCTCACCGTGATGGCCAAAACGCCCGTCACGGAAAATGGCCGCACGAAGAACAAGGTGACTGCCTTTATCGTCACCCCGGATATGTCAGGCTTCCAAGTCGTAAAAGCCAACCGCAGCAAATGCGGCATACGCGGAACCTGGCAGGGGATGCTGAAGTTCGTGGATATGTATGTCCCAGTCGAAAATGTCTTGGGTCAGGTTGGCAAAGGCTTGAAAGTAGCGCTCGGCACGCTGGATTACGGACGTTGCACCTTGTGCGCCGGTTGCCTGGGTGGGGCGCGTAGAGCGCTGGAAATGTCGATCGATCGCGCCCGCACGCGGGTGCAGTTCGGCCGACCGATTGCCGAATTCGCGCTGATCAAACAAAAAATCGCCCGCATGGCTGAAACCGTCTTCGCGATGGATGCTGTGACGTATCTCTCCGCCGGCCTGGTGGATCGTCACGCTTCAGACATCATGCTCGAGACGGCCATCGCCAAGCTCTTCTGCTCTGAAGGCGCCTGGCAGGTTATCGACGATGCTGTGCAAATCTGGGGCGGTGAGGGGTACATGCGCGAGAACGGTCTGGAGCGCATGCTTCGGGACGCACGGATTAATCGCATCGTCGAAGGTGCCACCGAGGTTATGAGCGCGTTCGTCGCTCTCGTTGGCATGAAAGGCGTGGGAGACGAATTTCAGAATGTACTGCGCGCCGCCAAGCACCCGGTTGGAAATTTCGGGCGATTGGCCACGTTCGCGCGCAGCCAGTGGAAGGACATTGTCATCGGCGCGCATGCGCCCGCCATGCATGTGGAGTTGCTGGAGGAATCCGAAACCCTGGCGGGCCTCACGCACCAGTTTGCCCGGGATGTCAGCCGCCTGCTTCGCACCCACCGCGAAGGCATTCTTGAAATGCAGATGCTTCAGGAAAGAATCGCCTGGTCCGCGGTCGATCTTTATGTGTCCGCCGCGGTGCTCAGCAAGCTGCAAGGCCTGCTGGATGGCGCTGGATCAGACCCGCGGTCCGTACGGCATGATTTACTCGTCGGCAAGCGCTTCTGCCATCATGCCGCCGAGCGCATCACCACGCGGCTGCATGGCTTGTTCGTCAACCACGACGATGAGATTCTGGCCGTTGCTGATGACATACTTGGAACAAAAAGCGAATAGCCAGCAGCTTCCGCTGATATCGCCCGCTGGGTAATCGCCCCCATTTCCTTCTCCACGCGGACCCTCCCGTTGGGCATGCGCGGCATCCCCCTGTATTATTTCCCGTCTGACAAAAGGATGCTGTTCGCATGGCAGAAGCCAACAAAATCATTTATTCGATGATCGGGGTCAATAAATCCCACGAAAAGAAAGTCATTCTCAAGGACATTTACCTCTCCTACTTTTACGGCGCGAAGATCGGCGTGCTGGGCCTGAATGGCTCCGGCAAAAGCTCGCTGCTGCGCATTCTCGCCGGCGTGGACAAGAAGTATGAGGGCCAGATCAGCATGACCGCGGGCTACACCGTCGGGTTCCTCGAGCAGGAACCGGCGCTCGATGACACTCTCACCGTTCGGCAAATCGTCGAGCAGGGGATGCAGGCGACCATCGATCTGCTGAAAGAATATGACGGAATCAACGAGCAATTGGGCGAGCCCATGACCGATGAGCAGATGACCAAACTGCTCGAAAAACAGGGCAAGGTTCAGGAAAAGCTGGATGCCACCGGCGCGTGGGATTTGGATTCGCAGCTTGAAATGGCGATGGATGCGCTGCGTTGTCCGCCGGCTGATGCCAACGTGAAAGTTCTATCAGGCGGCGAGCGACGGCGCGTGGCGCTTTGTCGGCTTCTGCTGCGCAAGCCGGATATTTTACTGCTCGATGAGCCGACCAATCATCTTGATGCCGAATCGGTTGGTTGGCTGGAACAGCATCTCAAGCGATATGTCGGGACTGTCATCGCCGTAACCCATGATCGCTATTTTCTGGACAACGTTGCCGGCTGGATTCTGGAACTGGATCGCGGCGCGGGGATTCCCTGGAAGGGCAATTACACCTCGTGGCTCGAGCAGAAACAGGGCCGCCTGGCGCAGGAGGAAAAGTCCGAAAGCAACCGACAGAAGGCTCTGGCCCGCGAGCTGGAATGGGTGCGCAAATCCCCTTCAGCCCGTCGCGCCAAATCCAAGGCCCGACTTACCGCGTACGAAACCATGCTGGGCCAGGAAGCGCAGAAGCGCGCCTCGGAAATTGAAATCTTCATCCCGCCCGGCCCGCGCCTGGGCGCTAAGGTGATTGAAGCCATTAACGTCACCAAATCCTTCAGCGACAAAATTCTCTTTCAGAATATGAGTTTCGTATTACCACCCAACGCCATCGTTGGCGTCATCGGGCCCAACGGGGCGGGCAAGACCACGCTGTTCCGCATGATTACCGGACAGGAAAAGCCCGATGCCGGGGAAGTTAAACTCGGGGATAGCGCCAAGCTGGCTTATGTGGAACAAAGCCGCGACGTGCTCGACCCTGATGTGAATGTATGGGAAGCCATCAGCGAGAAGCAGGAAAACCTCAAGCTGGGCAACCTGCAGGTCAACTCTCGCGCTTACGTTTCGCGATTTGGCTTCAGTGGAACTGATCAATCCCGCATCGTCGGCACGCTCTCCGGCGGTGAGCGCAATCGGGTGCATTTGGCCCGAATGCTCAAGCAGGGGGCTAATGTGCTGCTGCTTGATGAGCCGACCAATGACCTGGACATCAACACCATGAGGTCATTGGAAGAGGCGATGGAAAATTTCGCCGGCTGCGCGGTGGTTATTAGCCACGATCGGTGGTTCCTCGATCGCATTGCCACGCATATTCTGGCGTTTGAGGGGGAGAGCCAGGTTCGATTTTTTGACGGAAATTACAGCGAGTACGAAGCCGATCGGCACCGTCGCCTGGGCACCGATGCCGATCGACCGCATCGAATTTCTTATCGCAAGCTGACCAAAATCTGATTGTCCTCAATAGCTGAGATTCGATCCGGGTGTGATCGGCCCGCTTCCGGTGCTTAGGTTGGAATAGGCTACCTCTTCGGATGGGATTCGAAGATCGGGCTGGGTCCATTGCCGCGATTGCGGCTCACTCCCCGTTTTTCCGCAGGCGCCGCACTCAGCTGCCAGGGTATTGACTTGCCGGCGCAAAAATTCACCGGTCCTGCGAAACGCGCGGCCGGTCCGGCCAATTACGTCTCCCGCATGACCCACAACCTTGGCACGGCGCTGTCGTCCCTCGTCGGGGTCCAGAAGGTACATAGCCCCAAGACCCAATGCGAGGGCGCCGGCGGCTGTCACTGAGTATCCGGCAACTGGCGTGCGCGGTTCCGGTTGAAGATAAGAGCGGGCGTACTTTCCCGCATTCCTTGCTGAAGCACTGGCTTGATCCCGGGTGGCGCTTAAATAGTCGCGGGTGCGCTCCGCAAGTTCACCAAGTTTTTCGACCGCGCTCCGGGCGTTTTCCGATACATGACCCTTTGCGCTGGAGACCAAGTGCTCGGCAGAACTGGCGCTGGATCGGGCGGAGTCCGCCAAACCCGCGACGTGGCTGGAAACATGGTCAGCGTGCTCGGCGATATGTTGTCCCACCTGTCGTGCCCGCTCCGCCAAATCGTTCAAGGTGGATGTCACCGTGCCCGTGGCGCCGCGAACAGCCTCAGAAGCACCTCGCGAAATCCGGCGCCGCCTGGCGACGCCGCTTTGGGGGTCCATCAAATAGACCAAAAGCGCTCCCGCGCCTGCGGCACCCAGCAGCGACACGCCTCCGATCGTCTTTTTCTGATTCATAACAACTCCTTTTTTCGACAGAGATTCCGAATAACAGGTGTCAGGTGCAAAGGGAGTGCCGAGCTGTAGCGAGAAATTTGAAAAGTGCGGAACTATAATTTATTCGCCAAGTTAAGGCTTATTGAACTGGATGGTACATGGGTTGCGTCCACCTGCTGGAGTGGAGGGCGTTCCGGAGGACGCCTCGACGCAACGGATGGCCGGGTCTGTAGGACGCGTCCACGATAAACCGAGCGGCGCGAATTATTTTAAGAATTCGCGCACTCGGGAATATGCATTATGTCCTAGCGGTCGTGTCTGGTGCAGACAATGTGACAGACCCGAAGCTGGGTAAAGATCGACTGGTGTAAATATGGAAAAGGATATTCCAATGGAATCAAAAACACGTACAGGCGGATTCGCATCGATGGATGAACATAAGCAGCGCGAGATTGCCCGCAAGGGTGGTATGGCTGCCCATCGCAAGGGAACCGCGCACGAGTTTACGGCGGAAGAAGCGCGAAACGCGGGCCGCAAAGGGGGGCAGCAGGTCAGTGCCAATCGCAATCATATGATCGAAATTGGTCGTTTGGGCGGTCGCCGATCGGCTGAACGGCGCCGGACGAATCCCGCTGCTCCGCGTAGCTCGCCCGATACAGGGCTTATGGAGCAAATTTCCTCGCAGGAAGAAGCATCGCAGGATCAAAACCGGCCTCAGCAGGGTGCGGAAAATCCTGGCGACCGACAGCGCTGATTGAGAGTTCGACTTGCAAAAAGGAACCCGGCGGTGATCCGCCGGGTTCCTTTTTGCATGTGCGCCACGCATGTCGAGTGTTTAGGAGGTGAAAGTCCTCTACGGGCCGTAATGAGCGGAACCGTCCGTCTAAGCAAGGGTGTCGGTCGCGAGGTCGAATCTGAAGGAAGCTGACGACGAGAGTTCAGACCCGACGAACAGAAACCGGATACAAGGCCAGCATGGCATGGGTCATCGGGCATGGGACCGAGACCCTCCTACCCGATTTGCGCCGCTGCGGATGTGATTTACAGAACAAGGCGCCGGGGAAGAGCACAACTGATTTCGCCCGCTCGATTGCTCGTCTATATTGATTCGTGCGTGAAATCGTTGACCGCGAAATTCCGGGCGTCGCCGCCGGCCATCTGCGCCGCGCTGCTCGTTCTGCACGCCCTGCTGCTGGGATGGGCGGCTTTGGCCAACTCCGCGACGTTTGACGAACCCGCGCATCTGGCCGCTGGTGTGGAGTATTGGCGCCACGGCGATTTCAGCATTTATAGCCTGAGTCCGCCGCTGCTGCGCCTCTGGGCGGCCGTTCCGCCGCTGCTCGCCGGCGCCAAGGCGCCGGACACTCTCAGCGTTCAAGGCATGCCGGTCCATGATCGGCACTGGAGTTATGCCGATGGATTCGTATACGGCAACTACCAGCGCTTTCCGTTCTTCCTGGTCATTGCCCGCTGGGGAATGATTCCTCTGTCCTGCCTCGCCGGGTGGATCGTTTACCGCTGGGCCACCGATCTTTACGGCGCTGCGAGCGGCTTGGCCGCGCTCACCCTCTATTGCCTCTGTCCATCAATTCTGGGCCACGGATCCCTTGTTACCACGGACATCGGCACATCCGCGTTTATCGTCCTGGCCGCCTGGTTATGGTGGCGCTATTGCCGGAATCCAAGCCTGCAGCGCTGGGCGCTGGTTGTCGTGGCGCTGGTCGCGGCACACCTTTGCAAATTCACGGCTTTATTGCTCTGGCCGATCATGGCCGCCATGGCGTTTCCTCTGGCGCTGCATCCGGCGGCGCGGCGATGGCTCCTTCTTTTTGGCTGGATCGGCGCCGGCGTTTTCACACTATTTCTGATCGATGCGATTTATGGCTTCCAAGGCGTAGGCCAGCCTTTGGGAGCTGTGCATTTTTATTCTGATTCCGTCCAGAATTTGCAGCGGCTTTTGCCGTATCATTTTCCCTCGCCGCTTCCCACCCGCCTTATCGTGGGCATTGATGCCCAGAAATTTGACACGCAGGCACGGTACACCGGGTTTCTTTTCGGCGTCAATTATCCCTCGACGGTCTGGTGCTTTTATCCGGTCGCGCTGCTTTGCAAGCTGCCGGTTTCGATGATCATTCTTGCCGGTTGGACACTGTTCTCGTTTATAAAGCGCAGCGGCCGAAAATGGGCCAGTGATCCCGCGGCTGAATCCAGCCTGCTGGAAGCCGGCCTTGTTTTCTTTTGCGGTGTCGTCCTGCTAAGCGATCTGAATATCGGCACGCGCTACCTTTTGCCGGCCTTTCCCCTCTGCATCATTCTGATGTCGCGCCTTTGGAGCACCGCGGCATCCTTGCAATTTCCGATCGGTGGAAAGTTGAGGCTCGCGCGAACTGGCCTGATCGTTTTGCTGGCGATGGAAACGTTATGGGTTGCCCCCAGATTTCTAAGCTTCATCAATTTTGCTTTCGGCGGTCCTTCCAACGGATGGTGGCTCCTGACGGATTCCGATTTTGATTGGGGCCAAAGCCTGGTCGATCTACAAGTCTGGATGAAGGATCATTCCGTTCCACGTGTTACGCTGGCGTATTTCGGACTGGTCGATCCGAGGATTTACGGCGTTGATTTCACACCAATCACGTTGCCATCGAGCGATCCCTATGTGGCGATCAGCAGTTATTATCTCGACGGCAAAAAGAATCGCATGGTGGTCGGCCCTCTCCGCCGCGTTTATCCCGACGTCTATTATCACCAGGCTTTGCAAGGCGAGAAACCAGTAGCTGTCGTTGGAAACACCATTTTCATCTATCATCGCCAGGACGTGATGGATGCCATCGCCACGTATGTTCGCTCGTCAACCCAGCCCTCAACAAATCCGGCACCACAGTAAAACCCGCGATTGCGATCATTTGAAGTGCAATTCGCGATGTCGCGCAAAAGGACGGATTAATCGGTCCAATTATCGGACTCCGCTTTCTGATTATTTTAGATCACATATACGTCCGCAAGAAAATACGAAAATTTGGCGAGAACCGAGTAAATAACTTGACTTAGGGGCAAATGTATTCGATGCAACAGTTGAGATTACACCTGGATGGCTATCGCCACCCAAGGCTTGAATGACGCAGCGTCGTTCCCGCACTGGATCGCAGGGCCTCCTGCCAGAGGCCGAGTGGGAGAAACGGATGTCGATTCTTACTCTATTCCGAAAATTCACCGCTTCGGCGGCCGCGGAACGACGCGCAGCCGGTGGGAGTGTTCCAAGGACGTTGTCCAAGGAACTTCTCGTTGCGATCACTGGCGCGTCCGAGATGCCTTCGTCCGATAACGGCAAACGCGGCGAATCCTGGCGCGTGCCCATCGGAACCCGCGCCTTTATCCGCGTGCCGCGGGAAGATCCCCGGGCCATTTCCATTGTTGTTCGCGACATCTCCGCCGTGGGCGTTTCGCTGCACTACGAGAAGGCGATGAAACCGGGACAACAGTTCTGCTTGTATCTTCACAAGGCGGAATCGTCCGACGAAACGGTTGGTATTGTTTGCGCCGCGGCCAGCTCCGATCGTGGCGGCGCTTTCCGGGAACTTTATGTCATCAGCGCCACGTTCATCGAAGGCGAGCCACCCGTCCTTTCATTGCAGCAGTTGAACCAGGGCGATAACACTGAACCGAATCGCCACGAAGAAGGGGGCCACGCCTCGGGCCGGGCGGCGCCAATGGTTCGACTCGGCTCATCAATCTTCCAGCGCGCCAGTGCGGGTGTTTCTGACATTGAGTCAGAGACAATCGATTTGTCCGCGGGAGCGCTGCCGACGGCGACATCGCCAACTCCTCTGCCGGCAGCGAACACGGACAAGAAAATTCCTGAGACAATTGAGGAGGTTGGTAGCAATCTGGGAACCGCCAGCCAACCTAAAACCGGCGCTGTGGCATCGATTGAAGCGAAATCGACCGTCGAAACGGCGGAAGGAATGCTTGTCGCGACAGCGGGCGAGGCGAAAGGCCTGAGCGGATCCGTGCCGGAAACGGCGCCAGGCTCGGCGGCGAAGGCTCCGGATGAGGTTGCGCTGCCACCTTCGATCTTCCTGCAAGCCCCGCGGCCGGCGGTGTCTGCTGCGCCGCTGCCGGTTGCTGCTGAAACCATGATCGACGGGGATGACACGGTCGGGCCCGCACCCCAAGAAGGGACCATAACCCCCATTGTGGCCTCGCAGTCTGCTGCTCCTGGGCCGTTCATTGTGCCGCCGGTCATTGTGCCTCCCGTGCAGATCACGCCGGCGGCAAAGTCGATCGCGGCGCCAGTCGCGACTCCATCAGACGACACCGTTGCGACCCAATCGAATGTGGACGCCGGTCCAGAACAACAAAGCGCGAAAACCACGAACCGCCCGCAGCGCGATCGCGTTGCCCGAGCGCTCAATCGTCAGTTGTCCTACCTGAACCGTTTTCTCAAGCGCATGGACCAGGAACTTGTGCCTCCGACGGACGCGGTTTATGTCCGAACAGTACAGGCGCGCCGAGCCATCGAAAGTTTAGTGAACCAGTTGGCTGCTCCGGTAATTGACGGCAAGACTGCCGTCTCGATCGAATCCAAGAACAAGCAGGCATTGCGGCGGAAGCAGTCGGATGCGAAGCGAAAGTCGGACAGTGACCAGCAGAATCCAGAAACCGAGAGCGCGGTCAGTGTCACCCTGAATTACTATCCCGGCCATTATCTGATGAATTAAGAGCGCGGTGGCATCTCTCCGGTTCGTGTTCGTATCTCTAATTACCGCGGCATCAGATACCACGCGCTCCAGCCCGCGAGGTGGATGGCAACAATCCCGAAGAAGACGACCATAAAGCTCATCTTGCGGCGTTTGTGGGCAAAGGCCCGCTGGGCCAGAATTGCGCCGGGCCAGCCGCCGAGCAGTTCAAGAAGGTGAAGCGTCTTTTCAGAAATTCGCCTCTTTCCCCGGATGGCTTTGCCTTTGTCGATCCCATAGGTGAAAAACGTGACGATGCTTACCACGACGTAAGCGCACACGATCCATTGCAGGCGACTCATGCCAATTTCCAGTTGACGGCGCACTCCCCGGCATCGCGTATCCTGCGGACGAAATGGCAAGCACCGGCAGCGCAGGAATCGTGAAAAGTCCCAGAGAAGGGGGGGGGCATTGCACAACAACCCCGTCTTGCACAATAACTGGGTAGGCTGCATAAAAACCGATTGCGGGATCAAATCGGACGTTTGAACGTCCAAAGGTCCATATCAACATTGTTGGCTTCGTGCGAGATCAATTCCCAGCCTTGCAATCCAGCGGCGTTCATCAGATCAATCGAACCATACCTTGTAATCCCCATTTTGCTCATCATTGGCGGTGCGGTTCCTCCTATGGCCTTATAAAGCCGGGTGTCTGCTGGCGTCGAGTCATCGACTCCCACCTTCTCTACGTCCACCAATTCAGGACTTGTGAATCCGGTCTCCATACCCCCCTCAATGGACCGGTTGAATAACTGTGCATACTCCCATTTATGGGCTGGCGCGCCTGAGGCCGCAATTAATATCCCACAGCAGAGTACCAGTAGGCCACCGACCATCAGGACTATCTTGCATTTCATAACTTCCTCCCAATATCAATGAATATCCACAACCTGTAGTATCTTTATCACCAACCGACGCTCCGCAACCCGGTTGCGATCCCAAACGCAATCAATTTGAAATTCCGCGCGCTTTTGTGTTGCGTGGTTGCGATTGCGTCCGTATAACGAGAAAAACGCCTGTGGCCGGTAAAGACCGCAGACGTTAATTAAACCAACCCCGTGTGGCGGAATTGGCATACGCAGCGGTTTTTAAAACCGTAGCGCCTGGTAAGGCGATTGTGGGTTCAAATCCCATCGCGGGGATTCAAACGTGACCGGCATAAATGCCTTCACAATTAAAACTATGGACACTCAAAAAGTCAACCCGGCGCAGGTTTTGGAAACCCTTAAGGCTGACTACGTTCTTACGCAGGAAGAAATCGTAAAGATGGAGGATGTGCTAAAAGGTCTGAGGGGCCGTCTCGATTACATTAAAAAACTACTTGGAATTGATGTCTTAGCTACGGCCTATGACGGTATGACGATTGCAGAAATTGCCGTCAAAGTTTTACTTGAAATCGGCAAGCCGATGTCGGCCATGGATATTTCTAGGCGTGCGATGGCAAATGGTTGGCAAGCCGAGAATATCGAAAGGGCTCGTAGCCAGATTAGCGCGGTGATCTCAAAAGACCTTAATACGACTAAGCCTAGATTTTGGCAGGTTGACCGGGGCGCAATAGGACTTATTGAGTGGAAAAATACGGCAGAAAGAACTGATCTCAAAACCGTCAACGATGCCCAGAACATTGAAGACGACGATATCCCATTTTAGGAGGCAAATAAAAATGGGCCGAGCGTCTAGTACACGCTCGGCCCGTATCTGATGGCCCCATCGTCTAACGGACAGGACACCAGGTTGCTAACTTGGTCTAGTGTGGGTTCGAATCCCACTGGGGCTATTGCAGCCAAGAACTCTTGGCGAACATAAATCTTAATACATCATCGACTTACAGGCAACGCAAATCGTCACTTTTTATAACCGACGATTTCTAAAAGGGTTGCGCGCGCCCAAGTTGAGGTCTCGAATGAGGCTGATTTGGCATACGCATCAAGTGCGCGCCGTTCCGCGTCGTTAAGAAGTATGCGGAGCGGCTTGCCTCTCCTATCCGCTTTCGCTTTCGGCGGCCTGCCCTTCTTCATCGGCTTTAATATAGCCATTAAAAAATATTTTGTCAATTTCAATTTTACCCTTGCACTCTCATTTAATATAGCTATATTAAAGCCATGTAAATAAGGGTGCTTTATGACTGATGTACGAAAAGAACGCGGCCTACAAATCGCAAACATCGCCAAGATTGACCGAAAGGGCGATAGCTATTTGGTCCCTTCAATGTCTGGCAATGGCCGGTACACGGTCAATCCTGTTGCGGCGACCTGCACTTGCCCGGATTTCGAGCAGCGGGGTTGCAAGTGTAAGCATCAGTTTGCAGTCGAATTTGCGATGAAGCGTGAAACGACACAGAATCTTGACGGTTCAATCACCGTTACCGAAACCGTTGCGTTCAAGGCAGTGAAGCGCACGACCTATAGCCAAGATTGGCCCGCGTACAACGCCGCGCAGACAAACGAGCAAGATCAATTCCGGCGGCTCCTTGGCGATCTATGCCGCGACATTCAAACCCCGGCTCCGAAGTCTGCTAAAGGTGGCCGTCCGCCGCTTCCGCTGGCCGACGCCGTGTTTTCGGTTGTATTCAAGGTCTACAGCACGTTCAGCGGTCGGCGGTTCATTTCCGATCTTCGGGCGGCGCAAGCGGACGGATACATTTCCCGGCTCCCCCATTTCAATTCGATTTTCAACTATCTCGACAACGCGGAGCTTGCCCCGGTTCTTACCCGGATGATTGAGCAAAGCGCCAAGCCGCTTGCCGCGATTGAATCCGACTTTGCCGTTGATTCAACCGGCTTCGCCACTTCCCGGTTTGTCCGCTGGTACGACCACAAATACGGCGTTGTGCGGCAAGAGCATGACTGGGTTAAGGTTCACATGATGTGCGGCGTGAAAACCAACGTCGTTACCGCCGTTGAAATCCATGATCGTCATGCCGCCGATTCGCCGCTCCTCCCGGCGCTGGTCGATAAGACTGCGGAGAGTTTCACGATGAAGGAAGTGTCGGCGGACAAGGGATATTCATCCATCGACAACCATGAAGTCATCGCGAGGCACGGCGCAACGCCATTCATCGCGTTCAAGACAAACGCCAGCGGGAAGCGTACCCGGAATCTGGACCGCCGCCCGAACGGCTGCGCAACGTGGGAGAAGATGTTTCACTTCTTCTCCTACCAGAGCGAGCAATTCATGGCGCACTACCACAAGCGGTCAAACGTGGAATCGACCGTATCGATGGTCAAGGCGAAGTTCGGTGACGCCGTTCGGAGTAAGACGGAAATCGCGATGAAGAATGAGGCCCTATGCAAAATCCTGGCGCACAATATTTGCTGCCTGATTTCAGCGATGTACGAGCTTGGGGTTGAACCAGTATTGGGGCAGGCAGTCACATGAATTTGGCGCAACCCTGCCCGTCGCTTACAATACTATCGCAGCGAATTGCTGAATTCCACTGTTTTTCTTGACTTTCAAGCCACGCAACTGTACGCTTCGTTACCGCTGCGATTCATCCTTATGAATCGAATCGACAACGAAGCGTACAGTTGCGTGGCTTGAAAACTGGGTATTTTCGGGCGTTGCTGACGGGAACCAAGAGGTGTATGATGCGCACCATCGAGCAGCACGGCTTCATGTTGATGGCATCTTTAGTCCGATAACCAATACATAAATTTCAAGTGCATGAATGGCCCCTGGATTAGACCGATGATCCTTTCGGAAAACCAATTTCTTCACTGTAACTTTGTTGCAGCGAAGGCGTGAATAGAAATAGGTGATTCCAACGGGAATAGGTATAGGTATGTCGGCGATCTGCTCAAACGAAATCCTCTTCCAATCAGATGCCCTTGCGCTTGCTAGTCGCATTGATGAGGGCGCTTCGCAACTCTTGCGGCGTAGTGTTGCTCATGCCCGCCAGCGCGCGCAGGGTGGAAGTATAGTTCTTCCAGTAGACGTAAAGGCGGCAGATGTAAAGGCTGCGATGTTGGAATTGCTCGCCGAATTGCAACTCGCATTCGATGCAATGCGCGCCGGACAGATCGAGGAAATTGAATTCTCGGAAGATGATTTTAATCATCTTGCGGCATTGCCATTCCGCCGCCCCGATGTGGCGGATGCCAGCGATGACGACCTTTAATCAATCCGAAGTCCCCACTTATTGCCAATGGGAAGTTTGGCAGGTCAATTGGGATCATGAAGACGGAACAATCAAAGATCGACCTGTTATAATTCTCTCCTCAACAGCAACTGCCCAAGCAAACCAAGAAATCTGGGTCGCTAAATTTACCAAAAGCCGCAAAGAGATCCCGTTCCGAATTGAATTCAAAGATTCCGATCCTTCATTCCCCGAAACTGGTCTCAGTAAAACCTGCTATCTTTATATTGCCGAGGCAAGAAAAATCCCAAAGTCTGCTTTTCTCCATCGGCGCGGAAAACTATCGGTATTGTCCGCCGTTATGGCTGGCTTCATCGTTAAGCAGGCCCTGAAATTCAAAATACCATAGACGGTCCAAGATTCCGGCGCGGCAGCAGTTTTCTGGATTCCATCGCGATTGTTCATGTTGCACAAATACCCCCTAATCTGCACAAAAACCGGCCATGGTGTCGGGGTTAATGTGCAAAGCCAGGGGGGGGTAAATGGGACATTTCGAGACATTTTGGGATTTTTGTGCCCACTTCGCTGCTTACCCGGTATCGGTACAACGTGGCTATCCGTGTCCGGATTGTCCAATCGACGATTCCATGATAACCTAACTATAGTTAGGTTTGCAATAGAAAAGTTTACGGATTTCTTTAGCGTTGTGGGTTATTGATGGTCAGCTTCGTGTGGGGGTTAGGAAAGCGGATGGACAAATGCACACCTGATCAAAATGTTGCATTGAATTCCGGAGAACCTTCATGGTTGCGCTATGAGCAATTTCAAGTCTTTTTCAAGCTGATCGCGCTCCTGAGCGTCCGCGATTTCGATGGCATAGGCGCGGGCTTTCTTTAAATGCCGGCTGAAGCGATCTTGATCCTTCAGCAAGGCCGCCGCCCGGGCGGTTGCTTCGTGGGCATAGCCAACGAAGAACGGCTCCAATCCGATGGAATATTTCAGGCTTTGCCGGGCGTGATGCATCGCGTTTTCGCCGGATTTCAGCAGGGAGAAGGTTCGCGAAACCTGCCAGTGAGCGATTGAAAGGTTTTGCGGGGTGTGATCGGCTCGCTGGGTCCAGTGCCAGAGAGAGGCAAGGGCGCTTAGAATCATTTCCTCGTTTTCTTCGGGGGTTCTTTGGGCTTTTTCGATGAGCGCCCACGCCCGGTTAAAGCAATCGGCTGAGAAATACTGATGGGCCAGGGCAGTATCAATTGGGGTAGTTGAATGTTCCATAATCCGTCTATTTGCCTTCCCACAGAAATAAATCCGCGAAAAACGTGTGTCAGCGGCGTATTTGATACATTCGAACGCGACAAATTCACTCTGGAGCACCGCATGAAATCCGTACTACAACTTCTGATAGGAGCATTACTGTCACTATTTTGCGTTGCCGTCGCCTCAGCGGCAACGACAATGCCCTCACCCGCTGATTCAATGGCGCCACCCGTCGCGGGGCCGGATTACAAAGTTGGCCCGGGCGATCTGCTCAGCGTTTCCATTTACGATCTGCAGCGGGAGGGTTCCGGGCCGGCCGTAAGGATGGTGCGAGTGGGAAACAATGGGATGATCAAAGTGCCATATCTTCCACAGATCAAGGCCCAGGGCCTCGATGAAGAAGGACTTGAGAGGGAAATCAGCAAGGCTTATGGCGACGCCAATATAATTAAGAACGCCTGCATCGACATTTCCGTCCTGGATATCGCGGCCAACAACCCCGACAAGGCACGTCAGGCAGTGGAGCAATTCATTCTTCCAGAAATTACCACGGGAGAGGAAAGCCTCGGGGACCTGTTGAATCTTGTCCATAACCACAATCCGGCATTTAATTTCATTGTGGTGAGAGGGTCCGGGGTGGCGTCTGATTATCCCACAATCCCAGGGTTGAATCTCAAGAATATTTCCATCGGGCAGTTCGTGGGCTTTGTGCGGGACAACTACGACACCATTACAGTCACTGCTGAGGTAGGGGGAAACGGGCAATCCGTGCTTTACGTGTTCAACGTTGTTGGGCCGGTTACCAAAGAGAACAATGCAAAATCTTCGGTCTATATTTATCGTCTGACGGGACTGGTCGATTCCCTTGGTGGCACGCAAAAGAATCTAAATGATGTGCTGTCGCTCGTCCAAAAGGCCCTCGAAACTAGTGAAGACACCAAGGGTTGCAGTCTTCAAGTTCACGCCGAAACCGAAACGTTGTTATTCCGGGGAAGCGTATCTCAAATCCGCATCGTGGCGACAGCGCTAGCGGCATTAAAAGATGACCAGAGCCCGAGAGTTTCTGGTGGAAAAATCGTCACTACCCGGCCGCAGGAATAACCCGGCGTGCCTGACGGAATTGAAAAGCTGACGCGCGCGGTGTCGGCTGGTGATGATCATGCTGTCGAGACGTTTTATCGGCGGTACTTCAACTGGCTGCTCGCCCAGGCCCGTCACGCCACCCGGCGTGATGAGTCGTTTTGCCTGGATGTTGTGCAGGAATCCATGCTGCGAATCATCCGAACCATCGCGCCTGTGGAGTCCGAGCCGCAGCTGTTTGCCTGGTTGCGGCTTGTGGTGCGAACGACCGCCTGCGATCTGCTTCGTGGTGAACGGCGCCGGCTGGAACGCGAGATCATCGCCGTGAAATTGCAAACGCTGAACACGCAGTCGCGGGATTTTTCCGATGAAGAGCAATGGCAATGGCTGCAGCAAAGGATCGCTCAATTTGACCCCCAGTTAGCGCGGATGATTGAGTTGAAATATCACCATCGCTGGACATTGTCCCGCATCGCGGATGTTTTCGGATTAACGCTTGGAACGATCGATGGCCGCCTGCGGCGAGCACTCAAGCATTTACGCGAACTGGCCGCTAAGGAATTTAATAATGAATGAGTCTGATCCACCGCTTTCTACGGAAGGCGTCCAACGGCAGGAGCACATCCTATTGCTGGCCCGGCAGGCCGCGCGCCGGCGGCGCTATCAGCGCGTCGCCCAGCGATACGCAACCGCATTTGTGTTGGCATTTTTTTCAATTTTGGCTGTGCGCTGGAGTTGGTTATCGCATCGTCCCGCGATGCCACCGACTGTTGTGGCCAAACCAGTCTCCCGGCCCACACAATTGTCCCCACAACAACTCGCTATAGAGTATTTCCATACCGATCCCACAATTGCCGCCCGACTCACGTCGCCGAAAGAATCGCCCTATTGGCAAGTCATCGACGACGATGTAATGTTAAAATCTCTGGCCGACGCAGGACACCCAGCCGGAATAATTCGCACCGGTGGTGAGGTTATTTTGCTGGAACGATAGAGGATTTAGGAAGATTCAGTGAATTATCCGATCGCATTTCTTCGCACCCAAAGCCGGATTCCAAACGCATGATTTGTGAGCGGCTCCGCCCCAAGATCAAGAGTGAGACTCTGCTCCTGATAGTTTTCAGCGATCCACCCATAAAGTTTTTTCCCATAATCCTTGCCAAAAAACGGCAGCCCGAATTCCCGCGTATCCTTGTCGATTACCAGCACATAATCAGGCGGAGATTTCTCAAAAGCAGCCAGCATTTTGTCTTCACCAAATAGCAGCAAATCCGGAGGATTGAAGTTGACGTAAGGCGTCGATGTTCGCCTGCGCGAAAGATAGTTGATCATGATTCCCTCGGGCAGGCACGCCACCGTCTTATCCGGCGGAATCAGTTGTTCGATGGCAGCAATGGCGCGTTGAACGTAGATGCCACGGGAATCGGCGCGGAATTCGTCGGCGCCAGTTCCGGCGAGCGTATTCATTCGCGCCAGCGTTCGCGGGGTGGTCCACAGGTAGACAAGAATTACGGAAGCCCAAAGCACGCTGACGATGCCGGAATAAATCGCGGCGCCATGGCCGTTGCGTTTTAGAACGCCTGGAATATATCCAAACGCGACGCCCACTATTACCATCGTCGCCGGCATCCCCAGCCAAACGCCGTAATGATAGATACGTGCGTTCAGAATTATTTTCCCAAGCAGCACCAAAGCCAGCATCCCAATCATCGCGACAAGCGTTGCGGTTGATGAGACATCAGACACCCGGCGATTACGCCACGCGGAATATGACGCGCCAGCTGCCACTAGAACGCAGACCACCGGCAACGGCCGGAAAATCGCCGCCCAGGCGATGTGCTTCCATGTGAGCAGCAACAAAACCGCCACGACGACAGCCGCTGTAATCGCAAGCGCTGTGCTGGAGCGCTTAATCACAATCGACATCAGCGCAGCCATACCCAACACAATGGCAAGGAGGACCGACCACATCGCCATCAACCCCAGATTTGTCACCGCATCATCCAAACCCATGCTGTGCCGGTAAAACAGTAAGCCGGTAACGCGGCCCCAAAGCAGGGCAGGCCACATGCCCATCACACCTGCAATGGCCGTGCGGACGTCCATAAAAAATGATAACAACGCTACGCTAGTCAACACCGGAATGATTGCGCACCCGAAGAACGCCAAAATCGACAACGCGGTATCGCCGGTAGTGGAGGATTCGGAGATAGATGCCAAAGCCATCCCAAGCAAGCTTGCCGAAAGCGCCGCCACGAAAAGCTCCGCCCGTGTCAGAAACACAAGCCCCAGCAGAAACCCGGCGGCAACCGCATTCCAAATTGATTTCCCTCGCGCCCACCTCCAGATGAAGATAATGCAACCCAGCGAGAGCAGCAGCCCATGCGTGTATTCATATTCGTAAGGGCAAACATAGTTGTAATTTCCCACCCCGCTGAAATGCGAGAATGCGAAAAGCAGCAGGAATGAAGCCCCGCAAACAAAGGCGCATGCTTTTCCGCAGATTCGCAACGCGAGATAGTAAATCGCAACCACAATGCCCGCCAAAATAGGAAGGTTCGCCCATTCCAGTGTCCGCAAGCTCGGGCCAAAAATCTTAAACGCCAGCGCGTTGTAATAAACCGAAAGGGGGCCGGTGTAATGGGCGATATCGCGATAGAGGACCTCACCGGCGGATAATCTCCAGGGGACGTAGAGCTGTACACCGAAATCGACCAGCACATCCGGCCAGGTCTGCCAGGTTAAAGCCAATAGCACCGCACCGAAGACGAGGAGAGCGAACGGGCCGGCCCAGGGGCGCTGCCAGAGTGGGGCGGGCTGGGCGAGGGGAGGGAGATCGATGGGGGCGGGATTCATGCGCTTGCGTTGTGAGCGGCCACATCATAGCGACTGATGCGCATCGTGCTTAAAATCGCGACTAGAGCATTGCCAGTTCATCTGTAGCGTTCTCGCCGCCTGCTGGCGGCCCTTCGGGTTGCGTTGCAAGAGGCCGTCCGCGGCGTCATCGCTCCTCAACGGGGCCTGTTCGACCCGCCTCGTCGCTCTTCCTTGCATCCGGCCTCTTGCAACGCAACGCGAACGCTACGGATGAATTGGCAATGCTCTAGACAGATTCAGCAGCGGCAGCTTCGGCGGGAAGGGGGAAGGTAGCGGCATCCGGGGACCGCATGCGAAGGGCAATTGTCCATAAGGAGGCCAAAAGGACGATCGTCCCGGCCAGCGCGAAGGGGCCACCGAGCCAGTAGCGGAGGACGAATGTCGCGACCAGCGGGCCGATTACGCGCGCGATGCTGCCCAGCCCCTGGTTGAGTCCGAAGACCAGGCCTTGCTCGCGGGGGTCGCTGGCCTGGGAGATAAGGGCATAAAGTGTTGGCGTCTGAAGGCTGCGCCCGGTGGCGTTAATGGCGCCGCCGATAAGCAGAATGATGAGCAGCGGCTTGTACCCCACGAGAACGAGCGAGGCCATGCCCAGGGCAACCAGCAGCGGGCCGATGATGGCGAGGGGCCATTCTCCAAAGCGCCTGGTCAACCGCCCGATCAACCCGCCCTGGACGACGCTGATGACGACGCCCAGAAATGCGTAATAAAGCCCGACCTGCCAACCGGTGTAACGAAACGTTCGGGGATCGCTGAGGAAGAGCGCGACGGTGCTTTCGAGCATGACAAATGCGGTCATGCTGATGAAGGTGATGAGCAGCAACTGGACCAGGCGGCTGTGCTTGAGGACCGGCAGAAATCGCCTGGGGTGAAGCCAGCTTCCCGATTCCGCGGGGTTATGCACCCGGCTTTCCGGAAGGCGGAAATAAGTCATCAGCATGGCTCCGATGCTCATGAGGGCAGCAAAGTAGCCGGGCAGGGAGGGATGAAAGATTACGAGCAAGGCGCCGAATGCTGGGCCGAGCGCGAAGCCGGCGCCGAAGGCCGCGCCAATAACGCCCATGCCCCTGGCGCGATTTTCCCTGGTTGTCACATCGCTGATGTAAGCTTGCGCGGTTGAGATATTGCCGCCGCTGATGCCGTCGATCAGGCGCGAAATGTAAATCAGGAGAAGTGCGTAGTGCGGATTGCCCCAGTGTACACTCATGACCAGGCCGAGAAGCAGATATCCGAGCGCGCTGCCAAGCTGCGAAAAAACGAGCACGGGGCGGCGGCCGTAGCGGTCGGAAATCACTCCCAGGATGGGCGAGGCCACGAACTGACAGGCGGAGTAAATCGAAAACAGCAGGCCCACTTCAACGAAGGAAGCCTTATAATCTTTAGCGTAAAGCGGAAGCAGGGGAATGATGATTCCAAACCCCAGCAAATCCATGAAAACGATGAAAAAGATGATCGATAAAGCGCCCTTCGGCGGTTCCTCGCCTACTGCCGCGGATTGGTATTCTGCTGGCTCACCGGATTTCATCGAGACGGTTTATAGCATGGAGTGATAGAGCGGAACATGGCCGTTGGCCATTGTTCGATCATCTCCCACCGGATAAGTTTCTTCAATGCCGCAATTGGCGGTAGTGGACAGCATCAAACAGCGGATGGAGATTTGCCATGATTCGAAAATCACTTGTTATGGTGGCATTGGCATTTTGGATTGGACAGGTTGGATTGAGTCGAGCTCGAGCCGACGATGCCACGGGCGGGTACACGGTTAAAGAGCAGCTTAAAGTGGGTGGCGAAGGGGGCTTTGATTACGTCACGCTGGATGCGGAAGGCAAACTTCTTTACCTGACGCGGACTACGCATACGCAGGTGGTTGATACCGCGACCGGCAAAGTCGTCGGGGATATCCCGGATAATGCCGGCTCCCATGGTGTGGCGCTCGCGCCGGAACAGAATCGCGGGTTCATCAGCAACGGCAAAGACGCAACGATCCAGATTTTCGATCTGAAGACCTACGAAACACTGGGAAAGATCAAGGCCGCGGACGATTGTGATGCCATTATTTACGATCCCGCCAGCAAGCATGTGCTGGCCCTTTGCGGCGATGCCCATCAATTGGTCGCGGTTTCGGCTGATATCGATCCCAAGAACGGCAAGGCCGAGGTTGTGGAACTTGGCGGCAAACCCGAATACGCGGTTGCTGACGGAGAGGGGAAGGTGTTCGTCGCGCTGGTTGAGGACCATGTGATTGCCGTGGTGGACACCATGGCGATGAAAGTGATCGCCAAGTGGCCGGTGGCGCCAGCGAAGCGGCCGGTTGGGATGTCGATGGATCGGGCGGGTAAGCGGATTTATGTGGGGTGCCGCAGCAAGAATATGGTGGTTATGAGCGCGGAAGATGGAAAGATTCTGGCTTCTCTCCCCATTGGCGCGGGGGTTGATGGAACCAACTTTTACGATGGGACCGGCTTTGCCAGTTGCAGCGATGGAACGCTTAGCGCGGTTCGAGAAACATCGCCCGGGAAGTTTGAGGTTGTGCAGACGCTGAAGACTTTGCCGCGCGCCAAGACATTGGCGATCGACCAGAAGACCGGGTTGATCTATTTACCGACGATGGATGGGAAGGGAACGCCCGAAAAGCCGCCGACGTTTATTGTGCTGGTTGTGGCGCCGGCTGAAAAGAAGTAACACATTCCGCCGCGCAGGACTTACCGCCGCGCGGTCCGTGGTTAAAAGCGCTTCGCGCCAACGCGCCCGAAGCGCGGGTTGGTATACAACATGAAGCAACTAACCGCCGGCGCCGCCTCGAAATTGCGAACCGGATTGATGATCGCGATTGCCGCCGTTGCCATTTTACTCCAGCTTAGCGCGTCGTTAATTGCCGCGGAGACCCAGGTGCCGCGCTGGGAGCCCCACGACTTTTCGTTTGCGGGCCCCGAGCAACCCAATGCTTTTCAGGTTGCCTTTTCAGCGGAGGTGGCGGGGCCGGGCGGGATTAAAATTGACGTTCCCGGCTTCTACGATGGGGCCAATTGCTGGAAGGCGCGCATTTCACCGACGGTCGAGGGGCGTTGGTCGCTGGTCACCCACAGCAGTGTCTCCAGCCTGGACAACCAGCGGATCTCGTTTACATGCACTGCTAATTCGGCGGCTGAGATGCATGGCGCCCTGAGAGTAGACGCTGATCATCCCCATCAGTTTGTATTCGAGGACGGATCGCGCTTTCTGCCGATGGGTTATGAGTGCGATTGGCTTTGGGCGCTGGATACAAACGATTCGGAATCGAAGACCATCAATCCATTTCTCGACAAGCTGATTCAGAACGGCTTCAACTTCATTATCCTCAACGCCTATGCCCATGACACCACATGGCGGAAAGGAAAGACCGGCGAAGACGATTTTGGTCCGCCGCCGCTTTATGCCTGGGAGGGATCCAACGCGAAGCCGGATCATAGCCGCTTTAATCTGCCTTACTGGCAGCACTACGATCGCGTTATTAACGCCATGTATCGGCGCGGAATCGTGGCTCACATCCTCCTAAAAGTTTATAACAAACAGGTGAACTGGCCGGCGAAAGGCAGCGCCGATGACGATCTTTATTTTCGTTGGTTGATCGCCCGCTATGCCGCATTCCCCAATGTGACCTGGGACCTGGCAAAGGAAGCGAACAATGAGAAGGACCTGAACTATAAGGTCGAGCGACTCCGCTTCATTCGGGCCAACGATCCCTATCGGCGTCTGTTGACGGTTCACGATGACCATGCGACGTACGATCGGGGCGCATACGATGAATTGCTGGATTACCGTTCGGATCAGCAGCACACCAAGTGGCGCCAAACGATGCTCGCTCATTTGCAGCAACACGCGTGGCCCGTGATTAACACCGAGTTTGGCTATGAGCATGGCCCCGGGGGACTGACGGACAAGACATACAGCGTGGCCCAGGCGCCCGAGGAAGTCTGCCGCCGGGCATGGGAAGTTTACATGGCCGGAGGGTTCGGCGTTTATTATTACACTTACACGGCCTGGGATGTCCTCCGTCCGGGTGACACGCCGCCCGGATATGCGTTATTCAAGCATCTGCATGATTTCTTCGCCGGCACGCGCTATTGGCGAATGCAGCCCCTGGAGGGAGCGACAAGCCAGGGATATTGTCTGGCCGAAGCTGGGAGAGAATACATCGTTTTTCTGAATACGTCCGTGCCCTTCACCCTGAAGGTACAGGGCGTTGTCGCGCCCCTTAAGGCGGAATGGTATCAGCCCTTTACCGGGCAACGGCAGGACGATGGGACTGTCGATAACGGAACGACACAATTGATACCCCCGGCTGGGTGGGGCGGGGGCCCGGTGGCGCTTCATGTGTCAGCGGGCGGTCTTCCCGAGTGAGGCGGGGTATCGGCATTTCCTGGGGTTTATCCTTCATTCCGCGCGGACTTTAGGCGCTGCCCATGGGCGCGTTGCTGGATATAGAAAAGAAGACACAAGCCATGGACGAATGACGTTCATTCTCTTCTCGTTCACGAGGTCGAAGAAATGGATAAGAAAGCAACTGCCGCGCGGAGGGAAAAAGTGGCGAAGATTACCGTGAAAGCGCGAAAAACATCGGTACAAACGAATAGCGCGCCGCCGCGCTCGGGCGATAGAAAGGTTCAAGCCAATCCGCTGTCGGAATATGTCCGCAAGCGCGACTTGAAAAAAACACCGGAGCCGGGCGCCACGATCAGCAAAACGAACAGTCAACTCACGTTTGTAATTCAGCAGCATGCTGCCACGCGCCTGCATTGGGATTTTAGGATTGAAGTCGACGGTGTCCTCAAAAGCTGGGCGGTGACCAAGGAGCCGACGATGGACCCCGCCATTAAGCGATTGGCCATTCGGGTGGAGGATCACCCGCTGGCCTATGGCAAGTTTGAAGGAGATATTCCCGCGGGAGGCTACGGCGCGGGCCATGTGGATATCTGGGACAATGGCATGTATGAGCCAAAGGGAGATGTCATCGCGGGATTGAACGCGGGCAAGGTTGAAGTCAATCTTCACGGACAGAAACTCCGGGGCTTGTTTGCCCTTGTTCGCATGCGCCAGGCTGGCCCGAAAGAGAACTGGCTGCTCATTAAAATGAAAGATGAGTTTGCGCGAGCGGGTGCATCGTTGGCGGGAAATGGGAGCGTCAAGCCCGCGAAACCCGCTGCCTCGCCCGGTGCACGCCGGTCTTCCACCAAAGCGCCGAAGACCGCGGCGCGCGGGGTATCCCGGAGAAATTAAATTTGACCAGCAATGTAGAATCGATGTGCCCTGGCCCCGAGAGCTTTCTCGCTTCCGGGAAATGCCCGCGGCGCGGGCGCTGATTACTTTCGCTTATTCTCTGGCGTTACGCGCGGGCGCGTCGAACGGCGCGGTGAGGAAGGCTGGTTTCGCGGAGCTGTCGCGTTAATTCGAGCGCGTTGTGAATCGAATGACAGTCGTTGTCGTTATTGAAATATGCCCAAACGCGGGTGGCTTTGCATTGGCGGATTCGCTTCGTCCACACCGCGAGCTCTTCCGGGGTGTAATCATGGCGATACCAGCGGCTGGTCCCATGAAAGCGAATATAAATTTCGTCGCTGGTCTGCACCAACTCGTCCGGCAGCCGCGGTCCACTGCACGAACAAAATATGGTGTTGTTTTTCTTGAAGGCCTTGAAAACGTTGGGGTTCCACCAACTGCGGTGTCGGAACTCGACCACGTTGCGCCGTGCCGGATCGAGCTGATCGAGCACGCGCTTGAGACGAGCGGGGCTGTATTGAAAGCTTGGCGGGAGCTGAAATAGAAAGCAACCCATATGGGATTTCAGCAGTTGTTCGATGAACCCGAAGTCCTTCACGAGTTCCCTGGTCCGGACAAATTTCTTTACATGCGTGATTAACTCGCAAACCTTGACGGTGTAAATAAACGGCGTGTCTCCGGCTTGGCGGGTCCAGGATTGAACGGTCGCCACCGTGGGCCAGGAATAGAAAGGCGCGTTCAATTCAACGGTATGGAATTGTTTGGCGTAATGCTGAAACCATTCGCTTGTCTTCAGCCCGAGGGGATAGAACCTATCTTTCCAATGCCAGTAAAACCAACCGGAGCAGCCGATGTTCAGTCGCGGCAATGTGACGTCCCGCGCCGCCGGCTGGGATTTGGAAGCAAAGGCATCACCTTCCTCTTTCTCATGGGCGCGGCGCGCGACGTGCATTTTGAGGGCGCGGCCCGCGTTGGCCGCGCGCTGCTTGGCGCGACGCTCGGCGCGGCGAGCGCGGCGTTCCTCGAGTGAGAGTTTGGGTTTTTTTGCGTTCATGAGAGTGCCATCATTGCTCCCCGGCACAAGACAGCTCAACTCAGCGCCAGTAGTTCACGGACGAACCTCACCTGCACAGGGTTTGACGGCTGGCGCTGCAGGAATTGTTCAAAAAGATGACGGGATTCGGCCGCGAGCACATCACCCAGTATTCGCGGCATCTGGCTGCCGGCGCTAACCGGCGGGCGGACGCGCGTTCGTCCGCCGTCCGATGGGGCGCCAAGCCCGTAAAGAATGGTGTCGACGGCAGCTTGCATCGCTGCCCCGAGACACATGACGCAGGGCTCCAGCGTACAAACGAGGATTAAATCTTCCGCGTCGGGCGAGGCTTTCCCCACCGTGCGATTGAAGGTGACCATCTCCGCGTGGGCAATCTTGTTTTGCGAGGCGTTGAGCTCATTGTGTCCGCGCGCGATGACCTGTCCGTTCCCATTCGCAATGACGCACCCGATGGGTGCTTCGCCGCGATCCAATCCCAGTCGCGCGACCGCCAATGCTTCCCGCATTAAAGATTCGACCCAGCCGGCGGTTAGCAACGCGGCGCCGGGCGAGGCGATCCGCAGCGCTTCGTCCAGATGGGCGGCCAGGTCGGCGGGATCATGGTAGACCTTGCGCATGCCGGCGGCGCGGAGTATTTTTTCGTCATTCATCCCGCCACAAGTAACGCCCAGGCAGACTGCCCCGGCGTCGCGGGCGGTAGCGGTGTCATACGGGGTGTCGCCGACCATGATGCACTGAGCCGGTGACATCTGAAGTTTTTTAATGGCGGCCTGAAGAATGGCTGGGGCGGGCTTGCTTTCGGTGGCGTCCTCGGACGTCGCAATCACGTCAAATAGCGAAGTCCAATCCACTCCGGCGCTACGCTGGGTGGTCTTTAACTCTTCTTTGCTGCTTGAGGTTGCCAGCGCGAGTTTCAGCCCTCTTTTTCTAATCTCGGTCATCAGCAATTCGACGCCTGGAAAAGGCGCCAGGCTTTTCGATTCCGCGAGCTTGATATATTCGGCGGTGTGCGCCTTACGCAAAGATTCGCCATCACGCCGCTCGATTTCTTCACCGAGAATCGAGGGAACCAGCTTATCCCCGCCCTTGCCGATCTCGACAGCAATGCGATCGCCCGAGACCTCATACTTATGCTTCTTAAACGCTTTGTCCCAAGCCTCCATGTGGGCGGCGTTGGAATCGATCAGTGTCCCATCCACGTCGAAAATCATCGCGCTGCATGCCATGCGTTAGTTTTAGTCGCAACACGGAGAGCAGGGGAACGGAGATTCAGCGAGGCATTGGCCGCATCCGGCAATTAATCGACCGGGCGAAAATTGACAGGTTTCCAGGTCTTATTAGGATTGATCGATCGTGATCAAGCGTGGGTTCATTCTGGTCCTGGCAGCGTTTCTTGCAGCGGGTCCGTTTCCGTTTCAGAAAATCCATCAGGATGGCGTCGAGCAATTCTGGCATCATCGGGCTGCGGTGATTGCTGCCGTCCGGGGCCGTCCCGCGACCCCCGCCAAGCGACTGCCAGCGTGGCCAGCGCATGATGCTTCAAAATGTGCTGCTTGCCTTGCAATGCACCTGCCGCTGGTCTTGGGGCATTCCCCGGCATCGGTTTGCGGCGTTCATAACTTCATCGGATTTGTCCCGCTTCTTTCAAGTGTCCGGTACGCGAAAATTTCGAGCTTTTCCCAGCACTGCCGCGGCCCCCCATTGGCGTAAGCGCCAAACCTCCTGTTTCCATTCCATAAATTAAAAAATGGGTGAAGCTTCCCGCGACTGCGCGGAGCCTGGCGCATGATCTTCCTGGAGATTTCCATGGGATTATTGCTATCGAATGTAAAAAAAACATACGTTGGTCCAGACGGCACCAGCGTGCCGGTGATCGATATTCAACGCCTGGAGCTTCCCGATGCCCAGCAGGTCGCGTTGATCGGCACCAGCGGATCGGGCAAGACCACGCTGCTGCATATGATTGCGGGGATTCTGGTTCCGGACAGCGGAAGCGTGATCTTTGGTCACACACCCGACAGCACCGACAACAGCGGCACAATCGATCTCACGCAGCTTTCCGAGCCGCAGCGCGATGAATTTCGGGGACGGCATATTGGGTATATTTTCCAGACGCACCACCTGCTTCCGGGTTTTACGGCGCTGGAGAATGTGCTTTTGGGGATGACGTTTACCGGCCGGGCGCACGATCCAGCGTGGGCGAGGCAACTACTTTCTGATGTAGGGTTGGCGGACCGCTTGAATTATAAGCCGCAGAAATTATCTGTGGGGCAGCAGCAGCGGGTTGCGGTGGCGCGGGCGCTGGCCAATCGGCCGCGGCTGGTATTGGCGGATGAGCCGACCGGCGCGCTGGATGCCGGCAACGCGCAGCAAGTGCTGGATCTGATTCGCAAGCTGTGCCGGGATGTGGGGGCTTCGCTGCTGCTGGTGAGTCATGACTTGGACATTGCCCGCCAGCTTCCCACCGTTTTAGTGCTTTCAGAAATCAACCGTGCCGCCGCGGGGCACCTTCAAACGAGCAAACCATGAATTACTTTCAACTGGTTCTTAAGCAAATGCGCCAGCGCGCGCTTTCGACATGGCTGACGACGCTATCGGTGATGCTGGGCGTGGGCCTGGCGATTGCGATCATCGTATTGGGGCGGGAGAGCGGGGAATTGTTTGGTCAGAATGATTATGGATATGACTTGATCGTGGGAAAGAAAGGTTCGCCGCTGCAGCTTACGCTGAACACCGTTTACCACCTGGATGTCAGCCCGGGAAACATTCCTTTCTCTGAATATGGACGCCTGCTCCCTGGCGGTGATCTGAATAAATATGTGGAGATTGCGGTCCCAACGGTGGTGGGGGACACCTATCAGGGCATCTATCGCATCGTCGGGACGACTCCGAAATATTTTGGGTATGACGATAAGGGGGAGCATTTGCCCGCTGCCCAGGTGATGGATTATCGACCGGGCAAACATCTGGAAATTGCGGACGGTCATATTTACGCGCCCAATAAATTTGAAGCAGTGATTGGCAGCGATGTCGCCCGTCTGACCAATCTAAAAGTTGGTGTCACGTTTCAGGCAACCCACGGCATTCCCGCTCCGGGAACCAAGCCGGATATTCACCCGGAAACCTGGACAGTGGTTGGCGTTCTGGCACCCACGCATACTGCCATCGACCGTGTTCTCTACATTCCACTCAACAGCTTCTACACCATTGCCGAGCATGGCGTGGGCCTGATCGCTCAGGAAAAGCTGCGCGAAGGCGAATTGCCAGGAGCGGCCGAAGCGGATGAGCCGGACGTTGTTCCAGCGATTGATGCCAGCGGCATTCAGCATTTCAAGAATTACGATTATGACACGAAGAAGAAGACGCTGAATATCACGCTTTCTCCGGAGGTCTGGGCGCTCTCGGCGATTCTTGTCCAGTCGCGCGGCGGCGTCACATCCCAAGCGCTCATCTACGACCTGAACAACGGCACCGACGTGATGGCGGTGAACCCCGCTTCGGTGATGCGCGATTTCTTCGAGACCTTTCTCAAGCCCATGCGCCTGCTGCTCCTCCTGATTTGTTCCCTGGTAACAATCGTCGCAGCGGTCGGCATTCTGGTCAGCATCTACAACTCCGTCTCAGCTCGCCTGAAGGAAATCGCCATCCTTCGTGCGTTGGGCGCCACGCGAACCACGGTGCTTACACTCATTTGCCTCGAAGCGGGGTTGATTGCGGTGATAGGATCGGTTTTGGGCTTGGCGCTGGGGCATGCCGTCAGCGGCATGGGATCCTGGTATATGGAACGAACCTTTGGCGAATCGCTTAACTGGCTTTATTGTGATTGGCGGGAAATCGTTTATGTAATCGGCGTGATTGTCCTGGCTAATCTTGCCGGATTGGTTCCGGCGATGAAGGCGTACCGCACATCCGTCGCGGCGAACCTGGTTGCCTCGTAACCCAAGCCAGCGGGTCAAAATGCCCAAGGTTGAAGATTCATCCAAATCTGCCGCGCCCGCGAGCAAGTGGCGAAAGCCTTGGTGGAGCCGTTTCCCCTGGCGGGGGGCGGTTCTCATCGCGGTGGGCGCGTTTGTCGTTTGTTTTCCGGTCTACACGTTCTTCGATGAAACCAGGAACGGCGGCATTCATCGCAAAGGTGATCTGCTGGTGGTCGATCTCAAGGCGATGAGCAGTTTTGATATGGATCAGGACACCGGCACAACCGCCGACATTCCTAAAATCTATCGCGACCTCGATGGCAAGCGCGTTCTGCTGACCGGGCAGATGTATGATCCCTACTCAGCGGATGGAAAGGTCAGGAATTTCACGCTGGTTTATTCGATCACGCAATGCTGCTTTAACGGTCCGCCGAAAGTTCAGCACCTGGTGGAAGCATCGCTGCTGCCCGATCGCGCCGCCGATTATTATCCTGACCTGGTGAATGTAACCGGAACCCTGCACGTCGGCGTGCAAACCAGGGAAGGGCACGTCCTCAGCGTCTACCGAATTGATGTAGAGCGCGTGGACAAGGGATAACCAGCCACGCGCGATTTTCGGCGGCGGCGATTACGGCTGCATGTCGCCGCCAGGAGCGACAGCCGTCTGCGGAGGCTCGATGTTGATCGTCTGTTGCTTGCCATCGAGTTGGGTCACTTCAAGCACGACCGGATCGTGCGGCTTTTCCTTGCGGAACTGCTGGTAATCTTTCTTGAACTGATCCAGGTTCTGCACTGGCTGGCCGTTCATCTGCGTGACCATGTCGTTGACATGCAGCTTGGCCGCCTGCGCGGCCGCTGATGGCCGCAGCAGCACGATCACAACACCGGGCGCGTTCGATGGCAAATGGCGGCGATAAGTATCGACGAAAACCACTTCACGCGTCACAAAGCCAAGATCCTTGGCATAGAAGCGCCTGGCATCCTGCGGCTGCTTGGGACGTTCGCCCAACGTCACGGTGATCTCTTTGGGCGCGTCCCCCTTTTGGTGAATAACGCCGAGCGTGATCTGATCTCCAGGCTTAAGCCGCTGGATTTTTCGAGTCAGGATTTGCGGAAGCTCGACGGGCATGTCGCCGCGCTCGATGGGCTGGCCGTTGAACTTCACGATCACATCCAGCGTTTTAAGACCGGCCTTGTCGGCTGGTGAATCCTTCACCACGTCGCCCACCTGAACCGCCGGGGTATTCTTGAGATCGAAGAATTCGGCGAATTCCTTATCCAGACCCTTGAGCTCAAGAGAGCCCAGCCAGGGAATCGGCTCCTGCTTGTCGACGGTGGAAAGGTCTTTGAGGCTGGCGACAAAATCAGTCGACGGGATGAACAGCTTGGGGGGATTGGTCACCATCGGCATGTCATCCGGATTTTCCGGATTGTCCAGTAGCGCTTCGGTAAGGGCCCGCGGATGAACATATCCAATGGCTTCGCCGCTTTCATTGAAAACGGGCGCGCCAACGCTGGCCAGGTCCCCCTCGCACAGAACCTGGGGAACGGGTCCGCGAAGCTTCGCCGAGACAAAAGCGCGCGTGACATGGGCTTTATATCCCGCGCCTCTGGGAAGCAGGCCGACGGAATAAACCAGTTCACCCACTTCAACGGACTTATCCACGAAGGTGATGGGCTTCCATTTCTGCGGCGTATTGGCGCGAACTAATGCAAGGTTGCCTCGTTCGTCCCGCGACACCAGCGTGGCGTCGACTTCGGTTTCGTCCTGGGTGTCGCTGGGGACGACGATTTTGAAGCTCTTGATCTGCGAGGCGGGCACCATTTGGGGGGTGACCATGGCAATGGGGATCATGACCAACCCGTCCTCGCTCAGGATAACGCCGGCGGCAACAAGCTCTTGCGAGCCCAATTCAGATTCCCAGGTGTATTTCACGGCAACCAGCGACGGGCGTTTGTCCTCATATATTTTCCGAAGCGCGCTTGTATCAGACGCGATGTCGGCCCGGGCGGGCATCGGGCACAGGCTGATAAGAATTGCGGCAAACGCCAGCGTCACGCCGGCAAGGGTCGGAAGGGAAGAGGGTTGATTGATGCGGTTCATCATGGCTCCTACTGATCGCTCGGCTCGGAGGCCGGCGCGTATTTTTTGACTTCGAGGACGGTATTGGATCTCGAGCGTCCCCGCTGAAGTTCCAGGAAAACATTTTCGGCTTTTGTCTTGATCGATTGATCGTAAAGTTCCTGCAACTGATCCATATCGTGAACGGGCTGCCCATTGACCGAGCGAATGACATCGCCGTACAGGAGGTGGGCGCGTTCGGCGGGAAGACCGTCGGTCTTGCTGGTGACCCATACCCCGGCAACTTCATCCAGCTGATTGGCGACCGCGTAAGGCTGGGTGACGTTTCGCAGGGAGACGCCCCACTGGGTGAATCCGCGTTCTTCGCCAAGCATGCCTTCCAGCAGCACTGGCGTGGCCTTGAGGGTAAGGATTTCCTTGCCGCGCTTGACCTGCATCGTTGCGAGCGCGGCGATCGGAAGATTGGCAAGACGCTGGCGAACGGCCGCCAGCTCTTCGGGAAATCGTACGTTGGTGGCAACGCCGTTGACGGACAAAAGAATATCCTGGGCTTTGCCACCGGCGGCGGCCATGGGGCCGATTCGATCGACGCTGTTGATGAGGACCCCGGTATTGAGGTCGACACCGTAGAACTTCTCAAGCTCGTGGAGGGGCTGGAGCTCCATTCCGAAATCACTGCGATCCAGGCGCCCCTTCTGTTTCTCATTGGCGGTTGCAAGGATGGCGGCAATGACGGGCTTGGCGGTATCGATGGGGATGGCGAAGTTGAGGTTCTGGCCACCGCCGCGGGTGTTGATGCCGACGATCTTGCCGTACATATCCACCAGCGGGCCACCGCTGTTGCCCGGGTTGATGGGCACGTCCATCTGAATCCAGTTGGAAAAATCGCCAGTCTCGTAGCCATCGATATCCATGCGCCTCTCGACATCGTAGAAGGTGCGGTCGATGTTTGAAACGCTGCCCCGCGTGACCGTGCGGGCCAGGCCGAACGGTGTGCCGAAGGCCATGACATCCTGCCCGACGACCAGTGTGCTGCTGTCGCCCAAAACAGCCGAGCTGAACTGGAGCTTTTTGCGGGCGATGGTATCCATGTCCATCTGGATGATGGCCAGGTCGGTCCAGTGATCATCACCGATAAGGTGAGCGGGAATGCGCTCTTTATTGGCAAGGGTTACATAAATTTCGATCGCGCGGCCGGCGACGTGGTAATTGGTGAGAATGCGGCCCTGCTGATCGATGATGACGCCCGAGCCGTTGCCGCGTTGGATGCTTTGCTTGCCGTCCTTATAAGAAGCCTGGGCAATATCAACGCGAACGACGGTAGGGGAGATTTGGGCGGTGACGGATTCCACGCGGCGGGGGATGGCGGCAGGGTAGGGATCAGCAGCGCAACCACCGAGGACCAGGAAAGCCGCAAGATACGCGAAAAGTCGCAAGCTATGTTTATTCATGAAGGCCGGTGTGTGGATAACATGCGCGAAGCCTGTTGATGTCGCAACCCTTTGGGGGAATAAATCCGCTCTGCCGGTATTATCTCCGCCCCATGGCATTTTCATCCGGCACTGTATCAATGCGTCGTTTTGCCGTCACCGGCCCTTCGCCCAAGTTGATCGACCAGAGTCTTCTGGACACGCTGGAGGCGCATGCGCTGGCGCCCGCGGAGGATTCCAGCAGCGCCGAGGTTGAGTACGGCTGGTGCGGAGGCCGGCATATTCTCGATTCACGCTTTGATTTCGAGCACAACGTTTTCAACGACGCCTTGTCCTTTGCGCTGCGAATAGATACCAACAAGGTGCCATCAGAGTTGAAGATGGCTTACCGGATTCTGGAAGAAGACGCGCTGGCGGCGGGGAACCCATCGGGCTTCATCAGCAAGGCGCAGAAGAAGGATGCCAAGGACACCCTGAGCCAGAAGTTGAGCGGCGAGCTTTCCACCGGCAAGTTTCGCCGCAGCAAGATGACCAGCGTGCTGTGGGACACGGTGACCAAGACGGTCTATTCGCCGGCCAGCGCGACGGTGAGCGAAAAGCTGATTGAGCTGTTCGAGCGCTCCTTCGGGTTGACGCTGGAACCGCTGAGCGCGGGTTCATTGGGCCAGCGGATGCTGGAATCGCGCAGCCGCCGGCGCGATTACGAAGACCTGCGGCCCACGCGCTTTGTGCTTTCCAGCGAAGGGGATGGGCACCATCCGGAATATCCCTGGACGGCCAAGGGCCCTCAGCCCAAGGATTTTCTGGGGAATGAATTTCTCCTGTGGCTTTGGTTTGAAGCGGAGCATCGCGATGGAGTTTTGAAAACTGAATCCGGCGGCGAGCTAAGCTTGTTCATCGACAAGATGCTGGACCTGGACTGCGCCTACGGACAAAGCGGCCGTGACGGCCTGCGCGGAACAGGGCCGGGCAGAATGCCCGAAGCCGTGGACGGCCTGCGCAGCGGCAAGGTGCCGCGCAAGGCAGGGCTGATTCTGGATGCCTCCGGCCAGCAATTCAGCCTGACGCTGGCCGCGGAGAGTTTTTCCATCACTGGAGCCAAGCTGCCGGAGGTGGAAGAGGCGGACACGCCCCGCACGTTGTTCGAGGAGCGGATCACGCTGCTGCGGGATTTGTGTAAGTCGATTGATGGGATGTATGAGGCCTTTTTGAAGGTGAGGTGTTCTTCGGGATGGGAAGGCCAGGCTGGGGCGATCAGGAAATGGATTCTGCGGACGGCGAAGCCGATCGCGGCGGTGGCGTGAGGCTATCGCTTTGAATTTGCCAAGCGGTACGCGATGTACCATATCGCGATGATTTTGCGGCCCATATGGCGCTATTTAGCTCCAAGTTATCAACAATATTTGAAAAGCTCCCCCGCCCGTGTCGGCTCACGGCGACATAGAAATCATTTCTGCACCCAGCGCGCCAGCAGCTCCCCCCGGCTGTAAACACCGAATCGCTTATACAAGGCTTTGACATAAACATGCACCGTGTGTCGGCTGATTCCCAGCCGGGCGGCAATCTGCTTTTCGGAATCACCCTCCAGCAGATGCTCCAGGGTCTGTCGTTCACGCGGCGAAAGCGGGTTCTGATTTTCCGGCGATTTATGGCCATCTAAATGTTGGTCGCCAAGCAACTTACAGAACAAGGCCACCATCCGGCGCTTGCGGGTCAATGCATCGTCCGGCAGCGGCGTCTCGGGCGGGCCGCCTTTGGTTTCCCCGCCAACAGGCTTTAACGCCGGATTCTGTTCGGGCAGGGATTCTGCCGGCAGCCGTGGGTTGTGCCTCGGACCCACGTCCATCGATCGCGCGGCACGCAGAAACGCGCCCATGTCACCAAGCTGATGCTGGCCCCGCTTGCGCATATTTCGTTGCCCCTTCGACGAGAAATACTCCCCCGGTCACCACAATAGGCGAATTGCGCTCAGGTATCCCACATCGCAAAGTATACCCGGCCGTGGACCGCCGAGCCATGTGCGCCCGGGGCCGCGGTGGGTTTCAAATACGGGAGTCTGTCATGCGAAAAAAAGTTCAGCTTGTCGCAAAGCACCGCTGGGTCGATGTGTTCGAAACAACCTATTTCGCCGGTCGAATGCGCCGCATTCTTGGTCCCGTCCAGCTCAAATCAATCTCCGCGGGAAGCATGATCGTCGGCCCGGAAGTCCGCGTCGAGCTTTACGGCCTCAGCAAGGGCCAGCCGTTCAAACTCATTTTAGGCCCCAAGCGAATCATCCCGGATCTGCCGGCCGTTCTCCACGGCGCCAAGATCCATTCCATCATGATTTCCAGCGACTTAACCGCCACCCGTTGTCCGATCCCCAAACCGGGAGAAACGAATTAATCGGCTGGCTTGCCTGGCAGGAAATCGGCCCAATCACGGGATCACTGCGTCAGCTTCAATTTCAATTTGCGCCTCGTCGTCGACCAGCTTGCTGATTTGCAGAATCGCCGTCGCCGGCCTGATCTCCCCGAAGATCTCGCCGTGAACCTTGGCCACTTCCTGCCACTGGGAAATGTCCGTCACATACATTCGCGTGCGGATCACGTTTTCGATCTTGCCGCCCAGCGATTCAATCGCCGCGCGAATAATCGAAAGCGACCGCCGCGTCTGCTCGCCAAGCGAGGACGGATAAACTCCATCGCTGTTTACCCCCACGGTTCCCGAAACCGCGATGAAATTCCCGCTGCGCACAGCCCGTGAATATCCCATCCTCGGTTCCCACGCCGAACCCGAGCTCGCCGTGCTGCGGCCCGCCCGGTCGGCCACCGTAATTCGAATTTCCTCACCCATTCGTTCTCCCTTTGAAGGGTCACGATAATAGAGGCGCCTCGTCAGAATGAAAGAAAAAGCGCGCCAAGAGAAAAAACAATTTCTTCTTGACACCTAACATAAGTAAGGATATCGTCAGGCTGGCGAATCGTCGTCATTATGCGAAAAGTTTGGAGAGAAAAATTGGCTTGCGGAATCGATCGCTTTTGGTCCGTCTCTCCACCCGTTCCAGGGCAATATCCCATAATGTCTCAAAATGTCCCATTTACCCCCGGGTTAGTTTGAGACATTTGTGTTATTTCTCTTCGGACCAGGTCGGAACCAGCCAAGATTTGAATTGACACGTTCTTCCTCGACGAGGAGACTGCCTCCCGCGCGTTTTCGGAAAAATCAGGGATCCATCTCCTCAGGGGCTGCTATGTTTTCACGACCAGGGAAAATTTTCTCGATCATTCTTTCAATTTGCTGCATGACCTGTTCGACCAGGTTGTATGCGGATGATCAAACCTCGCCACCCACATCCCCCAAAACCGGCGACTTCGAAACCACCTTCACCCATCGCAGTCCTCTAAGCAATTACAAGAGCCTCCTCGCGCGCTTTAGTCTTGACCCAAAAACCGCCCAACCTGACTACGATCTTTCCAAGCAGCCCTTTAACGTTTACGTTCCGCCGAACTACGACCCCAGGAAGCCATACGGCCTGGTTGTGCTCTTGCTTTACAAAGAGGCTATCGAGGCACCCGGCCCGCTCTTACAATACTTTGCCGATTCCAATTTAATCTTCGTCTCGCCGAGCCACGGTTTTGCCTTACCGGTCTTAGAGCAAGGGGGCTTGGTCATGGATGCGGTGTATAACCTCAAGAAGCAATACAATATTGATTCCAGACGTGTTTACCTGCTGAATCACACCGTAAAAAGTGATTGCCCGCGCACTTTGATGGCGACCTCCGATGCATTTACCGGCGATATTAGTGTTAACTGTTTTTTATATTACGGTCCGATGACGTTTCAAAAAGAGGGGTTGACCTACACCTACGAAAAAGATTTTTCGCCGCCGCCGGCGCCCTGGTTCGATACCGCCAAGAATCTTCCCTATGTTTATGTAGATGAGGAGGGAACCGATACTTTTCACGAAGGCCTCGTAGCTGCGTCGCTAAAAAAAGACGGGTTCAAACATGTATTCGGAGTTAAAACCCCGCACCCAGATCTCCATTATCCGAACTATCAATTGCCGTGGTTCAAAAAGTCAATCGACTATCTCGATTCTGTCGCGTTAGCACCGGATAGTTCCCAAACGGTTGCCACTGCTCCGACAGAAATTCAAAAAACAGATGAAAACAAATTAGCCGCCGTGGCTTCCCAGGCCGCGACTCCGCCAGGGGCAACGACTGCTAAAACAGGAGATTTCGAAACCACCTTCGCCCAGCGAAGCCCGCTAAGCGAATACAAAGGCCTCCTCAAGCGCTTTCGCGCGGATGCCAAAACCGCCGAGCCTGATTACGATCTCTCCCAGCAACCCTTTCGGGTTTGTGTGCCGGATAATTACGATCCCAACACCCCGTATGGCTTGGTCGTCCTCCTTCTCTATAAAGAAGCCACCAGCGGCCCCGGTCTGCTCAAGCAATACCTGGCCGATTCCCACATCGTCTTCTGCTCGCCCCGTCACGGCTCCTCCGTCCCCATCTGGGAGCAGGGCGGATTGGCGATGGACGCTGCCCATAATCTTAAGCAGCAATACAAAATCGACGACAAGCGCGTGTACATCATCGCCACCAAGGACTGCCAGCTCGTTTCGATGGCAACCTCCGATGTGTTCACCGGCGGAATCTGGTTCTGGGATTATGGATTCTTCAGCCCTATCCCCTTTCAAAAAGATGGGGGCACTTTCATTTACCCACCAGATGCCACCGCGCCACCCAATCCGTGGGCGAATCTTGCAAAGGCACATCCCTATGTCTGCGCGAAAAATACCGATTACGATCCGGTCTATAGCCCCCTCGCGATGGCCGCGCTGAAGAGGTACGGGTTCGACCACTTGCTCGAATTTCCGGTTTCCACGGAAGAATATCACTACCCGAATTTCCAGGTCGCGTGGTTCAAGAAATCGATCGAGTATCTCGATTCCATCGTGCTGACCGCGGGCAAACCCGTTCCCGCCGCAGCCGCGCCGCAACCCATCAAAAAACCCGATCAACCCGAAGCGCCCGCCGTTCCCGCAACACCCGCGCCCGCCGATGCCAGTTCCGCGCCACCCGCTTCCGCGCCGCCTCCAGCCGATCAACCCGCAACCAAGCCCGCGCTCGATGAACCTCAGCGGCTTCTCAAACTCGCGCAAGCCTACATCGACAGCCAGCGCCCCGACCTGGCCAAGGAGAAACTCCAGGAAATTCTCGACAAATACCCCGACGACCCCGCAGCCGAGCAGGCCAAAACGCTCATGACCCAGATCAACCAGCAATAGCTCGCCGGTGTGTCATCACCGCCGCTCGCATACGATTGAACCCGCAATGGCCAGGACACGATCCCAATTTCTCTGCAATCACTGCGGTGGCCTCCAGCTCAAGTGGCTCGGCAAATGCCCGGACTGCGGCACATGGGATTCCCTCGAAGCCTTCACGCCCCCAACGCCCGACGCCCGCGCCGAAGCGCGCGGCAAAATCGATGCTCGCGCCGCCGCCGAAGCCACCCCCATCAGCCAGATCGATGAAGCCCACACCCCGCGCCTCTCCAGCGGCATCGCCGAATTTGATCGCGTCCTCGGCGGCGGCCTCGTCGCCGGCTCCGTCGTCCTTGTCGGTGGCGAGCCCGGCATCGGTAAATCAACCCTGCTGCTTCAGGTCGCCCAGAAAATTTCCAGCGGGAAAAACGGCCGCGGCGCCAAGGTCCTCTACGTCACCAGTGAAGAATCCGCCCGCCAGACCGCGCTCCGCGCCGTTCGCCTTGGCGTGAAATCCGATGATCTGCTCGTCCTGGCCGAAACCAATGTCGAGCGCATCGTCCACCAGATCACCCGCCACAACCCCGCGGTGGCGATCGTCGATTCCATCCAGATGATCTACAAGCCCAATCTTCCCGCCGCGCCCGGCTCACTCACCCAGCTGCGCGATGCCTGCATGGATCTGGTCTACCTCGCCAAGACCAGCGGCACTTCCATCATCCTCGTGGGCCACGTCACCAAGGCCGGAACCCTGGCTGGCCCAAAGGTGATCGAGCACATCGTCGATACCGTCGCCTATTTCGAGGGCGACCGTTTCCATTCCCATCGCATTGTCCGCTGCGTAAAAAATCGCTTCGGCGCCACCCACGAAGTCGGCCTCTTCGAAATGACCGGCCACGGCCTGACCGAAGTCACCGACCCCGGAAAATTATTCGTCGAACAATACGGCCCAGGTGGCCAGCCCAGCGGTTCAGTAATCGCCGCTGCCATCCAGGGCTCGCGCGTGCTATTGGTGGAGGTGCAGGCCCTCACCGCGTCCAGCGTCATCGGCGCCGCCAAGCGCAAGACCAGCGGCCTCTCCGCCGATCGCGTCGCCATGATTATCGCCGTCCTGGAAAAACGCGCCGAAATGCGCCTGGCCGCGGATGATGTTTTCGTCAACGTCGCCGGCGGTGTGAAAACGCTTGAGCCCGCGGTCGATCTTGCCGTCGCCCTGGCCATCGCCTCCGCTCACCTCAATCGCCCACTCGCGCCCGGCACGCTGGCCATCGGCGAATTAGGCTTGGGCGGAGAAATCCGCTCCGTCCCGCAAATAGAACTGCGCCTGCGCGAAGCCGCGCGCCTGGGCGTCGGCCACGCCATCATTCCACCCATCGGTAAAGACGCCCCAAAGCTCAAAGGCATGGCCCTGCACGAAGTTCGCCGGCTCTCGCAGGCGCTGGCGGGAATTTAGAGCGATATGCTCTTAGGGCGAAATCGAACGGAGGTATTCAAAGGAATAAATGCCGCTGCCATGGTCATCCGACCAGTCAATTCGCATGGCGTAATTGCCAACCAGTTCCGCATGCGTCACGGTCAGCGGGCTTGCGTAATTCCCCGGCAAGATGGTCAGCAGGGATTTCCGCTCGCTCTGCTGCTGCCGCACATCCTTGCACTGGGCGCACGGGCACATTGCGCGAAGAAACGCCAGCGGATAAACGCTGCGCAGGCCGTCCTGCCAGAGGATTTCCAGCTTTTCATCGCGTTTTAAATCAAGCTTGGACGGAGTGGGAGGTGAAGAAGTCATACAGCTCAAGACAAATTCGGATTGGATGCAGGCGCGCTCGCCAGCTTCTGTTTCAGCCGTTCCTGCACCATTTTAGGATTCAGGCCCTTGCCGTTCTTCATGACCATGCCAACCAGCGCGCCCATCGCCGATTGCTTTCCCGCTTTGTAATCCTGCAGCGGCTTGGGATTCGTCGCCATCATCGCATCGATCGCCGTGTCGATGGCGCCGGTATCGCTCACCTGCAGCAAACCCAGCTGCGCGGCCAGATCAGCAGGTGAATCGTCCTTCTCGAAAAGCTTGTCAAAGATCGGCCCGGTGCTGCTGAAGGCAATCTTATTTTCATCCACCAGAGTCGCCACCTGCGCAAACCGCTGCGGAGCAATCCCAAGCCCATCCAGCGATCGGCTTCTCTCGTTGGCGAGGCGACGTCCATGCGAAAGGATCAAATTGCACACGCGCTTGGCATCGCCACCGGCCTTGATGGCCGATTCGTAAAAATCGCCGCTCGCGCGATCACCCGCGAGAATCGCCGCATCAGCGGGCGGAAGCCCCAGAATTTCCACGTACCGTTGCCGTCGCGCCGCCGGAAGCTCACCGATCTGCGATTTAAGCTCGGCAAGCCAGACATCATCGACTTCCACGGGAACCAGATCAGGATCGGGGAAGTAGCGGTAATCGTTGGCCTCTTCCTTCTCGCGCTGCAGGAATGTTGTGCTGGTGGCTTCGTCCCACCCAAAGGTGCTTTTCTTTCCCAGCGAACCGGTTTCTTCCCACTGGGCAATCTGCCGCTGAACCTCGTACGCGGTTGCCTTTTCCAGAACACTAAAGCTGTTGAGGTTTTTAATCTCGGTGATCGCGGTCTTATGAACGTTGCCATCCTGATCCGTGATGTGAACATTGATGTTCGGCTCAAACCGCATGTGCCCCATCTGCATCTGCGCGTGGCTCACACCAAGAAATTGCACCAGCTTCTGCAATTCCTGGCCGAACAGCGCCACATCGCCAGGGTCGGAAAGATCGGGCTCGGTGACAACCTCAAGCAGCGGCGTGCCCGCGCGGTTCAGATCGACAATGCTGAAGTCGATCGCATATCCGCCCGGCGCTTCGTGCATCAGCTTGCCAGCATCTTCTTCGAGATGCGCCCGGCGAATGCGGATCTTATGGGTGCTGCCATCGCGGCGAATCAGTTCAAACGCGCCGTCGTGGCACAGTGGGATGTCGTACTGGCTGATCTGATAGTTCTTGGGCAGATCGGGATAGTAATAACTCTTGCGATCCCACTTGGTGTGTTTGGCGATTTTGCAATCCAGCGCAAGGCCCACCTTGATCGCATATTCAACCGCGCGCTTGTTCATCACCGGCAGCACGCCTGGAAGGCCCAGCACCTGGGCATCCACCTGCGTGTTGGGTTCGCCTCCAAAGGCATTGGCCGCGCCGGTGAACATTTTAGATTGGGTGGACAACTGGACGTGAATTTCCATGCCCACCAGAACGCGATGCGATTTACAGATGCGCTGCGACAAGAGTTTGCTCCGTGAGGTCCTATAACCAGATCGCGCGGCAGTATATCGTCTCCGCGAGCGCGCTGTCATCTTTACCAGGCCGCTTCACCGCAAAGTCCTGCCGCAAAGATGCCGATGTCTGCATTATGAACACAGCACCACCGCGCATAAACGATACGTTGAATCAAGGCGCGCTGCTGTCGCAGGACCGCCGCCGCAGCCCGCGATCACCTTGTTCCGTAAGCGCCTGGGTTTCCGCCGAGCCTGGAACGCGCGGGCCTAATTCCCAGGTCATGGTCAGCGAAATGTCGCTGCACGGCGTGGGTTTTACCGCCGACGCGGAATTCGAGCCCAATTCGGTTCACTGGATCGTGCTGGCGAGCACCGGCCTGCGGGCCTCAAGCCGAATGCGCATCGCATCCTGCCGCGAACGAGAAGACAGCAAATACGATTGCGGCGGCGAATTCTTCTAAGCCTTCCCGCGGCACACCTCGGATCAAACCAACCTGACCTCCACTTTTCCAGGGGGAACCATCGCGCCGCGCAGAATGGCAAGGTCGTGCGCTTCATTGTAATGGCGGATCATCACGGACCAGTCAAACAATTCACTCAGTCGCTCGACGCGGTTGCGCATTTCAATGCGTTGTCGTCGATTCATCTGAACGAAAACCAAAAGATGCTCAACCAATTCGTTGACGGCGTCTTCAAATCCCGCTGATCGACGATTGAGCACATAGATGCCCTGTTCGCGCGGATTGGGAATATGGCGTTGCACATAGGCGCCAAACCCACTGAGATCGGTCGTAACGGCGGGCAATCCCATCGCAATCGATTCCATGGGTGTGTAACCCCACGGCTCGTAGTAACTGGGAAAAATCCCCAGGTGGCAGCCGCGGACGAATTGCTCGTAATCGAGACTAATCAGCGGGCTGATGGCCGTGATGAATTGCGGATGGAAGACCACTTTCACGGCATCCTCAGCGGCGTTGAATAATCCGCGGTGGCGCAGGTGCTGCATGACGGGGTCGCCGGCGTCGTCGGCCAGATCGTGCGTGACGATGGGCGGCTGGCGGCCATTGCGCCAGGCGTGAATCACCTGTTTCAGGCGAACCACATCGTCCTGATCCAGCAGCTCATCGGTTGGCGCGACGCGACCCATCGCGGCGCTGCGAAAAAGCTTGCCGCCGACCTGGCGCTGGATCTGGTCGCATGTCTTGCGGAGTTCGTCGAACATCGACTGGCTTTGCAACACGCCCACGTTAATGTTGTGCGTCGCGGCCTTGGTGACAATGAACGCGACAACGGTGGGGTGGTCGGGAATCTGCTTCAATCGCAGGTTCAACCTGTGCAGCGCCTCGATGAAAAGATCCATTCCCTTGTTGCGATATTCGTAGCGGCCGCTGGTGAAAAGATAGACCGTGCGGTCCAGATCAAAAGTGTAACTGGGGAAAAAGTGCCCCATTACAAACTCATTGATCACTTCCTTGTATTGGCGATGGAGATTCTGAAATTCGTGCAAGGCGGCAAACCGATGCAGGTTGAGGCCGTTTGGCAGAATCAGGTCTGGCGCGCGGCCGAGCAGTTTTTCGGCCTCGAAGTTGGTGACTTCGCTGACGGTGGTGAAGACCGTGGAGGCGTGAGCCGCGGCGCGCTCGATCGCAAACCGCGGAAAGATGTTGTACTTGCCGGCCTGTTCTTCAGCATTGATGAACGGCAGGTGGTTGTAAAATTCCGGGCTGTCGCTGGCCAGATATCGGCCCAGCAAAGTTGCGTGGGTGGTGAAAACCGTGGCGACGGGCAGCCGCATGTGGCTGATGCGGGGGACGGCCACGCCGGCCATCCATTCATGAAAATGGGCAATGACCGGCTGGCCGGGTGCTGGCAATTCCTTAATTAAAGCGGCGAAGAATTCGGCGACAGTAAATCCGAACGCGACAACTTCATTGACCTCTCCATCACCAGCCACGGTTGCGATGCCGTGATCGTTCCACAGCAGGTATTTATCGTTGTCGAGTTCCTTAAATCGACTTCGGTAATCGAGAAGAATGACGCGCGGCCGGCCGGGAATGAGCCACTGCCCGAAGTGGCAACCGATACCGCGCTCGCGCAGCCGATCCAGCGTCGCGCGGATGAACCCATCCGTCGGCTGTTCTTCAAATTCAACGGCGGCGGTCTGCGGGTTATAGGGGCCGATTAAAAAGTAACGTTCGCCCCAGCGCTTAAGCATGGTCGGCGCTTTGGACCGTAGCACGGTGTAGATGCCGCCCAGTTGCCAGCAGACTTCCCAGCCAATCTCAAAAAGTAGCGGCGCCGCGGCGCTCGGATGGACTGGGAGAGGATCGGGAAAGGGCATTCGTTCGACGATCGAGTCCGGCAGCTGAGGCTTGCCGTTGTCATCGACGTCGCGAGAAACCTTGATGCCGCGTCCGCGTCTGCCCATGTTGGCTATTATGCCTTGGAAGGCCTGAGTTTAGAAATGTTGGATGCGCCGGCGGCGGGCGAGAGAGTGGCGGGGGGTTCCATTTGAATTTTCGCGTGGGAACGCTGCAGGTCTAAACTTTCACGGCGCTGGGGATTCGCATTATTTGCTGCGTCTTTAATAATTATTTTTTTAATTGAATAATGGGAGATTTGATTTTGTTTTATACCTCAGGTTGCGGTCGGAGACAGTCCAGCGGGCATTTTTTGGCTCGGAGTGGGTCGATTCGGCAATGCCGATCTTCCATCAATTTTACATCTGAGCAGCCCCTCGGCGGAGTGGTAATTTTGAAGGAGGGAAATATTGCGCTATGCGTGAACGCAGACGCGATCACATCGTTTTGTCGTCTTTTTGATTTCTTACATATCTGTTCATTTTAATTCGTAGGAGAAGCAATGATGAATACGAAGAAACTCAGTTTTTGGATGGCTGCCGTTGCCCTGATGGGCATTGGAGCAGCGAATGTCCGGGCTGCTGATCATAACATCAACGCCAACGCCGCTGGCACGTGGGATCAGAACGGTGTTCATACCACCGGTCGATACTTCATCGGCCACTCAACTCAAATCCCGGCGGATACCCTTTCCTACTTCGCTTTCGATTTTTCGTCGATCAAGGGCAAGCATGCCACGCATGCCTCGATCACCGTTCCCGGCACCAATGACTGGACTTTTACCGTGCCCTGGACCGGCCATACCCCTCTGCTGCAGTTCAAACAGAAGGTGCAAGTCGTGGACACCAGCCGGTTCACCGTCGGCAACATTCTCAACGGGATGCCGAATCCAGCGAACAACTGGCAGATTTATCACTATGAACAGTCGCTGGCAAACCTGTCCTATGCCTGGTTCCCTGACGGCCACACGCACAACTATGAAATCACGCCACCGCGGTTTCCCGAGACGCTGGCCAAGATCCAAAGCATGGTCAATGCGGGCGGAACCCAGGTCATTCTCATCATGAGCGGATTTGGAACGACCGCCAGGACTGAAGAGTATAAGTTCAACGGCACCGGCGTTGCGTTCAATCAGGCGGTTACCTTGACCGTCAGTACTTCTAACTAATCAGACATTCGAATTATTTCTGAATAGTGAGAGGTGTACACCATTTGTACGACTCGCAAAGGGGCGGAGAGGGCTGAAAAAGCCTTTTCCGCCCCTGCGTGTTATTGTGGGGGAGCGATGCACGGCAGCATGCATGAGCGCCCCTATGCATATGGGGCACATACCGTCCGAAGGCACTGATTTTATTACAAGCAAAAACAAATTTATTTTTTTGTTGAATATTTGCTTATCGCTGTTTATTGTTCGGGTTCAGTTGCGGTTGGAGAGACGTTAAGCGCGGGCATTTTTGACTCGGGGTGGGTCGATTCGGCAATGCCGATCTTCCACTATTTTTCACTTCTGAGTAGCCCCCGGTTCATCTGAAACCGAAGGAGGGAAATATTGCGCTATGCGTGAACGCAGACGCGATCACATCTCGGTTCTGTCATCTTTTGATTTTTTAGACACCTCTGTTCATTCCCTAGGAGAAGCAATGATGAATACGAAGAAACTCAGTTTTTGGATGGCTGCCGTTGTCCTGATGGGCATTGGAGCAGCGAATGTCCGGGCTGCTGATCATAACATCAACGCCAACGCCGCTGGCACGTGGGATCAGAACGGTGTTCATACCACCGGTCGATACTTCATCGGCCACTCAACTCAAATCCCGGCGGATACCCTTTCCTACTTCGCTTTCGATTTTTCGTCGATCAAGGGCAAGCATGCCACGCATGCCTCGATCACCGTTCCCGGCACCAATGACTGGACTTTTACCGTGCCCTGGACCGGCCATACCCCTCTGCTGCAGTTCAAACAGAAGGTGCAGGTTGTGGACACCAGCCGGTTTACCGTGGGCAACATTCTCAACGGGATGCCGAATCCAGCGGACAACTGGAAGATTTATCACTACGAACAGTCGTTCGCAAACCTATCCTACTCGTGGAATCCGGACGGCTTTACCCATAACTATGAACTCACACCGCCCCGGTTTCCCGGGACGCTGGCCAAGATCCAAAGCATGGTCAATGCGGGCGGAACCCAGGTCATTCTCATCATGAGCGGATTTGGAACGACCGCCAGCACTGAAGAGTATAAGTTCAACGGCACCGGCGTTGCGTTCAATCAGCCGGTTACCATAACCGTTTCTACCTCTAACTAATCAGGCATTCGAATTTACTCTGAATAGCCAGAGGCGATACGCTATTGTACGACCCACGAAAGGGGCGGAGAGGGCAGAAAGCCCTTTTCGCCCCTGCGTATATTATGGGGAAGGGGATGACAGGTGTCTCTGGGAAATCCACCGCATTTAAGTGATCATCAAAATGCAGTAAAAGGGCGGCAGGTCACGCATGTCATGGGGTTTAATGTAAGGTGCAATACAAAATAAATTATTTTTGTTGAATAATGGGCCATGGTCGTTTATGATTGTGACTCGGTTAAGTTTGGAGAGGTAACTAAGCGGGCATTTTTGACTCGGGGTGGGTCGATTCGGCAATTGCCGATCTTCCCCCCAAATTTCACTTCTGAGAAGCCCATTGGTTTCTTGACAATTTGTGGAGGAGGGAAATATCGGCGCTATGGGTGAACGCAAAATGCGCGATCACATCTTGTTTATGTCTCTTTTTGATACACATCAGTTCATTTTAAAATCGTAGGAGAAACAAATGATTAGTACAAAGAAACTCGGTCTTTGGATGGCTGCCGTTGCCCTGATGGGCATTGGCGCGGCGAACGTTCAGGCTGCCAATCATAACATTAACGCGAATGCCGCGGGCACCTGGGATAAGAACGGCAAGCACAGCACGGGCCGCTACTTTGTCGGCCACTCGACACAGATTCCGGCGGACACGATTTCCTACTTCGTTTTTGATCTCTCGTCGATCAAGGGCAAGCATGTCACGCACGCCTCGATAACCGTTCCCGGCACCAATGACTGGAACTTCACCGTTCCCTGGACTGGCCATAATCCTTTGTTTCAGTTTAAACAGAAGTCAACCAATATGGACACCAGCCGGTTCACAACGCGCGACATCACCAACGGAATGCCGAATCCAGCGGACAATTGGAAGATTTATCATTACGAACAGTCGTTGGAAAACCTTTCCTATGCCTGGTTCCCCGACGGCCACACGCATAACTACGAAATCACTCCTCCCCGGTTCCCCGCGACGCTCGCCAAGGTGCAGGCCATGGTGAATGCTGGCGGGAACTGGCCCATTTTCATGTGCAGCGGCTTTGGAACGACCGCTCGCACGGAAGAGTATCAGTACACCGGCACCGGTCGTGCTTTCAATCAGGCGGTTACCATGTTTGTTACTACCTCTAACTAATCAGACATTCGCATTATTCTGAAATAGCGAGAGGCGTACCATTGGTACAAACCACAAAGGGGCGGAGAGGGCTAAAAAGCCTTCTCCGCCCCTGCGTGTATTATGGGGAACGATGACATTGGGACGCGATCCCGATTGTCCCGCACAAGATTATATTTGCGACGATTCGAGGGGAGAATCAAGTTGAAACAAGCTGCTCGTCTGACGATTGCGATTTTGCCGGCCTTCGTTTGCTTTCTGGGCATTCTACTACTTGCCAGCATGTCTTTGGCTAAGAATGGCACAGTCACGCCGCTGGGTGGCGCCGCGTCGACTCAACCGGCTTTGCCCCACGTCAAGGTCCTCATCATTGATGGGGTCAGCAATCATAATTGGAAGCTCAACACGGTTCTTTTGCGGGGACTGCTTGAACCGATGGGCCTTTTTGATGTCGCGGTTTCAACCTCGCCGGCGAGGGCGGGCGATGCGGGGTGGGAGCAGTGGCGGCCCAGGTTTTCCGATTTTGACGTGGTGATTCAAACGTACAACGACATTAAGGGCGGACCGCCGTGGCCTGAGGACGTGAAAAAGTCGTTTGTCGATTTCGTGAAGCAGGGGGGCGGCGTTTTTATTTACCACTCGGCCAACAATGCTTTTGCGAAATGGCCGGAATATAACGACATCATCGGGCTGGGCTGGCGGGGGGTTGGCTATGGCACCGCGCTGCGAATGTCGGCCGATGGCACGATCACCCGCCTGCCACCGGGGGAGGGGCGGGCGACCAGTCATGCGCCGCGGGCGGATGTGCTGGTGCATTGCCTTGGTGACCATCCGATTCATCAGGGGCTTGCGGCTGCGTGGAAGTCACCGTTGCTTGAGGTTTATTACGATGCGCGTGGACCAGCCAAAAATGTCGAGGTGATTTCCTACGGTCAGGATCCGCGATTCAAGGATTATTGGCCCCTGGAGTGGACGGTGACGTATGGGCGAGGACGGGTGTATGCGTCATCGTTCGGGCACGTCTGGGCGGATGAAAGCGAAACGAAGCAGCCGGTTGATCTGCTGGCCGCGGATGAACAGACGCTGATTCCGCGGGCGATTCAATGGCTGGCGAAGCGGCCGATTACAATTGAGGTGTCGAAGGATTTTCCAACAGCGGAGAAGACGTCAATCCGGGCGAATATTCGGTTGCCGAAGACGAATTAGATCGCAAGGATTGCGGTTACATTGCGCGCAGTAATGCTGCCTGCTAGTTACCAACCGGTCGGCTACAATCGCTCGCAATGCGTGATGATGCAACGGGGAATAAAGATACGAGGGGGCCGACTTTGGATTACGCGAAAGGCGCTGGTCTCCAGCCGCGAAGATGGCTGATCGCGCTGCTCGTTTGCGCTATTTTCGCAGCCAGTGATTTCGGGTCGGAATATTTGAATCAACGGATCTACCTTCGCAGGCTCATTACTTCAACAAATCCGTCGCCACGACAACTACAACGTTTAGAGGACAATATCGTCAACAATCTGCTCATTGAATTGGTCTATACGGTCTGGGCAACGCTCATTTTATTTATGGGCATCCTGCTGGCTTTTGGAAGAAAAACAGCTGTGACCGTGCTGAGGGTGACATTCGTGGCAATTGGAGCTGGCGTAGTCTATTGCGAGACGAGATGGATTATTTGGCTCCTTCGCAAAGCGCTTCCTTTCGAATACACGGAAAGGGTCGATTTGATCGTGGCAACTGCGCTTGCGATATTGATGACGGCAATCATTCTGCGTTGGTTTTGTCCCAGCCAGAGACATGAGCACGCACCGGAATCAAAGAACCAACCAACATGAACCACCTCGCGACTTAGGTGCAATGGGCGCACTGCGTATAAATCGAGATTCCGCTACAATCACCCACAATGCCCGAAAATGAAGGGACATGGACGGTCCAGAGGCTGCTTGAATGGACGACTCCGTTCTTTGACCGCAAGGGGATTGAATCGTCGCGGCTATCGGCGGAGCTTTTGCTTGCCCATGTGCTTGGGGTGCCGCGGATCAAGCTTTACACCGATTATCAGCGGGCTGTGGGGGCGCAGCCGCTGACGGCGTATCGGGAGCTGGTGCGCCGGGCGGCGGTGCAGGAGCCGGTGGCCTATCTGACCGGTAAGGCGCACTTTTTTAATTTGGAATTTATTGTCTCCCGCGATGTGCTGATTCCACGGCCCGATACGGAAACACTTGTGGAGAATGTGATTCAATTGCTTCGCCTGGAAACGGGGCTGGAATCGCCGCGCATTCTTGATCTTTGCACCGGCAGCGGGTGCATCGCGGCTTCGATTGCGCAGAACGTGAAAACGTCTAACGTCATCGCCACCGACATCAGCCCGGCGGCGGTGGCGATCGCGCGGCAGAATGTGGAGAAGCTTGGGCTTGCGGGGCGAGTTTCTGTTCTGGAAGGGGATTTGTTCAACGCACTGGAGAGCATGGTCGATCGCCAGCCGTTTCATCTGATCGTCAGCAATCCACCCTACATCGCGACGGGGCAAATCGCCGGGCTGGATCGCAGCGTAAAGGATTACGAGCCGGTATCCGCGCTGGATGGCGGGCTGGATGGCCTGGTCATTCACCGCAGAATTCTTAAGGAAGCGCCAGCGCTTTTGCTGCCGGGCGGGCAGATATTTCTGGAAATTGCGTTCGATCAGGGGGCACTGGCGAAAGAGGTGGCGGCTGAGTATCCGGCCTTTGAGAGGGTGCGGATTCTCAAGGACTATGCCGGCAACGATCGCGTGCTGGCAGCCAAGCTTGGTTCCTGATTTTGCAGTTCGGTGGGCAGATTGGCTTTGGAAAGATATCGCTTTAAGCGGGCGATCGGTCGTTCCATGGCATGCCAGGATAGGGCGGCGATGAAGACCGCCATTGTGGAAAGCAGAAAGAAATAGCCGAGGGAACCTTGGGCGGGCAACGGGGCAAAACGGGGTGTCAGGTATTGATCATAAAAAGCCTTAAGCGGGAAATGGTAGACATAGATTCCGTAGCTGATCGTTCCTAGATAAACCAGTGGCCGCCAGCGCAAGATCGACACCGCCATGCCAGCCGGATTCTCTCGCAACGCACTTAAAACGCCGAAGCCCAAGAGACTCAGCATCGAATCAGTAACCACCTGACGATAAAACTGAACAGGGACAACCGCCCAGCCCCAGGTGGGATTCCGCCTGATGCTGTATAGCGTGAGCGGGCGCAGCCAAAGGCCCAGCGCCGCCAGGGGGATTGCGATGGCGAGTGCGACGGCGCGGAATTTTCTTAGCCTTGGGAGCGAGCAGGGGCTTACGCGCTCGCAATACATCAGCAGCGCGCCCAGCCCGAGCGCATCAAACGCGCAAATCGGCGAAACGAAGATAATTGTCCATCGCCAGCGAAGGAGCCAACCGAGGATGCGAAATGCGGGGGCGGCGACGACGACGGCGACGATTAACTTGCCGAGCCAGCGTCTCGGCGTGAGCAGAATGACCCAGGGCCAGACCAGATAAAACTGCTCCTCGACCGCCAGGGTCCAGAAAAGCCCGGTGACAGCGGGGTGGGCGTTTATCTTGATCGCGTAAAAGTTGGAGAGGTATGTGAGATCCCAGGGCCAGGTGAACCGCGCATCGCCGAGGCGAAGGGCTGTCGCGATTGCGACCGCGACATAAAGCACCGGCAACAGGCGAATCATTCGCCGGGCGTAAAAGCGAAGGACGGTTCCCGGTAACGGGCTTTTGAGCGCCTGGGTGTCGCCCCTTTGATCGAGCAGTATGCCGGTAATCAGGTATCCGCTCAGAACGAAGAAGACGCGAACGCCAATGAGTCCCAGCGCGTATTGGGTTATCCAGCTAGCGGACAGGTGGTGAACGAGCACGGTGACGGCGGCCAGCGCCCGCAATCCATCCAGCTCGAGGATGCGCCCGTTTCGATTGGAAGGGGGCGAAGTGACGAAAAGTGATGTCATCAGATTAGTTCCGCACATTGGCTGGAACGGCTGGTTATCCCGCTCATTCGATATGCTCGATGATGAGTGCACAATTCAGCCGAGTTACAAGGAAATCCCAAAGCGGTGGCAACGTTTTAAGCCAATGGGTCTCGGCTTTGTGTCGGTAGATTTTTAGAGAGCCAGAGTCGGTTGCTACAGTGTCCAGAGCCCTTAAATCGATCAGCTCCGGTACCTGTGGTGGATTGACCGTCCCGTCTAAAATTTTGATCGAGCAATATCCTTTCGGGCAAAGGGATAGAATCCCGCCTCGGCCACGAATCTGGATGCTTTGGCTGCCACCGTACCGTTTCGGTTCGTCCGCGATCTTGTACGAATAGTCATACCGCAAAAGTTCATAATCGCGCTTAATGCCAGCGAGTAAAGAGGCGGTGGCGGTATGAAGCGTTTTCCCATCTCGTTTTACTTGCGACCCTTTCGTGATGCCGCGGGCAACTGTAAAGTTATCAAACATGCCGAACGCGCTGTTGAAACCCCGTCCCTCTGCGAACCCGGGTCCAGAAAGCAGCAACCAATCGCGATGCGTGCTGAGGAGGCGGTGGGTATTGATACCGTCACGGACAATGATGGCCGAGTTAGACATGCCGACAGGGGGATAACGGATGACGTTCTGTGATGGACAACGCGACACGCGGAGCCCACGGACGAAATTCTAACCCGTGGATTAGATTTCAACCATTAATGTTCAAAATGATCGGGCGCCATCTGCCGCGTTTCTTGAAAACATTGGGTGTCACCGATATAACCGGCCACCGATGTCCTCCAGGCATCTCTTGTCCCCTCGCGTCGATCCGACGCTGCTGTCGATTGTGGTACCCGCGTACAACGAAGAAGCGATCCTTCCCTCGCTGCGCCGCGCGGTGGATGAATTCCTTTCCACGCTGCCCTGCCCGGTGGAAGTGCTTTTCATTAACGACGGCAGTTCCGATCAGACGCTCGATCTTCTGATGGACTGGGCTGCTGCCGATCCGCGCATCAAGGTCGTCGGCCTGGCACGAAATTTTGGGCATCAGGCTGCGGTTACCGCGGGGCTTGATCTGGCGGGGGGCGATGCGATTGTGATTATCGATGCGGACCTTCAGGACCCTTTGGAAGTGATTCCGGAAATGCTGGAGAAGTATCGCGAGGGGTACGACGTGGTTTACGGCCAGCGCGTTTCCCGCGAAGGTGAAACGGCGATCAAGCGATTCACCGCATGGCTGTTCTACCGTTTGATGCGGGTGTTCATTTATAAAGATCTGCCATCGGACGCGGGGGATTTTCGGCTGGTTTCACGCCGGTGCCTGGATGCGCTTAAATCGATGCGGGAAACGCACCGGTTTATTCGCGGGATGGTTGCCTGGGTGGGGTTTGCGCAGACGTCGGTCAAATATCAACGCCGGCGGCGGCTGGCGGGGGATTCGAAATATCCGTTCTGGAAAATGGTGCGATTTGCGTGGACCGCGGCCATCAGCTTTTCACCCGCGCCGTTGCGATTGAGCTTGATTATGGGCGTGCTGGTTGCCCTGGCGGGTTTGGGGGAAGGTATTTATGCGGTCCTCCGCGCGCTCATTATCCATGACACCGTGCCTGGGTGGGCATCGGCCATTACGGTGGTTTGCGTCATCGGCGGGGCGATTCTCATCAGCATCGGCATCCTGGGCGAATATGTGGGGCGCATCTTCGAGGCCAGCAAAGGCCGGCCGCTTTACATCGTCTCGAACACCGCTAATTTCCCGCCGACAAAAGTCCAGGGTGGTCAGGAAAACGGGGCGGAATTGGAAATCCCCGTGGGGACATCCTCTTGAAAACCGAGCAAGACGTTCAACACGTCCACGATAAGGAAGCTGAATTCCACGACCAATGGGCGCAGAGCATCCCGCTGGAACAAATCACGGTTCGCGAAGCCTTCGAAGCGCCGACGGCGATGGAAAATCGATTCATCCTCAGCCTGATGGGAGATATCCGCGGGAAGACGCTCCTGGATATTGGCGCGGGACTGGGTGAATCTTCGGTCTATTTCGCGCTGCTGGGCGCCGCGGTGACGGCCACCGATCTTTCCCCGGCCATGGTGGAATGCGCGACGAAGCTCGCCCGGCACCATGGTGTTTCCATCACGGGCGTGGTTAGCCCGGGTGAATCGCTTGGCGTTCCCGATTCTTATTTTGATCTGGTTTACGTCGCCAACACCATTCATCACGTCACCGACAAGGCGGCTTTGTTCGGCCAGATTCAGCGGGCGCTCAAACCGGGCGGGCGATTTTTTTCATTCGATCCGATCGCCTATAACCCGGTGATTAACGTGTACCGGAAGATGGCGTCGCAGGTGCGAACCGAAGATGAAGCGCCGCTGACGTTTACCGACGCGGCGCTTGCCGGGCGGTTTTTTCAGGAGGTGGGGCACCGGGAGTTCTGGATTGCGAGCCTGGCATTGTTCGTGAAGTATTATCTGATCGATCGCGTGCATCCCAATGCGGATCGCTACTGGAAGCGCATCTTCAAGGAGACGCGCGCCAGTTTGTGGTGGTGGCTTCCCCTGCGGGGCGTGGATGCGGTGCTGACGCGGCTTCCCCTGGTGCGCCGGCTTTCGTGGAACATGGTGATGTGGGGCCGCAAAGCGGATTCCCAATGACCCAGTGCGCGGACGAAACCAGGGGAATGCGGGGCTGGTTTGCGGTTCGATGCCTGCTGGCGGTGCTGATGACCGCATCATGCGTGCAATATTCATTTCAGCACGGGCGCCTGATCTTTCGCGGGCCGATGGCGGACGACGCGAATTACTTTGTTGATGGCCTGGCGCGGTTGGATACGTTTTATCGCACTGGCGCTTGGGGGCTCATCGCGTCGCTTACGCAAGATCCGCCCCATGCGCCGTTTTCTTCTTTACTGGCGATGGCTTCCTTCGCGGTGTTCGGGCGACATGCCTGGGCGCCGTATGCTGGGAATGGCATCATCATCCTTGCGCTGCTTGGCATGGTTGATCGCCTGTTGGGCAGCGTCCGCCCATGGCAACGCGGAATGGCTTATGCGCTGGTGCTGGCGACCCGGTTGCCGAGTACCGCGGTCGTGGAATTTCGGCCGGATGTTGCTGCCGGGCTTGTCACCGCTTTTGCGATTCTCGATGGATTCAGATATCCGATTATTAACGCGTCAACGGCGCGGCGCGCGCGGCTGGGCGCGTTCTTTGGATTATCGCTTTTGTTGAAGCCGTCGATGGCGCCGGTAAACGGATTGCTTTTCGCCGCCACGCTCTTTGTCGCGATCATTTCCGAATTGATGGCGGAGGGAATCCGGCCGTCGCCGCGAAAAATAATGGATGTTTTGACGGCGCCAATTCTGACCGCAATTCTGGTTTCACTGCCTTATTATGCGTTCGGGTGGCGCGTCACCTTCGACTATATTTTTTCAAACGTCTTCGGGCAACGCAAAGGGCTCTGGCAATTTCAGGGGAATGTGTGGCAACACCTGAGATATTACTACGACCTGCCGAATCATGCTGGCAGCTTTCTTCTTGGCGTTCCGCATGCGTATCTCTTGACGGTTCTGGGAGCGGTCGGCGTGTTTCTCACCTATCGGCAAGGTTCTCGGCAAGCGCGGTTTCGATTGATCGGATTGCTCCTGGTGGCCGTGCTCGCACTGGCCATTCCAACCATCGCCAAAACCAAAAACAATTTTTTCGGGGCAAACTTTCAAAGCCTTCTTTTGCTGGGCGGCGTGATGGCATTGCGCCGGCTGCTGATTTCGGGCGGGCGCGGCGGTGTCGGGATATTCGTGACGGCATTCGTTGCGAGTGTTTTCCTGCTGCAGCCGCCTGTATCACGCGGCGATCCGGAATTGTCGCCGACGACCTTTACCAACCATCTGATTGATGAGGTTTATGGATCCGTACAAGCAGGCTCGATGGGCGATCGGGTTTTTGTTCCCGCGCCGGGGACCATGGTGAGCTGGAATACGATGAATTATCTGGCGCTGATTGATCGATCGGGGCGGCGCTTTATGAACCTTGATTACGGCCGATGGGATGACGCGACTGTTATTGATTCTGAACTTGATCAGGCGGACTGGGTGGTTTTAGGAGACCCGGGGAATGACGAAGTCCGCGGAGACCTGCCCAACGGCAAGGAGGGGCTGGCCCTCTATCTCCGGGCTGTCGCCGCGCGGCAGGAATTTTCCGAAGTGGCAACCTTTTCCGCGTGGGCGGCTGATCATCGATATCACATTTTTCGGCGGACGACACCCGCCTTCAGCGGGTTTGAGAATGATGCGGCCGTGGGCCTCACACCGGCGGACGGGCCACATCCAGAATGGCACAGGCCCATCGTCCGTTATGCGAGGGACGCCAGTACGCGCTTGAAATTTAAAACGTTAAATAACGGGAAGACAGTCATCGTTTTGTCACTCTATGGGGCGCAAGAGGGACAGGGCTTGAAGGTTTTCATTGACGGGCGTGAAGTGGCTTCAACCCGCTTGGAGAATGATAACGCGTGTCACGATTTGCGATGGATGGGGGATTTAATGGCGGGAAATCACGACTTGGAAATTCGATACTGGAATCCCCCAATTGCCGACCAAACGAGCCCGCTGGCGATGTATAAGAAGATCCAGATTTTCGGGGCCGCCCCGGGGCGATAAGAAAAACGATCCAATTCTCGCTAAGTCGTCACAGACCGGAAGCTTGTCCGAAGCCATGAAAATCGCATTGCGATGATGCGATTTCGGAATCGGCAGGAACAGTGGTTTATCGCTTGGAGAACTGGAATTTGCGGCGCGCGCCGCGTTGGCCGTATTTTTTGCGTTCCTTCATGCGGCTGTCGCGGGTGAGGAAGCGCGAGCCACGCAAAGAGCCTTCCAGCCCTGGATCATACTTAGCAAGCGCCCGGCCCAGGCCCATGACGATGGCGCCGGCCTGGCCGCTGTGGCCACCGCCGGAGCAGCGGGCCCAGATGTCCATTTTGCCGCCGGTGCTGGTTACTTCCAGCGGACCGAAGATGGATTTGCGGTCTTTTTCAGCCGTGAAATATTCGTTGAGGGTCCGGCCGTTGATTTCGATCTTTCCACTGCCCGGCGCCACGCGAACGCGCGCCACGGCGCTCTTGCGCCGGCCGACACCCCAGACGTAAGTTGGCTTGCCCTTGGGGGCTGAACCAGATGTCTCCGCCGCGGGAGAAGCAACAGCTGCATTTGCTTGCGATTCTTGGGACATGGATTTATTCCGTAAACAGACTGATTCCTGATCGTCCGGTTCCTATGCGTTGAGCTTGAGTTCCCTGGGCTGCTGGGCCTGATGCGGATGCTCGGTTCCGCTATAAATCTTCACCTTGCCCAGAATGTCGCGGGCGAGTTTATTTTTGGGGAGCATTCGGCGGATGGCCAGCTCAAGCAGTTTTTCGGGATGAAGCTGCTTCATCGTTTTATACGAGTAAAGATGCCGGCCACCGGGGTAGCGCGAATAAGTATCATATTCCAGGACGTCGGCCTTCTTGCCGGTAACGCGGATCTTGTCAGCGTTAAGCACGATGACAAAATCACCCGTATTCACATGCGGTGTGTAGGTGGCTTTATTTTTGCCCTGAACGATCAGAGAGATTTTTGACGCCAGTCGGCCGAGTACCTGATCGGTCGCATCCACCACGAACCAATCAGCCTGAATTTCGCCCGGCTTGGGCATGTACGTGCTCATCATGCATCCTCTAAAACGACGGAGAATTTTAATGCTCCGCCAGCCGACAAAAAACCTCCCAGTTACGGCGCAAGACGCACCGGACCGGAAGGATCGGGCAGTCTACTTATCGAGCAGTTGATGTCAATACCCGCAGTTTCCAAGATCAACCGCGACCGGATTACGCGCTGTCCAGTTGCACTGCATTGAGAAATTGAAAAATAATTTTAAAAAACCGCGTTACAGCGATGGCAGAACGTTTTTCAGTTGCTATATTCCGCCTCCATCGGAGGTCGGCCGATCTTGCCATTCATAATTAGTGAGATTCAACCGACTCCCAATCCGAATGCGGCTAAGTTTGTCTTAGATCGCTCGATAAGTGATCGTCCGACAAGCTTTTTGGATTCCGCGTCGGCTAAGAATCACCCGGTGGCGTCTCGTCTGTTTGCGATTGCCGGGGTTAATGGCGTTTTGCTTCTCGGGGACTTTGTGACCGTCAACAAAAGCCCGGACGCAAACTGGTCGGAGATTAATCCCGAGGTGCAACGGGTTCTTGCACTTAGCTAAAAAAGACCGAAGCAATTTTTTTTTGACGAAACTTGGGTTATCGGACGAACGTAATCCTATTACGAACTGTTTCTTCCCTCCTTACCCCGTAGGTCTCACCCACGCCTACGGGGCTTTTTTTTGCGCAAAAATCGAGATTGGGAGCATTAAAGGCACGAAGGCAGCTTGTCCAGTTCGGTTGAATTTCGCGGGAAATGATAAAAAGAGCGGGCGAAGGGGTTCGAACCCTCGACATTGACGTTGGGAACGTCACGCTCTACCAACTGAGCTACGCCCGCGCGCGTTCAATCCTACCTTCACCGGGGGGGGCGTCAAGGCTGGCGAAGAAGTCAATCGACTGGCCCACAATGCCTTCGTGGGGAACCCATCTTAACACACCAAGCTCATCCTTGTCCATGGTTCTTGCTATCCCTATTTCCGTCGCTTAACCTCTTCGCTTCCAAAGGGCCTCACGGATGGGGCCTCGGCGACATCGATCCGGCTGCGACCTCCAAGGTCGCTTTACTCCGGGTCGCTAATCGGAGGCGGCTCCGCCTGGTGCGGCAGCTGAGTGTCATCATGCCACAGACTTCTGTGCCAACGGCGGAATCGTTGAATAAGCCCAATTCGTCAAGTAGCACCGCATCCGAGAACAGTCGGACCCCAGTGCGGCACGTACTGGAATTTGAAAAGCCCCTGGCCCAGCTTGACCGGCAGATTCTTGAGCTTGAGGCGCGGCAGCAGACGACCCACGTCGACTATTCCAAGGAGCTTCGCCAGCTCCGAACGAATTACACAGCGATGCTGCGAAAGACTTACGATAATCTCACCGCCTGGGAGACCGTGCAGGTTGCCCGCCATCCGCAGCGGCCGCAATTTCGCGACTATGTGGAGCTGATTTGTCCGGAATTCCGCGAGTTGCACGGCGACCGCCTGTTTGGTGATGACCCGGCTATCCTTTGCGGCCTGGCCCGGCTTGGCGGGCAGAAAGTGGTTCTGATCGGGCATCACAAGGGGCGTGATACCAAGGAAAAGATCAAATGCTCGTTCGGTTTGGCCCATCCCGAGGGTTATCGCAAGGCGCTGCGATGCATGAAGATGGCCGAGAAGTTCTCCCTCCCCGTGGTGACGCTGGTGGATACGCCTGGCGCTTACCCAGGCATTGGCGCTGAGGAACGCGGCCAGGGTGAGAGCATCGCGCGAAACCTTCTGGAAATGTCGCGCTTGAAGACGCCGATCGTCAGTGTCGTCCTTGGCGAAGGGGGCAGCGGTGGGGCACTCGGCATTGCCGTGGCTGATCGCGTGGCCATGATGGAGTTCAGCTGGTATTCGGTCATCAGTCCCGAGGCCTGCTCGGCTATTCTGTTCAAGGACAATGAAAGCGCTTCCAAGCTGGCTGAAAGCCTGAAACTGACCAGCGGCGACCTCAAACAATTGGGCCTGATTGACGCGATTGTCCCCGAACCCCTGGGCGGCGCCCACCGCGATCCACGGACTGCGGCCCACAACCTCGAGCAGTACGTCTCCAAAACCCTCTTCAACCTGACGCGGAGCAAGATGGAAAACATTCTTGAACGCCGTTACCAGAAATTCCGAACGATGGGCGTTGTGCTGGAACAGGCAAAACGTTCTTCAGCGCAGGCCGGGTGATTCTTTGTCCCGCCGCCTATAATTATCTGTAATGAGCAGTTACACCCAGAGCATTCAAAACCTGATGCAGGAATTGTCGCGTTTGCCGGGCATTGGCACACGATCGGCTGAGCGAATCGCGTTTCATCTGCTTAAGCAGAAGCCGGAGGAGGCGCTGAAACTTGCCGATGCGATTCGCGATGTGAAGACGCGCATCCGCCATTGCAGCGTGTGTTACAACCTGACGGAAGATGATCCCTGTTCAATCTGTCGTGATCCCGGCCGCGATCAATCTAAAGTTTGCGTGGTGGAACAACCCAAGGATTTGTTGGCGCTTGAATCCACTGGTCTCTATAACGGCGTTTATCATGTGCTGCTGGGCCGCATTGCTCCGCTGGAAGAATCGCACCCGCAGGATCTGACCATCGACGCCCTCGGCCATCGCCTTTCAGTGGGAACAATTCGTGAAGTCATCATGGGCACGAACCCGACCGTCGATGGCGACGGCACCGCCCTCTACATTCAAAACCTGATATCGGCCCAATCCCCTGGGGTGCAGGTCACGCGCCTGGCCCGCGGGCTGCCTGCCGGCAGTAGCATCGAATACGCCAATCGGAATATTCTTTCCGATGCGATCAGCGGCCGGCAGAAGATGTAATCGCGCCTGATTTTCAATTCCCGCGCTTCTTAAACATCGCCAGGGTTTTATCGCGCTCGACCGCGTGATCCAGAATCGGCGCTGGATATTCTTTCCCAATCCTGCACCCAATCTTCTCCTGCAATTCCAGCGGCATTAAATTCGGCTCGTGAATATACCGATCCGGCACCTTCGCCAGTTCCGGCACATAGCGGCGAATATATTCCCCCTTCTGGTCGCACGTCTTGCTCTGGCTCACGGGGTTGAAGATTCGGAAGTAGGGCTGGGCATCCGTCCCGGTGCTGCTGCACCACTGCCAGTTGCCGTTGTTCTGCGCGATCTCGAAATCGATCAGGCGATTGGCAAAATAGCGCTCGCCGCGCTTGTAGTCGATCCGCTGATCTTTGGTCAGGAACATCGCGACAATCATTCGCACGCGGTTGTGCATCCACCCCGTCTGGTTCAATTGCCGCATCCCAGCATCCACAATCGGGAACCCCGTCTTTCCATCAACCCACGCCTGCCAGGCTTTTTCATCGTATTCCCACGGCAGCTTTTCAAGATGTTCCTTAAAGGCGTGAGAGACGACCTTGGGAAAGTTGAAAAGAATCTGCTGATAAAATTCCCGCCAGACCAGTTCGCCAATCCAGGTGTCCGCACCGGCTGCGATTGGTGGGCCGCCCTCTTTTTTTGCATTTTTTGCTTCTTTCGCAGCCGCCAGCGCCTGACGCGGAGAAATTGTCCCATGCCGCAAATGCGGACTCAGCCGACTCGAACCATCCTCAGCCGGCAAATTTCGCGTGGTGGGATAATCTCTGATGCTCGTTTTGCAAAAAGTTCCCAACATGCGCAACCCCGCAATCTCACCCGGCTCGATCTCGATTCCAACGGTGTCTTCAAACCCCAGAGACTTCGGAGTTGGCATTTGAATTCCGAGGATATTGGCATCCGCAAATTTCAAATGTGGCGTGGGCAAAACCACCGGAAGGTTCTCGCCCAGCTTCTTCATCCAGGCGTTGCGATAAGGCGAATAGACGGTGTACGGCTCCCCTTTGGATGCGGAAAGAATCTCCTGCTCTTCAAAGATGACCGAATCTTTAAACGGCTTGACCACAACCCCTTGTGCGGGCAATCTTTGCTCCACCTCCATATCGCGTTCTACCGCATAGGGTTCATAGTCTTTATTGAAGTAAATCGCTTTCGCATTGCTTGCGCGGATTAGTTTCTGCAGCTGCTCGATAGGCTTGCCCTGAAGCAGCAACAAATCCCCACCGATCTTTCTCAACTGCCCGGCGAGAACGTCCAGACAGCCCACCATAAATTGCACGATAGGTCCGCCGCAATCGGGGTGTTTCAGGATCGCGTCGTCAAAAATGAAGACCGGGATCACCCCATCAGTCGCATCCGAGGCAGCATGAAAAAGGGCGGTATTGTCGTGCAGCCGGAGGTCGCGGCGGAACCAGTGAATGATGGGCATGGCTGAGGGTATTGGCACGGCTGGGCCGTATCAACAACATTCAGCAATTCTGAAATGCCGATGTATCACTTGTATAGATCGAGCCGCTCGGATAAATTACGCGACTTGGCTCGCCAAGAGTCGCCCGCAATCTTAACCCATCTGTAGGTGTTAAGGTCGCGGGTCTCGTTTTTCACATTCTCTCACTTAAGCCTTAAGGCGGCGACATTTGTCTTGGCCATTTCGTCGCGCTATCGGCTGCCGGCCGGGATGAATTCCTATTGGCCGTTGAATTGGAGTTTGGTTATGGCGCAGACACAGGCAGAACTCGTTAAATCGCTGGTTGATGCCGGCGTGCATTTCGGACATCGCGTTTCGCGGTGGAACCCAAAGATGCAGCCGTACATTCACGGCAAGCGCAATATGATTCACATCATCGACGTGCGGGAAACCATGAAAGGTCTTCTCCGCGCCAAGCGATTGATTCAGCAGACCGTCGCCAGTGGGAAGGACGTGCTGTTCGTCGGCACCAAGCGCCAGGCCCGGCACGCGGTTGAAGAAGAAGCAAAGCGCTGCGGCATGCACTATGTGAACGAACGCTGGCTCGGCGGCACGCTGACCAATTTTCGCACCATTCGCGCCCGCCTGAACCGTCTGGAAGAACTTGAAAAGCTTTGGGAATCAGGCCAGATCGAAACTTATTCGAAAAAGATGAAATCAACGCTCTCCCGCGAAAAAGACAAAATCAAAGCCAACCTTGAAGGCATTCGAAAGATGGAGCGCATGCCGGGCATTATGTTCATCGTGGACACGCGCCGCGAGCACATTGCTGTCAAGGAAGCCCGCAAGCTGGGCGTGAAGAGCATTGCCCTGATTGATACCGACAGCGATCCAGATCTGATCGATCTGCCCATCCCCGGCAACGACGATGCGATGCGGGCGATCGAAATTATTCTCAAGGAAATGGCCGACTCGATCATCGACGGCAAGACCGGCCGCGGGGAAACCAAGGGCGAAGAACCCCAACAGGCGCGCCGCCGCAGCACGCGGACGGCCTTCCGCGCTGAAGACCCCAACGCGCCCGCGCCAGCCGCGGGTGAAGAGGTCGCCGTCGCAGCGCCGGAAGCGCCCCCCGCTGGCGAGCGCCTGGAGATCCAGCCGGCTTAAGAATTTATTGGGACGAGCAAGGGTTCGGCACGCACGGAAAATGCACCCAGTCCGTTTTGGGAGTTCCACCGACTTCGCTGCCGAAATTAACTTTCGACCTGAATCTGATCTCTGGCATCTGAGCATCCGGGAGCACCAATGGCTGACATCACCGCAAAACTCGTCAATGAACTTCGCAACAAAACCGGCCTGGGCATGATGGAATGCAAAAAGGCCCTGACCGAAACCGGTGGCGATGTTGAAAAGGCTGTTGAATATTTCCGCAAAAAGGGCGTGAAGACATCAATTACCGAGCGCGCCGCCACTGAAGGCCGCGTAACGGCACTCGTCTCTCCCGATCGCAAGCGCGGCGTCCTGGTTGAAATTAATTGCAACACTGATTTCACCGCCAAGAGTGATCCGGTCGCGAAGATCGCCCAGGCTGCCGCCGAACGCCTGATGGCCAATCCGTCGGCTAAGCTTGCCGACGATGCAGGAATCAAGACGGAACTGGTCAACGTCTCGCAGCAGACGGGCGAAAACGTGCAACTGGGCCGTTCAGCATCGCTCTCTACCACCGCTGGCACCATCGGCAGCTACCTCTACACCGTTGCGGGCAAGGGAAAAATCGGCGTGCTCGTCTCGATCATTGGCCCGGTTGACGAAGACCTCGTCCGCAATCTCTCCATGCATATCGTGGCGGCCCGGCCGCTGGCGCACACGCGCGAAGAACTGTCCGCTGAGCTGATTGCCAAGGAAAAGGAAATCGCCATCGAGCAGGCCAAGTCCAGCGGCAAACCGCAGAACATCGCGGAGAAAATCGCCGAAGGAAAGATGAACAGCTTTTACGCTGAGAAGGTTCTTCTCGACCAGGAATTCATCAACGCCGAAGTTCACAAAGGCTCCGTCACCAGCCTGCTGAAGGCGAAGGGCGCGACGCTGGAGAAATACGTTCGCCTTGAAGTCGGCCAGCAATAGATTTTCCCCATCCACATAACTGAATACGGCGTTGCGCCGATTCCGCGACGGATATTAATAGGACCAATTTCTCTGAAGATTCCCTTTTTCACCTTCCATTAAGCGCTCATTCTTCCGATCATTCTGCCTTTTAGTGGTTCCGCATGGCAGAAGAACAGAAAATCACCAACATCGTTGTTGTCGGCGCCGGGTTCGGCGGTGTGAACACGGCGCGCGTTCTCGGCCGGCTCTATCGCGGCAGAAATGACATTTGCATTACGCTCATCAGCAGGGAAAACTATTTCCTGATGACGCCGCTGCTTTTTGAAGCCGCAAGCGGCGTGCTCGAACCTCGCCATGCGGTCAGCCCGATTCGCAAAATGCTGGAGAATGTCCAGTTCGTTCAGGCACTGGTGGAACAGATCGATATCGAAAAAGGCACGGTAATCGCCCGACTTGCGCATGAAGAGGCGCGCGAATTTCCTTATGACCTGTTGGTGATCGCCCTCGGAGGAGTGAGCAACACCCGCCTTATTGCCGGATCGGATACCGCCCGAACTTTCAAAACGCTTGGGGACGCAATCTCGCTGCGGAATCATTGCATCCGCATCTTTGAGCGGGCCAATGTTGAATCCGATCCACAGCTTAGGAAATCGCTGCTCACGTTTGTCATCATCGGCGGGGGGCTGGTGGGGGTGGAACTTCAGGGGGAACTGACGGAATTCACCCGCAACATCTGCAGCGCCTATCCGCGCGTGAACCCCGCGGAAATCAGCTTCGAACTGATTGAGGGGGGACCGCACCTGGTGCCTGAACTGGATGCTGATCTGGGCAAATATGTGGAAGACACCTTTGGCAGGCGCGGCATTCACGTTCGGTTAAATTCCCGGGTCTCGAAAGTTGAGCCGACCAGCGTGCACCTCGGTGAAGAAACCATTAAGTCAAGCACCATTATTCTGGCCACCGGCGTCGTTCCGAACCCGCTGATTGCCACGCTGCCCCTGGAAAAGGATTCCAAGGGCCGGCTGGTGGTGGAACCGACGATGCGCTGCGCCGGGCATCCCAATATCTGGGCGCTGGGAGATTGTGCCGCCATCCCTGATCCGCAGGGCCATCCGTATCCGCCATTGGCCCAGCACGCTTTGCGCGAGGCGCGCCTGCTTGCGCGGAACATTCACGCTGTTCTTCAGGGCGAAGAGCCAAAGCCCTTCATCTACAAAAACAAAGGGACACTCGCGGCCCTGGGGCAATTTAAAGGAGTAGGGCGGGTTTACAAGATAAAGATCTACGGCTTCCTGGCCTGGTGGGTGTGGCGGACCTATTACCTGCTGCAGACGCCGCGTTTGAATCGAAAGATTCGAATTGTTTTGGATTGGACGATCGCGCTCTTCTTCAAGAACGACGTGGTCGAGCTGGATATGTCGTCCCGCCGCTGATTTTGGACGTGGCGGTTTTTTGCGGGGGATACATAGACTGAGCGCGGGCATGGCGCAGATCTTTCAACCTCGGGCCAACACCATTGCCAAGGCAAGCATCTTTGGCGCGGTTATGGGAATCGGCGCGCTTAGCCTGGTGGCTGCCGCGGTGGATCGATCTCCCTACGTCACCAACGAGGGTGTCGTGCGCGACCAGCCCGTTCCCTTCAGCCATGAGCATCACGTTCGCGGCCTGGGTTTGGATTGCCGGTATTGCCACACGTCGGTTTCCACTTCGCAGTTCGCGGGCATGCCACCCACCAAGACGTGCATGACGTGCCACTCCAAAATCTGGACGGATGCACCACTGCTGGAGCCCGTCCGGCAAAGCTGGAGCACCAGCATGCCGCTGAAATGGACGCGCGTTCACAACCTGCCGGATTTTGTCTATTTCCAGCACGATATTCATGTCGCTAAAGGCGTCGGGTGTGTTACCTGTCACGGGCAGGTCGATCAGATGCCCCTGATGTGGCAGAACGCCTCGCTGCAAATGCAGTGGTGCCTGGATTGCCATTATCACCCGGAAAAATATCTTCGCCCGCGCGAAGCTGTCTTCAGCATGAATTATGCAATTAATGACGAGGTGAAGAAGGATTTTTCGGATGCGAATCACTCGGTCACCGATCAGATTTCGCTGGGAAAGGTACTGATCGATGAATACCACATTCCAACCGATGGAAGGCTGACCAATTGCTATACCTGTCATCGATGAGGACATGAACGACAAACCCAATAACGTCGAAGCTCGCCCCGCCAAAGACTATTGGCGAACGCTGGAAGAACGCGCCGATGCCGCGGATTTCCAGCGCTGTGCGCTCGACGAATTTGCGCCATCAGTATTGTCCAATGGCGAAGGTGTTTCGCGGCGGAGCTTTCTGAAGGTGGTGGGGGCTTCCGCTGCGATTGCAGGAATGACGACCGCAGCCGGCTGCAAGCGCAAGACGGATGAAACGATCGTCCCTTATGTAAGTCAGCCCGAGGGCATCACCCCCGGCAAGCCGCTTTATTTCGCAACCGCCATGACGCTGGGCGGCTACGCCCAGGGCATTCTCGCGCAAAGCCACGAAGGCCGGCCCACCAAACTGGAAGGGAACCCCGACCATCCCGCCACGCTGGGCGCTTCGGATGTCTTCATGCAGGGCGCGTTGCTGGGCCTGTACGATCCGGACCGTTCCAAGGTGGTGAGCCACGCGGGCACCATCAGCGATTGGGACAGCTTCATCCGGGAAACGCGCCCCAGACTCGCCGCGAAAGAAAATAACGGCGCGGGACTGGCGCTTCTCACCGAAACCATTACCTCACCCACATTGCTCGATCAGATCAGCGCGATGAAGAAGAAATACCCCGGCGCGCGCTGGTACGTTCACGACCCCATCGGCCGCCACAACATTCGCGCCGGCCTGCAGCAAGCGACCGGGAATAACATTCTTCCGATCTACGATTTCGCCAAAGCACACGTCATCGTTTCGCTGGATTGTGATTTCCTGCAGGAAGAGCCTGGCCACCTGCGCTACGCCCGCGATTTCGCCGACGGCCGCCGGATTCGCGCCGGCACGACATCCATGAATCGGCTTTACGTTATCGAAAGCACACACACCATTACCGGCACGATGGCCGATCACCGCTGGGCCATGCGGCCTTCGCAAATCCAGCAGGCTGCTGAACAACTCGCCGCAGCCGTTACGAATCCCGCAACCGCGAATCTGCCCGCCTGGGCGGTGGCGATCGCGCGGGATCTTCACACGAATTGGGGCCAATCCCTCGTGCTGGCTGGCGCTCATCAGCCGCCCCACATGCATTCGCTGGTCCACGCGATCAACAAGGCGCTGGGCAATATAGATAAGGCAGTTCGATATTCGTCGCCGGTCGAGGGAGAACCTGATGGATTCCTCAGCGATCTATCCGCGGAGATGGATCACGGCGCGATCGATTTTCTAATGATCCTCGGCGGCAACCCCTCGTACACCGCGCCGGCTGATCTGCAATTCGACGCCAGGCTCGAAGCATTTTCCAAAGCCATGAATTCCGACGGCACGCTACGCAATGTCACCGCGCGGCTGGGCCTATATGACGACGAAACGTCGTTCAAATGCCAATGGCATCTGCCGCAGACGCATTTCCTTGAAGAATGGAGCGACGCCCGCGCCTACGACGGCACTGCAAGTATCACCCAGCCGTTGATCTACCCGCTGTACACCGGCAAATCGATGATCGAGGTGATGCACATCGTCCTGCAAACCGAGCTGCATCCGGGCTACGACATCGTGCAGGGATTCTGGCGGGGACAAAATACTGATGCTCCTGATTTCGATTCGCAATGGGCGCGCGCGCTCGAACATGGAACGATGCCCATCGCTACAGATCTCAAATCGCGGATGCCTTCATCGACAATGAAATTGCCAGTTCAAGAATCGTTTTCCGCTACCGAAAGCGATTTCGAGCTGGCCTTCCGCCCGGACCCCAGCGTCTGGGACGGTTCCTTTACCAACAACGGATGGCTGCAGGAGCTTCCACGCCCGCTCACCAAATTGGTGTGGGATAATGCCGCCTTCATCAGCCCCGCCAGCGCCGCAAAGCTTGGCGCTGCCACGGGTGATATGCTGAAGATCACCACCATCACCGGCGCGATGGATGTGCCGGCGCTCATTCTTCCCGGCCAGCCCGACCAGACCATTACGCTTCACCTCGGCTACGGCCGGTGGCGGGCGGGATCAGTCGGCACCGCCGTTGGCTTCAACGCCTATCAACTGCGTGCTAGCAGCAATCCATGGTTTACCAGCGCGCAGGTTTCGCGCACCGGGCAAACGCACGAGCTGGTGAGAACACACACGCACCAGACCATCGCTTCGCGACATCTGGATGGGCCATACCCCATCGATGCTGAAGTTATCGATCGCCCCGGAGACGATAGCCTCGATAACCGCAAGCTCGTTCGCGTCGGCACATTGGCGCAATTCATCGCCGATCCGCGCTTTGCCAAAAAGATGGATGAATCCGAGCGGTTTCCGCTGACGCTTTACCCCGGCTACGAAAATATCTACAAGCAGAATTTGTCCTGGGGAATGTCGATCGACACCAATTCCTGCATCGGCTGCAATGCTTGCGTCATCGCCTGCCAGGCGGAAAACAATATCCCCGTCGTCGGAAAAGATCAGGTCAGCCGCCAGCGCGAGATGCACTGGATTCGCATCGATACCTATTACGAAGGCTCGGAAGAATCACCCTCCGGCGCCTTCCACCAGCCCGTTCCCTGCATGCAATGCGAAAACGCGCCGTGCGAACTGGTCTGCCCCGTCGGCGCTACCGTGCATGACAACGAAGGCATTAACGACATGGTCTATAACCGCTGCGTCGGCACGCGCTATTGCAGCAACAATTGCCCGTACAAAGTCCGCAGGTTCAATTTCCTTTCGTATACCGATTACACCACCGAAAGCCTGAAGCTGGCCCACAACCCGGAAGTAACGGTCCGCAGCCGCGGCGTGATGGAAAAATGCACCTATTGCATTCAGCGCGTCACGGCAACGCGCATTGAGATGGAAAAATTGCAGGTGCAATTCGATGAGGAGGCTAAAACCGCCGCACCGGAAGATGCCGCCATCCTGCGGCGCAAATCCGCCGAGCTTCGCCAGGCGATTTTGAGCAACCTTCAAACCGCCTGCCAGCAGGCGTGCCCATCAAAGGCAATCGTTTTCGGCAACCTCAATACCGCCGTCGATCCGATCCACGAATTTAAGCCGGAATATGCCAGCGATGTGAAATCCCTCAAAGACCATCCGCTGGACTACAGCTTGCTGGCGGATTTAACCACGCGCCCGCGCACCACCTACCTGGCGCGCATCCAAAATCCCAATCCCGCGCTCGCTATCGCAACCCAGGAGCACGCCGGATGAGCGCGACGGAAACAGACATTGCGGTTTCGCGCGGCTCGACCGTCCTGGCAGCAGGGCACACCTTCGCCACCGTTACCGACCAAATCAGCGATGTCGTCTTCATCCACAAGCCCGGCATTGCCTGGCGCATTGGTGTGGCTGTCTCCGCGTTCCTCATCATCGTCCTCACCGGCGCGGTGGCCTATCTTTTCGCGCGCGGCGTCGGCATCTGGGGAATCGACATGCCGGTGGCGTGGGGATTTGCCATCGTCAATTTCGTCTGGTGGATCGGCATCGGCCATGCTGGCACGTTCATCAGCGCCTTCCTTCTGCTGCTGCGCCAGGATTGGCGAACCAGCATCAATCGCTTTGCTGAAGCCATGACCCTCTTTGCTGTCGCCTGCGCCGGCATGTTCCCGCTTTTGCACCTCGGCAGGCCCTGGGAATTTTTCTGGCTGCTGCCCTATCCCAATTCCATGTGGCTCTGGCCGCAGTTTCGCAGCCCCCTGGTCTGGGATGTTTTTGCCGTCAGCACATACGCCACAATTTCACTGGTGTTCTGGTTCGTCGGTTTGATTCCTGATCTGGCCACCATGCGCGATCGCGCCAAATCGCCCGCTGCAAAGCTCATCTACGGCACCCTCGCCATGGGATGGCGCGGCTCAGCACGACATTGGCATCGCTATCAGATGGCCTACCTTTTATTGGCGGGTCTGGCAGCGCCGTTAGTCGTATCCGTGCACAGCGTCGTCGGTATGGATTTCGCCGCCGCCCAGGCGCCCGGCTGGCACAGCACTATCTTTCCCCCGTACTTCGTCGCCGGCGCCATCTTCTCCGGCTTTGCCATGGTCCTCACCATCGCCATTCCCCTGCGATGGGGCTTCAAGCTGCAGGACTTCATCACGCTGCGCCATCTGGAAAGCTGCGCCAAGCTGATGCTGGTCACGGGCTTGATCGTCGCCTACGGCTACATGTCCGAGCTCTTCTTCGGCTGGCTCAGTGGTGATCCCTATGAAATGTATATGAGCGTCAACCGCCTGGCTGGCAACTATTGGCTCACCTACGCAGCTCTCATTTTCTGCAATGTGGTAACCCCGCAGCTGCTGTGGTTCCGCGCCATTCGCCGCAGCATCCCGCTGCTGTTCATCATCTCGCTGATCGTGCAAACCGGCATGTGGCTGGAGCGCTTCGTCATCATCATCACCAGCCTTCATCGAGATTTTATGCCCTCAAGCTGGGGCATGTATTACCCCACGGCGTGGGACTGGGCGACGCTATTGGGCACCATCGGCTTCTTCACTTTCTGCTTTCTCCTCTTCGCCAAGCTGCTGCCTGTGATATCGATTTTCGAAATCCGCGAGATGGTGCACGACCAATCCAAAACCGGCAGGCGCCCAGCATGACCCGCAAGCATCCATGAAAAAGTCGCCCACCATCTTCGGTCTCATGGCGGAATTTAACACCGCTGAGGCGCTGCTTGATGCCGCCCGCCATGCCCGCGAGGCTGGCTACGTGCATACCGACGCCTACGCGCCGTTCCCCATTCACGGCCTCGACGAAGCCATGGGCCTGGGTCGCGGCGGTGTTGCGCCCATCACGCTCATCGGTGGAATCCTCGGCGGCCTCACCGGGTTCTTCATGCAGGTTTATTCCTGCACCTATAGCTACCCGCAAAACGTCGGCGGACGCCCGCTTTATTCCTGGCCCGCGTTTATTCCCATCACCTTTGAACTCACCGTTCTGGGCGCGGGGCTCTCCGCAGCCGTCGGTATGATCGCCCTGAACAAGCTTCCCCAGCCGTATCACCCGGTGTTTAACGTCCCGGGCTTCGAGCTGGCCAGCCGCAATAAATTCTTCCTCTGCATCGAATCGCGCGATCCCAAGTTTGATCTGAATCAAACCCGGGAGTTTCTCCAAACCCTCGCCCCCGTTGATGTGGCGGAGGTGCCGTCATGACGCTTCGCCCGCGACCGCCATTCGTGCTTTGCGCATTCGCACTGCTGCTAACCGGCTGCTGGAAGGAAAACATGGGCTCGCAGCCTAAGGCCAAAACCATGCAGGAAAGCGTTTTCTTCGCCAATGGCGCCACCGCCAGGCCGTTGCCGCTGGGCACGATTCCGCGCGGGGAATTGCGGCTTAATGCCCACCTCTACACGGGCTTTGAAAACGGAAAACTCGCCACTACCTTCCCCCAGCATTACCCTACCGAAGCCGACGGCCCATTCCCCACCCGCGGTCCCGCGCTTCGACAAATTCTGTATCACGGCCAGCAGCAGTTCACCATTTACTGCGCCATGTGCCACGGAGATGGGGGTGACGGTCGCGGCATCATCGTCCAGCGCGGCTTCGTGCCGCCGCCGAGTTATCACATAGATCGCCTGCGCCAGGCCCCGGTTGGCCACCTCTTCGACGTCATCACCAACGGCTCCGGCGCGATGTACAGCTACGGCGATCGTGTTCCGCCCGCCGATCGCTGGGCCATCGTCGCGTACATCCGCGCCCTGCAAATGAGCCAGGGCATGCCGGCTGATCAGGTGAAGGAGGTGGCCGCGAGATGAACATTGATCGCACCAAAGTTCTCGATCAACTCGGCAGACACTCGCTGATGGTAGGAGCCGTGGCCCTGGTGCTCTCATTCATCCTCGGCCTGCTCCCCGGCTTCCATGTCTCCTTTTTCAACGCGTACCTTTTCGCGTGGCTCTTTTGGCTGGGTATATCACTCGGCGGCATGGGCCTGACGATGATGCACTTCCTCACCGGCGGCGATTGGGGCACTCTCATCCGCCCCATAACCTCCTCCGCAGCCCGCGCCTTGCCCATCATGCTTCTGCTTTTCCTTCCCATTATGTTCGGCATGTACGATCTGTTCCCCTGGGCCCGGCCCGACCTGGTCGCAAGCGACCCAATCCTTCACCACCAGCACAAATACCTCAACTCCAGCTTCTTCTTCATCCGCGTCCTCATTTATTTCGCCGTCTGGATCGCGCTTTCCTGGCCCGTAACCGCGTGGCCCACCGGCCCCGGCCCGCGCCTGCGCGCGCTCAGCGCCCCTGGACTGCTGATGTATGTCGTCCTCATGACGCTTGCCGGCGTCGATTGGATCATGTCGCGCCAGCCCCACTGGATGAGCACCGTCTTCGGCTTCATCATGGTCATCTCGCAAACGCTTTCCGCGCTCTGCTTCACCCTCATCATCCTCTGGCTAAGAGCCGATCGCCCTAAGATTCTTAAATTCGCGCGTCCCGGTGTTTTCATCGATCTGGGAAATCTCGTACTCACCCTCGTCATCCTCTGGGCGTATCTGAATTTCTCGCAATACCTGATTACCTGGACCGGCGACGAACAGAAAGAGATCGGCTGGTATGTCCAGCGCACCTATGGAGGCTGGCGCGCCGTTGCCGGTTTGCTGTTGCTGCTCCATTTCCTCGTCCCCTTCATCCTGCTCCTCTTTCGCGATATCAAACAAAACATCAACCGCCTGGGAATGCTGGCTGGCGCGCTGTTGTTGCTGCGAATTCTCGATCTGTATTGGGATGTCGGCCCGCTGCGCCAAGACAATCCGCACGGCGGCTTTGTAATTTCTCCCCTGGACGTTCTCGCGTGGATCGGCATCGGCGGCATCTGGTACGCCGTCTTTTCGAAGTCCCTCAGTCGCCGGCCGTTGCTGGCCGAATTTCCCATTGAACCACAGCCATCCAATGGAACAGAATCCGCACAACCCGCCTGAGGCAGTTTCGCCACAGGATATCGCCCGCGGCCATGAAGTCCGCGATGCCCATCCCCGCGCGCTCCTTGTCTTCGCGGTTTTCTTCGTCACCTGCGTGCTGATCGTTCACTGGATTGCCTGGAAATCCCTCGCCCTTCTGCAGGGAAATTTGGATGCCGACAACGTCCAGCACCATCAGCCCAATCCAATCAGCATCGCCATGGCAGCCCCTCCGCCAGATCCGCGCCTGGAATCCGAGCCTTCGCACCCGCAATTGCCGTCGGAAGATCTTGCCGACGTCCGTGCCCGCGAACTGGCCATGCTTGGCAACCAGTCCAAAGGTTGGGTCGATGCCAACCATAAATTCGCCCGCATCACGATTACTCAGGCGATCGATCTCGCGGTAACCCAGGGCCTGCCCGAAACATTGCCGGCCACCCAGCCAACCACTCAACCTGTAATGCCGCCCGCCAGCAGTATGCACGGCCCCGGAGGCGCGCCATGAAATTTTCGACCGCGTTATACATTCTCGCAATCGCAACCCTCGCGGTCTTCCGCGCGCCGTCGACTTCAGCGCAGGTCCCCGCGCCTCCGATCCCGGTCGATGTAAAACAATCCATCCTGGAAAAAGTCGGTATCGATCAAAACCTCGGCATCGTCGTGCCCCTGAATCTCGCATTCAAAGATGAATCGGGCGGCGACGTAAAACTCGGCGATTATTTCGGCAAGCGACCGGTCGTCCTGGCCCTGGTCTATTTCCAGTGCCCCATGCTCTGCACCATGGTGCTGAATGATCTGCTCCGAACCGTCAAAGCCATGCCGGAAAACCTCGGCATGGATTTCGACATCGTCACCGTCAGCTTCGATCCCGCCGATACCCCGCAACTGGCCACGTTGAAAAAAGAAACCTATCTCGCCCAATACAACCGGCCCGGCGCCGAAGCCGGATGGCATTTCCTCACCGGCCAGCAGGATTCCATTACCGCGCTCACGCAATCCGTCGGCTTCCGTTACGCGTGGGATTCCAAATTCAATGTCTTCGCCCACGCCAGTGGCATCATGGTCCTCACTCCCGACGGCAAAATCTCACGCTATTTCTTCGGCATCGATTACGCGCCAAAAGACCTGCGCATCTCGCTCACCGAAGCTTCCAACGGAAAGACCGGCGGGTTGGCTGATGCCGTCCTCATGTTCTGCTTCCACTACGACCCAGCCACTGGAAAATATGGCCTGGCGATCGATCGCGCGCTCAAAGCCGGTGGAATTCTCACGCTGATCGTCATGGGTTCTTTCATCGCCCTGATGCTGAGACGAGATAAGCACGCTCTGGCCATGCCCCAATCCGAACAAACCGCGGATGCAACAAGCCCTGAAGTTCGCCATCCATGAACACAACCTTCCGCATTTTCCCGCCGCAGGCTTCGAACATTGCTTCGCAGGTCGATCATCTCTTTTATTTCCTGATGGCCGTCAGCATATTTTTTACAGTATCGATCGCCGGTCTGATTATCGGTTTCTCCATTCGTTATCGCCGCCGCCACCCCGATGAAGTTCCGCCCCGCGTGGCCTCCAACAATCTGCTGGAAGTTGTCTGGACCGCCATTCCGCTGCTGTTGACGATGGTGATGTTCGTCTGGGGCGCAAATGTGTTCATCACCGCCCAGCGACCGCCGCCCGATGCCATGGAGATCTTCGTCATCGGCAAACAATGGATGTGGAAAATCCAGCATCCCGAAGGTCGCAAGGAAATTAATACGCTCCACGTGCCATTGGGCGTTCCCGTCCGCCTGACCATGACCAGCCAGGATGTCATTCACGATTTCTCCATTCCCGACTTCCGCATCAAGCAGGATGTCCGGCCCGGCAGCTACAGCAGTGAATGGTTCACCGCCACCGAACTCGGCGAATACCACCTCTTCTGCGACCAATACTGCGGCGCCAAGCACGCTGAAATGATTGGCACCGTTTACGTTTGCAATCCCGCCCAATACCAGCAATGGCTCGCCGGCGCCGAATCCGATATTCCACCCCGCGTGGCTGGCGAGCACCTCTTCGCCCAATACGGCTGCATCTCCTGCCACGGCCAGCTCGCTCCCACGCTGGCCGGGCTTTACGGAAGACCGGTTGATGTGATCGACGAAGCAGGCCGCCGCCGCACCGTCATCGCCGATGAAGCCTATCTCCGCGAATCCATCCTCTACCCCAACGCGAAGCTGGTGGTCGGATATCCCAACCGAATGCCCAGCTTCAAAAGTTCAATCAGCGAAGAACAATTGATGCAGCTGATTTCATACATCGAATCGCTCAGCGGCGCCGCGGATCTTGGGTCATATCGTGGCGCCGCGCCTGCCCCAGCCACTCAGCCCGGCAATGATTCGCCACCGATCGGCAACCCGCCATTCTCCAGCTACAGGGCCAACCAATAAACCATGGCATCCATCACCACCATTGCGGCCTACGAACCCGCTGAGACGTATCTCAACGACAAGCACACCGTCGCTTCCTGGCTGCTCACCAAAGACCACAAGCGCATCGCCATCCTCTACATGATTTCGATCACGGTCTTCTTTTTCATCGGTGGAATCGCCGCCGTCATCATGCGCCTCCAGCTTCTCACGCCCCATTCCACGCTCGTCGAGGCGGAAACCTATAACAAGCTCTTCACCCTGCACGGCGTGATCATGGTTTTCTTCTTCCTCGTCCCCTCCATCCCCGTAACGCTCGGCAATTTCCTGGTCCCCCTGATGATCGGCGCCCGCGATCTCGCCTTCCCGCGCATCAACCTCGCAAGCTGGTACCTCTTCATGTTCGGCGGCGGCCTCACCCTCAGCTCCATCATTCTCGGTGGCCTCGATACCGGCTGGACCTTCTACACCCCCTACAGCAGCACCTTCGCCAACACCCACGTGGTCCTGGCCATCATGGGAATCTTCATCGCCGGCTTCAGCTCCATTTTCACCGGGCTGAATTTCATCGTGACGATTCACACCATGCGCTGCCCCGGTTTAACCTGGTTCCGCCTGCCGCTGTTCATCTGGTCCACCTATGCCACCAGCATCATCTATGTGCTGGCAACACCGGTGCTGGCCATCACCCTTACCCTGGTCGGCCTTGAGCGCATACTCCGCATCGGCATTTTCGATCCCGCACTGGGAGGCGATCCCATCCTCTTCCAGCACCTCTTCTGGTTCTATAGCCATCCCGCTGTCTACATCATGGTGCTGCCCGGCATGGGCGTCGTCAGTGAGCTCATTCCATGCTTTTCCCGAAAACAGGTTTTCGGCTATCACGTCGTCGCGATGGCCAGCCTGGCAATCGCCATACTAGGCTTTCTGGTCTGGGCGCATCACATGTTCGTCGCCGGCATCTCCATCTACGGGGGACTGGTCTTTTCCATCCTCAGCTTCCTGGTGGCAATCCCCTCAGGCATCAAAGTCTTCAACTGGACGGCGACGCTCTACAAAGGCTCTATCTCTCTCGATACCCCAATGCTTTATGCGCTCGGGTTCATCGGCCTCTTCACCATAGGCGGCCTCACCGGCCTTTTTCTCGCCACCCTGGGCATCGATATGCACGTGCACGATACCTACTTTGTCATCGCCCACTTCCATTACATCATGGTCGGCGGGGCGGTCATGGCTTACATGGGCGGTCTGCATTTCTGGTGGCCCAAAATCACCGGCCGCCTTTACCCCGAAATGCTCGGCCGCATTTCCGCCGTCATCATCTTCCTCGGGTTCAACCTCACCTTCTTCCCCCAGTTCATTCTCGGTTATCTCGGCATGCCGCGCCGTTATTACGCCTATGCCCCCGAGTTCCAGGTTTTCAATGTAATGTCCACAGCAGGCGCCTCCATTCTCGCCGTTGGTTACCTCCTGCCGTTCTGTTATCTCCTCGGGTCGCTGAAGTGGGGCCGGCAAGCGCCGCCCAACCCTTATCGCGCCACCGGCCTCGAATGGCAGACATCTTCACCGCCACCATCCGATAATTTCGAGAAAACTCCCGTTGTTACCAAAGAACCCTATTCATATCACGATATGGAGCCGCAAGGTGCCTGATACGCCAACAATCTTCGCCCACCACGCACCACACGTCGCGCATCAGTTTGATGATGCCGACCAGCAGCACGAAGCCAATACCCTCGGCATGTGGGCGTTCCTCGGCACCGAAGTTCTTTTCTTCGGCGGCCTGATCTGCGGCTACCTGATCTACCGCCATCTCTATTTCACCGCCTGGCACAACGGAAGCATGGTGGTCGACAACCTGCGCGTCCTGGGAATCAGCACCGGCGCCTGGAACACCGCTGTCCTGCTCACCAGCAGCCTCACCGTGGCCGTCGGGGTCCGCGCCGCCAAACTCGGCCAGCGAAAAATCCTCCTCTGGATGCTGGGCCTCACCTGGATCATGGGCGCCGCCTTCCTGGGCGTGAAAGCCTGCGAATACACCCACGAATATTTTGAAGGCGTCATCCCCGGCCAGACCCTGTTTCACCCCGATTCAGAAACCATCGACCAGCTTCAAAAAGCCGCCGATGAGAATCATCAGACCTTCGATTCCCTCGAACATCAATTCCAGCTCTTCTGGGTTTTCTACTTCTTCATGACCGGGGTACACGCATTCCATATGGTCATCGGCCTGGCGCTCTTCGCCTACCTTTTCGTGCAGGCCTGGCGCAATCGCTTTTCTCCAGAGAGCCATGCCCAGGTCGAAATCATGGGCCTCTACTGGCACTTCGTGGATCTGGTCTGGATCTTCCTTTTCCCGTTGCTTTACCTGGTGCGATGATGGAATCAACCAACTCACAATCTCCACCTCATAAGATAGACCCCATGTGGAGCTACTTCCTCATTTATAGCCTGCTGATGGTTTTGCTCATAGCAACCGTGGTGGTCGCCCAAATCGATCTGGGCCACTGGAATTTCGTGCTGTCGATGCTCATCGCCGTTATCAAAGCGCTGCTGGTCATCCTCTTCTTCATGCATGTAAAAAACAGCTCCGGCCTCACCTGGATCTTCGCCGCCGCCGCATTTTTATGGCTCTCGCTTCTTCTGGGATTAACCATGACCGATTACGCGACGCGAACTGTTGTTCCCGCAGCAATGAAGGGACCAGTCGTTTCCTCGCCCGAACAAGGGCACATCCCCCAGCCGCCTCCGTCGCGCTAATACTCATTTCACCGCGACATCCCACACCTTCGATCGCCGCGATTTGCCGTCCGGCCCTTCAATATCCAGCACCACCACATAGTGCCCAGCCTTCTCATACGCGTGCTGCGGGTTTTGCTCCGTTGATGTCTGCCCATCCCCCAAATCCCATTTCCAGCTCGAGACTTTCCCCACCGATTCATCCTTAAACGCCACCAGCCGTCGGTCCATATCCACCACCTTGAACGACCATCGCGCCTCGATCTTCTTTAAAAACTGTGCCTCCAGCGGCATCAGCTTAAACGCGCACAGATGATCCGCATTGCCGAACATGTCGTGATGCCGCGATAAATTCCAGAATGCCACCGATGACTTGGCGTTCACATCCCCATAATCAATCAGCGCATAAGAAAGCCCGATCAGCTTATTCTCCACCAGCTGTGTTTCGATCATCTTGCTCGGGTCAGACCCCACAAAATCAAACGGCGTAACCCAGAACGTCAGCGTCAACTTCCCGCTTTCCCCCGGCCGAAAATCATATCCATATGCTGCGTTCGCATAAGGCAAGTCCTTCAGCCACGGGTGCGGCCCCCACACCATGCACCAATCCTTGTTCTCCGCCGGTGTAAAAATGTGATAGTTCTGCGCATGCACTCCATGCATGCTGAAATACGCGTCGTTTTTGTCGACAACTTCCGGGTTATTTCGCAGTTCATCAATCAGCGGCCCACCCGACAAATCTCCATCCACTACAATTTCAAACGTATCGTTATGCAGGCCTGGCAAAGCGAAATCCCAGTAGCTCTTGGTCGCCTCAAAAAGAAAATAAAGCCGGTTCATTCCCTTCACCCAGCCAACTTTCACCTTCGCGTCCAGCCGTTTCAGATCAGGCTTGCCGTGCTTCGCATCATCCACAAGCTGGTCCATGCCGATCGCATAATCGTCCGGCACCATCGCCCAGTCATCGGCTTTTCCGTTGATGCGCGGAATCATGTTCGCGGGAAATTGGAAGATTTTGAAAACGTCGCCGGGCCGATCCAGGGCCAGACCCTGGCCCACGGCAAAGACCGTCAGCACCAGAACCATGATCAGCATTTTGTGCATCAGCATCGAAATTCTCCGAAATGGGTTGCCTTATCTCAAGCGGTCGATCATATCGTTCGCACATGTTGGGGTCGATTCCGGCGGTGACGAAACTCTCTCTGGCGCAACGTGCAATACAAATGGCTTGCTGGTGAAGGGGGCTGGATGCTAGGCTTGCGTTCATGAAACGATCGCGCCTTTTCTGTCTTGTTTGTTCCATATTTTCGATCATTTGCTCCGTTGCCCCAGCCAAGGTAGAGGTTCCGAAAATCATTGGGGACAACATGGTGCTCCAGCGTGATATGCCGCTGCCCATTTGGGGAACCGCGGCGCCGGGCGAATCCGTCAGTATAAGATTTGCCGGACAGGAAAAATCTACGAAGGCCGCTCCCGACGGCAAGTGGCGCGTGACGCTTGATGCTCAGCATACGTCCGCCGTTCCCCGCGAGATGACCATCAGCGCAAGCAACACGCTGACCATAAAAAATCTTCTCGTGGGTGAAGTGTGGCTTTGCTCGGGCCAATCCAACATGGAATACCCGATAGGCCGCGGCGCCAACTTCCATCCGCCGCGCAGCGGCCCCGACCCGATGCCGCGGGATCTGGCGACTTCGGCTGATCCGCAAATCCGCCTTTTCCGCGTCCAGAAAGTTTACAGCCAGCCTGATGTCACCTCCTTCGGCTGGAAAGAGTGCAACCCAAGCAACCTCGCCGCGTTTTCCGCCGTGGGCTACTACTTCGGCCGCAATTTGCACAATGAATTGCAGGTCCCCATAGGCCTGATCCAATCCGCCTGGGGCGGCACGCGCATCGAGCCCTGGACGCCGGCTGAAGCGTATCTGTCGGTTCCCGAATTCAAGCTGCCCGCTGCAACCAAAGACATTCAAATTGACGGTGTGAAACCGGGAAAGATTTATCGCAGCCTGGTTCAGCCCATGATTCCGTTCGCCATTCGCGGCGCCCTCTGGTACCAGGGCGAATCCAACCTCATCGACGGCAACGACACCGGCCCGCGCTACGCCGACAAGATGCGCGCGTTGATTGAAAGCTGGCGCGCCGCCTGGGGCGAAGGAAATTTTCCGTTCTATTACGTCGAGATTGCGCCTTACGCTTATTCCCATCGCAAGACAGACAAGATGCTGCACACGGTCCTGGCAGAACCGGATATTTGGGAGGGGCAAGCCCTGGCGCTGCGGATTCCCAACACCGGGATGGCTGCCACCGTCGATATCGTGGACAACACAGGCGATATTCATCCCCCGGACAAATGGGATGTGGGCAAGCGCCTTTCGCTTTGGGCGCTGGCCAACGATTACGGGCACACCGATTTGGTTGTTTGCGGACCGCTATTTAAAAAAATCGACATTCAAGGCGACAAAGCCAAAATTATCTTCGACCACACGGGGGGCGGATTGATGAGCAAGGACGGCAAGCCGCTTACCTCGTTCACCATTGCCGGCGCGGATCACCAGTTCCAGCCCGCGGATGCCACGATTGACGGCGAATCGATCATCGTTTCCAGCCCGAACGTTTCAGTTCCCGTCGCGGTTCGTTATGCATGGGAGGAAACGCCCAGGGCCAATCTGTGCAATAAAGAAGGATTGCCGGCCTTTCCGTTCCGCACGGACGGGCCGCTGGGCAGCCTAAGCCAGGAAACCCACTAGGGCATTGTCACTTCTAGATAATTAGGATGTCCGCCGCGTGGAATGGCACATGAAAATCGACGACACTCGATCGAAATTGATCAGTGTTTACCCTAAAATCAAGAGGTGACTAAGCACTAGCTCATTTGTCGCCGAATTTAGAGGCCCATTGCCGACAAGCGTAGATTGTGCGTTTTAAAACGCGCGGGAAGACTCCACCATTGAAATGAATTTAGGCGAGCCACTTTTTGGGCCGGTCCAAGCGCGAGCGCGAAGGTTGTGAATCCCGTGTTTGTCTTGGAGGGTGATTGGACCGGAAACAAGTCCGGCCCTGGTTAGTGGAGGCGATTGCAGCCGGGGCGACGCGGTGGCTTTTCCAAACGAAAAACTTAGATTTTACGCGGCTTCGATGGCCGCGCGCATGGAGGGGAAATCAATGGGTCCACGATACCGGCAGCCGTTGATGAAGAAGGTGGGTGTTCCTTTTACACCGCTGCGGGCGCCGCCTTCCAGATCATCACGGACATGCCGACGGAAGCGCTCGGATTCGCGATCCTGCTCGAAATGATAAAGCTCCACGCCAATGCCCAGGGCAAGATGGGCAAGGTCGATGGTGATGAGCTCGCGCTGATGCTTGAAGAGAGCTGCATGCATTTCCCAGAATCGTCCTTGCACGCCAGCAGCTTCGGCCGCGGCCGAAGCGGCGGATGCGCCCGGATGAATGGTGCTTTGCGGAAAGTGGCGGAAGATAATCCGCAGCCGATCCTTAAACAGATCGCGCAGCGCATCCACAATGGGCACCGCATTGAGACAATCGGGGCATTGGTAATCCCCATATTCAACCAGCGTAACGGGGGCATCCGCTGGACCCATGGCATGGTCCGTTTCGGTGACGGGGACTGCCAGGTCGTTGTGGCAGTCGGAAGATTCTTTGGCTTGGGGCATCGGTTCTTCAATTATATGCTTCGGCCGCAACGGCTGGTGCCGTGGAGCATGGTAGGCCGATCAGATCAAACGCTTCAAGTTTGCCAAGCACAGGTGATCAAAAGTTTTGAGACGCTCAGGAAGATAGCATTCTGCCAGAGACGATGAAATCGAGCATAACGCCTCCAACTCTACCTTGAAACCGCAATGAAATAGCGCTTTAATTTCGGCCTGCCATGGATGGTCGGATGCTAGCCACGGGCCTTACGCGCGGTCTGCCGCGCGGGCGAAGCGTCCATTCCAGGCTTAGATTCTTTGCTGTCCGGGTGATCCAGGCCGGCGAGCCGAAGGGGGCGGATCGCTTCACGGCTTGCCGGAGCGAAATCAGCTCGGCGGCGGTCTCAGCGCGATTCACCGATTTTATCCAGTTCCCGGGTATTTCCACGGGCCAATCGCTCAGCAGCGGGCGAAGTTCTTCGGCCCCCGTTTGCCGGGCCCACAGGCTTCCCCAACGCCATGCCTCGGCCCGCGCGACCCGAGCGGCGCGAACCGGATTGCGTTCGACATAGCGCAGCACGGTCAGCAGATGTTCGTCCCGCTGGATGGGAAAGCTCTTGAATCGCCCCTGGTAAACGTGCCC
>JALYJB010000009.1:112560-149423 GCA_030775485.1 Planctomycetota bacterium | reverse complement strand
CTTCCCTGCCGGCGGCCAGCGCGACCATCGCCACCGTCCTTGGCGACTTGCTGGTGATCATCTTATAAGTAATACGAAAGCGGGTTCGTCCAGATCAGGCCTGAAAGACGCGGTTTTCTACAGAGCCTGTTAAGGATAATTGACATCGATATCCTACAATGGTATTCCGCCTAGGGTCTGCTGAATAAGCCCCCATCACGCCATCGAAACCCCACCCATTCCCCCAGCTTATTCTGCGGACCATCTTCTCTTCCCCTATCTCTATCATCTACAGCCTTCCCCCCATCTCCCGAAGAAACCCCACCGGATTAAGTATCCGCAACTCTGGAAAACGCGATTGGAAAACAGCGCTTTCCGGCCTCCCAATATCCATCAGATCGAGCAAATCTTTATCGCGGGAAACAATCAGCTGGGCCCCGGCGGCAAGCGCGAGATTAATGTATTGAGCATCATCAGGATCCCGCTCATAAACAAACACTTCCGGAAAACCCGTTAGAAGTGTGGCCGCTTTTTCAATTGCCGCAAATGAAATCTTCCGCGCGTCCAGGGTCAATTCGAAGTTTCGCGATGACACCAGCACGGCGGGTTACCTCGCGCACCTCTTCCAGTACAAATGGGGAAACGAATAGACTAACTTTCCCATCAGTCACAAGTTGAACACATTGCCCCGCGGGCCCTTCTGGAGCAGCCAGGGCCTGAAGAAAAGTATTGCAGTCAAATACGACGCGAGTGGTGGCCGTCATCCCGCCCGCTTCTCACGGCGTTCTTTTCGCATCGCGTGCTTTTCCACCTCTAGAAAGTCAGAAAGCTCGTCCTCCGTCATCCCGGATCGAGCGAATTCATCAGCGATCGGCCCGCTCATTTCCTTCAGCGACTTTGGCGGCAACCCGATCAATTCCAAATGCCGCGAAATGTACGTCTGCAAATCAACCCCTGCCGCCGCGGCCCGGGCATTTAACCTGGCTTCAGCTTCTGCGGAGATAGAAAGACTCAGCACCATAGGCTTGAATCATAGCGTTTTTAAATCACTTGAGAACAGAATTTTCCGCCAAACCTACTCAATATCCCTCTCCACGGTCGCGCGCACCCAGGAAAATTACGCTCTTCAAATCGTTTGCCGAAAGCGGCCAAATATGACTAATTCTAATCAAATTCGTTTTCTCCGCCTTCCAATTCCCGTGATATACTGATCTCAGATGGAACCCACCAGAGAACCATGGCGCATTCGAAGCTTTATTCCGGCTGATCTTCCAGCGTGCCGGCGGTTGTATCACGAGGGGTTGGCGGCTGGGAAAATCGCTGAAAACGATACCGGGCTCGATATTGATGATATCGAACACGAATATATGCGCCGCCCGGGAAATCATTTCTGGGTGGCCGAGGACGACCAGGGATCAGTTGTCGGCATGATTGGGGTTCAACACTACGAGGAGGGAATGGGAACGATCCGCCGGCTCCGCGTGGCACAGAGCCATCGCCGCCGCGGAATTGGTAGCGCCCTCCTTGAGTCTGCTCTCGAATTTTGCGGGGAAAATCAGTATCTTAAAGTCACGCTCGACACTTTTGTCGAGCGCGATCCAGCCATTCAACTCTTCGTCAAATTCCGCTTCCGCCACGATCGAACGCGAGTCGTCAGTGGAAAGGAATTGATGTATTTCTACCTCGATCTGTACAGCCGGGGGCCTCGGGAAAATAGGCAAGACGAAGATTTCACCGATCCGGGTATTTTACAGACGCCCTGATTGATCAAAAACGCGCGGCCGATACGAGCAAAACAAGCATTCATTTATTTTGGATTTCACCCTGCGCGCCATTTTGCACTTCGGATTTGGGTGTGTAGGAATGAAACAGCTTCCCGATGCCTTCGGCCATGGCATCCGCCATTTCATTCCGCACCGAGGCCTCGGTCCCTTTGTCCGAGGTCGTCCAATCGGTCTTCATATTCACCAGTTCACCGTTTTTGCTATCCAGTGGCCAGCGCGTCTCGCCGGTCAGCGCATCGACAATCCTCACGCGCGCCGTCATTTCGCCGCGCATCGTGTTTGAGCCCGGAGGAATAACGACCCCTGATTGACGGACATCGACATATAAAACCTGCTTGGCGCCAACCGCGCGCCCGATCGCGTCGGTGGTCATCTTCCCGTAGGCGTCCGGATTGGAATCGCGAATTCGCTCCAGTTGATCGGCGCCGACTACGGGAGCCACTTTGTTTTCCTTCAATTCCCTCATGAGCGCAACACTCAGATTTGCCGCGTCAGCTTCCACCTCGCCGGAGTTATGCCAGCTTTCGACCAAAACCAGCATGGGATCCTGCGGTGGAACATACCGCGCCTCCACCTTGCCCGGCCCGTTTGCCTGGTACGCCAGCGCGCCGACTATGCCGCATCCCCCCCCCGCAAGCAGCGCCGCAAAGCAAAAGATCCGCCAGCATTTCCGCATAACTGCCATCATTGAGCGTCCTGCTCATGGGTGATAAATCGCTTGGCCAGTTCCGAGGTGAAGGAATCCACCGTGTGGTGGTAGACATCGTCATCTTCCAGCCCGGTGACTCCCTCCACCGGGGACTTATCCGGATATACCGCGGAAATATCATTTTCCTGAAATGCCACTTTTGACTGGCCGTTGGTGACTTCAATTGCTTGTAAATCCGCATGGATCACGCCGCGCGACAAATCCACGCTTTGATCCGGATGCAACGAGAGAATCGACACTTCCACATAAATTAAACGGGTAACGTCCAACCGTTTGGCCAGCTCCGCCGCTGATTCGGATTCCAATTCTGGATGCGCTTCCTGAAAACGCAGAATCTCATCCGCCTGCATCCACTTAACATCTCTTACCTCTTCCACCTTAACGGCAGCAGCCTGTTGCAGCTTGTCCTGCAACCCTTTAGCAACATCGGGCTGGATGGAGGGATGATCGATCGAAATAGCATGGTCAACCCACACCATAATGCCCACCCGTTGCCCTTTGAGGCCCGGATATGAGGCCGCGATGGATTGCTGGCCCCGCGTTGCCACCGACGCAAGGCTCACGAGCTGACATCCGGCCGCCGCAAGCATGCAGGCCAGCCCTGCCAGGTGGATCGCCATGCCTGGAAAACCAATGCGACGTTGGGTCGGTTCGGGTTGCATATGGATTCCTTACAGCGGCATTCGGTTCAGCAAATGACGCCTGCCCTCAAAAGGCGGTACTGCTGGCTGATCCAACGTTCCACATTCCTGGATCAGGTGTGCCAGCCGTCAATCCCGTGTGTGTGGATGAAAATCTTCCATGCCCAGGCGATGATCGCAATACTCAACAACGGGACGATATAATACCGAACCGGAATGAAGAGAAGCAATCGGTGCATGGCCCGTCCAGTCAATGCCTCATAAAAGCCGATCCAAAATGCTGCCGTCGCCAGGACTGCCAGCAACATTCCCATCGGCTGAATATAAAAGCTCGCAATAAGATTTCCCCGCGCAAACCACGCAAAGCTGGTGGTCATTCCGCAGCTGGGGCAGGGCAAGCCAGTTCGTTCTGCAAAAGCACAGGGCGCCAGGCCCAGTGCAGTGTGCGTGCCCATTCCGCCTGGGCTGGGCGTAAGACCCGCGGCAGTGGTGAGGAGACCGATGCAAGTGAGGCTGATGACAAGGGCCAAAACCCTGTGTCCAGCATTCAATCGGACTGCTGGCGTCCGCGGAGAATAAATCGTCGGAACTACAGTGGACATTGACGCTTCCAACATTCCTCAAATGTAACCATCGAATTAGGCATTGGAAAGACGGTTTGCCTATTTGATGCGCAAGGTCCGAAAATTTCGCGATTCCTCTCGACATTTGCATCATCCGACATCGCTTTCAGGAAGTTCGCGCTTTTGTGCGGCTTCCGTACACAATTCGCCAGTCAGGCGCCCCGCGAATTCGCGCAAAACAGAATACATATGGCAAACGGTACTAAATTTGCGTTTGAGGGCGATTAAAGGATAAATAGCGAGCTGTCAGGTGCGACCGTTCGGACTGCATAAAATGGGCAACCCGGTTTTTGCGCATTGACATCTTGTCCTCAATGGATTTAATTGTTCTTCACCGCGCAGGAATCTCCGAAACCTGTATGCGATGGGCTGCTAAATCGATTTTTCGTTCCATGAGAAACCAAATATCTCTGTGTGGAACGCCTTATTTAAGCTGATCTTAAGGCGCAGGGACGCTGTAAGTGCTGATTGCGACGATGAATTTTTGTGCAAATCGATTCGGGTCTCGATTGCACGCCGAACATTTGTGCAGTGTTAAGGCTGTTGCGGCTTTATATAATTGGAAAGAGTCTGGCGTATTATGCGCGTCTTCATGCTCGGCTGGGAATTCCCGCCGTTCATCAGCGGTGGGCTGGGTACTGCGTGCTATGGCTTGACCAAGGCAATGAGCGGAATCGGTACGGACATTATGTTCGTGCTGCCTCGCCCGGTGTCAACCCCGTTTTCCACCCATGTGCGGCTCGTAAGCCCGCGGGCGGAGTCGCCGTTGGCCTCCCCCACCACGGAATTTCGCCTCGACGAGTTCGAACATGTGACTTTCCGAACCGTCGATGCACAAATGTCCGACCCTTATCTTTCGGCCGCCGAGTATGAAGCGAAGCAGGAAGTCATCCGCACCAAGGCGCTGAAGGCGACCGTCATTCCGCCCGCCGCCATTCCTGCCCCCGTGCCGGTCGTGCCCACCAAAGCAAGCAGTGCAACTCCGGGGTTTATCGGCGCGACGTCTACCTCCGCGGGTCCGCAATATGCCGGCGATCTTTTCTCCGAAATTCAGCGCTACGCTGCCTTGGCTGGAGAAATTTCCCGCAATGAAACTTTTGATGTGGTTCATGCCCACGACTGGATGACCTTCCCCGCGGGGCTGGCGGTTGCCGGCCTGAAGGGCGTTCCACTGGTCGTTCATGTGCATAGCACGGAATTTGACCGCTCGGGCCTGCACGTCGATCAACGTATTTACGATATCGAGCGTCGCGGAATGCACGGCGCAATGAAGATCATTGCTGTCAGCTATCTCACCAAGAATCTCATCACTCATCACTACGGCGTCGATCCCTCCAAGGTTGAGGTGGTTTACAATGCCATCGAATCCAACGGCAACGGGGAGGCTGACAAATACAACATCCACAAGGATGAAAAGATCGTCCTGTTCCTCGGCCGCATCACCATGCAAAAAGGCCCGGAATACTTCCTGGCTGCCGCTAAAAAGGTGCTGGAGGTCATGGACAACGTGAAGTTCGTCATGGCCGGCTCTGGTGACATGATCCGCCGCACGATTGAAATGGCCGCCGGCATGGGGATCGGCCACAAGGTGCTGTTCACCGGTTTCCTGCGCGGGAACGACGTGGAAAAAGTCTTCAAGATGGCTGATCTTTACGTCATGCCCAGCGTTTCCGAACCATTCGGCATTGCCCCACTGGAAGCCATGAGCCACGATGTGCCTGTCATCATCAGCAAGCAATCAGGCGTTTCTGAGGTGCTAACGCACGCACTGAAAGTGGATTTCTGGGACATCAACGAGATGGCAAACAAGATTATTGCCGTACTGAGGCACCCCCCGCTGGCAAGCACATTGCGTGAGCATGGAAACTTTGAGGTGAAACGCCTCAGCTGGACCGATGCCGCAAAGGCCTGCGTCACGGTTTACGAAGAAGCCCGCACCGCAATGAACGGCCACTAAGCCGCAATTGGCGAACACAACACAAAAGACAACAGAATTATTCGAGTATCCAACAGCACCGCCCGCAACCCGGTGCCCATCGCTGACATGATCGTGCCGGGCCGAGATCCCCTTGGCTCCGACCTCAATTTGACGGACCCTCGCAACGCCGCGTTTCTCTTTAACGAACGGCGATTCCCAGCTGCGTACGGAGCAACTCTCCAGATCCGTCATGTTTCTAACGAACAGGCGATCCGATTATTGCCTTAACCATACTAATTGTCATTATTTTGCTAAAGTAGGTTTGCCGGATTCAATGGCGCTCCTGAATGCTTCGGTCCGGTTTATCGGGCAAATTGACGCAAAAAAACACGACGCGCGGCAAAATGTGCCACGTGGCACATTTTTCACTAAAGACTGAAAAAAACCTCTTTACGGCCACGCTACGTGGGTTTACGCATCGAATTTCTGGAACAAATCCCACCATTTCCCAGCCAATATTCGCCGGTCAGGACAATTCAAGCTGCATGCGATATAAACGATTGACCATGTTTTCTGACGGCATTGTCACCGGCAAGGTTTCGAGCGCTCCGCACCAACACCAGCCAGGCTACACACTGCTGCGCGTCATCGGTGCTTTCAAGCTGGTGAAAAGTCTGTCGCTGATCGCCGCGGCCATCGGGGCGCTCAAGCTCATGAAGGGCGACAAGGAAAATGAGCTTGTGGGCTGGGCGCGGCGGCTCCATATCGCGCCCGGCAACCATTACCTTCAGGCCCTGGTGATGAAAGCGCTGTCGATAAGCCAGGAAGAATGGAAAGTGCTGGCCGCCGTACTTCTGGTTTATGCCGCGATGTTCATGGTGGAGGGGATCGGGCTGCTGTTGATGCAGCACTGGGCTGAGTGGATGACGATAATCACAACGTCGGGACTCATCCCGCTGGAGATTTATGAACTTTGCCTTCGCCCCACCGCGACGAAGACGATTGCTTTGATCATCAACATCGCCGTCGTGGTTTACCTGGTGATTCGGCTGCGGGCCGATCGATCCCACAAGAAAGACGTTGCCACTAAGCCCAGTTAAAGCGAATCGGTGTCTGCACATCGGGATGCAGACTTTTGTGAACAGGACATGTCTTGGCGGCGTTCTCGAGCTTTTGTTGTTGCTCGGGCGTTAATTTCATGGGCACGTCGAATGTTACGCCCAACGTCGCGATCCGGCGCATTGGGGCGGCTGCCATCTCTTTGGTCACCACCACTTTGGTTCCGGTTAAATCAATTTCCATCCGCTGGGCCGCGATGCCCATGATCGTGAGCATGCAGGTTCCCAATGCGGTTGCGACAAGATCGGTCGGCGAAAAGGATTCGCCCCTGCCCATGTTATCTTTCGGCGCATCCGTCAGAATAACAGTCCCGGATTCCACATGCGTGGCCGAGCAACGCAGCTTTCCTTCATACGCAATTTTAATTTCAACCATCGATGGGCCTCCAATATAAATCATTGACCAATGAACGCTTATAACCTCGGCCTTCGCTCAAATAAACGCGGCGCGACATGCGCGGATTTTCATTTTATCGGGATGCCGGGCAATTGGCTCGCTTCCTTTGTGGCACAGGCCGCTTATATCCATCATGGAAGTGGCCTGGCGCCCTATAGGGGGAATCAAGTTTAATTACAACCTGTTTTTTTTATGCTCACGAAAAAAAATTGATTGATAAATGCAAGCACTCTTCCGATCGCAAAGCGCGTCAACCCAAAAAATTCTGATTTTTCGGCGGATTGACGCTTGCGACCATATGGCCGTTTCCATATTTGATGTAGCAGACGTTTCGGGCAGGGATCGGGCGGCTGATCTCAAACGCATTTCCCGTTGTTAGGCGTCGAATGGATTCCCTTAACAAGGGGTAAGAGATGGCACTTGTGAATCGCGTAGGAAGTTTCTGCAACTATGTCTCGGCGTTGAACAGCCGGCTCAAGCGCTCAAAACGCGGGATTTCGAGGGGTTTGCGGCAGCGTTCCAGAAAACTTTCGGTTGCGAGCTTTGAGGGTTTGGAAGCCCGCACATTTTTAAGTGCGGTTCTGCTCAATGGAAATGCATTGCAATTCACGGGAGACGCTGGCTCATCCAACAGCGTAAATGCCACGCTTGGCGATGACGGGCAAATTCATGCCAGCATTAACGGGAATAATGCGGCGTTTTCTCTTTCTAATGTTCAAAGCATTCAGGTTGTCGGTGGCAATTCCGGGGATACGATCGTTATCGACCCTAGGATCACCGTCCCTCTGACCGTCACCTGTGGCAACGGCAATGATTATGTTTCCGCCGGGGGCGGAAATTCCACGGTCTATGGCAACGGCGGTAACGACACAATCATCGGCAACGGCGGGCAAAACGAATTTCATGGTGGAGCGGGAGATGACAGCCTCATCGGCGGGTCGGGACGATCCGTCCTCTACGGCGATGACGGCAACGACACAATCATTGGCGGCAGCGGTAATGATCTAATCGGCGGCGGCCCCGGCAACAATGTCACGCAGGGCCCCCCTGGAGACATAATTATCAACACCACTGACAGCCAGTCGACTCCCGTCGCATTTCATTTTTTCTCGCTTAGTGCCCATATTCTCTTCAAATCGACCAACACGATTTATTCCGGCGAAGCTGTTCAGGTGAATGGATTAAATTCCGGGCTAGGTGGTGGCAACCCAGACACAGCTCACTATCAATGGAATTTTGGCGATCCCAACGGATCGTATAACAATCTCGACGGCTGGAATGCCGCACACATTTACAACGCACCCGGCATTTACATGATCACCTTCACGATCACCAACCATGCCGGCCAGGTTACCACCGACGTTCAGCCTGTATTTGTGTTGCCGGCCAGTTTGCTGCGAACCATTTATGTCGCGCCATGGGGCAACGACAGCAATGACGGCTTATCTCAGAACGATCCTATCCAGACAGTAGCACAGGCAAATTCGATGCTGGGAAGCAATACCCGGCTCCTCTTTGCCGCGGGCGCGACTTACAATGTTGAGAGTTCGATCAATATTGACCGCTACACCCACGTTGAAATAGCAACTTACGGAAGCGGCTCGCAGCCTGTCCTTATGTGGGACGGTCCGGCTACTTCGTACAACCAGATTATTATTACGCAACCGGGGTCATCAAATTTTGCGATCACCAATTTCACCTTCGATTCCATCTACTCCAATGGCAATGGTGAACCGAACGCTCTTAAATTCAACGGTAGAAACAACAGCGTCTCCGACTGCACTTTTTTCCATTTGTCCGATGATTTCGATCTTTCCGGCGCCCCAATCGGAACGATGATTCAGGACAATCAATCCCCCAGCAATCAGGATTTGAGGTCTTATTTCGCCTGGGTGCAGGGAGCCAACACCGTCATCCTCGGGAATTTTGTGCCCAACAGCGATCGCGAGCACGTCATCCGAATTGGCGGCGCCAAACAAACCCTGATCGCCTACAACAACCTGGCCAACATCAGTGGCGCCGCCTGGGGCGACAGCGCGGACATCGTCAAGGGCGTTATTACTATTCAGGTAGGCTCCTATGCCTATGTCGATCACAATGTCCTTAACGGACCCAGCAGCGTAGGCCCGCTGGCAACAACACAGTTCGGGTCGCTGGTCGCTAGTTTCAATGGAACATTCAACTACGCGGTTTTCGACGCAAACACCATCACCAACGGACCTTTTCAGTTTGAGCCCGCTGGGTTCCATACCATGCTGCGAAACAATGTTTTCATGAGCGACAACGCCACGGCGATAATCATCCAGCCCTATGATGAGCTTTACGGAAGAATTGTCAGCGATGCCAGAATTATCGGTAACACCGTTATTAACAACGGCACCGTTGGAAATTTCCTGCATTTGGAGACAACCGCCGACAGCGTTGTACTCGCCGACAACCTTTACATCGCTCCCAACCTGCAGGTCGGCAATTTCGAAAGCGCGCCAGTTTACGTTGGAGACAGCAGCCTGCAGAGCTTCGCGCTGATCTCGAACAATATCTGGCCTTCCAATTCCACCGTCTCCGGCGGAATCAACTATGTGTGGCCCAGCTGGTGGGATCCCAGGGGTTATCTAACGTCCAGTGCCTGGGCAAGTCTGTCCCCTGTGAGTGGCGATGTCTTCCAGAACAACCAGATTGATGCCAAAGACAATCCCAACTTCAATGGCGTTGGGGCCACTTACGGCATTCCCCTGGGCGGCCTGTTTTCCGATTTTAACGGCAATCCGCGCTCCGGCAGCAATGTAACCGTCGGAGCCGTGCAGCTTCAGTAGCAGCAACTCCTTCCTGTCAATTGGTGTTAGAGCCAGAATAAATAGCTCAGACCCGTAGAGCCCGCGGCAATCCAACGATCGCCGCGGGCTTTTTCGTTTGCATCATCCGCGACGCCTGGAAGCTTGAGAACGCGCTTCTTCGTTCTAGGACGTGAAGATGTGGCGTCTACGCCTGAATAATGTCCTGTGACACGCTTAACAGCATAGATAATCGCGATTTTCCATTTACCCAAGGACGAGTGATCCGCTTCGCATCCCGATTCGGATCATATGAAACGAAATAAGAAACGTTCCTCCGCGAAGCATATGTTGGACGGCCGCGGATTTGAGCTGTTGGAAGACCGCCGCCTTCTTTCGTCCGCAACGTTTGCCGCCGGTGTGCTGAACCTGCAAGGTGACGCCAACCAGGACAATACCTTCTATGTTCAGCCCGCCTCCAGCAACCGCGTGCTGGGTTATGCGGACAATTACGGTCAAACCGCCAACGTGAGTGAACTGTCGCGGATCGTGGTCCACACGGGAAGCCAAAACAATACTGTCAGCGTAGCCAAGGATACGCCGATGGTTGTCGAGGTCATCGCGCCCGATGGTTCGACAACGATTCTTCAGCCCGGTGATACGAAAACGTTTGGCGCATCAAGCGGCGATAAAGGCACGGGCGCGGGTTCTGGATCGACGGGCGGCACTGGTTCAACCGGGAACACCGGCGGCACTGGTTCGACCGGTGGCACGGGTAACCCTGGTTCAACTGGCAGCACCGGTGACACGGGTTCAACTGGCAGCACCGGTGGAACTGGGTCAACCGGCAGCACTGGTGACACAGGCTCAAATAACGGCGGTGCAACCGCAAGGGATTCACGAGCGCCGGTATCAGTAATCACCGTCACCAGCGGAGCGACCATTCTGCCTGGCGAATCCACATTCGTGCACGCCCTGGATTCCTCCTTCGGCAATGGCGATGCCTTGAACAGCAAAATAGCGTGGGATTTTGGTGACCCTGGCTCGTCACACGACAATCTCGTTGGGTTCAACGCCAGCCATGCGTATGACCGGCCCGGCACCTACACCGTCACCCTGACCATCACAAATCAAAGTGGCTTCATCGGTACGACGACTCAGAAGATCACGGTCTCGGCTGATACGCGACAGACGATTTACGTTGCTGCCAACGGCAACGATTCCAATGATGGCCTCTCACCCAACGCGCCGGTGAACAGCATCGATCGCGTCAGCCAGCTGATCACAAGCAATACGCGCATTCTATTCCACAATGGGGACACCTTCACCACATCCGGCTCGCTCAACATTAACGGGCTAAGCAACGTTTATGTGGGATCATATGGGCAAGGGGCGAAGCCGATTTTGATGTACAATGGGCCGCAGACTTTTGGACAGATTATTAACCTATCCTCGAGCGACCAAGGTGTAACCATTGAGGGTCTGACATTCGATTCCGTGTATACCAACGAGTTTGATGATTCCGCGATTGCATCGGGCATTCGCGTCAATGGCGGCAACATTACGATTCGTAATAACACCTTCCTGAATTTGCTTAGCGCCATGGACATGTCAGGGTCGCCCAACAACGTCCTTGTTGAGAACAACACCGCGCCAAGCGTGACGGGCCTTCGCGCTTATTTCACATGGGTGCAGGGAAGTGACATCAGCATTATTGGTAATACAGTGGCCAACTCGACGCGCGAGCATATTGTGCGAATAGCCGGAGCGACGCGAGTGCTGGTGGCGGACAACAATCTTTCCAATATCAGCGGTGTCCTTCGCGGTGACAGTAAGGACACGGTGAAGGGCGCTATCACTGTTCAGTACGGATCATGGGCGTATGTGACCGGCAACGTGGTCCCCAGCGGACCGGTAACGGTTGGCCCGCTGACGATTACTGACCCTGGGCCGCAGTCGAACCACAACGCGTTTATGCAGAACACCGTGCTCGACGGCAACACGTTCAACGATGCGGTTCTCTTTCAGCCCGGCGCGCATGACACGGTTGTTCGCAATAACGTCGTTCACGCCAATGGCAGCCAAGGGTTCACGGTGAACCCCCAGGAGAGCCTTTACGACCGTCAAGTCGTAAACCTCTATCTCCTGGATAACACCGTGACCGACACTGCAATCACGGGCGGATTCATGAGGATCAGCACAGGCGTGGCCCAGAACATTGTTGTCGACAACAACTTGTTCTATGCCCCGAACTTCATCACCGGTAATGATCAGGCGGTCATATATGTGACAGACAGCAGCCTGCAAAGCTTCGGGGAGATCCGAAACAACGTCTGGCCGACACCACAGGTGTATAACTATGCCAGGGGTGGATATTTCTACGTGAATCCGCAGCCTGGAATTCAGAGCGGTTTCCTCACGCCCGCCGAATGGGAGTCACTTGGTCTGCCCAGCGGCGACATCTACAACAATGTGACTTTGGGCAGCACGTACCAGGTCACGCTGAACGGGACCACCGCGGGTTCCAACTTACTGCAGACCTGATTAAGGGAATTCACGGCCTGGGTTTCGGCATGGGGGCGGTCGACGGAGAAACGACCGCCCTCAGCCATTTTTTAGTAGCTTAGAGCATTGCTCTAGCATGTGTCTCGGCGCATTAACGATTGAAAGCCGTGGGCCAGGAGGAACTCAAGAAACAGCACCATGGTGATTGCCGGGCCGGGCTGAAGGAATCTCCAGTAGTGCGTTGTCATCAATCCCCCCAATGTTGCCAGAAGGCTGGCTGCAACGGCAGTAGCGATCACCACGCGCATGTTGCGACTTAGTGCCAGGCCCGTCGCCCCCGGAAGGACGAGGAGGGCGGGGATCAGCAGATTTCCGACTAATTGCATCCCGATCACAATCACAAGCCCCACCAGCGAAATAAGCAGATAGTGCACAAATCCCACCGCCACGCCGGTTACCTCGGCGAGCATGGGGTCGAAGCAATAGAGTGTCATTTCGCGCCGCAATACGAGCATCGTCAAAACAATCGCGACGGAAAATCCCACTCCCAGCATCGCCCCGGCGGGTGTGAGGCGCCGTATATCACCCAGGAGATAGTTTTCCCATCCACTGCTGCCGCTGCTTCCCCGCCCCAGATGCGCATGTATATCGAGCGCGATAAACCCCCAGGCCAGCGCTGCCGCCACGAAAATGCCGATGGCGGTGTCGCCGGTCACCCCCCTGCCACGGCTGATCCAGGCGACCGCGAGAGCGGTTGCCATGGCGAATGTTGCTGCGATCAGGAAGATCGATGTTTGGTTGTTGAGGGAAGGAATCGCGACGGAGATGAGGAGCGCGGTGCCTACGCCGCTGAAGCCCGCGTGACTGATTCCTTCTCCCAGGTAAGCCCATCGGCGAAGAACGACGAAAACGGACAGGACAGCGCCGGCCACCCCAACCGCGCAAAGGACGACGGCGGCGCGGAACATCTCGGCGGAGAGGAGTTCTTCGGCCAGCATGGAAAGTGCGGGGTGGGTCATTGCTGGTGCTGGGCTTCCCGCGTTCTGGGGGTGCGAAGCTCGACCACGTCGCTGCCAAACATTTCTCTGGCCAGTTCTTGGGGGAGATTGGCGGGCACATCGTGGTAGTGAAGCGTTACGTTCAGACAGGCGAGGCGATCGCACGCCGCGGCAATGGTGCGCAGGTCGTGGCTTACGAGCACCACCGTGAGGTTTAGCGATTGCTTTAAATCAAACAAAAACCGCACGAATTGATCCTGCCCGGCGCGGTCGATGCCGGTGGTGGGTTCGTCGAGGAGGAGAATGCTGGGGCGGGCCGCGAGGGCGCGTGCGATAAAAGCGCGCTGAAGCTGGCCGCCGGACAGCGAGCCGATGGGCATTTGGGCGAGGTCTTTGATTCCAAACTTCCGCATCAGCAGGTCGCAGTGCTGGATATCCGCGCTTGATCGGGTTCCCAGCAGACCGATTTTTCCGGTGAGGCCGAGCCGGATGAATTGGCCGACGTTTATTGGGAAATTCCCGGGCACATGCGGGGACTGCGGCAAATAACCGATGACGTTGCCGCGATGGACCGCTTGCTTTGGGCTGAGGCCTCGGATTGCGATTGAACCGCGGGTTGGTTGCTGGAGTCCGAGCAGCAGCCTGATAAGAGTCGTTTTGCCCCCCCCGTTGGGGCCGATGACGCCCAGCGTGATGCCCGACTGCACAACCATCTGGATGTGCTTGAGCACCAGGCGGGGACCGTAGGCGAAATCGACGTCGGAGATCTCAATAATCGGTTCAGACACAGCCCCGTAAGGATAGGCAAAACACGGCTTAGAGGCGAATGACCGCGGTTTTAACAGCAGAATCACAAATCAGCGCCCCTTAAAAACGCCAGGGGCTTCTTCATCTATCGCTAACACATAAGCATTAATTTTGCTGGGGGAGGCTTGTTCATGAGGCACGGTTCCATGCAGCTATTTGCCGCAATCGAAATACAATCTCGATTTTTATATTTGCGGACACGATCATGATATCCAGCATCTGGAAATTCCGAATTGGCACACCAGCTTCCTGCTGGTCGGCGGCGGAGGCAAGAAGACGGGCCTGATGCGGCGCGACAATCGCGGGCCGTTCTCGCGCTCAATGCTGGGATTTGCGGACATGGTGTTCACGGCGGATAAAGCGGCGATTAAATTTATCGATCGCGAAGGGAAGGACGTTCACCGCTTTGAGAAGACCCGCGACGGCACGGTCGAAAATTTATTTAGCACGGGGATGGATAAAGCGGCGACGCATCCGTTGAAGGTACTTCAGGGGTTAGGGCTGGAGAACTGAGCGAATCGTCAGCCGATGCGCCTTGGAACTTATTTTTGCCAAGGCCACTCCTTTGCCGTTACAGCGCTTCGCCCGCGGCCCAGCGATCGACCATTTCGCAAAGCAGGTGCACGATGATGATGTGCATTTCCTGGATGTGCGATGTGATTTTGGCGGGGACGATGATGGGGTGATCTACCTCGGGGGCTATTTTCCCACCGGTGTTGCCGAGCAGCGCGACCGTGATTGCGGATTTCTGTTTGGCGTAGCGCAGGGCTTTTAGGACGTTGGGGGAGTTGCCGGAGGTGCTGAACCCGACGACCACATCGCCTGGGGCAGCCAGGGCTTCCACCTGGCGGGAAAACACTTCTTCGTAGCCGAAGTCATTGCTGATGCAGGTCATGGCGGTGCCGTCAGTGGTGAGGGCGATGGCTGGCAGCGGTCGGCGGGTGCGGAGGAATCGGCCGATCATTTCCTCGGCGAAATGCTGGGCATCGGCAGCGCTGCCGCCGTTGCCGAAGGTGAGCATCTTGTGGCCGGAGGAAAAGGCGTCGCGGAGGAGCTGGCCTACCTGCTGAATTTTGGGGGATAATTCAACGGAGACGCGGCGGGCGACGGCTTCGTGTTCCTGGAAGTAGGCTTGGATTGGGTCGGGCATGTTATGATTTTCGAGTGAGGAGCAGGGGATTGCAACTGCTGGGTGGGAGGGGCTTCTCGTGTAGACTTTCACCTAATGAAACGCCGCGTGTTTACCGCGATGATCATCGGGTCACTATTGCTATTGGTCGCCGACGTTTTGCTTTGGTCGCGAAGCTATTCCAAGGTTGATTCGGTTGAATACACCAGCAGAAGCGGCGCCTATTGCGCGGTGCAATCAACCTTGGGAGGTTTCATTCGGGTGGTTGTTGCCGATCATGATCCCGGGCCGTTTAGATTTCGGTTCAATCCGCGGGTGCCGCATGGTGGGGTTTTGTCGTTTTATCCGCGTCATATTTTTTTGCTCGGCGCTGCCATGACGGCGGATGGACAGATCACGCACTGGTTTACATCCAACGGGAACATCATCGCCAAGGTTCAGCGCCCGTATTGGGCCTTTGCAATTTCTGATCTTCATTTTTTGGTGCTGATGCTGTTGTTGGCTGTTACTTTTTACATCCTGCGCCGGCGGCAGCGGGTATATCCTGCCGGGATGTGTTGCTTGTGTGGCTATGATCTTCGCGCCACGCCGAAGAAGTGTCCGGAATGTGGAGCGACGCCACCAAAACAGGAAATGGTTCCGAGTTGAAATAATCCGCAGAAAACAGCATTTTGGCGGCAAGACGAATTCTCTAGCTGATTCCCTGCACCAATTCACTATCTAACGACGACCCCAATCACTGCTTCCCGCAGGGAAAGGAAACAGATTCAAACTGACAGGTCATCCACAGGGTCCGTTGCTTCGACGCGGCAAGGCTTGCCTGTAAGATGCTCGGCATGGTTTCGATCGTCGCCCCGATTTTCAATGAGCAGGAAAATTTGCCGGCGTTGCGACAGCGGGTGGCGGCGGCTATGGAAGCGTCTGGAGAGCCTTGGGAACTGGTGCTGGTGGATGATGGGAGCCGGGATGATTCGCCTCGGCTTTTGCGGGAATTTCAAAAGCAGGATCCGCGCGTGAAGGTGATCACGCTTTCGCGAAATTTTGGGCATCAGCCAGCGGTTACGGCCGGGATACATAATGCGCGGGGGGACTGCGTGGTGCTGATTGATGGGGATTTGCAGGATCCGCCGGAAGTTATTCCGCAGATGGTTCAAAAATGGAAGGAAGGGTTTCAGGTTGTGCTGGGGGAGCGCACGAGCCGAACGGAGCATGGCCCGCGGAGGATAGGGTTTCGTCTTTTTTATCCCATTCTGCGGCGTATCACCGATCTGCCCAGCACCCCGGATGCGGGGATTTTTGGGTTGATGGACCGGGTGGTCGTGGATGAATTCAACCGGCTTCCCGAGCGGAACCGGTTTATTCCGGGTTTGCGAAGCTGGCTGGGATATCGCCAGGCGGCGGTGCAATATGAGCGCGCGGATCGGGCGGCGGGGAAACCGAAGCAGACGCTGTCGCATTTAATTCGCTATGCAGCCGACGCGATGGTGAGCTTCAGCAATCGGCCATTGCGAGCGGCGACGTGGTTTGGCTTTTCCATATCAGGCGTCGCATTCGCGATGGCGATTTACTATTTCGTGACGTTCTTCACGCAAAAGAAACTGGCTGGCGGCGGGTTCACCACCACCATTATCTTCATGCTCTTCCTGGGGGGCGTGCAGCTTATTTCGGTGGGGATTCTTGGGGAGTACATCGGGCGGATTTATGAAGAAGTGAAACAGCGGCCGCTTTATATCATCCGCGATCGGCTGGGGTTTGAATCAAAAGAAACACCGCCCTCGGACAGGTGATGCCCGGCGGCGCGTGCTCAACCCAGAAGCAGCACGAATATCAACAGGGCCATGAAATTGTTGAGAGCATGGGCTGTGATGGGCGCGATCAGGCTTCCGCGCTGCTCGCGGACGGACGCCAGGACCATCGCAATCGTGCCGAGCACGGGAATGGTGGTCCAGCCTTGCGGATGAATCGCGGCGAAGATGAAGCTGACAATGAGGGCGGACGAAAACCACGAGAGGCGCAAACGCAGGTGGCTCAGCAGAAGGCCGCGGAATAGAAATTCCTCGGTGATTGGCGCGAAGACGCAGGCCAGGAAGAAGAGCTCGACGCGAGTCCAGCCGGGGGTTTGGATTTCGCGGACGATGGGGTGAGAAGCATTGGCGTGAGAATAATTAGTCAGGATGACTGTAACGATGGTCGCGAGCACCAGGAGCGGCAAGCCCGCGATGTACGCTGTGAGTCCAGCGAACATTTCGCGGACGATACCGCGGCCGCGTTCCCACCCCACCGCTGCGCCGAGCTGGCCCCAGCCCAGGCCTCGGGTGCGAAGCCAAAGCAAGGCCGCGACGAAAGGAAGAACGATTAGAAAATTCGAGGCGAAATTGGCTGGGGGGCCTATCAGGGCAAAGAAAATCTGCAAGACGGGGAACATGCAGAGCCAGACGGCAAGGCCCTCCACGAGAAGATCGGCAACGTGGGGCTGGGCGAGCGTGAACTTTGGGGGCAATGTTCCCAGAAAGAATTTAACGGAGAGGAGCACGAAAACCACCAGGCCGGTTAAGAGCATGGCGCCACCCACGCCTACCATGCCGATGAGTCCGAGAAGTGTTTTTCGGGCCTGGGCGTAAACGGCCAGGCGATGGGGATCAGTCGGCGGCGCATCGTGCGCGACCGCAAGGCGTCCAAACCACTCGTAGCGATCGACCAGCAACTGCTGATCGGCGATTGAGAGGGACGTGGTGCCGTGGCGGTATAGCTGAAGGAGCAGGCTTGCATCGCGATGCAGACTGGCCGGGGGGTTGGTATCCAGAAAATCCTGGGCGGCTTTGGCGGCGGCTTCGTTGCCCTCGAGTTCACCAATTACGGGAATGGCACGGATTTGATTCACCGGCGTTTGCGCCTGCGCTTTGACGGACATCACCAACTGGGAGGCGGCGCCGGCGGGCATTGCGGTTATGCCCGAGACCAATTGCTTATAGCCGACGCTATACCGGCTGACCATTTCGATCTGAATTTCATCGGCGGCAATTTTGGTTTGGGTTTTGCGCTGGCTGAAGTAACCCATGAGGATAATTGTCAGGGTTGCCAGGATTATCAGGAACCACGCGATATATACGCTTAACGGGGCGGGCGGCGGCGTTGGCCTTGGTGCTGGCGGATAGGGTGGAACAGGCGCGTAGGCCGGTGAGAGCGGCATTCCCTGGCCCTGCCAGACATGCGAAGGGGGCCAGGAACTCAATTAAAACTCCGGGGATCGCGATGGTGTGAATTGATCACATCAATCGTTATCCCCGGGTTTGCGGTTCAATTCAACTGAAGCTGTGCCCAGTCCCGCGCGGGATTAGTGGCGGTAGTGATAGCCGCCGCGTTCGTCCCGGTCGCCACCGCGATATCCGCGGTCATCGTGGCCATAGTGGTACCCACGGTCGCGATCGCCGCCACCAATCCCGAAGCCGATACTGAAGCTGCTGTCGGAATAATAACTGGGGGCATAGGTGGGTGCGGCGTAATAGGTGTAAGTTTGGGGAGCCGCATAAGTGACCGGCGGAGCAGCGCACACAGGCTGCGGGGCATAGTAATAGTTTTGCGCCGGAGCGTAATAGGTTTGTGGCGGCGGGCAATAGGCCTGGGGCGCAGGAGCGTAGTAGACGGGCGCGGGGGCGGTATAAATCACCGCGGGGGGCGCGCTATAGGCGTAGCCATATCCGCCGTAGCGGTAACCTTCGTGATAACCCAGGGCGAACTCTGGACCACCGAAATTCAGACCGAAGAAAAAGCGGGATCGGGCCGAGGCCATGTTTGGGATGATGCCAATCATCATGACCGCGGCACAAAAGATTAAAAAGCGTTTCATGGCTCACTCCTTCTAAACCGGACACCTTCCAGAACTCTATATGATTGACAGCCCAGGGCCATCAAAGTTAGTTGAGCAATGCGACTTCTTCGCATCGTTCTCCGATAGATAACGCGTCGAAATTCGATCAAAGGCGCAGTTGTTTAACTACTTTCAGGAAGCGGATTTATGGTGGACCCTGGCGTTCCAGGACGAGATTGTCGCGGTGAATGGCCTCGTCATAAGCAGCCTCGGCGAGGAGTTCCCTGACGGCTTGCGTCTTCTTGCCTTTGATGCGGTCTAAATCAACTGAGGAATAATTGCTGAGGCCGCGGGCGATGAGCTTGCCGTTCGGGCCGTTGACCGCCACCACGTCGCCCCTGTTGAACTCCCCTTCTACGTTCATAATTCCCGCAGCCAGAAGACTTCGATTCTGCTCGGCGAGGGCTTTGCGCGCGCCGTCGTCAATCACGATGGTGCCGGCGGGACGGACGGCGCCGATCCATCGGCTGCGAGACGATCGCTTTTTCCCAGCGGGTACAAAGAGCGTTCCGACCGGCTCGCCGGCCAGAAGGCGCGGCAGGACATCGGTCATTCGTCCGTCCGCGACAATCATGGCTTCGCCCGCGTCGGTGACCATTTTGGCGGCCGCGAGCTTAGACTCCATGCCGCCCTTCCCCAGCTCTGATTTTTCAGCGCGAATGAGCTGACGGGCCTGTTCCAGGCTTTCGACGAAGGGCACGGGGTTGCCTTCTGAATCCAGCAGACCATTAACGACGCTAAGCAAGATCAGCAGATCGGCGCGCAGCGCGTGCGCGACCAGGGCAGCGAGGATGTCATTGTCGCCGAAGGAAATCTTCACCAGTTCAGCGGTGCTGACCGTATCGTTCTCATTGATGATGGGCACCGCATTCAGCTCGTGAATGGCGGCGATGGTGTTGCGAAGATTTAGAAATCGCGTGCGATCATCCACATCTTCGCGCGTGAGAAGAATCTGTGCGATGGGAAGGCGATGGGATTCGAAGGCATCGGCCCAGAGATCCATGAGGCGACGCTGCCCCACTGCCGCGACTGCCTGGAGCATGGCCAGATCGGTGGGCCGCCTGGGGAGGTCGAGTTCGCGCAACCCGCAACCAATGGCTCCGGAACTGACGAGGGTAATGAGGATGCCCTTCTCACGAAGCTGGGCGACCTGCCTGGCAATGGTGGCGACGAAAGGCGCGTCCAGACGGCCTTCCTTATCGCTAAGGAGCTGGGTGCCGAGCTTTACTACCACGGCACGGACGTGAGAAAGATGTTCGGTGCGGTCAGACATGGTTCTCCACAGGGGGCGATTTTGGCGAATGATGCAGGGTTTTCAATCGCTTGGATACCATAAGGAATGGATGCCATGCTCTATACTTCACATAAATACATATAATACAATAGTTTATATCTAAATTTATCCGGCGAATTTACCGGAATGTTAATTTGGGAAACATAAATCCACGCCGTAATGTTAAAATAGTAAAGAGTTTTTGCATGCATTTCCGATACTCCCAGTGTTGCAGTTTATCTAAATTAACATTCGATACGACTTGGCGGCACGGACGCAGCCAAATCTTCTTAACCTTCGCTTTGCGGGCCGGATGGAACCGGCCCGGGGCGGATTTGGGAGTTTTGTAATGAGCTTGTCAATTCCGAGCCGCAGCCTTTCGGAGATCTATCTTGAGCCGCTTCTTGCCGGCGACCGCCTTGCTTGCCGGAAGGTAATCGAGCAGGCCACCTTCAGCGGTCTGACTGCCTATGAACTACTGACCCAGCTGATCTGGCCGACGATGGAAGAGATTCAGAATCTGTATCGCGATGACCGGATCAGCCACAGCACGCAGAACATGGCGACGCTGCTGAACCGGAGCATCACGGATCAACTTTCGATTCAGCTGGAACGGAAGACGCCGAACGACAAGAAGGTTTTGATTTTCTGCGGCAACGATGAGCCGGAAGAACTGGGCGGCCAGATCACCGCTGAACTATTTGAAGCGGACGGCTGGACAACGCGCTTTGCGGGCGGCGGCGTGCCTGAAGATGAAGTGCTGAAGCTGATCGGCGAATATCGCCCGGACCTGCTGGTTCTGTTCGCGACATTGCCCAGCGGTGTGCCGGCGGTGCGGAAGCTGATTGATTATCTTCGCGAGGTCAATAGCTGCCCGGACATGCAGGTGATGTGCTGCGGCGGGATTTACAAGCGAGCGGAAGGCCTGGCCGAGGAAATTGGCGCCGATCTATATGCACCGGATGCAGCGGAGGCTGTCGCGGTCGCGCAATCGCAGTCGAACCGCAAGGCAACCGTGGATCAGCAGACGGTTGGCCGGACGCGGCGGATTCGCAAGGCGGCGGCGCGCAAGGCGGCGACCCTTTCGCGGAAGCCGGCGATTACGAATATGGCGGATAGCACCATTGCCGCTGACTGATGGAATGAATTGACAACCCACCCGAAGAGACAGCGCCGGCCATGGCGCTGTCTCTCTGTTTATTGCTTGATATCCTTCCAGAGCTTTTGCTGAATGTCCTGGAACCTGGAAAAGGAAACGTTCAACTGGTTCATCAGTTGTTTAACCTTTTCCGGGTCGGCATTCTTATCGTTGACGGCATCGCGCAGGGCGGCGGCGGCGTCATCCAGGCTGCTGGCGCCCTCGGCGAACTGGCGGACGGAATCGTAGGTGTTGAGGTTGGCTACCTCGTCGGGCTTGGGCTGATAAATCAGGCGCCAGGGACTGTGGCGGATTTCGACGCTGGCGTATTTCAGATTGTCGCCGGTGGTTTTCAATGAGGCAATCATTCCATCAAACTTGCTTTTATTTTCGACGACAACCGAGCGTGCCGTGGCGGTGATGTCCTTGGTGTTGATGACAGCAGCCTGGATGGTGGCCAGGGCGCTGTTTGCGCGGGTGACGGAAGTATCGACCTTGCGCAAAATGCCGCGCATCTGATCCAACAAATCAGGCAATTTTTCGCGCAGATCAGCGGTGACATGGGTAACGTTGGCGAGGGTTGATTTGAAATCCGTATTGCCCGGGCCGATGAGGTCGCGGACGGTGTCGAGCATCTGGATGGCGGCTGCAACGAGGTCGTTGTAGCGCGTGACGATTTCCGGCAAGCGGACGTGGAGGTCCTGAATGGTGGAAGTAGCACCCAGGCCCGTTGAGGTAAAGGAATCAGCAGTGTGGCCGAACTTATCGAGATCGTTGTTGAGTTTCTGGGAACCGACTTTCACGTTTGCAACAATCTGGCGGAGTTCAGGACCCATGCTCCCCAGGCTTTTGGTGAATGCGGAAAAGGGATCGGGATGGCCACGCAGATATTGGCTGGACGCGAGCGATTCGCCGGCCCCGAGGGCATCTATGTTGATCGTGGCGGCGCCGGTCAGGCCCTTTTGCACGAAGACGTAGGCGTCCCGGGTGACCGGGTAACGGGAGGGGACATCGATCAGGAGAACGACGGCGGGAGCATCCTGGGGGATATCGTCGCCAACACCCCCGGGAACGCGACGGATTTGGATATCGCGAATACTGCCGACTTTTACGCCCCCGAGGCGCACGTCATCACCGACGCGCAGCCCACCAACGTCATCCGTCAGGGAGAAGGCGACAAAATAGGTATTGAACGACTGCGTAAAACGGGCGGCGCCGCTGATGGCGATGATGACGAAAATCACCAGGGCCAGACTGACGAGCATGAACAGCCCCGCGCGAACCGCGTTGCGTTGTTTGGCCATGGAAATCCCTTTCAAGGCTCAATGAATCCGTAGCAAATTCGATACTTTTTTTGCCGGTTTAGAGTCTTTCGAGCTCTCCGAGCAAATCTTCTTCATAACCATCGGCGCGGCGGCGGTCGGTCAGTGGGCCGGTGGGCAAACCGAAAACGAATTGGTGTACCAGTGGATCGATGCTTCCGCGCATTTCGTCAGGCGTGCCGGAGGCGATGAATTTGCCGCGATCGAGCAGAACCATGCGATCAGCGATGCGAAACGCGGAATCCATTTCGTGCGTAACCACAACGCTGGTGACGCCCAGCTTTTTATTCAGATCCATGATGAGCTGATCGATTTGCGCGCTGGTGACCGGATCGAGGCCGGCGGAGGGCTCATCGTAGAACAGAACCTTCGGATCAAGCGCAATCGCCCTGGCAAGCCCGGCGCGCTTCTTCATTCCACCTGAAAGCATGGCGGGCATTTTGTCCGCGTGCTGGCGCAGGCCCACCAATTCCAGCTTTATTTTCACCATGATCTCGATGGTTTCCTCGGGAAGATCCGTATGCTCGCGGAGGGGAAGCGCGACGTTTTCGGCGACGGTCATGGAGTTGAAAAGGGCGCCACTTTGAAAGAGGACGCCCACGGATTTTCGATATTCATCGCGCTCGGCGTTGGTCATGGCGCACAGGCATTTGCCGAACGCGACGATGTCACCGGAATCGCACAGGGCGTTGCCGATCATGAGGCGGAGCAGCGTGGATTTGCCGGAGCCCGAGCCGCCCAGGATGACGAGTGTTTCGCCGCGGAATACATCCAATCGGATTGAATCGAGGATCGTGCGCCCGTCGTAAATCTTGGTCGCGCCATCAACTTTGATAACGGCATCCGACATCCGTCACCATCCCAGGAAGTAAAAGACCGCGGTGAAGATGAGATCGACAAGGATCAACGCAACGATGGTGAGCACGACGGTGCGCGTGGTTGCGACGCCCACGCCCTGGGCTCCGCCGGTTACGCCCAGGCCGAGCCGGCAAGCCATGGCGCTGATAAGGAGGCCGAAGACCCCCGCCTTTACCAGGCCCGTGATGAAGTCCTTGAGCGCCAACGCATCGAAGGAGTGATGCGTATACATGGTCGGGCTGATGCCCAGGAAAAGGCTGGAGGTGAACATGCCGCCAATGCCGCCCGACAGATCCCCGACAACGCTGATGCAAACCATCATGATGGTCGTTGCCACGACGCGCGGAACAACCAGGAAGCGGATGGGATCGATCGCGTTCGCCTGCAAGGCCTCGATCTCTTCGGAAACCACCATGGTCCCCAGTTCCGCGGCGATGGAAGCGCCGGCGAACCCGGTGAGAACAATGGCGGAAACCAGCGGACCTAGCTCGCGGCCGATGGAGATGGCGATGATGTCCGCAACCTTATCCACCGCGCCATAGTCACGAAGAATGGGGGCCATCTGCAGCGACAAAATCGCGCCGATACAGAAGAGAACCAGGGCGACAATGGGAATGCTCTTCACGCCCACGCGATCCATCTGCATCCACAGATTGGACCACCCCAGGCGACGGCCCTTTTTATTGGCGAGGGATCGATAGACACCAGCGGCGGTGTCGCCGATGAGGTAGGTGAGCTCACCGATGAATCGGATGAAACCGGCGGTCGTTGAATAAACCAGCACGACCGGCCGCATCACGGTGTTCATGAGAATCCCTTCCCATGCGCGGGTTTTACCCCGGAAATTCCATCGCCTGCGTTACTTGGCAAGCGCGTCTTGCTCGCTGACGGCAATCACAAAAATTGAATCGAGCCGGGCGATTTCCAGCAGGCCTTTTACGCGCGGTTGGAGGTCGGTAAGCATCAGGCGACCCCCACCCTTGCGGAGGCGCTGCAGGGCTTCGACCAGCACCGCAACGGCGCTGCTGTCCATGTAAGGCACCTGGGCCAGATTGAGAATCAGCTTCTTTGTCGGCGTCTGGGTCAGAATTGCGAGCAGGGCCGTGCGCAGCTCAGGGCTGTTGTGCAGATCAATTTCCCCTCGGATCGCGGCAATCACGGCATCGCCGCTCTTGCGCGGCGCTGAGACAAAATCCTGGTTTGCTTGTGGGTCTGGCATAATTTGCGTTTGCAAGCGCGACCGCGAAGGGCGGGCGGCTTACCGGCGTCCTGTTACTTGGTTGCCTTCATGTGTTTGACCATCGTCAGCAGCATACCATCCGGCTGCGGAGAAAAGTTTGTTTCATCCATGAGTTTTCGAATGCAAAGCAGGCCCAATCCACCGGGCGTTAAATCGGCGCGATCTTTTTTGGGCAAGCGGCTGGGATCAAAAGGCGGCGCCCAGTCGCGAATGGTGAGGCGAAAACCACCATTGATGATTTCCCCCGCCACCACGATGGGCTTGTCCCTTGCCCCGGAATAACCATGACGCATGACATTGGCCAATGCCTCGTTGAGCGCCAGTCCGATGGCGTCAGTTGCTTCCTGGCTCATGCCAACGAACCTCGCAAAATCTTCCAGTTGCCGGCGTACGCCCCGAAGATTAGCCGGGTCGCTGCTGATCTTCAACTCAATGCGGCCGGCGCTGGAGGTGTTTCCACCTTCACCTGCCCCGCCGGAATGTTCAACAGGTCCAATCATAACCAGGTCATTGTGCTGGATGCGCTTTCAACCATTCCTCCCAGCGCTTGACAGCCGGTTCCCGCAAAGGTTGGTCGTCGTAATAGTGATAATCGAACGTTTCACCGGTAATGTCCTTCAAGGCGGTAATGGCCGCGAAGCGGATGGCGGAATCATTGCTGTCCAAATCCGCGATTAGCCCAGGAATGGCCCTGGTGTTGTGGGTAGCAGCAGCATCTTTTATCGCGGGAATTTTGCTGGCTGGGCTGTCGCTGGTGAGCGACTTGGGATCGGGCGAAAAGCACCCCCCCAGCGCTGCGCATGAGACAAAGACGATAATCCAGAACTTGCGTTTCATTCTAATCCGGCGAGCAGACACCATCAGCCCGGTTTCACGGCACATCCAATAAACGGACCGCGACGACGTAAATCACTCTGGAGGTGATCGGCCTTTTTGGCACAATCTCCAACGATTTTATCACCAAAATCATTATAGGACGCGATTGGGGGGATAAAAATGGCGGGATCAGAACTGTTTCGCTGTCTTGCGGAGGCGAAAATGCAGAGCATTAATGGCGTGGAGTACAACCTCGCCGGCCGCACTCGTCGCTGGGGTATGTTGCTTCGGCGGTTTTTGCTGCTTCGCGGGCGAGTCTCTGGTCAGGGGTGCTCATATCCACCATTTAGACGGCGCGCCGCAGCGATGGCTACTTCCGAACACTTTCATGGGGACATCCGTTCCGGGGAAATCTAAGGGGACGTGAATCTTAGATGTCGACAACAAAGATTCGCGTCCCCTTAATTTTTGGCATGAGTCCTCAAGCCCCCGCCAAAGTTACTGGTCGCCGGGCCTGCCAGCTGGCGCGATAGGCCGCTTCCACGCTTTTGGTGAATCGTTTCGCATCAGCCAGGGGCGAGGCAAGCATTTTCTGACGCAGCGTCCAACGGAGACGACGCAGACGAGCAGGGTTACCCGCCAGTTCCGTTGCCATGGCGACATATTGAGCTTCGGTATGAGCGGCAAGTTCGGCCAGGCCCAGGTTGGAAAGCTGGCTCCATCCCGCCCGGGCAACGGCGGTTTTGCCGACGAGCGTGACTATGGGGACGCCCATCCAGAATGAATCGAGGCTCGTGGTGTGGCCATTGTAGGGCATGGTATCCAGACCCACATCGATTCTTTGATAGGTCTCCAAATATTTGCGGCGCGGCTGGCCCGGCACAAACTCTACCCTTTCTCCGAGTGCCTCCATCACCCGCGCGCGGGCGGAACCTTCGGGGGCTAGCAGCAACATGCGCGATTTGGGCGTGGCATCAAGCACCTTGCGCCAAAGTTCCAGCGCCGCATCAGAGACTTTGCAGAAGTTATTCAGGCACCCGAAGGTTATATGACCCAGCACAGCAGCCGGAAGAGGGCCAACCTCGGGGGACTGGGCGAATTCCATTCCATCGATGTCGTAACACCAGTAGCTGTCGGGAAGCCGCACTGATTTTTCGACATAATAATGATCCGTTTCACCGGGGGGATCGAGGTAAGGATCGGTGAAGCGGTAATCGATTGCGGAGAGGCCGGTTCCGCTGGGGTATCCGCCGAAGGTGATTTGCACCGGCGCGGGCTTGCGGGCGAAGACCAGGAGGCGATTGCCGGCCATGTGCATGGTGGGATCGATCAGGATGTCGATCTTGTCGCGGCGGATAAGCTCCGCCAGGCGCTCGTCGCTCATGCCGACCGTGTTTTTCCAGTGATCGGCGAACGCGCGGATTTGTTCCGTGAATGAATCAGGGCGAATGACATCGCTGTAGAAAAAGATTTCAAATTCCTCGCGATTGTGTTCACGCCACAGCGGAAAAAGATTTCGGCCCAGCACGTGGTTGCGGAAATCGGCGGAGATGTAGCCGATTCTCAGACGCCTTGCAGGAGACGAATCGTTCTGGTGGAGCTGCCAGAATCGCTTTAGGGGTCGGGCATGACGCAGGCCCCAATCCATATTTTCGCGCAACAGCTCTGCTGGGTCATCGGCCAGATAATGCATTGCATACACCCGATTGCTGCGGGCGGCGGCCAGATCGGGCTGCAACGCGATGGCGCGATCGAAGCAGGTAATGGCTTGCTTGAGCATGCCCATCGCCTTGAAAGACTGGCCCAGATTATTGTGAGCCTGGTAGCTGTCCGGGCGGAGATCAAGCGCATTGCGGTAGGCGGCAACCGCCCCATCGTGCTGGCCAAGGACCTGAAGCACGTTGCCGAAATTGTTGTAAGCGTCCGCGGAATTGGGTTGCAACTCGACTGCCTTTTTGTAAGCGCCGGCGGCTTCTTCCCAGAGGCCCTTGGCGTGCAGGGTGTTGCCCAGGCTGACGTAAGTTTCAGCATCGTCAGGGCGATTTTCGATCGATAGACAGAACGCGGCGACCGCATCATCCAGCCGGCCGATGTGTTCCAGGGAAAGCCCCAGGTTATGCAGCGCTTCGGGAAAACCAGGCTGCAGCTCAATTGCCTTCTGGTAGCTGGCGATGGCCTCGGGGATTCGCTGGAGCGTAGCCAGGACAATCCCCAGGTCGCAGTGCGAAGCCGCGATCCTCGGATCGGCAGCCACGGATCGCTGAAGCAGTTCCAGGGCAGCGGCCTTGTTATCCAATTGAAAGCAGAGCACGCCCAGCAGGCGCAGAGCATCGGGCTGCGCCGGATACTCAGTAAGTATCTGGCGATACAGAGCCTGCGCCTCGTCCAGCCGCCCGGCGCGGTGGCTTTCGGCGGCGGATTCCAGCATCTGCTGAATCGTCATTGTGGCTATTTTAGCGTTTGGAGGGCTTGCAGGCGCAGAGCCGCGCGGGAAATTTGAGCCAGGCTCATTCCCATCGCCGCGCGGTTTTAGAATTGTCCATCATCCACATGGTCCATATGCCCATCCTGCATGCCCAGGTTCTGGCGGGCATTGAAATCATCCACAGCATGCAATCTGAACATCGGCACATCCGTCGGATGCGAAGCCTTGATGTTATGGAAATCAGCATTGGTCACATTTTGCAGAACGAACGGGGGACGGCGGTCTTCCTTCATGTAGGTGACTTCGATGTTGCTCATTTCAATACCGTTTACATGGCGGATGTAAAACCCATATGAAGGCGAGGTTCCAAACATGCTGGGCTCCGGATACGCGGTTTCGCGCTCAGTAGGCCTGCTGGTGGCGTCGAAATCGTTGCCACCCCCCTGCTGGATGATGCGGATATCGTGAATTTTTACGTCTTCGATGTCCCGCATCGGGATACCCGTAATAACCGAGGCATACCGGCCTGCGGTGTTGGAGCAGACGATATCCCCGATGTTGATGTGCCTGATGGTCGCTGCTGGCGGAGAATTGGGTCCGCGGGCGCGATTGCCCAGGCGGATGAAGATGGGCATGTTCACAATATCGCGCATGGAAATGTTGCTGATGGTGATGTCTTCGATCGGCCCCCCATCGACCGATTCCAGGGCGAAGCCGCCGCAGCAATCAAAAACGCAGTTGGACACGGTAATGTTTTTAAAGCCGCCGTTGGATTCCGTGCCCAACTTAATGCGTCCAGTGCGAGCAGCGCGGTATTCGCGTCCGGAGCGTTTCCAGGTACCGTCCATCAAGGTGCCTTCGTAGTAACCGCCGGTGACGAAGCAATTGGTGATGGTTGTGTTCTCCTGGGGACGCAGGTAACCCAGGGCATAGTCGCTTTTGAGAACGATTGCGTCATCCCACGGGGAATTCACCGAGCAATTGGAGACACGAACATTGCGGCAGGAATCGATGTCCATCCCATCCCGATTGGTATCGATCTTGAGATTGTCGATGGTAAGGTTGTCCACACCCGTGACAAGAATGCCGAAATGTCCGCCATGGAGGATGGAAAAATCCTTGAGAATGACGTTGTGACAGTTCTTCAATGAAATTGATTTATTACCGATGCCGGCGGCCAACTGATCGCGCGCGTTGGGATAAGGCTGATTAGGCCCCAGGTCGGTTGTTGGACGGGATTGGCCACGACCTCTGTAGAAATTTTGATCTTCCGAAAAGGCTGATCGATTGGTGGTTGGGCTGTCCTCCGTGCTTGGGCGGGCGCCGCCGGCCAGATCTTCAGCGGTGGTTGGGCGGCTGGAATTGCGCCGACCGCGGCGCGCTCGACGGCCAAAGGGACGGGTTGTGCCGTCCGGTTCGGTTGTGTAATCACCGGCGGTCGCGGGGAAGGACGTGGGGCGCGTCGATTGACCCCGGCTAAGGCCTTTGCCCCAAATTCGGCCGGGACCAAGGATGGAAACATTTTCAAGCGATTCACCCCAGATAAGGCTGTTGTGAAAATGGGTGTGGCCGAAGTCCTGGTAATGATCGAACGGGTTGGGCTCTGGGGCGTCGTACCTGGCTGTCGTTGAGGTCTCTGCCGCGACGATTGTGGCGCCTTGGCTCAGGTAAAGCGCGATATTGCTCTTCAAATGAATTGAAACCGAAAGATAGTTTCCCGCGGGAAAGAAAATGGTTCCCCCACCGGCGGCACTGGCGGCATCGATGGCTTTGTTGATGGCGGGAGTATCCAGATTAATTCCATCGCCCCTGGCGCCGAATGCCCGCACATCGTAGATGCCGGAGATGGAGCTGCCCGGGCCGCTGGCTTGCATTTGGCAGCCTGCCAGAAGCGCCAACGCAAAGGCGACGATGAGACGCGCGGTAATGATTCGATTCATACAGCTTTAGCCTGGGTTGGGTTGGACGGGACTATAATGCGGTGCGGTTCTAAAACATACTCCGGAGCTGAATTTGCCTTTAGCCGTCGGAATCTGCCATTATTTTCCTCGATTCCTTTACGATTCAGCTTTGCCCGCGGACGGTAGATGGACATACAATTGCGGGTTTGATTCGTTGAAGGAATTCCGGTCTGTTAGGTCATCTCCATGAGCTTAAAATTCATCCGCATCAAAGGCGCCCGCGAGCACAATCTGAAGAACATTGACGTGGAGATTCCGCGCGATCAGCTCGTGGTGGTTACGGGGCTCAGCGGCAGCGGTAAATCAACGCTGGCGTTTGACACGGTGTACGCCGAGGGGCAGCGAAAATATGTCGAATCGCTTTCAGCTTATGCCCGGCAATTTCTCGAGCAGCTTCAGAAGCCGGACATTGACGAAATCGAAGGCCTTCCCCCCACGATAGCCATTGAGCAGCGATCGGCTTCGAGCAATCCTCGAAGCACGGTCGCGACAACGACTGAAATTTACGACTACCTGCGGGTTCTCTTCGCTCGCGCCGGATTGCCGCACTGCTGGGTGTGCGGCCGCACGATTGCCAGTCAATCCCCATCGCAAATCGTCAACGCGGTGATGAATTATCCAGCAGGGACGAAGCTGATGATTCTTTCGCCCCTGATTAAGGGTCAGAAAGGTGAGCACAAGGACACGTTCGGCGCGATTCACAAGCAGGGTTTTGTTCGCGCGCGGGTGGATGGGGAGATCGTTGAGCTTGGCGCTGGCGCGCCGCCGGCACTGACCAAAACCAAGGTGCACAGCATTGAAGCGGTGGTGGATCGAATCGTGCTGAAACCGGAAATTCGATCGCGCCTGGCGGACAGCGTTGAAACGGCGCTAAAGCTTTCGCAGGGGCTGGTGATTGTAGCAATTCATAAGGATGGCAGCTGGAACGATCAGACCTTCAGCGAGAAGTTTGCCTGCCCGGATCATCCGCATGTATCGCTTGGCGAGCTGGAGCCCAGGCTGTTCAGCTTTAACAGCCCGCATGGCGCGTGCCCGGATTGCCATGGGCTGGGAACAACCAGGGAATTTGATCCTGAGCTGCTGGTGCCGGATGAATCCGTCTCCCTGGAAAACGGCGCCATCGAGGCGTGGCGGAAAAATGGCAAGCGGATGAACATCTTTTACAGCCGCGTCCTGCGGCAGTTCTGCCGCGATTATGGTCTTGCGTATTCAGGACCCTATCAGGACATCCCGCGCAAAATTCAGCAGATTATGATGTACGGCACCGACAAGCGCGGCGACAACGGGACCGGAACTGTTTTTGAAGGGGTGATTCCCAATTTGCAGCGCCGATTCGAGAACACCGAGAGTGAGTTCGTCAAAACGCGGCTTTATCAATACATGTCCGAGCAGCCGTGCGAAACCTGCCATGGGTCGCGGCTGATGGATCCTGCGCTGGCGGTGCGCATCAATAGCACGATGGGCGGCGCTCCCCAGGTTCCGGTGCCGCTTCCAGGAAGCGGAATTACCCTTCCGGGGTACAGCATTCATGATGTGACGGCGATGACGGTTGAGATCGCGCGGATGTTTTTCCAGAACCTGCAACTGACTCAGGAGGGACAGGCGATTGCCGAGCCCATTGTGCGGGAAATTTCCTCGCGTCTGGGATTCATGCTGGACGTGGGTTTGGGTTATCTCACGTTAGACCGGAAAACGGCCACGCTTTCCGGCGGCGAAGCGCAGCGGATTCGGCTTGCCACGCAGGTGGGCAGTGGCCTGGTGGGTGTTTGCTATGTACTGGACGAGCCGACGATTGGACTGCACCAGCGCGACAATGCCCGGCTTATTCGCACCCTGCGCCGGCTTAAGGACATTGGCAACACCGTCATCATGGTCGAGCATGATGAAGACTGCATTCGGGCGGCGGATTATCTGATCGACATCGGCCCCGGGGCCGGAGCGCATGGTGGGAATGTGGTATGCGCGGGTCCGATGCCGTTAATTATGGAGAGCAGCCACAGCACGACCATTAAATACCTGACTGGCGAATACGCGATTGAAACGCCCCGCGCGCGCCGACCCATGGATTTCGAGAAAAACTGCCTGGAATTAAAAGGGTGCAAGGAAAATAATCTTAAAAATGTCGATGTGAAGATTCCACTGGGTGGATTGGTGTGCGTCACCGGCGTCAGCGGCTCCGGGAAATCAACGCTGATCAATCAAACCCTTCTGCCCGCAATGAAGCGAAAGCTTTACGGCTCGAAGGTAAAGGCGGGAATTCATAAGTCGCTTACCGGCCTCAACAAGATCGATAAGGTAATCGAGATCGATCAGAGTCCGATCGGGCGTACGCCGCGATCAAACCCGGCAACTTATACGGGCGTTTTTGATGAAATCCGGAGAGTTTTTGCCAAGACGCGCGAGTCCAAGATCCGCGGTTATGAAGCTGGGCGATTCAGCTTCAACGTCAAGGGCGGACGGTGCGAATCGTGTCAGGGCCAGGGAACCAAATGCATTGAGATGCACTTCTTACCGGATGTGTATGTGAACTGCGAAGTTTGCAATGGCACGCGCTACAACGCCGAGACGCTGGAGATTCATTATCGCGGAAAGACGATTGCGGATGTCTTGAATATGACGGTCGAGGAATCGCTGGCATTCTTCGAGAATTTTCCACGTATCGCGCAGCTGCTTAAGGCGGTCAATGACGTGGGCCTGAGCTATGTGAAACTGGGCCAGCCGAGCACGCAACTTTCAGGTGGTGAGGCGCAGCGGGTGAAGCTGGCGACCGAATTGGGCAAGTCCGCGACGGGACACACGCTTTACATGCTTGACGAGCCGACGACCGGCCTGCATTTCGCGGACATTCATAACCTTCTCAATGTGTTGAATCGTCTGGCGGACATGGGGAACACGGTGCTGGTGATCGAGCATAATCTGGACATCATCAAGTGCGCGGATTGGATCGTGGATATGGGGCCTGAAGGAGGCAGCGGCGGCGGACGTATCGTGGCAGCGGGAACGCCGGAATCCATCGCAAGATCACGCGAGAGCCATACCGGGGAATACTTGAAGGGCAAGCTGAAAGCTGGAACTGCTAGCGAACAGAAGATTGCATAACAACAGCGGGCATGGGCAGCGACCGCCGCATTACGAGCAGGATTGCCGTGCAGATCAGCAGATACGGCGCGAACATTGCGAATCCGTGAACCCCGGCAAAATAGGTGAGCGGTAAATAACGCAGATGACGCACACCGGGGACACTAACACAATTCCATCGATTACTTAAGGAATGTTCCATCAATCGACAGCGATGGATACACCGCGCCTGTAAAGATGGGGAATGCTTGCGTTCTGTAACGAGTTTATCGCTCATTGGAAAAATTCCGAATTTTATGTGCAACATTCTTCCAAATTTGTCATAATACACGCAACTCGTGCCTTGCTCATGTCTTGGGAAGGAGATTTGGTGGAAACGTTAACGATTCGGCTCTTTGCGGATGTGGTGCATGCCTACAGCCGCGGGATATTGCGGGGGGTTGCCGACTTTTCGAAGATGCATGGCCGCTGGAATATCACGTTTCATTCGCTTACCGACTCTGAATTCACTCGCAACTTTGCCCAAGACCATGTGCGAGGTGTCGTCATGCAAATTCGTAATCGCGAGCAGGCCGACAAGCTGGCGGCCAGCGGTGTGCCCGCGGTGAATGTTTCCAATGTGCTGACGCCTCCTGCCCAGCCGGCCGTGTTCCCCGACGATGTCGCGACGGGACGACTTGCCGCTACTTATTTTCTCGACCGCGGGTTTAAAAATTTTGCATATTTTGGATACCCGGCCCACCGTTATTCCGAGGAGCGGATGGAAGGGTTTGTCCAGACGATCACAAAAGCAGGATATGAATGCACCATATTTCCCCGTTCCGGGGAAAGGGCGCCAACTCCTGAAGGCGAAAGACGGGAGCGACGGGAAGTTTTGGCGACCCTTCCCCAGCCGTTGGCTGCGTTTTGCCGGAACGATGCGTGTGCGAAGGAAACGGTGAAGGACGCCATCGAATTGGGGCTGCTGGTGCCAGATCAAATTGCTGTGCTTGGCGTGGACAACGATGAAATCAACTGCGAGCTGTCGGGAGTTCAACTATCGAGCATTCGCCTGAACACGGAACAGATTGGTTATGAAGCCGCATCACTGCTGGCGAAGTTAATTGCCGGGCAGGCGCCGCCGGCTGAACCGATCCTGATTCCGCCCATTGAAGTCATCACCCGCCGATCGACGGACGTCCTGGCATTGGCGGATGTTGAAGTGGCGGCGGCGGTGCGATTCATCCGCGACCGGGGAGGCCGGGAAATTAACGTGGAAGACCTGCTTGAACGCACCTCGCTTTCGCGGCGATCGCTGGAAATGCGGTTCCGTAAGGCGCTGGGGCGATCCCCCTATCAGGAAATCCGCCGCGTGCAGATCGAGCGGGCCCAGCTCCTGCTTTCCCGCACCGACCGGCCGGTAGGCGAGATTGCCGATGCGTGCGGCTTCAAGGAAGCCCGGCAACTAAGCACAGCATTCCATGACCGCATCGGCCTGACGCCCCGGCAATATCGCCGCCGCGCCCGCCGCGATCCGCAGACACCGGAGACGCAGCAGAATTCGGCTGGGATTTTAACGCAGTGAGGCTCAAACAGGCGGGGCCATGTTCACTTTTCCTGGTTTTCGTCGTCTGGTCCACTAAAAAGGTCGGTTGCGGCGGAATCACCGGTTGAGTCTTGTTGCCGAGGTACGTATTTAACCCCCAAATGATCGTAAGCGGTCTTGGTCACCCGCCTGCCCTGCCGCGTTCGCATGACCAGTCCGGTTTGCAACAGGAACGGTTCGACCACATCAACCAGCGTATCCACCTCTTCTCCCAAGCTGGCCGCGATGGCTTCCACGCCGGCGGGGCCGCCGGCGTAGATATCGATCAGGGTTCGCAGGTAGGCGCGGTCCTGATCGTCCAGGCCGCGATCGTCTATTCCTTCGAGTATTAACGCGTTTTTTGTGACCTCGATCGTCATCCGTCCGTCGGCTTCAACCGCGGCAAAGTCCCGGACCCGGCGAAGCAGGCGGTTGGCGATGCGCGGGGTGCCGCGACTTCTCCTTGCGAGTTCCCACAGAGCGGTGTCCTGGTTTTCCACCTTCAACAGGCGGGCGTTGTGACGAAGAATTTCATGCAGGGCTTCGGGGGTATAAAACTCGATGTGATTGGCAATGCCAAAGCGGCTGCGCATCGGGCCGGAAAGCAGGCCGATTCTGGTGGTTGCCCCGATGAGCGTGAATGGTGGAATGGGCATGGTAATCATGCGGGCATGCATTCCGGCATCCAGCGTGATATCGACTTTGAAATCCTCCATCGCGGGGTAAAGATATTCTTCCACAATCGCCGGCAGTCGGTGTATTTCATCAATAAAGAGCACATCCCCCGGATTGAGCTTCGTGAGAATGCCAACCAGGTCGGCGCCTTTGGTTAGCGCGGGGCCGGCTGTAACGTGGGCCTGGGCTTTCATTTCATTGGCAATCACATGCGCCAGCGTTGTCTTGCCCAGTCCGGGAGGGCCATGCAGCAGAACATGCTCCACCGGCTCGCTTCTCGCCTTAGCGGCATCGACGGCAATCTTCAGCCGGCGAATAAGCGTTTCCTGCCCGATGTATTGCGAGAAGGTCTGCGGGCGCAGCGCGTAATTGAAATGAGTTTCCTCTTCACCGGCCGGCTGGCCTGACACAATTCGCTCTCGAGCCATCGTTATGTTTTAACGTTATGGCGGGGCATCGCAAACCGCTGGAAGTTTTTAGGCTGGGCCAGCGGGCGCAAGGAAGGCAGCACCGCGCGGCATTGGGGAAGGGCCAATCACCTCGGCGGAAAATATCTGAAAAATCGCGGAAGGATTCCGCCACGCTTCAGGGGGAAGGCTCAACTTTTCCGTGCAAAGCCGCGCCAACAGTTGGTCGCGCGACCAACCGGTTTCGCGCGCCACTTGCGGCAGAAAGCATCCCGCGTTTCCCCCGATGGTAAGATATATCCCATCAGAAAGCGGCTCGAAATCCAGCGGTGAAGGGCGCCTCCGCAAGGGACCAAGCGCTGTAAGTTCCAGATCCAGGTCCGGCAGTTCCGCGAGTGTAATGGGCTGCGTTGTAAAGCGCGGATCGGCCAGGACTGATTCAGCGGCCTGAATGAGGGATTGGGCAAGCGGTTGGCCGGTGTCCATCATCCCAACGCAGCCGCGCAGGGCATGGTCCGCCCGCCGGTGCATCGAAGCAAAACATCCGCCCGCCTGCAAAAGCTCTGGTTCCGGTTTGATAGAGACGTTAATTCGCAGCTCTCCCGAAAGCTTTCGCCGAATGACATCCCAGCCGATATCAAGCAGCTTTTGGCGTGTCGGAAGGCTGATTTCCATCGCGCATAGTTTATCACAAAAGAACGGTGCGAAACGCCGGCTGGATCAAATTATCCACCGCGTTATCCACCGCACTTTTATTTGTCGGCAAAGCAGTTGCGCGCGGCGGTGCATAAGTTGGAATCACGAATGGAAAATTTCTTGGGAAATTGTGGAAGCGCGCGTATATTTTGTGGGTCGTCGG
>JALYJB010000009.1:0-112550 GCA_030775485.1 Planctomycetota bacterium | reverse complement strand
GAAGTGGCCGGCGAAACAGGAAGACGCTTCTAAAAACTGAGACCGGCTTTCCAACGCGAAAGACCGTGCAAAGCAATTGATTGCGGGCACGGCGAAAGTCGGCGGCCAGCGATGAGGCCATCCCAAATCTTCGGCGAATAAAACGCCGTGGGCAATCGGGGTTAGAATCGCCGCCAGTGATCTGTCGAACCGCGGGGAGAGAGCCCCTCGACGCACGACAGATCGGGTCCAGCATGCCGAAAGTGGTTTGGTAACGAACCGCGAAACGGCAGCGATCCTAGGAAAGGACCCGGGATAGCGAAACCCACGGCCGTCCAGTCGGGAAACCGCCATGCCACCCCGTTGGGTGAGCGATCGCGGCGGAGACAGTCGCGATCAAACCGTCTGTGTGAGATGACAGCACCCTGTCGTCCCATGCTGAGCGGATCGAGGCGGGCCCAGGCCGGAAGCAGGTTGCCAGTAGAATCGATCCGATACCAGAAGCCGGGTGGCAACACCTGGCAGGCCCATGCGGTGACGTCGCGAGTCACTTCATGGGCCTTCTGGTTTTTATGCTGCCAGCATTTCCCACTGAAAAAACTTCCCCGCTCAGGCCTTGAGCCCGCGCAATATGAAGTCGATCGCGTCTTCGGCGCTGAACTGGTCAAATTGCTGTAAATTCAGCGAGACCATTGCAAAGCCAATCCCCGTGTTAATGAGTTGCCAGGCCGGCACTTTCGGATCAAGATTAGTCCGGAACTCTCCAGATTTCTGACCCTCGGTGACAATGCCACAAAAAAACCGCTCGATTTGCGTGTAATGCTCCCTGATCACCGCAAGCACCTTGCGATCGCGGCTGGTGGCCAGCGCGCCGTGAATCACATGGTACGCGTCCTCCAAACGCTGAAGATGCCCGGGAAATTCCTTGGCAATCGTTCGAATTTTATCCGTGCTGGTGGGCGAATCGGCAATCAACTCATGCCAATGTTGAAGGGTCTGCTGGCTCATTGCCCGGGTGATGGCAACAAACAGTTCCTGCTTGCTCGAAAAGTGCCGGTAAAGAATGGGCTCGGTAACGCCGGCTGCTTCAGCAATGGCGGCGGTCGTCGCGGCGCTATAACCCCATTTTGCAAAAATCTTGGTGGCAACTTCGATAAGCTGCTCACGCCGTTGCGGGGCCTTGAGTCTGGGCATTGGGCCTTAGATAGCGGACCCCTTTGAAGTTGGCAAATGCCCTCCGCAACCCTCGCCGGGGAACTGCGGTGACAGGCCTTGAAATGACTGGCCGCGCGGCTCGCGGCATATCGAATTAATCCACTCCATCTGGCTAAGGGTCGATAACTTAGGCATCTTGCCCCTACAATCCTAAAAGGCGTGCTTTTCGCCTGTTTCTCGCAATAAGCCATCCGCTGGCGGACCAAGCTATCCACCGCAATATGGCTCAAATCGAGTCCTTTTGCGCTTGAGACGCAACGCCGATTGGCGTACACTTACAGTTGGCTTGGCGGTTAGGGTTGGAAGTGCATTGCCTTGATGAAAACGCCCGGCAGTATGTATTAGCCCAGCGGTTGTGAACCCGCCGAATGAAAATCAGTAGAAACAATGTGAAATGTGGCCCGCGCCGCTGGACCACCGGTATGTGGGTCCGGTGATTGCCTGCCCTGGATGGTTCCCACCCTGATTTATCAAACGAATTACGAGGACCCACCTGATGGGAAAGCAGCAGAAGAAAATTGGCGAGATACTCGTCGAGTGGCAAATCATCTCCACGCGCGAAGTCGCCAAGGCCCTGGAACACGCCAAGGCCAAGAGTTTGCGCATCGGTGAGGCGCTGGTTGATCTGAAATTGTGCAGCGAGGCCAACGTCTATAAAGCGCTGGCCCAGCAGCACAATATGGAATACATCGATCTTGAAACAAGTTCGGTGCCGCCCAATGCCGTCAATCTGGTTCCAGACGAAATCATGCGCAAATATCTGGTGCTGCCGCTTGGCCTGGAAAACGGCAAGCTTCGTCTGGCCATCAACGATCCCCTTGATCTGGAAATGCTGGACATCTTGCGCTTCCGCCTCAACAAGGAAGTCCGCACCGTTTTAGCCCCAAAGGGCCGCATCAAGGCCATTCTCGACCAGCTATTTAACACCACGGCAACCAATACCATCGACCAGACGATGGACAAGACCATCGACAGGCTTCGCGACTCGCTGGACAAGTCCCTGGACAAATCGGTGGATCGCTCGATCGACAAATCGATCGACATGGCCGGTCTCGGTGAAGGGGATGGCGCGGACGTTACGCAGGCGCCCATTATCAAGCTGGTCACGGCCATGATCGGTGAAGCCGTTCGCAACCGGGCAAGCGATATTCACATCGAGCCAATGAAAGATCGCGTTCGCGTTCGCTATCGCATCGACGGCGAATGCGTGGAGCGCGATCGCATCCCCCTTCGCATGAAGGGTCCGCTCATCAGCCGCATCAAGATCATGGCGGGTATTGATATCGCTGAAAAGAGGCTGCCGCAGGACGGTCGCATTAAGATGCAGATCGACAAGTCGAGTGTCGATTTCCGCGTCAGCACCTTGCCGGCGTATCACGGCGAATCAGTGGTGCTTCGTATTCTGCGTCCGGACAGCGTCCGCATCGGCATTCAAAACCTGGGCTTTGAGGAAGAGGACTACAAAGTCTTCCAAAAGACCATCAAGCGCCCTAACGGAATCTTCCTCGTGACCGGCCCCACCGGTTCAGGTAAGACGACAACCCTTTATGGCGCGCTCAATGAACTGAATCGGCCCGATCGCAAGATCATCACCGCGGAAGACCCGGTCGAATATAACTTCGTCGGCATCAACCAGTGCCAGGTGCGTGAAGCAATCGGCCTGTCGTTCTCCAAGATTCTTCGTGCCATGTTGCGTCAAGCGCCCAACATCATCCTGGTCGGTGAAATTCGCGATAAGGAAGTAGCCGAAGTGGCCATTCAGGCCGCTCTGACAGGTCACCTGGTGTTCAGCACGTTGCACACCAATGACGCCCCCGGCGCAATTACCCGCTTGATTGATATGGGCGTCAAGCCATTCCTCGTCGCCAGCTCACTCCAGGCTGTGATGGCCCAGCGCCTGATTCGCGGCCTGTGCCCCAAATGCAAGCAGCCGGATAAAGACCCCGACCAGATGTGGCTGAAGCTTTGCGGCATCAAACCGGAAGACTATAAAGACCGCAATCTGTTCAAGCCACGCGGTTGCGAATTCTGCACCAATACCGGATTCCGCGGGCGCCTGGGCATTTTTGAAGTGATGCAGATGAGCACCCAGATTCGCACGCTGGCATTCGAACGCGCCCCCACGAATCGCATTCGCAAGGCTGCCCTGGCCGGCGGCATGAAGAGCCTGCTGGCCGACGGCCGATTGAAGGTGCTGGCCGGTGTCACCACCGCCGAAGAAATTGTGAAAGTCGCCCAAATTGAGGGCGTCGTGCAAAACTAACAGGACATCAAACCCAACAACCGCCATGGCATCCACCATTCAAATCGACCGTCTTCTGGAAACCTGCATTCGCCGCAGTGCTTCAGATCTTCACCTTGCCGTCGGCAAACCCCCCACGCTTCGCATGCACGGCCACATGCGCGAGCTTCAGACCAAAATTCTGGAGCCCGAGGACACGATGGCCCTGATGAAGTCGGTGACTCCCGAGCGCATCCAACAGGAATTTGAAGAAACGGGAAGCGGCGACTTCGGCTTTGCGTTCGGCAGCGAGGCCCGTTTCCGCGTTTCGGTCTTCAAGCAGAGGGGGTTCGCCAGCATGGTGCTGCGGCGAATCCCCAGCAAGCTGATGACGTTTGATCAGATCGGCCTGCCGCAGATGGCCCGCAATATCTGTCGCCGCCCGCGCGGCATCTTCCTGGTGACCGGCCCCACCGGCTCGGGAAAGACCACCACGCTGGCCTGCATGATCAATCACATCAACGAGAACTTCGATCGCCACATTATCACGATGGAAGACCCCATCGAATATTATCACCCGCATAAAAAGTCGATCGTGGTTCAGCGCGAAATTGGCGTGGATGTGCCCAGCTTCTCCGAAGCACTCCGCCGCGCGTTGCGTCAGGATCCAGACGTGATGCTGGTCGGTGAAATGCGCGACCTGGCGACAATTGGTTCTGCCATCACCGCCGCCGAAACAGGCCACCTGGTGTTCGGAACGCTTCACACGAATGGCGCCGCCAGCACGATCAATCGCGTGATCGACGCATTCCCGACGGATCAACAGGAACAGGTGCGCGTGCAGTTGGCGAACAATCTGATTGCTGTGCTTTCGCAGGCCTTGTGCCCACGATCCGATACCGACGGCATGGTGGCCGCTTATGAATTTATGTATGTGACGCCCGGCATTCAGAACCTGATTCGTGAAAACAAAGTGTTCCGAATTGACTCGGAAATTCAGACCGGCAAGCGTTACGGCATGCAGTTGCTGGACGACACGCTTTGGAACCTTTACCAGGCCGGCAAGATCAGTGCTGAGGAAGCGATCGACAAGAGCAAGATTCCCGGACAGATGATGGACAAATTTACCCGCGCCGGAATCGATCCGGGCGCGGTGCCGGACGATATCGTGGGCGACGAAGAAGGCGGCGCGGCGGCCGCCGGTGGCCCACCCAAGCCGGGCGGCGCGCCTCCCGGCGGCGATGCCGAAAAGAAGGCACAAATGGAAGCCAATCGCGCCCGCATGGCGGCAATGAATGCGAAAAAGTGAGCCTGAAACAGACGGCCGTAGAAAAGAACAAATGAACCTCCTCCGGCATATTTCGATCCGGTAGCGTTCATTAGATGAGGACCTGGCGATGTCACGAGTTACACCCTCCGGACCAACACCCCCCGGCAATTCCGGTTCCCGGCCGCCTGGAACTCCTCTTGCGCCGCCCGCGCCCGGCGCCATTGGCGCCCCCCGGCCCACCATTGTTCCAGTCACGCGAATTCCCGGCCCCGGCACACCCAAGCCTTTAAATCCGGCCCCTGGGTCAAATCCCAACGGAAAGCCCGCCAGCTCCGGAGCAATTCCACTGGCCCCAATAAACAAAGCCCCTTCGACTGCCACAGCAGGTGGTTCATCAGGGATAAAACCTCCCGCGGGCGCGCCGCCGGCGGGCGGTTCGCCCGTTTCCGCATCCCCCACGCCGGGCACTCACGGAATGCCGGCGCTTTCGGAGCTGAAGGCCCGTCAGCTTGGCCGCGTTCTGCAGAAAATGCATAAGGTGACGCGCGAGCAGACCCAGGAAGCGCTCTCAATTCAAAAGCAGAAAGGCACTGGCCAACTTGGTCGAATTCTCTTGGATCTGGGCTACATCAAAGATGCTGATCTGAATATCGCCCTGGCTGCCCAGCAGGGTCTTGAGCACATCAGTCTGGAAAACATCACCATCGACCCGGCCACCCTGGCCGCCGTTCCCGCGCAGCTGGCCACGACCAACAAGGTGCTGCCGCTGAGCTACGACCAGGCGACTAAAACCCTGGTGGTCGCGCTGGCGTCGCACGAAAACTTCCGCGCCCTGGACGATCTCCGCTCGCTGATGGGCTACAACGTCACGGCGAAAATCGCGGACTCAGAGCAGCTTGAACGGCTGATCGGCAAGCACTACCAGGCCGCGACTGAGGGAATGGATGAAATCCTCGGAGAGCTGTCGCAGGATGATTCGCTCAAAGATCTGAAGAATCGCGGTGAATCGATTGACATCGACAGCCTGAATGAAGCCGCGAATTCCAATCCTGTTAAGAAGCTGATCAACCTGGTGCTATTGCAGGCGATTAAGGATAAGGCTTCCGACGTCCACTTCGAGCCGTTTGAAGGTGAATTCAAGATGCGGTACCGCATCGATGGCGTGCTCTACGAAATGATGCCGCCACCCGCCCACATCGCTCCGGCGATCAGCAGCCGCATCAAGGTCATGGCCAACCTGGACATTGCCGAGCGCCGCATGCCGCAGGACGGCCGTATCGAGCTAAGCGTTAACAACCAGCCCATCGATCTGCGCGTCAGCGTGCTGCCGACCATGTTTGGTGAAAGCGTCGTGATGCGCGTGCTGGATCGCGGCAACGTCAGTCTTGACCTTGACAAGCTCGGCATGCGCGAGGAAGACCTTAATGCCGTCCGGCAGCTGATTAACAAGCCCAACGGCATTTGTATCGTCACCGGCCCAACCGGCTCGGGTAAAACGACAACGCTTTACTCTGCTCTCCGCGAACTGAACACGGCCTCAAGCAAGCTGATTACGGCGGAAGACCCGGTTGAATATGACATCGACGGAATTATTCAGTGCCAGATCAAGCCGGATATCGAACTGACATTCGGCCGTATTCTTCGCGCCATGTTGCGTCAGGACCCGGACACCATCATGGTCGGTGAAATTCGCGATAAGGAAACCGCGGAAATTTCAGTCCAGGCCTCGCTGACCGGTCACCTGGTGTTCACGACGCTGCACACAAACGACGCCCCCAGCGCCATTGCCCGCCTGCTGGACTTGGGTGTCGAGCCATTCCTGGTCACTGCCACCATCGAAGGAATCATCGCCCAGCGGCTTGTTCGCAAGATTTGCAACAACTGCAAAACCGAATACACGCCCTCCGAAGAGCAGCTGATGGAGCTGGAGCTTCGCCCCGAAATGGTGACGGGCAAGAAGTTTTACTACGGCAAGGGTTGCTCGACCTGCAACAACACCGGCTACAAAGGCCGCTTCGGCCTCTATGAAATCATGGTATTGGACGACGACATGCGCGACATGATCGTCCAGCACGCCAGCACGCAGGTTTTGCGCGTCGAGGCCAAGAAGCGCGGAATGCGCACGCTGCGGCAATGCGGGCTGCTGGCCATCTACGACGGCATTTCCTCAATCGAGGAAGTTGTCCGTGAAACGCTGAATGAAGAGGAATGATTTCCGCAGCGCGGAACGCTCAGAAAGCCTCGGTTACGCCGCAGCTTTATTTCTGCCTGCAAATATGCCCGTCAATTAGGTTTTGATTCAACTTCCTCGCCACCCGCGTCCGATAAGACATTTAGCCCGAGCGGTGTCGCGCGGGAAAGTCGTATCCAAGGAGATTCCATGAATAAATCCACCCTCGTGAAGTGGGCAGTCGCCGCGCTGCTTGCCGTTCCCGCCATGCCGCTGGCCGCCAACGCCGCCACGCACAAGACCCACAAGGCCCTGGTGAGCCGCGTGCACAGCGCCCGCAAGCTGTCGGTTATCGCTAAACATCGTCGCCTGCATCACACGACCAAGCGCGTGACCCACCTCGTCGCCGGGAAGAGGTCGGCGCGCACGCTAAGCGTCTCCAGCAAGAAGATCTCGGCCCGGACGGCGCTTTCGCACCACACAACCGGCACTTCCCAGAAGGCGACCTACACCCCACCGCTGATCGACGGAATGCACGCTTAAAGAAAACTAACGTTCGGAAAATTCAGCATCCGCCAGGCGGCGCCAATACGGCGCCGCTTTTTCTTAAACCGTAACGATTAACCGAAATTGAAGCGCTTGGGCCCCGTGGCAAGTCTATTCCTGGGGAGGCGGAAGCTTCGCAATAAATTCCGCGAGTTGTTTTCCGCTGGGGCTTTGAGCCGATCGAACGTAATACCCGCTGGTAGCCACCCCGCAGCAGAGGCTTTCTTCCAGGCCAAGCCCGATGACGCTTCCCAGCGCAAATCCCGCATTAAAATGATCGCCCGCCCCGGTGCTGATTTTCGGCTGCTGAACAAACGGACCGGCGAAGTATCCTGATTCGGAGGCCGTTGCCGCCGCTGCCCCGCGGCGCGGATGCACCACCACGCATGCCACCTTTAATTTCGCGCGAATGTCGCGCGCCAGCGATTCAACCTCTGCCTCCGGGTCACCCCGCGCGGCCAAGCCCAGCACGTCTGCAATTTCAATGGCTTCCTTCAGGTTCAAGCCCAGGATTACATCCAGATGCTCGGAGAACCGCGCCAGAATCTGCAGTGCTTCCTTGATGTCCTGCCGCGTGCGCTTTTCTGGATCAGCCAGATCAATAAACATCCGCCGACCCTGCTTCGGTAACCCGGCCAGCACTTCTTCGCGCAGCTTGTTCCATATCTGCGACATGGACGGAATCATCGTCCAGTTCACCATGCCGATAAGCTTGGCCTGGCTATAAAGTTCAGTGATCTTCCCCTTGCCAACCCGCTCGATGAGATTGTCCCAGGTAATATCGTGCAGGCTTTGGTGCTTGCCCAGCATCAGCTTGCCGTCTTCGAATTCCAGGGCGTCGGTATGCCCAGGCTCGGCAATGCTGATGACATTGGCCCGCTCGGCAAACTCGTTGAAAACAGGATGCAGCGCCGGATAGCCCAGGTTGCCCACATAAGTCACGCCCAACCCCATCGCCGCCAGGGCATTGGCCATGATCGGCCCGTTGCCGCCCAGCTTGATCTGCTTCACCAGCAATTCGTAGTTGCTTGACTGTCCTGCCGCGGTCAGCACTTTTTTCCCAAAGGCATCAATCGTCTTAACCGGGTCGTAGCGGTCTTTGTCGTGACGTTTGTCCACGACCGCGATGATTTCATCAACGAAACCATCGAACCCCACCACCGCTCCGATGGAGGGCAGGCTGGTCAGGGCCGCCAAAAGCTTTTGGCTGGCAGATTTACAAACCTCTTGACGGCTTGTTCCCATCGAATTCCTTTAATGATGGCGGATCAATTTCACTTTTGGCGGATATCAAAATCCGATGGCTGCGTTGCCGGCTTAAGTGGTGGCATTGCATTGTAAGTGGGTGGGGTCGAAAGCGACTTATACTCCACCATATTAAACGGCGGATCGATGACCATGCCGACCGGAATGTAGGCCACATCAGCGATGAATAGAATCGGATCGGTCACCACCGCCTCGTGAACGGGCAAGGCGTTGGATTTCAGTGGCGAATAGGTGGGCCACGCCATCACTCCGTCGTTTTTGTAGGTTGCCACGCTTGGATTCCAGCTGCGCTCCGCCATGGCGGGGTCTGTCTGGACCAGCGACACGTTAAGGGGCTCAGCCGGTGGTTTGCGCTGGTCAACGTGACAAGCCGCCATCGGCAAAAACAACATAGCGCCGGCGATTGCCGCCAGCCCGTTACGGATTAAGGACATGATCCATATCCCTTCTAAAAGATTGCGAATGAAAATCGGCAGTGCCGCCCCCGCTGATATCGGGATTATCAAAGTGCGGCGAATAATTCATCGGATCATCCAGGGCGCGGGTTGTGGGGTCAGGCCGATCCTGCTCGGCGCACCCCCCCATTAACATTGCGGACGCGCCAATTGCGACCGCCGCCAGGACGCAAAATATTGTGGACCGAATACGTTCGTTTTTGGACAACATGACGCAACTCCTTGTCCACGAGACCCTGCGCTTGCACCAGGAACTTCACCAGGAACGCAAGACCTATCGACCTTCCTCCGCATACTCCACCGTGTAATTCGGTGATTCCTTGGTGATCGTTATATCGTGCGGATGGCTTTCGGCCATGCTTGCCGCGGAGACCCGGCAAAATCTGGCGTCTTTTCGCAACGCATCCAGATTTTTTGTTCCGCAATATCCCATGCCCGCGCGAAGCCCGCCGACCATCTGGTAAACAAAATCGCCCAGCCCTCCGCGGTAGGGAACACGGCCTTCCACGCCTTCGGGGACCAGTTTGCTCGACTCGCGAACCGCGCCCTGGCCGTAGCGGTCTTTCGATCCACTGATCATCGCCCCCATGCTACCCATCCCGCGATAGGTTTTGTAGCGCCTTCCCTGATGAATTACCAGTTCCCCGGGCGATTCATCCAGGCCGGCAAAAAGGCTGCCCATCATCACGCTGCTCGCGCCCGCGGCGACGGCCTTGGTAATGTCACCGCTATGGCGGATCCCTCCGTCAGCAATGACCGGCACGCCCGCGGCATCGCACACGGATACGGCATTTAGAATCGCGGTGATTTGCGGCACGCCAACGCCGCTGATGATCCGGGTCGTGCAGATTGCTCCGGGGCCGATCCCAACTTTTACCCCATCAACGCCGGCGTCCATCAGGTCTTTCGCGCCCTGCGCGGTGGCCACATTGCCGGCGATAACCTGAATATCCCAGCGGCTCTTAATCTCCCGAACCGTGTCAAACACGTTTTGGCTATGTCCATGCGCGGTATCGACCACGATCACATCCACGTCAGCACGAATCAGCGCCTCCACCCGTTCGAAATCCTTCACCCCGGTTGCGGCCCCCACCCGAAGGCGGCCGCGCTTGTCTTTGCAGGCGGTGGGAAATTGATGCAGCTTGTCGATATCCCGCATGGTGATCAGCCCGACGAGCCGATTTTCCTTGTCCACCAGCAGAAGCTTTTGAACCTTCGCCTTGTAGAGAATCCGTTCCGCTTCATCAAGCGTGGTATGCTCGGGGGCGGTAACCAGGTTTTCACGGGTCATCACATCGCCGATTTTGCGGGAATCATCCTCCTGAAACTTGAGGTCGCGCCGGGTCATGATTCCGACCAGCCGTGGCGCCTTGGAGTTGCCGTTTTCCGCGTGCCGCCGCCGCGGTGAATCGCCCGACTCCGAGCCCCCCTCGACGATCGGGATTCCGCTGACGTTATATTCCTGCATCACCCGCCGCGCCGTCGCAATGGTCGCGGTGGGCGGCAGCGTGATGGGATCGACGATAATCCCATTCTCGCTCCGTTTCACTTTCTCCACCTCGCGCGCCTGATTCTGGACCGACATATTCTTGTGGATGATTCCAATCCCCCCTTCCTGCGCCAGCGCAATGGCCAGGGCGGATTCCGTAACGGTATCCATCGGCGCGGAAATCAGAGGTATGTTAAGTTCGATGCCCCGGGTCAGCCGGGTGTGCGTATCCGCGTCGGCCGGCACGAAACTGCTTCTGGCGGGAATTAAAAGCACGTCATCAAAAGTGATGGCGTCATGAAGAATCTTGGGGTGTTCCATGGGATACTGTTACGCCCCGGAAGGTCGCAAGTCAAGCAAATATTGCGCGTTGTGCTTCTTGTCTCCTCCCGAAATTGACGGCAAAGTCGCGTCGTGAGAATCAAGGCCTGCCCCGCAACGTGCTGGTAGTCCGGAAAGCTCCAAAATCAGGATGGCAATCCACTGGCGCTTCTCAAACACGCCCTCTTGTTCAGCGCGAAAAGCTGAAAAGGCCGGTGTAGGGGTTATCCCTTCCCAGAATGTGGTCCCGGATAACCTGCGCGGCAAGAAGGCTGAAGGTAATTCCATTACCGCCGTATCCCAGCGCGAAAAAGCTGTTGGGAAATTGTGGTAAAGCGCCAATGTAGGGCAAACCGTCTTTTGTTTGTGAAAACGTTCCTGCCCAGGCGCAGCTTGCGCCGATCGGAATTTGCGGGAACAAATCGGAAAACCGTTTCTGGAGGTATTGAGTCTTCTTCTCCAGAAGCGCGTCGCGTTGGCCCGGATCGACGATCTCTTCGTCAGCGCCCCCCACAATGGCTCTGCCATCCACCGTCGTCCGCATGTAAACGTAAGGGCGTGCTGCTTCCCAGATCAAACAGCGCTGCGGCCATGTGCTGAAATCGGAAATCGCCTCACTGGCAAACGCATATGTGCTGAGCAGGCGACAAAGGCCCCGGGGAATCAGCGGTGTTGCTTCATATCCCGTCGCGAAAATCACCTTTTTCGCCGTCAATGTCACTCCGCTGCCAGTGCGAACGCTCATCCGCTCGCCGCATGGCGAAAGATCTGTAGCTTCCGTATGGTTGAAAACCCGAAGACCTTTCTGCGCCGCCCGGCGAATCAACTGCAATGTCAGCTCAAACGGATCGACTTCAAAGGCCAGTGGCGACCAGAGCGCGGCAGGACGATCTATATTGAATTCATCCTTCAAGGCCTCTTTTTGGATAAAGCGGACATCAATCCCCATCGATTGTCGCGCCTCGCATTCGCTGTGAAGCTGTTCCACATCCTTTTCTTCAGACGCAAGGTAAAGGCTTGGTCGCGCGACGAGACCGCGGGAGTCTCCCAGTTCGTCAACCAGCGGCTCAAAAGCCCGGACAGATTCAACGCTGGCACGATAAGCCGCGATTGCCCGGACTTTTCCGATCTTCTCGATCAGCTCGATCAACGGCGTGTCGATTTCATACTGCAACAGCCCCGTGCTGGCCGACGTGCTGCCATGGCCTGCCTCATGCCGATCCACCATGACCGTATCGATTCCCTCACGCGCCAGATGGTAGCCCACCAAAGCGCCGGTGATTCCACCACCGATGATGGCCACATCGCATTCCACATCAGCATCGAGTTTTGGGAAATGCGCTTCCGGGCCTTTGTAAATCTGAGGCCAATAAATGCAGCCCGATTTGAGTTTCATGAACGAGCCATCGACTGGTTTGGAGCTTACCTGCCTGAGGGCAGATCGTCGATGGCCGGCCCCATCACAACCTTTCCCCTGGGATCAAACCGGCTTCCATGGCAGGGGCAATCCCAGCTTTTTTCCACCGGGTTCCACTGCACCACGCATCCAAGGTGCGTGCAAATTGCAGAATGGCGATGAACCTTGCCTGCTGGGTCGCGATAGACCGCCAACTTCGTCATGCCATCCCGCATAATCGCGCCCTGGCCGAAGGGAATATCCTCGACCGAAGTTACCTCGCCGCCGGTCAGCAGATCTTTATACTGCGCCATGGTGTTGGCATTTTCACGAATGAATTCCCGGTTGAGCATTTTCCGGGACGGGTCGTACAGTTTTTCCCACGGGTTTTTGCGGCCCAAGATGAGATCCGTAATCAACAGACCGGCAATGGTGCCGTGGGTAAGTCCCATGCCGCTGTCACCGGTGGCGACGTATACATTCTCTTTGTCTGTCAATGCCCGGCCAATAAATGCAAGCCCATCCGCCGGCTCCTGAACCTGCCCCGACCATCGATAACGCACGCGGCCCATCATCGGAAATTTCTCCCGAGCCCAGGATTCGAGCCGCATGTACGGAGCGCCGTTTTCAGGAAACTGGCCAGTCTTATGGTCTTCGCCGCCGATGATCACCAGATCGTTCTTCCCCCCACGAATCGGTTGAAGGCGGGCATAATGATATGGATCGCCCGTGTCCCAGTAGAGCGCGTCCGGGATTGATCCGCGCTGCACGGTTGCGGCAATGACATAGCTTCGATACGACGCCTGCTTGGTGTAAATGCCGAACCAGTCGTTAATCGGCGAAGGCGTATTCGTCGCGACGACAATTTGCTCGGCGGTTACTTTTACGCGGCCTTCCAGTTCCGCAATCGCCGTTTTTTTCTTTTTCGGGTCGGAGCCCTGCACATCTTTCACGCGCTTGCCGGTGTAGATTTTTCCGCCCAAGCGTTTGATCGCGCCAGCCAAGCCGATGATGTACAGCATCGGTTGAAACCGCGCCTGGTTGCCGAACCGCAGACACGGCCCGTCATCCATGCCACCGCGCGAGAGCTTTTCCACGTCAGCGAATCCAGCGCGCTGGGCCGCCGCTAATTCCTTGTCAAGTAAATCCGGTGGATCAGACGGTATAGGGCTGAGATATGCATTGAGCCTTAGAAATTCGCAAGAGATTTTTTCATCGCGGCTGATGCGCTCGATCGTGTCGATCGCGGCAGCGTGGCTCTGATAAGCCAGGCGCAAGCCTTTCTCGCCGTGCATTCGTTCAATTTCGACGAAGCGATCGTCAATGGCGCTGGCAAGATGCGCGCTCGTCCTGGCGGTCTGTCCAGATCCAATGGGGCCTTCATCCAGAACGATGACCGATTTGCCTTCAGCGGCGAGCAGATATGCCGTCGTTAATCCCGCGATGCCAGCACCCACAATGCAAACGTCGGCGCGCAATTTTCCACGCGGCGGACGAAATTGAGGAATCTTTACGCGATGTGGCCAGTACGGATCGGATGCGCCATCGGGGCTTTTCATGTCTGGCAAAATAACCCATCTCCATCCCGGCGCAAGCGCGCAAAACTGGCATGCTGACGCCAGTTACAGTCCGTGCGGCGTCGATGGGGATCGTGGCCGGCGCTATTCAGCGGCAATGTGCGCCCCCCTTTTCAGCGACCGCGCGGCGCATCAGCAGCACCACGAAAATCATGCGGGCCGCCAGCGCCGCGGAGACCCAGAAAATCGCGCGCGTTTGCGCCGCCGCGGCGGATGCATCGGCCGCTTCAAACCACGCGCGAACAAGACTCAAACCCGCGGCGTGATTTTCAAAACGTACGCGAAATCATTGGGTTTCATTTCAGGCATATTCACCCACAGGCCGTTGGCATCGCGCGAGAACGTGACCGGCGCCTCGCTGCCCAGCAGCTCAATACGGGCGACTTCCCTTGCGAAAATCGTCGCGCCCGCGGCGAGCGTTTTGATCACGACTTTTCCGTTTTTCGGCCACGCGAGAACGGACGCATAAAGCGTATCGCCCTTGGTGGTGAAGCGGATATCCTCAGCCGTGTAGGGCCGGGTTTGCCGTTCGTTGAAATTACTGGTGCCTTTCACGTCCGGCGCCCCTTCTCCATACACCGCGAATGGACGGGTGCCGTAAATGGCCTCGCCGTTGGCGGGCATCCATGAGGCCAGATCCGTCAATACCTTTTGCTCATCATCGTCAATCGTGCCGTCGCCGCGCAGTGGAATATTCAACAGCAAATTGCCGTTCTTGCTGATGATGTCCAGAAGCATCGTAATGACGGTCCTGGCGTTCTTGTAACGGTGGTTCTCAAAGACCGATCGCTTGTAATGCCAATCGCCAATGCAGGTGTCCGTCTGCCATGAGCTGGGAAGTATTCTGTCCGAGCGACCGCGTTCAAGATCAAGCACCATGGCGCCGATGTGATCCGGCTTAAGCCCTTTGGAATTCAGCACGGCTTCGAGTTGTCCGCGATTCTTAATGCTCGCGTTATAAAAGTGCGCGGCGATGTCCAGGCCGGCCTGGCCCAGCGGCAATTCGGTATTGTCAAAATAAAGCAGGTCGGGCTGATATTTATCGAGAAGGTCCTGGCATCGCAAAAACCATTTGTTGACGAAATCCGGGTTGTTCTGTGGGGGATTTTCGTTCCAGACCCGGTCATTCTTTTCATGCCACCGATTCGCTTCTCTCATGGTGCTAATGCCGTCGGGCATCACGATATTTCGTCCGACGTAAAGCTCCTGGGGATCAAGGCCGTCCCACCACGTCCCCTTTCCATCCGCTTTGGTGAGCCGGTAGGCGTCATATCTGATCCCCGCCTGTGGGCCTTCCGGGTCATAGTCATAGGCCGTCTGAAGCCAATGCCAGCTGTGCGCCGAATGATTGGTGACCCCAAAGCGCAGCCCATTCTCGCGAGCAAGCTTTGCCCAGGTTCCAACGATATCCTTCTTTGGCCCGATGCGCGTCGAGTTCCAGGCGTGATATGTGGAATCATAGTTATCGAAGTTGTCGTGATGGTTCGCCAGGCTCACGAAATACTTCGCGCCCGCTTTCACATACAACTTCATGAGCGCCGCTGGGTCCCAGTTCTCCGCTTTCCAAAGATTGTCGATCTCCATGAAGCCGAACTTCGACGGGTGCCCATATTGGCCAACGTGAAATTTGTTCTGCGGATGGCCCTGAATATACATATTGCGCGCGTACCAATCACCCTGCTCCGGCACGCACTGTGCCGTCCAGTGCGCCCATATGCCGAACTTGGCATCACGAAACCAATCCGGGGTTTTATACTGCTTCAGTGAATCCCAGTCGGCCGTAAAAGGGCCGGCGGCAATCACGCGCGGAGGCGTCGCCTCGGGGGTCGGCCCCGCGGCCATTTCGGTTTCCGGAGTAGCGCGCAGAACCTCTGGCAAAGACGCGGCGGCAATCGCGCCCGCCATCAATTTCACAGCCGTGCGCCGACTAATTTTCATACCGTTCCTCATTAAAAAAATACCTATGATCCTCTCAAGGTCCACCCGAGCCTGTGATTCTCATGGCAAAACTCACGGCGCGGCTACGATCCATTTTTGGGTGTCATCGCCGGAAAACTCTTTTGCCGCGACCCCGGGCCGCTCCTCATCCATTCCCCCCGTGAGCGCATGCTTATTCATCTTCGATGAAAGCCGATAGCTTCCATCGGCGAACTGATCGATTTTCCAAAGTTGGTTCTCCGCGCCCGTGTACGGTTCAATCTCGACGTTATCGACTGATTTATCATCCACCGCGGCGCCGAGCACTTCAAGCGCCCCACCGTTTCCCGCAGCGATGATTTTATAAAACCCACCGCTCACCGGCGCGAGCATCCATTTTTGGTTTTCGCGAATCAAATATCTCCCCATTTGCGCGCTCATCCCATGATCGGGCATGGTTGATGCGCCTGCCGCATCCGCGCCAGTTGCGGGCCTGTGGGGCGCCACCTGCAAAACCGTACCAGTTTGCTTCGACATGAGTTGATAGGTGCCTTCCTTCACATTTTCGCCAGGCGCCGGCCATCCATCTGCCGTCCAAAGCAGCGGGCGGATATCCAGCATCGAGCGGCCCCCCTTTTCCAGGTCAGCCTCATAATGACAACTGAATTTCTCCACGCCATCTTCCATGAGCCGGCCAAAATGCCCTGGACCCACATGCGTCCCGGCAGCGGCAAGGAAAAGCGTGCCGCCGCCCCTGGTCAGGTCTTCGCCGTGCCGGTCGAGATAGGGTCCTGTTATTTTTGCCGAGCGCCCGACCCGAATGTTGTATGTGCTGTTCTTTCCCTGGCAGCAGCTCCCGTGATTAACCAGCAGATAGTAATACGCGTCGTGGTGGATAATGTCCGAAGCCTCGCTGCGGCTGGCAATAATCCAGACCGGCGACTTCGGTGATATCCGTCCGCCGGTCTTTGGATCAAGCTCTACAAGTTGAATGTTTCCGTGATAAGACCCGTAGCAAAGCCAAAGCGTTCCGTCGGGAGCCCGCGCCACGCCGGGGTCGATGGCATTCAAATCTTCCCCTTCGACGGAGTTGACCACCAATCCGCCGTCAGTCCATTTGTATTTTGGATTGGCCGGATCGAGGGTTGAATTGGTCATTAACCCGATGCCCGAAACAAAAGAATTCCAACTGGAAACCGCATAGTAAAGATAGTATTGCCCGTTCACTTGAATGATGTCCGGCGCCCAGACAGCGCTCCCATTATTCTTGGGCGAAGCCAATCTCACCTCAGCGGGGATCTGTTCAAAAACCCTCCCCTTGCGCTCCCAGGTAAAACCATCGTTTGAGGCGAGAAAGGGGATGCCCCGGCCCGTCCCAAAGACATAATATTTCCCATCGCACTTAATTACCGTGGATGGATCATGGATTGCCAGCATGCCGTCCAGGGCAACGGCCGGAGAGATAGCCATCAGGATGCCCAACAGGGCAGTCGTAAGCATCAATGGTTTCATCTGAAATACCTCGGCACGAATTCTCCATGTCCAACCACCGTGTGGAACCCGCAGCTCGCCTACTTGGGGGAATGAATCCGGTAAAGCACCGCTCCATGGGAAGGCACGGTGGCCTCCACCATGTCTTTCACAATTCCGATATCCTTTTGCGCCCAGAGATCGCGGACGCTGCAGGGACTGCTTAACCCAAGGTCCGCAAGCGGCACCGAAATTGCGGCGGGTTGCGTGGCGGCGAGATTTATTGGCGCGGAGGCCGGCATGGTCATTGGCGCCGAAGCGGCGGAAGCGCCCCGCGAGGTGGCGCGACGCCGGCCACGCCCTCGGTCAGCCAGCGGCGCTGGCGCGGCATTGAAGATCGCCAGGTATTTGTCTTTTGAATCCACCACATCCGCCACCCACGCGATCTGATTGCGGGTGCTGTAAATTTGCTTGTTATTTGTGGAATCCTGATCGACGGCAATAACCTCGTCATTGGTCAAAAGTGAAAGCGTGAAAGCGTCGTTTTGGGGAAGATTGGCGCCCACAATCAGCGGGGAGCGCGCGATCGACCATAGCGTCATCATCGTCCGCTGCTCGTCGTGCGTGAATTGCGTCCAGCTATTTTTCTCCTGCCACGCGCGTATGTTGCCAAGCGGCAGCATGTCCGCATCAGGAAAATGGCCCGGTCCGCAAAACGGTGTCCAGTTATTAAGGCGCGCGAACTGGGAATACAACGCGGGCCAGTCATCCCAGAAATCATTGCTGATTCGCCACATGTTGGCATATGACTGAATGTGCCGGCCCTGATTGACCGGCGTTGCTCCAGGCGACGTCGAGAAAATGATCGGCCTGCCGCATTTGTCGATGGCTTTGCGAATCGCTTCGATTTCCGCCGTGTGGTACGGCGCGGAAAGGTCATCAACCTTCACCAAATCAAGGTCCCAGGACGCCAGCAGCGCGAAGACGGAATCGTAATATTCCTGCGCGCCGGGCTTGGACATGTCCACGCCGTACATGTCGCCATTCCATGGGCATTTGGAGGTCTTGTCGGCAATGTCGCCAGCATGAACAATTGTCCCCAGAATCGAAACGTTTTGCTTTACCGCCTGTCGGGGAATCCCGCGAAGCAGGTGCAGGCCGAACCGAAGGCCCCTGGCATGCAGCGCATCTCCCATTGCCTTGAAGGAGTGAGTCTCCCTGGTCATCGGAAAGCGATTGCCGGCGGGCAGAAGGCGGCCGTTGGCATCCATTTCCAGCAGCGCATTGGGGCGATAGCGGTCCGTGTGAGCCAATGGCTCATACCACTGAATATCGATCGTGATGATGTTCCAGCCATGGGCCTTGAGGTTCCGCTCCATGTAATCGGCGTTGGCCAGGGTCTCGGTCTGCGTAACCCCCGCGCCAAAGCAATCCCAGGAATTCCAGCCCATCGGCGGCGTCAGCGCCCATTCAAGAAATTTCGGCGGCGCGATCGGCACGGTGGTTTGCGCCTTCGAAACCCCCGCGCCGAGCACCAGAAATATGGTGGCAAGGGTACAAATCGCTTTTATCGACCGCATGAATTTTCTCATAAATAACGGGCCGTGCATTGAGACAGGGCCACGCCGCGATAGCTCTATTGCAATCCCCAGGGGGAAGAGGGTGTTCCCGCTTCCGATGTTTTTGGCTTTCGGCTAAAGGGCAGGATTTTCGCGGAGTGAAGATCAAACAAACGCTTGTGGGTCAGCTTCGCGGCGTCAACCAGCTCGGGATAAGGCCGGTCGGTTGAATCGACAAAGCCGATGTTGTAATTCTCCCCATCCATGCGCCCGAGAACCGGCTCATCGCGCCATGTGAACCAGTGCGCTCCCAGCGCATAGGGCAGCGACATTCCCTGCTCGACGAAATAGCGATAGCCGATGCCACGCTCGGTCTGATTCATCGCCTGCACCAGGCCCGAGCCCAGGCCGTTTTCCGGAACCCCGATGTGAAACTCCCCAATCAGAATCGGGCGCCCGGTCAGCCGATAGGTGCGTTCCAGTTGCTTGGTCGGTTCATACTCGTAGACGTTGATGCTGCAGACATCGAAGATCCGCGCCGTTCTTAAAACCTCGGCAGCGGGATTGCCGCCAAAGCGAATGCCCAGGTTGAGATGGTTGGGGTCGTACTTTTTTACTGCCGTGCAAACCAGGTCCAGGTAATGCTGGAACGCGCCGATGACAAATTGCGTCCGCCGCTTGGGGGTATCTCCCCGCGCGAGAAAATCCTTCAGCTTCGCCTTGGTTGCTGTGTCGGGCCCTTTAAGAATCAGGTCAATAACTTCCGTCTCGCGCCCCCCCCAGGGCGGCTCATTGCCGATGAAATATCCGATGATGAGCGGATCATCCTTGCGCGGCGCGCATTGTTCCCTGGCTGACTGGTCGATGCCGGTTGCGAAGTCGTCGGAATAAACATCGGGCAATCCAAGAAATGTGGAGGCGGCAAGAGTGTTCCAGCGCAGGAAGACAATGTTGGGCCGGCCCTGGCCGCCGGTGTTCATGCCCCACGAATCAAGCCGGCGCAGCGTCCGGTTCAGCGCAGTGGCCGACTGTGTGGCGGGTTTGCCGTTTCTCGGGCCTGTGATGCCATTGGAGCTTGTCGATAGAAACAGGTGACCTTCGGGATCGACAAACCACCAGACGCCGTCGATCTGCTCGACGCGAAAGAAACCCGTTGCCTTCGCCTGCGTCTGCTGGTATCCGCCAAACTTGCCGTAGCCGTAATCCGCCGGGCTGCCCCAGGTCTTTTCCTCCTCGGCCAGCTCCCGATCGAGCTGCTCGCGGCTCTTGATCTTGCGCGGGTAATCCACATTCACCCATTGCCCGAATTCATCGGTCACCGGCGTTTTCTCAAGAAATTCAGAGCCTTCATCCTTCCTGGAAAGATGGATCGCGCGAAGCTCAATGGTCGGATTGTTAATCGGATAATCCATTGATAGCCCGATTCCCTCGACAGAATTAAGTTCTCCCCAGGGTCCCCAGACGGACATCCAGAATGAATTTGTCCGCCGGTTGTTGGTCGAGGCCAGATCATTGCCCGACTTGTCCATGCCTTTGAAGTATTGCAAGGGAATCGAGGCGCGCAGCCATACATTCTGCCCGAAGGGTTGAATCTCAATCCGTCGCACGCCATCGCCGGTGTAAACCCAAAGGCCAAAGCGCTGCGGTGTCGAGGTCCGCATTTCAAGGACGAGGAACGAATAATCCGACCAGTCCGCCGGCATGTCCGCGCCAAGTTCTTTAAGCGAAAGCCGCCGCTCGCAAAGCACCCCGTTGAAGGATAGGCTCCGGACGACCTCCTCGCCCCGAGCGCTTACGCGCATCAACAAAGGAAGAAAAGCGGCAAGCAGAAAGCCGACCCTCCGAAGCGACGAAATCCTGTGAGACATTTGTTCTTCCTCAATCAGCGCCAAAGTTTTAAACGACGTGCGTGAAAAGCATAGTCTCCGCCAGCAAAGGTTGCGAGTCCGGTTGATGGGGCAAAACGAACGGTCCCGCCAATCCCCCACAGCGCGATGCTCGGCGCCCGGTCCATTCCCTAAACCGCTTTGGAAAGCTATCTTCCCGTTCCTTCGAGCGGCCCCGGCGGGCCGCGATTTCACTTTGGCGGCTTGTATGAAGGTACTGGTAATCGATGTGGGCGGGACGAACGTCAAGGTCCTCCTGACCGGCCAGAAGATCCCCCGCAAGTTCGCCTCCGGCCCCATGATGACCGCCGAGACGATGGTGGCGCAGGTTCTCAAGCTGACCAGAAATTGGAAATACCATTCGATCTCGATCGGCTATCCCGGACCTGTCCTTCGCGGCCGGCCGATTTCCGAGCCGCATAATCTTGGTGGCGGCTGGGTTGGGTTCAACTTTAAAGAAGCTTTCGGATGCCCGGTCAAAGTAATGAATGACGCCGCCCTGCAGGCGCTGGGCAGCTATCTGGGCGGGAAAATGCTCTTCCTTGGCTTTGGAACCGGCCTCGGATCTGCCATGGTGGTCGACGGCATCGTGGAACCGATGGAACTGGGCCATCTTCCCTATAAGAAGAGCACGTTTGAAGATTATGTGGGCGTCGCGGGCTTGAAGCGGCGGGGAAAGAAAAAGTGGCGGAAAACGGTCGAGGATGTGGTGTCCCGGCTCGTTGCCGCCCTGGAACCTGACGACGTGGTTCTGGGCGGCGGAAACGTCAACAAGCTTAAGAAGCTGCCCACCAGTTGCCGCGCCGGCGCCAACGCCAATGCCTTTCGCGGCGGATTTCGTCTGTGGGAGACCGCTGCGGATCGCAGCGCTGCTGCCGTAAAAACAGCGCGACGAAAAGCGAAACGATCGAGCCGCTCCAAGCGTTAGAGATCTCATTTCTTCGGAGTGATTCTGAGGGCAACCGCGTAATTGTCCGTTCCCTTTTGTGGAACGGTTAATGCCAGCCCATTCTCATCGCGGGTGAATTGCGAATCGCCGGTAGCGCTGTTTTGGGCCGATATACGGCGCGCCGATTGAGTCGCGTCGTCGTTCCTTGCGGACGGCGAGACTTTGGGAGATAAACCTGCACATCCAACAGGAACAGACCATGAATAAAGTCCAAGCACGCGTTCTGGGTACCTTTGCCTCTGTCATTGGCTTGCTGTCGTTGGCCGCGCCCAGTCGTGGCCAGGGAATTCCACCGGTCGCAACGCAGCCGAGCATTCCCACCACCAAGCCGGTTGCCAAGGGGTGGCCGGCGGGCAAGCCGGCAGCGCCCGCTGTTCTTCCGGGCAATGGTTTGGCCCAGCATGATTTCTTTTATGCGGGCGAGGCAAAAACACGGGATATGTATATCGTGCGGAAGGGGCAGATTGCCTGGGCTTACAACGAAACCACCGGCAAAGGGGAAATCAGCGACGCAACGCTGCTTTCCAACGGCAACGTGCTCTTCGCCCACCAGTTCGGCGTAACGCTCATCAGCCCCGATAAGAAAGTCATTTGGAATTTCGACGCCGCGCCTAAATCGGAAATTCACACGGCGCAGGCGATCGGCGCCGAGCATGTGCTGTTCATTCAGAATGGTCCGGAACCGAAGCTGATGGTCGCTAACATCACCACCGGCAAGATAGAGAAGGAGTTTCCGCTGCCCGTGAAGAACGTCAACAGCACGCACGGCCAGTTCCGTCATGCCCGCCTTACTGACGCCGGCACGGTGCTTGTGACCCACATGGACATGGGCAAGGTGGTGGAATACGACACCGATGGCAAAGAGGTGTGGTCGATGGCTGCGCCGGGAGCGTGGTCTGCCGCCCGTTTGAAAAACGGCAACACGCTTATTACCGCCAAACGCATCCGCGAGATCAACCCCAAGGGCGAAACGGTCTGGGAATTCGCGCCCGATGACATTCCCGACTACAAAGTCTCCCAATTCCAAATCGCCACCCGGCTGCCCGATGGCAACACCCTGTTTAACAATTGGGTGAATCAGTGGAATGGCAAGATTGATCCAAGCACCGCCCCGGTGCAGGCGTGGGAAGTTACGCCCGACAAGCAAGTTGTCTGGGCGTTACGCTCGTGGGTTGAACCCAACCTTGGCCCGGCTACGACGATTCAGATATTGGATGATGGAAGTAAAGCCGAGGACGTCCATTTCGGGGATATCAAGTAGGCCTCTGGAACTGGTCGGGTCTGGCTTCGTGAAGAGTGAAGGTTTTTTGTTGAAATGCCGCACGCTGAGGGGGCGCCGCAAGGCGAAAGTAAAAATGTGCCACATGGCACATTTTACAAAACCCTTATTTTTGACTCGCTATGCACACTTTTAGCGCTATGGCGTGGTAGCGGGTGAGTCCACGGATACACCGTTGGGGAAATCGGCGGGGGTCAGACTTTTTGCGTCAATGAACGACGCCGCCGGACGAGGATCGGGCCTGGCGGCTGACAGGGTCACGTCTTTAAATACAATGCCGTCGATGTGTCGGACATAGAGGCCGTAGACGGGCATCACGGCGCCGAACATCTTGACCTCGGGGTAGGTGGCTTCGTTCTCAGCCAGCTGCACTTTTGCATCCTCCGGTTTTCCGCCCCCTACCACTTCGATCTTGATATTTTCGAGCGTGAGTGATTCGATTGGGTGCCCTGGCACACCGTTGATGAGAAGGCCGATACGTTTAGCGCCGGTGGCGCGAACATTCTGGATCGTCACATCACGGATTGTTCCCGGCGGCCTTGCGACATCTCCGGCGCGGAACGTTTTGAGGCGGGCGCCAAGCCGGACGCTGATGGGGATCATCACCCCATCCATCGTGATATCGTTGACTTTCACATCGTGAATCTGCGCGCCGTCAACAGAATAGACGGCGATTCCGGACATTCCGATATCGCGCACCTGACAGTGGCTGATGTGGATCGCCTCAAAATCGCCGATTGTTTCGGTGCCGATCTTTATGGAGCTGCAGGATGTTCGCAGTTTGCAATCGGTGACGGTGACATCGCGACAAGGCCGGGTGCTGGTGGTCTTGAGGCAGATGGCATCGTCGCCGGTGTCGATATCGCAAGCGCTGATCTTCACGTTCTGGCAGGAATCGGTGTCGATGCCGTCGTTGTTGGCCAGGCCGCGGCTTCGAATCGTCACGCCGCTGGCGGTAACTTTATCACACTGGAAAAAGTTCAGTGTCCATGCTCCGGAGTTGCGCAAGGTCACGTTTTTTACCGAGACGCCGGTGCAGCGCACGCATCGGACCAGAAATGGGCGAACGGTGTATTTCCCTTCCGCGGTGGAGAGCGCTTTGCCCTGGCCGTCGATGGCGCCGTTTCCTTCGATGCCGACATTTTTGGCGTCTGAGCTGACGATCATCGCCTCACCGCGCAAGATCTTGGTGCCGTCGATGAAGGGATCGACGTTGCGATAGTCGGCCTTGTTGGTGCTGCCCAGCAGGATTGCCTGATCGTCCAGATGCAGAGTGATGTTGTCCTTGAGCTGGATAGTGCCGGTCAGAAAACGACCGGGGGGAATAATCACCGTCCCCCCACCGTCGGCGCTGAGGGCATCAATGGCTTTTTGCAGCGCAACCGTGTTAAGCGTCACGCCGTCGCCCACCGCGCCAGCGTTGGTCACGACAATGGTCTTATCCGAGGCAGCGGACGCAGGGTTCATCCAGCCAGGTAAAAGAATGGCTAGGGCGATCGCGAAAAAATATCCAAGTGAAAAATGATTGGCCATAGGGTGAGTTTAACGACTCCGAAGCAGCGGGGCAAAATCCCAAAGAGCGCGCAAGAAAAGGCGATCTGGCTGGGCACGTCTTGGTGTCCCAGCCGATCGCCAGAGGTCATGTGTGGCTCTGATTATGGGAGCAGAACGGTGTCAATCACGTGGATGACGCCGTTGGAGGCTTCGATGTCCGCCTTGGTGACGGTTGCATTGCCGACCATGACCTTGCCGTCCTGGACCTTCAGGGGCAGGTCCTTGCCGTTGACGGTCTTGGCGGCGGTCATGCCCATGACGTCCTTGGCCATGGCCTTACCGGCTACGACGTGGTAGGTCAGGATGGCGACGAGCTTGTCCTTGTTTTCCGGTTTCAGCAGGTCATCGACCGTCCCGGCGGGCAGCTTGGCGAATGCCTCATCGGTTGGCGCGAAGACGGTGAAGGGGCCGGGGCCTTTGAGGGTATCGATCAGGCCGGCTGCCTTGAGCGCTGCTGCCAGCGTGTTGAATTGGCCGGCGGCGACGGCGGTATCGACGATGTCCTTGGTCATGGCTGTGGGCTGGGTGGTGGCTGGGGTCGGCTCGGCGCCGGAGGAGCAGCCCAGACCGGCTACGGTGACAATTCCCAGTAAACCCAGGGCGATGAGACGAGTGCTCTTGAACATGGAAGAATCCTTCTGGTCTTGCGACCGATTGATTTATTGCCTCCAAAAGTGGCTCGGCTACATGCCGGGCTCGCTTCCGGAGCAACTCGAGGCGTTAATTACTTGCGACTTTGACACATGAGTGAAATGACCTCCGCGCCCATCGCGCGATCCGTCTTGAAGGAGCCGCGACAGGCGAAGGTTTGCATGGTGCTTGAATTCTTGTTCACGCCGCGGATCTTCATGCACATATGCTGGGCTTCGATGACTACAGCGACGGCCTGGGGATTGAGATGCTCGACAAGGGCATTGGCAATCTGGTCGGTGAGGCGCTCCTGCACCTGCGGCCGATGGGCGAAGACATCGACCGTTCGAGCAAGTTTGGAAAGGCCGACCACGCGCCCGCCCTTTGGCAGGTAGGCGATGTGGGCCCGACCGAGGAAAGGGAGAAGATGATGTTCACACACGCTGGCGAACTCGATGTCGCGAACGATGATGACTTCTTCGTGGTCCTGCTCGAACGTGCGACGGAGATGGGTGCTGGCATCTTCGCGCAAACCGCGAAACAGCTCTCGATAGGATCTGGCGACCCGCTTGGGTGTTTCCGCCAACCCATCGCGGTCGGGGTCTTCACCGATGGCCAGCAGAATCTCGCGCACCGCGCGTTCGATGCGGTGAAGATCAATATCGGGAACGGGTTGTGTGCCGGGATGGCGGTAAGCAGACGGAAGAGGCAAAGAAGGGATCCGATTTGCTGCGATCATGGGGTGGCTCCGATAAATCAACCAAATCGACTAAATCATCCAATTCAGTCAATATTAGCGAATTTATTTCCAATAATCAAGTAGAAAACAAAGGACTATTTTTAGAAAATAGTCCTAAGTTTAAGTTATTTCTATAGATGTAATCGTCGACAAAAACATTACCGCGCTCTATGATTCATTCAAATCAGTCAGAAAATATGGAAAAGTTGCTTACAACGAAGGATTTGGCGGAGGCGATTGGGGCGAGTGAGTCGTCGCTGCGCCGGTGGACGAATAGCGGTGCTATTGGGACATCGCGGACGGTGGGCGGGCATCGCCGGATCCCGTTGTCTGAGGCGATTCGTTTTATTCGGGAAACGCACGCGACGGTAGTGCGGCCTGATATTCTTGGGATTGCCGTTCAAATCACAGACCCCCTGAAAGGTGGAACGCCGGACGAGGAAGGGATTTTTCAAGCGCTTCAGGAGGGAGATTCGGAACGGGCCAGGGGAGCGATCCTGGCGCTATATCTGGGGGGCGCGAATGTCGCTGGGATTTTCGATGGGCCGATGCAGCATGCTATGAAGCGCATCGGGGAACTGTGGCAGCACGATGCCCGGGGCATTCTTGCCGAGCATCGCGCTACCGATATCTGCATACAGGCGATTAACAAGTTGCGGGAGTTGCTGGCCCCTGTTCAGGCTTCGGCGCCGGTTGCCATTGGGGGTGCGCCGCAGGGGGATCGGTATTTGCTGCCTTCGTTGATGGTGGCGACTGTGCTAGCGGATACCGGCTATCGAGAGATCAACTTTGGGCCTGATACCCCGGTGGAATTTCTTGGTAGCGCTGCTGCGGAATATAAAGCTTCGATTGTCTGGCTATCGGTGAGCGTGATCGATCAGAAAGCGCAGCTGCAGCGCGATGTTGAAAAGCTGGTTGAAGAACTGCGGCCGTTGAACACGCGGCTACTTATTGGGGGCCGGGCAGCGAACGACTTGAGTGTTCGCAATCTTTCCAATGTCCATGTGCTGCAAAGCATGACGGAGCTTGCTGCCTTTACGCGGGGAGCGAAGCCGCCTTCGCCCCCCGACGCCGCGCAGACTCTGGCCTGAAGCCAGTGCTAGGCCGTCACCAACTCTCCGCTCTGCGGCTGAAATTCCTTCATATCGATTCCGAGTTTCGTGGCGACACGCTGACCGTAATCAGGATCAGCGCGGAAGAAATGGCAGAGCTGGCGAAGCTGGACTTCGCGGCGGGCGTGGCTGAGGGCGCCAGCGATGCGCGTGGTCAGGCGATCGCGATGGCCTTCATCGAACAGGCGGTAGAGATTTCCTGGTTGGGTGAAATCATCGTGACCTACGGTTGAATCGAAGCGGTCGGCGACCGTTTGACCAAGCTGCCAGGCGGGATCAGCGAAGGCGGGGGTGGGCAGGGGCGTTCCCGCATGGCTGTTGGGCCAATAGTTTGGCTGGCTTCCGTAGTTTGCCGCGGTGGCGGATGCGCCGTCGCGAATGAAGTTCATGACCGGGCAGCGGGGTTTGTTGACGGGAATTTCGGTGTGATTCACACCAAGACGATAGAGGTGTGCATCGGCGTAGCTTACGAGCCGCGCCTGCAGCATTTTGTCTGGGCTGGGGCCGATACCGCGCACCAATGCGCTGGGCTTGAAAGCGGCCTGCTCTACTTCAGCGAAATAATTTTGCGGATTGCGGTTCAGTTCCAGCACGCCGACTTCAATCAGTGGGAATTCCTTGTGGGGCCAGATTTTGGTCAGATCGAACGGGTTCCAGCGGAAGGTTTCGGCCTGGGGCTGGGTCATCACCTGGATTGAAACGCGCCAGCGGGGGAACTCGCCGCGGTCGATGGAGCCGTAGAGATCGCGCTGATGGCTCTCGCGATCCTGCGCGATGGTTGCGGACGATTCTTCATCGGTCATGTTCTTGACGCCCTGCATCGACCTGAAATGGAATTTGCACCAGACGCGCTCGTTGTGGGCATTGACCAGCGAATAAGTGTGGCTGCCAAACCCATGCATCTGGCGATAGCTTGCGGGGATTCCACGGTCGGAGAAAAGAATGGTGACCTGGTGCAGCGATTCGGGGCAAAGGGACCAGAAATCCCACTGCATATCCAGATCGCGCATGTTGGATTGCGGGTGACGCTTCTGGGTGTGGATGAACATCTGGAATTTGTAGGGATCGCGGACGAAGAAGACCGGGGTGTTGTTGCCGACCAGATCCCAGTTGCCCTCTTCGGTATAGAACTTCAGGGCGAAGCCGCGGACATCGCGCTCGGCATCGGCGGCGCCGCGCTCACCGGCTACGGTGGAAAAGCGCAGGAAGACTTCGGTTGTCTTGCCAATTTTTTCGAGCAGTTTGGCCTGGGTGTATTTTGTTACGTCTTTGGTGACGGTGAAGATGCCGTAAGCGCCGGAGCCCTTGGCATGAACGGGGCGTTCGGGGATTCGCTCGCGGTTGAAATGCTGCATCTGTTCGATGAGCTGGACATCCTGCATGAGCACGGGGCCGCGCGGGCCGGCGGTAAGGGCCTGCTGGATGCCGATTGGGGCGCCATTGGCGGTGGTTAACGCGGGGCATTTTGTTTCATCCATTCGTAGACTCCGGAAAAAGGTTCAGAAGACGGTCTGGCGCAATCGCGCGGGCGTTGCGGCCAGGATTTGCCAAAGCATACGGACCTGATCTATAGTCGTCCAATATGATTAGGCACTGTCTACGATAGGTACATCCTATGGAACTGCAACAGCTTCGTTATTTTGTGGCGGCCGCGGAATGCGGGAGTGTCAGCCGGGCGGCGGATCGTTGCCATGTTGCGCAGCCTTCGCTGAGCCAGCAGCTGAAAAAGCTTGAGGTGTCGCTGGGCGTGAACCTGTTCGACCGGATGGGGCGCGGCATTGTCATTACCGATGCCGGGCGGGCACTGCTGCCGCGAGCGCGGCGCATTTTGGCGGAAGTTCGGGATACGGAATTGAATATCACGCGGGAAGCGGGTGATTGCCAGGGGACGCTGACGGTTGGCGCGATTCCCACGATGGCCCCCTACCTGCTTCCCGCCGCCCTGGAAAATCTTCGTGCCGCTTATCCGAAGTGCCAGATAGCGGTGCGCGAGGGGCTGACGGAAACCCTGGTTGAAGCATTGGCTGACAATGAGATTGATTGTGCGCTGCTGAGCACGCCGGTGCAGGACGACTTGCTTGAAATTGAGGTTTTGGCGGAGGAGGAATTGCTGATCGCGGTCCCACGATCCCACCCAGCGGCGGCGCATTCAGAGGTGACGTTCGCTGACCTGCGCGGGCAACCCACCGTCAGCCTCGAAGAGATTCATTGCCTGGGAAGGCAGATTCAGGGATTCTGCAGCGCGCGGCACCTGGCACGACGTGTTGTCTGCCGCACCACACAGTTGTTGACGATTCTGGAATTGGTGGCGCTTGGGGTGGGGATTTCGATGGTGCCGGAGATGGCGGCGGCGGCGGACCGATCCGGTCGATGCGGTTATCCGCGGCTGCGTCCGGGGAAGCCGGTCAGACAGATTGCGGTTGCCTGGCGGCAAGGGCGGAGCCGATCGATGGCGGCCTCGCGATTTGTTGAGCTGGTATCGAAAAACCTGCGCGGCGGCCTTCACTCACTTTCACCCTCCAAACCAGTAACTCCGCGGACAATCAAACGGGCATAGCACGGCAACCTAATTCGCTGGCGCAAGACCACATCACCTGCCACGCGCTGTATAGGAAAGAGCGGGCGTTGCCCCAAGGCGCTGCTGGATGAGGGCGCGGCACCGGCGCAAGATAGCTTGCAACTAACTGCCCGCAAATTTTTCGGCAGGTGGGAGGATCGATGAAGTCGGCGGTAACCTGGCTTTTCATGATGGTGATTCTCCCGTGCATCCCGCAAAAAAGTTTCGGCGCGGCCGAATGCAATGGCTGGGGGGATTTCCGGGGAATTCGCGTGGATGGCGAATTGATGAAATTCGCGACCAGCCTGCGCGCTTATGCTCCGGATTGGAAATCGTTCGCGTTTACGGCGGCGCACAAGGTGCGAAACCCGCATTGGTCGCGGAATGGCAATGAGCAGATCGCCACGGGGACGATTCACCTTCGCGGCAATCAGGCGATTAGTTTTCAACAGACGATCGAAGATACGGGGCATGATGCTGTGAAGGTTACGGTGCAGGCCACCGCGGAAGCTGATTTGAATCTTGCGGGGGTTTATTACTTCGTCAATCTGCCGAGTGGTGATTACGATGGAGGAACAGCGCGATTGGTTGGGTCAGCCGTCGCCGAAGCGCCCCCTACCATGCTGCCCGCCCAACTTGCGGAAGTAGAAACGAAGTACCTGACGGGCAAAGCCAACGGCATCCGACTGTCGTCGAAACACCGGCACATTGAGCTGGCGTTCGAATCGCTTACTGACATCGTGGTTCAGCAGGACCGTTTCATTGATACGGACGGGGCGGCCCGTGAAGGGCTGCAGCTTCCACGGGATACATCAAAGGACAATCTGATCGCGATCTACTTCCCGCTTGGGACGGGAAACCTGGGTAAGGGCCAGACCGTGCGCGCGATCTTTACCATTATTGCAGGCGGAGAGATCGACACACGACCCGTTCATCTCAGTTTGGATGTCACCAGACCGGGCGCCGCGTTCGATGGAATTGGGGGCAACTTCCGTTTGCAAAGTCCCAGCGATGCCGCGGCTGTTGAATACAACCTGGCCAACCTAAGAGTGCCCTGGGGCCGAGTGGCGATGCCGCTGGACCGATGGCAGCCGGTGGAAGAGGTTGATGCGGCGCGGGCGGCGGACAGTGGGCAGCTTAATAATCATGTCCGCGAAGCGATGGAAATGGCGCGAACGCTGAGCCGGAAGAATATTCCGGTGATCATTTCGATCTGGGATATGCCGGAATGGGGGCTGGTTCCCTCAACGCGTCCTTCGAACGGTATTGCCGGGCGGCATGTGAGGCGGGAGAAATCGGACGCGGTATATGCGTCGATTATTTCTTACGTGAAATATCTGAAGAAGAATTATGAAGTTGAGCCGGTGCTATTCACGCTGAACGAGTGCGACCTTGGCATTAACATTTTGCAGACGCCTTTGGAACACGCACAGATGATTAAGGAGCTGGGAGCGAGGTTTGCAGCGGAAGGGCTAAAGACCCGCATGATGCTGGCTGATGCCGCTAGCCCTCAGCCCGTGAAATTCTTGGATGCGGCAATGAACGACCCGGAGGCCGTGAAATATATTGGCGGCGTTTCGTACCATTCATGGCACGATGGCACGAAGGAGGAATTTATTGCCTGGGGCGAAGCCGCCCGGCGGCTGGGGGTGCCACTTTACGTGGCGGAAGGGGGAACGGATTCGGATGCCTATCGATATCCCGCGATTTTCGACGAGCCATGGTTTGCGCTATACGAAATTGACACCTACGCGCGGATTTGTGCTGATTCACAGCCCCGATCCATTCTGCACTGGCAGTTGACCGAAAACTATTCGATTCTTTCAGGCGGCGGACGGACGGGGCAGGCCCTTCGCCCAGCGAGACGGTTTTGGCAAATAAAGCAGATGAATCTAACCCCGCCCGGCTCGCAGGCAATTCCAGCCGTGGTGGATAGTTCTTCCATTTCGTGCTGCGCTTATCGCAATCAGGAAGATTACGTGGCGCATATGGTGAACAATGGGGCGACGCGGCAAATGACAATTTCCGGGCTTCCATCATCGGTAAAAGAACTGCATTTATATGTGACGGATGCGGAGCGCGGAATGAAAGAATCTCCTGGGATTTCCGTAGCCGACGGGAAAGCCACGTTCACGCTGGACAAAATGAGCATGACGACCTTGAGTTCTGTTGCCCGGCGTTGAAATTAATTGCGGGAAGGCGAACTGAAGAGGCATCAACGAAACCGACGCGATTGCGTTGTTCAACCAGTGCCCTTGAAAGATCATCTCGACACAACAGGCGACGACGCGCATGAGGTAAGAGGCGGGGATTGAAAGAGCAGCGATTTTCGCGCGAGCACCGATGCCATTCGTTCGCGGGTTTTGGCGCCGTCGGGGCCCGTGAGCGCTTCAAGTTCATCCACGCGCTGGAGCGAGTAATCATCGCGACCGAGCAGGGTATCATCGCGCAACCCGGGATGAACGACCCATTCGACCAGGCCGGCGGACGGAAGGTTGTCGAGAAACCCCTGCCATGGAAACTTTTTCTTCAAATCGCCAGCGGCCAGCATTCCAATAAAATAATCGTTGCTGGCGATGCCGCGCGCGCCAAATGCCGCAGCCGCCCGGCGACCGGCAAATCCGGCCGCCCAACGTTTTGTCCGCGCGCCGGAAACATTGCGTGAAACACGCGGCGGTTCAATCGTGGTTCGCGTTACCGGGGGCAAGATGCCCTGTTCGATCACATCGATGAGGGCGTCGCAGGTCGTTGGAAGCTGGTGCGCATGATGATGGCAATCGACATGGGTGGGATTTCGTCCGAGGAACGCGCGAAACATGTCGGCCTGTGCCGCGATCTCATCGGCGACGGCAACTTTACTTAGTCCGCCGCAATACGCTTTCAGCCAGAGAAGGCTGTTGGAAAGAAAAAAACCGTCCCTCCCCACAAGACCCGAAGATCGCCCGGCGGCCAGCGGCTTATGCCCGCAATGCGTGAGCACCACATGCAGACCCACATCGAGAGCTGGGACTTTTTCAAGCAGACTGATTGATGCCCGCGCATGCTCTCGGGTAACAACCATCAGGCTCGTCGCCGTGACCGGTCCGCGCAGATGCGCTTCGATGATCCCTTCGCTGGTTCGCGGGCCGATGCCGAAATCATCGGCGGTGACCACCACGGCCAATGGAGCGCTAGGGGATCTCATTTAACGATGTTGCAAATGGAATACGGAACTTAAAATGGCGTGACTCATCGGCTCAAAGCGGCTTTGCCCTTAAACCGATGACGGGATTTGCGATTCCCGCCGGTTCGGGCGTCGCGCGCTTGACGATTTTCTTCAGCCGCAGATCTTTTCTGAGCCGGATGGTGTCCTTCATCATCGCCCAGCCGTGGGTGACCATTCGAACGGTGGTTGGATCAATGTAGGTAACCATCACCGGAATTTCCGCGATGCGCAGGTCCATCGCGCCGGCGCGGGCGAGGAGTTCGACATCGAAGAAAAACCCATCGGTCGTCATGTGGGGGCCAATGGTTTGCCACGCATTGTCCGTCAGACCCTTAAGCCCGGCCTGGGTATCGAGAATGCTGATCGGCAGCATTTGGCGCAGCCACCAGTTAAATCCCCGGCTCATCAGATGACGTTTATAAATTCTGGGAAACTCGGACGGGCTCATCACAAATCGAGAGCTGGGATTGGCTCGATTGACGACGCCCACGTCCGCCCCGTTCATTAGAAGGCTCAGGATTTTGACGGCTTCCTCGGGGTCATACGCCAGGTCCACATCGGTATAAATGCGGTACGGTGTGGTCGCCAGATCGAGCCCGCGTCGAAGGGCAAAGCCTTTTCCGCGATTTTGCTCATAGGTATCCATCCGAATGGCCGGCCCGAGATTTTCGATCAGTGGCTTCAGCGCCTGGGCGCTGCCGAACGGGCAGCCGTCAACCACAAGCAGCACGCACCATTCAGGATGATTGGCGACAAAATCCTGAAGTCGGCCCACGGTGGACGCGATGCAATCCACCGCGTCATATACAGGAAGAATGAGCGTGCAAAGGAAATCCTTGCGATCAATGGGCAGAACGGGCGGGGGCATTGTTCACTTTTTTAAGTTGTATGAAGGCGGTAGTCAACATTTCGCCGTACCGCATTGGCTTGACCGAGCGGCTGAAGCCGTTATCGTCGAAAGTTCTTTGCTCGGAAAGGTTCGCCGCGATGCCGACAATTCCTTCCTATCCCAAGCGTGAACAGGCTCTTGGGATTTTTGCCGGCTTCATGTGGTTCGTCGCCTGGGTGGTCATCTCGATTCTTGTCTGGCGCGCTCCCATGTCGCATAGCGACTGCGGCGTGTACGCAACCGCGGCACAGGACTGGTGGGCCGGGCGGGGCGTTTATCTTCACAATTTCGGCATAGACGGATTCCTATATCTGCCTCAATTCGCGCTCGCCTATACGCCCTTTGCGCTCATGGGGCACCCTGCTGGCGATCTTGGATGGCGCGCTTTGGGGCTTGGCTTATTTGCTACCGGTGTATGGCGAATGACGCGAATTCTGTCGCCCAGCCGGCATCTACTGGTATTTGCCCTGGCGACTGCCGCGACACTTCCACCCGCCATGGCCAGTCTTCGCAATGGGCAGGCCAATTTGCACATTGCGGGACTTATGCTTCAAACCGCGGCCGAACTCAGCCGCGGCCGATGGTGGCCGGCGGTGTTCTGGCTTTTAGCGGGCGTTGTCATTAAGCCGATCATCATCGCGATGGTGCTCTTATCCGCCGTGGTCTATCGCCCACTTATCTGGCGGTTGGCGCTGGGTATTCCGTTCATTTTGTTGTTCCCATTCGCATTTCAGAAAACCGATTACGTCATCGCGCAATACCATGCTTACGCGCAAGTGCTGAACGTGTCTTCCGCTCCACCCGATTTATATTGCAACATTCGCGGACTTTTGGGCAAGATGGGATGGGTCATGTCTCGCTGGATCTTTAACGCGATCGCATTGACCGCGGCTGCCGCCACGCTGGGCCTGTGCCTGCTTGCACGGCGGCGCTGGATGGAGCCGCTGCGCGCGTTCTTCCTCCTTGGATTTGCTGCGTGCTTTCTAATGCTCTTCAACCCCAGAACAGAATCCAATTCTTATGTCATGCTCGCGCCGGTCATCGCATTGCCTGCTTCAATCTTCATATGCGTGGTCGATCGGCCGCGCGCATCCACCTTCCTTTACGTCCTGTCGTTTATGCTGGTTTGCGACGGCTGGGCATATCATCAAACCGAGAATTGGCTCAAGCCGCTCACCTGCCTGATCGTTTGGGCTTTATTGATATTCGCAATGCTTAGCCATCCGGAAGAGGAGTCATTGGCCCCTGAAAGGGAATTGCATCGCGCGTTTGTGACAGCGGGCCAAGCGCGCGTGGAGAGCCAACTCGCGGGAAAGTAGCTGCCACCAGGTTACCGTGTGATGTACGCGGCGACGTAAACCAGTGAAACGAGGGCCTCAAGTCATGAAGAGGATCATTCGCCACATCGCGTTGGTGATCTTGGCATGCGCCGGAATGGCTTCGATTCCACATCGCGCCGCGGGGCAGGACCAAACACCCATTGCCATCCAAATTGACGCATCGAAGACGATCGCGCGGCTGAGCCCCGCGTGGCGATTCTTCGGCTACGATGAATGCAACTTCACCTACATGAAAGACGGGCGGAAATTGCTAGGCGAGCTTGGCAAGCTGGGTCCGGAGCAGGTCTACATCCGTTGCCATCATCTGCTCACCAGCGGCGACGGCACGCCTGGCATGAAGTGGGGCTCTACAGGCGTCTACACAGAAGATGCCAAGGGCAACCCGATTTACAACTGGACAATTGTCGACCACATTTTCGACACTTACATGCAGGAGGGTGTTAAACCCTACGCTCAAATCGGCTTCATGCCCAAGGATCTCTCCACGCGCCCCGATCTTTACCCAACCGAAATCAGCCTCGAAAAACGGGTCTATGAAGCTGGCGGCCAGGCCTATCCCCCCAAGGACTACGGCAAATGGGGCGAGTTGGTTTATCAATGGGTGAACCATTGCGTACAGCGTTACGGAAAAGCGGAGGTTGAGAAGTGGTATTGGGAAGTGTGGAATGAGCCGAACATTTTGTATTGGAAAGGGAAACCGGAGGAATATTACAAACTCTATGATTATGCCGTCGAAGGGGTTCGCCGCGCTTTGCCGACAGCCCGGGTTGGGGGGAACGAGGCGGCTGGGAGTGAAAAGGCGCTTCGAGCCTTTCTCGAACATTGCGTGCACGGCACAAACTTAGTTACCGGAAAGACCGGCAGCTCCATCGATTTCATTTCGTTTCACGCCAAGGGCTCGCCCAAGTTTAAAGACGGTCACGTGCAGATGGGAATTGCCTCGCAACTGACGCGGATTGATCGCAATTTCGCCACCGTGGCTTCGTTCCCCACCCTGAAGGACAAACCGATTGTGATCGGCGAATCAGACCCCGACGGCATGGCCGCCCGCCCGGTTTCAGAGGCGCCAGGATTGGGATACCGCAATACGTCGCAGTTCCCAAGCTACACCGCCGCCTGCTTCGCCCGGGAATATGAACTGGCGGACAAGTACGGCGTTAACTTCGAAGGCGCGCTGACGTGGTCCTTCGAATTCGAAGGCAAACCCTATTTCGCGGGCTATCGCGTCCTTGCCAGCAATGGCGTCGACCTGCCGATCCTCAATGTTTTCCGCATGTTCGGAAAAATGGGTGGCTCGCGGTTGGCTGTTAGTTCCTCCGCGAATCTTGGCCTGGATAGCGCCATCGGCAAAGGCATTCGCGACGGCCAATCCGAGGTCTACGCCATAGCTGCCATGGAGCCGAAAAAACTGAGCGTGATGGTCTACAATTATTACGACGATGACATCCCCGGCCCCGCTGCTTCCATTAGTCTCGCGCTGACCCATCTGCCGACCACGGGCGACGCCACCTTAACCGAGTACCGCATCGATCAAGACCATAGCAACGCTTACACGGTCTGGAAAAAGATGGGAGCGCCAGAGCAGCCCTCTTCCGATGAATACGCCCAGCTCAAACAAGCCGGCCAGTTGGCGCTCGCCGGCGATCCTCAAACCGTACATATTGATGCTGGCAAAACCTCATTAAAACTCAACCTTCCCCGACAGGCCGTATCCCTGCTCGTATTGGAATGGAAATAGCCTAATAACCTGGATTGATATTGATAAATGAGCCTCGTCAGCAACAGCTTCTGCGACGGGATGGACCACCTACGAATGTAGCGGTGGTCCTTGCCGTCGCAAACCGACCTCCAACCTCACGAATTTGAATTATTTACTAGCATCTATAGGTGGGGCAGATACAATTTCATCGCCTTTCGAGGGTTATTCTACAACAAACTTGTCGAATTGCGGCGCAGTTGGAATCCTCAAAGCGAGCTTAGTCTATGAATCCACGCTTAAGGCGGAAATCAAAGTCGAACCGCCGCTACCCCCTGAAACAGATCGGGCTCTCCGCTGCTCTGCTCGCGGGATTTTCCTCAACCTCCGCTTATGCCGACGAAACGGTAAGCCTGACGGTAACCGCTACTGAAAACGTCGGTGGAACCGGCGGAATATGGAAGGTCTTCGAGCAAAACTCTTACCCGACTCAAACCAGCGGCCTGGCGGGCATCCAGTTCAATCTGGCGAGCTTTGCCGGGAATATATCATTCACTTCCTCCAACCTGTTCTTGCCGACTGGTTCTGATGATGATTCGCTGGGAGGAACTGGATTTACCGACAATCGAAGCAATGGCGCCATCTCCGCCTCACAGATTACGGGAATCGGCGCCATGCAACAGCAATTGAATACGATCAACCGTGCTGGCGATGTCACCAACATTTTTACCGGTGTGGGCAATACCGCCGAAACGATTAACACGGGTGATGACGGCAGCGGCAATAATGGATCAGGTGACGTGCCTGGCTTTATCACCACGAAAAACATCGGCCTTCCATTCCTGCTCGCATCCGGCACATATACTGGCTCGATTGGCCTGATTACGGCTACCGCGGATGCGGCACAGGTCTCACTTCTTCCAGTGTCCATGCCCGCGCCAACGGCTAACGGCGTGCCTGTGACCACATTTGCACCCACCTCCGTGGTTTCCAGTCCTGTGACAGAAGGCTTTCCGGTCGCGAACTGGCTGCTTTCCCAGGGGGGTGATTGGAACACAGCCGGAAATTGGTCTTCATCGTACGTCCCCGGAAACAATTTCGAACTCTCTTTTCATACGGGTTCAAACGCGCCCTATACGGTCGGCCTTTCCGCAAATAGTTCGGCTCTCGACACCATTGGTGTTTCCGACCAGCTGACCATTAATCTCGGCGGCAAATCGCTAAGTTCTACTTGGACCAATGTGGGACAAGGTTCGCTTAAACTCACCGGAGGCGGCCAGTTTTTTACCGGTCAGTTCACCCTGAATTCGGGCGGCACCATAACCCTCGATACCCAGACATCAGGCTTTGTCACCTGCCAATCCGTGCAGGCCAATGGTGGTTTGCTTGATTTAACGAACGGATCGCTGACGTTTCAGTATGCCGTCGGGGGCGGCACACCCAGCGTTTACATACCGGCTCTCCTCTCGACGAGCTACCACGCCGCCAGTGGCCCCTGGACGGCCACGACCGGAATTACCTCCAGTACCGCCGCCGCAAACCGTGTCCATCGCACCATTGCCTTTGCCGACGGCGCGGATGGCGTGGTCACTAATCTCCCCGCCGGCGTGTCTGCCGCAATTCCAAACGGCGGCACACTGCCCGCGGGCGCATACCTGGTAACTTACGCCTACGCCGGTGACGCCAACCTCGACGGCAAAGTCGATTTCGCAGACTTCGTGATCCTCAGCAACCATTTCGGCTCGACCGCCACCAAATGGGATCAGGGAAATTTCAATTACGACGGGGGCGTGGACTTCGCCGATTTCGTCATCCTGAGCAATAACTTTGGTGATGGCGTTACCTCCAACGGCGCGAGCGCCACGCCGCAAGAACTTGCCCAGTACAACGCCCTCGCCGCAAGCTTCGGGATATCCCAAAGCCAGATTTCCGCGTGGGATGCACAGATTGCCGCGCTGCCCGAACCCGGCGCGATGGGAATATTCGCGTTTTGTGGCGTCCTCTTCGCATTGGCTGGTCGACGACCTCTCCGTGCAGGCGTCACTTAGCGTCGTGGCCGGCATCCGTGGATGGGGCTTAACGCACAATTTTGGTACAACAGTCGGGTCGGGTGAGGTTTGACGGCCCTGCGTTGTCCGGTTAAATTTTCAACCCCACTACATGCTTGGGACGTAATATACGTGCCAGCTTTTTCTGACTGAAGAGGTTTTCATGCGAGCGAGCGAAGTACGCCGTGGTCAGGCCGTCATTATTGATGGCAAACTTTTTGTTGTCACCAATGCCGATCACAACACGCCCGGCAACCTTCGCGCCAAGGTTCAGTTTAAGCTTCGCGACGTCAGCAAGGGCACGATCCAGGACAAGCGCGTGGGGGCAACGGACGATATTGAGACCACCAACCTCGACAGCCGTCAGGTCGAATATCTCTATTCGGACAACGAAGGGCATGTGGTCATGGATTTGGAAACCTACGACCAGACCACCATTCCCAAGGCGGTTGTGGGCGACGATATTCTTTATCTGAAGCCCAACACGCAGTTCACCGCGCTGATTCACGAGGGCATCGTGGTTTCGTACACGCTGCCGGCTTCGGTAGATCTGGAAGTGAAGGACACACCGCCCATCATCAAAGGCGCGACCGCGACCAATCAGCTGAAGGAAGCGACGATGGAGACCGGCCTGACCACCCGCGTTCCTGGCTTCATTGTGACGGGTGAGAAACTGAAGATCAGCACGGAAAACGGACAGTATCTGAGCCGCGCTTAAGCGTTAGAAGCCCGCGCAAACCTGCCGCGATTACGCATTAACTTCCTTGAGCAACCGCAACCGTCGCTGCCGCGGAAGTGGCCTTGACGGCGTCGCGGGCTTCCCGCTCGTGATCGTGGTCTTCCTTCAACGGCACCAGAAATTCGACGAGTTTGCTGAGAACCCGAATCTGCGACATGGTGGCTTCCACCAATACGATCTTGTCCTTTGGATAATAATCCAGCACCGGACGCGTTTCGCGCTCGTAGGTTTCCAGGCGGCGGCGGATAACCACATCGCTGGCATCGTCGAATCGATTTTCGCGCAACGCGCGGCGGCGAAGACGCTCAACCATTTTGCTCAGATCAGAGCAGACCAGGTGAATCACCTTCACCACATCAATCGTATCTTCCAGTAGCTGCGCTTGTTTAATATTTCTGGGGATCCCGTCGAGCACGAGGATTTCGCTTTCGGGGTGGAATTGATTGATCATCTCAATTCCCTTGATGTACTGCTTCCAAAGGCGCAACGTGAGCTCATCCGGAACCAGCTTGCCCTGGCCGGCATATTCCCAGAACTTGCGGCCGATTTCGCTTTGCAGATCCAGCGACCGGAAAATGTCTCCGGTGGCGCTGTGATAAAAACCGGGAATTGAACCCAGGATCTTTCCTTGCGTTCCCTTGCCGCTGCCGGGGGCCCCGAAGAGCAAAATAGATTTGTATCGCATAATGTTGCTGTCGTTTGATTCCCGCGGTTAATTGAGCTTTATCACCTTGGTTGATTTGAATTACGGAACAATTCACTCGACCGCTTCGATGCCCAGGTCTTTCACTTTCTTATTCAGCGTGTTGCGGTTGATGCCCAGGAAATCGGCGGCCTTGGTTTTCACGCCGCCGCACTTGGCCAATGCCCGGTCGATCAGAGCGTGCTCGATCTGGTCGATGACCAGTTGATAGATTTCACCCTCGCGCAGTTCGTAATCGCTGAGGGCCTGGTCGGCCAGACGCCGGGTAAGTGTTTCAATCGATTCGCTGGACTGCGTCGTCCGCCGCTGAGCGGCGAACATCCGCACGCTGAGCGGCAGAAGCTCCTCGTGGAAATCTTCGTCCGTGCTCAACACCACCGCCCGTTCGATCGCGTTTTCCAGCTCGCGGACGTTGCCGGGCCAGGGATATCGCAGCAGAACATTAAGCATATCGCGGCTGATTTTCCGCAGTTTACGCTCGTTCTGGGCGTTGTACTTGTCGAGGAAGAAATCGATCAGGTGCGGAATGTCCTCTCTCCGATTCCGCAGCGGCGGCAGATAGATGCTCACCACGTTTAATCGATAAAACAGATCCTCGCGGAACATGCTCTTGGCTACTTCTTCCTGCAGATCGACGTTGGTGGCGGCGATGACGCGAACATCCACCTTCACGGTTTGATTGTCGCCCACCCGTTCGAATTCCCGCTCCTGAAGAACACGCAACAGCTTGACCTGCAACTGCGGCTCAAGCGTTCCGATTTCGTCGAGGAAAATTGTGCCGCCGTCGGCCGCTTCAAATCGACCCTGTTTATCGCGAATGGCGCCGGTGAATGAGCCTTTGACATGCCCGAAGAGCTCGCTTTCCAGGAGGGTGCCGGTGAGCGCGCCGCAGTTGACGCGGACAAAGCTTTTCTCCCGCCGGGGGGAGTTGTAGTGGATCGCCTTGGCGATCATTTCCTTGCCGGTGCCGGTTTCACCCAACAGAAGGACCGTTGCCCGACTGTTGGCGACCTGCCCGACCGTTGCGAACACTTCGTGCATGGCAGGTGAATCGCCAATGATGTTCTCAAATCGGTAACGGTCTCGCACCTGGGCTCGAAGCTGGGCGTTTTCCTCCAGCAGCTCTTCTTTTTGACGCAGCACCATACGATTTATTTGAATGGCCTGAGCGAGCAATGCTGAGACAATTTCCAGAAACGTTTGGTCGTTCCTAAGCGCCTGATCGGTGGTAAAAGGCTTATCCACCGAAAGCGCGCCGGCGGTTCGCCCTTCGATTTTGATAGGGACACAAAGAAAACTGATCGTCGCATTCATGGACTCAGGAGTGAGTCGGCCGGTGCGATTAAGAAAATCCGGTTCAGATTTCAGGTCTGGTATAATGCGCGCCCTGCCCGTTGCTACAACATTTCCTGTAATCCCCTCACCCAGTGCATATTTACCGCGCTCGATTTCTTCGGCGGTCATTCCAACTGCTGCCTCTGTGCGCAAGCGCCCGGTGGATTCATCCAGCAATACAAGCGCTCCACGGCGCATATCTAGTTTCTCTGAAATGATTTGCATCATTTTTCCGAAAGCCTCACGGAGCTCAAGCGTCGAAGACAAAATGCGACCAATTTCCATCAGGATGGCTAACTCCTGATCGAGGGCGCCCCGGGATGCTTGCGGATTAGGCGGTTGGCCGAATTCCATGACCATAATGTACGCAGGGGATTCGTTTTCGGCAAACAAATCAACCGCTGGAATCCGTCGATTTGGGCTGCTCCAACAAGTTCAGCGACCGTAATGTTCGGTCGATACCGTTTGTAACGTTCGTGCGGGATGTTCCGACCGTTGGTGTTCTCTTTAAGGAGAACCTTTCGGGCTCCGCCAGCGAGGACGGGTGCATTTATGTGGCTATTTGCGTGGTTGGCTGCGGTGGTTTGCGTGGCTGTCGCGATGGTGGCCGGTTTCCACGGTGTTCGCCTTTTTGCAACTTCCCGCCATGACCGAACCAAGCTCGTCCAGCGCAGTACGACTGTGGATCGGCTTTTAGACTTTTCCCAGACCATCCAAGGCGCGGGCAAAGCCGATCAAATTTTTGCCACCCTGAGCCATTTCCTGCGCAATGAACTTGGGCTTAGCGGCCTGGCGATCCTGACAAGTGAAGCAGACGTGGTCCCGGGAATTCAACTGCGATCATGCTGGCCGGCGGATTTGGTTGCCGCGCCAAGCGTGGCCGACCTGGATAATGCCCTGTGCCCCTGCCTTCGGCAAAATTTACCCCGCCAGTTCAAACCGGGGGGTTCGCCGGTGCGGTGCGCAATCGATGCTTCGCTTAAATTCCCCGAATCACATCCAGCTTATTGCATTCCTTTCACGATCGGACGGAAATCAACGGCTGTCGTTCACATGCTGCTGCCGCCCAAGGGAGAATGGACCGAGGAACATCGCCAGCTCGCGCAAACGTATGTCAATACCGCGCACTCCGTACTAACTACCCTTCAGCTTCTGGCCGAAGCTGAAAAACAGTCGATGACCGATGTTCTGACCGGTCTTTATAACCGCCGCTCGATGGAGGAACTGCTTATTCGGGAAGTGGCGCTGGCGGATCGGCACAGTGTGCCATTGTCGCTGGTGATGATTGACCTGGATCATTTCAAACAAATCAACGATACCCATGGGCATGCCGCCGGCGACCACATGCTGAAGGCGTTTGCGGATTGCGTCCGCATCACCCTGCGAAAAACCGACCTCCCCTTCCGCTACGGTGGTGACGAATTCTGCATTGCGCTGCCTCAAACACCGCTCTTTCAGGCGCAGCAAGTCGTGCAGAAGCTGCGGCAGGCATTTGCATCAGTGGATTTCGCCCATGCTATCACCCATCTGGATCATCCCCCCACCCTGAGCATTGGCGTGGCCGAGCGCAGCAAGGCGGGAAACATTCTGACACTGGCGAGCCTACTTGCCGCCGCCGATCAGGCTTTGTATGCGGCCAAGAGCGCCAATCGCAATTGCGTGAAGGTGTATGAGCCTCCCCAGGCGGCCTGAGGGCAAGCTGGACAGATTTCTTCCAATCCCGTTCAATCCATCTCGATGCAGCCTTCCTCCGCCATTTTAGTGGTAATTGACCTGGGCGTTGTGCGTAAAAACGCACTGGGAATTTGCGGCCGTGTTGGGGTTCCCATCATAGGTGTCGTGAAGGCGAATGCGTACGGCCTGGGGGTTCGGCAGATCGTCGAAACCATTCGGGATGTTGTCAGCGGATTTTGCGTGTTCTCATTGGCTGAGGCGACGCGCGATTCGCTTTGGGACATCGGCGGCAAGCCGATTCTATCGTTAGGACCCTCTGATGAATTTGATGTGTCGGCGTTTGTGGCGCAGCACGTGAATCCCTCGGTGTGGACGATTGCAGAAGCGCGCCGCCTGGTGGCAGCGCGACCTGTGCTTTGCCTTGACACCGGGATGCAGCGATTTTCGTGCTCTTCCGACCATGTCGAAGAAATATTGGCAGCCGCGGACTGCGAGCAGGCGATGACCCATGCGAGCCGGGTTGAACAGGCCATATTGCTAGAGCGCACATTGGGAAATCGGGGCCTGCGGCTGCATGCGGCGGGTTCAGGGTTGCTGGATGAGCCAAAGGCCCGCCTGGATGCGGTGCGGCCGGGGATCGCCCTCTACCGGGGCGCGACGCGGGTGAGCGCAAGGCTCGTTGAGGCACACAAAGCGAACGGACCTGTCGGGTATAGCGGCTTCACCGCCGACCGGATTGGTGTCATCGAGGGCGGCTACTCCAATGGATTGCGCAAAGGGCCATGCCTCATCAATGGGAGCAGGCGGACGATTCGGGAAATCGGGATGCAATCTTCAATCCTGGACATAGGATCGGGGGATCACGTCGGAGATGAAGTGATTTTGCTGGGCGATGGCATCAACGAACGCGAGGTTGCGGCAGGCTGGCAGACGAGCGAGCAGGAAGCGCTACTTTATCTTGCGGGTTCGGGGATGAGGTCTTATCTCCCTGCATGAAATGGGTCGACCGGGCCTAAGCGAAGCCGTTTTCATCACGGTTCAGCGTATCGCAAAAATGCGAGCGGACCAGTGGGCTGGGTAGCGCACTGGTCTGCTGGTTTCACGCGGAAGAAAGATATGCCGCGCGACTTTTTTAGTGCCCCGGATGTGGCAAGACGACTCGTTTACATCTTGCTGTTAACCGAAGTCCACCGAGCAAGCGCCTTGGTGCCGAAAGACCCGATGACCGCGATCGCGACCACGGAAATGAGTCCCAGAACCAGGGCATATTCCATCACTTCGCCACCTGAATCATCACGGAAAAGATTCACAAGCAATGCGCGCACTTTATGCATAACGATCCCCATAAAAAAGAACCGGCGAGATAGTAAGACGATTAGTTGAGATTATTGCGGCAGCTTAGGCAACACTGAGCCGACGCGAGCGGAGCCATCCAGCAAGGACCACGACGGCCAGACCCAGGCCGCCCATCATCGAAGAAGCGGGCAATGGAACCACGGGCATCGAAGGGTTGAAGCTGACAGGAATAAAGTATTTGTCGCAATGACAAGCATCATACTCAGTCAGGCTGGTTTCAACGTTCGCACTGATCGTGATCTGGTTGGCCAGGCTTGGGCTGGGCAACTGATCCGACGTAAACACGATGGCCGAGTCGGACAGCGTGGCGTCGGTGTTTTCCGGGATGAAGCGAAGAACTTCAATCGTCGTTTGATTGGGATCCACGATATTCACGTCGCCGGAATATACCGTGCTGGTCAAAGGATAAACCTGATCGAGGTTGTTGAAGGTCAAGGTGATGCCAAAGCCGTGTGCAAGCGCGCCGGGATTATGCGTGGTCACGGCTGCATTTGAGAGCTGTGAGACACCCAAGCCAATGGCAACAAAAAGAGCGGCAAAACGCGTCTTCATGGGAAGAGCCTTTCAAAAAAACACAAGTTCTATTTGGGTCGAGCACACTTCAGAGGCCCGCGACGCGCGACTGGCGAGACGCTTTCGCGGGTGAAGTGGTTGGAGGAAATCTACCCCGCAAACTTGTGTTCGGCAGGAAAAAAAGAAGAAGATGATGCCCGCCGGGTGATTTGAGCGTCGCTTTAGAATGCCTGTAACGACGATTCCGCAAAAGGAAGCGGCCCCGGACAAAAGTGCCCGGAGCCGCAGGTTCATCGCTGAAATTATCGGACGCAGATCAAGGAATTTGCATAATGGCGAGGGCCGATTCCTTACGACTAAACGCCGTGCCCATCTGGACCGCACGGTTTAGCATCTCCGCGAAGACGGTCTGGACACCGTTGACAGTCCGCTGGATCGAGAAATGGTCGGAAACGCGCCTGAACCCGTTTGCGCCCATTACGGCGGCAGCGCGGGGATCCGCGATGATCTGCTCGATTGCAACGGCCATCGCGGAAGCATCATTCATCGGGACCAAAAGCCCGGTGATACGGTCAATCACAATTTCTGGTATCCCCCCGCCGCGCGTTGCGACGACGGGTTTGCCGGCGGCCATAGCCTCAATTACGACCTGGCCGAAGGGCTCCCCGGTGGTGGATGCATGAACCAGAAGATCAAGGCGGGCGATCAGATCCGCGACATCAGATCGAAATCCGGTGAACTCTATCCGCGGGGTGATTCCAAGTCGGTCAGCCAGCTCCCGCAGGCTGGCTTCGTATGCCTGCTCGGCAAAAAGGGGCGCGCCAATAATTTGAAAGCGGGCCTGGGGAAACTTTTGCAGCACAACTGCGGCTGCTTCCAGAAAGATGTGCTGACCCTTCCAGGGGGTAATGCGACCGACGAGGCCGATCAAAGGCTCGTGCCCCGCGGCGCAATACACCGGCGGCGACGTTTCGCCGACTTCGGTGCCGTCGTGAACGACGGTTATGATGGGGCGAGCGCGGTTGGGATTAGCAGCCAGGGTTTGAGCGGTCGCGCCTGAATTAACGATGAGGCGGTTGGGAATCAGGCGGCAAAGCGCTCGGAACACGCGCACCACCGGGGCAGGAAGGTAATCTTTTGCGATGCGATCGCGCACATGCCAGACGACTGGACACCCCGCGAGGCGAGCCGCGATACCGCCGATGAGATCCGACTTCAGTGAGTTGGTGTGTACCAATTCAATCCGCCTTGCCTGGATAAGGCGGCTTAGATCCCTCGCGTATCGCAAGGTTTGGAATAAGACTTTCAGATTAAGCAGTGCAGCGGCGCCCAAAGCATCCTTGCGAACTTCGGAAATCTCCGCGTCGAGGGGCAGCACGTGGGTCGCGATGCCACATTCCGTCAGCCGATCCACCAGCGGGCCCGGAGATGCCAGGACCACCAGAACATCGAAAAGCCGCCGATCGAACCCCTTCACCAGGTTGAGCAAGGCAATTTCGCCACCGCCCATCTTCGCGGTGTGATCAAAAAACATCACGCGACGCGGTGGAACGTTGCCCCGCATTTTTGGGAACAGCGCGGTCGACCAAAGGCGATCTGGTTCAATTTTTCGCAACAAGGGAGCAATGCAGTCAGCGCGGCAGAAGGGAATGGATGACTGGAGTTGGCAATTGGTCAGTCGTTGGGGAGCGGCACGAGGCGGCGGTAGATGTCGAACATGCGTTCGGCAACACTTTGCCAGGTATATCGGTCCATGACCTGTCGCCGGCCGTTTTCTCCCATTTCCGCGCATTTGGCGGGATTACCGGCGAGTTCGCAAATGATCCTGGCGATCGCCTTTGGATCGCGCTCGGGAAAAGTCAGACCCCCGAAACCGATGACCTCCGGGATGGCTCCGGAAGTTGCTCCGATGACCGGAATTGCGCAGGCGTGAGCCTCAATGATGACCCGCCCAAATTGCTCTTTCCAACTCTTGGTGGTTCGAGAGGGAAGCGCCATCACATCGAGGGCGTTGAACAATTCAGGCAATTGATCCAAGGGGCGGGCGGGAAGGAACTTCACGCGCGACTCGAGTGCCATGGCGCGAACCTTTGCTTCCAGCGCCGCCCTGTAATCTCCGAACCCAACCATCAGCACATTGACTTGAGGCGGACACAGGGGCAATGCGTCAATTAACTCATCGAGGCCCTTTTCCTCGACCATTCGCCCGACATAGCCCACAACGAATCCGGAGACACCAGCCTTGGCGCGACAATCGTTGCGATTCATCGGCTTGAAAAGCTCCGCGTCCACCGCATTGGGCACGACCTGCGCGGCGCCGGAATATCCATTTTGCCGGATTACGTCCAAGGCTTCGGAGCTTCGGGCGACAACGAAATCCGCGCGGGAAAGAGTGTATTCGCGAAACTTGCCGAACGGTGGCGGCAGCTTCTTATTAATATTCTGCTCGGTTTCGGAAATGATCTTCGCCCAGGGAAGCATCTTTTGGCGCAGCCGGCAGACTTGCGCGCTCACCATTCCCCACGGTTCTTCCCAGATGTCGATAACATCTGGCTGGAACTCCGCAAGCGTTCGGCGGAGATCGGGGTAATGATGCAAGTAGCGCTTAAATGGCCCGACATAGGGCCAGCGAACGCGCCCGACTTGAAACTGGAAAGAATCGTCGATCGGCTGATCGGCCTCTTTCCAGCTGCCGTCATCGTTCCGCCAGCGGGCGGGGACCAGCACCCGGAGCTCCACCCCCGGCCAACGGGCAACGTTGCGCGCCTTGGGCTGGCCCATCGAGCGCGAACGGCATGTATGAGAGATCAACAGCACGCGCACGGACGACGAGTTCCGTCGGCCGGCGCGTTGGGGCGACTCTTTTTGGGACGAATCTTGCAACAATGGCATTGAAAAAATCAGTTCGGTTCGAATTCGCTCCTATTTAGTCCAGCGAAGCCTTATTGCAACTGCTTCATGCTGGAGCGCCAACAAAAACATGCTGGCCCATTGGAGGCGCCATCGATGAACCGGCAACCTCTTCCTTCCAAAGTAACGGGTGGACCTGCTCGTTATTCAAAACGTCCCCGATTTTCAGAGATTTGAAGTAATCGTTGGGAAGTACATCTTTGTTGCCGTTGAATACCGCTCCATCGGGCATCAGGGCGCATGCATACGCGCGGCGAGGTTTGTTGGTCACGTTCACGCCGGCGCCGTGGGCGGTGAGGCCGTTATGAAAAACCACGGAACCAGCCGGGCAAGGCGCCGAGGTGGGATCGATCTTCATCCAGTCTGGATACATTTTGAAAAGGCCGCTGAAATTATCACCGATGCTGAGGTTCTTATCGTAGGTAGCCGACAAATGGCTTGTTGGGATGTAGTTCATGCACCCATTGGCCAGCGTGGCATCGTCAAGGGCAACCCACATGGTCATCGCCTGGCGAGAATGGAACGACCAGAACGGATTATCCAGGTGCCAAGCGGTTGGGTTGCCATAAGGCGGTTTGAAAAGAGCCTGATCGTGGTACATGCGTATTCCATTGCAACCGGCCAGGGCAGCAGCAACCTTGCCGATGCGCGGGTCATGCACCATTTTGCGGAGACTTTCATCCTCGGCGGCAAGGTGGATGCACTGAATATAGACCTTGGCGTAATAGCTGTCTGGTTTACCCTGATTGCTGTTGAGAGTGCCGCTGAAACCGACGGGCACCAGCTTGCGACCCAGGATTTTGCGAAGGCCGTTGCGAACGTTGTCAATTCCTTTTTGGCCGAGCATGGCCTTCAAGGGGCCACGGAAGCGGTCGCCCATGGTTGTCTTAACAGAGCCGCTTTCAATGCCTTTCTTGACAGCCGCAAGGCGATTTTTCACCGCGCGATCAGCGGAATCGCGCCATTGGAGCAACTCCTCGGGACTGAGGAACCCCTCAATAGCTAGATAACCCTGTGTTCGATAGCGTTCGATCTGTGCTTGTGTGACTTCGGAAATCATAAAACCTCTCCAAAAGAAATTGTTTCTCCCGTACAGCTTGAGCAATCAGAGGACATTCCTCTCCACATGCTATGAGGCCACTTTCACCTTTAGTTCAGCAGGCACTGCCAACAACTGGCAGAAAAATTGTGATTGATCGACGGCTTTATCCGGATCGGTTGTTGTGCCGCACCAGTACCCGGCTTCGGTAAGAAGCGCGGCACATTCGACGTGCGTGCAATGGGTATCGAGAATGATGACCGGCCTGCGTTCCCGCAGCACATTGCACATGCCGCGCAGCACCTCGACTTCAGCGCCTTCCACGTCAATTTTCACGACGTTGGGCGGGCGCAGGCCCTTTTCATGGACGAGTTGGTCCACTGTCACTGTTTCGACCTCGATTGACGTGGCGCCTTCCTTGGTGAATCCATCAGCCACCAACGTCGATTGCGAGGGAATTGCCGCCACGGCGAATTTAACTTTTCCCGCCGACGAGGCAACCGCGTTCTGAAAGACCTGAACATGATCAAATTTATTTACCTCGGCATTGTGGCGCGTGAGTTCGACGTGATTGGGGATCGGATCAAAGGAATAAACGCTGCCTTTGCTTCCGACCAGACGCGCGCCAATGACGGTTAAAAACCCTACGTTGCAACCGATGTCCCAGAATGCATCGCCGGGCTTGAGATGGGCTTGCATGGCGGATTGCGTGTCGGGCTCGCTGGTGCCGATGATGTAGCCGAAATTAGATTCTCCGGCCTGGAACTTGAGCCCAGCGCCAATCCCGCGCTGAATCGCCACGTCGCTGGTCTTGGACCAGTGGCGCACCATGGTGACAACCTTATGCACCATGGGTGACTTGGCCTGGGCGAACCCAATACGCTTGATGAATCGATTGGGAAGCAGCCCAATCACTCTAACAAGAAGTTCGGAGAACATTTAATTCACTTCCCATCGGGGCGATTGCTCGCAAATTGCCCATACATCCCTGAACGGTAGTTCCTTGACACGGTCGATCCTAATTATCACTTTCGATTATGTGCCGGTAAATCGAGGCTGTCGCAGCCGCCATCACATCCACTGTAAAATGTGATTCAAACCTTAACCGGCCATTGCGACCGAATTGCCGGCCCAGATCGGGGTTTTCCAAAACCTTTCGGATTGCCGCCGCCAATTGAAGCGGACGTTTGGGGGTTGCCAGAAGCCCGGTTTGGTCTTGCTCAACGATTTCCAGCGGACCACCAGCGGCGGTGGAGATAACTGGCCTGGCAAGGGCCATCGCTTCCAGAAGCACCAGCCCAAAAGGTTCATTAACACTTGGCAGGACAAACACATCTGACGCGGCTATGAGCGAGCCGGCATCGGCATAAAAGCCGAGGAGCCGCATGGCGCCAGACACCCCAGCCTGTTTAATTTTGCTTTCCAGCATCTTTTGCTCGGCGCCCTCGCCGGCCACGACGCAATAAGCGGTTGGAAAGTGCTGGCGAACGATGGCCATTGCCTCGATGAGGGTTGCAACATCCTTTTCCGGCTGCAATCGGGCAACGCAAACAATAAGCGGAATATTTTCAGCAATTCCCAGTTCTTTTCGAACTTCGGCGGGGGAACGGAGCTGCGCGCGGTCAAAATCTGAAATACCGTTGGCGACAACCGACACGCGCCCCGGCCGGGCATCGCCGCGCTGGGCCATGCCGCGCTCCGCTGCGCGGGAGACCGCGATGAACCAATCGGTATGACGAGCGACCCAGCGGTGGATCATTTTGGAAACCGTTGCCTTAATTCCCGTGCGGCCGGAGCGACTCGGATCGATAAAGTGCTGTGTTGCGACACATCGCCCGCGTTTGGCCCGCCAAACCGCCAGCGCGGCCAGCATTCCTGTCCGGCCGTTGTGGGAATGAATAATCTGGACCGAATTGCTTGTGAGCAGACCGCGGAGGACGGCAATGGCTTCCTTATCCAGCATGCCGCGCTTTGGGATGGCTGTTACCGGAATCTTCCTTGCGGCTGCGCGTTGCGCGAGTGGCGAGGGAACGGGGCAGGCGATTCCCACGCCGACTTCCTGGGTGCTGAGGCCAATGGCTAAGTCAAGCATATGCCGCTCCGTACCGGCGAATGCATCTGAATCGGTGTACAGCAACACGTGGGGCCAGCCCGCCGTCGTAGCCGCGACGGGCGACGCCGCTTCGTATCGTTCGCATTCTTCTTCGATTGGTGTTGTACCAGCCGTCATATATTCAATCGCCAGGATTTACGCACAGTTCCGCAACAAAATCTCTTCATATCGCCGCATGACCTTGGGCCAGTGGTACGCTTCCACACTGGCTGGCGCTGCAGCCGAGAGGATACAGCGCCGGTCAGGATCGAGCATGGCGCCGATGGCAGCGGCCAATTCTTCGGCGCTCAACGGATCATCAATGAGCGCGCCGTTAATGCCTGTCTTTATCGCATCATGGGCTCCGGGAACGCGCGTCGTAATTACCGGAAGGCCGCTTCCCAAAGCTTCAAGAATCGCCAGGCAGAAGGCTTCATACTGCGTCGGCAGGACGAAAATATCGCTGGCGGCATGATATCCCGCAACGTCTTTAGACGGTCCACATGCGACCACCTGTTCATCCACTCCCGCTTCCCGCGCAAGCGTCATGACCTGGCCTGAGTCCACCCTGCCGACAACCAGCAGACGCAGATTGCGGTTGGCCATCTGCTTCAACGCCTTGAGAAGGGTCGGGAAACCCTTTCTTTGCAGCTCATTGGCAACGAACAGCAGCGCGATCTGATCCGCGTTCAAACCCAGTTTGCCTCGCATCTCCTCACGCCGCGACTGTCGCTGCGTGGCATTAAAGTCTATTGCGGAATACCCATTGGGCACGACATCGACATCAGATTGCGGCACATCGTAATACTTTTTTAAATCCTGCCTGACATCATCCGTCAGCGCGATCACGCGCTTGTATCTGCGCCCGAGGAAATGCTTCTTTTCCAAGTTCAACAGGAGCGGATGCAGCGGGTTAATCCGCTGCTTAATTGCCGCCATTGAAAATGGCGAACGAAATTTCCGACTGCTGGCAAGCCATGCCCGATGCAGGCTGTGCACGCGGAATACACCACCAAACGGGCATTCACAGCCATGGCTATTGAAAACATCAAATTCGCTGGGCCGAAGTAACTTACTGGCCGACCGAAAGAACAATGGCGCCCGCGAGAATCTAGGCATTCTTATTATCGGTACATGATGAAACCGAATTGCGTTGGTCGGGTCGGGATCCCATTCATTGGCGAAAACATGTACCTCGTGACCTCGCGAAACCAAATATCGAGCGCTTTCCTGCACTACCCTTTCAACTCCACCGCGGGTGTGGCATCCAGGAAAACATAGAGCAACCTTCACTGCGCTGCCCCGCCCCCAACGAGATTGCGCTGCGCAGCCACGCTCCGCGCCGCCGCCTTCTGAACCGCGGCGCGGCGCTGCTGTTTATTTCGCAGATAAACCCAATGGGCGGCGCTGAGGCTCATTCCGGCAGCTGCCCAGGCCATCGTAAGCGCGCCTCGAGACCAATAATGATCGACCATGCCGTTGATCAATTTCCCGAAGAGCAGTCCCGCTCCCAGCGCCGGTAATGAATAGACCGGATCTGAGGGAGATAGCTGCGCCTGAGTGCGAAACATCACTACAAAAAGCACGACATGGATGAGAAGAAAGGTCGCCAGGCCAAGCACTCCGGTTTCGGCGAGGGTGGCGAACACGATATTGGTCGCGTCATATTCCTTGCGAAGGCCGACCCCCAATCCGTATGCCGGATTTTGGGAAAACTTGTCCAGCGCATAGCCCATCGAGACATAGCGGGCCCGAATATTTTCATGGTCGCTGGTAAAACCAGTCGCATATTCCTTGGATTTATCGGGAAGCGCGAGCCAGCAAATGGCTAGAAGCGGACCCATTAAAAGCAAAAGCCGTAGAAGTAACCGGTAGTCGCGCCGGATGAGACAGATCGTTACGATGGCTGTCAGGGTGGACAACCAGGCGCCGCGGGACAATGTTTGCAGCAGCCCGGCTGACATAATCAGGACGGCCACGCCCAACAACCATCGACCTCTACGCGATTTACTTCTGGACCACAACTCGGCGCCAACCACCACCGAGCTGGCTATTGAAGCGCCAATTCCGTTCTTACTAAGCCCGATGGTGGAGGCTGTTTGCGACAGGCTGGCAATGGCCAACAGCACACCGACGATTGCCAGCCCATGCAGCGCCAGATGAAAGTCTTCACCGACTTTCGCCATCGATTTGAAAAGCATTAGCGTGATGACCATGTACAGCACCATCTGAATCATCGAAACATTGGTATTTGCCCGCCAATGCTGGATCGATGAAAAGGTGCAGACCGCAAAGTGAAGGAACATGGGGATGGCCAGCGCGCCCATGGAAGGCCACCGCCGGGCCTGCACGCATTTGGCTGCGAAGACCAGAGAGGTCAGCATGATATTGACTTCGGAGATTGAAAATTTGCCGTGGGATTCAGTATCGCGATCGCCCGAAAGATCATTTTGCAGGGGAGCGATGGCAAAGCAAAGCATCAGGGCGATCTCTGGCCGGTACCACGCCAGTATGAGGAACCCAAAGACGTAGGCGATTCCAGCGCCGATGATGGGCTGAGTCAGCCCAACGTATGTGGCGACCAGGCCCACAGCGCTGCAGATGCTGACCATCCCCACCGGGAGGGCCATGGACTGCAACTTATGATAGTTGACGCCTTGCAACGTCATGGAGTCTTACCTTTTGTGCTGGCGCGGAGCTTACCCGTCAATTCAGATACCAACACAACATGCCTCAAACATGGCGACTCGGCAAACGCCAATAGGTTGATTGTCGAAAAACCAGCCAGGCCAATAACTTTGCTTTTGAGCGCGCCAGTTCGCGACGGCGTTTGGAAACGAACATCACGGCGGTCCAAAGCGCGGCGCGGATGGAGCAACCGATGGCCATCGCCGCCCGCAAAGACAGCAAACCCAGCATGCCATGATGCTTCAGCTCGTAATAATCGAGACTTTCAAAGAAAAATTTGTTGATTTTTGGCCGATCCGCGGCCCCGCTAGCCCCCCCCAGATGCGTCACAAAGGCCGTCGGAATGAACGCCGTTTGCCAACCGGCTTTTTGCATGCGATACATCCAATCGGATTCTTCGGCATACATGAAAAACTTTTCGTCAAACCCCCCCACCTGCTCATATACGCTCCGCCGCACAAGTAGACAGGCGCCGATAACAAAATCGACCATTCGCTGACTATCGTGGCCCCAGAATCGATAGTCATCAATGGCTGGATATCGCTTCATTGCCGCTGAGATCCAAAGATTTTCCATCCATGATCTGAGGGGCGTGGGGAACCGAAAGCATGATTGCTGGTTGGATCCGTCGGCGTTGAGCAGCTTGGGACCAACCACGCCGACCTTTGGGTTGCCCTGCAAGTATTGCAGGAGAGCGGCGGATGCGCCGGGCTTGGGAAATGCATCGGTGTTGATAAGCAGGAAATAATCTCCCCTGGCTTCACGCATGGCCAGATTATTTCCAGCCCCAAAACCGGCGTTCTTTTCGCTAATAATGAGCTTCGCATAAGGCGCCGCGCCGGCAATGAATTCGGCACTGCCGTCGCTTGAACCATTGTCTACGACGATGATTTCCGAGGGAATTCCAGCCAGGTCCGCAACGACCGATTCGAGGCATCGTACGGTCATTTCGCGCGTGTTGTAGTTAACCAGGATCGCGGAAATTATAGGGTGATCTTGAATCATGGACATTAAATTCGAAATCGAGTGAAGCGACTAAAACGCGTGGGCGGGTGTGACGCCGATTGTGGCTTGCCGGGCGGTTGTGAGCGGCGCGATAGCCGCCTCAATTTCGTCCATCCTTGCATCCCAGGAATGTTGTTGGGCAACTGCTTGCCGCTTACCACGGGTATCCGGCGGCTCGGCGAGGGCGTGACTGACCGCTTCCACGAATGAATCGTTGTCTGACGCCAGGTGTACCAACTCCGGAAAATCCCGAAACCCGCTGACTGGCGTTGAAACTGTCGGCAGCCCCGACGCCAGATATTCATAAAGCTTCAGCGGGCTTAGGCTTTCGGTGAAATTGTTGACCAGGTGCGGAACGATGCACACATCAAAGGCGCTCATGACCTGGGGCATTTCCGCAAATTCCACCGGGCCGGGAAGCTTGATATTCGGATGAGCATTGATAGACCCCATGGCATCGGCGTCCAGCATGTTGGGTCCGACAAGGGCGATTGTTCCCCGCGGAAAGGCCTTGGCCAGGGCGACAATCATATCTACGTTTACACGATCCTGATGGATGCTGCCGGAATACCCCAGCACTGGATGCGTCCAGCCCCGCGTGATCGGGTGCGGCGGAAGCGCGCGATCCGCCACCTTCGCATAGCGCTCAACATAAACACCATTGGGAATGTGCAACAATCGCCTGGCTTGCGAGAGTTTCATTTCGTAAAGGCGCCTGGACACGACGATGACAACATCAGCCCGGCGCGTCAGTTCATTATCTTCATGTACAACCAACTCGCGCATCCATTCGGACGGTTGCGGAAAACTGGTCCAATCGTCGCCCACGTCATAAACGACGCCCTCTTCGTCGACCTTGCCCAACAAGTGAACAGAGTAGTAGGGATTGATCCAAAGCAGCGGCCGATTCATCCCCAGGCTGCGGCAGGCGGCTCGAATCTGCATCCGTCCCCACCAGCGATTGAGCAACCGGCCAATCGCAAAACTGTTGGGCAGCCATTTCGTGCAGTTGAGCAGGTAGATGTTTTCAAACCCCGGCGGCGATGTCAGGTTCTGGCGCCCAAAGAGCTGATCCAATAACCGCTTGAACTTCATCTTTCGAATGAGATGGGACACATCCGTGTCCAGGCCGACGAACAGCACTTTCTGCCCTGGCGCGCGCGCGGCGAATCCGGCGGCAACCGGCTGGTTGCGACGCCACACTTCGTCCCAGTTTTCCATGGCAACAAAAATGATGTCGCGCTTTGTCATGAAAGGGTAAATTCAGGGCGAGGCCGCGAATGATTTAAGGAATTCAAAATTGTGTGATCAGCGGAAGCTGGGTGACGCAATCGTCTATGCGCGACTAACTGGCGAAGGTGAAACGCGCGTTTCGGCGATTGTCGTAATCGGTGTTTGGGCACTTATGATCGACGGCTTCACAATCTGGCGAGTCACGCTGATGGACTTGCGCGCGGAGATAAACACCAGGTTCCCTCGTTTCCGGCGTGTGGGAGCGGAAAGCAGAAGAATCACCCAGATTTTCATCCATTCCGGCAGAAATCGCACGGCGCCGAACTGAACGAGGAATTCCGTTTCTGTTTCCAGGCCGAGTGATTGGATTGCGGCCACAAGTTCCGCGCCGCTGATCGGTTTCTCATGCTCGGATACGCTCGGCTCGGGCTTGCGCCCGGAAATCGCGTTACGCAGGACGCGTAACGGCCATAGCGCCAAATGAGCCCACCGAAAAATCCATGTGGTTTCGGCGCAAGGCTCGGAGACATAAAGTTCTCCGCCCGGCTTGAGGACGCGCACCGCGTGCTTAAGTGTCGGCATGATGTCGGGCAGATGATGAAGAACGCCCTGGATTGTGACGGCATCGAAAGAATTGTCGGGGTATTTGAGCGATTCGCAATCCGCCAGCTCGAACTGAATGCTTGAGGCAACGCCCCGCGCCTTCGCCCGCGCGGTTGCCTTGGCAAGCATGTCGAGGGAATGATCGACGCCTTTTACCCGGCAACCGAAGGATGCCATCGTGCACGCCACCACGCCGGTACCCGTACCCAAGTCCAAAACCAAGGCTCGTGGTCTTTGCAGCACCAGGCGGCGCGCCCAGCGATGAAGCGAATAGACATGGTAAAAATGGAACGAGCGCGTGACAGCATCGTCATAGCCACCGGCGGCATAACGGTGGTACTCGATATCCAGCGCCTTTTGCTGCACTGAATCAACGGCAGATTGGTCGTCACTCCCATCCATGATCTTTCTATTGTTTCGACCCGCCCGAGGGGATGCTTTAGCCGCAAACCCGTCACAAACGGCAGATTCAGACCCAAACACCAACGCCAGGAGAGAATAATTATGCCGCGCAACATCGTCGAGATATCGGACGTATGATGGGGCCGCCCACAGCCGACAAGGGCCCGAATTGTGATTCGTCTGAATCATGAATTAAGCCGAGATTCGATCCAGCTCCCGCCGCAGCAGCTGGTATTGGTTTTCCCAGGTAATCTCCAACGCGCGAGCTCGCGCCTTTTGCGCCCACCGCGCCCGTTCGTCTGGATCGTCCAGTAATAATGCCATTCTTTCCGCAAGTTCGTCGACGTTGGGCGGCGAAAAATAAAGCGCGGCGTTACCAGCCATTTCGGGAATTCCACCGCGGCGCGAGACGATCGAGGGAAGCCCACTGGCCAGCCCTTCGGGCACTGTAAGCGGACAGGGATCATCCCAATTTGACGGCACGCAATAGACGGAAGCCGCCGCGAACTCCTCCATGACGCGCGTCCGATCGACAAAAGGCTGGAATTGCACCGCGCTTCCCAACGGCGCTGCCAATTTACGAAGATCAAGCTCATACGGGGTGAGCGGATCGCTGGCGGAAAATCCGTTGTTCCCGACGATGCGCACAATAAATCGGCGCTTTTCGTTCAGGAGCTTCGCGGCGGCACGAATGATAAGATCGGGAGCTTTGGGCTGGGTGACGCGACCCACGAATAAAACGATAGGATCGCCGGCGGGCAGCGGTCCCCTCCTTGGCCGAAAACGCTCCGTATCCGCTCCGTTGTTCACGACAACGATCTTCGCGCTTGAATAACCCAACCGACGTTCGATGCCATCGGCGATGTATCGACTGACGGCGATTACGCCATCAACTGCGTCAATCGTTCGGCGAACTTCGCGGTTGCTATATGTGCTGAACAAATCGTTGTGCGGCCAAAGACAGATGCGCGAGCGAGGGAAACGGTCTTTAAACAGGCGCACAACCGCCGCCGCGTTATGGAGAAGAATGGTGCCCTGGAAATCCGTCGGCAATGTTTCCATCGCCGGACGATAGAGGCGGCGAATAAACGGCCGTTGAAATCCCAGCCGGCCCATTGCCGCGTCGATGGCCTTGCGTCGGTTATCGGGCAGCGGCTTGTCATCAAATTCCAAATGCTTGCCTATCGGATAATCGTGCCGCGTCTTATCGCCGACGATGAGCGTGGTTTCTCCGCCCGCGGCCGCGTGGCACCGGCTGAACTCATAGATAACCGTCATTACCGCGCTGCCCGTCGCTGCGGAAAAATGATCGCCCGGTGTCGGTACATGGACCAGATGCAAAGCCGTGCTCCTGGCCGAAACACTTGGAGAGAAGCAATCCGTCTTGCTCATCTGCACGGTCATTAGACTGTCTCCGCCACAAGACGTTGTTGAGGAGCGTGATGCGCTTTTTCCTTTAATATCCGGTCATAGAATTCGAGCAGTTGTCGGCCATATTGCTCAGGTCCCAACTCGGCTTCCATGGCGTCAACCGCGGACGGAATTCTTTCCGGTCGCGCCAAAATGTCGCGCACGATCGGCAGCAAGGGTTCACCGGGCTGCCACCGAGCGCCAATACCATGTTTCAGCAAATGCGGAAGCGCTCCAACCTCGGGGGTTGCAATTACCGGGGTCCCGCGTGCGACAGATTCAAACGCCACCAGGCCCAGAGGTTCATAAAAGCTGCAAACCAGCAGCACATCACATGCGGCGTAAAAGCGATCCAGATCGGTGATTAATCCCACCTGCTTGCATCGGGCGGCGGCTTTCGGAGGAACCTCCACAATTTCCGACCCAGAGCCTCCCACCAGGAATCGCAATCCGGTTTCCACCGATGCCGCGGCAAGCAATCGCTGAATACCTTTGCGCTTAATTTCCCCGCCCAGGAACCCAACTACGGGCAATCCGCAATCGCTTCCAAAGAATGATTCTTTGGCCGCCCGACGCTCGGCGGCATCAGCAATATTCTGGCGCGGCATTGGGCAGGGCAAAACATCGTTCAGCGGAGGCTGGCCGAAAAGCCGGGTGAAATCATTTCGAGTTCCCTCGCTATTAAACAGCATGCGCGTTTGAGGGCGCCAGTGGCGATATTGAAAGCCCTCTGCAATTACCACCGCGCGCTCTTGCGCACCCCGGAAGAATCCGCGTGGGCCGTCTCCCTGATCCGTGCAATGCCTTTCCAGCAGCATGCGTGTCAGAAAATGGCATTGAAAAATGTCGGACAAATCCGCAACCTGGGGTTGATGCGCGTGGACCACATCAAACAACTTGTCTCCCATTGCCTTCTTGATGTAGTGCCTTGCCGTCAGCCACTTATACAAAAATACCCGCCCGGGAACGTGAAGCTGATGCCATGTCACCCGGTCGATCAACTGCGCGTCCAGCCGCTTGGCGATGCATGAAACATTCCATCCGGCCTTGAGCGCAACTTCCACCCCCGCCATCGCCACCTTGGCGATCGCGTTGAAATCTCCGATTCCTTCGTGAATCATGCAAAGACTGGGTCGACTCATCAGTGCTTTCAGGAAACGTTGCCGTTAATGGACAACGGCGGGAACCAGACCGCTCCCCGCCGCCGCCATGCCTTTGTCGCATCGCCGCTGCAGGACCCCCTCATATTCCTCCAGGAGCCGGCTGGTGTATCGTTCAAGGCTCTGGTCTTCAACCAGCCGCTTTGCGCCGCGTTCAAATTCCGCGCGGCGACATATCAGGTCGAGCGCGACTGGGCCGAGCGGGCTGTCAGGATCCCAACCCACACCCGCGCCGTGCTTGATTAGATGGGGCAGCGCGCCAACCTCGCGCGTTGCAATGACTGGAACTCCGCGAGATGCCGCTTCGAAGGCAACCAGCCCCAGCGGTTCATAATGACTGGGGACAACGAATACATCGCAAGCGGCATAAAACGTGCCCACGTCTGAGACCAGCCCCAGCGCTTTGTAACGGTTGCCCAAAGTATCCGAGGTAAACGTCTCACTGAATTGCCCGCCCATCAACATAAAGAGACGATCGTCCGCGGCAATCGCCTTGACCAGCCGCCGATATCCCTTGCGTTCATGCAGCCCACCGAGATATCCCACCACTACGCGGTCTTGCTCGCCACCGAGTAGCTTAACTCTTGCCATGCGGCGTTCTTCGGCTGTCACTTCGCGCGACGCGGGGCTTGGGTACACCAGGACATCTTCGTTCGGGCATGCGCCGTAAAGCTGATGAAAATCATTTTGCGTCAGATCGCTGTCGTACAACATTCGTGTCGTGGGATTCCATCGGCGGTAGAAATAATCCTCCGCCACGAGCACGGCGCGATTTTGCGCGCACATCATCAACCCGCGAAGGCCCGTGCGATGATCATCTGAATTGCGCTGATGCGACATGCGCGACAGAAAATGGCATTGAAAAATATCCGAGCAATCCGCTACTTGCGGCTGATGGGCATGGATGACATCAAATGTTCGGTCCGCCAACGCGTTCTTGATATACTTTCGCGCGGTCAACCATTTGTAAATGAAGAATCGGGGTGGGACGTATAGCTTCAGCCACGTCACGCGATCGTAAAATTGCTCATCCAACCGCTGGGCGACGCACGAGACGCTCCACCCCGCATCCAGCGCAATCTCCACGCCGATCTTTGCGATCTTGGCAATCGCGTTGTAGTCCCCGATCCCTTCATGGATCATGCAAAGGGTGGGTCGATAGTTTGATGTTCTAGGAGGCAACTGCCGGCGCCATTCCGTGGCTTGAGGCCACCAATGATTCGTAAATATCGCGGAACTGCTGATTAATTCGGCACCAATCGAACACGCGGGCGCGACTCAAACCCGCCATCCCCATGGATTGCCGTCGCTGCGGATCGCCAAGTAGCGAAATGATCGCAGCGGCGAATCCAGTGACCGAATCGGGCTCGACAAGAATGCCCGTTTCTCCATCCACCACAACTTCCGGAACGCCGCCAACGCGGGAAGCGACGACTGGCTTTCGGGCCGCCATCGCTTCAAGGCTGACGATGCCCATGGCTTCATGTCGCGATGGCAAGACAAATACCGAGCAGCCGGTGAATAAGCCCACAGTAGCTTCTCTTGTGGCCCTACCGAAGAATTTAACGTGCTGGACAATTCCCAGATCGCGCGCCAGATCGGCCAGCTTCTGCTGGTCGGGTCCGTCGCCGGCAATGATTAAATCATGAGATGAATCTGTTTTCAGAACCTCAGCGAAGGCGGCAAGCAAGACATCAAACCCCTTTTGCCAGGCGAGTCGTCCGATTGCAAAGATGTAGGGCCGTGGGTGCTGGTACGGCCTGGCATCCCGGAAATCATCAACCCGCACACCGCTATAGACGACTTTGGATCGCTCCGCGAACGGTTGGGAACTAAACCGTTCCGCTTCTTGCAAGGCGTAATCCGAGCACGCCGTGATCGCGTCCGCCGCCTCAATCGTTTCGCGATAGTTCCTTCGGGCAAATTCCGATCGCTCGAATAGCCGCGTTGCATCCATCGAAAGTTCGCCGTGCATCGTCAGCACCAACGGAAGGCCCAGGCGCTTCTTGGCACGAACGGCGTAGTAAGCGTTGGAGCTGCAGCAATGAACGTGGATCAGATCCGTTCGGTGTTTCCACAACTGAGCACAAATGCGACGAAGCGTCCACGGACCAACCAACAACGCGCCAGCCATCTGTTTGAAGTTGCGCTCCGGTACCCGAAACACATGGCGACGAACGGGGATGCCCTCATATTCGTCGCTGGCGGGCAAGTTCTTGGGATAGAGATTCGTAAGCACCATTGCGCGATCGCCCGCGTCATGAAGCGCGTGCGCGGTTTGGCGCACTACTTCCTGTACGCCGCCGACGGAGGGATAAAAATCGCTCGCAAAAATCGCGACGTTCATGATCCAACTGCCATCGGTTGAACTGCGTGGGAAACGCTGGTCGAGAGAGAGCGACCAGCGAAGAGCGCTTCGTACATTTCACACACGCGGCTCCAGGAGAAATCACGCGACCGGGCGAGTCCCGTATCAATAAGCCGCTGCCGCAATGATTCGTCTTTCAGGACGCGGATAATCGTGTCGCCCAACTCCTCATCTGAGGCAAGCAGTCCGTACTTGCCATGGTCGGTCACTTCAACCGCGCCATCATTGGGCGAGGCGATGACCGGCGTACCCGATGCCATCGCTTCGATATACGGAACACCGAATCCCTCATAGCTGCTCGGCAGACAGAACACCCACGCGCGGCGATAAAGATCAGCCAATTGCGCTAATGGCACCCTTCCGTGCCACTGAACACCCGGGCCTTCCGCCTTTTCTTCCGTCACCGCCCAAAATTCCGCATTCGGAATCACCGGCCTGATCTTCGTATTGAATAAATCCAGCAACATCGCGCCGCGCTTACGACCCAGCAGCGTTCCAACAAACAAAATGGATGGCGCCTCCGATTTTTGCTTTGTTGGGCTGAACGAATCAAGATTCACCCCGCAGGGAACAATATGCTTGATCCAGGGAATATACCGCCGCGTAATTGACGAAACCGAAACCAGCTCATCCGCAAGCAGGCAGGTCGCATATTCAAACGCTCCCCATACGCCCATTTTTATTTTATAGACGATCCTCTTGGCATGGATCATTTCGGCGATGCACGAGCCATGGAATGTATGAATATGCCGCGGACGCTGGCGGCCCCAAAGGAACCAGTCATCCCCATGCGCGCAAAGCACGTCGTATTTCATGAAATCATATTTGCGCAGGTTCCAGGCAAACTGAATCGAGCGAAGCCGATTCCCCGATGGAACCACCTCCACGGAATATAAAGAATCCGCCGACGGCCCCGTCTGACTGAAAACCGTGACACTATGCCCGCGCTTAACAAGCTCATTGGCCAGGTAATGCACCTGGTACCCAACCCCAATCTTGCTGCCACTGGGCAGATAAAGGGATGTAATGGCGATTTTCAAACAGCCACCTTGCCTTCATTCATCTTCCCTGGGGCCATGGCCATGGGACCGGCATTGCCGGCGCGATCGGCCCGGCCGCCCAGCGCTGCACGAATCGCCTCACCATCAGGGTCAACCCGCGCCGGGTTCTGGCCCGTTGACGCAAGCAGCCGCATGCCGGCCACAGCGCCCACCAGCGTTCCCGCGATCACTGCCGCAAGGCGCACAACCGCGCCACCGCACCGGCGGACAAATTCGAAAATGGCGTTGATGGCGTTAAACCCGAGATAGCGCCACAGCTTCGATGACGTCAGCCCGAAATTTCGAACCAGGAGAGTCATGTGATTCCGCTGAATATAAAATTCATATCGCGCGTCAAAGCGTTTTCCCACCGCTTGCGGAGCGCCAATGTGGTCGACAATTGCCGCCGGATTAAATAGCACCCCAAGACCAAGCTTCTTCACGCGAACGCACATGTCCGAATCTTCGCGAACGCCCGAAATTCCCGGGTAGTCTTCCCGGAACCCGCCCAGCTGTGCAATTACAGCGCGGCGATAAGACATATTGCAGCCCATCACATGATCGACTTCGATTATTCTTTTGGGGTCGGCTCCAAAATTGCCTGTTAAAGTGCCATTGCGGCGAAGTTGACCAATCTCATTAACCCCGACAGCCTCTTCCCCCGCAACCCCGTTACATGCCCGCCCGCCCACCGCGCCAACCTTGGGATCGGCATAGCTGGCCAGCAGATTCTTCAGCCACCCCGGCCGCGCAAAGGCGTCATCATCCACAAACGCGATCAGCTCTCCGCTCGCCTGTTTCAAACCAATGTTGCGCGAAGCCGTCATGCGGCCATAGCCCTTAACGTTTCGCAGGTAAATGACGCCCGGAAATTCCGCCGTCACCTTCTCCGTCAGGTCATCGGCGGACGCATCAACGACAATTAACTGATCCGCCGCTGGTTGCTGCTCCAGCAGGCAATTCAGGCAGCGCCGCACACAATCGGGCCGATTCAGCGTCACAATGATTACGGAAACAGTCATAGGTTTATCCCGCGGTCCGCCGCGTCGCGCTGCCGGCAAACGTGCGTGGCCCGGCTGCTCGTCGAGCCGCGATGGCGCGCCGGTATGAGGCTTCCTGTAATTGCCCGACGCGTTGCGCGTTATATTCGCTGAGCACCCGCGCCCGCGCGTTCATGCCCAATTTAATTCGCAATGCGGGGTTCTGGCACAGCTTGATGATCGCATCGGCAAGCTCACGCGGATTACGCGGTGGAACAAGCACGCCCGCTGCGCCAAAATCCAGAATCTCGCTCATCCCACCCGCGCTGCTGCCCACCACGCCCCGCGCCGCCGACATTGCCTCCAGGCAAACGTTGGGGAAGTTTTCCCAAATGCTTGGAAACACGCAGATATCCGTTTCAGCCAGCATTCTGGGAATCTGCTCCAGCGGAACCGGCCCGGTAAACTCAACGGAACCCAAATGCCCCGCCAGAAGCTCGCGCAGATGTGTTTCCATTTGCAGGCCCGGCCGTAATTCCACCGAACGGCCCACCAGCCGAAATTTCACGTCGGGTAATTGTCTCAGCACCAGAGGAATCGCCCTGGCCAGGTCGATCACCCCCTTGCGGACTTCCAACCGGCCCAGGAACGTGACAGTATTGTTTTGCGTTTTAGGATCGATCTCCAGCAGCGCATCGGCCGGCTCATAAAGATTGGGGACATGCGCCACGCGCCCGGGATCCAAACCCCAGGCCTTGGTCACTGACTCCCCGATGATTTTGCACGGTGCCGCTATCTCATCCGCCTGCAACGCGCATCCGCGCTCAAGCCCATGATTCGGATGCCAGGGCGGCAACTGCCCGCGCCGCAAGCTTGCCAGCGTATTACGAGCCATCGCCCAGCGGCTGTGCCCGAAGGTAATCATCCAAAGCAAATACGACGGTGTATGCAGCTTCACCACCAACGGCATGTCAGGAACAAGATGGATCAATCCCCACGCATCGGCAAAATATTCCGGCGCTTCGACAACATCAAACCCTACCTCGGCATGCCGCTGGACAAAGAGCTTGGCAATTCGTGATGGAAACGAAAAACGCTCGGTCTCGCGCACCCGATGAATCGAAATCCCATCGTCTTCAAATGTGCCCTCTCGATGTGGGCTGGCGGCAAACACCTCAATATGATGCCCACGGTCGCGCAGCATTCGAGCGGCGTGCAGCTTGTAGGTCGCAATGCCCCCGAAAGCCGTGTCTGGTGGATATTCGAAACTTACCAGGGCAATTTTCATCGGGTCTGCATCAAATTAAAGCTTGAAGTGCCTTGTATCATTGCGGCGGGCCGCCCAGATCGCCCGAACGATGATTGAAATCTTGATCAGGTTGTGAAGCGGCACGCGCACGGAATCCTTCAGCAGTGTTCGAATGTAATTTCTCCCCTCGGCTCTCGCCTCGGCATAATTCAGCGCGGGTTTGCCATTCCGGTCGGCCACGGCCTGGGAATTCCGAACCTTGTAATAATATTTGCGAAATGATTTCAGCGGCACCGTCGTTACCGAGCCGTGCGGGGGCGCGGGATGATGAAACATCGAGTCCGTAATCGAAACCGTGCGGAATCCAGCCCCTTCCGCGCGACGCTTGAACTCCATCTCGTCGCCCCAGATGAACAACTCCTTGCAGGGCAAACCGATGGCATCAATCAGACTTCGATGAATCAGTGTGCCGTTGAACGGGCTGGAACCATTAACGATCGGTCCCAATGCCCGCAGTGCCTTCAAGTCTTCGCTAAACCCATCCCTATACGGCAAAACCCACGCCAGACGCTCGGGGTTCTCCGTCTCCACAACCATGCTGTTGATCCACTTAGCGTCGGTTTGATCGAGCCGGTCGGTGATCTTTTCCAGCGCGGTATCGTCCGGAAACCCATCGTCATCCATCGCCCAAAGCCAGTCGAATCCATCCTCGTGAGCCCGCTTCATTCCTTCGTGAAACCCGCCGGCGCCCCCGGCATTATGAGTCAGGTACACCGGAATAATCGGCTCTCCAGCCGCCCGCAGAAATTCCGTTGTTCCGTCGTCGGAATTCACGTCCACAACAATGATTGCGTCAAGCTTTCGCGTCTGGCGCGAAAGGCAACCCAGCAATCTTTGCAGCAGTTTAAGTCTATTCCGTGTTACAACGACCGCCGCAATCTTTGGCGGGCTGATTCTGACAGAAGCAGACACTGCCTCTGGTGCGGATGTTTCGACAATGAGTTGTGACATTGAAACCAATCGCTGATTAGCGATTCTTCGCGTACGACAAATTATTGGCGGTGTTGGGGAACCAGTACGTCACCTCAGGAACATTGAGCGCCAGTTTGTCGACCAGCTCAACGCCCTGCATCAACGAATGGTCCTGGTTTGAAACCTCGTATTTCCAACCCCCAAACCTTCCGCGCGAATAAATCTTGTGCTTCTCAAGCTCCGGGTGAATCGCATTCAGTGATTGATCTCGCCCCAGCGTCGGCGTCGGATATCCATGATGGGCCCGGTATGTCCAGGTTGAGACAATATCGTGGCTGCTGTCAATCAACTTGGTCGCATACAGCCCATCAATCGTCTCCTGCAAGACTTTCCCCTGGTCTACCGGCTTATGCGCGGACTCAGAGACTTCCGCCATCAGCGACCAGTTGCGATTAATATCCGGTACATTATTCGGCGAATAATTCGAGAACAAAGTTACCCGGTAAAACGGACAATTATTCTCCGGGAAATACATCCAGCACTTGGTCGCCAATTCCGGCCGAGGCTTACCCGTCAGGCCAATGCCGATGATGTTCGAACTGGAATATTTTAATCCCTTGGCCGCCGTCTTCAGCTTGTCAAAGCCGCCGAGGTCCACAAGTTTGTCCAGCGGCAGTGTCGAGATCAGAACGTCGTACTCAGCTTTGGATTTGTCCGAGAAGTAAACCGTTTTCGCGCCTGGATCGATGCTCGTTACCTGCTTATTAAGGGATATCTTCGTTCGCCCCACCAGGTTTGCCACGGATTCCCAGATCGCCCCAGTGCCACCCGTTTTAGGAAACTGAAAGGTGTTATTCGGCCCCCAGGAAAGATCGTCCTTCTTGTGAAGAACGTTGTCCACCAGGCGCTCCAGATCGGTAACGGCCACCCGCTCGCCAATCCAATTGTAATCCATTTCGCTGGCGGGAAATGCCCAAACTTTAAAGTTGTAGGGCACCATGAAAACGTCCGCCAAACCCGACCCGAATGTGGCCGCGATCCATTCTCCAAAATGCGCCGGCTTTCCATTAATCGGCTGCTTATAAAGTTGGATCAGCCCCTTGATGCATTTCCACATCGTGTCCGGCTTGAGGTGACGAATATTGTTTTGAAAAGGGTAGGGAACAAACCGATCTTCAATCCAAACCCAGGATTCCCGCTGATGGTGCAGCCATTGATCTCCCAGCGCTTGGACCATCAACCGATCAAAATAGCGATAGTGGGAGAATTGAACGTGCCCGCCGATATCCCAGGTGAAACCACGACCGTCAATGTGGGAGGTCGCCAGGCCGCCGACATTCGGAGCGGCGTCGTAAATCTGAAAACGTTCAAACCCCAGTTCCGCAAGGCGATATCCCGCTCCCAGGCCCGTCGGCCCCGCGCCCAGTATCACCACGCGCTGATCTCGATTCAATTCGCCTTGCGCCATCGACTACACCTGCAACACAGATCGCTCGACATCTTCCATAAGCCGGCCGTTGTCTGGGCGAACTTCCACTTCGTTAACGCCCAGCAGGGCAAATCCCTGCGCCATCGACTGCCGGAAAGACCAACCCGTGTTCGCGTTGTTGGACGGCGACACCTGAAAGGTCAATGCTTCCTCCAGATAGTCATAAAACTTTATGTTGGATTCGACAACCATCAAATCCAAAGAATATTTTCCTTCGGCCATAACCGGCAGTTCCAATTCGTAAGACATTAGATATCTGCCTGGCTGCAATTGGTAATCAACGCCCTTGGCCAGCCCCACCGGAGCAAACAACACCGGCGCCGAGTTAGCGTCGCGCAAAATCAATTCCAGCGAGAATTTGATATTTGATTTCACCTTCACGACGTAGGTAAGGACGGGCCGCGTGCCAACGATGAGATCTGTCGTGCGAATGCCATCGAATGAAAGATACGCATCAACGATTTCGAAATGTTCGCTGGAATGCGTGCGGTTAATGGCGCTGAAGCCATCCTCATCTCGATTCGCGCGGTATTTGGAGAATGCCTCCGCGGGGGTGCCAATACATTCCACCTGCCCCTGTCGCAGCAGAATGGCCCGCTTGCAAAGCCGGCGAACCGCCGACTCATTATGGCTCACAAACAAAACCGTTCGGCCGCTGCGCGCCACGTTTTCCATCGTTCCGAGGCACTTTTTCTGGAATTCAGCATCGCCCACCGCCAGCACTTCGTCAACGACAAGAATTTCCGGGTTTAGATGTGCCGCCACCGCGAATGCCAGCCGCACATACATCCCGCTGCTGTATCGCTTTACCGGCGTGTTCAGAAACTGCGCGACGCCGGCAAAATCGACAATTGCGTCAAACGCGTCGTCGATTTCTTTCTTCCGCATCCCAAGAATCTGCCCATTGAGATAGATATTCTCCCGCCCCGTCAGCTCCGGATGAAACCCGGTCCCCACTTCCAGCAAACTTCCGACGCGACCATGCAGAACCGCTTCGCCCGTGGTGGGTTCCGTGATGCGCGACAAAATCTTCAGCAGCGTGCTCTTGCCCGCGCCGTTGCGCCCGATCACGCCCACAACGTCTCCCTCGTTCACATCGAAGCTGACGTCGCGCAGGGCGCTGAAACGTTCGCGTTCAGCGCGCTGAAATGGGTGCCGCAGGCGGTGCAGCAATTGCTCCGCCATGGTGTTGTGCTTCACCTCATTGCGGCTGATCTCGTAGACCTTGGAAAGCCCACGAACCGAGATTGCAATGTTAGATGACATCGGCGAACTTCCGCTCCATCTGCTTAAAGACCATTGCCCCGATCACAAACGCCGCGATCGAAACCGCAATGGAGTACGACAACCCAACCCAGTTAATCGCCCCCTCGCCAACCAGCGACCATCGGAATGCTTCCATCAATTCGGAAAGGGGATTGAGCAACACAAAAATTCGCAGCTTTTCCGGCACCTGATTCATCATGTACGCAATCGGGCTTCCATAAAGCAGCATCTGCACTGCGACCGGAAGAATATATTGAACGTCGCGATAGCTGACCATCAGGGCTGATGCATAAAGTCCAGCGCCCAGCGCCATCATCTGGATCAGGATAAACCACACCGGCAGCAGAAAAATCGCCGCGGTGACCTGAACCTTGAACCAGATCATCATCCCGACCATCACCACCATCGCGATTGCAAAATCAATCAGCGTCGACGGAACAATCGACAGCGGCAAAATAAGCCGAGGGAAATAAACCTTCGAAACCAGATTGGCATTACCCACCAGACAACTGCTTGCCTTGGTCAACGTGCTGCTGAACGCATTCCATCCAAGAAGTCCGGCATAGGAAAAAACAAAATAGGGCAGCTTGCCGCTGGACAACTTGGCAACCGAGCCAAAGACAAAGGAAAAGATTCCCGCCGCCATCAGAGGCTGCAGGATAACCCATGCCGCCCCAAGCGCCGTCTGCCGATACCGCAACTTGATGTCGCGAAACGCCAGTCCGCCCAGGAGCTCTCGAAATCGCCAGACCTCCGCCAGATTCAGCGCGGTCAGACCCGAACCCGCCCGAATGGTCACGATGGTTCGACGCATTGGAACTGCTGATGCATCCATGAGAACCAAGTCCTAAAGTTGTTAGGGAAAGATCGGAAGTTCACAGAAACTGGCGGAGCTTTAATGTTCGGAACCGTTGCCGTTGCCATTGGCAGCGCCGTTTCCATTGTCAATCGCTTCAACGGCCGGCGCTTCCAGCACCTGCATTCCACCCCCGTTGCCACGGACGGCGGCCGCAATCGGTATCCGACTCGCTGACGCGATGCGCGCCCCGCCTCGGCTGCGGAATTTGCGGGCGTATTGCGAAGCATACGATGAGTAATGCCGGAGCCGAGGCGCCAGGTCATTGACAACAACACCCAGCACCGCCGCGCCAGCAGCAGTCAGATGCTCAAGCGATTCCTCGCCATCCTTCAATGTGCACTTGCCCGCGCGCATCACCAGCACCGTTGCTTTGCAAACCGCGCCAACGATAAGCGCGTCCGCGAACCGGCCCACCGGTGGCGCATCAATGACGACCGAGTCATATCCTTCGGCCAGGTCCTTCAGCAATTTGCGGAAAATTCGATTGTTAAGCAGTTCCGACGGATTGTGCGGCACCGGACCCGCCGTCAGAACGTCCAGGCATTCAATGCCCGAAGCCTGCACGGCCTTGGCTGGAGCAGATTCGCCGGAGAGAATTGATGACAATCCGACGCCGTTCTCCAATGAATAAATCCGATGCAGCGAAGGATTGCGCATGTCAGCGTCCAACAACAGCGTACGGCGGCCGGTTTTGGCCATCGCGATCGCCAGGTTGCTGGCAATGATCGTCTTCCCATCGCCCTGGTGCGGGGATGTGACCAGAATGGCGCGCAATCGCCGAGACGGCATCCCCAGGTGAATCGAAGTTGAAACAATGCGGAACGCTTCCGATGCGTCCGAAGCCGGATCGAGATCGACTTGACGCCCCAAACCCGCGATCGAATGCGAGCCGCGTACATGCGGAATCGCCCCCAGCACGCGCTTGCGAAGCCGGGCCCGAACCTCGTCAGCCGAACGGATCCGACGATCAAGCATGTCTTGAAGGAACGCGCAGACCATGCCCAGTGTCACACCCATCACGCCAGCCATCCCCAGCACTTTGTGCGGACGCGGCTCAATATCCAGCGATTGCGGATCGCCCAACTGCAAGATCTGGATGTTAAGTGTAGCCCCGCTCTGATTCAGGTTGGTCGCTTGCAGGCGGTTGGTAATCTGATCCCGCAAACGCGTTTCACGGTCCACGTTATTTTTCAAAATGGCGTACTGCGTCTGCAAATCATTGAGTTTCAGGGCTTTCTGCTGCGTAACATCAACTTCAGCCTTAAAGTTGTTCATATTCCTCAGCGCGTTGTCGTATTGCTGCTGAAGCTCGCGAATATAATTCTGTGCGATGTTCTCATTGGTCGCATCCAGGCTGCGCTGGTATTCGCCGATCATCGTCTCAAGCGATTTTACCGCGGGGTTGTTTTCCCCATAACCAGCCCGAAGAGCCGCGGCCCTGATCTTAAGTTCTGAAAGCGTGTTTGAAATATTGCCAGCAAGCGCGACCGAGGGGTCGTTGCCAATCGGGTTGGCTGCCATTTGCGTCCAGAGTTCTCGGTGGCCTTCCAGAGCTTTTGCCTGCGCAAGGTTGGTCCGGGCGACGATCTCCTGCACCTGGGCTTCGGTATAGGCATTCGATAATTTCGCCAGATCCTGTACGACAATGTTCCCCTTTTCATCCGCGAATGAAATTGAGCCGTTGGCGGTCTGGAATTTAGCCGCTTCATCCAGCGCGTTGTCGAGCAGCTTCTGCTGCGTCTTTTCGCCCTCTTGAAGAATTTTCAGCACAAGATTGGTGCCAAATTCTTCGGGTTTCACGCGCGAATCGACAAATGTATCCGCGATCACATTGACGATCGCGACTGCATCGCGCGGGTTCGACGCCGTATATTTCAGATCAATCACGCTGAGATGATTATCCACTTCAACCGCAAGTTGGTTACGGAGGGTCCGGACGGGATCGGCCGCGCCCTTCAAGGTCGGAAGCGATTTCAGAGCCTCAGTGTCAGCCACGTGCTGAAGAATCAACGAAGACTTGATCGTTTCCCCTTGCAGATAGAGGAAGCTGTCGGAATTGGTCACTGCTCCAGGCTGGTCAGCGACCAGCGCCGGACCTTTTTCCTGCACATATACGCGGGCCTCGCTGACGAAGGCGAGAGGTGTCTCGCGGAGATAAATCCAAGCGCCAAGCAGGCAGATGCCGACCACGGCAACAACGCTCCAGCGCCGACGCCACAGCAGCCGGATCGGCCCACGACTGGGATCCTCCGACTCATTCGGAATATACGCGGACGGCAACTGCGCCCGCGGCGCGATAGGCGGAAGCATCAGCTCCCCGCCGGAATCATCTCTGGGAATCATCTTTTTTTCCCACCTCTAAGCAAAAACCGCGAAATGGTTCTAACACCTACAAACTCAAACATCGCGATTGCCACGATGTTGCACAAGACGACCGAACAAATTTATACCGGTCGGAAAACTGCGTCACACCCACATTCATAGAAGAACGCAACTGCCACATTTGAACAATTATACGCCAAATCGGCAATTTCTGCGCATACTCCGTCCCCGTCGGTGCACGCCTATATTTGAGCGCAGCACTTCGAAAGGAAATATTGGACTTCTTCTACCTTCAACTGGCAACTAATTTCCACCGAACCATCGCACCTTGCCAGCCTACCTTCATCTCAGGCGCATAGCCGGCGCGCGGAAGCCTTTTTCCGCCTAATGCCGCCGAGAATAACGAGTTGTCAACCTTCCTTAAATCGCGATGTGGGTGTCTAACGCCACATGCCCCCGCTCCAATTTTACGCTAATTCAGCTGAAGCTTGATAATGATCGCTACACTTCTGATTGTGCAGGCCAAAGTGCTCGCCACAACGGCAACTTATGGGCTCAAGGAGGTGCGTCAAGCGACCGCAACAATTTGTGATGGATCGCAGTGTCGCCTAACATCATGGCTAACATGAGGTTATAATTTTATAACCCGCTGACGCCAGCTCCCCTGCTGATCGCTCTCATTATGGTCCGGATTACCTTCTTGCCAAAGGAACGCGCTGGAACATGAAAACATACTATTACCCGTTTGGGGTGAACGCAAGCGGAATTTGAATGTTTGGACGGGAGGAGAACTCGTGGAAAAACGACCTTTCGGCGCAATCGTCATGAGCCCATCGTTTACCCTAAGCTGCCCCGAAAAAAATCCGTTATGGGACCCCCCAAGCGGCTTAGGAAGGTGACCTTAGCTTCCGAACATTTCGACTTCGCTCAATGTCAGTGTCGGCGTGGAAGATGCCTGTCCGCCCGATTGGGGGACCAGCTGGGTTGCTCCACCACCATAACTGACAGCGTGGATCAAAAGCCGAACCTTGGAGGTTTGCACGGGGGCGAAGTGCTCTTGGAAGATGAATTGATCGTTAAAATAACTGTCCGCCGAGGTCCGAGTCACCGGGGAATATACCCCGAAAGTCTCCGGTTGCTGCACGACGTGATCCAGCGTCAGCCACGAATTGCTCGTGCTGTCGTAATATTGCAACTCAAAGTCCATCAGCGTCCCAGCAAGCTGCCAGGGCCTCATCGCAAATATGTTAACACGTGAAATTGTTTGCACCGAGGGCAAGCTAATTTGTACCCACCCATTTGGGTCTGTGTAGTTCAGATCACCCCAAGGCGAATTTCGATTGTCGTAGTAATCTTCTTGAGCGCCATTGATGATTTTGTTGATCCCATTGGCTGCCGCCGCCGGGCCGGAATACGACGCATTGGTCCCCTGCTGCAGCGCCAGGTCCGGTCCCCAGTTCTGCTGCACGACGCTAATGGATTGACCCTGCGCCATTTCCACATAAACCGGAATTTCGGGAACAGCCAACGTGACCTGACCATTAACCACTGGAAGATCCTGCGCCACCCCAAGAGCGGACACGATGTGCAGCGTGGTTCCGCCGGTCACATTCAACGTAACTTTTCCATCACTTTGGCCGGCTGACATAAAGACCGCCACCGATTTGCTCGGGCCGGTAAATAGGCTGCCGATGTACAAATCGTTGGCATATTGCCCGAAGTCGTAGGCCTGGCTGAATTTCGCCCCGAACAACTCTTCCGACCAGACGCGCATTAAGGGGGCGGCGGGATTTAAGGTCCCGTCGTCGTTTTCCCACCATGTGGGCTGATCCCAAAAGCCATGGCTGGAATCGTACCAGATGAAGTTGTGCTCCTTGGGCAATCCATACTGCTCGAACACCATCTGCTCCATCATGGTCCAGCGACCTTGCAGCCTCGGCTGGTAGTCACCGTAAACCGCGGAGAACGAACCCTGCTCTGTCTGCCACAATTCAATATTTCCCAAACCGAATTTGTTCAGCAGCGACATCAGCCCATTCATTGAAGACCGCGCCAGCGACAGCGACCCAAGCACATTGTTGTATGCATGGAACGAGAGCGCGTCGATCGCGTTACCGCCGCCAGCCTGAAGGAACTGGTTGATCCAATCCAGCCCGTTAGGTCCCTTATCGATTGTCACCGTGGTGGGACCGATCACCTTTAGATGCGGGTTGACGCTTTTCACCGTATCGTGGAATGCTTGTTCGATGCTCGCGTAGGCAGCGCCTGAGTAAGCGTAGTTCGGCTCGTTCTGACCTTCCCAGTAGGTGACTGAGCCCTGCAGTGCCGTAACGATTTGCTTGATATTCGCCAGGTTGCTGGTGCCGTTGGTGAACGCCACCATTAAGGCGCGCGGCCGAACCGAATCGCGGCCGATGTATAGCGCGTTGGCGGCGTTGATGTCGGCCTGCAGGGTGGCGATGACCGCGGCCGGATTGCTGACATCCTGCACGTTAAACCGCTCCGGACCCATCGCGGTTACAGCTCGCAAAACCTGGTCTTCGGAAGGATCGCTGCTGGTTAAACCGTTGTAATAAGTGCCCGTCAAACCACCCGGAACCACGGCTGAATCAGTGGGGTACAGCGCGGAAGAAGGAATGACCTGCTTTGGTGTGCTCGAGCTGGACCAACTCAATGAAGCGACTGCGCCATAAAGCCCCTGGTAATACTCCATCTTGATTTCATATCGCTGGCCTGCAATAAGCGAAATCGTTCCAGTGTCCACCGTGGGGCCGTGCGCCGTCCAATTGTTGATGATTTCCTGACCGTTAACCCAAAGCCGCACGCCGTCGTCACTGTTGGTCAAGAAGGTGTATGTTTCGGAATACTGCGGTTGAACCTGCCCGGTCCAAACGACAGCAAAATTCGTTGTTTGCATCGACGGCGTGGGCGGCGTGTTGCTCCAGTCGAAATTCACTGTTGGATCGACTCGCGTCATCGCCTGCTGAATGAACGTCTCACCGCCCTGATAAGTGCCCGCATAGAGGTCTGTAAGCTGCGGGAAATTAGGATCGTTCCGGAAGATAACAAAGGTTGCGGTGCCAATGATATTGCCGTACTGCGCGCTGGTATTGGAACCGTAAACATAAAGCTTATACCAGCCAGGCTGGGAGACATTCAAAGTGGTGGAGGACGTGGCGGCACCCTGATCGACAAGTTTGCCGTAATAATCCCGGACTTCGTAAGTCACCGGGTTACCGCCGAGCTGGAAGTTAACGGGCTCACCCACATAGAAGACATTGCTGCGATGGCCCGATTGCGGCGTGATCAAGCCGCCTGGCGAGCCATTCGTCCACCCGCCCGAGGGGGTTGGCGCCGGCTGGGTGGCGCCCACCCAGGCCAGAGGCGTTGTCGCGCTGGTCGGCTGACTGGCGGGCGATGAACCGCCAGCAGACGCTGCAACCACTTCGTAATAATATGTACTTCCAGCGGTCAGGCCGCTGTCCGCGTAATTCAAAACTCCCGCGTGAACCGTGCCCACACTGGTGTAATCAAGCCCGTCTTGCGAGCGCAAGATCGTAAACCCTGTTTCTCCGGTCACGTCAGCCCAGGAGACGGTGACGTTGGTGGTGGATGTTGCTGTTGTAAAAAGCCCTGCCGGAGCCTGGATTCCCGGTGGATTCACCGAGGTAGCGGAAGCTTCCGGAGACGCCGGGCTTGCTGCGGCCGAGTCCACAGCCACCACGGTATAAAAATAGGTGTTCCCGCCAGTCACAGCGGCATCGGTGAAAGTCGTTCCAACGATGTTGGTTTGGTAAGGCGTCGCCGATTCTCCGCCGGAGGTCGTTCCGCGGTAGATATTGTAAGACGTTGCGTCAGAAACCGCGGCCCAATTGAGCTGGATGCCATTCGAACCCGCCATGGCGGAAAGGCTGGTGGGCGCCATTAGCGGCGTGGTAATAGTGGATTCAGGTGAAGGACCGCTTTGGCCGCCGGTATTGATGGCGGTCGCATAATAAAAATAGGTTTGGCCGTCCACAACGCTGGCATCAGTCCAGGTACTTCCCGAAATACCCGTCTGAACGGGGGTAGCGGATTCGCCCCCGCTGGAGGCGCCTCGGTAAATGTCATAGGAGCTGGCGCCTGTTACCAACGGCCATTGGAGCGCAATACCACCAGCAACAAGCGATGTCGACAACGTCGCCGGGGCCGGCGGCGCGGCAACGATGATCTTCGCTGATGCCTCTGGGGATACCGGGCCAACCCCAGACATATTAAAAGCTTTCACGGTGTAGAAATATGTTTGCCCGGGAACCGCGCCGGCATCGATAAAAGTGGTGTCGGAAATCGAACGCTTCAGCACCCTGTTGGACTCCTTGCCCGAACTGGTACCGCGGAATACTTCATAGGAGGACGCGAAATCCGCCCCAGACCAGGTAAGGGTAATGCCGTCCGCCCCGCCAGTTGCAGTCAGTGTTGCAGGCGCTGGCGGCGGTGGCACTGGCGTCAGCGCGGCAACTTCAGACGACATCATGCTCTGGCCGAGGGCGTTCACCGAAGTAATCGTGTAATAGTAAATGGTTCCTGGAGTGACCATCGAATCCACAAAAGTGGGGTCAGTGACATTGGTTCTCAGAGGTGTGGACGATTCCAGTCCCGAGGCGTTACCACGATAAATATTGTATGAAGTTGCCCCTTCTGCCGGTGCCCAATCCAGGCCCACCCCATCATTCGCAATGGATGCCGAAACTTCGACGGGCGCGGCCAGGGCGGGGTTTCGAAATGGAACCCTGATAATGATTATTTCAGATGCCGCGACTTCCGCGGATGGAAGGCTTTGCCCTCCCGGACCCACCGCGGTCACTTGGTAATAATACGTCGTTCCCGCGGTCACATTGGTGTCAGTAAGACCCGTGCCTGTCACGCCAGATTGAATTAATGAATTTGCCTCGGCGCCGCTGCTATCCGCGCGATACACATCGTAGGATGTTGCTCCATTCACCGGCGCCCACGACAGCGAAATGCCGGTGTCGATCGCGGTTGCGGTGACACTTGACGGCGCCGCCGGTGGAAGAATTGGCGTGGCTGCGGACGCTTCCGGGGATGCGCCGCTCTGCCCCGCGGCGTTGACGGCGGTAACCGTGTAATAGTACGTGGCGCCGGAATCGACCGCCAAATCAGTGAACGATGACCCGGAGATATTCTGGGCATAGGGAGCAACCGATTCGCTTCCGGCGCTGGTACCCCGATAAATATCGTAACTGGTTGCGCCGCTGTCGCCCGTCCACGAAAGTGCGATTTGTCCATTGCTGCCTGCGGCGAGCAGAGAGGTGGGCGCGGTGGGCTGGGCGAAGAGGGCCGAAGCCGGCACATCCTGCATCCCCGCGGTTGGCGAAGACCATTTCAAATCAATTTGCCCGGGCAAGGCGCCGGAAACAAAGTCAATTCGCACGCTGTACATCTGACCACCAACAAACTGGGCATGCGCGCTGTCAAGGGCCGCGCCATGAAGCGTGGTGTCGGTGATCAGATCCTGACCCCCAATGGAGAGAACCACGCCACCCTGAGACTGAAGATCGAAGGTGTAGAGGCCGGTGGTCGGCGCCTGGATCTGTCCCGTCCACTCAACAGAATAGCCCGAAGCAATAACACCAGGCGCGGGAGCCCCCGAGGCCCAGTTGAAGTTCACGGTTGAATCAACCCGCGAGACAATCGGAGCGGTAAAATTATTGTTGTTGTAATAAACGCCCAACAATCCCGTGCCAGTTTGCTGGGTAACGCTCGGAGATGCAACTGGTGACTGAGAATCCGCGCTGGTGGTTGGCGAAGCTGTCGAGATATCCGCAAGCAGATCACGCGCGCCTGCTGCTTGGTTTGCCGTGAGGAGAACGCGCGACTCAAGCCCTTCAAGGTTGAAACGGCTGGCGAAAATCGCTCGGTCCAATAATACTGTTTGACGATTCTTGCGGAGCCCGCGCCGGATCGGGAACCCGGCCAACTTCTTCTGCGGCATGTATTACTCCTGCTGCCAAGGGCGACCCGCGGATCAAGGCGAGAATCCGCTAAACAAACGCGTCCGGCATTCTTGCGTTAAGTTCGCAAGCACGGGGGGAATGTCAGTGACTTTCTTGAGCCCGTTACCGTCGCCCGACCCCTCCTTCGGGTCAGCAACAGTCAAAACAGGCGGGGATTACAGACCTTTATTTAACGCGCCGAACATCTGATTCGCAAGCAATAATTGCTCGGATATCAGTTATTTTTCGCCTCGTTTACCTAAACAGCGCATCGTCATTCCCCATTGCCATCCTTTATTTTAGGTGGCCTTTTTCTGCGGGGTCCGATAAAAAAATTCACAATTGTCCCAATGGAAACAGGGCGTGCCCGCAAGTGGCGACGCCCCAGCTCCAACCGAATACTATTTAAGGGTTTAAATCAAATGGTTACGCGGACATGGGACTTGATTCCACCGAGTCAACCACGTCTTCACGGGCCAGAACCTTGGGGGCGGAACGTGAACGGAGTGCGCCGGGCATAAGACCTATGCCGGATTCCATTGCCGCCAGCCGGTTTCGGGAGAATGCCAGCCACTCAGCTTCGACGAGCACGGAAAGCTGCTTTCGGAACCGTGAAGCGCTGAATCGCTCGGCGCTGGCGCGAATAGCGTCATAGTCCCACGAGGGCATGCTTTCAAAGTCGAAAATCGCCTCGATCAGGCTTTCAACCGTCTGCTTCTGGAAGAAGATCCCGGTGGTGCCTTCGATCACAGATTCAGTAGCGCCGCCCCTGCCGAAACAGATGACAGGCGTACCGCAGGCCTGCGCTTCCACCGGCGCGATGCCGAAATCCTCCTCCGCGGCGAAAACGAATGCCCGGGCTCGCTGCATGTAATCGCGAACAACCTCCGCGGACTGATATCCGAGAATTTGCACGTTCGGACCGGCAACCGCCTGAATTGCCGCCATTTGCGGCCCCTCACCGATGATGACCAGCTTCCGATCGCCAAGGCGCGTGAACGCATCGGCAATCAAATTGATCTTCTTATATGGAACCATGCGCGAAACGGTCAGATAAAAATCTTCCTTCTTCTTCACGCATTCAAACCTCTCCACATCAACCGGGGGATGAATGGTGGTCGCAGCGCGACGATAAACCTTTTGAATGCGACGGCCCACATAATTCGAGTTCGTGAGATACACGTCAACGCCATTGGCCGAACGAACATCCCAGCTTCGAATGTAATGCAGCACCAATCGGGCGAGCAGTGATTTAACTCCACCCGAAAGGCCCGACTCATTGAGGTATTGGTTCTGCAAATCCCACGCAAACCGAATTGGCGTGTGGCAATAACAAATGTGCAATTGATCAGGTCGGGTGAGCACGCCCTTGGCGGCTACATATGAACTGGAAATCACCAGGTCATAGGGAGCTACATTCAATTGTTCCACCGCCAGCGGCATGAGAGGCAAATAAGCGCGATGTTTCGTTCGCGCAAACGGAAGATTTTGAATGAAGGACGTTTTTACAGGTTTATTCTGCACGAAACCGCGTTGGTCCTCGCTCAGAAAATCAAAGAGGCTGTAAACATCGGCATCGGGATAGACCTGGAGGATTTGCTCGAGGACGCGCTCGGCGCCCGCATAGCAGTAGAGGAAGTCGTGCACGACCGCGACGCGTCGCTTGGGCTTGGAAGGCGTCTGGGGCTTGGCATGAACGGCGTTTTCATCCGCGAGCATCGGCTCGCCGCTGATGCGCGGCCCGCGCTGCCAGCCGGCGCGCGGCGCTTTTTCGGATCGAACGGATTCGCGAAGGCCAAGCTCTTCCAGGCTGCATTCATCCAGCAGACGCTGGAACAACATCAAGCGCCGGCCCGCCACTTCAAGCGAGCCATTAACCAGCACGCCCACTTCAACGCGGAGTTGTTGATCGGAACGACGCTGCCGCAAGCCAACAGTGGTCTGCATGACCTGGTGTGTGTCCGAAACAGGACGCGATTTGGTCCAATCCAGGACATATTCGCTTCCGCTGCGCCGCTGCATCGGAAGGCGCAGGCGGGCAAAGCCCAGGCGATCCGCCGCATGGACGAGTTCCTGCCACCATTCATCAAATCCCATGACGCGCTGAAGACGAAGTTGTGTTTCCTCGAAGGTGTGGCGGTCGCGGCTCTCCGCCGCCTTGCGCTGACGGTTCTTGAGAATTGCTTCCAATGTCTTGCGGATCGGAACTGACCCGGTGTGATGAAAAAGGGCGATTAAGACGAAAACCCCGGCGGCAAGCGCCACTTTATCGGCCACGCTATTGAGATTTAGTGTTGAAAGTCCCAGCGCTGCGCACACGAATGTCACGGCGTAAATCAAAACCACGGCGTTACGATGAGACATTCCGCGGTCGATCAGGCAATGATGGATATGGCCACGCTCAGCAGAAAAGATGGAGCGCCGCTGGATGATTGCCCGGCGAAGCATGGTGCTGGCGGCGTCAAGAATCGGCACCCCCATCGCAAGCGCCGGAAGTGTCAGGTCGGCAAGGCGTCCGTTGCGAGCGGTTGAAGCCGCGCTAAGCGAACCGAGCATCACGCCCAGGAACATGCTGCCGCAATCGCCCATGAAAATTTTGGCGGGATTAAAATTGAAAACGAGAAATCCGACCAGGCTTCCCATGAGCGCCATCGACAACATCACCGATGCCACGTCGCCGCGGTTGAAGGCCATGACACCAAGCACGGCGCACGTCATTGCGGCGATACCGGCCGCCAGCCCATCAAGCCCGTCGATGAAATTAATCGAAACCGTTATGCCGACGATCCACAAAATGGTTACGGGCCAGGCCAGCCACCCAAGATTAATGTGAAAGCTTGGTCCAATGACCAGCGACTGAATGAGGCATCCGTAATGCCCCATGATTACAGCGCCGGCGACCAGAATAATGAGCTTGAGCCTGGAGGGCAGGTTCCAGAGATCATCAACCAGCCCCGCGACTACAAACATGGCCGCGACGAATCCCAGGGCCGCGAGTGAGCCAGAAGCTGTCCCAAAACCAAGGCGTGTTTCTGGAAGCAACCAAAAAACCAGGATACTGGGAATTGCAAGTCCCAGAGCAATAGCCACTCCTCCAATGCGAGGCATTGGATCGCGATGAATTTTGCGAGCGCAGGGTGCATCCACCCATCCGAACCAGCGCGCGGCGCGAATGAGCAGAGGCGTCGCCATTAGCGATACCGCCATTCCACCGGCGAATACAGCGGCTTGTATAATCATGTCAGCGCCTAACACTCCTCCCAGACTTCAGAGATCAATCTCACTGAGAGGAATCCTTTCCTGAAAACCGTCTTTTCGAATCCATTCTAAAAATCACCGGACGGTGCGACCTTGAGAACCGGTCCGCCATCTTTGAGCCGGCCAATTTGTCTATTCCGCGGCCTCCAAAAGATCCGGATGAATCTCCAAAAGCGCGCCCTGGCCCAGCATGCTCACCTGCAAAGCCAGGTGAGTTATGTCGGACCTTTCCACAACAACGCCCTCAATGCCGAGAAGCGGACCGGTTCGAACGCGGCAGCGTTTGCCCATTGCCGCGTAAGGGTACGCATCGAGCCCGGCCTTGCCGCGCACGGCGGTTTCGATCCAGCACAATTCCCGCACCAGCGTTTCCTGATTTTTCACAGGTAGAACCTGACATAACTTGTTGGTGGAAAGCGCTGAATAACGAGCCACCTCATCACCACTGAAAAATACATAGGATGGAAACATCGGATGCATAACCAAGCGCTTGCGCCCGCCGGAAAATGTAATTCTCTCAATAACCGGAAGAAAAAAGCCGATGCCCTGATTTAAGAGTTCCCAGCAGAAAACCTTTTCCGCTCGGGATTTGGTGTGCGCGATCCACCATGGCCCCGGCAACTCTGCCAGAGATTCAATGCCGGGTGGCAACATGGGAGGATTTTCGGCAACTGCTAACATAAGTCCTTTGCGAAGCACTTCAGCGCGAAAACTCGGCGCGGCCCTTATAGGGCTGAAACTTTCGAACCATTGGGCTTCTGCCTCCAATGACTCGTGTATACGCTCGATGCTGTGCCGCCAAACGCTTAAATCGCCAGATCTGCGTGGCGGCAGCGCTCGAACAAATTTTTAAGACACCCGATCACCGAGACGATCATTCGTTCACTATCCCAGCCAACCCCGCCCGCCAATCAACCGGAAACAAAAGCGGTGAATGTTCGTCCTACCGGCACACCCAAAAAAACATGGATAAATCTGAATCACAATCGTGCTGAACCACCAGCTGTTTCAATTCTCATCGCATTCGACTCCTTTCCTGTTCACCTCTGGACTCCGTCCAGGCGGCATCGCCGTCCACTCGTTGGCTGAGAGCGAAAAGGCGCTGCTATAGGCCTTCGGTGTTAAAGCCGTGATCGACTTTGCTCCGACAGACCCCAGACCCGCAGTTTAAGTGCAACCGAAGCTGCAGATCACCTGTAATGCGGTATCCGAACGACTCCAAACGCGGAATGACCGAAATCGCTCTCGGCTATTCCAAAAGGCACGATGAGGGAACAACACTTACAGAAATGCCCCAGAAGCATTCTCTCCATCCTCAATCATGCATTCGGGACTCACACAAACACGATGCCACACCCACTGCGTCATCAATGCTTTATCAAATTTTTGAGATAACTGCCGCTAAACTCACTTTCAATGCGATGTTTGCTAAACTCCCGCGACTACTCTGTGCTGCCTAACGCATCGCCGCAAGCACACAAGCACAAAAATCGCGCGGAACCCGGATACCTGCGATCCGAGGATAACCAATCAGCCTTCCATCAACCATCTATTGTGGACTTGGGCTATCGTTGTCTTCGAGAATTAGGTTAATCCATGTTGTTAAACGACTCAAGATAAAACTGACCGATTCTGCTCATCGCACCCGTCGTTATTCTCTAATTTTCCGAAATAAACCCGTTAAACTGCCACTCTAGGGCAAGGCGAGGGCATTTTGGGACATAATTTCGTGGCGGGACAATTTCTTGTGTGGATTTGGGCAATCCTAATGCCGATACCTATAAATGGCATAAATGTGAATATGGGTATTATATGAGTCAAATCAATCCGTTTGTCGGCGCGATAGGCCAAACCCCCCAGGCGATTGAGCGCGCGGCTAATGATCGGTCCAAGCAAATTCGCAGAGCCCAGCACGCGGATCACGAGGCTGATACACGGGAAGACGAATTCATTCATCAAGTCGACGATGCCGGCGGGCTTTCAGCAGCAAATAACAAGGACCAACCCAATCGCCAATCGAAACCCCAACCCAAGCCAGCACAACCAGAAGATGCAGGCGACGAGCCCGAAGAACATATTGATCTCACCGCATAGATCTATGGCTCAGCGGTAGACACAAACGCTCACCAAACGCCGCGCGCCTGAATTGCCGGCATTCCACCCGCCCGACACGCGAGCGTCTGGAAACTCTTATTGAATTAACGGCTGTTGTACTTCGCTGCGGGATAGAGCGTGCAGAGGGAAACGGCTGAAGCCGCATAAAAGACCGCGCCGATGCCAGCGTAGGACGCCAAAAACCCATAGATTGGCCTGCATATGGCACTTGAGCTTCGAGAGGCGAAGGCGTAGGCGCTGAATGCATTGTGAAAGCTAATCCTCTCATCCAATGAGTCAGCCACCATCGCGCGGATGATCGGCGACGTGCCACGCGTAAATATACCCAGCAGGAAAAGCAGGATGATGGTCGGGATCATTCCCGTCACCCATACCAGCAGCAACAGCAGCGCGGCCATGGTGAGCTGTGCCACAATCAAAGTGTGTGATGCGTTATAACGATCGGCGAGCCGGCCAAGCGCGAGTCGACCTGACATATATCCCGCGAAGAAAATAACATTGAAGTAGAGGGTATTTGCCAGCGCGATCCCCTTCGCGCTCAGCAGAAAAGGGATAAAAATGTAGAGGGAGGCGCTGGAAAACGAATCGGCGATTCCGGCGGCGGTGGCGAAACAGAAATTACGGTTCTGAAGCAGCTCTGCCAGGCGCACGGGAACTTCCTCAGCCGGCCTTTCCGAGCCTGTAGCACTGGGGATGAAGATAATTGCCAGGATCAGCGCGACGAGGGCGGATAGAAACAGTATGCCGCAGGCGTGGTTAACGCCCAAGAGACCGGCTAGGGCGGTGGCGGCCGCGACCACCGCAATTCTTCCCATATCGCCGCAGGCGGCGAAATTACCGATCGCCGTACCCCGATTCTTCGCGGATGAGCACTTGGCGACAAGAGAATTTCCAATTGGCTCAAATAGCCCCGATGAAATCCCCCCAAGCATGTATGCAAGATAAAGTAATGAGACGTGGCTGGAGAGGGAAAGGGTGAGCCAGGCGCCAGCGCTTGCGGCAATGGACAGGAATATGACATTCCTGCTCTGCAGGGCATGGGCGATCTGCCCGGCGAAAAAGCTGATGCTGATCTGGCTGACGATGAAAACAGCGCTGAGTATGCCCACCATGTAAAGATGCAGCGCATATTGCTGCTGGACGAATGCGAGCAATCCAAGAATGCTGACTTCCCATCCTTTGCTCAGAAAGTTGCAGACAAAAAGAATTTTGGTGTGGTTGCCCTGGCTTTTGTCCACATCCTGACGTGCCCCCTCGTTGCGGCTCGCGCGGCTACCGCCGGCAAGATTTCGGCCCAGGATCGGCATCGCGCTCATCATCGAATCTACAGGCTTCATTTCCCTGATCTTTCGTTCGCCTCTATCCATTTGATGGCAAACACGCATTCCGAGGTCTATTGGCCGATGGCAAGCGCCAATCCAGCAACCTCATTGACAGCCGGCCAAAACGGAACCGCGCATAAAGGTTCGAGCGGAATGTTACTCACCGAACATGGCGACAACATGAAATCTTCATCTTCTCTTTACGAATTCTTAACATATTAGTCGGTTTTTTCGCACGAAAATAAGTAAGACTTGTGAAAATGGCCCTTTGAAGAGTTAGTCGGGCCGTAAGAGGCGGAGGATTAGCTCTTGCCACCAACTTAACGCTTTCATCTTCACCACGGGCCAGATCGGGGAATTTGGCGTCGCACCCTCATTGGCCAATCCATTACCGGCTTCAGTCGGTAATGGGTTTGGAACTCGTCAATTGGAATAGAAACACACCCGCCGCTACCACTACGTTAAGGGAGTCGGTGCCCAGTTTCATGGGAATGGTGAGGCGCTCATCACATCGCACGATCGTCAACGTATCAAGCCCCTGGGCCTCGCTGCCGAAGACCGTGACCACGCGCGACGCTCCCTTGAAGGCCCAAAGCGGCTTGGCACCGTGGTCCAGCACCGAAGCAACGCGAACAAATCCACCCTCGGTTGCCAGCCAATCAAGGTCTGCCAGTAAATTCTTCGATCTCACCAGCGGCAAAGCGAATATCGTTCCCATCGAGACCCGAACGCTCTGTCGAAAATACGGATCGCAGCACCTCTCTCCCACAAGCACGGCGGATGCTCCGAAAGCCGCTGCGATCCGTATCAGACCACCCATGTTCTCGGCATTGGTAATTTCCTGGCACGCAACCACGACTGATGGCTCAGAAGCCGCCGGCAGAATGTTCACCAGCGCAGGCGATTGCGGACGGATTCCGCATGCGAGAACACCGCTATGAAAATCGAACCCTATGATCTGCTCGATCAGAGCATCGCTCGCGCAGTAAAGCGGCAAATCCTCGCGAACCAGTGGCGCGATTGCTGCCCGCTTTCGTTCGGAGATCAGCACCGATTGGGTGGCCACCCCGCTCCTTAACAATCGGCGGACGACATTCTCGCCCTCGGCGATGAAACGGTTGCCGTCACGCGCCAACTCTTTTTCTTTCATGTTGCGGTAGGGTCGCAACCGTATGTCATCCAGAGAATCAACAGGAATCGCGGGCATATCGACCATAATTCTAGAGGCACCAGAAGCTTAATGCACCTTCAACAAATGCGCATCGCTGGCGCCTCTGCTCAATAAGCATGGTCGCTGCATGAATCATTTTGTTTATACTCTCCGTGCATCAACCCCTTGGCTGGATGATGAATTAAATTAAAAGGATGGAACCCTCACCGATCGAAGCTCCGCGCGTCAGCGAACCCCCAACCATTGGGCTTTCGTACAGCTCTCCGACCGCTGAAGGCGCCGACCGCGCTTCTTGGTGGCTGGAGCTGATCCGACCAGGCAGGCTGAGGGGGCAATATTATTTGCTGCTGACCGCTTTCTGCGCTGCTGTATTCGGGTATGTCGCGATAAGTGGTCGCCCGTTGACTCTGCATGAGGCACGTCTGCCGCAATGTTCTCGCGAGATGATGGCTTCTGGAAGCTGGCTGATTCCGACCAGCGGCGGCCGCCCTTGGCTGGAGCGCCCGCCCCTGCCGCATTGGATCATGATTTCCGTGGCAAAACTCATTGGGCAACATTGCGACAATGAATGGTCCGTGCGCATCCCGCCGGCGCTTTGCGGTTTGCTGGTTGCGATGATGGTGGCAGCGATTGCGGCGCGGTGGTTCGGGAACAACATGGGGCTGGCTGCCGGGCTCATCCTGGCCACGATGTATGAATTTTACTACTACTCGACCCTTGCCGAGGATGACATCTTTCTTGCATTGGTCGTCGTGGCAGCAATCGCCTGCTTCGCGCGAATGGAGTTTTTCCAACCCGTTGACGATTCCGATGCGCGTTTGCATCCAATGGGGACACGTCCCTGGCCGGTAGTGGCATTTTTCATTCTGCTGGGCCTGACAAATCTGGCGAAGGGACCGATCGTGGGGGCGGCTGTGGTGCTTGGTCCGGTTGGCGCCTATCTGCTTTGGCAACGCGACCTCCGGAAAATTCGCCGGTATTTATGGTTTTGGGGCATTCTTCTTGCCGCGGCGATTGGCCTGAGCTGGCATCTTTACATCCAGCACCGCTTTCCCGAATACGCGGAGAATCTGCGCTACGATTTTCATGACACCACGGAGTTCGATAACCCATGGTATTACTACGCGCCCACGCTGCTGGTGGTCACGCTTCCCTGGTCACCAGCAGCGGTAATTGGGCTATGGGTTGCCATTCGCGCGGCCTGGCAAGGCAAATCAGCGGTATTCCGATTCCTTTGTTGTTGGGCCATCGTGCCGATCCTGGTGCTTTCCTTGCCACATCGCAGGCACCACCACTATCTGGTTCCAAGCATCGCACCCTGGGCTATTCTGGCTGCGATTGGCGCCAGGGCAATTGCTCAGCAGATGTTTAAAGGGACCGAATTTACCCGGCGGCGCAGTTTTGGGTTCTTCGTTTTCGGCATCCCTTTGTCAGTGCTTCTCATTGTTCTGATCGCGATGCACAAAGTGCCTGGTCCAACCATGGTATCGATCGGACTGATTGCGCTTTGGCTCGTCTGCGTCTGGATGTTTTATCAAGGCCTTTCTACAAAAAGCGCTGGATGGCTTCTAGCCGCGATACTTCTGGGCGTTGGTGTCATGTACAACTGGGGGCAAACTTACTGGCCCAATGACACGCTGGACGACACGCGATTTCTTCGCGATGTGGAGACATTTGCTCCGCGCGACAAACTACTGACGATCAACGCCGCGGTGGGCCCGCTGGATTTCTTCCGATTGCAATTCTATCTGCGTGAGGATGCAAAACTGCTTCACAATTTAAGCTATCTGCGCAGCCAGGAGATCCAGGCTTCGGACGTTTATGTCGTTGGACGAGAATATGACCGAGGGCCACTCCAATCGCTCGGGGAGACAGAGATGGTGATGGCATCACCGCATTCTCATCGTGAGAAAAACGCGGGGGAGCGCTTCGCGCTTTTTCATCTGAAGTTCGCCGATAATCTGGTGCGATATGCCCCGCCCGCTGTTTCTCCGATGCAAGCGATGCTGCGAAAACCAGGACCATGGTGCGGCCCGCTACTGGGGGAAACTCGGTGAATTCAACTCCTGGAATGGCAACTGTATTACTTGAGGGCCTGGTGCCCGATGTCTTTGCGAAAGTGCATGCCTTCAAAATGGATCTTGCCCATGGCGGCGTAGGCACGGCGCTTGGCATCGGCGAACGTGTTGCCGAGCGCGGTGACGCCGAGGACGCGGCCGCCGTCGGTGACGAGTGTTTTGTCATTCATTTTGGTGCCGCTGTGGAACACTTTCACATCAGGCATGGAATCAGCCTGCTCGATTCCCGTGATGGGGATGCCGGTTGGATATTTGCCTGGATATCCGGGGCTTGTCGCCACGACGCACATTGCGGGACGCGGATCCCAGCGTAGATCGGCATGTTCGAGCCGGCCTTCCGCAACCGCGATGAGGATTTCGAGCAGATCAGATTTGAGGCGCATCATCAGTGGCTGTGTCTCCGGATCGCCAAATCGGCAGTTAAATTCCAAAACCTTCGGGCCGGCGGGCGTGAGCATCAGGCCGGCATACAGACATCCCTGGTATTCGATTCCCTCGCGCAGCATTCCATCAACCACCGGCACGAGAATATCACGCTCGATCTGCATCATCAGTTGCGGCGTGAGCATGGGGGCGGGCGAATAGGCGCCCATGCCGCCGGTCATGGGTCCGGTGTCGCCGTCGTTGACGGGCTTATGATCCTGAGCCGGTTCGAGCAGGTAAATTGTGCGGCGATCGACCAGCGCCAGAACCGAGCATTCGGGGCCGGAGAGCATTTCTTCGATCAAAATTCGATGGCCTGCCTCACCGAATTCCTCTTGCCGCATGATTCGATCGATCGCTTCAATCGCCTCTGCGGGATTGCGGCAAACAGTCACGCCCTTCCCTTTGGCCAGCCCCACCGCTTTGATTACGCAGGCTGCGTTGCGCTCTTTGGCGAATTCTTCGGCGGCACGCGGGTCGGTGAAGCTGCGCGCCTCAGCAGTCGGTATCGACTGGTGGCGCATGATTTCCTTGGCGAACCATTTGTCGGCTTCGATTTGAGCTGCATCTCGGTTGGGACCGAAGACCATGACGCCGTTGGCGCGAACGCGGTCAGCCAGACCCAGGGCCAGCGGGTCTTCCGGACCAATGACCACCAGTTCGATTCCGTTGTTCTTGATGAATTTGTCGATGCCTTTGAAATCCGTCACGCTCAGCGGGACGAGGTCCGCCACTTCCGCAATACCCGGATTTCCCGGCGCGCAGAAGAGTTGAGTGCAGCGCGGCGAAGCTGCCAATCGCCACGCCATTGCATGTTCGCGTCCACCGCTGCCGATGATCAAAACCTTCATTCACTCTCCAAAATCGCGATTTGATGTCGCGAAGAGACGAAGATTATCATTGCAGCCTGTCGCGGCAAAGCGCGAGCGCGGTAATCTTTGCAAACGATGAATGAACATGGGTTTGAAGCTTGCGATGGATGTCGCCGATTGCCATGGACCGCACTATGGATTCAGGAACGCCGCTTCCAAAGCATTCGTTTGCATTGATTTACGCGGATTGCTATTCTGACCTGTCGATCTTCGGATCGCCGGAATTTTTGATTTTCCGGGGCGTAGCGCAGTTTGGTTTAGCGCGCTTGACTGGGGGTCAAGAGGTCGCAGGTTCGAATCCTGTCGCCCCGATTTTTCGCGGTACCCCACCCGTTTTCGGCGAGCATGCCATTCACTCGCGCAATCCCACCATGACTAGCATGATCGATAGCACAATGGCATAGACGATCTCGCCCTGAGCGCCGAACCAAAAATCGTTGACGAGCCACGTCGAAACTCCATAGTAGCAACTCAGAGATACCGAGAGCAACACAATCAACGCCGACCATGTAGGGAGGATGGAAACCAGGACCGTGATGCCAACGATGCTCAGCGATGCGAAGGTGACGTATGGCAGGCGGCCGCGAACGAGAAAGTACCGGAAAAACGCGTTCGCCTCGTTGACATTGGATGGATTACGCCAGTAACTCGCAGGCTGGCGTGGCGGTGGAGTTCATAACGCGAAAACCGCTGAGCTGCGAGCTACTGGACTGGGCGGAGGGTGTCAAAGCGTTTAAGAAAGCGGGCGGCGCGAAGTATCGAAACCGCCCACGAAGCCCGCGAAATAGGCTTGTCACCGGAGGGCGCGAGAGACGAGCCATGGCGGCGCGGAGAACAATTGTTCGCGCAGCCCAACAACCCAGCCCTACGAAACATGGTTACTTTCCGACAAGATTTCCTGGCGCGCAATCAGTATGATTGGCTGACAGATCGACCCGTCCGCCTTGTCTGGGGCTCTTGTGAGCCTGCAGCGACGGCTGACAAACCTAAATGGAGTGCAATTATGAGCAAGGGAAACAAAGTTCGCAAAAAGGAAGTTAAGAAGCCCAAGCAGGACAAGAAGACGCCGAAGAAATAAATAAGGCCGGCATTTTGCGCCGCGGCCCATTGCATATCGCAATGGGCCGCGGCTGCTTGATCGTGTTTAAATCAGGGAACGAGGGAAGGGCCGGGCCGGGCGACGGACGGGGAAATTTGCGATTGGGGGGCCAATTCAAGCTGCTTGTAACCCATCAGGCGATAGGTAAGTGCTGAACCCATCCAGCTCACAACGAATATTGCGATGATGAGCAACCCAATTGCGCCGAAGTGATCGGCCAGCGAGCCCACACCTCGCCAGAAAGGCCCGTGGAGATCGAACTGATCGCGAAGAATACCGAGAAATTCGATGCCACCGACGAATATCGCAATTACGACGGAGACGGCTGTAATCGTCATGTTGTAATAGAGCTTGCGAATTGGATGGACATAGGCCCAGCCATATGCGCCAAGCATGAGGATTCCATCCGCCGTATCCACAAGACACATACCTGCTGTGAACAACAGCGGGAATAGAAGGATCGACCATATGGGAAGTCCCTGGGTCGCCGCCGCCGCGGAAATTCCCAGCAGGCCAACCTCGGTTGCCGTGTCAAATCCCAGTCCGAAGAGAAAACCGACGCCATACATCTTCCAACTACGATCGACCAGGCGCATCACGGGGCGAAAAATGCGGCCCATGACGCCAAGTTGATAGAGCATGGCATCAATATCATGATCATCATAATGCTCACCCCGTTTTACGCGCCGGAACGCGGTGACAACGCCGCGGAGAACCAGAAGATTAATTGCCGCGATCAGAAGCAGAAAGGTGGCCGAGACACTGGTGCCAATAAGGCCGCCAACACGTTGAAATTCGGGGAAGTGGGGTTGAATCCGAGCGGCGGACAGGGCGATCCCCACTGAAAGCAATACGACGATTGTGGAGTGGCCCAGCGAAAAGAAGAAGCCGACCAAAAGCGGGCGCTTCCCCTCCTGCATCAATTTTCGGGTTACATTATCGATGGCCGAAATATGGTCCGCATCCAAAGCGTGGCGAAGGCCGAAGGTATATGCGAGTGTGGCAGTTCCCAGCAGCAGCGGGAAGCGGTGGAAGAAAACCAGCGTTGTGAGCCAAATGATCGCGTTGCCTGCCAGCAGCAGGCCCAGCGCTGAAATCGCCCTGCTTTTTGTGGACAGGGAAGCCGAGGCGCCGAACATAGGCAATCTCCGAGGAAGTTTCGGAACGTGGTTTCATAAAGATAGGCTCAGGCGACGCAATCGACAACGCGGAACGCATCAAAAGATCGAGTTTGAGAATCGGAGACATTTTGGACGATTCATCGTTTCAGCGGCTGGAAGTAATCGACACCTCGCCGCCGGCCAATCCCGCTCCGCTGGCTCGAAGCCCGATTGGGCCGGCTTCGTTTGTCGATTGAATGATTACCAGGCATTTGCCCTGAAAAACGTGGCGGGCGTTGGATTTGAAATCTTCGTGGCTACGAAGATTGCCGCTGTCGAGGCCCACGATTTTGCCAGGGCCCTGAATTTGAAAGGTGATTTGATTGTCCGCGGCAAAGACGGGATTTGCCTGGGAATCGACGACATCGGCTTCGACAAAACAAAGCGACTGACCATCAGCAGTAATCAATTTGCTCTCGGGCTTGAGCTTGATTGCCTGGGCGCTGCCGGTGGTTTTCAACTCGAACGAGCACACCTCCGCGCCCGCGTTCATTCCCACAGCTTTCAGCGTGCCGGGAGCGAACGGAACGCTCCACGACGGAACGTGATCCGCCGACGATGAAAGAAGTTGGGCGCCCAGCGATTTGCCGTTTAGAAAAAGATCCACCTTCTCGCAATTGGTATTGCAATAAATGGAGATTGGTTTTCCTTCATTACCGGGCCAGGTCCAGTTGGCAACCACAAGCCTTCCACGCGGCCTGCCCTGCTCGGGCAGCGCGGTGAGCGGAGCCACGGCGAGAAAAAGGACTGGTTTATCGCTCCATAGACTCTGGCGAAAATAAAACGCGGGCTTTTTAAAGCCGCATTCATCCAGCACGCCGGCATTAGATCCACGCAACGGCCAGCCGCGCGCCTCGCCCAGGTAGTCAAAGCCGGTCCAGATGAACTGGCCGTTGGCGTAGGGCATATCCAGAACTGATTTCCAGGCTTCGTAAGTGTGCCAGTTTTCGCTGCCGATGATCGAACGCGCGGGGTAGGCGGCATGGTCCTGAGCGTAAAATTTCTCCTGATAGTTGTAGCCCACAACGTCCAGTGCATCGGCTAATCCGGTCTTATTTGAGGTTTCGATGTGCGCCAGCGCGGCGGTTACCGGCCGGGTCTGGTCGATCTCCTTCACCGCCTTGCTGAGAGTCCTGGCGATGCCGGTCAGCTCCGCCGCGGAAGGGAGGTCGGGTGTATACTCTGGGAGGGTTGGATCGTAATAGGGATCGCGTTCGTAATCGATTTCATTCCCGATGCTCCATAGGACGACGGAAGGATGATTTCGATCACGCCGGACGATGTCCTGAAGATCTCGAATGGACCAATCCTTAAAGAATTTTGCGTAGCCCTCAAAACTGGGCTGGCCAGCGTTCCACCCTTCAACCCACTTTTTCTTGGGCCGTGCCCACTCATCAAACGCTTCGTCCATTACCAGAAAACCCATTTGGTCGCACAAATCCAGAAATTCCGGCGCGGGGGGATTGTGGCTCGCGCGAATGGCGTTGCACCCAAGCTCCTTCAGCAAGGCCAGGCGGCGTTTCATTGCATCAAAGGGAACGGCGGCGCCGAAAGATCCTTCGTCCTGATGAACGCAAACGCCCTTGAACACCGTCTTCATGCCGTTGAGAAAAAAGCCTTTTTGGGGATTAAAGACCAACTCGCGCATGCCGAACGGGGAAGTGTCTTCATCCAGAACCGCGGACCCAGACTTCAATCGGCTTACCACTTTGTAAAGATTGGGCGCCTCCACCGACCATACCGCCGGGTTTGGAATACGGATGTTGTGCTCGAAGCGATACTCCTTGCCCGGTTCCACTTTTTGTGAAGACTCGAGGGAAGCGACGGCATTCCCCTGACCGTCCAGGATGGTCGAAAGCAGAGTGACATCGCGGCTATCGGGTCCATTATTTACGACGCGCGTTTCAATCTTCACGTTCGCTGACTGCTTGGAAACCTGGGGCGTTGTGATGAATGTGCCCCACCGGACCAGATGCACGGAATTCTTGACCTGCAACCAGACGTGTCGGTAAATGCCCGAGCCGGTGTAAAAACGCGAATCGGCATAATCTGAATGATCAACCCGAACAGCGAGAGTATTCGGCTTCCCATCCGCGGATAGAAAAGGCGTGAGATCGTAATCATACCCAATGAATCCACTGGGACGCCGACCCATTGAATGACCGTTAATCCAAACCTCAGCGTCTTTGTAAACGCCATCGAAAATGATGTTCACATGCTGGCCCGCGGCCAGTATGGGCGCGGCGAAATGCTTCCGATACCAGCCCACCCCACCGGGGAGGAATGCAGTCCCGCTGGCGAATTTTTGATCGAATGGCTGTTCGATGCTCCAGTCGTGCGGAAGATTGATTTGCCGCCAACCGCTGTCGTCTAAATCCGTTGCCTGGGCGTTTAGAATGTCACCAAGATTGAAATTCCACCCACCGTCGAAAAGTTGAATCACGGGCAAGGAAGGCGCAGCGTCATTCTGGTTATCCGCGGCACGCGAAAACTCGCCGCTCAAAATAACGGCAATAACAAAAGCCAGCGCCTGGTGAATGGTTCTGTTCATAACCCTCGGCCCTCCCTTGCCATTGCATACCGCGCAAAAAATGATCCGTTGCTGAAGTGTTTAGGCATCGCCGAAGAATACAGATTCATGTCTGACCCCCTGACGCGGCTGCGCCATAAAGCCCGCCACCGCGTCTTTCCACTTTAGATAATGGGGCGTCTGCTGATGCCGGGCAAAATCTTCTTTTGCGTGATATGCCTCGTACAGCAGAAACCGCGTTTTGTCTTCTTCCGCCCGCAGCAGATCAAAGCGAACATTGCCCGGCTCACGGCGCGTGTTTCGCGCGTTATCCAAAGTCGCGTCGACAAACAAATCGACGTGCTCGGATTTGACCCAGATCGTTACACTGACAACGTACATGGCATTCCTGGAATTATGGGTTGTTGCGAATCTTTCAACTGCCTCCGCCAAGCCGCCCCAGCCACACACCAATGGCAAATACAATCCCCCCGCCCACGATCACCTGCACCACTGTTTGGGCAAGCGGCGTCTTCATGAATCGGAATCGAATGAAAGCAATTGCGAACAATTCCAACACCACCACAACATAAGCCAGGCGCAGCGCGAGGATAAGGCTGGACAACAGGAATGGCAGCGTGTGCAGCATTCCGCCCAAGGTCGTCGCAACACCTGTGATGGCGCCGCGCAGGATGGGGGTACCGCGCCCCGTGACCTTCCCGTCGTCAGAGAGGGCCTCGGCCAGTCCCATGCTGATTCCCGCGCCCACCGAGGCCGCCAATCCAACGAAAAACGCCGCTCTCGGCCGGCCGGTTAAGCCCGCCGCTGCAAATAACGGCGCCAAGGTGGAAACGGATCCATCCATCAGGCCCAGGAGTGCGGGCTGAACTTTCTGCAACACAAATAAGTTGCCATCGGAATCGAGATCATCGGAAGGATTGTCCGCCTCTGCGTTGGCCATGGTCATTTAGTAATTCTCCATGCAATGCCAACACCAGTATACAACCATCGCACTCTTGATCGGGGCAAGGTCCAAATTTATTTATTGCGGCGTGGGAAGTCGCCGGGCAAAGGCATAGTAATTGCGACACCAAACTGTCCGGCCTTTGCTCGCGTCATGTTGTCCCATCGGAGACAGGCGAGTGGGGTCTATTTTCCGGAGGCCATATGCCGCGCGGTGACAAGTCAGCCTATAGCAGTAAGCAAAAACGTCAGGCCGAACATATCGAGAAGGGTTATGAAGCCCGTGGTGTTCCCAAGAAAGAAGCTGAGCGGCGCGCCTGGGCAACGGAAAATAAAATTTCAGGAGGGGGTCGCAAATCTGGAAACGGGCGCGGCAAACCAGAGGATCGAAGCGTAAGCACCCGCGGCGGCAGCAAAGGGGGCCGCAGCGCCGCCGCGCGGCCTGCCGCAAAACAAAAGGCTTCCGCTCGAAAAGGGGCAACAACACGACCACGTTCCCGCAGTTAAGTTACGCTTTTTTATGGAGTCCACATGAGTGAACAATTAATCGGAAAGAAAATCGCGATTCTCGTTGCGGATGGATTTGAACAGGTGGAGCTGATCGCCCCGCGGCAAGCCCTTCGCGAAGCTGGGGCGGAAACGGAAATTGTATCCTCCGCCCTTCGGGTGAAGGGATGGAAGGAGACGGAATGGGGTGATGAGTTTAAGGTTGATAAAAACCTGAGTGCTGTCAGCGCTGAAGATTACGACGGCCTGCTTCTCCCCGGCGGCGTGATGAACCCCGACAAACTGCGCCGCGACAATCACGCGGTGGATTTTATCCGGTCATTCTTCCTTGCCGGGAAACCCGTTGCCGCCATCTGTCATGCCCCATGGACGCTCATCGAAGCGGATGTCGTGCGGGGCAGAAAAATGACTTCCTTCGATTCACTTCGAACTGACCTCGAAAACGCCGGGGCCGATTGGGTGGATGAAGAAGTCGTCGTCGACAATGGATTGGTCACCAGCCGCAAGCCAGCGGATATCCCTGCATTCAACGAGAAAATGATCGAAGAATTCGCGGAAGGTCGCCATCTTGGTCATGAGGCAGGGGCCAACGCACATATGGCCCACTAATGGGCATGCGAACAGCGAGGATACGAAAGGAAGCGACGCGCCTGGCGGACCGCTTCCTTTTTTATTGGTGCGTACCTGCTAGATGTCCCACAATTTCCGAGAAATAGTTCACCGACAGGAAGAAGTTGTTGGCTGTTTCCGGGCCGTTATCGCTGTCGTATTCGACCACGAAAATTCCTTTGAAGTTCTGCTGCTTAAGATATTCCAGCACTCGGTCGGCATGTACAACGCCGGTCCCCAACGGCACCTGGTTGCCATGTTCATCAACATCCGTTAAATGCAATTCAATGACCCGTTTCCCTAGTTTTTTGACGGCATCCAATGCGTTGAAACCGCTGGCCGCATAATCGCCGAGCACAACGCACGTTCCGACATGATCTGATCGCGAGGCCAATAGATTCAACAGCGCATCGGGGTCGGCATATGCTGAACCTTTCTTTCCATTTACGATCGCAACCTTGATGTTGTATTCCGTCGCTAATTTATCCAGCAAGGCCATCGAATCCGAAGATGGATCGACCACGATGTTCTTCGCCTTCAACTTTTTGGCCACTTCAAACACCTTGCGCGCATCGGCTTCAGTGTCGTTCAGCCGGACAACGCCGTAGCCCACGATGCCCATCTTTACGGACTTAAGTTTCCCGCTTATCGCTGCGAGATCATCCGCCGCCATATCCGCCCCGACTTTGACGTCTTTCCTTTCGGGCGAGAGGGACTGCCCCGGCGCTAGTTCGACATGATGAAACACCTGCGCGTGCAGAAGGTCGATCATGTCAAAAAAGGTCATGTCATGAAACGTTTGGGCCTGGCAGGCCAGCTGCCAGCCGAGTTTGCCCAGACCCGCGTGATCGACATGCGCCGCAACGGGCCCATTGGCGGTGACATCCTGGGCCCGGGAAATCGCGATCCCCACCAGAGAGGCGAAAAGGGCGAAACAGAGAATCGCGGCGGTCGTTTTGGTTCGCATAAGAATATGTTGGCAGATTGCCGCGGCGCGTCAAGCGTCGTGGCATGGCCCCAAAACCGCCTCAATGACGGCTTGTCTTTGATCCAAAAACCGATAGGCTCTGGCTGGAATTCGGATATTCAGGTCGGCGTCAAACCATGATCCAATCTTCACCAGTTTCGGCCACCACTGGCGCTGCCGCGATTCAGATCGGCGACCGCCCCGACAACTATTACAGCGCCGATCGTCAGGACATCGCCGATCTTCTGCCCGCAGTGGCCAAGCGCGTCCTGGAAATCGGCTGCGGTGAAGGGCGCCTTGGCAAGCTGCTTCGCGGGCGGGGCCATTATGTGGCCGGCCTGGAACTCGTTCCTGAAATGGCGGAAAAAGCCCGGCAAAACCTCGACGAGGTTTACTGCGGCGACATCGAACAAACCCAGCTTCCCATTGCTGATGCTTCTTTCGATGCCCTTATCTTCGCCGACGTGCTGGAGCACCTTGTCGATCCGTGGAAGACCCTGGGGTATCTCGCCACGCTTCTTCGGCCTGGCGGCTATACGATCGCCAGCATTCCCAATGTTCAAAACTACCGTATTGTGCGGGACCTGCTTCGCGGCAAATGGCAATACACCGATTCCGGCTTGATGGACCGCGGGCACTTGCGATTCTTCACATACCGTCAGATTGTGGCCCTGTTCAAGAGCGCGGCAATCGAGGTGATCGACCGCCGTTGTCTCTACAATCGCACCTTAAAGCGCCGCATCTATCTTGCGCTTACCCTGGGCAAGATTGAACCATTCTTTGTCCGGCAGTACCTCGTCGTCGGTCGCAAGAACAGCACTCCCTAAATTCCTCTGATTTTCAAAATGGCGCCGCAAGCTCCGGACCTTTCCATCCTCATCGTCAACTGGAACGGCAAGCAGATGCTGCGCGACTTGCTTGGCTCGATCCGCCGAACCCAGGAAAATTTGACGGTGCAAACGATTGTCACCGACAATGCCTCGACCGATGGATCAGTGGAGCTCGTCGCCACTGAGTTTCCCGAAGTACAATTGATCTGTAATCCAGCAAATGCGGGGTTCGGGCGGGGGAACAACCAAGCCGCGGGCATCGCCCACGCCCCACTGCTTCTGCTGTTGAACAATGACACGATCGTCCGGGCCAATGCTTTGCAACGGCTTATTGCGTTCATCACCCAGCACCCCGAAGTTGTGGCCGTGGGCCCGCAGCTCATCGGCGGCGACGGGAAGCCACAAAGATCCGGACGACAACTTCCGACGTTCGCGGCTCTTCTGAATTCAATTCAATTTATGAAATGGACTGCCGCATTCCGCCGTGCCTATCAAAACTACCGCCGTGGCGGCTTTGATCCCGCCACACCAGGCTCCATCGGGCAGCTTGCCGCCGCCGCCCTGCTCATTCGTCGCGATATCTTCGAAAAATGCCATGGCTTCGATGAAGGTTTCGAATTTGGAGTGGAAGACGTCGACCTCTGCGCGCGCCTCAAGGATTTCGGCGCGATCTACTATTTCCCCGAGGCCCAGATTGATCATTTAGGTCGTGTCAGCTCGCGGGCCAATCGAGGATTCGTCTATCGGGGGTATGAATGCGGCTGGGCCCGATACCTGCGAAAACACCACGGCCCCACCGAGGCAATCATCTATAAATTTCTGGTTACGCTCGACATGCCCTTCCGACTCATCATCCTGGTCGTCCAGCTTTGCTTTCAACGAATTTCAAATCAACACGAAAAGGCCCAGCGCACCAGCGCGTTACTCAAGGCCGCCGCGGAGTTCACGTTCACCGCGCTGCCGTTATTTTGGCGCGCATAGACCACGGTGCGCACAATAAAACAAGATCAATCCCTCCGCCGCAAGCCCGAATATCAGGGCACCATGGCCGCGACCGGCGTGGCGGGCATCTCATGCGACGAATCAAACTGGGGATCAATACCGGCCATCTTTGCATCGCCCTCAATCAGCCGCGATATTGCGACAATCAGGAGCAGCAATGAACACCAAAGCATATACGTCGTTGCCGGTTGATGCTGCATGGCGTTGACACCGGCGGGCACGAAGGTGATTGCTATCGCCAGCGCCGCCGCCACGCGGCGCAAAAGCGGCCCATGCTGGGCTTCCCAACACAACCATCCGAAAAACGCCAGCAAATAGGTTGCATAATGGGTCCAGAAGAGCGGGCTGAAAATGCAGTACCACGCCATCAGTGCCGTCGCCCCTGAAATCACCAGCGCCGGATTTTCCCAATCGGTAACTTTGCGTCGGAAGACTGCCGCAAGCACCAATACCAGCGTAATCCATTGCACAGCTTTGATACCTGCCAGTAATCCGGGCGAGGGAATCTGGTTTGTGATGGAAAATATCAGGCCATAAATCGATTGATTGAAGAATGCCCGCTCATACCATGGCTTATCCAGCGAAGGCAGAAGCGACACGAAATGTCGAAACGGCTCAACCCCCTCAATCGCAACGCTAGCCACTATCAGCAGCAAGGCACCGACAAACATCCAGATCAGTAATTTGAATTGCCGCATCGCCAGTGCAAGCGGCACCAGCATGCCGGTCGCATATTTCATGAGACCGCCCAGCAGGATTGTACCAGCAGCGCGCATTTGATCGCGCCGTACCAGGCCATACACCGATAGCGCAATCATCAGCCCCATCGCCGCTGAAATATTGCCGGGAATCAACGATCGCCGCATCGCGGGCGATAAGACCGCCGTCAACAAGACCACCGCGCCCTCGCCCGGCGTCTCCGAGCCGTGGAGCAACTGGTAAAACCGTCCCGCAATCACGGCAATTCCCCAACCGCAGAGCGCCATCAGTGTTTGCCACAGCACGCACGCCTTCATGTAGGGCAGCAAGGTCAGTGGGATGAACAGGAGCGCCATAGGCGGCGCCTGAATGAAGCGATTTTCGTCATATTCCCGCCCCGCCTGAGCCCCCTCCCGGGGCATGCCAACGCGATACTCCTGGGCAAGTTGCGCGTAACCCGCGACCATTTCAGAATTTCGGGGATCACCGGGGTTATTCACGCTGTCCGCATGCGGGATCGGATACATCGCGCCCCACTTATGGTATCGCGCGATCAAGCCGCCCATATAGTATTGGGCGAAATCCTTGTGGGCCGCAGCAGCTGGATCATTATGAAATCGCCATAGGGTAAAGAAGAGCAGCAAGAACAGCCCAACCCCTCGGCACCCGCGATTGAATCGCTGTGTAACCATTTCATTCCCATGAACCAAGAGAGTTCCGCAGATCGCAAACGCGATAAAGGCGCATTAGTCCGAATAGACTTCCCGAATTCACGCGCGTCACGAAATTTTTCGCAAAAAAATCGGTCGCAAGTTAGTGTTCGATCTCCAGGTTTAACAGCATAGGTATCACAAGTCACCTAAATTAGCGTCGCATGCTCCTCACTGGGCTGTGCTAAGCATCAAGATTCCTCCCACGAGCCAAACCGTGAGTTAGAATAAATTTCAACCCGCCGTCGTTAATATGATGGCTTTGGTATCGACTAAACGACGCTTCTCCAAAGGGTAACCATCGGAATCTTGGCTTATTTCAAGTGAATTCAGGGAAAGTGTAACAACCGCAATGAAGACCATGAGAACCTGCGCAAATTTGTTTAACGCTGCGATTTTTGACGACCTAACCGCCAGCCGTGGCACGGTTTCCGGCGAATTGGCCGCTGCTGCAAAATTGCGCCGCGCCGCGGGCAGCGCCGTCGCGATGTGCTTCGAGAACCTGGAGCAGCGCGTGCTCTTTTCGGCTGACGTCCTCACCTATCACAATGACAACATGCGCGACGGCCAAAACCTGGCCGAAACTACGCTTACGACATCAAACGTCAATGTTTCCTCGTTTGGGAAACTCTTCACCTTCCCGACCGATGGATTGGTCTATGCCCAGACACTATTAAAAAGCGCGGTCAACGTTCCGGGCCTGGGAGCGACGAATCTACTCCTTGTTGCAACGGAACATGACAGCGTTTACGCCTTCAACGCGGACAGCGGCAGCAGCACGCCGGTTTGGCGGGACAGCTTTATAAACCCCGCAGCGGGAGTCACCACCGTACCCTCGGCGGATGTCGGTGTTAGCGACATCAGCCCCGAAATTGGCATTACGGGCACCCCAGTCATCGATCCCGCAACCAACACGCTTTATGTTGTTGCCAAAACAAAGGAAGTAACCAACGGCGTCACCAGCTACGTTCAGCGCATCCATGCGCTGGATATCGCCACCGGCACCGAAAAATTCGGGGGTCCCGCCGTCATCAGCGCCTCTGTCAGCGGCACTGGCGCCGGGGCTGTAAACGGCATCGTCAGCTTCGATCCTCTCAAGCAAAATCAGCGGCCCGCCCTGTTGCTAAGCAATGGTGTCGTCTATATCGGTTGGGCCTCTCACGGAGACATTGGGCCCTATCACGGCTGGCTGGTCGGCTACACCGCCAACGATCTGACCAAGACTCCCTCCGTCTTAAATCTCGATCCAAATGGGTCCGACGCCGGTATCTGGATGAGCGGCGGCGGACCCGCCGTTGATGCCAGTGGCAATATTTATCTGGCAACGGGTAACGGCACGTTCGACGCCAGCACCGGAGGCTCTGATTACGGGGACTCAACCCTGCGGATCACCGCGACCCCGAAGCCCACGATCGCCGATTACTTCACTCCTTCCAATCAGGCGATGCTGGACGCCGTTGATCTCGATTTTGGATCCGGCGCGCCGTTGCTTTTGCCGGATCAATCGGGGCCAAATCCCCATGAACTTGTGGTGGCCGGAAAATCCGGCACGATCTACGTGCTTAATCGCGATAACCTTGGTGGTTTCAACGCCAATGGGAATGTGGTCATCCAGGAAATCCCAAATCAGCTAAAGGGCTGCTTCGACACGCCCGCATATTTCAATGGCCAGGTCTACTTCGCCGGCAGCAACGCGAACGGACAGGATGTGCTTAAGGCGTTTTCAATAACCAACGGGCTGCTTTCGACGACCCCGATTTCACAGGCGTCCGCCGTCTATGGATTTCCTGGCTCGACACCAAGCATTTCCGCCAACGGCGCGCAAAACGGCATTGTGTGGACTCTGGATAATGGAGCACGCGGCGCAGGTCCGGCAGTCCTCTATGCAAATCTTGCCAGCAATGTTGCCACGCAGCTTTGGAACAGCAATCTCTCCGGCACGCGCGACCTGCCTGAACCTGCCGTTGTCTTCACTGTTCCGACGGTAGTTAACGGCCGTGTGTATGTTGGTGGGACTGACGGCGTTGCCGTATACGGGCTGCTGAATGCCGGCGTTCCATTTGGTGGGACGCCTGCCGCTGTTCCTGGGACCATCGAGGCTGAAAACTACGATGTAGGCGGCCAGGGTGTGGCATTCAATACCCCCGATACCTTCAACCACGGGGGCGCCTATCGCAACGATGCCGTCGGCATCGAACCCACCACCGATGCGGGCGGTGGATTCGACGTCGGCTGGGTGCAGACCGGTGAATGGCTCAAGTACACGGTGAACGTGGCGACCAGCGGGGGTTACACGCTGGGCATCCGCGTGGCTTCAGCCAGTTCGGGGGGCACCTTCCACGTCGAAGCTGATGGCGCTGACGTCACCGGCTCAATAACGTTGCCCAACACCGGCGGCTGGCAGAACTGGACTACGCTTACCAAAACTGTCTCTCTTACCGCGGGCGCGCATGTGCTGCGCCTTTTCGTTGATTCGTCCATTGACACCTTCCTCGGCAACTTCAACTGGATGAGCCTCACGCCCATTGTCGGAAATCAGCCCCCGGTTGTGAACGCCGGCGCGAATCAAACCATTACCCTGCCCGGCGTTGCCAACCTTGTTGGCACCGCAACGGATGACGGCCTTCCCACCAACACGCTCGCGACTTCCTGGACCGTCGTTAGCGGCCCCGGCAGCGTCACGTTTGGTAATTCCGCAGCGCTAAGTACAACTGTGTCGTTCTCGTTGGCCGGAACATACGTCCTGGCGCTCAGTGCGAACGACGGCCAGCTTTCCACAACCTCAAACACAACGATCTTTGTGAACCCTTCCAACGCGGGCTCGACGCCATTTAGCGGCACGCCCATCGCCGTACCGGGAACCATTCAGGCAGAGAATTACGACTTGGGGGGCCAGGGCGTCGCCTACAGCACGTCGGATAAGACAAACCAGGGCGGCGCTTATCGCAACGACGGGATCGGGATCGAAACCACCACCGATACAGGGGGCGGATTCGATGTCGGCTGGGTTCACGCCGGTGAATGGCTCAAATACACCGTCAATGTCGCCAATACCGGCAACTACACCCTCGGTGTTCGCGTGGCCAGCAATAGTCCGGGTGGAACATTCCATGTCGAATCTGATGGTGTGAACATCACCGGTTCCATGAAACTCACCTCGACCGGCGGCTGGCAGATATGGAAGACGCTCACCAAAAACGTCTCCCTCACAGCCGGCACGCATGTTTTGAGGCTGGTGATCGATTCCTCAATCTCGAGCGATATCGGCAATTTCAACTGGCTGAGTCTTACCGCTGCGCCCGCCAATCAGCCGCCCGTGGTTAACGCGGGGGCGAATCAAACCATCACCCTTCCGGCTCCCGCGCTGCTTTCCGGCGCCGCCACCGATGACGGATTGCCCAATGGCACACTGACCACCACCTGGTCGGTTGTCAGCGGGCCAGGCACCGTTACCTTTGCCAACGCTTCGGCCCCGAACACCAGTGCCACCTTCTCGATCGCCGGCACATATGTTCTCGCGCTGACCGCTAATGACGGCCAGCTTTCCACCACCGCCAATACGACCGTCACGGTGAACCCCGCCGTCAATAATACTTTCAGTTGGAAGAAAATGGCTTCACTGCCTCACGGCGGATCGGATGAAGGGCAGGCGGCGGTGGTGAACGGAAAGATTTATAACTTCGGCGGCTACATTAACGACACCTACGCCGCCAGTCTTGAGACCGACGTTTACGACCCAGCCACCAACACATGGACGCAACTGGCCAACATGCCGGAAAAGCTTACCCACGCCGGCGCCATTGTGGATGGGACGACCATTTGGCTCATCGGTGGGTTCATCGGCCTTGAAACCGCGCCCGCGACCACGCACGTTTGGAAGTATGACACCGTCGCAAATACCTGGACGGCCGGCCCCTCCTTGCCAACCGGCATGGGCACGGGCGCAGTTACTCTCGTTGGCCGCACGATTCATGTGATTTCCGGACTCACGCTTGATGCATCCAACAACCCGGTGAATACCACCGAGCACTACACATGGAATTTGGATACCAGCACATCGTGGGGAAATGCCGCCCCAATGCCCAATCCGCGCAACCACGTGGGCAGCGTGACACTTAATGGGAAAATCTACGTTGTGGGGGGACAAGACCGACTGAATGAAGTCAACGGAGGACTGGCAACGGTTAGCGTTTATGACCCTGCCACCGACATCTGGACGAACGTGGCCAGTCTGCCACAGCCGGTTTCGCATGAAATAAACTCGACGCTGGTTTACCAGGGCAAAATCCTGGTCGTCGGCGGCGAAACGCCTGGCGGAGCAAGCGACCCCCAGGTCCTTCAGTACGACCCCGCAACCAATCTCTGGAGCGTCCGAACCGATCTCCAGTTGCCCGCGGGCGTCAAGACGCCAGTCGCCAAGATCATCGGCACCACCATCTACGTCTACGGCGGCGCGGCCCCTTCGCCGGTCGGCAATGGAGAATTTGGAACGCTACCCTAGTCGAGAATGTGAACTGGTAGCAAGGTCCGTAGCCGGCGGGATCGTCTCGTTGTCAGTCCCTGACAGGACCGATGACGAATGATATTTGTGAAAACCACCCGCCTGGTTCCCGCGCTGTTGGCCCGCGCGCAAGGAATGTAATATTTCCCTCCCCATCATGCAGGTCGCATCCTGGCGGCCTTGAGCTTCTAATGCGCGGCGTCGCTGTATCGCCGCCTATGTGAAAACCCGTGGTAGCGATTCAGGCGCCGTTGCCTTGCAATCGCACCAATCGTTCTGACAATTCGGGGGATGAAAAATCCCGCGATTTTCGGAATACTGCTTGCGGCGCTGATCCTTTTGAAAACCGCTGGCGTTGCCGGCGCCCAGACGACCGCTGCATCCGGCTGGACCTCGGCCCGGGAGCGCACTTCGCTGGATCGGGGCTGGCTTTTTCATCTGGGAGACATTTCGTTTCCTCCCGTGATGGGGCACAACGCTTCTTACAATAATGCCAAATCCGGCCGAGCGCCCGGGGCAGCAGGGTTGCAGTTTGATGACGCGCAATGGCGGCATGTTGATCTTCCTCATGACTGGGCGGTCGAAAGCGCCTTTGATCCCGCGGCCAATCTCTCCCAAGGTTATCGTCAACGCGGTTATGGCTGGTACCGGCGGTATTTCAACCTCGACGAAGCCGATCGCGGAAAGCATCTGGAAATTCAGCTTGACGGCGTGGCCACCTATTCGACCGTGTGGGTGAATGGCTTCATCGCCAACCGCAGTTGGTGCGGGTATACCTCGGCGTATATCGACATCACGCCGTTTGCGCGATACGGGAATCAGGCGAACACCATTGCGGTGCGCGTAGATGCAGATTCCATGGAGGGCTGGTGGTATGAAGGGGCGGGGATCTACCGACATACCTGGCTAGTGAAGCGCAATGCCACGCACATTGTCACCGATGGCGTGTTTGCCAATCCGGCGCGCGGCGCGGATGGCGCGTGGTCTTTGCCGATTGAGGTGACGCTGAATAACAGCGGGAAAGCGCCAGCTACCGTCGAGGTTGAATCCAGGTTGATCGATTCTGAAGGCCATGAGATGAAGCGCGGGCAGGCGCGGGTAACCGTCAAACCCTTTGAAGAGCCGGTTGCGAAATATACACTTGCGGTTGCTTCTCCGAGCCTTTGGTCGGTCGAGCAACCGACGTTGTATTCGGTGCGGACGATGCTGAAGCAGGATGGGGCAATTCTTGATGAGGTGACGACACGTTGTGGATTTCGCACGCTGAGGTTCGATCCTGACAAGGGGTTCTTTCTCAACGAGAAGCCATTGAAGATCAAGGGGACCGCCAACCATCAGGATCATGCCGGCGTGGGCGTTGCGGTCCCTGATTCACTTTGGGATTTTCGCGTTCGTAAGCTCAAGGAGATGGGTTCCAACGCCTATCGCTGCGCTCACAATCCGCCCGCGGCTGAATTTTTGGATGCCTGCGACCGCCTGGGCTTGCTCGTCATGGATGAGAACCGCGTATTCAATACCGCTCCGGAGTATTTGCGCCAGTTGAACTGGATGGTGCGGCGTGACCGAAACCATCCAAGCGTCTTCCTTTGGTCGGTTTTTAATGAAGAGCCGAGCCAGGGGACGGAGCAAGGCTACGAGATGGTTCGGCGCATGGCGGCGGCGGTTAAGGAACTGGATGTTTCCCGCCCGGTTACGGCGGCACAAAGCAATTCCATGCTTAGCGCCGTGAATGCCTCGCAGGCTGCGGACGTGGGCGGTTTTAATTACCGCCATAGAGAATACGACCAATATCACGCCGCCAATCCAACCAAGCCAATGACCAGTACGGAAGACACTTCGGCGGTGATGACGCGCGGTATATACGTCACCGATAAAAAGCAATGCCTGCTTGATTCTTATGACACACAATTTCAACCCTGGGGGCTAACACATCGCGAGGCATGGAAGATGATAGCCGAGAGGCCATTCATGGCAGGCGGTTTTGTCTGGACTGGCTTTGATTACCGTGGCGAGCCCCAGCCACTGGAATGGCCCGCGGCAGGCTCGTCATTTGGCTGCATGGATCTTTGTGGGTTTCCCAAGACGGCGTTTTACATTCACCAGGCGCAATGGATCGATAACCGGCCGATTCTTCAATTGGTTCCACACTGGAACTGGGCTGGCCGCGAAGGGAAGCCCATCAAGGTGATGGCCATCACAAATGCGGAGAAAGTCAGCCTGCTGCTGAACGGCAAGCCGCTGGGCGAAAAGCCGGTGGACAAATACGAAATGGCGACTTTTGAGGTTCCATTCGCGCCGGGGAGGTTGGAGGCCGTCGCGACAAATGGCGGATCGGCGGTTGCCCACTTCACGGTGGAAACCACGGGCGCGCCTGCTTCACTGCAATTGACTGCCGACCGACCCGCGCTGGCGGGGGATGGGAGAGACGCCCAGCCCATTACGGTGCAAGCGGTTGATGGCCAGGGGCGAACCGTTCCAACGGCAAACCTTTCGGTGAGATTTGAAATCAGCGGACCTGGCGCAATCATCGGCCTTGGCAACGGCGATCCGACGTGCCACGAGCCGGAGAAAGGCGACAGCCGCAGCCTCTTTAACGGGCTGGCGCAGATAATCGTCCAGACAGCGCCCGACGCCAGCGGCAAAATAAAATTGCGGGCAATCGCCGAGCACCTTGTACCGGCGGAATTGGTAATTGACGTTGCAAGCGCACCTACGACGCACCATAAAGCGCCGTAAGACCGAGGCATTATTCATAGCCTAATCCTGGGATTTTGTGATGCGGGCACTGCGGGGCGCGCGCCGACCGAATTTATTTTCAGCGGGGGGGAACAGGCTGAAAAACGAGCGGACACCGCCGATAATCATTTGGCTGCATCAATAATATCGACATTTCGGAATAAGGAATGGAGTTCATGCCCCTAAGCCCAAGCACTCCGTGCACATAGTCGGCGCAAATTTTGGCCACGACTCTGGGTTATCAATCCGAATAGATGAAGCACTCCGATTTTCCCGCCTAAGTTCATATTGTTTATCGCCGATGAGCGGTTGAGCCGGACATTAATGCATGAGGCGGTTAACAGGCGCACCGGCCGCGCAACACGTGCGCGACACTAACGAACGGAGCGACTGCATGTCAGAGATAGACCAACTCCCCCAGCAATCCATTGCCGCTCGCGCCGGTGTGCTTGTTAATCAGCAAGAAGACTCTTTGTTTCGCCGAAATGCGCGCATGTTCGCGATTCTCATGGGACTTGAATTCATCGCCGGAGTTGTTGTCGCCCTCACCATTTCTCCCCGGACCTGGACGGGCCTTAATAGCCAAATTCATCCCCATGTGTTCGCGGCGTTCTTATTGGGTTTTCCCATTGTGTCGCTGCCCATCTTTCTAGCGATTCATTCGCCGACCAGCGTGCTCACCCGTCATGTAATTGCCATTGGGCAGATGCTTATGTGCGGCCTACTGATCCATCTGACCGGCGGCCGTATCGAGACGCATTTTTTAATTTTCGGCGCGCTGGCGTTTCTGAGCTTCTTCGGCGACTGGAAGATTCTGGTGACCGCGTCTCTGGTTACCGCGGCCGATCATCTGCTGCGAGGCGCGTTTTGGCCACAATCGATTTATGGGGTTGTTTCGGCGGGTTATTGGCGCTCATTGGAGCACACTGGCTGGGTAACGTTTGAAGATATCTTTCTGGTCATCGCCTGCTTAAGGACGCGGAATGGTCTGCGCATGCAATGCCGGCGGGAGGCGCAACTGGAAGCTACAACGCACGCGGCCCAGAAAACAGCCGTTGAGTTGCAGCAAGCGCGCGAATCACTGGAACACCGTGTCGCGGAGCGAACAGCGGAACTGCGGCGCAGCGAAGCCGAAGCAAGAAAGCTTGCGATAGTAGCGGCCAAAACGGACAACGCGGTGACAATTGCGGACGCGCAGGGAAAGATAGAGTGGGTCAATGCGGCGTTCGCGCGGATTACGGAATGCACGCTGGATGATGTGAAAGGCAAAGTAATTTGTTCCATCCTGCACGGCCCCGAGACAGACGGGTCAACCATCCAGTACATGAAGGAACGCGTCGAAGCTGGACAGGGCTTTAACGCGGAACTCTTCAACTATACCAAGACCGGACGCAAAATCTGGGTGCATCTCGAGGTCCAGGTGGTGCGCGATGGGCTGGGCGCAATTGAGAATTTCATTGTGGTCAGGTCGGATCTCACCGACCGCAAGAAGGGGGAAGAAGAACTGAAGCGAGCGCGGGACACGGCCCAGTCCGCGACACGATCCAAGAGCGAATTCCTTGCAAACATGAGCCACGAAATCCGCACGCCCATCTCAGCGATCGTTGGTTTCGCCGATATGATGCTCGATCCGGGGCAGACGATGTCGGACCGCCACGACAGCTTGCAGACGATCCGCCGAAACGCGAAACATCTGCTGGGGCTGATTAACGATATCCTTGACATTTCCAAGATTGAAGCGGGACAGATGACGGTCGAGCGGATTGAGTCGGACGTTCCTTCAATTCTCGCGGAGGTTATGTCCTTGATGGCCCCGCGCGCGATCGAGAAGAAGCTTGAATTAGCGCTTGTGTTCGACAAGCCCGTGCCGCGTCAGATTTCGACCGACCCTCTTCGTCTGAAGCAGATTTTAGTGAACCTCCTGGGAAATGCGACCAAGTTTACTTCGTCCGGGCGGGTGGAGCTTCACGTTGGAATCACGCCTACCAAAGACGGCCAGGAGGTTGTCTTCAAGGTGGTGGACACTGGCATCGGCATGACCGACGAGCAGTTGGGCCGACTATTTCGCCCGTTCGCTCAGGCCGACACTTCAACCACCCGTAAATTCGGCGGCACGGGGCTGGGTCTCACAATCAGCCGTCGGCTCGCGCAGTTGCTTGGAGGGGATATTTCGGCCAGCTCGATTCAAGGCGCCGGCAGCACGTTTACCGCGTCAATTCAAGCGGGCATAAAACAGGATTCCCCGCTTGTAAGCAGCATCGAGACCGCCAACCTCCAAAGCGGACCGCTGCAAGTCACGATTGAAAAGCTCAATGGTCGAATTCTGCTTGCGGAGGACGGCAAGGACAATCAGCGTTTTATTTCCGCGATGCTGCGCAAGGCGGGGGCGGATGTAACAATTGCCGAAAATGGACGCATCGCGGTGGAACTGGCGCAGTCGGAAAGCTTCGATATGATTTTCATGGACATGCAAATGCCGGAAATGGACGGCTATCAGGCCGCAAGCGTGCTTCGCGCCAAGGGATTCACCATTCCGATTGTCGCGCTGACCGCCCACGCGATGAGCGATGATCGGCTCAAATGCATTCAGGCCGGCTGCACGGACTATCTCACCAAGCCGATCGACCGAACGGCGCTCATCCGTATGGCGGCTGTCCATATGGAAGGAAAGGCCTCGGCTGATGCCACGTCGGAGAATAATGTGCTGAATGTGCTGCCGGGCGCGGGCGCAGTGACCACGCACGATCCGGCAGCGGAGGAGTTGCCCCCGCTGCTAAGCACTTGGCGCGATGACCCGGCGCTGGCGGATATTCTTCCAGAATTCGTCGCCAATCTTCCTGACCGGGTGGCTGACCTCCTGCGGCTGGCGGCAGCGGGCGACCTGCACGGGCTGACACACGCCGTCCATCAGATCAAGGGGTCCGGCGGCTGCTATGGATTTCAGATTATCTCGGATGCCGCTCGAATTGCCGAGGAAGCTTTGCGCAGCCGGGCCTCATTTGAGAAGATTCGCGAAGAAGTTGATTCGCTGGTCGCGCTGATCCGGCGGGTCGAGGGATATCAACTTTCAACCGAGGGTGAGCATGCGAAATAAACAAAAAGTACTAATGATCGATGATGCCACGATGATGCACGCGGTGGTCAAGGCTAGGCTTATCGAGGATGAAGTGGAATTCCACTCCGCCTTTGGTGGCGAGGAGGGGCTGCTCATGGCAAGGAAGGTTGGGCCGGACGTCATTCTGCTGGATGTGGAAATGCCGGGGGTCAACGGTTTTGAAACGTGTTGCCGGCTGAAGGCCGACGCGGCACTTTCCGCAATTCCAGTAATTTTTCTGACAGGGGCGACATCGACGGAAGAAAAGGTCAAAGGGCTAAACTACGGGGCAATTGACTATGTAACCAAGCCATTTGATTCCGCGGAACTTCAAGCCAGGGTTCGCGCATCGCTGCGCACGAAGGAATTGGTTGACCTGCTGGCTACTCGGGCGATGGTGGACGGCTTGACGGGCCTGCGCAATCGAGCGTATTTCGACGAGCGGTTTGTGGAGGAAATGGCAAGATTCGCGCGGTCAAAGACCACGCTGGCGTGCACCATGGCCGACATCGACCACTTCAAGTCGATCAACGACAAGTATGGGCATGGATTTGGGGATTTCGTTCTGCGCGGCGTTGCACAGATCATGCAGGATGTCAGTCGAGAGGACGATGTCGTTTGCCGCTTCGGTGGAGAAGAGTTTGTGATTTTGTCGCCGGGGGTGAATGCCAAGGGCGCGGGTGTTCTGGCGGAGAGGGTTCGGCTCACCATCGCGGAACGATCCTTTACACGGGGTGGCGTAAGCATAAATGTAACGTGCAGCATGGGCGTATCTGACACCACCTGCAGCGGTTCCCTGCTCGACGCCGCTGATGCGCTTCTTTACCGGGCAAAAGTCGAAGGGCGCAACAGGGTAATCATGGAAACACCCGCGCTGCGCGTGGCCTGAGAGCGCGGGATGATCCTTCGGGTCAGCCGATTATTCGACAGCTTGCCAGATGCACTGCGATATTTTCGAATTGCATGCCGTTCTCATTCTATTTTTTGATCTGATTATTTTTGGTCGTTGCCATCTGGAATCAGAAATATCAGCTGACGCCGGGCAATTAGCGTCACTCTTCATTTGATCGATGCCTCAATTGTTGCGATATTCTTTGCCGGGCATGAACAGGTCGATTAAGGATTCACGCTTTATGGGGGACTGGCCTGATCCGATCCTTGCTTGGCAAAGAGAGGTCGATCCTAATAGCTAATCCACTGGACTATTTACCGCGCATTTTGTTCCGCGCTGACAGCCAAGGGCTTTCGCGCACCGTGCTGCTTGTCTCGGTTCCCACGATATTTGTCTTCCTGCCCTTGGGAATCGTCCTTCGTTTATACCCCTCCTCCATGCTAAACGGGTTCGCAGGCGGCTACCCGCGGAGTTCTCTTTGGCTTTCAATCTGGAATCATTCACGGGTATTGGGCGATAGCCTGCTACTGGTAAGCGGACTGGCCATCATGCGGGCGCTGATCGCGTGGCTCGATCTCCTCCTGCATTGGGGTCGCGGAATTCTCGCCGCGGCAGTTGGAGTTTTCACGTTGCTCGTGGTCACCCCCATGACGCTCGTTGGAATCGCTTTCCTGATTCGGGAAATTGCCGAATCGTTTCGCTGACACATCCCGCCAATCGCATGTGTTGAGATATTACGCGCCGGCAACGCGCGTTTCTAAACTACGAATTATACCGATTCCCCAAATTCCCCGCGCGCGATGGTCAAAGATATGGCATGATGTGATCCATCCTGATCAAGGAGGATCTCTTTATGCACGTCGAGGCCCATTACCCTGTCGAGCAATTGCAGCAGTTG
>JALYJB010000008.1 GCA_030775485.1 Planctomycetota bacterium | reverse complement strand
ACAACGGCACCGGAGCCACTGCGGCACAACTGGCGCAGTACAATGCACTCGCCGCCAGCTTCGGCATCTCCGCCAGTCAGATCGCGGCATGGGATAAGTCAATCTCGGCCTTGCCTGAACCGGCGTCCTTTGCTCTGCTCGCTTTTACCGGGCTGGGCTTGATGCAACGAAGGCGTCAATTAAGATGGCGCACCCATGAACCCAAGGGCGGAAGTTAAACCTGCGAATGTGCCTGCCGAATTCCCTTTCGCTTTACAGAACCATTCTTTCAACCCATGAAAATTCTGGGCCTTGATGTTGGCTCGTCTTCCGTGAAAGCGGGGATTGTGCGCGATGGGAAAGTGGTGGGTCGCCTCGCCCGGTCGAATTTCCCCACTTTGTTTGACGGGCCGCGGGTCGAGGTGGATCCTCCGACGCTTATGGCGGCAATGGCGCGGGCGATTACCGATCTGGGACCAGTGGCTCGCAAGGTCGATGCCATCGGGCTTTCCGTCATGTCGCCCGCCTGGCTGGCGATGGATCGGCGGGGCAAGCCGCTCACGCCACTCATAACGCATCAGGACCGGCGCAGCGTCGAAATTTCACATCAGCTGCTCGCGCGGGTGGGGCAGGCGCGCTATCTTAAAATCGCGGGCAATTTGCCTTTTCCCGGTGGAATCAGTGCATCCACCCTCGCCTGGTTTGCGGCTAACGCGCCTTCCGTGCTTCGCCGCGCGGATTTGGTCGGGCACCTCAACACCTACCTGCATCGCCAATTGACTGGCGAGCGGGTGATCGACGTTTCCAATGCTTCCTTCACCGGGCTTTACGAAACAATCAAGCAGGGCGGCTGGAGCCCATCACTATGCGAGGCAGCGGGTATCGAGCAATCCAAGTTACCTCAAATATTTGAATCGAATGTAATTGCCGGCCGCATCACCACGCGGGCGGCCCGATTTGGCTTGGTCAGCGGAACCCCGGTCTTCGCCGGGATCATCGATACAAGCGCCGCGATGATGCTCGCCGGCGCAACGCCCGGCCAGTTGCTCAATGTCACCGGCTCCACGGATGTTCTTGGGCTGTGCGCCGATCGCCCGCGTCCCCGCCCCAATCTGCTTACCCGCGCCCTGGGTGTTGGGCGACTTTGGATGTCCGTCGCAACCCTCGCCGCAACGGGTTCGGCAATGTCATGGGCAAAAAACCAGTTCTTCGAGGATCTGTCCACCTCCGCATTTTACAAACTAATTAGCCGCCTGGCTGAAAAACCTCCGGCCACGCAGCGCGACCCTGCGAGTTCATCACTGGTTTTTGAACCCTATCTAGCCGGCGAGCGCGCGAGCATCGATCAAAAACAGGCATCGATCAGCGGGCTAACGCTATCGACGACCCGCGAAGATATATTGGCTGCGTTAATCGAAGCGCTCGCGGCGGCCAGCGGCGCACGCCTTAAATTATTGGCGGCGAATGAGGTGCGGATCAGGCATCACGTCATCACCAGCGGCGGGGCGGCGCATAGTCTTCACAAGATCATCCACCGCGACTGGCCGGGGAAGTGGACATTTAGATTTGAGGACGAGGCATCGCTGCGCGGGCTTTCGATGTTGAATCCGGTTGCTCGATAGTCGAGGTAAATCATGGCAGATGAACGCACGGGAAACGAAACCGAACTCGTCGATTGCATAGTGACAGGCAACCTGAATCGCGCGCGAGAACTACTTCAGGCTGGGACACAGTTGACCTGGACACTCCCCTATTTCGTTCCTCTGATGGCGAAAGCAATCGGAATCCAGAACATTGAAACGGTGAAATTGCTCTTGGACTTTGGGGCAGATGTTCACAACACAAGCTCTGTGGGCTGCCCGCTGCAATGCGCCGTCCGGCACCCTAGTGTTGAGATGACCAAGCTATTGATCGCGAGGGGTGCCTGCCTTGGCGACTGTAAGAAAGTATTTCGGTCCGAAACAGGCCTGGTTGGGCTTTATTCGACTGCCTCGCAATTTGGAAACCTTGAACAACTCGAGTTTCTAGAGACAGAATTCGGTCCCTTGGACATCGATCGTTACGGCCGTCGGTTTCTTGACTATGCGCTTGAGAAAAGCCGCAAATGGGGCACAATCGCATTCTTCGTCACACGGGGAGTGAAGGTGCCGCCTGCCTGGTGGCGAATTCCTGATGTGGCAAAATTTCTTCATCATTTTGGCGTTCGCTCTCCCGAGCACGAGATTGATTGGTCAAGTTTTCGTTATACGACCCAGGCAATGTCGCCGGACCATCCGCTCTGGGGTTGCAAGGAAGCGTTTGAACGCGCCGAGGCCAAAGATGGGAAAAAATATTTCCGACCGGCAACAGTCGACGAATTGGCGGCACTTTCTAGCGTCGGGGCCGATGAGCGTGTTTTAGATTTCTACGCCCATTTCATGCCGGAAAAACGAGGATTGTTGAGCGTATTTGATAATTTAGACTGGCTCATTCGGCAACGTTACCCTTTATCGCAATTCGAAAAATGTGGGTACTTCAGTTTTGGAAGCGAAGGTTCCGGGGACATGTTTGTTTTTCCGCCCTTGCATGAAGACCCGGGAGGTGTTCTTCCAGTGCTCTTGTTTTCACACGAACTGGGCTATGAAGACCTGCCGTGTCAGGAAATTGCGAAATTGTCGAAGATGATAGCCCCTTCGATCGCGGAGTTTGTTGTGACGTTGACCAAGACTGAGGGTGGTGTGTATTAGTCTCCTGGGCCACGGGTTTGGGTAGGCAACAAAGCTTCTCGCAGGCGAGTTCGTTGGGGCAAGAGGCTAACGGAGATTTTCGCTCTGGTTTCCCGGAAATGCGGTCAGCGGGGAATCGTTTTCCCCGCCCGCTTCATTGCGGCTGTTCCGTGATCAGCATCTGCAATTGCTCCATCGCCTTGTCCGGATGGCTGGTCTTGTAGAGCTCATACAGCTGCATATGGCAAATTCGCGCCACGGCATGGCTCTTCGTATTATACATCGCCTTGGTAAAGAACTCCGCCTGCTGTTCGGCGTTTTCCCCTTTGATCATGTCCGTCGCTTTCAGCACCGCCTGAACGCCCATCGCGTCCGGACTGTTGGCGATTTCCGTATAGTTTTCTATATACCAAAGATAAGTGCAGGCCGCTTGCACGTCGCGGCCCCCGTCCGGGGTCGTCTGAATGGAGTCATCAGCACGCAACAACGTGCAGGCAATTCCAGCAATCACCAGCGGCACGACCAAAAAGAAATTCCGTTTCATCCATTCTCCTAAAATGAAGCCTAAAATCCCCTTTGCACGAGCTTAATATTTCCAGCCGCGGGCCGCTTACACGAATATTGACCAAACTTTCAATTAAAGCCGACGTTGTATAGGAGCCTTTCCGGCTGTATCCTACGGGGCCTGCCTCGCAGGGACATCGCGGCCTCGGCCGTGAAAACGCGGCTTTAAGCTGCTAAACAACGCGGCTTATACCGGTTATACCCGCATTCAAGAACATTGATGAAGGACTGACTAGAATGAACAAGGTGCGCAATAGCATCCGTAATGTCGCAATCATCGCCCACGTCGACCATGGCAAGACGACGCTGGTGGATGCTCTGCTGCGCCAAAGCGGTAACTTCCGCTCCAGCCAGGTCTCGCAGGATACTCTTCTCGACAGCAACCCCCTGGAGCGCGAACGCGGCATCACCATCCTGGCCAAGAACGTTGCCATTAATTACGTCGCGCCCGATGGCCAAACCACCAAGATCAACCTGATCGACACCCCCGGCCACGCGGATTTCGGCGGCGAAGTCGAGCGCGTCCTGGGCATGGCGGATGGTGTGTTTCTGCTGGTAGACGCAGCGGAAGGGCCGATGCCGCAGACGCGATTCGTGCTTAAAAAGGCATTCCAGCACGAGTTGCGACCGATTGTTGTGCTAAACAAGATCGATCGCCCCGATGCCCGCGCGCATGCCGTGTTGGATGAAGTGTTCGATCTGTTCGTCGAGCTTGGCGCCGACGATGAGACCCTGGATTTCCCCGTCCTTTACGCCAGCGGCCGTGCCGGAACCGCTTCCTGGAGCCTTGAAGAAAAGGGCACGGACATCATCCCTGTGTTCGAAGCTTTGCTGAAGCATGTGCCGGCGCCGCATGGTGACCCGGATAAGCCGCTTCAGATGCAGATCAGCAGCATCCAATACAATGAATATGTCGGCCGAATAGGCGTCGGTCGCATTTACAACGGCAAGATCCGCACAGGCCAGCAGGTCATCGTCATCCGCCGCGACGGTACGCAGATCAAGAGCAAGGTGCAGCAGGTTCAGCTGTTCGACGGCCTGGGCCGCAAAAACGTTGAGGAGGCTGAGGCCGGTGATATTGCAGCCTTGGTCGGCCTGGAATCGGTCGACATCGCTGACAGCATCTGCGATCCCGCCAACCCAATTCCGCTGGAAGCAACCGAAATTGAACCGCCGACATTGACCATGATGTTCAGCGTCAATGACTCGCCCTTCGTCGGCAAGGAAGGCAAGTACGTTACCAGCCGAAATTTACGCGAACGCCTGACCAAGGAGCTGGAAAGCAACGTTGCCCTCAAGGTTGAAGAGACGGCCAACAAGGATGCCTTCAAGGTTTCCGGTCGCGGTTTGCTGCACCTGGGCATCCTGATCGAAAACATGCGCCGCGAGGGATACGAGCTTTCGATCAGCAAGCCAACCGTCATCGTTCGAAAGGACGACGAGGGAAACCTACAGGAACCGATCGAATATCTCGTCGTCGATGTTCCCGAAAAGAACATGGGCGGCGTGATGGAATTGGTGGGCAACCGCCGTGGCGAAATGGTTCGCATGGACAACCGCGAGGGCCAGGTCCACCTGGAATTCACCATTCCCGCGCGCGGCCTCATCGGCCTGCGAACACGCATGCTCACGGCCACGCAGGGCCAGGCGGTCATGCATCACAATTTCCATGAATATGCTCCGCTGCGCGGCGATGTTCCGTCGCGAAACAATGGCGTGATGATTTCGAACTGCACCGCGGTTGTGAACGCCTATTCCCTCAACACGCTGCAGGATCGTGGCATTCTATTCGTCGACCACAGCCAGCCGGTTTACGAAGGCCAGATCGTCGGTGAACATTGCCGAGAAGACGATATCGTGGTGAACGCAACGAGACCAAAAAAGCTGTCGAATATGCGCACGACCTCCAGCGACGAAAACGTCATCCTCAAGCCAGCCCGCAAAATGACCCTCGAGCAGGCGCTGGAATACATCGAGGAAGATGAACTGGTGGAGGTCACGCCGCAAAGCATCCGGCTCCGCAAGGATTACCTGACGGAAAACGAACGCAAACGCTCGGGCCGCAAAAAAACCACCACGGAACTGGCTGAAGCCTAAAACGGCCAGGAGCCGGACAACGATGAACCGTCCCCTCATCGGCATCACCGTCGACAACAGCGATGAAGGCGATTCTTACGATTCGCCCATGACTTACGCCACCGCGGTCGAAAAGGCAGGCGGCCTCCCTCTGCTTTTGCCGTTTTGCACGGACTTGTCGCTGATTCCACAGCTCGTTGATCGTCTGGACGGCATCTTGTTTTCCGGCGGGAACGATCTCGACCCCGCTTTGTACGGGCAGACTTTGCATCCCAAAGCGCAACAGATTAATGCCGCCCGCCAGAAATTCGAATTGGCGCTCCTGGCGGAGGTTGAGCGCCGGCGAACGCCCGCGCTGGGCGTCTGTCTTGGCTCGCAACTGATGAACGTTTACCGGGGCGGAAGCCTGCATCAATTCCTGCCGGATGTTCCCAGGGATTCGTCGCTGGAGCATCGCAAGGTCGGTGGCGTGCTGCTTCGGCATCCAGTGTCGGTGGATGTTACGTCGCAGCTTGGTGGCGCCATCGGGCAATCGGAGATATCCGCCAATACCTATCACAAGCAGTCTGCAAATCGCCTGGGTAAGGGGCTGAAGGTAATCGCCACCGCCCCCGACGGCGTCATCGAAGGATTTGAAGACCCCAGCTTCCCACTTTTCGCGGCCGTCCAGTGGCATCCCGAGCGGCTGCATGACGAGGCCGTCCATCTGGCGCCATTTAAATTGCTTGTGGAAAAAGCCCGGGAGAATACCAGATAATCTTATCGCGCCGGCGCGCCCGGCGGCGTATTTGTTTCTGGTGCCCCAACCTCGCCTCGCCCACTTTCCCCAGCCGGATCAGGCCTTTCCGGTGGATTGAAAAGTCGCCGGGCCGCCCCCTGAAGCGCGCCAACGCTGGCGGCCATCCGAATGCGGTGCCGCACCGCCGACGAATTGTCTTTTCGAACCGCGGCCAGGCTTCTCTGAATTGAATGCTGGGCAAGCAGAAATAGATTTCCTCCAATCGAGCGCGCCGCCGTGATCGGGCCGAAGTTGGGCTTCATCATGACGTGGCCGCGCGTAAACCCTGCCATCGCCCGCGCGATATATTGCGGCGTGGCACGCTCGATCGGCACCCAGTGCTTGACGCGAACGCTGGGCACATGAAAGACCCGAAACCCCGCGGCCAGCGTGCGGTAAACATAATCCGTCTCCTCGCCCGACAAGAGCTTGCGGCCGACGCGGCCCAGATCAGTTCTGAACCCGCCGATGCGATCCACCACCTCGCGCCGGAACGAAAAATTCGCGCCGATGGCTCCGCCAGCGTCTTTCATCTCAAAAGTTGCGTTGCCGAAATCACAACCGCTCAAAATCCAGAGATAGCCTGAATTGAACCATGCCGGCTCCGCAACCGCCTCCCACCAGAGATCGACATGGCCGCCGACCATGTCAGCCGGCGCCTGTTCATACGCCGCAAGCATTTCCACCGCCCAGCCGCGTTCGACCAGCACATCATCATCCAGGAATGCGAGAATTTCGCCGGCCGCCTCCCGCATGGCGGTGTTGCGCGCTGCGCTGATCCCCAGCACCGGCTCGCGCTTCCAGCGAAATGCGAAGGGGAATGCGTTGCTGGCCGCTTGCAGAATTTCGACGGTGTTATCGACACAGGCGTTTTCGATCACCACCAGCTCAATCCCCACATCTTTTGGCAGCTCAATTTTCGCAAGGCCGTCCAGCGTGCGCGCCAGAAGCGCGGCGCGGTTGTGCGTGCAGATAAGAATGGAAAGCCGAAGCGCCATTCAGCATGAGCATAACGCCAACGCCAGCGCGCCACCATTGAGGCGGTGCGGGCTGAAAATGTCGATGCTTATCGCCGAAAACTATTCCGCGCGATGTCGCGCAGCGCGCCACAACCAGCCGACATTCCTTGCATCATCGCCCCGAGCATCAGGCTGAAAATTCCGATGAAGATGATCGTCGTGGGCGATGCCTGAAGAAAATCGGGCTTGGAACCGCTCGTCGCGATAGCGGCGCCGCCGATGATTTCGGTGATCCCCAGAAGATACGAAACCAGGCAGAAAACGCGCAGGGCCAGCCCCGCGGACTTCAGCCCCAGGTAATCGGGGATTTCAGCGATCGAAAATCCCGTCTGGGAATCGCGCGGGCCCGAGCCGGCCGAGCTCATTTTCGCCCCGGCCGCCGCGTCTCCAGCCACGTCCGGATCGGCAACAGTATCTTTGACGGGTGTCAGCATGGAAACCAGAATTCCACGATCTCGAGCCGCGCGCTCGGCGAGAGCGCGAGTCTCAGCATCAATGCGAATGCTGACTTCCGCGCCGGAATCTTTGACCGCGCCTTCGACTTTCCACCGCATCGCCCGCCTCTTCCTCAAGGTTTAAAAACGAGTAGAATACCGTCGCTGGTTGGAAACTGATATTCCAAACCCCCGCGCAAACGGCTGCAATCCAATCGGATCCCACGAGCAAACTTGCGACCGCAACCACAGCGAGTAAACTTCCCCCCGCGACAACGCCTTGCAACAAACTCTTCCCACCGGTTCGCTAGGATATGGTGCAAGTGGTTTGCGGAACAAGCGTTCAGGCCGAGTACCCAAGTGGACTAAGGGGACGGATTGCAAATCCGTTATTCGTCGGTTCGAATCCGACCTCGGCCTCTGCAATCTTCTTTAGACAAGCAGCGGCGCCAAATAATTCGCGATGAAAGCCTCGCCCTAAACCTGCTCATCGAAAGAACCAACCTTCGGCAATTCGCCAACCAGCGGGCTTACATACTGCACAAACGCATCCGTAATATTATTCCCATCCGCCAGGTACGATGGATCCATGTGTTTGGTCTCCCGCGCCACCGTCGATAGCGGCGTGAGGAACGTTTCGATTCGATATCCCGGCCCGGTCACGCGGCGCATCGCGATGCTGCCTTCGCTTTCGCCCTGAGCGCTGTATTTGACGGCCATTTGCCCGACGAGCCGGGCTTCGCGAGCGTCGGTAGCGCTGACAAATCCGGGGAAGCTTCGCTGCAGATATCCAAAAGTATCAGCACGCACGCGCAATTTCTTTCCGCCGCCGCCGAGCTTGCGCTTGATGAGTTCGGCCAGGAAGTCCCCCAGCGCTCCGCTGCCGGAAAGCTGGATGTTTCCGTGACCGTCCTTTTCAAGCTTTTCCGACATTGATTCAGCCCAGGTTACGCCGCCCGGCTTGGAGATTCCCTCGCTGGCGGCGATCAGGCAGCGGCCGGTCTTTGTATAAATTCGATCGACATCACCAAGGAATTGTTCTTCGCTGAGAGGAGCTTCGGGAACGTAAATAAGATGCGGGCCGTCACCTTCGCGCTGGCGGGCCAGCACCGAAGCAGCGGTTAAAAACCCCGCGTGCCGGCCCATGATAATGTCCACCTTAATGCCCGGCAGCGATTTGTTATCAAAGTTGTCGCCCATCATCGCCGCCGCCACGAATTTGGCGGCTGAGCCGAAGCCGGGCGTGTGGTCATGCACGCGAAGATCGTTATCGATCGTCTTGGGGATGTGGAAAACCCGCAACTCGTATTTTTCCTTCTTCGCCAGTTCTGAAACGATGCGAGCAGTGTCAGCCGAATCGTTGCCGCCGATGTAAAAGAAATAGCGGACGTTGTTCTTGGCGAACGACCGGAAAATCTTTTCGCAATAGGCCGCGTCGGGCTTATCGCGCGTTGAGCCCAGCCCCGCGGCCGGGGTGACGGCGATGCGCTCAAGCAGCTCGCTGTTCACGTTGTTCAGCGCGATGAACTTCTCATCCACAATGCCGCGCACGCCATGCCGCGCGCCCAGAAGCTGATCAATGTGCTTGGTCTCTTTAATCGCCTGCACCACGCCGACCAGCGATTGATTGATGACCGATGTCGGGCCGCCCGATTGCCCGATGACCGCGTTGCCTTTGAGTTGTTCGCTCATACAGATTCCTCTTATTTATGAATGAATTCGGTGTTCGGATGATAGTTGTTGGAAGCGACCGTGCAAGCAGGCACTGGAAAAAGAAAGCCTCGGAATGCCACGACGTTCTACTTCGCCAGCAACACCCGCTCAACGAAGCCGGTGTCCACGTCGCCGCGCAGGAAGCTCTGATCGTGCATGATTTGCAGATGCAGCGGAATGGTGGTCTTGATCGGCGCGATGTGGAATTCGCCCAGCGCGCGCTTCATTACCGCAATCGCTTCTTCCCGCGTTTTGCGGTGGACGATCAATTTGCCGATCATGCTGTCGTAATTGGGTGGAATCCGATAGCCAGCATAAGCATGGCTGTCGATGCGAACACCGCCGCCGCCCGGCAGCCGCATCTCCTGGATCAAACCGGGTGAAGGCGCGAAGTTTCGCTGCGGGTCCTCGGCATTAATCCGGCACTCAATCGCGTGGCCGGTCTGCAAAATATCCTTTTGACGGAAACTCATCGGCTCGCCCGATGCAATTCGAATCTGCTCCTTCACCAGATCGATCCCCGTAACTTCTTCAGTCACCGGGTGCTCAACCTGAATGCGGGCGTTCACTTCCAGAAGATAAAAGTTCTGTTCGCGATCAACCAGAAATTCCACCGTCCCGGCATTGGTATAACCGGCCGCCTTAATAAGCCGGACCGCCGATTCGCAAAGCTTTTCCCGCACTGATTGTTTAAGAAGCGGGCTCGGCGATTCTTCCACAAGCTTCTGGTGCCGCCGCTGCATCGAGCAATCACGTTCCCACAGATGCACGGCATTGCCGTGATTGTCGGCGAGAATCTGCACTTCAATGTGCCGCCCGAATTCGACATATTTTTCGATGTAAACCGTCGAATCCTTAAATGCGTTTTCTGCTTCAGCCTGCGCTTGTTTTAGCCCCGCTCGCAGGGAAACGTCGTTATGCGCCACCCGCATCCCGCGTCCGCCCCCGCCTGCCGCCGCCTTGATGATGACCGGATATCCAATTTCGTCGGCAATTCGCATCGCCACTTTTTCATCATCCACGGCGCCATCGCTGCCGGGAACAGTCGGCACCTTGGACTTCTTCGCCAGCTTCTTGCAGGCAACTTTGTCACCCACGGCCGCCATCGCCGAGACCGGCGGGCCGATGAATTCAATTTTACAGCTCCGGCAGACTTCCGCGAAATGGTCATTTTCCGCCAGAAAGCCATAGCCCGGATGGATCGCCTGCACGTCGGCAATTTCCGCCGCTGAGATGATTCGAGGAATGTTCAAGTAGCTGTCGGCGGGTGGGGCGTCGCCGATGCAGATCGCCTGATCCGCCAGCTTCAGGTACGCCGCGTCTTTGTCGGCCGTCGAATAAACAACCGCGGTTTGAACCCCCAGCTCGCGGCAGGCGCGGATAATCCGCAGAGCGATTTCACCGCGATTAGCAATCAGAATCTTGGAAAACATGGGTGAGGGAGCGAATGGTTGCTAAATTACAATTGTTTGAATCCGCCTCAAGCAACCAGCCAGCCATCTCCTCAAGGTTTGACGAGAAACAGAACCTGTCCAAATTCCACCGCCTGGCCGTTGGTCACCAGTATCTTGGCAATCGTGCCGTGACATTCCGCCTTCACGTTGTTGAAGACCTTCATGGCTTCAATCACGCAAACGTCGGTATCTTCCGTGACCTGAAAGCCGACGGAGACGAATGGTTTCGCGTCCGGGCTGGGCGAAGAGTAGAACGTCCCGACCATGGGGCTTTTGACAGGCAACAACTCCAGTGTTTCGTCCGGCGGAGCCTCTGATGCCGGATTCCCCGTAGACGACTGGCTGCTTCCCGCGCCGGCGGATGACCCATGCGTGCCGTGAGACATCGTCGGCATTGCGCCCTGCACCGGTCCGCGCTTCAGGATGACCCTTCGATCGCCATCGCGAAGGTCCACCGTGTTTAAATCGTTGTTTTGCATCAACTTGACGATGCTTGCAAGCAGTCCGACATCCATCGGCCCTGATCCACCGGGGGGAGTTGATTTTTTTGTCTGTTTCTTTTCACTCAAGGTGGCAGCCCTCGAAGGTCTTATCCAGCGACGAAAGCACTTCACAACCGCTGTGGGTTATAAGCACATCATCCTCAATTCGCACGCCCCCTTCGCCGGGCAGATAAATCCCGGGCTCGACGGTAACGATCATCCCCGGTAGCAATTCTTCCTCGCCGCCGTTCTTTCGCAGCGTGGGCAATTCATGAATTTCGCGCCCAATGCCGTGGCCAAGACCATGGCCAAATTGTTCCTTGAAGCCCGCCTTGTCGATGATCGCGCGAGCAACGCGATCCGCCTGCTGCGTTGTTACGCCCGGACGCAGGAATGCGATTGCCGCAAGCTGAGCCTCAAGCACAACCTTGTATATTTGTTTGATGCGCGTACTGGCCCGGCCAATGATCATGGTGCGGGTCAGGTCGCTGCAGTAACCCTTATAAAGCGCCCCCCAATCGACGAGGACCGGTTGATCGCGCTGGATGAGGTTCTCGCCCGGACGATAGTGGGGCAAACTGCTATTGGCGCCGGCAGCTACAATCACTGGAAAGCTGCTGTCGCTGGCTCCGCGGCTTCGAAGCTCAAAAACCAGAAGGCCAGCGAGATGGTTTTCCGATTGGCCGACCTTAATTTCGCTGGCGATTGCCGAGAACGCTTCTTCCGCCACGCCGACGGACTTACGAATGAGATCGATCTCATGGTCGTCTTTGACCTTACGCACGTTGATTAATACATCTTCAACCGGAACAAGCTCAACTGCATAACCCTTCTCCTTGATCGCTTTTTGCAGGGCGTGGATCTGACCATATGTAGCCCGATTGACCTCAAAGCCAACCCGCTTCAGCTTGGCTTCGGCAAGGGCGACGGTTAGCGCGTCGGTCATCTTGCCGTCGCGCATGACCACCTTCAGCCAGCTTGCTTCGATTTCAGCCTGCTCTTTGTAACGAAAATCGGTGACGAGAATGAAGTCGCGCTCGGTGATGATTCCGACTGAATCATCGCCTGTAAAATTCGTCAGGTAAGCAAGATCAGAAGCGTCCGTGAGAAGCAGCGCGGACAGCTTCAGCTTCGTCATGGCTTCGCGTATGGCCTTCTGTCGGACTTTTAGATAAGCCTTGGCCCTGCTGACAATAGTCTTCATGTTCGAATGCACCCACAATTCATGGATTTCTGCAGAAGCGTGCGAACGGTACTTGAACGAAGGCGGGTCTGTCAACGGAAGGGCGGAGTGGGCTGTTTGGCAGATTCTTGCCGGCGATGTTTGCGGACTGCCAAGTCGATAGCCAGCTCAATCGCAGCCCGCATACTGCCCGGGTTGGCCCGATTGCGCCCCACGATGTCGAACGCGGTTCCATGATCTGGACTGGTGCGAATGATGGGCAGGCCAAGGGTGACGTTCACAGCCTCATCAAACGCCAACAGCTTAACCGGGATAAGGCCCTGATCGTGGTACATTGCCACAACTCCGTCATAATGACCGGCGCGGGCTTTCAAAAAGATGGTGTCCGGCGGGTGCGGCCCCGAAACGTCGATGCCCTGATCCCGCGCCATGAGGATCGCGGGCGAAATGATACGCTCTTCTTCGTCGCCGAACTGACCATTTTCGCTGGCGTGAGGGTTAACCCCGCAGACGGCGATCCTGGGCTTGGGCACATCGAACCATTCGACCAACGCCTGGTGAATCAGCTCGATGGGCTGAAAAACCGCCCCGATGTTCAATTTCCCCCAAAGTCCCATCAGGGGAATATGCACGGTTGCCAGCACCACCCGAAGCGGGCCGCCCGTGAACATCATGGCATAGCGTCGAGCGCCGGTTCGCTGCGCCAGAAGCTGGGTGTGGCCAGGGTAATTGAAGCCAGCCAGTTTCCAGCTTTGCTTGGCGATGGGAGCAGTGACCAGGGCATCCACCAGTTTAGCTCTTGTTGCGTCGATTGCGTCCAGGCAAAACCGCATGGAAGCTTCGCCGCCCATTTTGCTTGGAGCGCGGATGGCGCTGCCCAACATCGAATATTGGTCGTAATCGACCACAACCACGTCATGCGGATAGCTGCGAAGCCGGCCGTTGTATTGATCGCGCCACCAGAAAACATCGAATTCGGCGATATCGGCCGCGTAATGCAGCAACTCGTTCATGCCGTAGATGACAAATTTGGCGCGGTGGCGCAAGACGGGATCGGACAAAGCTTTGACGATGACCTCGGCTCCGATTCCGGCCGGGTCGCCCATGCTGATGGCGATGGTGGGGCGTATATCCATAACTGCCTGATCAGTGATTCGATCGGCCTCCTTGCCGCTGGAGCCACGAAACGACCGTTTTGCTCAAAACATCGGTTTCCAGATTAAAGCTCCAACCCGGAACGCGCGTGCCGATCGTTGTTAATTTAATCGTCGTTGGGATAAGGGCTACTTCAAAAACATTTTCCTTAACCGAAGCAATGGTAAGGCTGACGCCGTCCAGGGCCACCGAACCCTTGGGAATCAGATATGGAGAGAGTTCGAAAGGACTTTCGAGGGTGAGACGCCATTCCTTAGCGTCAGATTTTGCGTCGATGAGCGTTGCCAGGCCATCAATATGCCCCTGAACGAAGTGACCATCGAGCCGATCGCCCACGCGAAGCGAGCGCTCCGCGTTGACCGCATCGCCTGCTTTCAAAAAACCCAGGTTGGTCTTTTGCAGGGTCTCAGCTATGACATCAAACGTCACCTGGCCGGAAAGAACTTGCGCGACTGTAACACAACACCCATTTACGGCTATGCTTTCGCCCGCGCGTAAATCCGACCAGTCCGCGGCCAAGGTCAGCCGGTGGAATTTTGGCGTGGAGGTCATGCTGACAACCCGAAGGGTTTTTTCCACAATGCCCGTGAACATCTACCATTAGTGTAGGAACCCAAAGCAAACTTGGGTAGAGTATTGAGAATAAGGGTTTTGAGAAAAGCGCTGCCCGAAAGGAAAACGGGCAGGGCGATTAAAAAATATTTATGCATCGCAACGTCAACGACATGGTGGTTGTCATCACCGGCGCAAGCGCGGGAATAGGCAAGGCGCTGGCGACAGAGCTTTCGCGTCAGGGGGCGCGGCTGGTGCTGGCGGCTCGTCGCCTTGAGCGGCTGGAGGAATTGAACCGATCTCTGGGCGGAGCGCACCTCTGTTTGCAGACAGATATTTCCCGAGCTGAGGACTGCGAGAAGCTTGTGGATGCCGCTGAGGCGCATTTTGGCCGTATTGACACGCTGGTTTGCAACGCGGGTTATGGCCTGGCAAGGCCATTCGATCAGATGTCCAGCGCGGATGTGCGTCATATCTTCGATACCAACTGGTTTGGAACGGTCGAGTGCTGCCGGCTGGCTGTTCCGATCATGAAGCAGCAGAAGCCGCGCGATGGTTTTCGTGGGCAACTGATGATTGTTTCCAGCGCGTGCGCCCGGCGCGGCTTGCCTTTCTTCAGCACATATGCCGCAACAAAGGCCGCCCAGCTGAGCCTGGCTGAAGGGTTGCGGGTTGAGCTTCGGCCCCTGGGCATTGCTGTCACCAGCGTTCACCCGGTGCTTGCCGAGACGGACTTTTTTACAACGGCCAATCAGGTGAGCGGAATGGACCCCGCGGCGCTGGCTCCTGGTGTTAAACAGCCGGTTTCCAGAGTTGCGGCGAAGATGGTGCGGGCCATTGAAAAGCCATGTCATGAGCTTTGGCCCAAGCCGATGTCGCGGCTGTCGCTGAACATTGCCATCGCGATTCCGAGGATCGTGGATATGGTCATGAGCCGGATGCGAGATCAGGTGCTGGCGAATCATCATGGCAACGGGAAGACCGGAGCATGCGCTGAAGCGGGCGAGGCGACGCGGGATATGGAAGAATCGGTTGGGAAGCTTCCGCACGCGGGGTAACTTGCTATTGGCAGATGAGAGACGCGGGTCATCTTTGTTTTTTGCGCGCTGGTGAATAGTTGCTGCGCGGGGATGTCCCCAAATGCCCCGGAACCCCCCCGGGATAAGCACCGGCTTGGGGACATTTTTCATCTTCTTGCGGTTTTTCTGGTATTGATTGTTGAGATGGATGAGTCGCTTTTGTGGCCCCTGCTGGGTTTAAAGGGACGGGCGAAATTGCGAGCGCACCCTGGCTCAGCCATGTGGTGAACAATACCCTAACGATCATTTGTTTTCAAGAAGAAAAATTGCGAAGTTTTTTCGATGTTTGGTTTGTCGGAGAGGGGGGGAATCAAAGATGGATTGTCTTTGGCCAAGATCATCATCTTTGGTGGGCGTCTGACTCCACTCACCAGTCGCCGAGATGGTCCGGGGGTGACGAATGTGCTGGCGTTACTCGATGAATAAGCCGATAGTTTCCTCCGGATGACGATCAGGAGCATGAGCAACGCGACAGCGATGGAGATTGATCTCACCATCGCGATCTGCGCCCATAACGCTGCCGGGCGAATTGGGGCGACTTTGGCTGCGTTTTCCGGCCAAAACGCCTCCCAGGTTAAGTGGGAAATTCTATTGATTGACAACAATAGTTCCGATGCGACGTCGCGGGTGGCCCGAGAGGTGGGGGAATCATTGAACTTGCCACTGCGGGTGATCTTCGAGGCGGCCCCGGGCCTTACAAACGCGCGTCGCCGCGCCGCCAATGAAGCGCGTGGCCGGCTGCTTTCATACATTGACGATGACAATATCGTGGCGTTGGATTGGATTGTGCGATGCGTCGAATTTCTGGACAGCTTTCCACAATGCGGCATCGTGGGTGGGCGCGTTGACCCGATCTTCGAAGATCCGGCATCGCGGCCGGCGGATTTTGATCAGCGTTATGCGGAGGCGCTGGCCGTGCGCAACCTGGGGGATCAACCGTTGCGGCTAATTCCGCCAAAACATGATGGCCCGCCCGGGGCGGGCATGACCGGGCGCACCGCACTTTTCCGCACTATCCTGAATGATGTTGCCTGTCGCCTCAGCGGCCCCAAGGGTCGCCGGCTTTCGCGGGGGGAAGATAGTGAAATTGGCCTGGTTGCTCATCGACTGGGCTGGGAGCTTTGGTATGCGCCGACGCTGCGGATGGGGCATGTGCTTCCGCCGGCTCGCTTGAATGAAGTCTACCTCAATCGTCTGATCGCCGAAGGTTCGGAAAGCGGGCCATGGCTGGATTACCTGCGCGGCGTCGCGCCGAAGGAATCGCGCTGGCAGTATTTCAAGTTGTCGGTGTTTTGGTTGTTTGGATCCTTCAAGAACGCGATGCTGGCCAAACTTCGAGGGCCGGGGCATCCGCTGCATGCAAAGATGCGATTCTGGGCGAAAATGTTTCGCTATCGGGCGATCGCGTATTGGGATTTGGCAACGGCTTCTCCATTCGATGCGTTTGAAGCGAGCGTTAAAGAGGTGAAAACGCGGGCAGGCTTGCCGGAAGCAGTTGAGCCTGAAAGGCGATAAGGGGTTGCTGCAAGCCACGTCCGCCGCGTCCCCTTAGATTTAACCGAATGACGGGCAGGGATTTGGCTTTGGATGGGTTTTTGAAATTTCAACGCTTTGGGGCTTTGGCGGCGATGATGCGTTCGATATCTTCGGCGGACATGCCGCGCTCGACCATGCTGCGTTTGAGCTCATTGTCGGATTTTCTTCGTTCGACCTGTGCCCAGAGGCCGCCGATGATGGTCACGATAGGAATCGCGAAAACGCACACGATGGCGATCGTGTTTTGATCCCAAATAGTCTCTGCCAGCATATCGCTTACTCCCTGGGCCTTAATTGAGCATCGGTCAGATCCGTTGAAAAGATGTCACTCTCAGGTGATGTCGTGAGTGGGGCTGGAATATTTCACTCGAATTGGGCGGCGGTTTCAATCTGACCTCGGGAAATCTGGCGGCGCCAAGGCGGGTTGATCATGGAGACAGCGGGATCGAGATAGAGCCGGACGCAATGAGATTTAACTATTGCGAATTTTGCTAACGTTGATGGATAGTTTCACGAGGGAGCCAATGAGCACCCACTGCCTGGGGATTGGCCGGTGGAAATGCCCCGGAACTGGATAGATCGGGTGAATCGGGCTGAGACGGTCGCCGAACTGAATTTGCTGCGGCAAGCGCTGAAGCGATCGGCGCCCTTCGGCTCGCCAGGGTGGGTTGCGCGGACGGAGAAGAATCTGAACCTGGATTGGACGCTACGTCCGCGCGGGAGGCCGCGGGTAAGGCAAATCAAAGATTCGCGTCCCTATTCGCGTCCCCTTTGATTTGTCCAAGTTGAATATCGGTAAATCTAAGTGGACGCTGATCTTTGACGGTGCTTGCTGCTCATGCGGGTTGCAGCTCGGGGATTTTGTCGTGGGTATCGCGGCGGATTTCTCGGTAGAGGGTATCACGTTCCACGGGGATTTTGCTTGCTTCTCTGATGAGGCGCTTGATGTCGTTGACGTGGAATTCCTGGTGGACGCCGTCGCCCTGGCGCTTGGTGATGTCGTACCAGACGACGGTGCCATCGAGGTCATCGCAGCCCCAGTCGAGCGCGACCTGAGACAGGCCCACGCCCTGCATGATCCAGAACGCTTTGATATGGGCGATGTTGTTGATCATCAGGCGAGCGATGGCGAGGGTCTTCAGGTCGGTCAGGCCGGTGGGGCCGGGGAGGTCGCCCAGCTCGCTGTGCTCGGGGATAAAGCTTAGGGGGATGACGCAGTTGAAGCAGGCTTTGGCGGGGTCGAGCACCATGGCGGCGCGGGATTGTTCCTGCATTTCTCTCAGCTTGAGCATATGGCCGATGCGCTCGCGCGGGGTTTCGACGTGGCCGTACAGCATGGTGGCGTTGGAATAGATGCCCAGCTCGTGAGCGGCGCGATGAACTTCGAACCATCGGTCGGCTCGGACCTTGCCTTTGAAGACCTCATCGTGCACGCGATCATCGAAAATTTCCGCGCCGCCGCCGGGCAGGCTGCCCAGGCCGGCATCGCGGAGTTGGATGAGGACATCTGGCACGCTTAGATGGGCGATACGGCTGAAGTGGATGATCTCGATGGCGGTGAACGCCTTGATATGAAGCTGGGGGCACTCGCGGCGGATGCCGCTTAGCATTTGCAGGTAATAGTCGAACTTCAACCAGGGGTGGAGTCCGCCGACGATGTGCACTTCGGTCGCGCCGGTGTCGGCAGCTTTGCGGGCTGTGGCGATGACCTGTTCAACCGGCATTTCATAAGCGCCGTCTTCGCCGCGCTTGCGATAGAAAGAGCAGAATTTGCAAGAGAGGGCGCAGACGTTGGTGTAATTGATATGGCGGTTGCGGTTGTAGAATGTCTTGTCGCCGTGAAGGCGTTGACGGACGAAATTCGCCAGGCGTCCGATGCCGTGCAGATCGCGGCTTTCGTAGAGCGTTATGCCGTCGTCTAAAGAAAGCGGCGCACCCTCCCGCACCTTGCGGGCGATGGGGTGGAGGCGTGCGTCGGTGACGGAAATTACGCTCGGCTGCATTTGCAAGAATATAGGCTGGGAAGGCGTTCGAAGCCACGCCTGCTCGGCAGTTTTGAAAGCATGGCAGGGGTGGGATTAGGCTGCCGGCTCGAGCTGCTGACGCAGGCGGTTATTTTCGCGACTTTCCCAGGCTTGCCGGGCCCGCTGTAGGTAGGGGACGGCGTGCAATTTGTCCTCTCCAATTGCGGCGGCTTCCAAGTCGGCCAGATGATTCAGAAAGAAATTGGCCCCGTGGTCGTCGCCCAGGGTGATCGCCAGGGCGGCGAGTTGAAAGGCCGCTTTGTACCTTGCTGCACCGTCGAGAACCGCCTCAGCCCGTTTTAAGGGCGGGATGGCATCGAGCAAATGTTTTCGCACACTGGCCGCGGCGGCCGGCCCGCGCGACTCAAAAAGCTGGGCCAACCGCAGGTGATAGTTCCCCTGCCGCAGCAATTCGCCGGGCATGGAGTGCTTGTTGTTGCTGTAAAGAATATCCGAACAGCGCATGGCAAGTTCGTACGCCAGCATCGCGTCCGGCACGGTGCGGCGTTCATTGAAGAAATTGGAAGAGGCCCGGCGCGATCGCGCCATTTCACGTCGGGCTTCAGCATCCAGCGCGATGGAAATCCGGGTGGTCTCCCCGCATTCGCAGTGGGGCTCCTTGTGTTCGGCCAGGTCGATGAAATAGCCGGAATGGCTGGAAGCAAACAAACACTCCGGACAGACCAGGATAGAAAGCAGATGAAAATTCACGCGATCGAAGCCGGGCATGTTAGATCCATACGTCGGGACATCCAGAAAATTGGTGCTGGCGGATACGGCGCCATTGCGAAGAAAATAGCGATCGAATTGCGGCCGGTCATCATGAAATTGGCAGCCAACGGGCCGGGCCATCAAGGAGTTGTTCGACTTCACGCGCCTTGCCGAAGGACCGGATCTGCCCAGGGCCGAGGCCAGCTCGGCATTCATGATGTCCGAGCGTTTTGAAGCGGCCGACGCCATATCCAACAGCCGAGCGCGCGAGTATGGGCGCGGAAGAATGAGGGCGGCGCCTTCGCGGGTCAACTCGCACAGTGTTTGCGGATCAAATGCCCTGGGGCAAGTTAACACGATTGCCACACAGGAGGTCTGATAGCATCGCTTCAGCAAGCGAATGCACTGGCGGGCCTGGTCACCAGGCAGGCATGTGTCGAGAACGATCATGTCGGGCAGGGTTGCCTTGGCGTGCTTGAGGACATCCGCCGCGCCCGCACATTCGGTGACGAGGTAGCCCGCCTCGGTCAGAGCCTGCCGCATGGCCCCGCGGCGAGGAATGTTGACCTCAGTCAACAAGATGCGCCGGCCGCGCTGGGGATGGGCGGTTGCCGATGGAGGGGTGATCTCTTTTTTTTCACTCATTTCCGCCACCATGTTTCGGTCGAACAAAAACTACGATATGTCAACCCATGAATGGATGGCTGGACCCCGCAAATTCACCGCGAATTTCATTACAATCACCCCAAATTGACGCAATGGAATTTGCCGGGAAAAGATGGGCAGGATGCGACGAACGTAGCGATCAGCGATACAGATCGAGAATGCCCAACGCCCCCAAGAGGAGGCTGATGACCCCATTAATCGTAAAAAAGGCGAGATTTACCTTCGAGAGGTTGCTGGGCGTTACCAATGACTGCTGGGCGATGAGCAGGGCGATGGCGAAACCCGCGCCGCAGTAATAGAGGATGCTGAACTGCGGAACAACGATCGCCAGTAAAATTAGCATGGCGGCGCAAAAGGCGTGAGTTAACCGGCTGACCCAAAGCGCGCGGCGAATTCCGAGCTTTGCGGGGATTGAAAATGTTCCGGTCGCAAGATCGCTTTCATAATCCTGACAGGCGTAAATGATGTCGAAGCCGGCCGTCCAGCTCAGGACGGCGGCGAACATTATCAGCGGCGGCAGGCTGATTTTTCCGGTGATGGCGATCCAGGCGCAAAGCGGCGCCAGCGCCAGGGCCATGCCTAGATAATAGTGGCAAAGCCGCGTGAAACGCTTGAGCAGCGGATAGCAGGAAAGGAAAACCAAAACCGGCACCGCGAGGCACAGCGGCCAGGGGTTGTGGTAGAAAACCTCAAAGGCGGCGCAGGTTGCTACAAAAGCAGCGCAGGACAAAAGCGTAATGCCAATGACAAAGCCGCGCGAGAGGGTTCCGGCAGGAATGGCCCGCCGGGCGGTGCGCGGATTGCGCGCATCCATTTCGGCATCCAGCAGGCGGTTCATTGTCATTGCCACCGTGCGCGCGACAACCATACAAATCAAAACAAGGCCTATCTTGCCAATCGTTAATGTGCCGGGAAACCAGCGCCCGGCGAGGGCCGCGCTCAATAGCGCCCAAGGCATTGCAAACACGGTGTGTTGAATTTTTATATCGCCCGCCAGCGTGATCAACCGGCCACCCAGCGTGGTGGGGGCGGCGGGGGAGACTGCGGAAATGTGAGCTGGACTACTGCTCATTGGCTGGATTCTTTACGTTCCGATGCTGTTTGGCGGGCGCACATTCTTCGGGTCCCACCGCGTGTCCATGGAATGGCCGATGCCCAGAAGGTCGAGAAGTTTCCCCGCGACGAAATCCACAACGTCCGCTACGCTCATTGGATTCAAATAAAACCCGGGATTGGTTGGCGCAAGAATGACTCCGGCGTCGCTTAGCAGCTTGTAATTGTTCACATCAATGGGCGAAAGCGGCATTTCACGGTGCGCAATGATCAACCGGCGGCGCTCTTTGAGGGTTACCGCGGCAGCGCGGGAGATGAGGTTGTCGCCAAGTCCATGGGCCACCTCCGCCAGTGTATTGCTGCTGCAAGGGACGATCACCATTCCCTGATGAAGAAAACTGCCGCTGGCAAGCTTGCTGCCGACATCGTTGTAATTGTAGAGCATGATGGAATGCGAAGCCGTTCCGGACAGAGCTGCCAGGTCAACTGTCTCCATCCCCAGTTCATCATGCAAAAGGCGCCGGCCCAGAGGGGAGACGACCAGGTGAACATTTACACCGGCTGCTACCAGGCCCGCGATAAATCTTTGGGAATAGAGCGCGCCGCTGGCGCCGGTGATGGCTGTGATGATATCCATGAATGCACAATCATACGACGGCGATGCGGGTTTTTGCCAATCTTCAGAAGGTTTGAAAAGCCGGCGCGAATCCTCACGGTTTCCGGCAATCGGGCAAGCCGTTGACGGCACCTCCATTTCCGGTTTCCTCGCGCTATCGGGTATAAGCTCGGTCCCTTAACAACCATTTCTGGCGGAGAGCGTAGGTAGGTCTATGAGAATCAACTTCAGCGCCTGCTTTGTTTTCGTTTTAATAGCCGGCCTTTTATCAGGATGTTCAGGGGTCAACTCCAGTCCTCGGGCCGTGCCCCATTTGCAACGGCATGGGACAGCAACGCAATTAATGGTGGATGACAAGCCATTCCTTGTTCTTGGGGGTGAGCTGCACAATTCCAGCACTTCGAGCCTGGCATACATGGAACCCATCTGGCCGAGGCTTGAGAAAATGAATCTCAATACGGCACTGGTTCCGGTTACCTGGGAGCAGATCGAGCCGCGCGAAGGGCAATTCAATTTTGCAGTCGTGGATGGATTGCTTAGCGCCGCTCGCGCGCATCATTTGCGGCTTGCTGTCCTATGGTTTGGAAGCTGGAAGAATGGCAACTCGCGTTATGTGCCGGTTTGGGTGAAGGAGAACCAGGATCGTTTCCCGCGCGTCATCAACAAGGATGGCAAGACTCTGGAAATTCTTTCAACGCTCAGCGAAGCCAATCGCGAGGCTGATGCGAATGCCTTTGCGATGCTGATGCGCCACATCAAATTAATCGATAGCGCCTGCCACACCGTCATCATGATCCAAATGCAAAATGAAGTGGGCGTGCTGGGCGATTCGCGCGATCGCAGCGCCGCCGCGAATGATGCCTTCGCCGGGCCGGTGCCCAGGGAATTGCTGGGCTATATGGATCGTAACAGGGACCGGCTGATTCCTGAATTTAGTGATGTCTGGAAGAAGGCGGGCGAAAGGAATTCGGGGACCTGGCAGGAGATTTTTGGCAACCAGCCCTCCGCTGACGAGATCTTCATGGCCTGGAATTACGGCCTCTACATGAATCGCGTTTCAGAAGCCGGCAAAGCGGAATATCCGCTGCCGACGTTTGTGAATACCTGGATCGTTCAGCCGGAAGACAAGGGGCCGGGCGATTACCCAGCGGGTGGACCGCAGGCGCAAAATCATGACATCTGGCGGGCAGCCGCGCCGGCAATCGACTTCTTGTGCCCGGATATCTATCTCCCCAATTTTGCGGAGATCGTCGCGAAATATACGCGCTCGGGGAATCCACTGTTTGTCCCAGAGTCATTTTCCGGGGTGCGCGGCGCAGCCAATCTTTTTTACGCGGTTGGGCAACATGATGCGATCGGCTATTCCCCATTCGGCATCGACGAACAGATGAACCCCGGCCCAATGACAAAAGCGTACGGGTTACTTGGGGAAATGGCCCCGCTGATCCTTGCCCATCAGGGCATGGGTTCAATCGCCGCGGTTTCGTTAACATCAAGGCAGGGTATGCGGGACATCATTCTCGGCAATTACGCGATCCATGCTGAGCTTCGGAAAACGCGCCATTCGACGGTTGTTCCGGATTTGGGATATGCGATGTTCATCAACACAGCGCCCGGAGAATATGTGATTGCCGGCTCGGATGTCGATATCACCTTTTCCACCGACCCGGCAAGTCCCCAGATCGTCGGTCTGGCTACGGTTGAGGATGGCACGTTTAAAAATGGAGAGTTTGTTCCCGGTCGCCTCCTTAACGGTGACGAGGTGCAGTTACGCTATGAATTGTCCGACGCCGCCGCACAGGGGCAATCCGGCGCGGGGATTCGCCTTCGGGCCGATGGGCCGTTCGTTCAGCGCGTGAAGCTTTACCGGTATCGGTAGCGCGAACAAGATAGACCCAAAATTTGATAAGCTGCCGGTTAGCGATGCCGGCGGCTTTTTTTGTTGGGCCAGTCAGGCATAATGGAGCCGCGGAATTGGCTGGAACACGGAACAGGCTGAATGACGACAATTATCGTCGAGCAAACGCATTCTCTTGGCGCCAAGGCAAGGACACTTCCCGATGAAAATTCAAGAAACATTACAGTTAGCCGCCACCCACCACGCCGCCGGCCGCCTGCCCGAAGCCGAGACGTTTTACCGGCAGGTACTGACGCAGAACCCCAATCATGCTGATGCGCTCAATTCGCTTGGCGCTCTCTATTCGCAGGCAGGGCAGAATGAGGCAGCCGTCGAATGCCTCCGCCGCGCGATCGCGCTGAATCCGTTGTCGGTCATGTACAACTGCAACGCCGGCCTGATTCTCGCCCGGCTTGGGCGCACTGATGAATCCATTGTCTGTTATCGCCGCGCCCTGGCGCTCGATCCATTGCACGCCCCAACGCTGAATAACCTTGGGCTGGCATTAACCATCAAAGGGCAATTGGATGAAGCGCGCGACGCATTCATGAAGGCGCTTGCCACCAAACCCGATTTCGCCGAAGCCTTCTATGGGCTGGGGCAGGTCGAGCTCGTCCGCGCAAAACCGGCTGGTGCCGTTGACCCTCTCAAGCGCGCCGTCACCCTTCGGCCCAATTTTTCCGAAGCCTGGTCCGATCTGGGCGAAGCCCTTCGCGCAACCAACCAGCTTGATGACGCCATCGCCGCCTATCAGCAGGCCATCAATGTACAGCCCAACATAGCGGTTTACTATTTTCGTCTCGGAAACGCGCTGCAACAGCGCGGTTTAATCGATCAGGCCATTGCCGCGTTTCAACAGGCAATCGCCAGGGCGCCGAAGGACGCTTCTTATCAAAACAATCTGGGGTACGCGTATTACCTGAAGGGGTTGTGGGACGAGGCCATTCAATGCTTTAACAGGGCGATTGCCATCCAGCCCAACTTTTCCGTGGGGTTCAATAATCTCGGCAATCTCCTCAAGGACATCGGCCGCCTGGACGAGGCGATGAATTGCTATCAGCGCGCCTTGTCAATCGCGCCCCGCGATGTGCTCCACCATGACAATTGGGTTTATGCCCTGAACTTTCATCCCGCTTATACCGCGGCCGCAATTCTCAGTGAAAATCGGCGATGGAACGAAATCCACGCGGCCCCGCTGGGACAATTTATCGCGGCGCACCAAAATGATAAATCGCCCGATCGTCGCTTGCGCATCGGCTATGTTTCCCCGGACCTGCGAGATCACGTCATTGGTAAAAACCTTCTTCCCCTTCTCGAACATCACGATCATCGGGATTTTGAAATCTTCTGTTATTCGCAGGTGTCTTACCCTGATTCAATTACACAAAAGTTTAAGGCCGCCGCGGATCAATGGCGCGATATTCTCGCTGTCGCCGACGCTCCGGCCGCTGAAATGGTTCGCGCGGATAAAATAGATATTCTCGTCGATCTGGCCCTGCACATGGCCGGCAATCGCCTCACTCTCTTTGCCCGCAAACCCGCGCCGGTTCAGGTCACCTTCGGCGGATATCCAGGCGGGACGGGGCTCGATGCCATCGATTACCGAATCACCGATCCATACCTCGATCCCCCGGGTGATTCCGACGGTAACTATGTTGAGAAAACGTTCCGGCTTCCCCACACCTTCTGGTGTTACGATGCGGCGGCCATGGGGGCAGCCCAGGTGCCCGTCAATTCACTGCCCGCCCGCCAAAACGGCTTCGTAACATTCGGCTGCCTGAACAACTTTTCCAAGGTAAACGACCAGGTCTTGAATCTTTGGGGCAAGACCCTCAAGGCCATCCCCAACGCGCGATTCCTGTTGCTCCTGCCCCTCGGGGAGGTGCGCCAACGCTTCCTGGCGAACTGGCAGCAGCAGGGCATCGATTCCTCCCGAATTTTCATTGTCGATCGACAGTCCCCCCAAGAGTATTTCAAGCTCTATCACCGGATCGATATCGGCCTGGACACGTTCCCCTATAACGGCCACTCCACCAGCCTGGATTCCCTCTGGATGGGCGTTCCAGTTATTACCCTCGTGGGGAACACCGCTGTCGGACGCGCGGGCTTGAGCCAGCTTTCTAATCTGGGCCTCGAAAAATTGGCCGCATATTCTCCCGAGGAATTCGTCGATATCGCGAAAAAGCTTGCCGCCGACCTTCCGGGACTCTCGGATCTGCGCGCCGGTCTTCGCGGCAAGATGCAGCAATCGCCGCTGACGGATGCCCCCGCGTTCGCGCGCAATATTGAATCGTTTTATCGTCAGATCTGGCGGGATTGGTGCCGCGCCGATGGATCTTCCCGATGACGTCCCAGGAAGCGCTAGATGTTGCCGTCGGACACCATCGCGCCGGACGCCTGCGCGATGCGGAAGCAGTCTATCGCAATGTTCTTTCGTTCGATCCCAACCAGGCCGATGCCCTGCATCTTCTGGGCCTGTTGGCATTTCAAACCGGACGCCTTGATTTGGCGATTGAAAACATCCAAAAAGCCATCGTGATCGCGCCCACTACCCCGCGATATTACGAAAATCTCAGCATCGTTTTGCTTGCTGCCGGGAAACCTGATGACGCCATTAAAGCGTGCAAACAAGGACTTGCGATCGATCCAGGCTACGAACAATTCCACTTCGGCCTCGGGAATGGATTATCGCGAAAGGGTCTTTTCGATCAGGCTGCCCAGGCGTTCAACGCTGCCCTGGAGCTGCGCGCCGATTATCCCGAGGCGCTGAACAATCTGGGCAACGCACGCCTGGCCCAGCGCAACCTTCCCGCCGCAATGGAGGCATATCAGCAGGCCTTGTCGCGAAATCCAAGCTACTACGAAGCGATGATCAATGTGGGAGCCATCCTCCACGAACTGCGACGATACGATGAAGCGGGTGACTTGTTTAAACGCGCCATCGCCGCGCAGCCTGAACGCCCCGAAGCCCACAACGCGCTGGGCAACACCCTGCACCATGCCGGGCAGCTCGATCAGGCGATCGCGTCATACCAGCAGGCGATCACCCTGCGTCCCAACATGGCTGAAGCCTACAATAATCTGGGGAACGCCCATCGCGAAAAGGGCAGTCTCGTGGAAGCAGAGAGAGCCTTTGCCCGCGCAATGGAATTGCAACCCAATTTGGCCGAGCCGTACAGCAATTTAGGGAATCTCAAGCAGGCTGCCGGCAATTTCAAAGAAGCGATTCAGCTGCTCCGCCGGGCCATCCGGATAAAACCCCACGCTCCCCGCATCCATTACAATCTCGCCAACGCACTGCGCGACGATCAGCGATTCTCCGAGGCCGTGCAATACTTCCAGTCAGCGATTTCCATCGATCCCAGCTTCACCGAGGCCCACAACAACCTCGGCAACACGCTCCAACGCCTTGAGCGCCTGGATAATGCCGTCGAAGCTTTCCGGCACGCCCTCAAAGCCCGGCCAGACTATGCTGAAGCCCACAATAATCTTGCATCAACACTGATCCTGCTGCAAAAGCCGGCCGAGGCGATCTCCCATTTCCGCCAGGCGCTGGCCCTGCAACCGCAAAATCCGGAATTTGCCTTCAATCTGGGCCTCGCCCTCCTGCAAGACGGCCAATTCGAGCAGGGCTGGCCGCACTTCGAGGCCCGTCTTGCAATGCCCGAGTTTCGCCGTCCCGAACTCACCCAGCCGCATTGGGATGGCGCCGATCTCCGGGGCAGGCGAATCCTACTTGTCTGCGAACCGGGTCTGACCGATACCATTCAGTTCAGCCGCTATGTTCGCAATGTGAAAGAGCGTGGAGGACACATCCTCCTTGAATATCCCCAATCGCTCGAATTTCTGCTGAAGCAAATTGGCTCCATCGATGAATTCGTTCCGCGAGGGCGTGATATCCCCGCGCATGACCTGCAATGCGCATTGGGGAGTCTGCCAATGATCTTTCGCACAACGGTCCAAACCATTCCCGCGCCAATTGCTTATCTCCACACTCAGGTGTTCGCCGAAAAATGGCAAAAGCGTCTCTCCGCTACGCCCGGCATCAAGGTCGGTCTCTTCTGGTCCCGCGGATCATCCACCATTCACGATTTGAGAAACTCGATTGATTCCTCGGCCCTAAGCCCACTAGGCCAAGTCGAAGGCGCCGAGTTCGTGAGCCTCCAAACAACCAGAGAATCCAATAGCGCTCAAGACCTGCCGCTTGGAATGAAGCTAATCGATTGCGCCACCAACCCCAGCGATCTTCAATACACCGCCGACCTCATCTCGACGTTGGATTTAATTATCGCCGTCGATGCCACGGTAGCTCATCTGGCCGGCGCAATGGGAAAACCCCTTTGGCTCGCGCTGCCATTTGCCGCGGACTGGCGCTGGTTTCTGGATCGCGAAGATTCCCCCTGGTATCCAACCGCTCGTCTCTTCAGGCAAAAATCCCCGGGGCAATGGGAAGGTGTGATTGAGAGGATCGCCCAGGCGCTCTTGGATTTTGTGAAAACAAAGGGCAAGGCATGACCATTCAAGAGGCGCTTCAACTTGCCGGCGCCCACCATCAGGCAGGAAGGCTTGCCGATGCGGAGGCCATTTACCGCCAGATCTTGGCGCACGATCCCAACCATCCCGAAACGCTGCAAAGGCTGGGCGTCCTGGCCTGCCAGGCCAACCGCCCCGACATCGGCGAAAACCTGATCACCCGCGCAATTCAGCTGGAGCCTGCCAACCCCGAATTTCACAATAACCTGGGAACCCTTCTTCGAACCCAGAACCGAATGATCGGCGCCCTCGCCGCCTTCCGCCAGGCCCTGAAGACTGATCCCAATCACGTCCTGGCACAAATCAATCTGGCCAACACGCTTCAGGACACGCAAAGCTTTGAGGAAGCCGTCATTGCCTATCGGCGCGCCGTTGATTTGTCGCCTGCTTCAATCAACTGTTACGGTCCGCTGGGCAATGCGCTCTGCCAGACAGGGGAGATCGACCAGGCCATTCTGTGCTTTCGCCGCGCCCTCGAACGTCAGCCCGATGCGCCGGAAATTTATAATGATCTGGGCGACGCCCTCCGCCGCAAGCAGCGGTTCTCGGAGGCCATTCCCTGCTTCGAGCGGGCGCTCGTCCTTCGCCCGAATTTTGCCGGCGCTGCCAACAATCTCGGCAACGCGTTCTTTGAATCCGGTCGTATCGAAGAATCCATCGCCATGCTCCAGCGTGCCGCTGCCTTGGAGCCTGGTTCGCCACATTTCCATTTCAACCTGGGCAATGCTCTCTTCGAGGCAAAAAGGCATCCGGAAGCAGTGGTTGCCTACCAGAAATCGCTGGAAACCGGCTCTCTTGATGTCGATGTCCTGAATCGCCTGGGCAACGCCCTGACCTTGTGCGGCCGCTTTGAAGAAGCCGTCGCCTGTTTCAAAAAAGCCATATCCGTCGAGCCACGATTTTCCTGGCCACACAACAATTTGGCCAACACCTATCAGTTGCTTGGCAATTTCGAACAGGCTGAAGCTTGCGTCCGCCGCGCCATCGATTGTGACGCCGCCGACCCAACTTTCCACTGGAACCTGGGAATCACTCTTCTTACCCAGGGCCGGTTCGAGGAAGGATGGAAAGAGTATGCCTGGCGCAGCAAGGTCAAGGAATTTAATTTCATTCGCACCGGTTTCTCGCAGCCCCAGTGGAATGGTGAAGATTTTTCCGGGAAAACCATTCTCCTCCACGGCGAACAGGGCGCTGGAGACACCCTGCAATTCGCCCGCTATGTGCCGATGGTGAAAGCGCGCGGAGGTAAAATCATCTTTGGTTGCCGCCCAAATCTAGAGCGTTTGCTGGAGGGACAAATCCCGATTGATCAATTCGAAAATTCCAACGGGCCGCCGCGGGAATTTGATCTCCACTGTCCGCTCCTCAGTTTGCCCATGGTCTTCGGCACCACAGTGGAAACCATTCCCGCCAGCGTTCCCTACCTGGCCGCAAAACCCCAGGACCGGGAAAAATGGAAGGATCGACTCTCCACCGTAAATGGCTTAAAGGTAGGCCTCGCCTGGGCGGGCAACCCACTGCACGAAAACGACCGTAACCGCACGATACCCTTCGCAGCCCTCGCGCCGCTCGCCAGCGTGGCCGGAATCTCTCTCATCAGCTTGCAGGTGGGAAACCACCAGAAAAACACGTCCGGCATCCTCCCGAAGCTGATCGATTGGACCAACGAACTTCACGATTTCGCCGACACCGCCGGCCTTGTGGCGAACCTCGATCTGGTCATCTCTGCTGACACATCCGTCGCCCACCTTGCCGGGGCGATGGCCAAGCCTGTCTGGATGCTCATCCCTTTTGCCCCTGATTGGCGCTGGTTTCTGGATCGCGAAGATTCTCCCTGGTATCCGACCATGAAAATCTTCCGCCAAACCAAACCCGGAGATTGGACCAGCCCCGTCGAGCGCCTGAAACAATCACTTGAAAACCTCGTAAAAGGCCACGCATGACCGTCCAGCAAGCGATTGATCTTGCCATCTCCCACCACCAGGCCGGCCGGCTGCCCGAGGCTGAGAACCTCTACCGCGCCGTTGTCGAGGAATACCCCAACAATGCCGACGCCCACCACTTGCTGGGCATCCTCGCCTATCAGAGCGGCAATTATAATGTCGCGCTGGAGTTCATTCTTCGGGCTGTTTTCCTCAGCCCCAACGTTCCCCAGTACCACGGAAATCTCGGCCTCGTCCTTGCGGCGCAGGGAAGAACGGGCGATGCCATCGCCGCCTATCGCCGCGGTATTGCCCAGGGGTCAAAATTCGCTGAGCTTCCCTATAACCTCGCCAATGCCCTTTACGAGCAGGGCAAACTCGATGAAGCCATCCTTGAATATAAAAATGCACTTGAACTGCGCCCCGATTATCCCGAAGCCCTGAACAACCTGGGAAACCCCTATTCCACAAAGGGAGATTACGACACCGCGATTAACTATTTTCGCAGAGCGATCCTGCTTCGCCCCAATTACCCCGAGGCCCACAACAACCTCGGCACCGCCCTTTACAATCAGGGAAAATATCCCGAGTCCGTCGAAAGCTATCGCGCATCCATCGCGCAGCGTCCGGATTACGCCGACGCTTACAACAACATCGGCCAGGCCCTCTATCGCGCCGGCAATACGCAGGAATCCATCAATGCCCTTGCCAAGGCGATCTCCCTGGTCCCCAAATTTGCGGAGGCCTACAACAACCTGGGAAACGTCCTCAAGGAAATTGGCCGCCCCGACGAAGCGATTGAATGTTATGAGAGAGCCATCGCCGCCCGTCCCAATTTTCAATTCGCCTACAACAATTTGGGGGTCGCCTTTAAAGATCGAGGCGAACTGGATCGATCCATCGATTGCTTTAACCGCGCTCTCGCCCTCGATTCCCAGTACGCCTCCGCGCACAGCAATCTGATCTACACGATGCATTATCATCCGAAATACGATGTCCCAGCCATCCGCTGCGAATTGGATAAATGGAACCAGTTTCACGCCGCGCCGTTGGCCGCTTCAATCCTTCCGCATCGCAATACCCCAGATCCCCGTCGCCCGCTGCGCATAGGCTACGTCTCAGCCGATTTCCGGGAGCATGTCGTCGGCTGGAATCTCCTTCCATTACTCAGCAACCACAACCATGAGCAATTCGAAATCGTCTGCTACTCGACCACGCTTCAGCCCGACGCCATGACCGAAAAGCTCAGGGCTCACGCGGATTCCTGGCGCCACCTCGTTGGTGTCTCTCCTCCGGAAATGGCTGAGATGATCCGCAAAGACCGTGTCGACATCTTGGTCGATCTCGCTCTCCACACCGCCCAGAACCGCCTGCTCGTCTTCGCCCGCAAGCCCGCCCCCGTTCAGATCACCTATCTCGGCTATTGCGGCAGCACGGGCTTGGATGCCATCGAATACCGCTTCTCCGATCCCCACCTCGATCCCCCCGGCGCCGATTCCGATTACTCCGAAAAAACTATCCGCCTCCCGAATACCTATTGGTCCTATCAGCCAGGTGGGGCCACGCCGGAGGTGAACGCGCTCCCCGCGACGAAAAACGGCTACATCACCTTCGGCTGCTTCAGCAACACCGCCAAGGTTTCCGAGGATTCATTGGCCCTATGGACAAAAATCCTCACCGCCACCCCCAGCGCGAGATTGATCATCACCACGCAGCTTGGCGCTCATCAAACCCGCGTCCAATCCCATTTCGTGCAAGCTGGCATCGCCGCCAATCGCATCGAATTAATCCCCAAGCAACGCTTCGACCATTACATTCAAACGTATCTGCGCATCGACATCGCCCTCGACCCCTTCCCCTACGGCGGCGGCATCACCACCTGCGATGCCCTCTACATGGGCGTTCCCGTCATCAGCCTCATCGGCAAAACCGCCGTAGGCCGCGGCGGCAAAAGCATCCTCACCAACCTCAACATGCGGGAATTCCTGGCGGATTCCCAGGAACAATATCTGAAAATCGCAGTCGATCAGTCAGCGGATATGGAGAGACTAAGCGCGCTCCGCGCCACCCTCAGACAAAAAATGCTCGATTCCAACCTGATGAACGCTCCCGCAAACACGAAAGAAATCGAAAAGGCCTACAGAACCCTCTGGCAGACTTGGTGTGCTAAGCAAACAAACGCGAAGTAGCACCCACGGTTCTCCAACGCTACCCAATACTTCCCTGCTTTGGCGTTCTGGGGGGGAGGCGTAGCCTACAAAAGTCTGCAAAAGCCCTGAAAATCCTCTACAAAACTCTACAAAATCGCAAAATTAATATTTGCCCTAATTATCCAAACAGCATGAACTTACGCCACGCCAAAATTCGACCTCCAAAAAATCCAGAAAAATCCGTCAAAAACCTTCACCTTTTGGCCCATATATAGAGAGGAGGGGTTTCTTTTACGCGGACAGATTTGCCCGCGCCTTGCCATCGAAGCAGCCACAGCTTTCCCCGCTTCCCTTTCTAGCTTAACCTTCCGCCATGCCTTCAATCGACATGGCGCCAGAACAGCTTCGCCTCTACCGCCCGTCTCTCTACCGGCCTGATGATTTTGAAGCCTTCTGGGAACAAACGGTCTCTAAGGCCATCAACCAGCCTTTAAACGCCGAGCTGATCCCCTACGATCTCCCCGCCCGGGGCGTCGAATGTTTCGCCATCCGATTCGACGGATTCGACGGGGGCCGCCTCGCCGGCTGGTTCCTCCGTCCCGAACGCGCCGGCAAATACCCCGGTGTCTGCATGTTCCATGGCTACAGCGGCCGTGCCCCGCGCCCGCTGGATATGCTCCCCTATGCCGCCCAGGGAATGTGCGTCCTCAGCATGGATTGCCGCGGCCAGAACGGCCAATCCCAGGACACCGCAACCTACCCCGAAGGCCATTATCTAGGCTGGATGACCGCCGGCATTCGCGATCATCGCACCTATTATTATCGCTATGTCTATGCTGATGCGGTCCGGGCTTTGGAAGTCCTCGCCCATCGTGAAGAGGTCGACAATCGCCGCATCGCCGTCACGGGCGCCAGCCAGGGCGGGGGCCTCTGCCTCGTCGCCGCAGCACTCTCCGACCGCGTCACACTCGCCCTGGCAGATATCCCGTTCCTCTGCGATTTCCGCCGCGCCATCACCATCACCCCGGTCGGTCCCTACCCGGAGATCAGCAGCTTCATCAAGGCGCACCCCCAGCTCTATGACCAGGTCATTCACACACTAAGCTATTTCGATTGCCTGAACCTGGCCCCCAAAATTCGCTGCAAAACGGTAATCTCCAGCAGCCTCTGGGATGACGTTTGCCCGCCCAGCACGATCTATGCGGTTTTCAACCACATAAACGCGGAAAAACATTTGGAGGTTTTTCCTTTCCACAAGCACGAAACGCCCTACGAACATCAGGAACAAAAATTTCGCCTCCTGACAGAAATGCTTCACACCGAGCAAGGCCACGTCGCGTGATAACGCGCCACATAAAACACGCCAATTCTCCCCTCCCATGGTACTCCGGGGGAGGGCCAGGGGTGGGGGGCCTTCAGTGCCGCGATCAGAAATCGTGAAACCGCCCAAAGAAAGAAATCACATGGCCCAACGCCGTGAGATAATCGTCACCGATCTGGGCCAGATGCCTTACCGCCAGGCGTGGGCGCTCCAGGAAGAAACCCACGCCAGAGTCGTCGCCGGCGAACCCGAAACCCTGCTCATCGTCGAGCACCCGTCGGTCATTACGCTGGGCCGCCGCCCGGAATCAGTCCGCAATCTGCTAGCCTCCGTCAAGGAACTAACCAAAGCCGGCATAGAACTAGTCCACAGCGACCGCGGTGGCGACATCACCTATCACGGACCCGGCCAAATCGTGGCCTACCCCATTATCCGCCTGGCCGACCACAACCTCTCAGTATCAGGTTATGTCCACCGCCTCGAAGCCATTGTCATCGCTCACCTTGCCGAGCTAGGCATAAAAGCAGCCGCCGATCCGCAAGCTGTAGGAATCTGGGTTGACGACAAAGGCGCCCAATCCAAAATCTGCGCCATCGGTGTCCGCGTCAAAAAAGGCGCCACCCTCCACGGCCTGGCCCTCAACGTCACCACCGATCTGGCCGGCTTCAAAAACATAATCCCCTGCGGCCTAAATGGCCGAACCGTAACCAGCATCGCCAAAATCCTGGGTCCTCATGCTCCGATAACCGAAGATGTGAAAAAGTCCCTCATTCAGAACCTGACCACCGCGTTCGCTTCCCCTAAATCCAATTAAAACTTTCTTCTACGACCTTCGCGTCTTTGTGCCTTGGTGGTTCAAAACTCTTCCTCTTCCCCTTGCCACCAACCCCACAGACCAGCGACAATAGGCCCAAGGCACCCATGAATTTCGCATCCTTAGTTTCCCGAAACGAATCTTCAACCCAGGCGGTGGCCGAGGTCATCGATCAGGCTAAAAAATCAACCGCCGGCAAGATTGATGTCGTCTTCGCCTTCCTCACCGGTCATCACGCCGAGGAAGCCGAAGCCATCGCCGAAAAACTCTGGCTCGAGCTCGATCCCCAGGCCCTCATCGGCGTCACCGGCGAAGGAATTATCGGTCAGGACATCGAAATTGAGAATGCCCCGGGAATCGCCCTGCTCGCCGGTGACATGCCCGGCGTGCGACTTCACCCCTTCCACATCTCCGGGCGGGATTGGAAAACGCTTCTCTCGGATCCAGACGCTCTCGCGGAACGCATGGGCCACAACGCACAAACCCGCGCCGTAATCGCCTTCGGCGACCCCTTCACCACGCCCATCAACGAATTAATGATCGTCATGAACCAATCCATGCCGCACTCGCCCCTGGTCGGCGGAATGGCCAGCGCCGCCAGAACGCCCGGCGGCAACGCGCTACTAAAAAATGACCAGGTCTATGCTGATGGATTGGTCGGCCTCTCCCTCAGTGGCCCTATTAAAGTTCAAACCGTTGTCAGCCAGGGCTGCCGCCCCATTGGCCACGCCATGGTCATCACCAGGGGCCATGACAACATCATCGAACAGCTCGGCGGGAAGCCGTCGCTGGCCGCCCTGGCCGATATGGTTCAGGAATTGCCCGCCGCCGAGCAGCAGTTTCTTCACGACAACGGCCTCATGATCGGCCGCGTTATCAGCGAATACAAAGAGCATTTCGGTCGCGGCGACTTCCTCATCCGCAGCCTGTCGGGCGTCGATCAGAAATCCGGCGCAATTGCCGTCGGTGAACTCGTCCGCGTCGGACAAACCGTGCAATTCCACGTGCACGATGCCCAAAGCGCCCACGAAGATCTGGAATTGATGCTCCAGCCCACCAGCACTGGCGCGGCGCCTCCCGCGGCTCTCTTGTTCAGTTGCAATGGCCGAGGCTCGCGGCTGTTTGAAACCCACAACCACGATGTCGGTGTTGCCCGCAGCGCGATGCCGCAAACCCCCATCGCCGGCTTTTTCGCCGCCGGTGAACTCGGGCCGGTTGGTGAAAAGAATTTCCTCCACGGCCACACCGCCAGCTTCGCGCTCCTGCGGCCGGAATAAAAAAATGTCCTCGGATCAATCCCCCGTAAAACTCGATATCCCAGCGGAAAAAAGATGGGAGCGCGACGAGCTCGCCTACTTCACCCCCATGGCCACGTTTTTGGGATTCACGTACCTGGGAACTTATTTGCCGTCACTCTTCCCCTACACCTATATCGTTAAAACGCTGCTGACGGGCGCGCTGTTAATCGCCTTTCGCCGCCACTACACCAAAATCAAATGGAACTACGCCTCGCTGGGCTTGATCCTCGGCATCATCGGCGTCATCCAATGGGTTGGCATGGAAAAAGGCCTGCTGCACTACTGGCCCAAATATCCCCGCATGAGCGGCGAGATCTTCAATCCCTATGACAAGATCAAGTCCCCCGTGCTGCTCTGGACGTTTCTCGCCGTTCGGCTGGTTGGTCCGGCATTGGTCGTCCCCTTCATGGAAGAACTCTTCTGGCGCGATTTCCTCTGGCGAACCATCATCGCCCCCAACGATTTCAAAATGGCCCGCGTCGGCGAAATTGATTGGCAAGCCTTCCTGCTGGTCACGTTATTTTTTGCCAGCGTCCACATCCAATGGATGACCGCCATCGTCTGGGGCATCATGATCGGCCTGCTCCTCATCACCACCCGAAGCCTTGGCGCCTGCATCCTCATGCACGGGATCACCAACCTGCTGCTTGGAATCTATGTGCTGCACACCCACGACTGGTGGTTCTGGTAATAATGGTTTCCGCAATGGCGCTTTGCACTATGGCTTTGTTCCCCACAATTGCGGTTCGGCGATGAGTCCACGGCTGATGCCGCGTTAACACAATTTGTAGGTCGAATTTGCTGGAATTTTTGAATCGCGTCGGTGACAATCACCGCGCCATGTCCAACTTGGGGTGCGGGATATAAGCGGGTTGCCCCTGCTGACTTACTTCTCCCTGGTCGAGTTCATGCATTTTCTTGGTCATTTCGCAGGAGGGAAAAATGTGTTCGAAGAAACGGCCGAATCGGAAGGTAAACGCAATCCTCTTTGCTGCGGCGATGGGCGCAATGGCGCTGCAGGGGCCGAACATTGCGATTGCCGCCATCCCCGCTCTGAACAGCCGCGCCGGTGCTACTTACACAATCTATCTGGATTTTGGGGGCTTCAGCTTCGATGGCAATTGGGGAAACAACCCTCAATACGCACCTGGCGACACTCCGGCATACGACGACAATGGCAACTCCTCCGCCATCCAGACCATTTGGTCGGTTGTCGCCCAAAAATACTCGGCGTTCAATATTAACGTCACGACGGTGGATCCCGCTGTCGCGGCCGGGCAGACAGCCAACGATCTGGCTCGGCAAAATTACTACGACAGCCAGGCCGATCTAATGCACACCGTGATCGGCGGCAGTGGTTCGTGGCTCCCAAATGCGGGTGGCGTCTCCTATCTTAGTGTCACTCCCAATGTCGAGACAGGCACCAACGGTTTGCATACCAACTTCGTCTTCTCCGGCCTTTTCGGCGCGATAACGGATATTGGGGAGGCTGTATCGCACGAAAATGGACACGGTTTTGGACTTAGTCATCAAAGCGACTACAGCGGCAACACCCTCGTACATGAATACAGCTCGGGTACGAATTTGCTTGCCCCAACGATGGGTTCCTCATACAGCAAGGCGCGAGGGTTATTCGCCCTTGGCACAGCCCACGTCGATGATTCCGGGCCAACCCAGCAGAACGATGCACAAATTATCGCCAACGACCCGGGGATGGGCGGATTTGTCGACGACGCAATCGGCCATACACTGGCGAGCGCGACTGCAATTTCCCGCACTGGCTCCTTTGCGATCAATTCCACGCAATCGGTCGGCGTCATTGTGCCAGCGAATAGCGCAGCGCCGGTCCCTGTCGGTTCGGCCAACTACACCGCGGATTGGTGGTCTTTCGACACAACCGGTGGCTCGATGACACTCAATTCAATTTCCGGCCAGTCCACCCTGACCGCCGGCGCTGCCGACCCCGGAGCCACCCTCAATACGACCCTGGATATCTTCGATTCCAACGGAAACCTGGTCGCATCGTCAGCAACAAGTAGCTTGAGTGAAACCATTTCGCGGTCCCTGTCCGCTGGATCGTATTACGCTGAAGTCCTGGCCGCCGGTGATGCAACCGATCCCTCGTCGAACAACCGTGGGTTCTTCGACATGGGCTCGTATTTCTTAAGCGGCAACATTCCCCTTTCGCCCACCGATAGCTGGAACACAACCTCCGGCGGCAACTGGACCGACGGCGCAAATTGGACGGTAACGGTCGCTCCGTTTAGCGCGCAGGATGTCTTCATAACCAACACATTCAGTGGCACGCAGACCATCGTTTTCACAAGCACCGCCAACCGGACGTACAACTCTCTCACCGTCGATGCCACTGGTGGCGGCACCAATGTGTTGTCGATGTCCACCAATAAACTGACCACCAGCGCCGGTGAACTCTTCGGTTTTAATGGGAAGGGCAGCTTCAACCAGAGCGGCGGCACCAATTCGGTAAGCGGCATCGGCGTTTTCCTCGGCTACAATCCCGGCTCCACCGGCACCTACACGCTGGCAAGTAGCGCCACACTCAGCGTCAACAATTCATTCGAGTACATCGGCTACAGCGGCAGCGGTAATTTCAACCAGACCGGTGGCGCCAATTCGCTCACCGGTAACATGTTCATTGGTTATCACGCAGGTTCCACCGGCACATACTCTTTAACCGGCGGTGTGTTGAATGCTTCCAATGTCTACGTTGGCGGAACGGATGTTTCGGCGGGTGGAATCGGAACGCTGACTGTTGGAGGCGCCGGCCAGATGAATACCTCCGGCACTCTGCAAATCTGGAATAAAGGCACAGTCATCCTCACCGGGCCGTCCACGGCATTTACCACTATCGGCAATGTGCAAATTGCCGCCGGTGGATTGCTTGATGTCACCAATACCGGATTGACAATCAATTACGGCACCGCCGCCAGCCCCAACGCCGCCATCCAATCTTATATCGCCAGCGGCTACAACTCCGGCTCAGCACTCTGGACCGGCAAGGGAATCACAAGCAGCGCCGCTGCGCTCGATCCGGTCCACCATTCCGTCGCGTTCGCCGATGGAGCCGACGGCGTCGTGATCAATCTTCCAGCCGGAGTCTCAAGTGTCATTCCCAATGGCGGCGTGCTCCCCGCCGGAACTGAATTAGTCACCTACGCCAATGCCGGCGACGCCAACGTCGATGGCAAGGTCGATTTCAGCGACTTCGTCATCCTCAGCAACCACTACGGCGGCACCTTCACCAACTGGGACCAGGGCAATTTCAACTACGATACCACCGTGGATTTCTCCGACTTCGTCATCCTAAGCAACAACTTCGGCGCCGGCGTCACGGGAGGTAACGGCACCGGAGCCACGCCGCTAGAACTCGCGCAGTACAACGCCCTCGCCGCCACCTTCGGCATTTCCAACAGTCAGATCGCCGCATGGGACGCCACCATCGCCAGTTTGCCAGAACCAGGGATCGCGGGCCTGCTGGTGATCGGCGCGCCGATGCTACTGATCCGCCGCCGCTACATTGCGAAAACTTAGCTCAAGCAATCTCTCCACACCGCAGCGGTGTTTCCACGGGATGACTTCCGCCCCCCAATCCCCTATTATTTCCCGTTTGCACGAGCGTCAAAATGCCCACTGAAACCGCGCCGCCCGAGCCTCGGCGGCTCTATCTCGACAACGCTGCAACCAGCTTCCCCAAACCCGTGGAAGTTCTGGAAGCAATGACGCGCTACGCCACCGATCTCGGCGCCAGTGCCGGCCGCGGCGCGTATCGCGAAGCCATCCAGACCGGCGCGATGCTCAACGAATGCCGCGCGCGCCTTTGCAAACTCTTCCACGGTGAAAAGCCCGAGCACTTCATCTTCACCCTGAATTGTTCGGACGCGTTAAATCTGGCCATCAAGGGCCTGATCGACCCCAACCGTCGTGGCCACGCAATCTGCACGCACATCGATCACAACTCCATCCTCCGCCCCCTCAATGCCCTGGCGGATCGCGGCTGGATCGAGCAAACCCGTGTTGTCGTTGACCCCGCAAATGGCCTGGTCGATCCGAAGGCTATCGCCAGGGCCATCCGTCCCGATACGCGTCTCATCGCCATCACGCACGCCAGCAACGTCACCGGCACCGTGCAACCAATCCGTGAAATCGGCGAGATCGCCCGCGCCCACAACATCCCGTTCATCGTCGATGCCGCCCAATCGGCGGGCCACATTCCCATCGACGTGCAGGCGGACAATATCGATCTTCTTGCTGCGCCCGGTCATAAGGGATTGCTTGGCCCGCTCGGCACCGGGTTCCTATACGTCCGACCCGGAATCGAAAAAATTCTTCAAACCATTAAAGAGGGGGGTACCGGCTCGGTCAGCGAACAGGACCGCCAGCCCGACTTTTTGCCGGACAAGTACGAATCGGGAAGTCAAAATGCCATCGGCATCATCGGCTTGTCCGCTGGGGTGAAATGGATTCTCTCGCAGGGAATTGAAAAGCTGGCTGCGGACAGTGTCGATCTTTGCCGAACCTTCATCGACGGCATCAGCGATGTTGAAGGCCTCACCTACTTCGGCCCCCAGGGCGTTAAGAACCGCCTGGGCGTTTTTTCAATAAGAATCGCGGGCCTCAGCCCGCATGAACTGGCCTCGGTGCTTGAATCGAATTACGGCATCCTCGCCCGCTCCGGCATTCATTGCGCCCCGCTGGCTCACGAAGCAATAGGCACAATCGCCGAGGGCGGTGCCACCCGCGTAAGCTTTGGCCCGTTCCTTTCCCGGCAGGACGTGAATTACGCCGCCGACGCTCTGGCGGACATCGCCTCCACCATCCGACAGCATCGCATGGCATCCGTTTAAATTTTTTTTGCGGTAAATTTTCGAGCCTAGCAGACGATCTGGTAATCGATCGGATAGAAGATCAAATCAGGGCGGACCAGGTGCAGCCTTCGAAGGCGCACCTCGATGGGGCGGGAATAGGTTTGAGCAAGCAGGCTCGCCCGCGGCACTTTTTCCTGGCGATTATCACCGTTGAACATCGCAGCTGCGCAAACAATCAAAGCTGACGACGCAATGCGACGGAGCCAGGTAGCCATGTTGTCATTCCAGAAAAGGGCGGTGTTTGGTCGTCGGAGCTAAAAACTACTGACGACCGGAGCTACGTCAGACTACCCCGACTTTAGCGAATCACCAATTAAAAATGCGTTCCGCGACAGGCAACCGGGGTCATAAACGGCAATTGGGGCAAACTCTGTCCACGGTAACGCCTTTGCGGGGTCTAATGCCAAGGCTTGAGGAGTTGTCCAGCGGTTTTAGAGGCGGTCAGACGGACTTTCAGGCCCAGAGGTAGCTCCCGCGTGTACTTCATGGCCGTTATGTTGCTCGGCCTGGCCTTCCTTGCGGCCAAGTTGGGCGGCAATGAGGCTGGAAATGATGGGACGGGCGAATGCCAGCCCTTCCTTCAATAGCACCGCTACCAGGCTCGAAGATGCGTCTTTCTCGGGATGTGTCGATTGCTTGGGTTGCGGGGGCTCATCCGGGTCCGAACTTGTCGGCGGCTCCTCCTTGTTGCCCCAAACGGTAAGGTCTGCCACTAAATCTCTGATGTTTGCCTTCAACTTGCCGACGAAAGTCGATTCCTTGATCTCTTTCACCACGGTTCTGGGTGGCATGGCACTGGCGGCTAGAAAGAATCCGCCAACCGCTGCGGTGGAAAGGGCAATCCAGGGGTGCCTGCGGGTGAGGCGGCGAGGGTCGGCCAACTCGCCGGTTTCCGCTAAGAGCTCGCGCCTGGCCTTGGCCATGGCACGGCGAGCTGCGTCTGCCTGTTCGCGAAGGTATTTGGATTCGTCCATCATCATGGTCTATCTTCCTTCGCGCTAGATCTTGATCTTGGGGCGGGGACCAATCGCCGCCCGATTCTTAACGTCGTGGCCGAAATCTGCCCGTTGCTCGTTACGCATCGCCTCAAAGCGGGCCATGGTTTTCGCATGCGATAAGCCAAAAATCTTATTAACGACGAACCAGATTGCAGCCACCAAAACGGCGATGACCAGCACCCCGGTTACCAGTTCCCCGAGCCAGCGGCTACGGAACAGCGTCGCCAGACCGTCGGCAATTCCGTCGCAGATCAGCACGACCGCGGTGACGATAAGTCCCGCCGAAGCCACCGTCGCGACCACCGCCAATGCCAGAAAAACAACGCCCTTGCGCAGAGCGATTTTAATGAGATCGATGTGCGCCTGGAGGTAGTATCTGGAATACGCGCGTAGCTCCGAAAGACGCGTTGAAATCTCGGAAAAGACTTCCTCCGTGGGCGCGTCCGAAGCGGACTTGCGGCCGTCCGGATTAGTATCCGCGCTCGTCCGCGGGCGGGGCGGTTCGGTCGTGAAGGTGGATGCTTTGCTTTCCATGGCCACCTTGGGCGCAGTAACAGCGCTGTGGTTCACGTGGACACCGGGCGCTCAAAGAAAGTGCCCGGCGGAATTGACGACGATCAGGACGGCTTAATCGCGGCGCCAGATCATGCCAAGGATCAGACCCACGCCGGCTGCGATCAAGAGCGACTGCACCGGCTTTTCATGCACATAATGCTCGATGCTGTCTTCCCATTCGCGCGCCTGACGGCGGCCCTGTTCATAATATTCACCGGCCTGATCGCGCAGCTGGCCGTACTGTTCGGTGGCCGCATCGCGAAGCTGTCCGCCCATGTCACGAATGTTCTGGCCAACCTGAGTGGCTTTGTCCTTCAGCTGGTCTGTCGTGGTGCTGGCAGATTCAGTTGGATCGTTGATTCTGGACATGATGTTGCTCCTTACAAGGTGTTCCACGGATCATTTACCGCATCGTCCGGATAGCATAATCCGGACCAAGCTCAAAAAGGAACACCTATTTTGTAATCGCGGAATTCTTTTTTAAATACCGGCATCTAAGGAAGCTGGGTCTCAAGGATTCTTTGAATCACCGCACTGGTGCTGCGCCCATCCACCAGCGGCGCCAGCGCCACCTGCCCGCCCCAGGATTCCACCAGGTCCCAGCCCACGACTTTTTCCTTCTTATAGTCCGCGCCTTTCACCAGTACATCGGGCCGAATGTGTTGAATCAGGCGCAGCGGCGTGTCGTCGTCAAAACGCACGAGGTAATCGATGCTTTCCAGTTCTTCCAGCACGCCCAGCCGATCCGATTCATTAATGATTGGCCGTTTTAAGCCCTTAAGCCGCTGGATGCTGGCATCGGTATTCACGCCAACCACCAGCAAATCCCCCTGGGCGCGGGCGAATTGAAAATATTTGATGTGGCCCAGGTGAATCAGATCGAAGCAGCCATTGGTGAAGACGATCCGCCTTCCACTGGCCCGATGCCGATCCAGCTCCGCGCAAAGAACCTCCAGCGACCGTTCCTTACCAATGCGATCGTGAGCCAGCGATTGCAATTCCTGAATAATCTCCGCCGGCTTGATCGGCACGGTGCCAAAGCGCTCCACTTCAAGCCCGGCCGCCACGTTGCCCAGCGCCACCGCCTCCACCCAGCTTGCGCCGCCCGCCCGCGCTGCTGCCAGCATCGCCAGCACCATGTCGCCCGCGCCGGTGGCATCAAACACCTGCCGCGGCCGCGCATGCTTCAGCCAGCGCCGCTCCCCGTCGCGCGTGGCCAGGTACGCCCCATGCCGATCCAGCGTCAATATCACCGCGCCAAGTTCCAACTGGTTCAGCAGCTTCTCCGCCGCCGGCTGGTAATCCGCTTCCCCCTGAATCAACATCCCCGAAGCCCGCTCCGCCTCAGGACGATTCAGCTTGATCGCCGTCGCCCCTTTGTATTTCGAATAGTCCGGAATCTGCGCCGGATCAACCAGCACCGGAATCCCCCGACGATTGCACGATGCGATGATGCCCTGGCAGACCGCCGCCGGCACCGCCCCCTTGTTGTAATCTTCAATGCAGACAATCTTGCAATCCGCAATCGCGGCTTCCACCCGCGCCAGCAGCGCTTCCGCCACGCCCTGAGAAACAGGCTTGGCATTCTCAAAATCCAGCCGCATGAGTTGCTGGGCATGGCGATGCTGAGCCGCGCCAACGAGCCGCAGTTTGCAGGTGGTGGGGCGGTCGTCAGCTTCAATCAGATGGGCAGGATCAATCCCCACCTTCCGCATGAGCCGCCGCACATCCTCCGCAGCCGCATCGCGCCCCACAACGCCGACAGCCCGAACCTTCGCCCCAAGAGTCGCTAGCATGGAAGCCACATTCGCCGCGCCGCCCAGCCGCAGTTCTTCATTCTGATAATGCAGCACAAGAACAGGCGCTTCCGGCGAAACGCGCTCGGCGTTCCCGTACAGATACTTGTCCAGCATCATGTCGCCGACCAGCAAAACGTTGCTCGCCGGCAAATCCTCAACAATCTGAATCAGGCGCGGTTCCATGCAGCGAATGTTAACGGGAATTTCGGCGGTGGAAAGGGTGGGTGGAGGCGGATCTATTGGGAAGCAGAGCGGGTGGTTAGACTTGGATTCAATGAGGCTCGTTCCAAAGAGGGTTTACAAAGTGATTGCGGTAACGTCCCTGCTGGTCACTGTCGCCATGTTGGTCGTGACGATCCGAAGTTATTTCGTGGGAGATGAAATCCAGATCAATTTGTATAAACAATACTCGGTGGGCGACGGCAAGGCGTATATCGCAGTTGGCTGCATTAGGCAGTTCAGGCAACGGTGGGCCGAGTCACCTGACGGGGTGGTCACCTATTCGGAAACGGCTGTTACTCCAAAACCCAATTCTTGGGGAACTTCTTTGTATCGGAGTATTTCTTCGAAACCATTCGCGTCGGTTCTCTGGTTTCATTTCGACTATCAGAACGACCACTCTTCACTTTCCGGGTTGGACCCCAGCTTCCCCCTTCCGCCTTGGAAGACCACAGCTGCGAACTCGGGAAAGATGGGCTACCTCGTGGCGCCGCGTGCCGTCCAAAGGTGGACTCTGATTATTCCCGATTGGTTCATCATCGTTTGTGCAGTTGCCACCTTCTGGTATTCCCGCAAAAAAGCCCGGCGAGAACACCGTCCCGGATTCTGCCCCATTTGTGGTTACGACCTCCGCGCCACGCCCGATCGTTGCCCGGAATGCGGGACGCCGCCGGAAGTTGCTCACCAGCAAGTGATAACCAATTGAAAAGCGTACGCCGATGGCTTTTCAAGGGACTTGGGGCGATGTCATTGCTCGTTGCGTTTGCGATGCCGCTTTTAATGGTCCGAAGCTTTTATGTGAGCGATATCATCGAGATCGATTTGCACAGGCAGTATTCAGTCATTCACGCAAAGTCATACATTGAAATTAGTTGGCTCAAGCAATTCTCCCAACTATGGGTCGAGTCTTCCGACGGCGTGGTGACTTATTCGGAAAAAGTGATGGACCCGACTCCATTTTTACAGCGGCGATACGAGAGTTTTGATGCTCGTTATTCGCCCAGGCATTTCTGGTTCCACTTCGATTATCAGGACCACTCTTACAAGCTTTCAGACTCTCATTCCACGTTTCCAGATCCGCCTCCCAAGTCGACTCTCAAAACGGCCAGGTGGTCGGTCTTGCATACCCCGAAAACGACACGAGAATGGCATCTCATTATTCCCGACTGGTTCATATTTGGATGCGCCGCTGCTGTGTTCTGGTATTCGCGGAAAAACAGCAAGCGCGAACACCGCCCCGGATTCTGCCAGGCATGCGGCTACGACCTCCGCGCCACGCCAGGCCGCTGCCCGGAATGTGGGATGCCGACCGGGATGCAGGTAAAATGAATTCAAATGGATTGCATTGGAAATGGGATCGCCAGGGTGTCGGGGAATCAAAACCTTGGCAAATTGACGCGCTAAAGGCAGCGAAGCTCGCAAAGCGGCAGAAGTAAATGGAGCCTTCATGGCCGATGTTTCCAATAAAGCGCGAGCACTTGATTATGCCCCGCCTGCGCCCAAAAAGTGCTCCGTGGTGCGGTGCGTAATCCTGGCCATATTTGCGGGTTTGCTGGGCGCTCCTCCGTTCGTTTTTGGCTTAATAGGCATTTTTCCGCCCTATTATGACATTAATGGCCCGGTCGCCTTCAACGGCGAGGTCGTCTTCAATATGTCTGCACTTATGGTTGTCGGCTTTTTGTTCTGGTTTCTCTCCTTCAGGTGGGCGCGCATGGCGATGAAGAAACTGTAGGGGAGTGCAAGAGGTATATTGCTACCATATTCAAGACGAACCGGCTTGGGAGTTTTTGTCTCCTGCATAACACGCGATCTCATCTAATCAAAAAACCGCTGCCCCCTCCTCCAGACACAAAATGCCGGGACAAGGGGCAGCGGTTAAGTAATCTTGATTTGTGAGCAGCGTCTCAGGCCACTTCAGCCAATGACACACGGCCTTCGCTGTCATCCTGCGGCACGACGATATTCTCACCGCGCGCCTGGATCAGTTGGTCGCAAAGTTGCTCGATGTGCTGTGCGGTCTGATTGAATGAGAAATGGCTCTCCACCCGCTGGCGCATCGTCTTGCCGAGCTTCTGGCGATAGGCCGGCTCACGAATCAGCTTGCTGACGCGCTCGATGAACATGCCGCTCTCACGGCCTGTAATCGCCCCTTCGCTGCCCACTAACGCTGCTGCCTGCGATTGCTCCGCTTCATCGCCCCAGCGGGTTGCTACCACGGGACGCTCGACGCTCATGGCGTAAAGCACGCCCGCGGCGCTGCTGCGCGGGAATTCCGCCAGGTAAACATCGCAAATTCGCAGGAAGCCGGGCAAATCCTTGCGGCGGCCCGCATAGCCCACGCGCTTGCCAACACCCGCGCTCTCAAAGCGGCGCTTCTGCCAGGCAAGCTCGCCATCGCCGATGACCAGGAAAATGGCGTGCGGGTGCGCTCGCAGAATGTTGATGACGGTGTCGACAAATTCGCTGGAAAGATTGCGGTCCAGATCCGTCCCAGCAGTTGCCAGAACGACAGCAGCATCCGGAATGCCATATACACTACGCTGTGGCGGCGCGCCAAAGGCTTCGTCGGTATCGCACCCTTCAAGGATGAACCGGCTATCCACGCTTCGTCGCGTCCAGAATTCCTTGTCTGCTTCCCAGCGGGCCTGGTCCAGATAAACCACGCTGCCGATGCCCGGAGCATATAATGGTGATTTGCGGCAAAGGTTGATCTTGATCTTCGCCGAATCCCAGCCCGCCACCACCGCGGCAATCGGATCAGCCTGCGTAGCGTCGAAAATCGCCACGTCCACCTGATCCGCCACCAGCCGGTCGGCCAGCGCCTTGGCCGCGCTGATCGCATCCGCGTCGGTGGGGGCGATCCAGGTGGGAACTTTCCGCTGGCCTAGCGCCTCGATGGTCCCCGCCCCGCGCTTGCCGCTGGGCATGAGGTAAGAGGCCTGCTGAAATTGCTGCTTGTCACGGCGAACCCCGGATTCGGTGCTGTAGACGCCCAGCGTGTATCGTTTGGAATCGTGGAACTTAGCCAGGCTGACCAGCATGCGGCCAGAACTGTCATCATCCCCAACGCCCGAAACAATGTAGGCGATCTTGGTTTGCTTGTTGTTCCAATCCGTCGCGGAGGGCGCGGTCCAGTTCACGCATTGCGCGACGCGCTCATATTGCGTGGCGATGAACAGGCAGTTTTCCCGCTCACTGGTGTAGGTGCCGTTGCACTGCAGATCGAAGGCAACCCCGTTTTGCAGCGCTTCCAGGCCCAGTGAATATTCGCGGCGTCCGATAGCGCTGGCGCCGAATTTAACGATCGGTTGCGCGCGCGATTCGGAAAGTCCCAGGAACCCGCTGACACTGATGAACTGGTTCAGCACCTTCTGGTCGCTGTACTCAATCGCCTCCAGGCTCTGCAGCATGTGCTGCTGGGCACGGCGCAGATCGAGCATCGCCCGGGCGTGATGAGCGAGGAACTTCTCGGCGCTGTTGGGAGAATCCTGATAGACCTCCAGCAGCTCCGGCTCGATCATCTCACCCTTATTGACGCGCTCGACCAGTTCCATCAGCGAAGGCATGGCGTGTTTTCTCCATCAATGGCGGAATGACGTTCCGCGTTGTTTAGGCAATAAAGAATGTATCGGGCGTTCACCAGACGCCGCTTTAAACCCCTCGCATGTTCCTTTCCCGTGATACACCGGGGGAGGGAGTCTTCAGCAGAAACATCCGTCAGGATAATGCTAATCCGCGCCGTTTTCGGTCGTGGGCCGCGCCGGCCAGTTCATCCCATCGACCAGACTCAGAATCCGCCCACGGGAAATCGGCGGAATCTGCGACGATTCAATCCAGGCTTTACCCAGCAAAGCATCGCGAACGGCTCCGGCAAAGAACTGCGGCGAACGACCGGCGGGCTGAACCACCGGCAATCCCAGGTTTTCGATCGGATGGACCCAGTTCAGCGGCGAGGGATGCACGACGATCCCGCAGTCCTTGAGCATCGCCCCCAGTGAATCAAATGTTTTCGCCGGTCCCCGCGCATATTTCTCAAATTCGCCGATTTCTTCCCAGCCAGCCCCAATCAGGGTGATGGCAAATCCTGATTTAATCATCCAACGCGCCAACCCCTGGTGATAAGCCGGCAGAACCAGTTGTTCCAGGAACAGGTCTTGATCCAGCCCCTTTTCGGCAAGGTTCATTCGCATCCGGCGGTTCTCTAAATATCGCTGCGGGTTGACACCCATCACAAACGGGTTTGTTCCCAGTTCGTTTTCAATCATCTCCCACAGCAAGAGCTGGCTGGAAAGATCCTTGACGCGCTGGGGAACCTTCAGTGGCTTGGTGTCGCTCGCCAGGGCGATCAGGCCACGCGGTTCCGTGCTCGGCAACGCAAACGCACACGGCCATCCTGCCAGCAAAATGCGTTCATCAGCCCAACCAGCCGCCCTGGCGACATCGCGCCATTTTGCGTCGGCGAGCAAAATGCCGTCGCCCGGGCAGTTCATATCAGGCTCCGCGATGCGCGGGCTGGTAACCCAGGTGATCCAGGCGACGCGGCTGGCGACCAATCCCGGAAAATCCGCGCGGAACACATTGGCCGTTACGATAGCATCCGATTCGGCCGCGGCTTCGGCCACCGCCAGCGGCGACGCCTGCGTGGGGCGATCAGAATCAATCCGTGAAAAAATACTGGATTCCCCGCACCCTGTTTCATCGCAGAGTGAAGCGGCCAGGGCGGGTCCGGCGGAATTCCAAAGCTGAAGCTGTGAACCGGCGACAACGGCAATCCGCCCGGCGCGCGTCGTGTTCGTTTCGCTCACGGTGCGCAAGACCGCGACGCGGTCGCTTCGGCGCGACATCGCGGCGACGATAATTTCCTGTGCTTCGGTCGTGTACTTGCCAAGCTCCGCATCGTCCATCAACACCGTGCGGACGAATTGCTGGGGCATCGGCAGGCCGGGGAAATTGTCGAACACCCGAACCAGTTCCGCGCCCCAAAGCGGGCCGGCGGCAAAAACCAGGCGTCCATCGCGCAGTTCGCTTGAAAAATCATCGCAATGAAGAATGACCGCCAGAACCTCCAGATCCGGAACGATGGCGATCAATCCCTGGTTCTTAAGAATGATGCCAAAGCACGCGCGCAGTTGGCCGGCATGAGTGGGGCAGAGAAAGCAGCCCACGTTGCCCGTCAGCTCAAGCGTCCTCAGGAGCTCGCGGCCACTAAGAAGAGGAACCGAGCAGCCGCTCCACCAACCCTCGGCGTTACGGCCGGTTAAGGAGCCATCGCGGGCAAAGACCCATTCCAGGGCGGGCTTCAGATGACTGATTTCACCGGCAAGGGCGGGTTGTATCTGCCTTATCTGGTTTAGATTCTTCTCCCACCGAAGCCCTGAAAGCCGTTCGGCGGCGGTAGGATTTTCCAAACCGAAGGCCAAACCGCCTTTTTCCAGCACATCTTGGAAGCTGATTCCAGTTGTCATAGCTTCGGTGTTTATCGGACATTAGCCGGTGAACCGTTGAGCAATCTTCAAGCGGGCCGGTCATGGTGCTATACTTTCAGGAATGCGGTTCACGAAGATGCACGGGATTGGCAATGATTATATTTACGTCAACGGCTTTGCCGAGACGCCGGCTGACCCTTCGGGCCTTGCCCAGATTATCTCCAATCGCCATATGGGAGTCGGCGGCGACGGGTTGATCCTCATTCTGCCCTCCACCAAGGCGGATGTGCGCATGCGGATGTTCAATGCCGACGGCAGCGAAGCCGAAATGTGCGGCAACGGCATCCGTTGTCTGGCGAAATACGTTCACGATCACGGCATTTCGGCCAAGAACCCGCTGAAGGTGGAGACGGGGCGCGGCGTTTTAACGTTGTCGCTAATGGCCATCGAAGGCAAAGTTCGCGAAGTAACTGTCAATATGGGCGAGCCAATTTTGGCGCTTCAGAAGGTGCCGGTTGACCTGGAGCTTGTGAAAGCCACCGGCCGCGAGCATGAATACCGCCTGCGGCTCAGCGGGGACGAGGGCCTGGACGAAGTGTTCATATCCATGGGAAACCCCCACGCGGTTACATTCGTGGAGGATGTGGCGGCGGTCGATCTTTCCCGCATCGGCCCGCTGGTCGAACATCACCCGGCGTTTCCCCGGAGAATAAACGCCCACTGGGTGCAGATTCACTCGCGCGGCGAAGTCACCATGCGCACCTGGGAGCGCGGCAGCGGAATTACCCAGGCCTGTGGCACCGGCGCGTGCGCGGTTTGTGTAGCAGGCGTTTTGACCGGGCGAACCGACCGCAAAATTCTGGCACATCTGCCCGGCGGCGATCTGATGCTGGATTGGTCCGCCGCTGATCGTTGCGTTTACATGACCGGCCCGGCGGTCGAGGTGTTTTCCGGCGATTGGCAAGAAATTGAGTAACCCCTAACCCGCCTCACCCGTTTTAAGCGCATGCTGACCAAACGAATCATTCCCTGCCTTGATGTCGATCGTGGCCGCGTGGTTAAGGGCATCAAATTCTTCGATCACGTGGATGCGGGCGATCCCGTCGCGCAAGCGCGAAAGTATCAGGCCGACGGCGCCGATGAGCTGGTGTTTTACGACATTTCCGCCAGCCACGAAGGCCGGGAAATCATGGCCGACCTGGTGACACAGGTGATGGACAAAATCTTTATGCCTTTGACGGTAGGCGGCGGCATCCGCACGCTGGACGACGCCAAGCGCTTGATCCAGGCCGGCGCGGAAAAGGTAAGCCTGAACTCCGCGGCCGTGCGCAACCCAAATCTAATTGCCGAAGTCGCCCAGAAATTTGGCCGCTGCGCCACCGTGCTGGGGTTGGACGCCAATCGCGTGATGAAAGACGGCATGGAGGTGTGGGAAGTTTTCGTCAATGGAGGCCGCGTCGGTACGGGCATCCGAGTGATGGACTGGGTCAAGCAGGCCCAGGATTTGGGCGCGGGCGAAATCGTTTTAAATGTGATGAACGCCGACGGCACAACCGCCGGTTATGACCTGGAAATGACCGCCGCGGTAAGCGATGCGGTCAAAATTCCAGTAGTCGCCAGTGGCGGGGCGGGCAGCCCCAGGCATCTTCTGGACGTGCTAACCGCGGGCCACGCCGATGCCGCGCTGGCAGCCAGCATCTTCCACTTCGGCACCTTCTCCATCGCCCAGGTGAAGAACTACCTTGCCGATCACGGTGTGTGTGTGCGAGTGATTTGAAATTTCCGAGACTCGCGATCGCGCTTCGCAAACGCCGTTTCCACTTACTACTTCTGGCTCATTTCCGCCCCCGGCGCGGGATAATTACTGCTCTGCAAATAACTCGTCACAGCCCGCCGAAGCTGCCGCTGAATTGCCCGAGAATCCTGCGTGGCATCCAGGCAATGAAATCCGAATTCCTCGGACAAAATATTAAACTGGTCAATCAGCGCGCTCTGGTAGGCAAGAAAGCTGTCATACAGATCATCCCCATAGTTCATGTCCAGGCCGCTTTCCCAGTAGTTCATCTTCCCCGCTTCCAGCACGCGCGGCACCAGATCGACAACACCCAGTTGCAGATAAAACACCAGGTCAGGCTCAACCGCGAAGCTGAACAGATCGCGCAGCCACTGCTTATCAGCGCCGCGGGCCACCCCTCTTGCCAGCAGGGTATAGATGTATCGATCCGCCAGAACGATAAAGCCGCTCCGCAGCGCCGGAATGATCTGATATTCCATCCGGTCCGCCAGGTCGGTGGCATACATCAGGCAATACGTCAGCCGGTGCAGCGAATGGCCCTCTTTGGCATCGGTAATCGCCTTGCCTACCAGCTTGCTGCGCGTCCACCCTGTATCGATCACGGCGTACCCCTGCACTTCAAGCCATTCCTTGAGAAGAACCGCCTGCGTGCTGCGACCGCAACCGTCGGTGCCTTCAATGACGATCAGCTTGCCCGTGCACCCCTCCTGCGGGAGGTACGGCATCGCATGGCCCATATAGCGAAATTCGTTCATTGCATGATTCCTATGCCGATGCGACGCGCTCCTGCTGCTGCGGAGGCCGATAGTCCGCCAGTGTTTCGTCGATAAGCCGACGAACCATATGCTGCTGATCGCCAATGCTCTGTGTCGCGTCGATTTGCGTCAGGCCATATTCCTGGGCAATGCGCCCGTATTCACCGAGGATTTTACCCTGGAAAATCTTAAAGCTGCTGACCAGGTCCGGCGCCAGGCCCAGATCCATGCCCGCTTCATAATCCTTGAGCTTGGCCCGACCGGAAATAAGCCGGGAGACACTGACATCGATCGGCACATTAAAGTAAAACGCGCGGTCGGGCCTTGGCGCGAACTGGTAGGCGCGGCGAACCCAATCGGGCTGGCAGCCACGCACGACGTCGCGGGCAAATGCCGTGTAGACATACCGGTCGGCCAGCACAATCATACCGGCCTTCAGGGGCGGAAGGATGCTATGCACCAATCGATAGGCAAAGTCAGTCGCATGGAGAAGTGAAAATGTCATGGGCGTCAGCGACATTTTCTTCTTGCCGCGCTTGGTGATGGCTTTCACCAGTTCGGCGCTGTTCCATTCGGTGAAGAACGGCCGAAGGCCCTTGGCTTGCAGATATCGCCTGGCCAATTGCAGTTGCGTGCTTTTGCCCGATCCGTCGATCCCTTCGACGACAATCAGTTTGCCGGGGAAATTATGGGGCTCTAGCAGCGTATCAATGGGCATTGGGTCGATGATCCTATCTCTTGGCCAGCTCAAATGATATCGGCCGACCAAAGACTTTCTTGAACCAATCCATTTTCCGGCGCGCCCCCCAGATTTCCAGCTCGGCGTCGGAACGGGTGGTTAAAACGCATCTAATTCGCTTTTTTTCATCAATCCGGCACCGAATGTCCTGAACGACTGAGCAATGGCTGCGATCAAGCCCATCCGAAAGTCGCAGCAATGCCGACCCGACATCAACCACCCGCCGCAGCCGTGCGGGAAGGCTGGCGTAGTTCTTGTGCTTTGTGCGCGGGGTGGATTTTCGATGATACCGCGCGATATCGGCGATCACCGTGATTTCTTCCTGCGAAAAGCTTTTGAGATCGCCATGAAGAATCAGGTACATGCTGTGCTTGTGATGACCGGTTCGCCCGATGTGCCAGCCGATGTCATGCAGCAGCGCGCCGAATTCGATCAGCTCACGCTCGGCCGCGTTCATGCCATGAAACGGTCGAAGCTCGTCAAACAGCTTCAGGGCGATTCCCGCGACCTGCTCGCTGTGCGTCTTATGCCAATCGCACCGGCGGGCCAGATCAATCACGCTCCGCCGCCGCGGATCGGGCAATTCGCGCCGAATCGCCAGGTCCGGCATGTGGCGTGAAAGATAATCCAGCAGAATTCCCTCGCGCAACGCCGACGGGCAGATTTCAACGCGCTTCAGATGTAACCGGCGCATCAATTCGCTGACCAGCACCGCGCCGGCAACGATCTGATCCTTCCGCTGATCGTCCAGCCCGCGAATCCGCGCGCGAGTGCCAGATTCGCTTTCCATCAGCTCTGCCAGCAGCTTATCGAATTTGCTTCGCTCGATAATCTGCGTGTGGGCGCCGTCACCGTTGGACCCGGCTTCCGACCCGGTCATGGCGGCCAGGTTTTCCAGCGTGCCGCTGGTGCCGATCGCCTTTAGTGGATGCAAGGCGGCAATTTGCTCGCAGAGCGGCGTCAGCTCCTTGTCATAATGCCTGATGAGCTGGCGATAATCTTCCGGGCTGATTGGGTCGGACTTGATGTACTGCGCCGTCATGCGGGCCGCGCCAAGCTTGCGGCTTTCAAGCAGCACCGCGCGTTTATCGTCCCCCACGATGAATTCCACGCTGCCGCCGCCGATATCAATCATCAGATGCGGCTGCCCGCGCAAGGGAATGGCGTGGCGCACCGCGAGATAAATCAACCGCGCTTCCTCGCGCGCGCTGACCACCCGAACATAAAGCCCCAGTTCGTGCCGAACGCGCTCGATCAGGTCACCACCATTTTCAGCTTCACGAACCGCGCTGGTTGCAACGGCGATAATCTTCTCCGCCTGCCGCTGCTGCGCCGCCTGCTGGAACCGCGCCAGAACTGAAACAGCCCGGTTGATCGCGTCCGCCGTGAGCCGCCGCGATGGAAAACTAAGCCGCCCCAGGCCAACCATTTCCTTGAGGCGCCAGAGGGTACTGACTCCCCCATCGGCGTCGGCCTGCGCGACGATCATGTGAATGCTGTTCGACCCCACGTCGATAGCGGCAAGGCGCAACGATTCGCGGTTTTCATGTTTTGCCAACCGCGTGCTGTGAGTGCTTGTATGTGCCGCCATACCTCGGGGTAACTATAACTCGCCCAAGCCGGGCAGCACAATTCGAAGGTATGGTTTTGATAAGCTTTCGTTAAGGATTTCACCACGAATCTCTCGAATGGATTCGCGATCGCCCGGCCACATGAACAGTTTTTCCGCCTCGGCATCCGCCACCCAGCGGAAATTCTCGTGCTCATCATTCAGCGTGATTTGTGCGTCTCGATTGACGATCGCGCAAAAAAGAACGCGATGCCACAGCGTGTCTGTCTGGGCGACGAGAAAAATATCAACGCGGTTGAGCTTGTAAAACTCAGCGGGTACCAGCCCGGTTTCTTCGCGCAGTTCACGCATCGCCGCGGCAGATGCGGTTTCGCCTTCTTCAATCTGCCCCGAAATCGGCTGCCAGGTCCCCCCCATGAAATCATCCTTCGTTCGCAACAGTTGTAAATGCTCAACCCCCGTCCCGTTGGCGGCGGGCCGAACTACAAAGCAGCAGATCATGTCGTAGCGAATGTTCATGGTGAAAGACGAACCTTAAACGCGCCGCTTGCGAGTGGCCGGATCGGCCGCTTTTGCAAAAGAAGAATGGGTCGCCTGCCCGCTCGTAAAATTCTCCGCGATCGTATTGATCGAAATATCCGTAGCCACCTGCTCTATGACACGTGGGCTCGCGCCGGCAAACTTGTTCCTTCCCTCAGCCTCTGCTGCATAAGCAATCGCCAGCTTCAGCGATTGTCGCGGCTGCGCAAGGCGATACCCATCCAGAATAATCGCGTTCGTTTTGTGATCTTCAACCTGCAGGAACGCGTCGTATGCCATGACCGCGCGCATATCTGGCGCCGACATTTCATTGAGCAGCCGAACCACATCTTCAAACATCTGCGTGGACGATTCGACGAGTTGCACAAACTGCCGCGGGCCATCCGCCTTCTTCATCACCAGAAACGGAACCAGCTTCCCCGTCTCGGAAACAATCTGCATCGCATGCGCCGCGCACCAGCCGGTAAGCTCGGCAACCTTTTCCATTGGATTATCTCTTGGCCGATCTTAACAGAAACTGCTGCCCATCCACGCGCGTCACCACGCCTTTCAGCGTCAGCATCGTTAGTTCTTGCATCACAACTTCCGCCGGCAACTGGCTGACTTCAATGATCTTTTCCAGATTAACCGCCTCGGCGCTGAGTCCACGCACGATCTGTTGTTGCCGATCGGTGAGCTTGATATCCACAACCCGCGCCGCGGCCGCAATCGGCTCATCAACCATTTCCCGTTCAAACAATTCCGGCTCCGCTTCCGCCGTTTCAATCACCGCGCCATGCGGCAGCGGCCCCAGCCCATCGAGAATATCTTCCAGATTGGTGACCAGTGTTGCCCCGTCACGAATCAGCGCGTGCGGGCCGGCAGACATGGGGTTATCGATCCGGCCGGGCAAGGCAAACACTGGCCGGCCATGGTCATCACCCGCCTGCCGCGCGGTAATCAGCGCGCCGCTGGTGATGTCCGCCTCAATGACGAGAACGCCGCGCGACATGCCGCTGATGATTCGATTGCGCCGCGGAAAATTTTCCTTCATCGGCGGCGCACCGAGAGGAAATTCGCTGATTACCGCCCCGCGCATCGCAACCTGGCCAAAAAAAGCCTCATTCTCCGGCGGATAGGCGATATCAACCCCGCTGCCCAGCACCGCAATGGTTCGTCCCTCGGGGGGGGCCAGCGCCCCGCGATGGGCGGCGGAATCCACCCCACGCGCGCCGCCGCTTACCACGGTAACACCCGCCTGCGCCAGCAGCGCGCCAAACCGCTCCGCCTGTTCGCGGCCATAGTGACTGCACCGCCGGCTCCCGACGATTCCCACCGCGTTCAGATCGCGCGGCTCCAGCGTCCCTCGCACATAAAGCACGCACGGCGGATCGGGGATTACTTTGAGAAGTTCCGGATAAAGCGCATCGTCCTGACAGATAATGCCGACACCCGCAGCCTCGCATCGGGCGATCATCTCGCCGACTTCCGTCTCGGCCCGATGCAGCGATTCGAAAATCGATCGCGACTTAGCCGCTGCGATCCCCTCGATCGAACCCAGCAGCTGGCGATTTGCTCCGCAGGCCGCTTCGGGGCTGCCTGCTGCGTCGATCAAACGAGCCGTGAGGATGGGGCCGATGCCTTCCGTGAGCGATAGTTGAAGCCAGTGTCGCAGCGCCACATTCACCCCCGCAGGCTGTCAATCGCCTCGCGAACGAGCGCCGGCGGTACATCATCGCGAACGGTTGCCTGTCCGATCCGCTCCAGCAGCACAAAACGAATACGGCCCGATTTAACCTTCTTGTCCGATTGCATGACTTCCAGAATCCGGTCCGCATCCAGCTTCAATCCGCCCGTCGGCAACCCTGCGCGATCGATCAGCGCTTTGATTCTTGCTGTGGACGCAGCATCGATCATCCCCAGCTTTTGCGAGGTGTACGCTGCGGCGGTCATTCCCAGTGCAATCGCTTCGCCGTGCGCATAGGAAAAATTTGAGACAGTTTCGATCGCATGCCCAAAGGTGTGTCCAAAATTAAGATGCGCCCTTTCACCCTTTTCAAAAGGATCAGCCGAAACCACTTTCGCTTTGATCGCAACATTGTGGGCGATGAATTGGATCATCGTCCGCGGGTCCAGCTTAAGGATCAACTCAAGCTGCTTTTCCAGCTGCACAAACCCGTCCGCATCGCGAATCAAATCATGCTTGATGCACTCCGCCAGCCCACTGCGAAATTGCTGCGGGGGCAAAGTCGCCAGCGTCTGGGGATCGATAAACACCGCAATCGGTTGATGGAACGCCCCAATTAGATTCTTCCCCAGGGCATGATCCACCCCGGTCTTCCCCCCAATGCTAGCATCCACCATGGAGAGCAGGGTGGTCGGCACCTGAACAAAAGGGACGCCCCGCAGAATCACCGCAGCCACGAACCCAGCCATATCACCCACAACACCGCCCCCCACAGCAATAATGGGCGTCGAACGCTCGATCTTCGCGTCAAGAAGCTGATCGAAAACCGGCAACAGGCTGGCAAGCGTTTTGTATTCTTCACCCGCGGAAAGCGTAGCAACAATAGGCTCAATGCCCACAGATTTGAAGGAAAACGCCACAGTTTTCGCATGGGACGCGCCAACATTGGAATCAGAGATGATGGCTGCCTTATGCCCCGCTAAATGCGGCGCAAGCAGCGGAGCGATTTCCGAGAGGATGTCATCACAAACGGTGATATCATAAGGCGAATAGGGAAGATCCACATGAACAGTAACGCCCTCGCTCATGCAGCGGATTGTAGCGAGCAGAGGACTAGACGGAAATGGATTCCGATAGACGATGGCAACAATTCCCTCCCCTGGTACACCGGGGAGGGCTAGGGTAGGGGCTGATCGGCAGGGTCCGCATTGCGGACCTCTATCTTGCTAGACGATTGTCGGCTGTTTTGCAATTCCCTTCCTTCCATCCACAAAAATTTGTCGACGTCCTTCCGACAAAGTTCATCCAGACCAAAGAATCCGCAAAAGTCTTTCAGGATTTCAATGTATCTTAGATAAATGCGCAATTCCGTGCGCTCGAACTTCCCAAAAGCGTATGCCTTTTGGTATTCCCAAAGCAGAGATTCGACCAGATTGTCAAATATCTGAAATTGGTTCGGCTGGTGCCATGCGCAGTATTTGGATGCGAAGGATAAGAGATTTAAAGGTTTACCAGTAAACTCGGTTTTCGCTAAATCCGCCACGGTTGAGAGATCACCACAACTCAAACGATCGTCGATATTTTTCTGCAAGATATGACTGGCGACCTTGTAGATGTAAAAAACGTTTGTGCTGTAAAGGCGATCCAGAATGACGACCTTTGCCAGTACTTCGTTGAAGTTGGTGTTTTTTGGCCAGTGGTCGAAGACCAATCTTACGGCTGCATCGCCGCCGGAGAGATTCGGATCGGCATCAAATTCTTTAAGACGTCGCTTCGCAAGTTCGATAGACGGACGCGTGAGATTCATCATGCGAATTATACAGGATCAGGTTAACGAGAGTTAAACCGTCATCCCGCTCGCCGCATCCGCCTGCCGCGCCGCCTGCATCGCGTCCCACTCATCAATCGTAATCATTGCCTCGCGGGCCTGACTCCCCTTATAACTACCCACAATTCCGCCCGCAGCCATCGCCTCAATCAACCGGCTCGCCCGGCTATATCCAATCGTCAGCCGTCGCTGCAACAAGCTGACGCTGCCGCGCTTCGTCTCCAGCACCACGCGCACCGCGGCATCAAACAAATCATCCTGCGCTGCTTCATCATCCACCGTCCCAGCAGGTTTGATCTGCACCAGCTCAGGCTCGTACTGCGCCTCCGCCAGTTCCTTTACGATCTTCACGCTCTCGCGCATTTCCTTGTCGTCGATATACGTCCCCTGACCGCGCGTCGGCTTGCTCGCACCCGGCGGGAGGAACAACATGTCGCCCTGGCCCAGTAGCAAATCCGCCCCGTTCTGGTCCAGCACAATCCGGCTGTCCATCTTGCTGGAAACCCGGAACGCAATGCGCGTTGGCATGTTGCTCTTAATCAATCCCGTCACCACATTGGCCTGCGGCCGCTGGGTTGCAAGGATGAGGTGAATGCCAACCGCGCGGGACTTCTGTGCCAGGCGCACGATGAACCCTTCAACTTCCTTGCCGCTGGTCATCATCAAATCCGCCAGCTCGTCGATGATGATTACGATATAGGGCAGATGCTTGGGAATCTTGGCTTCTTCCTCGGGGTCGGAAGGCTTGAACCGTTCGACCAGCTCTTCGCGCGTCAGCGCGTTATATCCCTTGATGTTTCGCACGCCCGCCTCAGCCAGGAATTCGTAGCGCTCATCCATCTTCTCGCAAGCCCATTCCAGCACGCTGGTCGCGCGGCTTGCATCGTTAATCACGGGGCACATCAGATGCGGAATGTCCTTAAACGGAGCCATTTCCACGACCTTGGGGTCGATGAGAATCAGCTTCACATTATCCGGCCGCTGCTGATAAATGATGGACATGATGATCGTGTTGATGCAGACAGATTTGCCCGACCCGGTGGTTCCCGCAATCAGGCAGTGCGTCATCTGCGTCATGTCGTGAATCAACGGCTCGCCGCTGGCGTCCTTGCCCAGATAAAGCGGAATCGCGAATTTCTTCGTCGCATCCGGCGCGGTCAGCATCAATTCCTTCAGCCGGACCTTTTCCTTTTCCGCATTCGGCGCTTCAATGCCAACGGTGTTCTTGCCCGGAACCGGTGCCACAATACGCACCGTTTCCGCGCGCAGTGCCCGCATGATGTCATTGGAGAGGGCGGTGATCGATGAGACTTTGACACCCGGCGCCAGCTCAAGCTCATACATGGTGATGACCGGCCCGGTATCAATCTCGACAACCCGCGCGTCGATGTTGAATTCCTCCATCGCCTTCTCAAGATCAGCCGCCTTCTCGCGGACAAACTTCTCCTGGCTCTCAGCAAACCCGTGCTCGGCATCAGCCAGGCAATCCCAGGACGGCAGATGATATTCACCCAGCTCGCGCGGTGGGGGAGTGGGGGGGCTCACTTGCCTGGGCTTCATCATGCTGGGAAGCTTGACGATGATCTCAGGCCGGGGCGCCGGCGGTTTAACCTCCGCCTCTTCAGCTTCAATCTCAGCTTCGGTTTCCGCCGCGCTATCATCTTCGTCTTCTAAAATGTCAGTGGACTGAAGAGCCGCTTCGTCCTCGTCAGTTGTCGCGCCCCAGGGGTCCAGTTGTTTGGGTCGCGCTTTTTTCTTCGCTGGTTCTGGCTTGTCGGAATCTTTCTCGTCTGTCTCCACCGCCTTGGCTTTCGCAGGCGCTTTGGCCCGCGTGCGCGGCGTCTTCGCATCCCGCGTCACAAAGCCTGGCAATGAAGGCAATTTTGGAAACGCCGGGAACGCAAACTTGATCTTCGGCGCATGAGTTCTCACGCTGCTATAAGCCTGAACCGCCATCGCCGGCGCGCGGAGGACCAGGTCATCCGCCGTCAGCAGCAGGCCAATCAGAATTGCAGTCAGCAGCACCAGGCGGGTGCCAATAGTGTTAAAATGTGATTGCAGAAACGCCGCGGTGCCTATTCCCACCAATCCGCCGTGCCCTTCGGGAAAACCCGTGTTTCCGCCCGGCTTGAAGTGATGCACAACCGCCGCGAACGCAACGCACAGCAGCGTTAGCCCAGCCGCGCGAAGCCAGAAATCAGTGAGCTGATCCTGATAAATCAGCAGGGCCAGACAAACGCCGGTGAAGAAGAGCAGCGGGAACACCCCCTGCCCAATAGCCAGGAAGGAGTAGTACGCGATAAACGCGCCCACCGTCCCACAAACGTTTTGAATCACCCCATACGGATACACGCTATGGCTCGGCCAATCGGTCGCATGAAAGCTGCCCAGGGAAAAAAGCAGGAACAGCCAGAGTGCTGAACCCAGGAACAGCCAGAACGGGCGAAGAATGTTGGAACGCTCAATCATGGGGCGAATATTTTCTGTTGAATGATTGCTTCGAAATCTTTCTCCCCTCCCCTGGTAACTCCGGGGGAGGGCCGAGGGTGGGGGCTCTATTCAATGTCCAGTATGGCCAAATCCTCCCTTGCCACGCGCGGTCTCATCCAGATCAGGAACCTCCATAAGATTGACCACCGGCACCGGCAGGATAAGCATCTGCGCGATCCGCATCCCGCGCTCCACGATGAACGGTGCTTTGCCCAGGTTGATCAGCGGCACATGCACTTCGCCGCGATAGTCAGAATCAATGGTGCCGGGAGTGTTGATCATGGTGATGCCGAACTTGCTCGCCAGACCGCTCCGCGGCCGAACCTGCGCTTCGTAACCCGCCGGCAATGCCATCGCAAAGCCGCAGGGTATCAATCGGATTTCCATCTGCCCCAGCGTGATCGGTTCACTGACAGCGGCCGCAACATCAAAGCCGGCCGAAGCTTGCGTCATTTTTGCGGGCAGGGGCAGACCCTCACCGTTGGGTAGACGCTTGATCTTTACTGTTATCGGACGGGCCAAGGGCTTAACTCCAGCGGTTGTAGTGCTGCGCTGGTTCTATGCCATAGTGGCAAACAGATCAGCCGCTCGCTGGAGTAAAATATCGGCCAGCTCGGCCTTGGGGCGGGAGGACACTTTTTCGCTTCTGCCGTCGGGGTAAAGGAATGTGGCATCAATAGTTGCAGCATCCAGCGTCCGCAATGGGTTGAAGACGATCAGGTCGAGATTCTTTTCCAGCATTTTGCGGCGGGCCCGCTCAAGCCCGTCATCGGCTTCAAGGCTAAAACCGATCGTCCGTTGGTGAGGAAGTTTCTGATTGCCCACTGCCCCGATGATGTCGGCGGTCGGCTCAAGTTCGAGGGTCAGGGCGCCTTGCCGGGCCAACTTGTCGCCGTGCGCCGATTTCGGGCGAAAGTCAGACACTGCGGCCGCCATAATGATGAGGTCGTTGTTCGCAAATTCGCGGGTGACAGCATCAAACATCTGCTGAGCGGTCTCAACGTTGATCCGCGCCACAACCGCCAAAGGCATTTCGATGAAGATTGGCCCCAAAATCAGTGTAACCTGATGCCCCGCGCGAATAGCCGCCTCAGCCAGCGCCTTGCCCATCTTGCCGCTACTGCGATTTCCGATGTATCGAACCGCGTCGATCGGTTCTCGCGTAGGCCCAGCCGTGATGAGAATTCGCATGGGATGGAAGGTTTGGCGGTCTCAGGAAAATTCGTTGTCGCCCGCGGATCTCACGCGGGATTCCCCGGAAATCGGCTTAGGCATCGCAACAGGATTCGTCAGCATTTTCACCACTTCATCGACGATAACGCCCGGCTCGCTCATCCGCCCAACCCCCGTATTGCGGCAAGCCAGCCAGCCCGCCTCCGGCCCGATGAACCGGTACCCGATGCGCGATAATTTCGCCAGATTCTCCCGCGCCACCGGATGATTCCACATGCGATTGTTCATCGCCGGCGCGAAAACCACTGGGCAGGCCGCGGCACAGATCAACAGACTCACCAGGTCATCCGTCAAACCACAGGCAACCTTCGCCAGAATGTTGGTGGTGGCTGGCGCAACGAGCAGCAGGGCTGCCCGCTCGGTCAATGCGATATGCTGGGGATCAGAGCTTTCGACCAGATCAAACGTATCCGTCCGCACCTGGCGTCCGGAAAGCGCCTCAAACGTCAGCGGTGCGATAAACTTCTGCGCCCCCTCAGTCATCACCACCGTAACGCCGCACCCCCGCTGAACGAGTTTGCTGACGATATCCGCCGATTTGTACGCCGCGATTCCCCCGCAAACCGCGACGATGACCTCCCGCCCGCCCAGCGTCACTGGCGGCTGGGCTGGTTCATCCCCGCCCGAAGATGCAGCATCCTTAACCATCGCGGTAGGGGCCTTGAGAGGCCCGGTCAACTTACTTCTTTGGCGGCGCGATCAGGCCGCTGGCTTCGTAGTCAATCGCAATCTTGTCCTGCACAATTTCCTGAACAGCCACCTCAAGATCCGTCATATGCCCGCGCTCAACCAGCGGTCGGGCGCCATCCATCAATTCCAGCATGCGCTTCTGAATCAGTGCTGTCAGCTTAAAACGGCCGCCGACTTTGGCCACGATATCGTCGCTCTTCAGTGCTTCAATCATTGGATTAAATGCCTCCGCTTCGTTTGTGTTTGATAATCTTGATGATTTCCTCGACCGCTCGGTCCAGGTCATCGTTAATAACCATGTAATCAAAGGCCCGGCTGCCCTTGGCCATGTGAATTTCACGCTTGGCAGCCCGAAATCGCTTGGCGATTTCCTCGCCGCTTTCCCGCGCTCGGCCCTCCAGCCGCTCCAACAGTGTAGGCTCGTCCGGGGGAAGAATGAAAATCGTCAGCGCCTCGGGATATTGATATCGTACCTGAAGCGCGCCCTGAACGTCGATCTCCAGCAGCACATTCTTGCCCGCCGCCAGGTCATCCAGTGCTGGATGACGGGGGGTGCCGTAATAATCACCGTACACCTGGGCATATTCGAGAAACTGGTCGGCGTCCAGCCGGCGGAAGAACTCTTCCTTGCTCAGATGCTCGTATTCCTTACCCAGATCATCCCCAGCCCGCTTGGGCCGGGTGGTGGCGCTGACGATGTAATCCACCGAATACTTGTCTTCCAGGATGTTCGAAATCGTGCTCTTGCCAACCCCCGAAGGGCCGGACATCACAATGAGCAAACCAGGATGACGCATCTCTTTTGGCATTGGAAATCAAAAACGGCCGTTTGCAAATTCTATCGCGATCTTGCCCAGCCCCCCAAACCTACTCGACGTTCTGCACCTGCTCCTTAAGGCGATCAATCGCGCCCTTAATTTCCACTATGTGCCGGGCGATGGTGGCGTCATTCCCCTTGCTGGCGATGGTGTTCGCCTCCCGAAGCATTTCCTGGGTAATGAAATCCAGCTTCCTGCCCGCATGGTCACCCGTCTGGCAGGCATGCTCAAATGCTTCCAGGTGGCTGGTCAAACGTTGAATTTCCTCGCTGATATCCGCCCGCTCGGCGTAGACGGCAACTTCCTTCAGCAAATCAGTCTGGTTTACCTGCAACTCCGCCCGGCTAAGCAGCGTGTTCACGCGCTGCGTGAGCCGCTTGTGATAATCCTCAATCACAAACGGCGCCCGGGTTTGAATCTCCGCCAGGCTGGCGGCAATCACGCGCGTATGCTTCAGCAGATCAGCCATCAGCGATTTGCCTTCACGGGCACGCATCCCGTTTAGCTTGGTGATCGCGTTGGCGGTCAGCTCCCGAATAACATCCCCATGCCGGCCGATTTCATCCGATTCATCCCGCGGTTCCTGACAGACACCGGGAAGCTGAACCAGCCCCGCCAGATCGATCCGCACAAACTTCTCCAAACCTTTGATCTGCTGGAGTTGCACCAGATAAGCCGTCAGCGCTTCAGAATTAATGTGATACGCCGCCTCCGCGCTGTTCATCCGCATCTTAAGGATGTAGGTGATTGAGCCGCGCCCCAGGCCCTCGCGCAGGGAGGATTCAATTTCTGGTTCCAGGCCACTAACCGTGTCCGGCAGTTTGATCACCGGCTTGAAGAAACGGTTGTTCAGCGACCGAATTTCGACGGCATAGTGCGTGCCGTCCCGTTCCGCGGTGGCATCGCCGAATCCGGTCATGCTGACAATCATGCGATCCAATCAGGTGAGAGAAGGTTTATCGTCCAGGTTGTGTGGTCGGCGCCGGCGCTCCCGCGCCCATTGGGTTTGAATCGCTCGGGCCGACGGGTACCTTGATCGCCGATGCCGCAGCCGGATTAGGCGCGTTGCCGATCTTGTTGGCAATCAGATTGAGAACGACGGCCAGAACCACGAACAGCCCAAAGATAATGCTGGTAGCCCACGTGAGCACGTCGCCCGTCTTGGTGCCGAACGCCGTATTGCCGCCACCACCGCCGAACGCGCCGGCCAATCCGCCGCCGCGCCCTTTTTGAATCAGGACCAGCAGGGTGAGAATCACACAGAGGATCAGGAAGAAAATCATGACCCCCCAAAATACAGCAAGCATGGGTTCTCCAAAGTCAGAGGCGAATCGCCCGCCAACCAATTCTCGTCAGCTATTGCGCGTCAGCCGCGATCGCCAGAAAACTCTCCGCCTTCAATGCCGCGCCGCCAATCAGGCCGCCATCCACGTCCGCCTGGGCCAGCAATCCCTTGGCGTTTTCCGGCTTCATGCTGCCACCGTATTGGATGCGCATGCCGTCCGCAAAGTTCTTGTTCCATCGCTTGGCAATGGATTCGCGAATAAACGCATGCACTTCCTGGGCCTGCGCATCAGTCGCATTGCGACCAGTTCCAATCGCCCAGACCGGCTCATAAGCGATAACCAGCCGAGCCGCATCCGAAATCGAAGTCGCAAGCTCGCCCAACTGCTGGGCAACCACTTCAAAAGTCTTCCCGGAATCGCGCTGCTCCAGCTTTTCACCCACGCAGTGAATTAGCACCAGCCCGCACCCATAAACCGCCGCGGCCTTTTTCGCGACCAGCTCAGAGCTTTCGCCAATCACATGCCGGCGTTCGCTATGCCCCGTCAAAACGAACCGCACGCCAAGATCCTTCAGCATCTCCACGGAAATCTCGCCCGTGAACGCGCCGCTCTTTTCAAAATATACATCTTGCGCGCCGATCAAAACCGAAGAGCCACCCACAGCCGTGCGCACCGCGTCAATATAAACAAATGGCGGCGCCACCCCAACCTCAACGCCTTTGGGCGCGCCTGCGGCAACGCCCTTGGCCAGCTCAACAGCCGCTGAACGCGTCGTATTCATCTTCCAATTACCAGCAACAAAGGGGACTCGACTCATGAGCAAAAAACTCCGGTATAAAGACGACTGAGGATAATCCCTTCCCCGAAACTAAGGGAAGCCAATCACTCTTTTTGTTTTCCCTCCCCTGGTACCCCGGGGGAGTGCCAAGGGTGTGGGTCTTTTCTTTCGACCGCAAGAAAAGTAATCCTCAGGCGGGCGCCAATTCCGCCGCTTCCGAAAATTCTTTTCCAAAAATTACCGCAATTTTCCGAAGCTGCACCATCAATTCCTTAAACGTCTCCGGTAGCAGCGCCTGCGGCCCATCGCACTGCGCCTCGCTAGGGCAATAATGCACCTCAACTATAATCCCATGAGCGCCCGCCGCCATCCCCGCCGCCGCCAGCGAAGGCACATAATCGCGTTTCCCGGCCGCATGGCTCGGATCAACAATCATGGGCAGATGCGTCAGTTGCTTCGCCACCGGAATGCTGGTGATGTCCAGCGAATACCGAATGCTGTCTTCAAATGTCTTGATCCCGCGCTCGCAGAGAATAACCCCGCGATTCCCCTGGCTAAGCACATACTCCGCCGAAAGCAGCCAATCCTTCACCGTCGCCGCCAACCCGCGCTTCAGCAGCACAGGCTTGCGCGTCTTCCCCACCTCGCGCAGCAGATCAAAATTCTGCATATTCCGCGCGCCGATCTGGAAGCAATCAATGTATTTTTCCATGCTCTCGACTTGCCGGGTGTCCATCACTTCAACGCAAATGGGCAAGCCAAGCTCATCCCCGCACGCCCGAAGCCATTTCAGCGCGGGTTCCCCATGCCCCTGGAAGGAATAAGGACTCGTCCGCGGCTTATAAACGCCTCCGCGAAGCACGGTTGCTCCACCATCCCGCACCTTGCGCGCGATGATGTTCAGCATCTTCTCATTCTCAACCGCGCACGGCCCGGCAATGCACGCTGCATGCGGTCCGCCAACTTTTACAATGGGAACCTTCCCGCCCCCAATTTCCACCACGGAATCATCCTCATGAAATTCCCGGCTTGCCAGCTTGTAGGGCTTCATGATCGGAACAACTTTTTCCACCCCGTCCAGCGAAGCCAGATGGTTCTGATCAATCTCCCCCTCTTCCCCCACAGCCCCAATTACAGTCCGAAACCGCCCCTGCGAAAGATGAGCCTGACAATGCATCCGCTCGATCTCGCTGACAACGCGATCCACCGAAGCCTTCGGCGCATTTGGAATCATGACAATGATCAAAGCCGTCTCCTGCGCGACAACAATAGAACACCACAGCGGCCCACGGCACCGCCAAAGGAAAGTCCAACAGTCTAGCCTGCCGCAGGACAATCCACAATAGAACGCAACCCCAGCCCACACCGACTTTTACGTTTCTCTTGTACCCAGGGAGTGGGTTCTTCTCACATTCCCTCCGCATCCTTTGTGGTCTCTAGTGCAGCGGGCGGTAACGTTCATATTCGCTGCGATCTGGCGATTACAATTTCATTGATTAACCGCGGCTCCCAGTTATTACCCATGCTATGAGCGTTACCGAAGAAATCATTGAGGCCTGCAAAGCCCTCCCCGAGGACAAACAAGCAGAGTTGGTCGATTGCACCCTACCAAATGATTGCGTCGGTACCGTGGGGAGAAGCGTCAAATGATTGGGCGGTTTTGCGACAGTTGGATTAATCTTTTGCAAATGTTTGACAGAGACGGGGGTCGATCCTCGAAGAACACGGTATTGACCCCGCGCCAAATCGGAAGGGCAAGACAAGCTGGACCGACTTCATCAAGTCTCACACTGACTGCCTTCTGGCCACCGATTTCTTCACCACCGAAGTCTGGACCGCCTTCGGCTTGGTCACCTATTACTGTCTGTTCTTCATTCATGTCGGCAGCCGCAAGGTCTATGTTGCAGGGATCACTCGCAATCCAACCGACGCCTGGATGCGGCAAGCTGCGCGGAATCTGACCAGCGGTGGTTGCGACCTGCTGGCCAAATGTCGATACCTCGTTCGCGACCGGGATACGAAATTCTCTTCCGCATTTGACATGATTCTGAGAAGCGTCGGAATCGAGCCGCTCGTCCTTCCTCCCCGAAGTCCGAATTTGAACGCATTTGCGGAGCGATTTGTGAAATCTATTAAAGCGGAATGCCTCGACCGTATGATCTTTTTCGGCGAAGCGTCGCTTCAACATGCCGTCGCTCAATATGTCGAGCATTACCATCATGAGAGAACTCATCAGGGCAAAGGAAATCACCTGCTCTTTTCGCTCCATCCTTCCGATTCACAGCCTGGTGACGGGCCGATTCGTTGCAAAAAACGCCTCGGCGGCCTGCTCAATTTCTATTACAAGGAGGCCGCATGATCCGTGGATGAATATTTTTATAGCGCGATACTTTTATAGCGCGGGTAAGGGTTTCCGTGTTGGTTTGCCCGTTGTTGGTAGCGCTAACCGTGCCATCGGTGCTTTGAAAAGTAGCCGCCGTGGGAGCGCTGTTGCTTAGCCAGGGAACAGGGGTCCAATTATTAACGCCATCAGGTGATTGTTCGATATTAAACAGATTGGAGGAGTCCTGCCATTGCCAATTGAAAGTGACCGTGGCCGACGAATCGTTGCTGTAATTTGTTGTAAGACCGGCTGGCGCCGAAGCAAATACGACTCCATCGTTCACCGGCAATGTGGGCCGCATGATCCGTGGATGAATATTTTTATAGCGCGGGGATTTTTTTTCTGCGGGAATCCGAATTACTTCACGATAATGGACAAAAAAGTTGCTCCGATAATTGCTACTCCAACGAAGGCTACCGCCAAGGTTGCAACCCCTACACGATCACTGCGTGTCCGAGGTCGGTGAGTGCTGACTATCAAACTGAGCATCGCACTAATCCAAAGGATAACTTCTACAAAAAAACAAGGAAACAAGAATAAATCCCGATAGATACTTCCCAAACAAAGGCCGAGTCCTGAGAGAAATACCACGATCAGGAAATCGATAATCGCTAAGACGAGAGATGCCGTGCCTCGCTGCCCGGTCGGCCTCGATTTTGTAGTCGGTGCTCGATAATCGATCAATGTCTTTTCTGCGTCTTCCATTTCAACACAAAAGTACGAGAATTAAGGGCACATGGATTCAGTCATGGAACTATTTTGACCTTGGTTGAAGTTGCTCCATCATTAAGAGGTGTAAGTATGAGCGTTGCTGGGTTGGCTGCGGGCGGCGGGATATAATTTCCACCACTAATGTGCGGATCAAAATGACTATGATTGTAGTTCCATTGTCCATTGCTTGTAAACATTCCAAATTCGTATAGATACCCCGCCTTCTCAAGTTTCGTTATGTCGCAGTGTTCGGCATGGCCAAGCCAAGTAAAATTCCCATTTTGATCGGAAACGACTTGAGCATAATCCCAATCAGAAACGCCACCTCCCGCAAATGGCATAGGGGGAGGCACAAAAAATCTCGCTCGCTCCATCTGAATCTTTACAGTCACACCAGCAATGCCATTTCCCTTCGAGTCTACCACTCTTCCATAAAGCCTGAACCAGCGATTGCCTTGGGTTCTATCCCAAAGAAGAGCGCCAGCAATGAGCATTGCAATCGCTATTAGGAGAAATGCCAGAATTTTGTATGATTTGCGCAGGGTCATGGCGTATTACCTCAAACCCAAGCCGGGCGTTAGATCTGGCCACGGGTAAATCTAAGGGGACGCGAATGTTTTAAAAGATTCGCGTCCCCTTAGATTTAACGTCTTAAGCAGTACGCCCACGAGACGTCCAATCCTTAGCGACGCGATGGACCCGTCATCTCCGCCGATTATCTCTGAGAGCGATTGATGATATTCGGACTGCGCGAGTGAATTGAGCGATGCCAGACCATTTGTGAATTCTAGAGCTTGCATCAGGGTCTCACATTGCGCTAAAACGTCGTCCGAACCCGTATGGGTATTTCACCGTGAAATTCCCGCTATGTCGAGAGATTGCAGGCTCGCCGGTCGGGGTTCAAATCCCGTCACACGGTCGTTGTAAGTCTCGATCTTGGGTTGAGATTTCGGAAGTTCGTCGAACTACAGGATCGCAAGCAAGTTGCCACCAAATAAATAGATAGGGACGAAATCTCGCCGAAACGAAATTCCGTCCCGTCAAATCGGGGTGACAAGATTTGAACTTGCGACCTCTTGGTCCCGAACCAAGCGCTCTACCAAGCTGAGCTACACCCCGTTAAGTGTATTTCGGTAAGAATAGCGGGCTGTCGGATAAGGTCAAATCTTAGCCTGCAACACCGCTGGCGAGAAAGCACGGGACGATTATGCGACGGTAATCTTTTTGGCGTCGCCCCAGAGATTTTCCAAATCGTAATAGTATCGGGCATCCTGGCTGAAAATATGGAGGACGACATCGACATAATCGACGGCGATCCAGCTCTCTCCCTCATAGCCCGAGCGATGGAAGCTCTTCTGGCCCATTTTTTCCGCCAGTTCGTCAACCTGGTCGCACACCGCGCGCATCTGGCGGGGGCTTGTTCCGGTGGCGATGACATAAAAATCCGTGATCGGCGATACGCCATGCATTTCCAGCACAATCACGTTGTGGCATCGCGTGGTTTGCGCGAGGCGCGCCGCTTCCACCGCGAAGTTTCTTGAAGCTTCCAGCCGCTGGGTTTGATCCTGGGCTGGCTTAGTAACCGATTCCACGGCACTGTCGTGAGCGATGGTCCACCTCCTGATAACGTACACGTCGGCAAACGGCCGGGTGAGATGAATTAGTTTACGCGCGCGGTGCTTGGGAATCGAGCATACGCACCGGTCAAACTCTGGTTAGCGTGATTTCTATCGCCTCGGCGGGGCAGAATAATCGCATCCGCAACCCTGATGAGTAGCCCATGCCGCGGTTTACGATCAGCCAGGTGCCAAAAGCGCGATGAATTCCCGTGCAAAGGCGCCGAGGGAGAGAATCATGGCGAAAAATCGGCGCGCCGCCCGGCAAGCAAATTTGCCCCCCATGGGTGTGGCCACAGAGAAACAAATCGGGCTTCAGAAATTCCGACTTTTCGAGCGTGTCAGGATAGTGCGACATGGCAATGCGCACTGTTCGGTCGGTCTTTTTTTCAAGATTGCGAAGCCAGTGAAGATCCATGTCCAGGCGATCGACACCAGCAACGCCGATGAGTTCCAAGGTCGCCAACCCAGCTTTTAGGGATATCTGCCGATGATCGACCAGCGTAATGTTCAGGTCGCTTAATGCGGCGCCCAGCAGATCACCATCATGATTGCCCAGAATTGCATAAAAGCCCAGACGAGAGGGGAGTGATTTCACAAGTTCCCTTACCTGCGGAAGCCCCTTGCGATAATCAAATCGATCGTCCACGAAATCGCCAGTGAACAGAATTATATCCGGAGGTTTTTGCCGCACGCGCGCGATGAGGTGTTGATAGCCGCGGTCCAGGTTCCCGCGAAGGTGAAAATCGGTGAGATGGAGAATTCTCAGACCCTCAAGATCGCCGGGCAGATTGCAAATGGGGAGACTTACCTGATTCCATTCAAATCCCGCTACCGTTGCTATCTGGAGCCAGGGCCCCGGCTTTTCGGTCCGTATTATCGGAACGGGCTGGCCAGTTGGGGCGGTAGCTGGTGAGATCGGCGCGTCCACTTTTGGCAAAAGGTGGGTATCCGGCAGCAACGCGGGTGTCCGGGAATGTAGGGGAGTTGGAACGGGATTCATCTTCAACGCTTCCAACAGCCCGCACGATCGAAATGAAGCATACGAATTCCTTGCAGTACAGTATTAAGGTCGGCTAGGATACGTCATAAGAACACGGCATTCTAGGAGTAAAACAGTCTGTCTTCCGTAAGTCCTAGAAACGCGATTTTGCAGCGTTCATTGCCGTGAGGCTGTTTTTTTCTTCGGCTGAGTCGATGAAATCACTCCAACGCCTGAACCCTGTCGCACTGGCGCTTTATGCCAATGCGGCTTTGTTGTCTGGTATTTTGGTAGTCCTGTTGAGCCACGGGTTGTCAGCATCGCCGGCGGCATTTGGGGCTCAGGCGCAACAGGCGCCAATCGGCGGTGGGGGTGGTCTTTATGTTGTTCCTGGACAGATTCATCCGGGTGTTTGGGGCTGTTATCTTCTGGATACAGATCGGCAAACGCTCTGCGTTTATGAATACGAAGGCGGCTCCACCAATTTAACTCTCAAGGCAGCCCGTAACGTTTATTGGGATCTGCGCCTTCGCAACTACAATACGACATTGCCCTGGTATGATGTTCAAAAATTGGTTGAAGATGAAGCGAACGATCAGCGCGGCAGCGCCACCCGGCCGTCGGGCGCGATGCTGAATCAGTAGCGCCAAATAACTGAGAAGTTGGCTGGAAGTTTCCCGTTAGGAGAATCGAACATGGCCAAGATGTTTTATACGCTGGACGAGGCCAAAGCGGCGCTCGGCAAGAACGAAGAGGAAATCAAACAGTTTGCGCGCGAAGGCAAACTGCGTGAATTTCGCGACGGGCCGCGTTTGATGTTCAAGGCCGACCAGGTCGAGGTTCTCAAGAACGATCTTCAGGGCGGTGGGGGCGGCATGGATCATGTCGATCTCGGCCCCTCGGATTCCGGTATCGCCATCGGCTTGGCCGACAGCAAGGGTGGCAGCAGTATTGGAAGTGGGATCAGCAGCGGACCCGGCCTTAGCCTAGCGGATACTGATGGCGGCCGCAGCCCTGGCGCCGCGATGACGTTGAAGGAAGACACCGCTCTGGCGGCCGATCTGGGCCTTTCGGGCTCCATTGGTGGAATGCCCTCGCCTGGCCGCAGTTCCGGCGGAAGTCTGGGCGGAAGTCTTGGTGGAAGTCTGGGTGGCAGCATGGGCGGAAGCGCTGGGGGCTCACAGGCCAGCCGTTCGGGCATTGACGTCTTCCAGAATGACGAAGTGGATCGGGTCGATCCGGGCGCGCAAACTGCCGTTTCATCAGTCGAGCATCTCAACAGCGAAAGTGTTGGTTCAGGTTCGGGCCTGCTGGACCTCACGCGGGAAAGTGACGACACCAGCCTGGGCGCCGAGCTTTTGGATGAAATAACGCCCGGTGGAACGGGCGTTCGCAAGGCCCCCGGCGACAGCGCTTCTGGCGGAACCATGTCTGGTCTGGTCGATTCTCCGCGAAATATCGGAAGCTCGAGTCGCGGCATTTCCAGTGCCGGACCGCAGTATTTTGAGAAGGCTGATCCGCTCGCCCCAGCGTTCGGCGCGGCTGCGCTCGGCGCTGCCGCTGTCGTTGTGTTTGGCTTGTTTGCCCTGATCACCGGCGTGCAGGAAACGTCTCCGACAATTCTTGAGCAGGTAGCATCCAAGGGCTTTTTGATCGTCGCTGGAGGCGGGCTTGCGGTCGCACTGATCTTTTTCGTGATTGGCCTTATTGCCGGAAAAGCAAACGCAAGGTGATTGAGAAATGCGATTGAGAGTTCCCTTACTTCAGGCGTGGCAACAGAACGGATGGCCCGGGGGAAACGTGCCTGGGGTCCGTTAGTTTTGCAATGCGAACTGCCGAAACCTCTTAAAAAACATCTTCAAAATCGTGTTTTATCGGCAGCGGCGCTTGCAAACTATAATTTTTTTGGCAATATGCCCCTTAACACGCGAGCAAACCGGGCAGTTTAGTTTGTCATCGCGTCGGTCGAGCCCCAAATTCTGTTCGGGAATCGAAGTTATTTCGGGGTTCGTGGAAGATTAATGAATCGCGGAAAAGCGACACCCGCGCATCTCGCTTGACCGCAGAAAAATTCACAGCACGGAGGCTCGCGTATGGCAAGGATGCACAAGTGGCTTGGTCTAGCCCTTCTCGTTGGTTCTTTGACCGGTTGCGTTTCCCAGGAAAAATACAACGCGATGAAGCTTCGGGCCGACCAGCTCGCCGAACAGGCAGGCCAGTCCGACGCCGAAGCTCAACGTGAACGGGCTCAGGCTGATGCTTACAAGAGCCAGCTCGAACAGCTCAGCAGTTCTGGCAACACATCCACGGCAATGATGGCCAACCAGACGCAGCAGATTGCTGCACTGAGTTCTCAGCTCGCTGAGATCAAGGCGAAATACGAAGATGCGCTTGCCCGACCTGCCACAGTGGTAACGCTAGGTGGCTCGGCACTCCCCCAGCCCCTGACCAACGCCCTCACTGAGTTTGCCAACGCCAATTCGGATGTGGTGGACTTTGATGCCGCCCGCGGCATTGTGAAGTTTAAGAGCGACGTGACGTTCGCGCCGGGCAGCACGGAAGTTTCCGGCAAAGCGACCTCAGCCATCGAGCGCTTCGCCCAGATTCTCAATTCAAGCGGTGCTTCGGGTTACGAGCTGATGGTCGCCGGGCACACGGATAACACACCGGTTGTCCGAGCCGACACGAAGGCACACGGTAATTACGATAACTGGTATCTCTCAACCCATCGCGCCATCTCTGTGGCCGCCGTTCTGGTGCAGGATGGGGTCAGCAGCGGTCGTCTGGGTGTTGCCGGCTACGCGGACAAGCGTCCAATTGCCAGCAATGCAAGCGAAGCCGGCAAAGCGCAGAACCGTCGCGTGGAAATCTTGATTCTCCCCAACACGGTTCGTTCAGTGATGAATGCCAATGCCAGTACGGCTTCCCATCGCACCCCCAGGGCTTCCCTGAACAAGGACAGCAACATAACGGCTGATATTCGTCCGGCTCTGAACAAGTAATTACAGAAATCATCCATCGACAACCGATAGTTGATTCTTCCCATCGCCCCACCAAAAAACCTGGCGGGGCGATTTTGTTTTTAACGGGGTTTATGGACGTCGCGTGTAAAGGCTACACCCACCGAGCCAGATAAATTCCAACCCGCACTGCCAAGATCCCAAGTATGACGCTGCCGATGACGTTAACCAGCGCTTCCACTTCCGCCCCCTTGGAGGCTAATTGATTCGATTCATACATATATGTGGAAAAGGTGGTGTATGCGCCGACGAATCCCGCCCCGATCGCCAGCCGAGCCGTCGGTGAAATGCCTCGCTCGTCGACGTGCGTCAGAAACCATCCCAGAAACAGGCTTCCAGAGATATTGATCACCAATGTTCCAATTGGAAACCGCCAATTGAGCTTTCCAAACCATTGCGCAACGATGACCCGCGCGATTGCCCCCAGCGAGCCCGCGATTCCCACTGCCAGATATCGACCCACCAACTCCCGCATCGAGCCTCCAAAAGGGATCAAATCGAACCGGGAGGAGTGATCCCACTACCAAAAATGGCTAAGTGTAGAGGATATCATGTAAGAAATGCCCTCACAGTAGCTTACGGCGCACCAAGAGCGCCAAGCGACCAACTGCGCTAAACCGCCATTGACAAAATACCGATGTCCACCAATAATTAACTGACTAGTCCGTCAATTAATTAACATGGAAATCGACTCCACAAGTGAACCCAAGCGTCCCCCGGGGCGGCCTAAAGATCAGGCGCTGCAAGAGCGGCGTCGAGGGGAGATTCTGGATCAGGCGGCTGATGCGTTTGCGAAACACGGGTATGCCAACACCGACGTGCAGTGGATTTCCGATGCCCTTAGCGTCAGCAAGGGTACGATCTACCGCTATTTTCCGAGCAAAGAAGACCTATTCCTCGCAGCGGTCCGACGGGGCGTGGAACGACTTTACGAACATATCGCTGTCGCCAAACGGGATAAGGTCGACTCGCTTGACACAATCACGGCGGCAGTCGTCGCTTATTTGCAATTCTTCAAGGCTAATCCGCAGCTTGTGGAGCTTTTTATTCAGGAGCGGAGCTTATTCAGAGATGGTCGAAAACCAGTGTTTTTCGAACATCGCGATGCCAAGCGCGGTCCTTTTCGCCAACTGGTGGCCAGGCTAATGGAGAACGGCGTCATCCGCGAAATGCCCGTGGAGCGGTTTATTGACGTCCTGGGTGATGTTCTTTACGGCACGATGTTCACAAACTTTTTTGCCGGGCGTGATAAGCCGTTCGAATCGCAGGCGCAAGATATTCTCGATCTGGTCTTTTTCGGCGCCCTGAGTGACGAGGAACGCGCCAGGCGAAAGCAAAATCAATAAGCCATAACTAAATATCAACAAGCCCTATTCCTAACAAGATTTGCGATATGAGCACCGATCAACAAACAATCCCGTCCACCCCGATTCATTCCAGCGATGGAAATGGCTCCGCCCTTGAGATTGATAAGAATGCTACCGACAACGCAAGCCAGACGATTCCGCAAGCGCTTACCTCCCGGCGCGCGACGCCTGGTCGTAAGCGATGGGTAGTCTTGACTTTGATTGCCGGCGCGATTGTTTTGGGGATTTTCATCGGATTCCCGCGGGTGACGTTCATGCTTCACCATGTGACAACGGATGATGCGACGGTCAACAGCCATGTAACCTATCTCAGCTCGCGGGTGAACGGGGTTGCGACGGATGTTCTTGTGGACGACAACCAATACGTTGAAAAGGGCACGCCGCTGGTGCAGTTGGATGCCGAGCCTTTCAGAATTGCCGTTGAGCAGAAGCAGGCGGCGTTGGGCCGGGCTAAAATCACTATCGATCAGGAAGTGGCTGCGCTTGAAGTTGCTCAGGCCGAGCTGGAACAGGCGCGTACGCAGGTCCGCGGGCAACTCTCCGGCCTCCGAGCCGCCTGGTATCTGGTTGCGACGGTGCAGGACTTTGTGCGATATGAAACCGCTGGTTTGCAATCGGCAGGCGCCAATCTGCGTCAGCAAAAGGCAAACCTTCAATTAGCCGAGGAAGAGTTCAGCCGGGTGGACACCCTGGGTCCCGTCAACGCCAGCCAGGAGGAAATCGACCGTAAAAAGGCGAGCCTGCTTGTTGCCCGAGAGCAGGTGAATACCGCTGATGCTGGGGTACAACAAAGCCGCGCACTTTTGGGCCTGCCGCAAAACGCGAGGGAGCCCACCACTGTCCCATCCGACATCGGCCAAACTTTCAACGGAACGCAGTATGCACTGGCCTCGTTACAGCAATCAGTGGCCCAGCTCGGGCTTAATCTCAATGACCTGCCACCCGCCATTGGGGATTTGAAGAACAGGCTCCTGTCCATGTCGCAGGATGCAATTGTGGAACATTCTCCGGCTGTACTATCAGGGCACGCGCGTGTGAACGAGGCGCGGGCGGCGTTGGGCGGCGACTCTTTTAATTTCGAGCGGCGTTACGAGCAGCCCCTGGTTGTACAAGCTCAGCGCGATCTGGATCAGGCGCTACTTCAGCAGGCCTATACAACCATTCATGCGCCAATCTCCGGCGTTGTGAGCCGGCGGTATGTGAATCCCGGAACGCATGTGCAGGAAGGTCAGAACCTTCTGTCAATCCGATCGCTGGATCAGCGCGACATCTGGATCGACGCCAATTTCAAGGAAACGCAACTGGCGGATCTCCGAATTGGCCAGGCTGTGGAGCTTTACGTGGACGCCTATCCAGACCACGTATTCCATGGCCGGGTTGCCGGCTTCAGCCCTGGGACCGGCGCGGTCATGTCGCTGCTTCCGCCGGAAAATGCCACGGGGAACTTTGTGAAAGTAGTCCAGCGGCTGCCTGTTCGCATCGAACTAACGGAACCCAACCCGACCGAGACACCGCTTTTCGCGGGGCTTTCGGTTGAGCCCGAGGTGGATATCGTCGCCAAACCGACTGGGAATGATGCCGGGAAGCGGCTTCTCAGCGCGATACATCCAGTGGATCGCGTGGGCCTGGCTTCAGAAAATAACACGGGCGCGGTGGCGCAGAATCCGGGAATGGGAATTCGATAACGTTGTCAATTGGATACCAGTCCTTCACCGGGAACTCTTTATCGTTCAATGAGTGCTACTCCCGCACAAATCCCCCTCCTTTACGGTCGGTCCGAAGAACAGCCGTTTAATCCATGGATTGTCGCCCTGGTGGTCACGCTGGCGACGTTCATGGAAGTGCTGGATACCAGCATTGCCAATCTATCCCTCGGGCATATTGGTGGATCGCTGTCGGCGACGCAGGAAGAAAGCACCTGGGTGCTAACCAGCTACCTGGTATCCAACGCCATTGTGCTTCCACTCTCTGGATGGCTGACGAGTCTGATGGGCCGCAAGCGATTCAACATGGTTTGCGTGGGGCTTTTCACCCTGGCATCCGCACTTTGCGGAATGGCCACAACCTTGCCGATGCTTATTTTCTTTCGCGTTCTACAGGGTTTGGGCGGAGGCGGCTTGCAGCCATCAGTTCAGGCAATTTTGGTGGATACCTTCCCACCGGCCCGTCGTGGGATGGCAATGGCCATGTACACCATTGCCGTGCTGGTTGCGCCCGTACTTGGCCCGACATTGGGAGGATGGATCACCGACAGTTACTCCTGGCGCTGGATTTTTTACATTAATGTGCCGGTTGGTTTGATCTCGATTGTGCTGACGCAAATCGTATTGCGTGATCCACCTTATCTGGTGGCGCAGCGGGCGGCCCAGCGCGGAAAGCCCATCCGAGTCGATTTCATCGGCCTGAGTCTGATCGCCCTTGGGTTAGCAACTCTGGAGATTGTGTTGGATAAGGGCCAGGAGGATGACTGGTTTCAATCGAACTTCATTTTCATTCTTTCCACAGTCGCGGTGGTAGCGCTGGTCGCGGCCGTCATTTGGGAATTGCGTCATCCGGCGCCCATTGTCAATCTGCGCCTCTTTGGCGACCGAAATTTCATGCTCTGCTGTGTTGTGATGTTTTTCGTCTATGCAACCCTCTATGCCAGCACCGTTCTTCTGCCGCAAATGCTGCAAACGCTGATGGGATATTCGGCAACCAAAGCGGGACTGGTTCTTTCTCCAGCCGGCTTGGTGACGATGCTGGAAATGCCGCTCATCGGCTATCTTCTTTCCCGGGGCGTGGATGCGCGAAAAGTTATCATCACCGGCCTGATTATTGTCGCGACGGCGGCGTTTTGGATGTCGACCTTGAATTTAGAGGTAGCGGCTTCACAGGTCATCATACCCCGTTGCGTGCAGGTGCTGGGGGCAGGCATGATGTTTGTTCCGATCAACACCATTGCTTACCGATCGATTGCCAGGACGCAGACGAACAATGCGTCGGGTCTGTTTTCTCTCGTGCGAAATGAAGGATCCAGCATTGGCGTCGCCCTGGTGACCACGCTGTTTCAACGGCATACGCAGACGCACCAAGCTCAACTTGCGGCGCGAATCAATCCTTTTAATCCGCTGGCAACAGAAGCTATGCAGAAACTCTCCGGCATGTTTGGCGGGGAAGCGGGAAGTCTGCGCGTACTGTATGGGATGGTGCAGCGGCAGGCTGCTGTGCTGGCGTATATGGACATGTTTCGCTTATTTGGTCTGGCGACATTGCTGGTTGTACCGCTGGCGCTTTTCATGCGCCGCGGCACGGCGACAAAAGAGGCGATGAGCGCGCACTAATCCAATTTCTGTTCTTCCGCGGACATTCCAAGATTTCCGCCATTCACCCACAGGTTCAATGACGTCCCAATTGCCATGGGGTATCAACCGAAAGCTGCCTTCAACTTGCAAACATCAAAAGTAGAAAATAATGCGCAGATTTATCTTGACTAAATCTGCAAACGTGGTCAGATTGGGTCGTCGTTGGCGTTTGACATGCCAATCATTTCGAGAGGTCCAGGATGTGGTCCGCATCTGAAAAGACTCAGCCCCGATCAAAGTCGCTTGTTCCAATAGTCATTGGAACCGTGGTCCTCGTTATTGCAGCCGCGGTTCTCATTCGAGTCGTGACACCTTCAGGCGGCACAACTGCACGATCGCATCAGCCTCCCGCAGCATCAGCGTTACCGACAGACCCCGCTTCCGCTCGTGAAATGTCGATGGAAGAGCCGGCGTCCCAGCAGATTTCAGCCAATCATCCCGAAGAAGACGTCCCCAAGACGGCTGCAAAGACGGCGGGGCGTATAATCAAGTTTTCCCGCGATCTGGGCGATTCCGTTACCGATTACTATCCATTGATCGTTGCGAGCTCTGGTCCGGTCAAGGATCGGAATGTCATTACATGGCTGAAAGAAAATCTCAGTGAAACGGCGCCCGCTCCTGGTGGGCAGGGCGAAGAGCATGCCGCGGAACAACTCGATGATATTCTCGCCCACACGAACCTTGGTGCACCAGAACTGGCACGCATTGGCATCGCATTGTACCAACGACAATATCCGGCATTGGAACACCCCACCCATGCAAATGCCCTGGAAGCAGCTGCCGGTCTCCGATTTATGCTAAAGGCTGAAGCCACCGCGATTTCTAATCTGGCGGTTCTTCCCAATGGTGGCGCGGATGGCGCGAACTCGATCGCGGTGCTTAAGAGCTTGATCGATCCGCTTATTCATGAAACCCGTTGGGACGTTCTGCTCAATGTGTTCGCGGTCCTGATTCCGTGGGAGCCCGAAGGGAGTGATGCGAGATATTACGACCGCTGGAAATACGCCGACATGTTTTTTCAGTGCCAGCGTTTTGATGAGTCGCTAACGGCAATCGACGCGCTGATCGCGGATGTGCGCAATGGAACTTACGCGACCGCAAACATGAAGGATCTTTCCCAACTGCGCTGGAACATCTGCGCTCGTTCTGGAAAAGCTGAAGAATGCCTGGTCTTTTTGCGCGAGGCCGCCGACCACCCAGCCAAACCGAGTGATTCCGAGCGGATTTCTGTGATTCTAATTCGTGCGCTGGCGCAAATGGGTTATGTGGATGAAGCCAGGGAGCGTTTTTCGCGTTGGCAGAATTTGCAGGATCCGAATTCCGGTTCCGCGGGTATCGACGCGTTGAAACAAGATATCGCCTTAGCCGCGTGGACGAAAGCGAATCGCGACGTGCCTTCGCAATAGACGCCCGATGGAATTTAATCTGAGGTTTTTACGGCGCACAACGCTCCGCGCCCGCGATGCGCCTTCGAAAATGTTGAATCAATTGATGTCAACCGTTTCCCATTGGGGATTGCCAATGCGTTGGATTTGGATTTCTAGCATGGTTTTGTCGGCGCTGGCCATTTTTACAATTTCGTCCAACCGGAGTCAGTTCACATCGTGCCGCCAGACGCTCCAGGCTTCTGTTCTGGCAAAAGACAGTACGGAGTGGAACGCGGCGCCTAACCAGCCATTTTGCCCGAAACCGACAGCCCCGCGTTTTCTTGCGTCGGATTCCCAGGAAGCCAGGCTTGTTGATTCGCTGCTCGCAAAGCCGCCGGGCATTCCTATGGATGATGTGTCAACACTCTGTCATCTGCTTCTCGCATACAGGGACTCTCCGATTCCACTCGCGCAACTTTCATCCCGAAGCCGGGTGTTCAGCGTGCTGACGAACTGGTCGCTGGCGAAAGAGCAATTTGGTGAGGTGCCGTTTTTCACTACCCGTTATGGCATTCGATATCGAATGCTTTCGGTAGATAAGCTTCCAATCCAACGCGGAGAAAGCCATCGCGATCTTTGCCTGGCCACGTTCGCGGAGATCGGGTTGCCTCTGGACTCCTGCGTCCTGACATCTGAAGGGACGAGAACGATTCGGGATTTACTCCGTGATTCGATTGCAACCTTCGACGTCCACGAAGCGGAAATAGCCTGGACCGCCATCGCCTACACGCTTTATATGCCAAGGCAATCGAGCTGGATGACGCGCGACAACGACCGGTTTACCTTCGACGACCTTGCCAATGAACTGCTTCAGCGACCACTTAGCCGCGCTAGCTGCGGGGGAGCGCATTTATTAATGGCAATGACGTTATTGCTTCGTGCCGATGCCGACCAGCGTTGCATTTCATCCGAGACGCGCGGCGCATTGGTCCGGCAACTTCGGGATTGGGCGCGCATCGCAGCAAGTGCGCAGTGCGGTAATGGGTCGTGGATTGCCACATGGTACCGCGCGGAAAAGATTGGGCCTGCCGTGTCGGCCTCACTGTTCGGCCGAATGTTGGTTACCGGACATTTGCTGGAATGGATGGAATATCTTCCATCGGAACTTCAGCCCGACCAGTCGGTCTATCGAGCCGCGGTCGGCTGGTTGATAAAGCGGCTGCCGGAACTGGCAGCGCTGAGGCAGTTCCCAGCGCAGATGTTTTGCCCCTGGACACATTCAGTATCAGGCCTGCGGAATCTGGTTCAGAAGAATGAAAAAAATGATTTAACTAAGTAGTGACGGGCCTTTGGACATCCAGGCGTGGCTTGTTGCCACATGGCCAGAGCAAAAGGCCATAAGGAACATTTAGAAAAAGGAGTCTGCAATGAGTTTGCGAAAATGGTCCGCGGGCACGGGTTGCTTGCTGGCGTTGGTCGGTTTTGGATGGCTGAGTGCTTCTACTATTCCAGCAGTGGGACACGCAGTGCCGGATGCGGTTGGTATGAATCTCCGCGGCGGATGCGCGAGAACCCTGTCTCTAAGCTGTTCGCCGCTCTCCACCAATTTCAATCATTGCCCCGACAATGGAACGGTTTACACCAGCCCGCCAGCTGGAATGCCGCGTTCGGGAATTACAGCAGCTTACTACACAGGAGCAATTCTCAGCTGTAATTTGAGTTGGAACAGCCCCACGTCAGGCAACAACGGGTATTGCGGGCTCTATGACCAGAACTTTCAGGCTGGTTGTCAATGACAAAAAAGAACTAAAAGAGCCTGCCCGAGGCATTATCTCCATCCGCCCAATTAGGCACCTTGGTTGCGTCCAGGAAACGCGCTTTGGGGGTCGAGTGGATTCCATCGAGATACCAATGACTAATTTAGCCCGATTTTGTGGATACCAAATGCTGGCGATCACCATGGTGGCATGCCTATTGTCGGCTCATCCAAAAGCGTTCGGCGAGGACAGCAGAAATCTTTTGTCGCACCATATTTGCCGAGACGCCCTGATGTGCGGTCCCAATGGTCTCTACATCTTCCTTAAGCTCAACGGTGTCGCCACGTCCTTCAGTGCGATCGAAAAGTACATCCCTTCAAATGATGAGGGAATGTCAATCAACGAACTGCAGCATGCCTGTTTGGATTTCGGATTGGACACTGAAATTCGGAGGTGTTCCGTCGAAGAACTTGGCCAGGCGTTCAAGGAGCCTATTATCGCCTACACCACAACGCCCAACTCAAGCACCGGACACTATATGTTGATTCTGGGAATTTCCAGGAACGGCGTCGATGTGATGGACCCGACGACGGGAGAATCATGGATGACAAGCCTGCATGGATTGTCCGCCACCTGGCGGGGGTACATCCTAACGCCGATACGTTCCCCGCCCCTAAATACAACCTGGACGATCAGAAGCATGCTGGCTTGGACCTTTCTTTTTTGCGGGTCAATCTATTTTTCGCCCAGTGCCGGAGGCTGTCGTGTTTCCAGCTAAACGACGAATCCAAAAAATCGAACGTGCCATGGTTAATCTCGCGCGGCTGCTTGTGCTGATCTGCGCTGTTTTAAGCGTGGCTCAGAACATTGCTCGGGCCGGATCCACAAGCATCGCTGGGCAAACATCCAAAACCGGTCTATGGCGCGTTCCCAATAATGACGGGATTAATTGCCTCTATCTTCAGCTCCGAGCCATGGGTTACGGGGGATCGTACGAGAACTTCATATCGCGCACCGCTGGACTGATCGGCGACGATTCAGCCACCGGCCTGGCGGAAATTGCGCGCAGGGAAGGTTTTAATCTTGTCCCCGTACAACTGAGCATGAACGAGCTTTCCCACTTTGGAATGCCGGTGATTTGTCATATCGAAGACAGCGGCACGGAGAGGGGAATGTTTTGTCTGTTTGTTGGCGCCGGCAATGGATCGGTTGACCTCGTTCAAGGTGGATCGGTCAGTTGGACACAGCTTCCGCGGGAAACTTTCGAAAGAGCATGGAGCGGCTGTGTCTTGGTGCCCATGGCGCCCAGTCAGCTTTGGGAGGTTGCGCGTCGCTTATCGACCGCAGCGCTTTTGCTGGGTGCCGCCTCGAGCGTTTACCTGCATCGCCAAATAGTTCCCTGGGGGCGGTGAATTTCGGTGAAATTCTTATTTCACGGAGAAAGGATATTGGAATGAAATCGATCCCTCTGATGCTGCTATTGGCATTTTGCGGCGCATTTGCCGGTTCATCCGCCACTAATGCCGCCGTGCTGCCCCCGGAAGTGAAAGACGCCCTCATTAAACAGGGAGTGCAATTGAATCCCATTGCTCTCCGCTGGAAACAATCGTGGCGCTTTTCATCAACCGTCGATGATCTGGCAACAGTGCTGCAGATGCCACTGCTGGAGGCTCGGCTGGAATTTTGTTCCACCCGCCGTTTCGAATTCGTCCTTCAGGGCCAGAACATTTACGCCCGCGATGAAAAGCATTTTACACAACCTGACCCACGGCTCATGCCGATGCTTAGCGAATCTGTCCTGGGCGATGGATTGTTGCTGCAAGGTACAGGAACGATCGCCGTCGCGGGCCTTCATCCATCGCTCAGCAAGGAATTGGTGGCATCAATGCCCGCGGACCGGGAACTTTTTTCCAGTTATGTGACGGACTATTTTAACACGATCGGCTTCAGCATGCCGACGGTTGCCGTCGATATCCAAAAACGCCGAGATCCAATGGCAGAGCCGCTAAGACTCCTGGAAGCTGGCGCGATTCTGCGATCGATAGAACAGGTGACGATCGATCGACGCTCTTTAGTTTGCCTGACCCTACTTCAGCCGAACTTTTCCAGGGGAATCGCCAGGACCCTGGACCTGGTGGAGATGGAGGCGAGCCTGCGGCGCAATCCGTCGGTTACTGAATCGTTTGTGCGCGCCGCGCTTAACCGAGTAAGAATCGCTCGTGATCTGCCGGAAAATGAGCAGTTCGTGTTTTATCTCGATCCGCAATATGGGTATGCCACCCGTCGCCGAGAGGATCGATATGACGATGGAACGTTGTTGTATCAGGCAAATTCGGAACAGTTCGAGCAAGTTGCGGGCCGAGACCTGTGGCTGCCGAAGCTCACAACAATTGATTACCACACCTTTGGCACGGTTCCGGGCAAATCGTTCGAGGAGCCGATCGTCAGGCGATTCATCGAGCTAACCAGTGTATCCGCGCGACCTGTCCGGCCGGAACAATTTGTATTGGATTACAGGGAACCCGGCTCGAGAATCATTGACCGGACCGTCCCCGGTGAAGCTGAGAATTATCAAATCCCCGCGCCGGCTGCCGATCTCGACAGGTCGATCGAAGCCGTTCGTCCCCTGATACAACTTCCCAAGCTGCAGCGCGCCGGTGGATATGGGTCGGGTGGATACGCGGATGGATATGGGTCCTGGACCCTTTTTGTCGCGGTGAATCTGGTCGGTCTGTCAGCCATGGGTGGTTATTTGATCCTCCGTCACACGCGGCGGCGAAATCCATGATCCGGATGCGAAGTATTATTCCATTCGCGCATCCGCGCATTCTGCGCTCGATGGGCCTGTTGCTGGGGCTCCTGGCTTGCAACGCTTTCGCCGACGCGCCCCGCGCGACTGCCGATGCAGCGGGCCTTTGCCGGGGCATGGTTCAGCAGAATTCGCGCGCCGGTGCGTGGTTGTTTGAATATCGATCAGTTGCGCATGATCAGCATGCAATTCCTGCGGGTGGATATTTCCATGTGATTGTTAGTGCTGCGGCGCCGGACAGCTATTTCAGTTGGGGCGGCCATGGAACCATGAATTACGCGTGGCGGGAGGATCCCTTCCAGCAACGATTGTTCGTCAAAGCCGGTAAGGCAATCAGTGAACGCCCCTTTAACCGGCAGTACCTCAGTCAGAAATTGGATGCTGGGTTGCCTTTACCCGGCACGGCACCGCGAGAGTTAATCTTTCTGAGCCTCGGTTGGTGGCCGCTGGATCTCGATAAGGTTGCGCCCCCGAAGATGGTCCGTGACGGTCCCGTCACAATCCCTGATATCGCCAGAACTCCCGGCTACGTCGTACGTCCGATGCAGGAAATGTCCGAAGGCGGCTGGTGCCACGTTCTGGAATTTCCGGGTCACGATCGAATTTGGATAGATACCCGGAAGAATTGCGCCATCGCAAGGAGAGAAGTCTTAGATCCCGATTCCGGCGAGGTGATTGAGCGCATTATCAACCATGATCTTTGGGAAGCAAAGCCCGGCATTTGGGCCCCCAAAGCCATCAGCATTTCACAATTCAACGAGGACGACGAGGGGAAACGCGCGTTGCGGACAGATTTCGTGATAACAATTCTAACCCTGCGTCTCAATGAAGATGTGGATAGAAAGTTATTTGATTTTCAATCCACCGCCGGCAATGTGCTCATTTACCCCGATGCCCGCTTCGAACAAACCGAGCCGGGAGGCACCGAATACCTCGACGATGTAATCAACCGCATTCAGCGACACCTCCCCCTTAAGCCAATTTCCGCAAATTCTTCCTTCCCGACTTTCGAAACCATTGCTGAATATTTAATTTCGATCGCCTCCTTGCTCGTGCTATGCGTTGTTCAACTGCGCAATCGACAACGGAAAGTGCAAACGAAAGTCTTCATTGGTTACGAGGTGCTCAATGAGATATGACCGAGTCATGACTCTGGTGCTCATCGCGATTCCACTTTGCAGCGCGTTGGCCGTTCCCGGCGAGACCGAGAACCCCGCGACGCGCCCAGCCACGCTAACCAGCTACGATTTGCCCACGGAATGGAAGGGCGCCCAGGAGGGCACACAAGATGGCAATCCTTTCGTTCAGGACGGCAGGCCCCTCTGGCGGGTAGATCATGTCTGGCCGGATGATTGGCAGGACCCCGACAATTTCAAACCCTTGATCTGGGCTCGGGGGCGATGGGCGCTGCCGCGCAAGTCGGAGGGTGAACATCATGATCGCCCTGATGTGCGAATCGTTAATAAAATCGCCAGCCTCGGCGCCTTCGCAAGCAGATGGGGAACGCCCAAAGATCAGCAGTTCACAAACAAGGCGCCCGCTCTGGTCTTCATCGCCCCAGCCGCCGGCACCTTTGTATTGAATTTCCAGGCCGAATCTCACCTGTGGACCGGCGATGGGCCTGTGCGGATTCTCATTCTCAAGCACGATCAAGCTGCCAGGGAAATGAAGATGCTCGCCAACGAAGAAATCAAACCCGCCGAGATTGTAAAATTTGCTGAAATGGCCGTCAGGCTGAATGAAACCGATGAGTTATTGCTATTGCCACAAATTGACAAACAAAACGTGGGTTGCGTGATCGATCTGTCCGAGTTGTCGATTGTCAAAAATCAGTAACTTGTGTGTCAGGCGTTCAAATTCCTCAAACTGCTTTCGGTAACGAATGCACGAGGATGCCTGATGCAATGCGGTTCTCAGGATACTCCATCTGAAACATTAATGTGAGTCCTAGACCGACGCGCTGACGACGTTTGAATGGGCAGAGCCGGGATTGAACCGGCGACACATGGATTTTCAGTCCATTGCTCTACCAGCTGAGCTATCTGCCCGTTTGTTGAAATCACTGTTTTTGCCGTGAATTTCGGCTTGCAGTGCGCTTCAACAACAGCCACCCAATGCGCGTGCCGGGGGTGGCAGGGCGGTTAAGATACGCTAAATCTGACGAGTGAGCAATTGCTGAATCAACGGGCTTTGACCGCAAACTAATCTGGCCGCGCTGGCACTGCATTCTCACCTCGACTTTCACGAGCTGACCGGGTGCTGCCACAAATGCTCTGGCAATACCCAGTTCACTGATGGATCCGGGTGATGCACGACCGGCGAAACATCGCCCCGGTAGGCAACCCCAACAATCTGCATGGTGTGATAGACCAGTGTGTTCCATCCCCGCGCCCGGTAATATTCCAGGCCCCGCGCCACGGCGGGGCTGGACAGATCATGAAAGACGATCATCGCCGTCGGCTCCGCGCAAGGCTCGCAGGCGACCGCGTCGTTTATCGGGCCGGGGTCTTCGTGATCGCCGTCAATGAAGATCAGCGACCATTTGCGATGCGTAGCGTTCACCAGTTCGTCCAATGCCCGCGGACTGAAACCTCCGATCAGATTCACGCGGTCAAGTACGCCCGCCGCCGTCAGGGATTGTGTTACCGATTGGCGGAAATCTTCGCGCTGCAGCACCGGATCGATCACATCAAGAATCACGCCCCCCAACGCCAGGTGGCATGCCGTCCATCCGAGGAAGCATCCGATTTCTAAAGCCGGTTTATCGCGGAACATCAGGGCGATGTTGTAAAGAATATGCGCCTCGTCCCGGCTGACGAAACCAATTCCCGCCACGCGTGTATCCACATACCAGTTGTGCGGAATCTCCCGGCGAAGAAAAGGCCATTGGCAACTATTGGTATCGCCAATCGCCATGAAGGGAAACGCCGCATCGGGCCGGATGCGCCGCAGGTTGGGCGACACATAATCCCCCGGCGGGAACAACGGATCTGGTGCGAGTAATGGAGGCGTTGATAAGGTCATGGGATGATCGGACATTAAGCCGTGCCAATGTAATACCGCCACAGCGAACGGGCAATAATTTATTGAACGTTCTTTTATTTGCGAATAGCGGTCAATTTGTGAACACACGTCACAGCCAGCGATCCATCTCCCACCGCAAAACCCACGCGCTTGGTAGAACCGGCGCGGATGTCGCCCGCCGCGAGAATTCCGGGAATGGTGGTCTCCAGGGCGCACGGCTCGCGGTCCTTCAGCGGCCAGCGCCCGGATCGCAGGGCATCCACACCGGTCAGGATATAGCCGAGTGGATCTCGCGCAATCGCTTCAGGCAACCAGGAACATCCCGGATCAGCGCCGATGAAAACAAAAGCCGCGCGAATCGGCAGCGTTTCCGATGATTCTTCAATGTTCCCTGACACACCATCCGTGGCAAATGCTCGCAATGTGACGCTTTCCAATCGGCGTTCGCCCTTCACCGACGCAATTTCAACCCCTTCACGGACAGATATATTAGACGTGGCGCGAATCCGCCCGACCAGATAATCCGACATTCCCGGCCCCAGGCGTCTTCGAATCAGCAGGTGAACAGTTCGGTCCCGACAGCATTCGGCCAGGTACATCGCCGCCTGTCCCGCCGAATTTCCCGCGCCCACCACCGCAACATCCTGGTTGTCGTAGAGGATCGCTTCGACAGATGTGCAAGCGTAGTGGATTCCAGCGAATTCAAAGCGCTCCGCGCCCAGTGCATCAAGCTTTCGCCAGCGCACGCCGGCTGCAATCAATATCGTCCGACCGCGAAGCACCGTTCCACAATCCAACTGCAAGACGTGCAAACCATCCGCCGTTGGGCTGGGTTCTATCCGCTGGATCGCCACGGGCGCCACCATCTTCGCGCCGAACTTAAGCATCTGGAGAACGCTGCGCATCGCAAGCTCGGCGCCAGAGAGGCCGCTGGGAAATCCGATAAAATTCTCGATTTTGGACGATCCCGCCGCCTGCCCGCCAGGCCCAAGCGCGTCAAGCACAATCGTCGAAACGCCTTCGGAGGCGGCATAAACTGCCGCGGTCATTCCGGCGGGGCCGGCGCCAACAATTGCCAGGTCCACATCATTCGTCGGACATTGGCGCCAGGCGCCGGCTCCTTGCGCCAATTCGCGAAGCCCCGGATTGATCAGCAATTTGCCACTGCCGAATTCAATGACTGGAGACTTTGTCGGTGAGCCCCAGCTTGCCCAAAGCTTCTTTCCCTGCTCCGATGCCGAGTCGTACCACGTAAACGGGACGAAATTCTTGAAAAGGAATTCACGGACGCGCATGGTGTCCCGGCATTTGCCCGGCCCGACGACCTTAAGCCCCAGAACGCCCGCTTGCATAAGAAGACGTCGGCGCTCCTGCGTGGCAATCAGCATTTTTTCACCGAGACGCGGCACCTTGTTCAGCAATTCCCGCAATCGCGCGCCGGGCACCCGCATCAATCGCGTTCGCCCCCGCGCAACCGCCGTTACAATCACAGGGCGGCGGGTCAGCAAATCAATGTCTCCAGCGAACTCTCCCGGACCATGCGTTACCACATGACGGTTCTCGTCAGAAGGGTTTAGGATCTCCAGAGCGCCGGATTCAACCACAAACAGATCCAGATCGGCGTCACCGGCGCGAAAAACGATTTCGCCATCTTCAAAGTCAAGAGACGTAGCCATCGGCTGCAGCACCGCCAGATCGATTGCGTCAAGCTGCGGGAAGGCCATTACATTAGATGGAGAGGAGTCGTCTATCATGGCGCAATTCTACGTCCGAAAATACCCAGGAGGGCGTTCATCCTCAATCGTAAATACAACTAGAGTAATTCGCGCGAATGTCCAGCGGTTTAGGCACCTAACGCATGGCCGGGTCGCATTCTTTGCGGCAAGATTCGAGCAATTTGCAAATCACGCCCCAACGAGCCGTGGGGAATTGCCGTCAAAGCCATCGCTGCGCTAGACTAGCGTTCGCACCATTGATGCACCATTGACGATCTGATAACCACCACCCATGCGGATATCAGCTTTACGTTCGTACCATCAGTTGAAAATGCTTTCTCCAGCCCCAGGAGTGTCAGAACGATGAATTGGAGGTTATTCCCCGCGTTCTGCACCGCCTTGCTGACTTTTGTTGTTGGATGCAATGTCGGGCCCGACTACCGCGCGCCTAACACCTCAACACCCGCGCATTGGGAGACGCCGCCCACCACAATGGGGAGCCTGACCGTGCAGGAGCCTATTGAGATCGAGCAATGGTGGACAACATTTCACGATCCCATGCTCGATTCGCTGGTTCAGCGGGCGATTGTTTCCAATCTCGATCTTGAGGCCGCGACCCAGCGCGTTCGCCAGGCCCGCGCCACTGTCGGGATTGCGCGGGCCGGAATATTTCCATCCGTCAACTCAAACGCTTCCTATTCTCGCAGCGGATCCGGAAGGAGTGATGATCAGGATCTTTGGCAGGCCGGGGCCGACGCAGCCTGGGAACTCGATATATTCGGTGGCATTCGCCGGTCCGTCGAATCCGCCAAAGCCGGCTTTCAGGCGTCCGTGGAGGATCGACGCAACGTCCTCATCACGGTGTTGGGCGAGGTGGCCACCGATTACATTCTGCTTCGCGGGTTTCAGCAGGAAATATTAATCGCACAGCAGAATCTGGACGTGCAGGCCCGCAACCTAAGCACGACCCGTGAAAAAAAGACTTTGGGCACTGGCACCGATCTCGATATCGCGCAGGCGGAGGCGCAAGTAGCAAGCACCACCGCGGCCATCGAAAACCAGGAGGCCAACGAGCAGCAGACCATGTATGCGATCAGTATTCTTCTCGGCCTGCCGCCGACTACGCTGGAAAGCGAGCTTATGCCCCAGGCGCCAATTCCCCAGCCGCCATTGATTCTGCCAGTCGGATTGCCCTCGGACTTGCTGCGTCGCCGGCCGGACATTCGGCGGGCCGAGCGCCAACTCGCGGCGGCAACCGCGCAGATTGGTGTGGCGACAGCGGACTTATTTCCCAAATTTTCCCTGACCGGCAACCTCAGCGTCGGCGGAAATAACTTTCCAGCTTTGGGGAATTGGGCCAATCGATCGTGGTCCTTCGGTCCCAGCGCGTCGTGGACTGTCTTTGACGCGGGAGCCATCCGATCGAATATCGAGATTCAGAACGCCCTGCAGGCACAGTCATTCACGGCATACAAGCAGACCGTGCTGATCGCGCTGCAGGAAGTGCAGAATGCCCTCGTGGTCTACGACAGGGAACAGCGCCGCCGCGCCGCGCTTTCCATCGCCGTTGCCGCTAACCAGCGCGCGGTGGAACTCTCCACGCGCCGGTATAAACAGGGCCTCACCGATTTTCTAAGCGTCCTCGTTGCCGAGGGATCGCTGTTTGGATCCCAGGATTCGCTGGTGCAAAGCAACCGGAATATTGGGACCGACGCGGTCGCGCTGTACAAAGCACTTGGCGGGGGCTGGGAAATAGGCGAGCAAATACCCACAACCCGCGCCGCCGAACATTGAAGCAGGAAATTTCCGGAGATTGATATGGGAAAGTTGATGTCCGTCCTCATCCTGATTCTCCTTGGCGCCGGCGCCGGGGGTTGGTACTGGCATTCAAGGTCAAAACCGGCTGTCGAATACCAGATATCCAGGATCGAGCGGGGCGATCTCGTCGTCACAATCAGCGCGACCGGAACCCTGGAGGCCGAGGAAATGGTGGACGTCGGCGCGCAGGTTGCCGGATTGATCCAATCCTTCGGCAAGGATGCCACCGGCAATCAGATCGATTATCGCTCTCCGGTGGAAGCCGACATGGTTTTGGCAAAGATTGATGATGTTGTCTACCGCGCGGACGTCGATACCGCCCAGGCCCAGCTCGCGCAGGCCAGGGCAACCGTGCAACGAGGCGAGGCGGATCTGGCCACCGCCAACGCCAAGCTTTTCCAGACCGAGCAAACCTGGAACCGAGCCAAGGCAATGGGGCCATCCGAAGCGCTTTCGCAGAATGATTACGACACCTATCGCGCCGATTATGAGACGGCCAAAGCCAATGTTTCTGTGGCGGATGCCGAAATTGCCCAGGCCAAAACAGGAATCTCCCAGGCCCAGGCGTCGCTGGAAAAGGCCCAGCGCAACCTCGACTTTTGCACCATCAAATCGCCCGTCAAAGGTGTCATCATCGATCGCCGCGTCAATGTCGGCCAGACGGTGGTATCGAGTCTCAACGCGCCCAGCCTCTTCCTCATCGCAAAAGACCTCACCAGGATGCAGATCTGGGTTGCGGTGAACGAAGCCGATATCGGGCGCATCGTCCCGGGGGCGCCGGTTACCTTTACCTGCGACGCATTCCCCAATAAAGAATTCAACGGTACGGTTGGAAAAGTGCGGCTCAACGCAACCATGACTCAGAACGTCGTCATGTATACGGTGGAAGTGAACACGGAAAATCCTGACAGCCTGCTGCTTCCCTATCTAACCGCCAACGTTCACTTCATCGTACAGCGCGACCCGGATGTGCTTCTCGTTCCCAGCTCGGCCTTGCGGTGGTATCCAACCTCAATGGCGCAGGTCGCCCCGGATGCCCGCTCCTGGCGTCTGGCGGACCCGGACCAAAGCGCAAAGAGCGGTGGGGCGAAATCCTCGGGAAAGGACCGAGCGCCCAGGGAGCGCCGCGGCGCAATCTGGGTGAAGGATGGAACCTACGTTCGGCCTGTCGATGTGAAGATCGGAGCATCCGACGGCCTGCGAACCGCTGTCGCCTCGGACAATCTCGCCGAAGGCCAGGAAGTTGTAACCGGTGAGGCTGTCCACACGTCTCAGGACAATAATTTAAATCCCTTCCTGCCTCCGGTTCGACGACGTTGAGCGGAATTTCAAATGAATGATAACGGCAACAAACCACCCGCCGATTCGGAGTTGATACGACTGGAAAACGTCTACAAGACGTACCACGTCGGCGAGCTGGACATTCCCGTCCTGCGGGGGGTCTCCCTTCAGATTAAGCGCGGTGAGCTTATCTCGCTGGTCGGCGCCAGCGGCTCGGGGAAGACCACCCTCATGAACATCCTGGGGTGTCTGGATCGGCCCACCTCAGGAAAATATTGGCTCGATGGCCAGGAAATTTCCTCCTACTCAGCGGATCAGCGCGCCTTGCAGCGCAATAGCAAGATTGGCTTTGTCTTCCAAAGCTTCAATCTATTGCCTCGCACCAGCGCGCTCGAAAATGTGCTGATGCCCATGAGCTATTCCATGGCTGATCTCTCCGACAAGGAATGTCGGCGCCGCGCCGAGGAAATCCTCCATCGCGTGGGCCTTGGCGACAGAATGCATCACGAGCCGTCCCAGCTCTCCGGTGGCCAGCAGCAGCGCGTGGCAATCGCGCGGTCCCTCATCAATCGGCCCGCCGTCCTTTTCGCTGATGAACCGACCGGTAATCTCGATTCTCACACGACCGAAGATGTTCTTCGCATGTTCCAAAAGCTCAATAGCGAAGAAGGCATAACCATCATCCTCGTCACCCATGATGCCAGCGTCGCCCGCCATACCCGGCGCGTGATTCGTATGAAAGATGGCGTCATCATTGACGAAGGCGCGCCGCTGGCTGTCCTGGGAGATGAACCGGTCGAACACGTGAGCGCGTCACTGGCCACCGCAAACCATGGGAGCACGCAGCCATGAAAGTCGTTTACCGTACCATCAAAACCGCGCTTCGTGCCCTTCGCCGAAACATTATGCGGTCCATCCTGACGTGCCTTGGAATCATCATCGGAATTGCCGCCGTCATTGCGATGATGGAGATCGGCCAGGGATCATCCCAGAGCATCGAGCAATCGATCGCCAGCATGGGCGCCAACGTGATTCAAATCGATCCGGCTGATATCGCGGTCAGCGGTGTAAGCACCGGTGGAGGCGGCCGAGTAACCCTCACGCCCGCTGACTGCGAAGCAATTCAAACGCAATGCAGCACCGTTCGATGGATCGCCCCAAGCGTCGATACCCGCGCCCAACTCATCTATGGGAACCATAACTGGTATCCCAATACCATCCTTGGCACCACGCCCGATTATCTGGCCGTCCGAAACTGGACAAGTCTCACTGAAGGCGCCCCCTACACAGACGAAGACGTCCGAGGCGCCGCTGCTGTCTGCCTCATCGGACAAACCGTCGTGCATCAGCTTTTCGGCGATGAGCCGGCATTGGGAAAGGAAATCCGCGTTAAAAATATCGGCATGAAGGTGGTGGGCATTCTTAGCCGCAAAGGCGCCAACATGATGGGCCGCGATCAGGACGACATTGTCATCGCGCCCTGGACGACCATCAAATACCGCTTGACCGGCATGCGCCAGGTCAATCAGGGCGCGGGCGGTTCCACAGCCGCCCAGGTCAATTCCCTGAGCCAGCTTTACCCTAACCAACAGGTGCAGCTCTATGCCCAGCAATCCGCCATCCAGGCCGCCGACGTGCTTCAGATGACGCGCTTTGCCGATCTCGATGATGTCTGGGTTTCCGCGGATGCCGCGGGTGACATTCCCGTGGCAATTCGCCAGATCACCGGCGTTCTGCGCGACACCCACCACATCCGCCCCGGCGCGCCCGACGATTTTCGCGTTCGCGATCTCACCGAATTCTCCGAGGCCCTGGCTTCAACCAGTCGATTGATGACCAATCTCCTGCTGTGCGTTGCGCTCATCTCGCTGGTGGTGGGCGGGGTGGGAATCATGAACATCATGCTGGTTTCCGTGACGGAGCGCACCCGCGAAATCGGCTTGCGCATGGCGGTGGGAGCCCGCGCCCGCGATATTCTCCGCCAGTTCCTTGTCGAAGCAGTGCTTCTCTGCCTCGCCGGTGGCATTGCCGGAATTCTACTTGGCCGCGGGATTTCCTTCGCGGTCACGGTGCTTTTGCACTGGCCCACTTTGCCATCGGTACCAGCCATCGTTGCTGCTGTCGCTGTGTCGGCCACCGTCGGCATCGTTTTTGGTTATTACCCCGCCTGGAAGGCTTCCCGCCTCGATCCGATCGAAGCGCTGCGATATGAATGAATGTTTCCAAGGCGATTGTCATCCCCCTTGTTTGTTTTCGCGGTGCAATCAACTTTTTTCTTGACAAATAGCGCCTAAATGCGCACATTAGCAGCCTAATTGGCTTTCGTAAGCTACATTGCTATTCGAGGGCTGGTTTTGGGCTGGGGCGTGTTGAGGTTGACATTTTAATTACCGGATAACCATAGCAAGTGCGATCGGCTATTTCCCCCGATGGAACACGCTGATGCTCGCCGCGATAAAGAAGAAGGCGCTTCCAAGGAGCAAACACCCGTTAATTAAGGAAGCGCCGTCACGAAATGCCAAAATTGCCCCGGATAGGAAACAGAGGCTGCTCGCCAGGTAAAATCGATTCACCATATTGTCAGCGCATTGTGTCCGTTCGAACTGCGCTGCGTCAACAACGTCGTCGCACCGGGCCTCAAATATAGTTCAGCGCTTCGTTCCGCTCTTCTTCGGTAACCCGGTAAAATCCGCGCGCCCATTCCTTATGTTTCTGCTCGGCATAAATTCGCTGGAACGATTCGCCAAAGGTTTCGGTCACCAGCGCATCGCTCTCAAACGCGCGGACCGCATCAAGCAGCGTCTGCGGCAAGCGCGTCACGCGCCGCTTCTCAACATCGTGCACGCTCAGCGTATACAAGTTGTCGTTCAGTGGTTCTCCAGGATCCAGGTTCTGAGCAATTCCCTCCAATCCCGCAGCTAGGCTGAGCGCTGCCGCGAGATACGGATTCACGCTCATATCCACAGCCCGGTTCTCCACGCAAGGCCGACTCATCGGCAGCCGCAACATCGCCGAGCGATTGTTCTTTCCGTAGCAGCGCAGCACCGGCGCCCAGGACATCTCCGTCAGATCGCCCTGGGCGATCAGACCCTTGTAAGAGTTAAAGGTGGGGCAACACACCGCCGTCAGCGCCGGTGCATGCTTAAGGAGTCCCGCCACGAAGTTCAAACACAGCCGCGAGGTGTTCAGGTTGTAAGTGCTCGAAAGGGCGTCGGGCTTTTCGCCGCCAATGAAAACATTTTTTCCCGTCTTGATCTCCGACAAGCTCATATTGAAATGCGCGCCGCTGCGAAAGTCATTGGAGAAGGGCTTTGGCATGAACGTGGCAATTGCCCCGATGGATTCGGCAACCTGCTTGGCCATCAGTCTCAGGAAGATGAGCCGATCCGACATCGTCATCGCGTCGGTGTAGTGGAAATCAAACTCGTACTGCCCCTTGCCGCATTCCTGATCGAAGCTATGCATTCCCCAGCCGAGTTCTTCAATATACCGGCACATCGGGTCAAGAAACTGCATGGAGCCCAGTGTCTGCCGTACGTCATAACACGCATTGCCCCCTTTGAAGGCGATCGGGTCCAGCGGAGCCAGCTTTCCCGTGGCATCCTTTTTCAGCACATAAAATTCCGGCTCAATCCCCAGGTTGAACTTGAAGCCCATGTCCCTGGCTTTCGCCAATACTTTGCCAAGAATAACCCTGCTATCGCCGTGGTAGGGCTGGCCGTGGTAGTGGGTGTCCGCGCTCATCCAGGCAAACCGGTGATCCCACGGGCAAATCACGCACGAGTTGAGGTCTGGCACCGTGCAGCATTCATCCTCCTGCGGCCCCACAAGACCCATTCCCTCTACCGCGCCAACGGTGTAAAGCTCGGTCCCTTCGCACATCTCCTCGAATTTCGCCATCGGAACGCACTTGGCTTTTGGAATGCCATGCACGTCCACAAAGGCGGCAAAACAATATTGCACCTCGGCAGCTTCAAGCTTTTTCTTGAGGGACAAAATCTGGTCGTGCTCATTACTCATGAATTCTCTCCTGTTACGCAGGTCAGGCCTGGGGATTCCAAAAAAGGGGGGACGTCTCGGTTCGCGCGGAGGCAACATATGCCGCAAGCGCATCTCCCATTTCAACAAAAAGTCGGCGTCCATCCTCGACCGTGGCTCGACTCGGATGCCCCGTCACACCATTCGTGCTGGTCTGGGGCACTACATAGGTGAAGACTTTTCCGGCAGTTCGATCAGGATCGTCCGCGATCTTTTCCTTCCGAACACTCTTTTCATCCAGATAAAGCATCAAGGCCGTCTCCGCGCGGTTTGCGTGGAAATCCTCTCCATCGTCGATGAACTGCCCCCAAATACTCCGCGTGAACTCAAAGCTGTTTTTCAGGCCGATTTGAAAATGACCCGAGTGATCAAACCGCAATCGATCGATCGCGCAGCGGAGGGAAGAGGTATTACCCCAATGTGAATTCACAATCAGCAGGCGTTTGAATCCCGTACGAATGAGGAACCCAGCAATTTCCCGCACCGTAGTGGAAAGCGTTTCAGGATAAAGCGACAGGGTGCCCGGCCAGCGATCCGTATGGCCCAGCGAACAGCCGTAGCACAGTGTTGGCAACATGGGAACACGGGTTTTCGCCGAGGCATACATGCAGGTGGCTGTCGCGAAAACCGAATCTGTATTCAGCGGTAAATGGGGACCGTGCTGCTCGGTCGCTCCAATGGGTAACAGGCACATATCCATTCCACGATCTCGCAGCGCTTGCACCTCCGGCCAGGTCATCCCATCCCAGAGCACTGGCCGGGCATTCACAAGTGTTTCGACAGTGCGGGCCAACGACCCTTCCGGTAGCGACATGAAAACATCTTTCAGGTTTTGGAGAATAGAGACTTTGTCTGGCGGTCAGCAAAGCAAGTCATGTGCCGTGCTTTCTAACCAACGTTCATAGACCGGCGCTGATGTGTCACGATCTTTCTCATGCGTATTATGCGGGCACAGGGGAGTAGGAAACTCAGACTTCGCCCATATGGCGCGCATCGAAAAATAATGAGCACAGCGCGAATCGCCCTTCGATTGCCCAAAAACCGCAATTTCTATTGAATAATGCCAATGGCATCGGCATTGCAGCGAAGTTGCGTGACAGGTTGGTCCCGCCGCACGGCGTAGATGTCTTCGGTTTGATCCGCAAGACGTCGAGTTTCGGTATGCCATCCCAGGCCTCTGCCGTCCGATCAACGACGCGAGTAAGTTTGCGGGAATCGCGAAAGACGCGCCGCATTCAGACGACGTTCAATAAGTCGGATTCCCGCGCCGCAAACGCCCGATTCTCGCAAATCAATTTGTTTTTTCTGAAAGGGGTAGCAGTGCCGCTTTCACCGTCCGCCGTTCCGCTAGAACGCCTTCACGAACAAATTCTCGACGTTGCCGATCTTCCTCTTTCGCGCGGCATGACCTTCCCGCGCACCGCCTATACCGATCCCGACCATTACAAATTTGAGGTCGATCAGATCCTCAAGCGCGAATGGCTCGCGGTCGGGCACATATCGCAAGTGCCCAAACCAGGCGATTTTTTCAATCTCGAACTGCTTGGCGAGCCACTCGTCGTTGTTCGCGGAAAGGACGACGTTGTGCGCGTCCTCTCCCGCGTTTGCCCTCATCGAGGCATGGATGTAAATCCCACTGAGTATGGCCGGTCAGCCAAAGGCAACGCGCGCTTCCTCGTCTGTCCTTATCATTTCTGGACTTTTGATTTGGACGGCCGATGTAAAGGCGCGCCGGAGATGCAAAAGGCGGAAGGATTCAGCCGCAAGGAAATTGGCCTATCCTCATTACGTTGCGAGGTTTGGAACGGGTTTATCTTTGTCGGTTTCGCAAGCGATTTACCCCCTGTCAGCGAGTTTTATGCGGACATGGGCGAAAAGCTAGCTCCGTGGCAATTGGACAAGCTGGAGGTTGTGGCTGAGCTCGATTGGGATTGTGATTTCAACTGGAAAGTCATCGTGGAGAACTTCGCCGAGTGTTATCACCACCTCGGCGCTCACCTCAAGACATTCGAACCCATGTTCCCGGCCAAAACTTGTTGGTCCGATCCGGAGCATCCCGCATATACCGTTGCCCATTTGCCCTTGATTCAACAATTGGCCGAGGATGTCCGGGCAGGCACATCGGACGTAAGAACCTTCATGGATATCCCAACCGTTCCCATGGAGCAGCGCGTGCAGTGGTACGTCTACGTTGGGTATCCGACATTCCTCCTCTTCGTGGCTCCTGACCGCGTGTTCTGGTATCGCGTGCTTCCCGAGGGCCCGCAGCGCGTGAAACTGCTGACCACGCTGATGGTGCTTCCTGAAGTCAAGAAAATGGAAGATTACGAAAAGCGCCTGGCTTCCGAGATCGAGATGCTAAAGACCTTCCATCTTGAAGATATGGAGGTCTGCGAAGCGGTGCAGAAGGGGATGAATTCCACCGCCTATCGCCCGGGGCGACTGAGCCATCTTGAAAGACCCATCTGGCTCATCCAGCGTTACCTGGCCCGCAAAATGCGCGAGGCGGCGAATGCGCCTCAACGCGAACCTGTTGGGGCGACCCCGTATTCCTCCGACTGTTGCGGCTGATTCTTTCGTACCCAATCCCGGCCAATCCCATGACCATTGCCGAACAAAGCACGCCGACATCGACGACACGTCCCATCAGTGTGAGCCATTTTCAGGACAGTGATATATTGCCCGAAATGATGGGGATTCCGCCTGGCGAATTTCTGATGGGCGCCAATGACGACGATGACAAATTCGCCAGCGTCCTGGAAATGCCGCGCCATAAGGTGGAAATCAATTATCCTTTCGCGATCAGTCTTTCTCCCGTCACCTTTGAGCAATGGGATGCTTTCGCGGACAACGGGTATCCCGCGTACAAGCCAGACGACAACGGGTGGGGCCGCGGCCGATTGCCGGTGTGTAGAGTGAGTTGGAACGATGCGCAGGCCTACGCGATGTGGATTTCCAAACAAACGGGGCGAGCTTATCGTCTGCCCAGTGAAGCAGAATGGGAATATTGCTGCCGCGCCGGAACAATCTCTACATTTTCCACGGGAGAACAGATATCCATTCAACAGGCGAATTTCCTTTTCCTGGATTTCGGCGATCGTCCCGGTCTTGGCCGGCCGGCGCCGGTTGCATCGTATGCGGCCAACGCTTTCGGTTTGTACGATATGCACGGGAATATTTGCGAACTGGTCGCTGATGCCTGGCACGGTTCCTACGCCGGCGCGCCAGACGATGGCTCATCCTGGATGCATCAGGCGAACGGACAATGGCGCGTGGTTCGAGGCGGCGGATGGGATGCGATGCCACGAATTTTGCGATCAGCCTTTCGCGATTGGGTCCATCGCGACCAGCGGTTGGACAACATGGGATTTCGAATCGCCTGCACTCTGTGAGCCTTATGTCAAAAAAAGTCCTGCAATCTGAAATGACCTGGCCCGAACTGGCCGAGCGCTTGCGCAGCGACCCCGTTGTTTTCATTCCCTGTGGCGCGACCGAGCAGCACGGTCCGCATTTGCCTCTGGGGGTTGATGTCTATCTTTCAACTGCTGTCGCGAGGGAAGTGGCGATGCAAGTCGACGGCATCGTCGCGCCGGCGATTAGCTACGGCTATAAGTCCATGCCGCGTTCCGGCGGGGGACCCTTCTTTCCGGGGACAATTAATCTCGATGGCGCAACTCTAATCTCCGTTGTTCGTGACATCACCCGCGAATGGCTGAGGCATGGTGTGCGCAAGATTTGCTTTTTCGATGGCCACTTCGAAAACCAATGGTTCCTTACCGAAGGCATTGACCTCGCCGTGCGCGAAGCGCGCCAAGAAGCGTTGCGTGTAATGCGATTTGAGTATTGGGATTTCTTCACCGAGCAAACCTTGATGAAAGTGTTTCCGTCAGGTGATTTCTCCAGCATTGCCCTCGAACATGCTGCCGTCATTGAGACCTCCCTGATGCTGCATTTTCATCCCGACCTTGTGCGCGCCGAGCTAATTCCCCACAACCCCTCGGCTGACCCTCCCCCGTATGACGTCTTCCCGGCGCGACGAGAATTTGTCACCCAATCAGGCGCGCTAATCACCGCCGGCGGCTCAACGGCGGAGAAGGGGAAAATCATGGCCGACCAGGCCGTCGCGGACATCGTGAAGGCGGTGTGCAAGACTTTCGACCTTCCAGTTCCGGGGAAAACTTTATGAGCCAGCCGCTGCAGCCCCTCGGGGGCAAGGTGGCGCTGGTAACCGGCGGAGCAGCCGGTATTGGGAGAGCGATCGCGGTGGGCCTCGCTGCCGATGGCGCGGAGGTGATCGTTTTTGATCGCTCGGAGTCGGCGCAATCAGTAGCCGAAATAATCGGCAATGGGCATAAGGCTCGCGCGGTCACCGGAAACGTTGCAATCGAACCGGACGTGCTGGAGCTGTTTAGGGGAATCCAGCGACAAGAGCGTCGCCTCGATATCGCGGTCAATTGCGCCGGCATTCAATTGATCCGCCCTTTGCTTGAAACAACGGCGGAGGATTTCGATCACGTCATCAGCGTTAATCTTAAAGGCACATTTCTTGTCGGGCGCGAAGCGGCGCGCATGATGCAAGAGCAGCCGCCGGGCGCACGCATCATCAACATCGCGTCAGAACTGGCGTATCTCGGTCGAGCCAAATACTCCGTGTACTGCGCCTCAAAAGGAGGGATTCTTTCCCTGACCCGAGCCTGGGCGCGCGAGCTGGCCCCGCATATTCTCGTGAATGCCGTTGCGCCGGGTCCGACGGATACAGCAATGGTCAGTCTCGAATGCATGACTCCGTCAGAGATCGAGCAGGAAATCCAGGGTGTCCCGCTTGGCCGAATCGCAAAGCCAGCGGAAATCGCTTCAGCCGTCTGCTTCCTTGCCGGTTCCGGCGCAAGCTTCATGACCGGCCAATGCATCAGTCCCAATGGCGGGGCGGTGATGTTTTAATCAGCCCGCAACAAAATCCCCTTCTTCCACAAGTGGAAGAAGGGGAGATCGGTTGTCCAGCTAAAACCCAAGGCGCGGCTCAGGCCACCGCGGCCGGTTCGAGCAACCGCGCCCAGCGGCGCGCTTCGCGCTTTTTCCACGCGCCTTTGTGATACGCGTAACCCGTGATCAGCGGCACAGCAATCGTCGCTTCGCTGAAGACCATTTGCTCGAACACGGTTTCCACCTTGCCCCAGCTATGCGCTTCCTTCAGCGTGCTGCCCGAAAGCGCGCCATCGCGCACGTCGGCAACGGTGACCTGCACCGCGTACTTATGCATCGGTGCTTCGTCGCCGATGATTTCTGCCGCGACGACAATGTCCTGGGCAAAGTTCTTCGGCACACCGCCGCCGACCATGAGCAGGCCGCTGACGGGGTTCTTGATCTTTAACTGGGTAAGTTCGTAAAAGTCCTTGACGCTGTCGAGGCTGACTTTGGGCCGGTCGCCCCGAGCATGCTGGTGAGCCACCAGACCAAAACCAGCTGAGCAGTCGCTAAATGCCGGCACGAAGATCGGAACGTCGCACTTATACGCTTCGTAAACGATGCTGTCCGTCGCCCGGCAGCCGGTGCTCTTGAGATACGCGCCCATTTCGCGAATGAATTCGCGCGAAGAATAAGCCCGCGGCTCAAGCTCATCAGCGATCTTCTGAATCGTGTTGTCGCAGATTCGCAGTTCATCTTCGTCGATCAGCGTGTCGTAAATCCGGTCGATCATCAATTCGCGCAGCTCGCCGTCATACATGCCGCTCTTAAAGCGCTCCTCGGCAATGTAATGGCGGAACCCCAGGGCCTCGAAGAAGTCCTGATCGACAATGTTCGCCCCGGTGCTGACGATGGCATCCACCATGTTGTGGCGGATGAGATCGGAAAACACCTTCTTAAGCCCCGCGCTGATCAGCGATCCGGCGAGACAGAGAATGATGCCGCAGTCTTCATCCAGCAGCATCCGGTTGTAAATGTCGGCAGCGCGATACAGATCGCGGCCGGAAAACGCCATCTTCCGCATCGAATCGACGAGCGGAACAACGTTGTGTTGCTCGATGTTGATGTGATCGATCGTTTCCTTCAGATAATCGTGTTTACTGGCCATGGGTTGGTTCCTTTCATTTCACGGCGCTTCTAAACGAAACAAGCCACCCTGGCTCGCTACGGTGTGCCTCGCCCGAATCCGGGTGCACCCGCCATTGCGAACCATGGTGGCTTTACCCCCGTATGTTGCGAAAATGGGGAGGTGCTGTCAATAAGAAAATTAGAGCTGGATGAAATTTTTCGAATCATTAAAAATCCTCGGGCGGTCGCATCAACCGCTTTGAATCCAATCAAGACAACCCACCGTGGGTTCCACGATCGACCAGACCCGCGATTCGATCAATAAGCGGCGATCCCAATCAATCACAAGGGGCGATTCGCCGAAAACACATTGCCCCTCACGCCAAGGGAATATTGAATCACTGATTATCCATTGAGAAACAGGTCCGGCCCGCTTCCCGTGGGAAATTTCCATGTTAAAGACGTCTGGGGTCGCCCCATCGCCTTTCTTGCGACGGTCCAAGGCCAGCATAAAATGATTCCCCACGGCAATAAGCAGTCCCCGCTCGTCATTGGCATTGGGTTCCAATTTAAGCACCCATGCCTCACCACCGGTTGAAGCAGCGTCATCAATTCGCTCCCATACCTCGGTGTAAGGTTGATCAACGCCTTCTTCAATCATGAGCTTTCGCTCGGGATCGGTAAACTCCAGCCGACCAATGTCTCGGTTGCCCGTGGGTGGCTGGTAGTCGATCTCCCTTTTCCAGAGCCAATCAGTTTCGCTTTGCATTAGTGCCCCAGCAAACCCCTCCTGCGTTGCCATCCAATTTCGGAGCGTAACATTACAACTGACTAGGGAATGCGCTCCGATGAAGGAGGGCCGTCCAGGCGGGATTCGGAGGTCGCAATAGTGGGGGCGGCCCTGCAACCACCAGACCCGCGTGGTTGTGTCGGCATCCCTATTCGGCCAGCGGATCGATCGCCGGCTCCAGACGCCGACCAGGTCATTTAAATCGGTTGCGATCATCTTTAAGACTATACGGCGATGTATAGACGTTTTCGATTCTACCCCGGTGCTCGTTGGACAGGCATGGAGCATGGGGCCGCGCGAATCATGCGCAGGCGAAGAAGCGCGATGGCTTGGATTCCGTTGATTCGGTCATATATGTAGCCATTTTGCTGATGGCACCGGCCTTGCGATACGCGGGGTGACAGGTTGGTCCCGCCGCACGGCGTAGGTGCTGATCCGGGCGAAGATCCGGAAATGCATCGAGTTTCGGTACAGCCGCATACCCGGCCTAGGCCGTCCGATCAACGAAGTGGGTAGGTCTTCGGCGTTTGGATACCGATGTGCCGCCCCTTGTGGTTTTGGCATATCCCATCTCGGCCTGACCTTAATCTCCCGCTCAAATGTTTCTCATTGTATAGGAGTCCTCATGAAGGGCGCTACGCGAGCCATCGTCTGTGCGTTCGTTTTTGCATTGGTTGCCGGGCCGGTTATTACCCGGGCAGATCCCCTGACGATCGCATACAGCGATTGGCCGGGCTATGTGGCCTGGGAAGTGGCCCTCCAAAAAGGTTTCTTCAAGGATGCCGGGGTTGACGTGAAGTTCATCTGGTTCGATTACGGACCCAGCATTGATGCTTTTGCCGCCGGCAAGGTGGATGCCGTGACGATCGTTTCCGGCGATGCGGTCGTCACTGGCGCTGGTGGAAAGCCCTCCGCGGCCATCCTGCTGGAGGACTATTCCAACGGCAACGACATGATCATCGGAAAGCCCGGCATTGATTCGATCAAGGATCTGAAGGGCAAAAAGGTTGGCGTTGAATACGGCCTGGTCGAACACGAACTTCTGATGAAGGCGATGGAGACCAACGGCATGAGCGAAACCGACGTCAACATCGTGAAAGTCTCCACCAATGATACCCCGCAAACCCTGGCCTCCGGCAGTGTTGATGCCGTCGGCGCGTGGTATCCCATTTCCGGCCATGCCCTTAAGAATGTGGCCGGCAGCAAGCCGCTGTTCACCAGCGCCAATGTTCCCGGCCTGATTTACGATGAGTTGGCCGTAAGCCGCGAAAGCCTGGCCGCTCACCGCGATGATTGGAAGAAAGTCGTGGGCGTTTGGTTCAAGACGGTCGACTTCATCAACGATCCAAAGACGCACGACGAAGCGGTTAAAATTATGGCCGCTAAAGTGAGTGTTCCCGCCGAGGAATATCAAAAGAGCCTTGGCGGCACAGCGTTGCTGGGCGCGAACGAAAACCTCAAGGCCCTGCAGAAGAACGACACGTTGCAGTCGGTCTATGGGTCGCTGAAGATCGCTGACGGGTTCTATACCAAGTACGCTGTTTACAAAGATTCGCAAGATCCCAAGAAGTACATCTACCCGGCATTGGTTGAGGAAGTGACGGGCAAGAAGCCCGACGATGCTAAATAAGAATCGCATGATGGCAATTCATTCCCTGGCCAGATTCGGCGCCGGCCAGGGAATGAATTTTCGACGCGCTCCGCGCTGGTGACTCCACGAGGATTATGGTGGAACATCGAACACAATGGTTTGCGATTCGCGCCCCGCTGGATTCCCGCAAGGCTACGTTTCTGAAGGTATGTGCGTTCCTTCTGCCCCTGGTGGTCTGGTGCATCGTGAGCTACGTGCCGTTTATCTGGCACCCCAAGATGCGGCTGACGGACGTCGGCGATTCAATGCTGCTGACGACGGACCAGCTTTGGGATCCTGGGCTCGTCGAATCGGAGAATGCCCGCCTGGTTGCCGACGGCCAAAAACCTGCCATCGGATACCGCGCGAATCCCGTCTTTCTGCCCGCGCCGCACGAGGTGGCCAGGGCCTTTTACACCGCATTTAAAACCGAGCCATCCGAAGGGGAACCGTGGCTGCACGAAGCTCTATGGCACAGCATCAAGATTATTTTCTACGGTTTCATCACGTCGGCGATCGTTGGCGTGCCGCTGGGAATTTTGTGCGGAACATTCGATCTGTTCTCCAAGCTATTTGAGCCATTTGTCGATTTCATTCGCTACATGCCAGCCCCGGCGTTTGGGGCATTGTGCGTGGCGGTGCTGGGTATTGATGACGGACCCAAGATCGCCATCATCTGGATAGGCACCTTCTTTCAAATGGTTCTGGTGGTCGCCAATACGACGCGGCAAATGGATGTCGGTCTGCTCGAAGCCGCGCAGACCCTTGGCGCCAAGCGTTACAAGTTACTCACCAAGGTAATTCTCCCCGGCATCCTTCCCAATTTGTTTAACGATATGCGAATCCTGATCGGCTGGGCCTGGACTTACCTGATTGTCGCGGAACTGATCGGGGCCAGCAGTGGCATCAGTCATTTCATCAGCCAGCAGGGCCGACATTTTCATTTTGAGAACGTGTTTGCAGCTATCATCATGATCGGTTTAATCGGCCTGTTTTGCGATCAATTTCTGGCGTCGTTTCATCGGTACCTATTCCCCTACTTATCGCCCAATCCGAAGTTTTCAATCGTTAATTCCCTATTTGGATCCATTCTGTTTCTGCCGCAGCGAATGATTTTTCAGCGATCGCGTGATCGCGGCGCCAAAAGACGCGAGCCCGGGATCGCAACCGAAAACGACTCCGCGCCTGCTGCCGTCGCGGCAATTGTAGATCGCGCCTCACCCACTGAATCGAGGATTGTGGATGTCTCTGTCACTTGAGCTTCCCAGTTATTTAGATCAGCCGCCGGCCGTTGCCGATCGATTCCGCCGTATTTACGATCGACCGGTCGTGCTGAATGTTCGTGATCTCAGCAAGACGTTTCAGTCGCGACAGGGAACCGTGGAGGCGCTGCAGAACATTAATTTCAAGGTGCACCGCCGCGAATTTATCTGCGTCATCGGTCCATCCGGCTGCGGAAAATCGACGCTGATCCGAATCCTGGCGGGCCTGGATTCTCCAACTTCGGGCGCTGTTGTTCTGGATGAGCACGAAGTTTCAGGGCCGGGGCCAGACCGCGGAATGGTGTTCCAGAATTACACCCTTTTCCCCTGGCTCACCGTCAAGCGAAACGTGATGTTCGGCCCGCGGATGAAGGGGCACAAGAAGGTTATTTCCGAATCAGAGGCCGAGCGCTGGATTCGCATGGTGGGTCTGGAGCGATTCGCAAACGCCTATCCCAATCAGCTCTCCGGCGGCATGAAGCAGCGTGTTGCCATCGCCAGAACGCTGGCGAATCAGCCTCGCATCGTGCTGATGGACGAGCCATTTGGCGCGCTCGATGCCCAGACGCGCTGTCAAATGCAGGCTTATCTTCAGCAGATCTGGCTGAATGTGGATGTGACCATTTTGTTCATCACGCATGATCTTGATGAGGCGATCTATCTTGCCGACCGCGTCGTGGTCTTGGATGCCCACCCCGGACGCATCTCGGAAATCATCGAGGTACCGCTCCCGCAGCCGCGCACGCCCGATCAGTTCCTTGATCCCAGATTCCTGGCCACGCGCAAGCGATTGGACACGTTGATCCATCCGCCCAGGGCGCAGGAGGACCGATTGCCGGTCATGCGGATGACTGAAGCCGGCGATGATGTTGTCTAAGCTTTCCCGCGACGATTAAATGTTTGTTGGCGAACAGGAGTTTTGTTTTAGCCCTTCGTAAGATAGAGAAACACCATGGCCACGCCAAACCAGCTCTCCACGCCGCTGAAAGCGCGTGATCATGCGCGGCGGCAATCCGGCACGATAATTCGCGCGATGCCCACAATTCCCGCCAGCGCCGCCAGGGATCTTCCGGCGGGTATTAAATCGCAGGATGTGGTTTGGGATGAAACCATTGCGGCGGGTGAATATTGCGGACGCATACTCAAGCGCGGCACCCGATTGCGCATCATCAATCTGGAAGGGGATGGCTGCGTCAACTTGCTGCTTTACAACGCTGACCGAAACCAGGAGCGCCTCAATGTGGCCGACACCGTGAAAGTGCAGTGGAACGCTTACCTGGGGAAAGGGAATCTGCTGCTCAGTGATATGGGCCGCGTTCTGATGAGCCTTGTGGAAGACACCTGCGGCAAGCACGATGCCTTTTGCGGAGCGTCCAACGAAAAATCAAACGCAGCCAAGTATGGGCAGGGGGACAACTACAGCGCCTATCCCAACGCACATGATCGCTTTCTCCTCACCCTGCTCAAATACGGATTGGGAAAGAAAGACATTCCCGCGAATATCAATCTCTTCAAGCACGCGCGAATTGAAGAGGACGGCGGGCTTACGTTTGTCGAGAACGCGAGCAAGCCGGGCGACTTTGTCGAGCTGCGAGCAGAGATGAATGTTCTGGTGGCGGTCGCGAACACGCCTCATGTGCTCGATCCCCGCGCCGAATACATTTGCACGCCCGTGCGCCTGATCGCCTACCACGGTCCTGCGGCCGCGGCGGATGATCCGATCCGAAACGCCAGCCCCGAATCGCTGCGGGCATTTCAGAACACCGAAGACTTTTTCCTGAATTGAAGCGAGGAGCCGATGACCGCCACGATTTTGCAAGACCCCGCTGCCGTTGCCGGCAGGATTCTTTATGATCGCGTGATCCCCGCCCGCGCCCCCTGGTCGGGCGTGGTGAAAAAGGGACAAACCATCCGGATAATCGATCTGGAAGGCAACCAATCGGGCGATTGCATTTTGTACAATGCCAACGACCCCGATGAGCGGTACAGCGCCCCTGAAACGATGGTGGCGCAGCGAAATATCTTTCTCACCACCGGCACGAAATTGATGAGCAACGAAGGAAACGTGATGATGACCGTTACCGCGGATACCTGCGGCCGGCACGACACCATCGGTGGCGCATGCAGTTGCGAATCGAACACGCTGCGATATGGACATCACACCAAGCATCAGCATGCGTGCGTCGAGAACTTCATTTATGAGCTGGCCCAGCACCGCCTGGGCAAGCGCGACATGGTCAGCAACATCAACTGGTTCATGAATGTTCCGGTTGAGGCTGACGGCTCGCTTGGAATCGTCGATGGGCTTAGCGCTGCGGGCAAGTATCTCGACCTGCTGGCGGATATGGATACACTGGTCGTCATCAGCAATTGCCCGCAAATCAACAATCCCTGCAACGGTTTTAACCCGACGCCTATCCGGGTAATCGTGACCGAGCGTCAGCGCTAACCTGCATTTACCATGTTCCAAAAAGTATTGATTGCCAATCGCGGCGAGATTGCCTGCCGAATCATCCGCACGCTGAATCGTCTCGGCATCGGTTCGGTTGCCGTCTATTCGGAAGCTGACGCCCATTCCCGCCACGTGACCGATGCCGGAGAGGCGGTTTGCATTGGTCCCGCGGCGGCCGCTCAGAGCTATTTGCGCAGCGATTATATTCTCGAAGCCGCCGCCAAAACCGGGGCGCAAGCCATTCATCCCGGTTATGGGTTTCTAAGTGAAAACGCCGATTTTGCCGCCAGTTGCGAGGAAGCCGGCATCATTTTCATTGGCCCCAGCCCAGAGCAGATGCGCAGCTTTGGTCTGAAACACACGGCCCGGGAACTTGCCCGGCAATGCAATGTGCCTTTGCTCCCCGGCACAGCGCTGCTCGAAAATCTTAATGAGGCGGCATCCGCGGCGGCCCGGATTGGATATCCGGTCATGCTCAAAAGCACCGCGGGCGGGGGGGGCATCGGCATGCGGCTTTGCCATGCGGAATCCGAGTTGGCGGAGGCTTTCGCGGCCGTCGAGCGGCTTGGGAAAAGCAATTTCAAGCACGCCGGTATCTTTCTGGAAAAGTATGTGCAACGGGCGCGCCATATTGAGGTGCAGATTTTCGGAGACGGCAAGGGAACTATTCTCACGCTGGGCGAACGCGATTGTTCTGTCCAGCGCCGCAATCAGAAGGTTATCGAGGAAACGCCCGCGCCGGGACTGAGTGATGAACTGCGGCAACAACTGTTTGCTGCCGCCAGGAAGCTTGGCCAATCGGTTAACTATCAATCCGCCGGCACGGTTGAATTTATTGTGGATGCCGACACCTCCGCTTTTTACTTTCTGGAAGTCAATACGCGTTTGCAGGTCGAGCACGGCGTCACCGAGGAAGTGACGGGAATCGACCTCGTGGAATGGATGATCAAACAGGCCGCCGGCGAAATGCCGCCGCTGGAGAGCCTTGCGGTCGCGCCCAGAGGCGCATCGATTCAGGTTCGGCTCTATGCTGAAGACCCGGCTAAGAATTTTCAGCCCTGTTCGGGGCGCTTGCAGGAAGTGGCGTTTCCGCTCTCCGCGCGGGTTGAAACGTGGGTCGAACCCGGTACGGAGGTCACGGCGTTTTACGATCCATTGGTCGCAAAAATAATTTCAAAAGGCGCGTCCCGCGCTCAGGCGGTTGAGAATCTCAAATCCGCGCTGCAGCAGAGCCGCGTGGCCGGAATTGAAACCAACCTTGATTACCTTCGTCAGATTCTCGATAGCCCCATCTTTTGCGAAGGAAAGGTGACAACGCAGTTTCTGAGCGGTTTCAAATATATTCCTAATACGATCGACGTTCTGAAGCCCGGAACCCAAAGCACCATCCAGGATTTCCCGGGGCGCACCGGATACTGGGCTGTTGGCGTGCCGCCCTCGGGGCCGATGGACGCGCTGGCGTTTCGACTGGGCAATCGCCTGCTTGGCAATCCACCCGATGCCGCTGGAATGGAGCTTACCGCCAATGGGCCGACGCTTCGTTTTAACATCGCGGCATCCATTGCCCTCACGGGCGCTGCGATGGAAGCGACGCTCGATGGAAAGAGCGTTCCCTATTGGTCGGTGATTGAGGCACCCGCTGGTTCGGTGCTGGAGATGAAGGGCGTCGCGGGTTCCGGGGTACGCAGCTACCTCACCATTCGCGGCGGATTCAATGTCCCAACATATCTTGCTAGTAAGGCAACATTTACTTTAGGCAAGTTCGGAGGCCATGCCGGGCGACCCCTTCGCGCAGGCGATGTTTTGCGGTTCGACCAGCCAAAATCCCTTTCTCAGCAGCATAGATCCATCGATAAGCAACTGATCCCCGTTTATCGGCCTGACTGGGAAATCGGCGTTCTCTACGGCCCGCACGGCGCCCCTGATTTCTTCACGCAGGAAGACATCGACACGTTCTTTCAAACCGCCTGGAAGGTTCATTACAATTCCGATCGCACGGGTGTCCGCCTGATCGGGCCGCACCCCGTGTGGGCCCGAAAAGACGGCGGGGAAGCCGGCCTGCATCCCTCTAATATTCATGACAATGCCTACGCGGTGGGCACGGTTGATTTCACCGGCAATATGCCCGTTGTGCTTGGCCCCGATGGGCCAAGTCTCGGTGGTTTCGTATGCCCGGTGACGATCGCCCAGGCGGAGCTTTGGAAAATGGGGCAGGTCAGACCGGGCGATGCCATTCGCTTTTTCCGGCTTACCTACGATCAGGCCTCGGATTTGGAGCGCCAACAGGATTCTGAAATTCAGTCCCTCCGCCGCGAGCGATCAGTAGCGCTGGCGATATCCAAGCCGCCGTCCTCAAATGATACGCCTGTCATTCACCGCATCCCAGCTTCCCCCGGCAGGGTTGAGGTTGTCTATCGCCAGGACGGCGACCGCTGCCTTCTCGTCGAATATGGGCCACTGGTTCTTGATTTGAACCTTCGGTTCCGTATTCATGCGTTAGCGCACTTTCTTGAAGAACATCCGCTGCCCGGCATTATAGATATGACGCCCGGCATCCGTTCGCTTCATCTGCATTTTGACGGCCGGATTATCTCGCTGGATAAGCTGCTGGATGCGCTCATTGCCGCTGAATCAAAGCTTCCGGATGTCGATCAGATCGAAGTGCCGACGCGAATTATTCACCTGCCGCTATCCTGGGACGATCCCGCCACACAACTGGCCATTCAGAAATATATGCAGTCGGTGCGCAAGGATGCTCCCTGGTGCCCCAGCAACATTGAATTCATTCGCCGAATCAATGGGCTCGGATCGATCGAGGACGTAAAGCAGATTGTCTTCGACGCCAACTACCTCGTGTTGGGCCTGGGCGATGTTTATCTGGGCGCCCCCGTGGCAACACCGATCAACCCGTGCCACCGGCTGGTCACCACCAAATATAACCCCGCGCGCACCTGGACGCCTGAAAATGCCGTCGGCATCGGTGGAGCCTATCTCTGCGTCTACGGCATGGAAGGCCCGGGCGGCTACCAGTTTGTGGGGCGGACTTGCCAGATGTGGAATACCTACAAGCAAACCACCGATTTTGTGGATGGGAAGCCGTGGCTGCTGCGGTTTTTCGATCAGATCCGGTTCTATCCGGTCAGTGCGATCGAATTGCTCCGCTTTCGAGACGAATTTCTGCAAGGCAAGGCGAAGCTACAGGTTAAGCATGAAACATTCAGCCTTCGCCACTACAACGAATTTTTGCGAACTAATGCACCCCAGATTGCGGAATTCAAGGCAAAACAGCAGGCGGCTTTTAATCAGGAACGTGCCCGATGGGAAGCGGCGGGGCAGCTTGTGACAACCACCGAGACTTCCGATCTTAACATTGAGGAACCACCGGCAGCCCTCCCCCAGGGCTGGGTCGCCGTTTTTGCTGAAGTTCCGGGCAACATCTGGAAGGTGGACGCTAAAAAGGGCCAGCGCGTAACAGCTGGGGATCGATTGGCCATCATTGAATCCATGAAAATGGAGATTTCGGTGATGGCGGGGGCGGATGGAGTTGTGGCTGACGTGCTCTGCGCCGAAGGACGCGTTGTATCGGCAGGGCAGATTCTGTTCAGTATCCAGCCCAAATAACCATCCGATAATAGCCTGAATCAATAGCAGTCTCGGACATCAATTCGCACGATTGCCTTACTCTTGAGCACCTGTTCAAAACTTCGCCTTTTCCGGATATGCCGGATTTGCTTATAAAATCACCTTTAGTGGGAAAACAATCGCGGGCAGGTCGTGGCACTTCCTTTGCCATTGCAAATCGGTTTGTGGGAAAGGTATACCCGCGTTTTTCATTAGAGAAGGAGTCCATACGATGTTCCGGAATGTTTTGACCAGGTCGGCCGCATTGGCCGCGCTGGCAGTTGGGTCGGCGGCTTATGCCGGCGATGTTGGGCAATCTGCGGCAACTTCGGATGCCGGCGGCACTTCCCTGCTTCAGCCGCTGCACCTTGACGATGCAACAACGGCGGCTGCTCCCGCGAGCGCGCCGGCGGGTCCAACGACCCTGACGCCGCTGATGTTCGCTTTGGACCCGACCTCATTCGGGCAGTGGATGGAAAAGAACAAGCTGAACATTACCGGCTTCGTTGAAGGTGGGTATTTCTACGATTTCAATAACCCGCGGCTTGGGACCGGGCCAAATGGAAATGCCCCAACGTACATCATTTTTCCGGGCGCTTACAGCAATCGCCCGATTCTCGACCAGCTCGACCTGACATTCTCAAAAACCGTTGACACCACAAAGAGCTGGGACTGGGGTTTTCTTTTTGAAAGTGGATTCGGCACGGACGATGCGTTTATTCATTCGCATGGCATTTTGGACAACGCCCCAGTGAACGATCCCCAGAATCAGTACGATATCATTCAGGCGAACGTTTCGCTGTTGGTTCCGGTGGGATCAGGCCTGACCCTCACCGCCGGCAAATTCATCGGGATTCTCTCCAACGAAGTGATCAACCCGACCGGCAACCAATTCTACACCCATAGCTATAATTTCTTTTACGGCGTTCCCGGCACTAACACCGGCATCACCGGATCGTACACTTTCGCCAAGGCAATCAACGGCAATGACTGGACTGTTACAACCGGTATAACGCGCGGCTGGAACCAGAGCACGCTGGACAATAACGGCGATATAGACTTCATCGCCCAGGCCAAGGGAAGTTTCACTTCGAAGCTTGCGGCTATCTTCAACCTCGAAGTCGGTCCGGAAAACACCCACGACAACAGCGATTACTGGACAGCCGTGGAATCAATTCTGAGCTACACGGTTTCCGACCAATTGACTGTGACGGGCGACTTGCTTTATGTGGATGCCCCCGGCGCTGCAATTACGAGCCCCGGCGCGGCCCAGTGGTACGGCATTACGGGATATGCTGGCTACAAATGGGATCCCCATTTCACGCCAAACTTCCGAGCTGAATGGTACCGCGACCAGGGCGGCTTCAGCACCGGCGCCCAGGCGAATTATTACGAAGTCACAGCCGGCGTCGATATTCATCCTTTCCCCAACGACAACTACCTGCAGTTCCTACAGATTCGCCCGGAAGTTCGATTCGATTGGGCCGACAAGCCGGTCTTCAATTTCAGCCACAACGGTGGCACGGGTGATTACAACGAATTGACCGCCGCCATCGACGCGATCATGCAGTTCTAGTTGCCGAGTCATTTATCCGGAAATCGATCAGTTCAAAGGCATCGCGGTTTGTACCGCGATGCCTTTGCTTTGCGCTGGTGCGAATCGCCGGCGGCGATTTTTTCGGGTATGTCTGCCACGGCTTAACGCTTAAGCTCGGTAAAGATCATGGCAGAGATTCCCCTAGAACCTCAAGGCGGCGCCGCTCGCGTCCTTGGCGTCGAGCATCGCCCGCCCCAATGGCGGGGCATCGCCCGATACTGGCGGCGTGGTCTGGTGATTCTTTTGTCGATCTTTGGCGCGATATGGCTTGCCGAGACGACGTTTCTGCCATGGGTGGTGAGCCGTGAGCTGGCAAAAATACTTGCGTCCCTTGGATTTGCCAATGCGTCATTTTCCGTGCGCGACGTCTCTCTGACTCGCGCGGTCGTGGCGCAGTTCGCCGCTGGCCGGGACGATGAGCCGACGGTTGATGCCGCCGTTATCCGTTACAGCCCTCTTGCCCTGATTCGCGGCCGCATTGATGACATCGAACTGACCGGAGCGCGGCTGCTGGTGGATGTCGATCACCACCAGTTGATGCTCGGAAGAAATGCTGTCGCGCCGCCAACGTCGCGATCAACCTCAGCGGCCATTTCATTCCCATTCGCCCGAATTATTTTGAGATCCTGCGATCTCGTACTTCGCCAGGGAGCCCATGATTATTGGGTGCCTTTCGCGGGGACGATTGAGAACACTGGAAACGGAAAGCTCGAACTGGCTCTGAGCGCTCATGAAGAGGGCACGACGCTTACCATCGGCGGAGGGCTTGATACAGTCGGAAACGTCGATGTCACTCTGGACGCGGGCAACCTCAACCTGTCCGCGCTCGTCTCCACCTTATCGAGCCAGTTGGGAACCAATATCAAAGTTACCGGCTCTGCCGATGCGCATCTCCGATATAAGGGCGCCCCAGGCAATGCCTTCTTGCATGTCGGCGTCATTCCGCAGCAGGTGACGATCTTCGGAGCTTTGGGAAACCATCGGCTTTCCATCGAGAATCTCGACGGAAACCTCCAGGCAGACCTCGACAGTCAATGGAACATCTTGGCGCTTAACGCCGCAGCCACAATAGAGAATGCGGCCCTTGACCACCTTCAGACGGCGCGGAAGGTTGCCATCTCCATCGTTAACGATACGCCGGAAAACTCACATCAGAACGTGCATCTTACAATGCAGGCCGACGAGATCGCGCTTTCCTCGGGTAGATTCGGTGTCGGCAAAGTCTCTACCGAAATTCACCTTACGCTTCCGGCCACCGGCCAGAATATTCGCGCGGGAACGACCGGTAGGGCCGTGGTATCGATTGGAACGATTCTCGTCGCTGGTCTTTCATTGCCGGCAGCTGATTCGTCGCAGCCCATGGCCGTCATTTCTCTTTCCGCCAGCCAGGATGCGAACGGTATAGCTGTGACGGTCGAACCGAGTTCGTCGCTGACGATTCCCGCCGCATCCACGGGCGGTGTTTTGATCCATCTGCCGAAGGTTACGCTTGCCGGTGCGGGGCATTTCCTGGGCAACTCCACACCCAGCGCGCTCGCGACAGTGCATTTTGACAAAGCGTCCGCCGATTTTGGGACCGGTCAGTTCGGCGCTACTGATATTACCGGCGACATTCCTCTTCGCTGGAACGCGGCGGTTTCCGGCGCGCGAGTATTGACGATTGGCGGGCTGCACATCGGGCCCACAACTTTGCCCAGCATCACCGCCGCGGCAACAATTGATCCGTCAGCGATTGCAGTTGATGCGCATTGGCCAATTCTCCCTGGCGCGGAGCTGAGCGCTCATGCGGCATATAACCCTCAGAGTGGGCAGACCGATATTCTTGGCAACCTGCCCGAATTTCACCTGACCGATCCAGATGCCATGGCCGCCTTGCTTCCGGCGGCCAAAGGCGCTGCGATTACGGGATTCTTTAGCGGCAAGGGCGAACTTCACATTGGCGCCGGCCGCGTCATGCCGGGTGTTACATTCTCATTCCATGATGTGCTGCTGGAAGACAAAGCCTATGACGCGCGCCTGGAAGGAATCAGCACGACCGTTACCGCCGATAGCTTTGCTCCGCTGACCACTCCGGGCGATCAGCAAATTCAAATTAAAAAGGCCCACATCGGCAAGCTGGACCTTTCCAACGGATCGGCAAATTTCCGAGCGGAAAGCGCCCGAGCGATTCTCATCGAGAAATCAAAATGGGATTGGGAAGACGGTGTTATTCATACCGACGCCTTTAGAATCGATCCGATTTCTCCAAAACTGGCCTTCTCGGTGGACGGCTATGATTTAAACCTTAAATCGGTTCTGGCCACATTTAGCCCGGGCCAGGCCACGGGCGAGGGACGGCTTTACGGCCGCTTCCCAATAAGGGTAGATTGGCCCAAAATTTCCTTCGGCAAAGGATTTTTGTATTCCGCGCCCGGCCCAGGAACGGTACAACTCGATGCGCCGATGACGGCAAAAGTGGGTGATATGCTAGATTCGTCGGATCCGCGCTTCAAAACTGATGACCAATTCAAGGAGATAAAAAGTCGGGCATTGCTGGCGATGAAGGATTTTCAGTACGATGTCATCAAAGCAGATTGGCAAAGCACCCCCAATGGCGTGGTGGGAACCCTGCATCTGGAAGGCAAGGGGCGCCAGGGGGCCAACGGACAGGCGCTTAATTTGAACATTAACTTCCAGAATCTCGACCGGGCGCTCACGCGGTATCTTATCATCAGAAAAGGAAGCAGCGGCAAACCATGAATAACCAATCAGGCATTCGTCGTCTGGGCGTGGTCAAGCCGCTGGCAGCACTGTGCGCGCTTTCAACGGCAGCATGCTTTCACGTCCATGTCGATCCATTGGAAGTTAAACCGATCACCCTCAACGTCAACGTGAAGTACGTCGATGATTCGCTGGACAACTTCTATAACTTCCAGAAGAAGTACGATCAGCCGGCGGCAACCACGCAGGACATGACCCAGCCGACTGCCCCAACCGCGGAGACCGCAAAACCATGAATAGCAACAGAATTCACATTATTACTGTCGCCCTGGCAGCGTTGCTTTTGACGGCGCTTTGCGCCCCCTCCTATGCTGACACGGCGCAAGATGCGCTAAAGAAACGCGCTGAAGAGCGCTATCCCAAATTGCGCGCTGCAAAAGACGCTGGTAAAATCGGCGAGGATTCCGGCGGAATGATCGAGGCGGTGGATCCGAAATTTCTTCAGGATTCCGATCTCGCCAAGCTGGTTAACGACGAAAACAATGATCGAACCGAACTTTACCGGTTGATTGCCCAGGCCAGCCAGACGACGCCCGACCTTGTCGCCCAGGAAGCCGCGAAGCGAAACTTCGCGAACGCTAAATCGGGGGACTATCTAAAAGGACCAGACGGCGCGTGGCAAAGGAAGCCATAGAGGCGACCGGGCTCGATTGCGACTATTTCAAGTAGGTTCGTCTACAGATTTATCGCAACAAAGGATGTAACTCAATTCCATCTCGGGTTGCGCAGGAGGCGATGGGTTTAAGGAAACCTCTTCCCCTATATATGGGCCAAAAGGTGAAGGTTTTTGACGGATTTTTTCGGATTTTTTGGAGACTGGATTTTGGCTTGACGTAAACTGTGTATTTATACGTCGTTACGGGAAATATTAATTTTGCATTTTTGTAGATATTTGTAGTTGTTTTTTAGGGTATTTGTAGGCTTTTGTAGTTGCTTTGAGGGTCGGGCGAGCGGGGGGGTGTGGAAAAGGTCGAAATCGTGGTGAGGCTTATCTGGAATCCGTCCGACAACCGTGAACCCTAGTTGATCGATCAAAATTAGCGTCTTTGAACCGTCGCCTTGTCCATTCCAAGACGATCCAACGCTCGAAATTCGAGCGATTCAAACCATCGCCGCGGACCGTCCATCCACTTCTATTTCCAGTCTCCTTCAACATTTAGTAATCGGAACGAGTAAAGCTCATTGATTCCGTGGCGGACCTGGCAATACGCTGAACTTCCAACCCGAGGCAACGATGCGATTGGCCATTATCTCCGGATCGATTCTTTTTCTGGCCGGCTGCATGCTGCCTTCATGGCTGCTCGCGGCTGATGCAGCGCCCGTGGTTTCGGTAAATTGGCTGGATTCGTCGCCGCCCCCCGCGCCCTGTGGAATCAGCTGGGGGGTGCCCTGGCCACGGGGGTTGGTGAGCAAGAATCAAACGTTCGCGCTGAAAGATAGCGATGGCAAGTCGCTGCCGCTGCAATCCTGGCCCCTGGCTTACTGGCCCGATGGTTCGATCAAATGGACGGGTCTTGCAACCACCGCCGGGCCGGAGACCCGGGGGCCGTTGCAGGTCACACCCATTCCCGAAGCACCCGCGGGCGGTGATTCGCTGAAGGTCAATCAAACGGCTGACGCGATCGAAATCGACACGGGAAAACTGAAGTGTCTCATACCACGGTTGGGGCCATACCTGATCGATTCAATGACCGTTGACGGACATTCCGTGGCCCAACACGGGCAGCTTGAATGTATTTTGCAGAACGGTCCGGAAAACGATGTTCTGAGCATTCCCACCCGCGAGCGCTACCTGAGCAACATTGAAAAAGTGACGCTGGAACAGAGCGGGCCGGTCCGGGCGGTTGTGAAGATTGAAGGGCAGCATAAAGCGGAAACAGAGAGCCGTCAGTGGTTGCCATTCGTGGTCAGGTTGTATTTCTTCGCAGGCGAGCAACAGGTGCGGCTTGTTCACACCATTATCTTCGATGGCGATCAGCAGAAAGATTTCATTCGCGCCCTGGGATTGGTCTTTGACGTCCCCATGCGCGAACAAATTCAAAACCGCCACGTCCGCTTCGCTAACAGCAACGGCGGCGTGTGGGCTGAACCACTTCAGCTTGCACTGAGCCGCAATAGAAGGGGGGCGGGCCTCAACCTTGGGCCCAATCAGATTGACGGACAGCGTTTGCCCAATTTGAAAATACCTGCTGAAGACGCGGCTTGGGATGCCTTTAAGCTGGTCCAGCCGAATTCAGAAGGATTTAGCATAATCAAACGCACCAATCCCCAAAGCTCATGGGTGGGCGTCGCGGAGGGAAATCGCGCGGCCGGCTTTGCCTTTATCGGCGATGTCAGTGGCGGTCTGGGCGTGGGGGTTAAGAATTTCTGGCAGTCGTACCCCGCCTCTTTGGAGATTGATGGGGCTCTCTCCTCGACGGCGCGCCTTCACGTCTGGCTTTGGTCGCCTGACGGGCCGGGAATGGATCTGCGCCATTACGATATCCACGGCCATGGCAACGTGAACAGCGGTGGAAGCTATGAAGACTACGAACCCGCATTCGCGACTCCCGTTGGCGTGGCGCGCACCAGCGATCTCATGTTATTCCCTTCAGGCGCCACGCCGTCCCGCGTGGAGACCGCCGCGCTGGCGCAGCTTAATAGCAAGCCTCCAATCCTTACGGTTACGCCGACATATCTCCATTCCACGGGCGTGTTCGGACTTTGGAGCGTGCAGGATCGCTCGACGCCGTTCAAGAAGGAGCTGGAAGACCGTTTGGATGGGCTGGTCAGTTATTACAAAAATGCGATTGATCAGCACCATTGGTACGGCTTCTGGAATTTTGGAGATATCCGCCATTCCTACGACGCCGCGCGTCACGAATGGCGATATGACATCGGCGGGTTCGCCTGGGATAACAGTGAGCTCGGCAGCGTACTTTGGCTCTGGTATAGCTATATCCGCACCGGCAACCCCGAAACCTACCGCATGGCCGAGGCCATGATTCGCCACACCAGCGAAGTAGATACGTATCACCTGGGGCGGTTTGCCGGCCTTGGTTCCCGGCATAATGTCGATCACTGGGGCGACAGCGCCAAGGAGGCGCGCATCAGCCAGGCCACCCATGGGCGATTTTATTATTACCTCAGCACGGATGAGCGAATCGGTGACATTCTCACTGATGAGGCAGGGGTGGATGCCGTTGCATCCAAGCTTGACCCGATGCGAAAGGCGCAGCCAGCCACCGAGGCGGAGAGAAAATATCCCGGTCGGATTCGCATCGGCCCCGATTGGCTCGCGTTCGCGGGCAACTGGATGACCGCGTGGGAACGCACGGGCGACACCCAATGGCGCGACAAGATTCAGGCTGGTGTTGATTCCATGTACGCCATGACTTACTGGATGCGCTCCGGAAAGAATCTTGTGGTCGGTTACGACCCCGCGACCGCCAAGCTGTTTCAGCTTAGCAATCAACCTGGAAGCTATAACCTGCCGACGATTCAGGGCGGTGCTGAGGTTGCGTTTGAGCTGGATGGGTTGCTGGGTAACGACGAGTTCACGAAAATGTGGTTGCAATATTGCCGCCTTGGTTCCGCCCCCGGCAATATCCTGATCAAGGACAAAACCACGGGCGCTGAGGGGGCGGATGCATCTCTCGTGGGCGAAAGCGGAGGCCCCACCAGCTCGGGGGTGCCCAGGTTGGCCGCGTACGCTTACTACAAAACGAAAAACCCAGCCTATGCACAGCGCGCCATTCGTGCCCTGGCGGCGCGAATTGGCGAAAGCAACAGGCGCCGGATTGAAGGGGCGGAGGCGCTCAATCCGCTTGATGAATCGCCGCGCGTGAGCACCAACACGGTGGCGCAGTCTTCCCTCATGGACATCGAAATCCTTGAACTCTGTGCTGATCAATTGCCCACCAACCCATTGCCGCCGGTTCAGGGCTTTCAAAGAGGCGCCAGGTCGTCGGGGGCCGATGCAGCAACCACAACGGCTCCCGCGCCGTCGGAGCAATGAAGGCAAGACCTAATTTCCATCGGTCATGTTTAGCTCGTTAGACCTTCTGTGGCGGCTGAGGGTGCCGGGTGGCTTGGAAGGTGTTAAGATCGCCGCATCCCATGATGCCAGCGCATTCCCGCCTCAAACGTGTCTTACTCGTCGCCGCGGCAATCGCATCCGGCCTTACATTCGCAACTCGGGCGCTGGCCCGCGCGGGTGGGGGTGGAGGATTTCATAGCGGCGGGGGAAGTGGCGGGGGCGGCGGCGGAGGAGGAAGCGGCGGCGGTGGGGCGATCTTATGGCTCATCATTCAGTGGATCGAATTCTGCATTAACTACCCCGTTTTTGGGTTGCCTGTTACTGCCGGTGTGATCGTTCTGATCTATCTTGCCCATCAGGGCGGATACTCCGCTTACCAAAACAGCGTGATCCGTCGCGGCGCGGATGTGATGGATGGCAATCTGGCGAACCAAGCCATCGCCACACTTTTGAAATCAGATGCCCAATTCAACTTTCCGCAGTTTTCCGAGCGTGTCAAAACAGCATTCACGAAAATCCAGTCCGCGTGGAGCATGCAGGACCTCACCCGGGTCCGGCCCTTTATCTCGGATAGCATTCACGAGCGATTCTCCATCCAGATCGAAGAGCAAAAAACGTTTGGCTACCGCGATCGCATGGATGAGGTGGTTGTTAATTCCATTGGGCTCGCGGAAGTTTCGTCCGATGAAATCTTCGAAGTGGCAACCCTTCGCATCGCGGCCCGCGCGAACGACCAGCGGCTTTCCCTGATGGATGATCATGTCATTTCATCCGAGCCTGGGCCCTTCGTGGAATTCTGGTCGTTCCTGCGTCGCCGCGGCGTTGCGACGGATCCTTCCAAGCCTGGTTTGATTGAGGGGCACTGCCCCAATTGCGGGGTTGTGATTGAGATGAATCAATCCGCAAAGTGCAACCAGTGCGGCGCGCTGCTGCGCAGTGGCACGTTCGATTGGGTATTGGCGGAAATCACCCAGCAAAGCGAGTGGCGCGGAATTCGCCGGGCTGATCCGCCCGGAGCGGCTGAACTCCGCAAGACCGATCCCGGTTTTAACCGGATTGATCTGGAAGATCGCGCCTCGGTGATGTACTGGCGCAAAGCAATGGCTGATCGCCTGGGGAAGATCGATCCCCTGCGAAAGATCGCGTCGGAAGAGTTCTACAGCGCGTATCAAACATCGCTTGCTGTCCAGGTTGACGGAAACCGCTTCTTCTACAGTGATTGTTCGGTGGGGTCGGTCAACCTGTTGGGGATTTTGCCGGGTAAGGACGTCGATTCAGCCATTGTGCAAGTGAGCTGGGAGGGCGAGCGCATGCAATCTCACGCCGGTGGCGCGCCTATCACCACCGGCCAGCGCGCCCAGGTTCATAATCTTTATATTCTTTGCAGAAAGAGCGGCGTCACCAGCGACCCGGGAAAATCCGTATCCTCGGCGCACTGCCCAAGCTGCGGAGCGCCGATTTCCAGCGATATTACATCCACTTGCCAATTCTGCGGAAACGTAATGAACGATCGAGCGACGGGTTGGGTTCTGAATGCGATCAGGTCTGCCGCTTCGGATGCTGGGAGATCTCTGATCTTGCGCTTGCAGGACAAAATATCCCAGCCGGCGCCGGTCAACGGGAAGGCTGCGATTGCCATCGCGGCCATGCCAGTTGCATACGCCCTCAATGTGGCGCCGTCGGGCTTGATATCGTGGGTCGTCAAAACCGCGGCAGCTGACGGTACGATTGAAATCGCCGAAAGAGAATACCTTGAAGCACTTGCCGCCAGGAACGGCGTTCCGCCCGCGCGCCTGCACCGCATGATCGATATGGCCCTGGCTGGCGCACTGGACGTTCCCGATCCTCCGGACCAACCCACGGCGCGCGCCTGGCTGAGCGCGATCTGTGAAGCCGCGGTGGCCGATGGAACGCTGCAAACCCAGGAAGTCGATCTGATCACTCAAACCGCGCGAAGGTTCGGATTTACCACTGCCGACCTTACGTTGATGTTGCGCCAAGCCAAAGCGCAACGTTTCGCCGCTGCCAGGGATCATCTTCGCGCCGCGGCTACGAAGGCCCAGTGAATTCAACGGGTGCGCCGGGTTGTCAAAGTGGGAAGCGGAGCGAACCTATGCGGCTGCTTTCATGGCGAAAATCTTCACGCAATTTCGTCCACTATTCTTGGCGGCGTAGACAGCCATATCGGCGGCCTTGAGCAAGTGAGCGCTCTCCTTCAAGGGTCCATTGGGTTCCGCGGAGGCGACGCCGATGCTTACGGTAACGGGCACCGAATTGCCGCCGCAATCAATGGGCTTGGCCGCAATCGCTCGGCGAATGGTTTCCGCGAGGGAGGCGCCGCCCGCCCGCGGCATGCCGGGAAGGATGATTGCCAGTTCCTCGCCACCGTAACGCGCCGGCAAATCCTGCGCGCGAGCTGCGCTGCGAAGAATCTTCCCCAGCTTGGCCAGTACCTGGTCGCCCGCCTGATGACCATACTTATCATTGATTAATTTGAATTTATCCACATCCAGCATGAGCAGTGTGAGTGGCTTGCCCTGCTGAAGGGTGACCGCAAATTGCTCGATCAGGAATTCATCAAATGACGCGCGATTGTGCAGACCGGTGAGGCCGTCAATCGTCGCCTGCTTTTTCAGGAACACATTCTGTTCCTGCAACTGCGTCGCCTGATGCTGGCTTTGCAGCGTGATCTGAACCAGCACTTCGTTGGCCTGTTTGAGGATGGATTCGAAGTCGGCCGCCGTGCCGATGTTAATTTCAAACAGCGACGCCACGTCCTTTGTCGTGGCCGCGATTTCCTGCAGAAGGCCATCGCAATCTGCTTCGGTCATGTTGAAATTCATGGCGCAGCTGGCGCGTACCTGGGCGATCGCCGCAGCGGGGTATTCGTCCACAAACACGTCCGCGCACCAACCCGCAAGCTGAACGCATAGCGCCACCTTTTTGAGTGCCGGATCGGTCACTAAGTCGACGTTGTGGCTGCCGCCGATGGTTGCCGACAGGATTGGTGGAAGCTTCCACTGCTCGGCAAGAAACGCGCCCACTTCGGCGTGGGTAAATTTCAGCGTTTCAAGCTCGCGGCGAACAAGCTGCTGATGAGTGGGCGCCGTTTCGCAAATTTCGCTGTACTGAGCGCCAAGGACCTGGTCGAGCACGAGCATGCCAATATCCTGCAGCAGGGCGGCCAGAAAGGCTTCCTCTTGTTGAACAATCGCCAACTTCTTGGCAATTGCGCGGGCTGCCGTAGCGCCGTAGATACTGCGGCGCCAGTAAACCAGGTGTTTGAACCCCTTGCTCTTGCCTTTATTAAGATTGGTGACGAGGGAGAATCCCAGAACAAGAGTCTTCACCGACTGAAGGCCAAGAATTACCAGTGCATGGCTGATTGTGCTGATATTCTGGCTGCGGCCGTAGAAGCTGCTATTGACGGTGCGAAGAATTTTGGTCGAAAGCGCCGGGTCTTTGGAGATGAGGCGGGCGATTTCGGCAATATCCGCATTGTGCCTGGAGGCCAGATCCAAAACCTGGATGGCAATAGCGGGAAGCGAGGGCAGATTTGGGCACTGGCGGATTCGATTTTCGAAATCTGCGTTCATTTCAAATCCCGGCCGACGCGGTAAAACAAGCAAAGGCTTCCGGTGCCACGAGGTTACATTATTTAATCGGTCAGGTGGGAGTAGGACTTTGTTATGTGGATGACTTAGAGAATTCAAACATTATCGGGTGCTGCAAGCGGTGAAGTGCCCGGCAAAGCGCAAAAATGGGGCCGGGTGAAATGCCCGGCCCCTTTGAACGTCTTATTACCTGTATCGGACTGGCTTATTGTTTCAGCGCGGCGTCTACTGCCTGTCGAATCGGATCTTCGTTCATAGCCCCGATAAATACTTTCAGCACCCGCCCGTCCTTGCCCACGACAACGGTCTGTGGAATACCCAAGACACCAAATGCTTCACCTACTTTGGCGTCGGCATCCAGTAGAATAGTGAGGGAGAACTTTTTCTCGTCCTCGAACTTTTGCACCACTTCTTTATCTTCCTGCTGGTTAAGGGCGAACACCTTCAGACCGGCATCTTTGTGACTTTTATAAAGCGTATCCAGCCCCGGCAGTGACATGACGCATGGTCCACACCAGGTGGCCCAGAAATCCAGCACATAGACCTGCCCTTTTAGATCAGCGCTGGATACTTTCTTGCCATTCAGATCTTCCAGCGCGAACGACGGCGCCGGTTTTCCAACGAGTGCTGAATTGTCGCCGCTTCCTTTCATTTCCTGCGCGCCCGGCGGCGGTGTCCATGCAAACTGATCGGCTCCAATGGCTTCTGAGAGGGTGTTCTTAAAATCAGAGGTCAACAATGCTGTTTTCACAATCCTGGCGCCTCGGCTTTTGGTGACCTTGGTGAGATCGGCAATTTCCCTGCGAAGCAGATGCGTCGCGGGATCGAGCACCAGCGTGAGGTCCAAATCCTTTTCGGTAAGCAGTAGCGTGGGGTAAGCCACACCGTCGATCTGTGTATCCTCGATTTTGGAAATTGTCATGGCCCCATCGGAAATTTCCCTGGCCGCATCACTGGAAAGCGCCAAGGCCACGGACATATCCTGCTTTCGTAGAATGTCAGCCACGTCTTCGTCGATCGATTCCAGGGTCAGATGTTCAGCCGGCAAGTCAAACTGCACGTAAGAGTTTTTGGAGGGAAGGAAAAGGAACATCTTGCGCCCAGTGTTACCCAGCAAGGCATCGCCGGTCACTTCGTTGCGGAAAAGCCCTTTTGCGGAATCGAACGTGCCGACAAATTGAGCCTGCTCGGCATGTTGTTCACCGTCGATGTCGAATTCTCCCTTAACGGTGCCGTCGACTTTCAGACCCTTTATCGTTGCATATCCCTTTCGCATTTGACTTAGCAGCAACTGCGCGTCGGATGAAATCCGCGCTGGTTGGGTCGCGGGACCCGCGGCAATGTCGGGCTTTGTGGTCGATGCAGGTTCCGCGCGTGCAAAATCAGCCGCTATATATACGAGCGCCAAGCCCGTGACGGCTAGAACGGCAACCCATGCTCTGTGGCTAAACTTCATAAAAATTCCCATCGGGCGATACCTTAACTTCTGCTCGGCGGTCCGCCATAACGAAGAACCTCTGGCATTGTAAACCCGCGAGAATGGGAAAATCATCCCGTTATCCCGTTCTTTTATTTAGATGCGTTCATTGATGAGGTGGTTTGGAAGGGGCTGACACAGATTTTAGGTCAGGAGGCGGCTGTTTTTCGTCAAATTCATCGCCGCGAAAGCTGTGCCCCAGGTAAGTGCTGCGAACCGCCGGGTCGTTAATAATCTCCCGGGGGGTTCCGTCCTTGAACACTTGCCCGTCATTGATAATGAGCGCGCGATCACACACACCAAGGGTCTGCGAGACATTGTGGTCGGTGATCAAAACGCTTTTGCCAAATTCTTCCTTTAACCGACGGACATCCTTTTGCAGATCCTCCACGAAAATAGGATCCACCCCGCTGAAAGGCTCATCGAGCAAAATCAGCTTAGGGTCAGTCACTAGGGCGCGTGCGATTTCCAGCCGCCGGCGTTCCCCACCGCTTAAAGTCTGGGCCTTCTGGCTCTGCTGACGAACCAGCCCATACTGCTGGAGCAGGGCGTTGGCGCGCCTCAGCCGTTCGCGGCGATCGAGATCCAGCGTTTCTAAAATAGCCAACAGGTTCTGCATTACGGTGAGCTGACGGAAATCGCTGCGTTCCTGCGGCAAGTAACCAATTCCAAGCCGAGCCCGCTTGTACATGGGCAGGAAAGTGACATCCCGCGCATCAAATGCGACGGCTCCGCTATCGGGCTCAACCATGCCGAGAATCATCCGGAAAGTCGTGGTTTTCCCCGCCCCATTTCGCCCGAGAAGCCCCACAATTTCCTGTTGGCGGATAAGGAAGCTGACGTCGTTGACCACAACGCGCCGGTTATAGGATTTGACGAGCTTTGTGACTTCCAGCAGATTCATGCAGCTCCACCCGCGCTCGATGCCATGATTTGGCGAAGCCGCGCGGGTGGCTAGTGTGGCTGTTGAAATACGAAAATCAAGTAGGCCACAATACTTGTGGATAACTCGTGGAGAAGTTTTGGCCTTATGAAATTGCTCGGGGTTTTTTGAATGTTCTTGGATTTAGCCTCTCGCGACGCTCACGGGTCCTAAACCTCTTGCTTAAAAGGCCTTTTTGAAATAATCCGTCGTAACTCCAATCGCGAGAGCGAATTAGCTCGTTTTTCCTGTTTCCCTTTTTTCCCTTGCCATCGAAAAATTTCCTGCGCACATACGAAACGGTAATTTTTGCGCAAAAAACGACGCGGAGAACTAACTTTTTGCGGGCCATTGTGGATAAGTGGGGCCAAAATATTGACAAATTGAAGAATTCTTGTGGCACCGACCTGAGCTTTGTATCTTCTCCACTTCATCTCGGCTCCCGCAGGCACCAGGGGGCACTATCCGTTCGGGAAGGGCTCGACGGTATATTTGGGGTGTCGCCGTTTAAGGTGTCAGCACTGGCGCCTTCGATCGTCTGAAAGGAGTGGCTGTATGGCCACGGGTAAGGTCAAGTGGTTTAACGACCAAAAGGGGTTTGGATTCATTGCTTCAGATGAGGGAAGCAAGGACATCTTTGTTCATCACACTGTCATTGAGGGCGAGGGTTTCCGCACATTGCAGGATGGCGAAACCGTTGACTATGACGCGGAAGACGGCCCCAAGGGGTTGAAAGCGCTCCGAGTTCGCCGCGTCAATGCACCAGCGCAAACGCCTGCTGCTGCCAGCTGAATTCGTGAGATGAGATTCCAGATTGTTTCTTGCAAATAAAATAACACCCGCGCAAAGCGCGGGTGTTTTGTTTGAAATACGAATTTCTTTCGACGGAAGAAATTTACAATTCATTCTATCGTCATCGGGCGTACTCGACCGAGCGCACTTCCCGAATCAACGTTACCTTGATCTCTCCAGGATAATTCATTTCCGACTCAATTTTCAGGGCAATATCCCGCGCGATCTTGGCGCTGATCCGGTCATCAACCAGATGGGCATCGACGATCACCCGAACCTCGCGACCAGCTTGAATCGCATAGGCCTGGCGAACGCCCTCAAACGTCATGGCCAGGCCTTCAAGATCCTGAAGCCGCTTGATATAGCGCTCCAGACTTTCACGCCGGGCGCCCGGTCTGCTGGCGCTGATGGCGTCGGCCGCCATGACGATAGGCGTGTAAGGCGTCGTCGCCGGAACATCCCCATGATGTCCCTCAGCGGCATTTTGAACGGCCTCGGGTTCGTCAAATCGCCGTAAAAATTCTCGGCCTAGCTGGGGGTGGCCACCTTCCTGCTCGTGGTCCATCGCCTTGCCGATGTCGTGCAGCAGGCCGGCGCGGCGGGCGAGGTTGCCGTCCAACCCCAGCTCATTGGCGATGACTTGAGACAGGTACGCGACTTCCAGCGAGTGTTTCAGCACATTCTGGCCGTAGCTGGTGCGGAAGCCCAGCCGTCCCAACATCGGGAGGATGGGCTTGGCCAACTGCAGGTTGGCTTCCTGGGCAGCTTCCTTGCCCAGCCGAATGAGCTCATCTTCCATTTCCTTGGAAGTGGCGGTGACGACCTCTTCAATCCGGGCCGGATGGATGCGCCCGTCCTGCACGAGCCGCTCCAGTGAAATTCGCGCAATTTCTCGCCGCACGGGGTCAAAGCAGCTGACCACCACCAGGCCGGGTGTATCGTCAATAATTACGTCCACGCCCGTCGCCTTCTCGAAGCTGCGAATATTTCGGCCTTCGCGCCCGATCACGCGGCCTTTCATGTCGTCGCTGGGAATAACCACTGAACTGACGGTGTGGTCGGAAGTCTGCTCAGCGGCATAGCGCTGAATCGCCTGAAGAATGATCTGCCGGCTCTTTTCCTTCGCCTCGTCCTGGGCCTGCTCCGTGATGCGCTGAATGAGCGCGCCAGCCTCCAGCTTGCATTCTTCCTCGATGCGTTTGAGCAGCATTTCCCGAGCCGCTTCCGGGGACATATTGGTGATATGCAGCAGCCGCTCCCGCTGTTGCCGAAGCACGTCCTCCAATTGTTCTTCCTTGGCCTTAAGCGCTTTGTCGCGCTGCGCGATCCTGGCATCCTGGTCGTCCAGGTGCTTTTCCTTGACCGAAAGGGTGTCAAGCTTGCGATCCAGCGTGTCCTCCCGCTTGGCAAGGCGCGCTTCATGCACCTTGAGCTCATTGCGAGTGGAAACCGTTTCCCGCTCAAACTCCTCCTTGCGCTTGATCTGTTCCTGCCGGGCCGCCAACTCAATTTCCTTGGCGCGATTGTGGGCTTCAGATTGCGCGTTGGCTTTAAGTTGTTCCGCCTCGGTGCGTGCTTTTGCGATTGCGCTTTTGCCAAGAAATTGAACAAACGCCCAGGCCCCGCCGGCGCCGACGATCAGGCCGATGAACATTCCTAACGTGAATTGCATGAACGCTTCCCCAAACCCAAGGGCGGATTCAACGAGGAATCAGCCTTTGTTAATACGGATGCAGGGGAAGACCCGACTTCGACGTGTCAGCACCGACAGAAACCAACAGCCAAATAAGATTTATCCGGCAATCGAGGCCGGAAACTGATTTGCTGCTCGCAATTCACCAGGGGAGGGGCACGGGACGGTGCGTTTACCATTTGGCGGGTATTGCACCGCCGAGACGAAAAAGGCTCGCCAGCCGAAACCACGAGGGGTTGCACCTCGGCCAGCGCCGGCCGAGCCTGAGCCCGCCGAACAACAAATGCCGTCAACCAGACCGCGATTGCTCCGAGCAACAAAATGCCCAGAGCGCCGGCTAAAGCCGCGCCAATCTTCGTGCCAAAAACTCCCAGGATGACTAGGTTCATGTCGAACTCCTCGCCAGCGAGCCAAAACCGGGCGAAATCGTCCGTATCAGCGCGACTGGAGAGATGTCGAAACCAAGGCCTGTCGGACGAGCGCCATCCGCTATCGCGCTCTGCCCGCGGCTGGCTGAAGAAACCTTCACGCCAGCCGAACATTCTGCATACATTTTAAGCATGTATATCAATGTTTACAAGTCGATGTGGGCGACGGGAGGGCGGCGACGGTAGGGCGACAATTCTTCGTTGCGGCAATTAGTCCGATACCAGGGAACCAGGTTGCTGGGTTTGGTCAGATGACTTGCCGGTGGCGGCAAGCACAGCGTCAAGGCCAGCGACCACTTTCGCGTCGTTTGTTACCCACCATAATTGCTTGTGATGATGCAGCGTGCAGACAGTGGCGCGCTGCGGGAAGACCAGCGCGAAATCGCTGCTTAAGAGCATTTCGAGCAATCTCAGGACCATATGCCTGAATCGATCTGATTCTTCCGGGGTAAATTCAATTGCAGCGGCGTTGTTGCGCGTGGCCAGTAGTCCAGGATCAACGTCAAGATTCTCAATCAGTGCTGGCATCCAATCGCGGCTGCCGTGGTTCAGCTCGTAGGACCAATGACTCGCCGGCATCACCCAGATGTTGCCGGGCAAGACGTTCTGCCAGACCGTGGTGGCGAGATCAGCCAGGGTTTGCTCGTGCGGCTCCGCGACGGTGCGCGTCATCGGCCAGGCGGCTGGCTTTATAGTGCTGTCGGGCGGGCCGATCCACCCGCGCATGTGCGTTGTCACCGTCTTGGGAAATCCGAAGGCGCCGCTGTTGTGATAAAGGCAGACCATCCCTTCGGATTGAAGCCGTTCAAGTACGATCTGATAGTCAATTATCCAGGGCAAAGGCCGATTCCTTCCATTGTGCGGCGCTTTATTGCAGCATCGGACCTAAATCTTCAATCGCTGTCTCCATGCCTGCAATTGGTCTTCAAATGGCTGGCCGCCCGCGGCGCCGGCGCTTCGATACCGCTTGACCACATTCCGCGCTCCAAGCGCCGCATAAACATCCTGGTCGATCACGACGGTGATTCCATCCGCTTTCAAGGCATCATTGAAATCGGCCGCCGACAACTGCGCCAGAGCGGTCTTTCCTTCGCGTTCGCATCGCGCGACCAACGAGCCCACGACATGATGCGCGGTGCGAAAAGGTACGCCTTGGGTGACCAAATATTCCGCCAGGCTGGTGGCATCCAGAAAACCGCGCTCCAGCGTCGGCTCGATATTTTCCTTTATGTAGCTCGCGGAATTTACAATCGCCGCGGCCATGGTGAGGCAACTGGTGACGGTGTCATAGGCGCGGAACAGAATGCGCTTGTCTTCCTGCAGGTCGCGGTTGTAACCAATGGGCAGACCTTTCAGAATCGTCATGAGCGCGAAAAGATCGCCGTAAACATTGCCGCAGCGCCCACGAATCAGTTCCAGCATGTCGGGGTTGCGCTTCTGCGGCATCATTGAGCTGCTGGTGGTGTATTTGTCGGCGATTTTCAGGAATGAAAATTCCGTGGTCATGTAAATGATCCACTGCTCGGCCCAGCGCGATAGCCACATTGCGGTCATGGCCAGGGAATAAAGAAAATCCACGGCGGCATCGCGCGACGCCGTTCCATCGATGGAATTTGCCGTGAGCGGCACCGTACCCTCGCGAAACAAATTCATCCGGGCTGCGGCAAAAAGCGTTTCCTTCCGATCCAGCGGAAGGGAAGTTCCCGCTATCGCGCCGGAACCGAGCGGAAACTGCAAAAGCGCGGTCAGTTGGTGAAATCGGTGTGAAGCGCGATCAAATGCTTCGGCCCAGCAAAGAGCTTCCGCCCCGGCGGCAATGGGTTGCGCCCGCTGCATGTGCGTATAGGACGGCATGACGATTCCATCCGATCGGCCGGCCAATTCCACGAACGCTCGAAGCAGCAAGCCCAGCGGTCCATTCCCAAGTTGCTCCGCTGCGTCGTAAACCCAGAAAACCAAGTCCTGCGCAACCTGATCATTTCGGCTGCGGCCGGTATGGAGTTTCCGCCCCGGTTCACCGATGCGTTTGATCAGTTCCGCCTCGATGACCATGTGAATGTCTTCAAGGCTTTCGTCAAACTTGAAATTCCCAGCGGTAATATCGGCCTCAATTGATTTCAATCCGTCCACTATCGATTTTTGCTCGGCGGCGGAAATTAACCCGACGCGCGCCAGCATGCTCGCGTGCGCGATCGAGCCAGCGATATCGTATTTGTACAGGCGCTTGTCGTAGCTGATCGATTCCACGAACGACTGCGCCAGCGCATCCGTTGCCTCGCCAATTCGGGCCTGCCAGGATTTCTCGGTTGCCATAGATGGTTGATTCTACAGTCGGCGGATCATTCTGAAATGCGGACCGGCGGTTGGAATCTCAAATTCCTCCGAAACAATCTCCCAGCCGCAGCGCTGATAGAACCCCGCTGCGGGAGTGCGGGCATTGGCCCAAATTAACCCGAGGCCGGTTTTCCTCGCACTTTTTTCAATCTCAGCCAGCAGCCCACGACCCACTCCGTGCCGCTGATAGGCAGAATCGATTGCCATTCCGCGGAGCTGGCAGGCAGGCGTTCCCTCAAAAGAATTGATGAGAAGGGTGGCGCAGCCCACAACCTCGCCGGCTTGCATCGCGCCAAGATGAACGGTGTCAGGGTCTTCGTCCCCAGGGAAATATGCCGCCTCGCGCGGCAGGCCGCTGCGCAGCACGCGGTGCCGAAGATCAATAATCTGCTCAAGCATGACCGGGCGAATCTCAATATCGCTCATTTCCATGCCTGCGGATGATCAATCTTCACCATCGCCAATTCCGCCGCCTCGGCGTTGCTGTAAACCTGCTGATCGTCCTTGCAGCCGGGAATCACCGCGCTCACCGCCGCATGACTCAGACACCACCCCAAGGCCCACTGCGCCATTTTTACGCTCGCGGGCAGTTCCTCCTGCTGTATCCGTTCGACTTCTTTCAGCCTTTTATCCAGGGCTTCGCGGTCTTGGCCATTACGGAAATCATTGGCAGAAAACGTCGCGCCGGGTTTGTATTTGCCGCTTAACAACCCGCTGGCCAGGGGCACCCGCGCCAAAACCCCAAGGTCTTGCGCGATGCAAGATGGAAAGACAGCAACTTCCGGCCGAAGATCCAGGCGATTGTAGATGACCTGCACGCACTCGACCCGCTGCTGCGTTGAAGCTTGCACCTGCGCCATCGCGCTGTCGGTGTCGCCTCGTATCGAATTACCGAGGTGCCGAACCTTACCAGCTTTGAGCAGGCCATCCAGCGCGGCTGTTAATTCGTCATTCTCAAATTCACTGTCGCGGACGCTGTGGTATTGCAGGAGATCGACATAATCCGTTCGCAGCGCGGTTAAGGACGCCTCAAGTTGGGCAACGGCATCCGCGGGGCTTCGCTCATCCGAGCGGTTCATGTAGCCATGAAATTTATGGCCGAACTTCGTGGCGATCACCCACTGCTGCCTATCGGCCGCGACCGCATTGCCGATGAAACGCTCAGATTCGTGGTCGCCGTAGCATTCAGCGGTGTCAATTAGATTGATATGCACTTCCCGCGCCGCTTCAAACATGCGATCCACTTCTGCTTGCGCGAACGTCTTGCCCCATTCGCCGCCAAGCTGCCACGTTCCCATGCCGATGACGGAGACGCGCAAGTTGGTCTTGCCAAGGCGGCGGTATTTCATATCGCAAAGTCTAAGCCGCTGGCGCGCCGCCGTCGATGCAAAAACCGCCTCAATTCCGCGGTCTCTTTCCCGCGTTTTCCACCACCTGCTGATCGCCGGCCACCACGCGCAGTGATAGGTCAATTGCTTCCAATTCATCGACCCCGTTAGTTCCGTGGGCCGTGATCTGATCGTATTTTTCCTGAACCGGCTGCGAAGGATCGCGAACAGCAGCCATATATTCCTGGGCAACGGTGGTGGCGGCAATCGTGAGCGCGTTCTTTGCCGCCGCGTCGAGATCCAACCCTTCCCCGACAAAGCGCTGCCCGATCTTGGCGCGGCCGATCAAAAACGCCGGCAGATCGGCATTCGCATAAAAATGTTCGGCAATCATCCGATGCCCGTTTTCGTGCAGCAGAATTTTTGACCCCGCGTTTTGCGAAATCCATTCCGCGATGTTGAGGTGCAATGTCATCCGCACCGAATCAACACGCACCACAGCTACCGTATCCTGGTGATTCCGCGAATAATCGAACACCGTGCCGCCCACCTGGGCATCGCACCCAAATTCTGAAACTGTCACGCCTGCTTCGTCAGGAGCTGTTGTCGGCATCAGAGAAGGGGGGTGGTGGGGGTCATACCGATTGGTGGTTGCTACGCTGGCGCTGTGAACGATTGAAACCGGATCGTTCTCTGCGCCCATGGCGCCGGCAAGAAGGCACACCTGGGCCAGGATCAGAACGGCGCAACCACACTTTAATCCAGACATAAATCTAGAGTTCGGCAAAACTGCTCGAAATTCCGTCAGGAATATGGAAAATCACAATCGAGAAGAATCTGATTCCGCATTTTCGGGCGTGAGCAGGGCGTTCCTGGCCGCGCGGTCCATAGGATAACAGGGAATTGTGTAATGCCAAAATTAACCGTTGAGGGTGTCGGTACGTTTGAGGTCCCGGCTGGTAAACGTCTGGTGCTGGCGCTGATCGACGAAGCCAGGATCGATCAGATGCACTCCTGCGGGGGAAATGCCCGCTGCACCACGTGCCGAGTACGTTTTATTTCGGGGGAGCCCAATAAAGTCACCATGGCCGAGCGCGATATTCTCTCCTCGCGTGGGCTGGGAGCAACGCACGGACTGCGCCTTAGTTGCCAGATGACTTGCGATCAGGACATGCACGTTGTCGCTGAAAGTCGCCTCGCTGGAAGCGGCAAGCCAAATGCCGGCGCCCGTCCCGCCGACGAAATTACACCGCCGCCCAACTGGACGTAACGATTTATGCCGGAGATTCGTCTTGTTAAGTGAAATCTTTCGAAAATAAACGCTGGAGGCTTCCATGTCCCGTGAAAGGCCATCGATCTTCATCGTCGCATTCGGAATTGCTGGAATCACGCTAAGTGCAACCGGAACACCTTACGGAGCAGTAAAACTCGAGTAGAACTGTGGTATAATTCGTTCCGTAGATACCCATGACCGCTACCGCATTACCCCAGGCCGCGCCACATATTCTCTTAAAGGGAATTAGCTGGGGCACCTACCAGCGCTTGCTGGAAGAGCTCGACAGTTCGAATCTCCGTCTGACATACGACCGGGGAAGGCTGGAAATCATGGCACCCTTGCCGATCCATGAGTCCATCAAAAAAATCGCTGCCAGAATCATCGAAACCTATGCCTTGGAAGCCGACATAGCCATTTACCCCCTGGGTTCCACCACCTTCCGCCGCGAAGATCTTGAAAAAGGCCTGGAGCCGGATGAATGCTATTACATCGCCAACGCCGCCGCTGTCGAAGGCAAAGACACCTTGGATTTGACCATCGATCCACCGCCCGATTTGGCCTTGGAAATTGACAACAAACAGCGCAGCATCAAACGAGAACCTATCTACGCCGCGCTAGGCGTCCCAGAAATCTGGCGACACGACGGCTCCAAATTCGCCTATCTGCGACGTGACATGAACGGTGTTTACACCCCCTTGGAAAAAAGCCTCGCATTCCCCAATTTTCCGGCAGCCGATTTCAATCGTTTCCTCAACCTCGCGCGTCGCGGTCCGCAACACGATGCTCTCAAGGCCCTACGCGATTGGGTGCGTAGCTAATTTTGAGATTCAAATTATTATTCACATGCAAGCGACACTGGATATATGCCGGTCCCCCCTTCGCCCGCGGGTCGCCTCCGGCGGTCAAATATCAAATATTCCCCGAAATCCCCACCTCTTCACTCTTGCTTTTACCCGGACCCATGGCCAGAATAAATCCCATCGGTCCGGCCCAGCCCGACCGATAAACAGTCCCGGGCTTAGGCCCAGCATTGATACTCATTTTCGGCCAACGGACTGGCCGATAGACCCAGCGGTTACGCCGGTATAAATACCGGCCCATTCAGATCGCCACGAGCCCTGTTGGCACGCGGCCATTTGGTTGGAGAGGTGTTCGCCAGAACGTCTCTTTTCGTATCGGGTATCTGGAAGGCCGCCCCCAAATCGGTTTTCCAGCCCAAGGACGGGCAGATTGATGGATAGCTTTCTCATTCACGGCGGTCAGCGATTAAAAGGCAAAGTCGAAATCAGCGGCAGCAAAAACTCCGCGCTTCCTATTATCGCCGCCACCCTCATGGCCGAGGGGAAAACCACCCTCCACAGTATTCCCCGACTTTCTGATATCGATTCCATGACCAAGCTCATTGGTGAGCTCGGTTGCGATGTCTTCCGCCACAATCCAGCCGGCCAAAGCGTCGCCGGTGGCCCGGTCCTCAACGGCCCCCTCGATATCGAAGTCCGCGATGAACGCCAATGCGAAGCCCGCTACGACATCGTCAAAACCATGCGCGCCAGCATCTGCGTTCTCGGCCCGCTCCTCGCCAAGCGCGGCAAGGCCATCGTCAGTATTCCCGGTGGTTGCGCTATCGGTGATCGCCCCGTCGATCTCCACGTTCGCGGTCTCAAAAAGCTTGGCGCAGATTTTCGCACCGAAAACGGCAATATCATCGGTGAAGTCAAAGGCCGCTTAAAAGGCTGCCGAATGTATCTTGGTGGCGCTCAGGGACCAACCGTCCTTGGAACCATTAATGTAATGTGTGCCGCAGCGCTCGCGGAGGGCGAAACCGTCCTCGTCGGCGCTGCGTGCGAGCCCGAAGTTTCCGACTGCGCCGAGTTGCTCATTAAGATGGGCGCGAACATCAAAGGCCACGGCACCCCCGAAATCCGCATAGAAGGCGTCGATAAACTCATCGGCGCCGAGCACCGCGTTATACCTGACCGCATCGAATGCGGCACATTCATCTTCGCCGCTGCCATCACCAATGGAGAACTCGAGCTCAAACACTGTAATCTGGATCACCTCATTGCCGTCACCGATCGTCTCGATGAAATCGGCGTTCGCGTCGAGCGCCAGAACGGCACCATCTTCGTTCACAGCTCGCGCCGCCTGAATCCCGTGGAAATGACGACCCAACCATACCCCGGCTTCCCCACCGACCTCCAGGCCCAGCTCATGGCTTTGCTCTGCCTGGCTGACGGCATCAGCGTCGTCACCGAGCGCATCTTCCCCGATCGCTTCCTCCATGTCGGCGAACTCAACCGCATGGGCGCCAGAATCCGTAAGGAAGGGCCCACCGCCATCATCCAGGGCGTCAAGGAACTCCAGGGGGCCAGCGTAATGGCCAGCGACCTGCGAGCCAGCGCCGCCCTCGTACTCGCCGGCCTGGTCGCTCGCGGCACCACCAAAATCGATCGGGTCTATCACATCGATCGGGGCTACGAAAAAATCGAGCAGAAGCTGGCCGCCGTCGGTGCCCACATTGAACGGGTCAAGGAAAACAAAACAGCGGTTTCCATGTCCATTGCTGCGGTCGCTTAGGTAGCTCAAAGGCCAAATTTGATGGGGACGGGTAGTGAGCACATGGTGCCTCAACGCAATCCACAATAGCAAAGGCTATCGCGCACCACGGCGGGGGGATCAATATCGCGCAATTCCTATGGTTTGCGGGAACCCATACCCAGCCAGATTCTACAAAAGACTACAAAATCGTTAAAAATTCTCTACAAAACTCTACAAAATCGAAGAATTAATATTTGGCTTAACTAATTGTCAAATAAACTCTTACGCGAAAGATAAATTTGGCGGTCAAAAAATCTTGAAAAATCCATCAAAAACCTTCACCCTTTGGCCCATATATAGAGGAGGGACCTTACTCCTAAGTCGACAAGGTCGGTGCAAGGAGTAAACCGCTACGCACCCTGGAGAAATGACCAATACGATCCGTTGAAGCAGCAATAAATCAATGATATAAGGCGAGTGACTAAAGAATGGCGGCGCTTCTGGGCAATTTGGGGTAGTCCGGAATTGATCTTCCCAAGTGAAACTTTGACTCCGTCAGGCACACGCGCCTTATTCTCCAAGCGCGTCCATTAAAATATCGAGCGGAGTTGCGTTACCAGAAAGGACATTTGTGAATCGCGAGTCCCTGGTGCCAGTTCGCCCGCAACGCCTTGAACACAACGGTTCGCTCGACGGGGTTCGTTTCTTCGCCTACACGTCGGTTTTCCTGACCCATGCGGGCACGTTCTATCCCATCACCGGATACGGCACCCACGTGTTTTTCGTTCTCAGCGGTTTTCTCATCGGGCTGATCTTATTTAAGCAACGAGCGAGCGAAGCCTCGCTTTTGAAGAATCTGCAAATCTTCTATTTCAGGCGCACCTTGCGCGTTTTTCCACTGTATTACGCTGTTCTCATTCTGATCGGTGTTCTCCAGTTTCTCGGGTTTCATTACTTGCAGTCCAAGGCGCTCCTCTGGCAATTCTTCTACCTGAGTAATTTTTACGAGTTCTTCGTCGAAATGCCGGGCATGACCGGCCATTTCTGGACATTGGCGATCGAAGAGCAGTTTTATCTCATCGTGCCGCTGCTCATGCTCTTCCTTCCTCCGCGGAAATGTGCGTTCAGCATTCTCGGCCTTTGGATACTGAACCTCGTCCTTTACACCATCAATGCGTTTGTCTGGCATTCTGCTGAGTTGCGCCTTCTATCGAACATCCAGTTTGGATTCATCGCCATGGGCATCGCGGTCGCTTTTGTGGAAGTCGAAGGATCGTTTCTAGGGGTCGGCACAAGATCAGTCTATGGCATTGGAATTGTCAGCACGATTGTCTCCTTTGTTTTGATCTACCTGCTGCGCCGAAAGCTTGTGAAGAACGAGGTCGACGCCTACATGCTTTTTGAATGGGTTGTCAGTCTCGCGTCGGCCGCGCTTATTCTTGCGTTGTGGAATAACCAGCTTCGTCCGCTCGGCCGGTTTTTGTCATTTCCACCTTTTGTGTATCTGGGCCGGATTAGTTACGGCCTTTATATGTATCACGCCTTCGTCATTTATGCGGCGGGGCATAGCTGGGGCGGGTCGCGGCTCGCAAAACTGGTTGCCTATTTGGTTACCATTGTTCTCGCCGTGATCTCCTGGCATCTATTCGAAAAGCCAATCAATGATCTCAAGCGCTTTGCACCCTATTTCGCGAAGTCAGCCCCTGCCCGGCAGGTCGTATTAAGCGATGCCGCCGCCCCCGCGGCGCAAACATAATCCCGGCCGGATTACGCTCTTCACTAAAGCTTTAATCGATCAGTAACGCGATGCCAGTGCGGAAGCTGAATTTTCATCGCGCCGTGATAAATTCAATCTCGGGCGCCGCGGGCACCAATCCCGCTTCCGCGCCGACTTTCAGCAGCGTCGCGATGGCCTCTCTCCCGCGCGGGCCGTAGTCCAGCGTCCAGTCGTTCACGTACATCCCAACAAAACGATCCGCCAGATCCCGATCCAGGTCACGACCATATTGCAGCGCGTATTCCACCGCTTCCTTGCGATGATCAAGACTGAATTGAATCGATTGCTTCAGAATATCAGTCACTTCCTGCATCACCGGCTGCCCAAGGTCCTTGCGAATGCAGTTGCCCCCCAGCGGCAGCGGCAGCCCCGTCTGCTCGAACCACCACGCGCCCAGATCGACAACCAGATGCAATCCAAACTGTTCGAAAGTGAGCTGTCCTTCATGAATAATCAGCCCCGCATCCGCCTTTCCTTCTTTGACGTAGTTCGGAATTTGGTCAAAGTGCACGAAAACCGGCTTAAACGCCTCCGGTGCCTTACCCAGACACAGTTGCAGCGTAAGAAATGCGGTGGTCAGCTCGCCGGGGATCGCAATGGTCTTGCCTTTAAGATCCGCCAGTTTGGTCGGCGTCCGTGTGATCACCATCGGGCCGTATTTGTCCCCCATGCTGCTTCCGCAACTGGTCAGGGCATACCTGTCAGCCACATAAGGATAAGCATGGATCGAAATCGCGGTTATCTCCAGTTCCCCCCGCATCGCCCGCTGATTCAGTGTCTGGATGTCTTGCAGGATGTGTTCAAACCGATAAGGGCCGCTTGGCACCAAATTCTTGGCCAAACCATAAAACATAAAGGCATCATCCGGATCGGGCGAATGCCCCAGACGCAAGTGCTTGGTTTGCATGCATTTCCTTTTCTTATTTTCAGCAACGGAAGCCAAAAGTATAAGCGCCTGCTCGCTTTAGAACCAATGCCGCCCCGCAATATTGAAAACAGCGAAAACGCGGCAGTCCTAAAAATGCCCGCCAGAATGACCGATAAGCGCTTTACGCTCTTTGACGCAATAACCATAGCTCAGAACCGTTTAATTCCATGGATAGAGGGGTTTGAGGAAAAATAAAATGTCTATGACACATCCAATGCTATCGCCGTATCAGCCGACAGAATCTGATCCGTTCGACGCCACCAAGGCCGCGCATTTGCTCAGCCGCGCCACCTTCGGCGGAACTCCTGAAGAAATAGAAAAAGTGCGCGCCATGGGTCCGCAAAAAGCGGTCGATTGGCTTATGGATTTCCCCGATGCCCCGGCCGAGGAACAAAACCGCAATGATACCCCCGATTTGTCCAGCATCGCCGGTTATCCAACCGATTTCCGCGCCCTGGCAACCATGCTCGTCGGCAAAACTCCCGATGAGAAAAAAGAATTTCAGCAGATGCTTCAGCAGGCCAATCGCGAAGCCATCGTCGCCACCACCAATTGGTGGATCAATCGCATGGCCAATGGCGCTTATCCTCTTCAGGAAAAGCTTACCTTCTTCTGGCACGGGCATTTCACCACCAGCGCCAAGGATGAGCGCGAGGCCCTGCTTATGTGGCGGCAAAACGAATTGCTCCGCCGCCATGCCGCCGGAAATTTCGAGCCTTTCGTTCGCGCCATCTCGCGCGATCCCGCCATGCTCGATTACCTCAACAACAACCAGAACCGCAAGGCCCATCCCAACGAAAACTACGCCCGCGAACTCATGGAATTGTTCACCCTGGGCATCGGCAACTACACCGAAAACGATATCAAACAGGCCGCCCGTGCCTTTACCGGCTGGGGCCACGATGGAACCGATTTCGTCTACCGCAAACCCCAGCACGATTCCGATTCCAAAACATTCTTCGGCCGCAGCGGTAACTTTGACGGCGACGACATCATCAGCATCATCCTCCGCCATCCCGCGTGCCCGAAATTCATCGCCGGCGAACTCTTTAAATTCTTCGCTTATGACGATGCCGAGCCCGCTCTGGCCGATGCCCTGGGCCAGACTTTCTTCGATAACCAATACGAAATTCGCCCGCTGCTGCGAACCATTCTTACCAGCAAGGCCTTTTACGGCCCGCGCTCAGTCGGTGTGCAGATCAAGAGTCCCGTCCAGCTTGTCGTCGGGACCATTCGCACCCTCGGGCTGAAGATACCTCCGACACAAGCGATCATGGCCGCTCTTAATCAGATGGGACAGGTTCCCCTCATGCCCCCCAACGTTCGCGGCTGGCCGGGTGGCGCCATGTGGATCAACACCAGCACGCTTTTCATTCGCTATAACACCGCCGTCTGGCTCACCGGGGGAGAGGTCCCCGCCCTCAATCGCATGAATCGCAAGGGCGGCGATAGCGGAAGGCCGCTGCCCGTGGCCGGTACGGTCGATTTCAAGCCCAGCGATGCCGGCACGCCCCAGGAAATCGTCGATCAGTGGGTCAGCCGGCTCATTCAGCGCCCCATCAGCGAGGATAAGAAAAAGGTTCTTCTCGATGCCCTGGGCCCCAGGCCGCAAACCGCCGAGGCCCAGCGGAAGATTGTGCAATTGATCGTATCTATGCCCGATTTCCAGTTGTGCTGATTTGCTCGAATTGTTTTGAAGTTCGATCGTTCTGAAATTACGGAGGGCTGTTCCAGGCGTATCTAAAAAACGCCGACAACAGCCGCAAACTATGCAAAAGAATCTGGCAACCCGTCGCGTGTTTCTGCAAAGAGGCCTGACGCTCCTGGCCGTCGCGCCCACTATCCCCACCTTCATCGACCAGACCGTCATGGCCCTCGCCAATCCACTCGACGGCGCCAGAACCCAGCAGGCCAGTGGCAAGGATGGGAAAATCCTCGTCGTCGTTCAGCTTTCCGGTGGCAACGATGGCCTCAGCACTGTCATCCCTTATGGCGACGACAATTACTATCGCGCGCGATCACAGATTTCCCACGCGCCCAACCAGGTTCTGAAGATCAACGACTACGAAGGCCTCCACCCCAACCTCGCGCCTCTTAAAGCGCTCTATGATTCCGGCAACGTTGCAATCGTTCAGGGCGTGGGCTACCCAAACCCCAACCGCTCGCATTTCCGCTCGATGGATATCTGGCACAGCGCCCAGCCCGATCGCGAAGTGGCCAATAACGGCTGGCTCGGACGCTACTTCGATAACACCTGCCCCGGCTGCGACCCGCACGTCGGAATGGCAATCGGTGGAACCCTGCCGTTGGCAATGCAGGGCGAAAAAGTCTTTCCATTGAACTTTGAGCGCCCTGAAAGCTATCGCTATAATGGCCGTGACAAAGCGCATTACTTCGAACTCAACGGCATGGACGCCAGTGGTATTCCCCTCGCCGCGCTTCCGCCCGCTACCAAGCCCTCGTCGCTTGCCGCGAAGAATGTCGTCACCACCGAGGCAACTCAGCTCGATTTCCTGCATCGCACCGCCATGGACGCCCAGGTCAGCAGCCAGGATATTTTGCGGATCACCAAGAATCATGTGCCTGCCGGCGTTTACCCGCCCGGCGAATTCGGCAACGGTCTGAAAACCGTCGCAGCCATGATCGGCGGTGGTCTGCCCACGCGAGTCTATTACGTTTCCCTTACCGGCTTCGACACCCACGCCGCCCAGTTGCAGCGCCACGACGCTCTCATGAAACAATTAGGCGACGGCCTGGCCGCATTCTGGAAGGACATCAAACAGCAGGGCAACGACGATCGCGTGATGGCCATCACCTTCAGCGAGTTCGGCCGCCGTGTTCAGCAGAACGCCAGCAACGGAACCGATCACGGCGCCGCCGCCCCCATGTTCGTCCTGGGTTCAAAGATCAGCCAGGGCATCGCCAGCCCGCATCCTTCGCTGACCAACCTCGATCAGGGCGATCTCAAATATCACGTCGACTTCCGCTCGGTCTATGCCAGCGTCCTGCAGAATTGGCTCGAAACCCCCAGCAAACCAATCCTGGGTGACCAGTTCCCCCTGATGCCAATTGTAAAGGCGTGAGCTGCTTGATTAGCTAGGCGATGTCGTTGGACGAACTTCAAACCCCTGGCGCGAAACCTCCGGCTTCGCGTGGTGGTGGCGGTGAATCAGCCAGTCAATCGAATAGTGCCCCGGTCCCATGAACAGAATAAGCACCGCCGTGGCGAGGAACGGAAACGCGTCATCCTTAATCACAACGGCCTGGTTATCCCAAAGGTGCTTTAGCATCTCGCGATAACGCGGCTCGGCAAGGTTCACCGCGAGAATCGCCACAATGAAATTGAACATCAGGGGAACAGAGATCAACCGCGCCATGAACCCCAGCAACAGGAACGTTCCGCCGACAAGCTCCGTCGTCGCGGCGATCGCAACATTGATCTCCGGCATCGGCACATTCCAGCCTTTAAAGGCCTCAACGGTCGCGCGGTAGTTAGTCAAATGGTTGTACCCAGCCAGCGCGCATTGATAGCCAATATATACTCGGATCAAAAGCAAAAGGCCTGATTGCCCCTTATCCATGAAATGGGCAAATCGTTCGTAATAGCCGACCATGCAGTGTGATTGATTCATGCGTTTCCCGGTTAGTGTCGTTGCTGGATAACAACCCGTCGCGTCAGAAGGTTATTCCACCGCGAGTTCCGCGGGCTCATCGCTCTTAAGGATCTCGCGCAGGAAGACCGTCGCAAAAGATCCTGCGGGAAGGCTAAATGCCACCGTGATATGTGACCCATGGTCGTCCACGCCGCTGCTGAGTTGAACGTCCATCGGCCGCACCCGCAGGGATCGCCGCGCCCCTTTAATCTTGTGCTTGCCCTCGACGCGGAAATCGGCTGGTTTAAGCCCCTGGCCGGCCATAATCTCCTGTTCAATTTCCAGCGGCTGCCCGCCGGGCATCGTCATGCGATAGCCAATCAGCGGACCGGTTGGGCTGATCTCAAACTGGTCGCACCGCAACTGCTCCGCGGCCGCGTCTTCAACCCGGAAAACCCCGCCGCTGTCGTGTTTCTCCGCCAGGTCGCCCAGCATGACCTGATTCAGCGAATGGATTCGTCGCGCCACGGTTTGGTTGAATAGTTCAGATTGCAGCGCCGAAACCCAAAGCCGCCTTAGGCGCTCATCCACCGCGCGAACCCCGGCGCCCGGCTTCCTGGTCTTGATGAATCGCGCCAGGATGCGACGCTCCATTCCGCAAGTTCGCGGCCAAAGTTTCATCGAGCCGTCCAGATCATTCCGATCAAACGCCGCCCGCGCCGAGCGCTGGCGCGGCTCATCAATCGCCGCATCGGGCGTCCCCAGCAAAAGTTTAAGCAGTCCCGCATCGTCGCCGCGAATCAGGGCTGCCCCGAGCAAATGGTTGTTTCCACGCCGGCCAAACCGCTGCTCGCCGAAATAGTTGGGCATTCCCTGCTGTTCTAAACGCTTGACCAGGGGAGCGACTTTGATGACATGCGTCGGATCAACCTGACGAATCTTGATCGCAAACCGATTTCCCCGCAGGTGCCCCAGCCTAAGTTTGTTCCCGTGCCGAATTGCCCAGCTCACCTTTATTCCGGGAATTTGCACCCCCATCACAGCTTCTTCTGTGGTCCCGGCGATCGAGAACATCTGCCGCGTGATCGCCTGCGCGTCCTTCAGGCCCGCGTATCCAATATCGCGCTGATGAACGCGCAAGGCATCGGCCAGCCGATCAATCGCCTGAAATGTGCTGATTCCCAGCTTCTCAACCTCGCAGTAAACATGCTCACCGGCGCCCCCCGGCTCATACAGGGGTAACTCCTGCACGAAGAAGTCCTCGGCCCGTTCTTTAAGCGTTCCACCAATTCCCGGCACATCGTCTGTCAGATACGGAAGCTGCATGGCGCCATTGTAAGGGAAAAAAAGAAAACCCGGCGCTGGGGAACGCCGGGTATCGCACGGTTCGATGATAATTGGATCAAAACTCAATTCATTGGCGCGGCCGAAGTGAAGTTAAACTTCTGGCCACCGACGGAAGCTTCACCCATCAGGCCGCCCTTTGTCTTCACGAAAACAGCCACGCCGTTTTCGAACTTCGCGCTGGAAGCAGCGCCGGAATTGGCCGCCACCGCCGAGGCCTGGGCCGCAAACGTAAAGCTGCCGGCCTTGAAGTTATCCATCGCCTGCTGATTTTGGAATACCAGTAGTTCGCTGTATTCCTGGCCGCCCAGGGCGGCGCCAACCGTCGCCTGCGTGATATCAGCATATCCAACAAGTTTGCCGTGCTCATACACCTGGCCATGCCCGTAGGCGCCGCCCACTACTACCGCGCCCTTGCCAATATCCGGGAAGGTTGCATAGCCATAGGCGCTATCCAGGAACTGCCCAAGACTGGGATCAGTTGCCTTGAAATCAGCCAGAGCATTTTGCGAGTCGTTATTGAGCTCCTGGCGATCCGAAGCCGTCGTCGGCGCTGTCGAGCAAGCGGACAAAAGCATCGCGATCATCGTCCCGAGGCACAGAATCAATGTTTTCATAACATTCTCCATGATTGATGTGGAATTTGGTTGCTAGGTCGAGCACGCGCTCGATCTTCTGACGACCTTAGCAATGACCCTGGCGTTCAGGGAACTACCAAAATGGAGGGTACACCCCGTACACGAATAGGTACTTATGGCCATACCTGTGGGTTGTTATATTTCTTTCGCGGGTAAGGGCATATTTTTTTTTGAAAGGGAAAGGGACGCTGGGGTGGAATCCAGCGTTCTTCGGGAGATTGAATGCAAAAGAAGCACAGTTTGTTTCGTGCGATTCTCGCTGGAGTTACGTTTCTGGGCGCTGGTCTTGCTGGCAATATCGCTTGCGCGGGATTGGTCTCCGGCGATCTTCTCGTCAACAATTTTAACAGCAACACGTTCCAGCAAAATCCGCTGATTCCGGGAAATAACATTCAGGAATACAGCACGCTGACCACCAGCCTGATGCAGACTTACACCGCCTCCGGTCTGGCATGGGAAGGCGCCAGCGTTACCCCAAATGGGCTTCTTGCCACCACCTATCGCAACGACTCCAACGGAAACTATAACCCAGGAATCTATCTTTTTAACGGAACTGGCGCCGTCGTATCGACATTCAAAACGCCGGAAATCACTACCTTCGGGGCCGGAGACATTTCCGCTTTCGCCGATGGCACGCTGGCCGTCAGCGATCAGGGCGGCTCGGTCATACGCAAATATTCCCAAGCCGGTGTATCCCTCGGCTCTATTGCGCTACCGGGGTCAGCCGACGTGTTCGGAAATACCATAGACCCCGCAAATACCATGTGGGCCGCCGACTCCGCCGGGCACCACCTGTTCCACATTAACGAAAGCGGCTCTTCTGTCACCACGCTGAACCTGACGTTCGCACCCAGCGATCTTGCCATCGATCCGAACGATTCATCCCTTTGGGTGGCCGACCAAACCAACAGCTCGGTCGATCACCTCAGCTCGTCCGGCGCCGTGCTGAGCACCTTCACTGTCACCCTGCCAACCGGTGGCGTGATCACGGGAATCGCCATCGATCCAAGCAGCGAGTTATACGTCGTCGGCAACAACAGCACCGCGGTCGATGTCTTTTCGACCATTGGCCACCTCGACAGCACCATCCCAATCACGCCGACCAACTCCCAGCACTTGTTCCTCAATATTGTTCCGTCCGGGATCTCTAATATTCCCGAGCCTTCCTCGGTCTGCATGCTCATTCTCGGCTCGATAGGCATTGTCGGCCGCCGCCCGCGTCGAAAAGACGCGACCACATCCACCATCGAAAAGTAGGTTACGCGCCCCATTGGTAAATCCGCGCGCCACCTTGCCGGGCTTGCCCCACACCACTCAGGAAGCTATCACATCCTGCCTTCCACCACCGCGCGGGCGGTGAGGAGAATCGACGGAGGCGGCTTGTGCTTGAGCACCCCATCCAGTTGCGTATCGACGATGTGGGCGCTTTGGATGTTTCCATCGGGGGGAAACCGGTAGCAAGTGGTAAATGGACTGCCGGCGATGGTGGAAACGATTATACCAATCAATCTAAACCTGGCGCGGCGATAAGTGGCCCGGTTGTTAAAGTCATCAGTCCAACCGGGCCGGGCATTATTCAGGAAAATTTCCGGGATGCCGCCGCTCTGCACACGTTCGATATTGCCGGCGATGACCTGCGCATCACCACGATCATTCAAAACACCGGCAAGCAGCCGATAGCAATTCCCCGGCTTTCCGGCCTCACCATTCATTTTGCCAAAAATGCCGTGGGGGATCTGAAGTCATGGCACGTTTCTTACACCCGGCAGGTCGGCGCCACCCTGATGCATCCATCTGGAGGCATGACCATGCTGGGCGCGGCATACGCGGACGACGGCGTTATCGGCGTGGGGATGCACACGCCTTCGCATCTGGATCGCCAGAAATTAATCCAATGTGGCTACACAGCCGATTACACCATCCCCAAGGAATGCACCATCCAGATTGATTTCAACGACAGCATTCGACCCGGCGAAAGTAAAACGTTTTCGATCAATTTTCATTTCGCCGGCGCCACGGATTGGACCACCGGCAAATTGCCCGCGTGGCAAGTTCTCCTGGCCAGCTACAAACGCGATTTCCAGTCGCAGCTCGGTGGGCTTGCCTACCACCCGGACGATCGGCCGGTAGCGCAATTCTCCTCCGCCGATAAAGCATGGGTCCGGCCGGACAACCCCTGGGGATTCAACGGACCCGCGCGCCGCTTTGATACGCCAAAGGGCACGCGGGAGTTTGTGGAAATGGTTCTCCCCGGTCTCAAGCGCGCCAACGGGCTTGGTTGCCTGTTCTGGGCGCTCGGTGGCTACAACCCGCGCGGGTGCATGTACCGCCCCGATTTTGATGTCTTTCCACCGGAAATCGCCAGAAATATTCCCGCGTTGGTGGCCAGCTTCAAATCCCAGGGACTGCGCGTCGGGCTTGCGGCACGACCCGGAGAGTACGTCGATCGGCAAGACTGGGTCAGCGATCAAACGACCCAGCTATCTGCTGATAGCCCCGATCAGATGGCCAACCTGTGGAAGCGTTTTGCGAACATGATCGCCCTTGGGTTTGACATGTTCTATCTCGATTCATTCACGCTCGACTACAACCACTTCCGCATCCTGCAGTTTTTGCGCAAACAGGCGGGGCCGGACATTCTTTTTTGGATTGAAGAGGGCACCGATATCTGTTCCCCCTTTGCGGGGCGATATTGCGAGCTCGGTGAAAACGGCAAGCTCAGTTGGACAACCCCCGACTTGATTCAGATCTGCCGTTGGCTTACCCCAGGCACATCCTACCTTTGTGTGCCGCGCGGCAAGGACGCGACTATTAAAAAGATCGTGGATGGCAGAATGACTCCGCTCATGCAGGATTTTGCCATGGCTGATACCACCCCAGGCGGCGCGCCGATTCAATTGTTTCGAACAATGTCTGACCAATTGAATGGAAAGACCTGGAAATAAGCACCATTATAGGATTTCGACAATCGCATGGTCCATCTGCATCGCCGGCTGGAATTCGCCGCCTGAAGGTGTGGGTACCTCGCGTAATTTCGCAAAATCGATATTCGCCGTCCCGGGATAAATTTCCGGCAGGAAGCGCCCCCATTTTTCACGAAACGCTTCGTAAGCCGCCTGCACGACTTTCATTCGATCCTTAACCGCGCCGGGGAAATCCACGCCGCCATCCAGGTGCTTGTAATAAGCAGCGCCCTCGTGCAGCAGCCACGCGCCCTTGGCGCACACCATTTTGAAGCCTGCGCGCTGAAGGCGCAGGCCAAAATCAATATCGCCGAAATATCCGAAGTATCGTGGGTCGAACACGCCAATCTTATCGATCACGCCGCGCTTGATGAGCATTGAATCGCCGGTCAGCAGGCGGTCTTCCACAAAAGAGAGTCCGTACTGGTCATGGACAAATTCCGCGAACCGGAACAATTCGGTCAAGCCGCGAGGCCGCACCGGCAGGGGGATGACATGCTCGGGAAAGCAATCAACATAGGGGCTGGTGCCGCGCACCAACCCGATGGACGAATCGAGCGCCGCCACGCCCAGAATGGCGCGAAAATACGAAGGCGTTGCCACCATGTCATGGCTGACAAACAGCAGCGAATCACCATGAGCCGCGGAGAAGGCGTAAGCCAGCCCGCGCGAATAGTGCTGGCGGGCACGAAAGCGAAGGATCTGCACCTTCGATTTTGTGTGACTGCGAAAATCCAGGAATAACGGAACGATTTCACTGCCGGCGTCGGAAGCGTCATCCACCAGCACATATTCCACCGATTGCTCGATACCGAGTGGGCGGATGGATTCAAGCAATCCAGCAAGGCAATTGCTCGCTTGCTGTTTGAGGTTTCGCGCGCTGACGATAATCGAGATCAAGGGTGCCGTCCGGTTGCCGGCAAGTTACCGCGGGTAAGCTGCTGTTGCCACGGGCGAAGTCTTTTCCCCGGCGTGGGCCCGGGGTCGGCGCGTCCAGTTTCTACTTTGGACGTTCGATGTGCACCGGCGGCTGTTTTGGCGATCTTGAGGGTTTCTTTTCCGATACGCCTTGAGTCTTGGGGGTCTCTCTTGACGTGGCATGGGCAGCCGGAGCGCCCACCGGGCCGGGCACTTCCTCGGCGTTGATCTGCCGAAACTCCTGGCGATTGCCAACGGCGTGGTGCATACGGTCACCTTCTTTTGAAACGGGGGCTTTGGGAACGCTTAGCTTCCCCATTCCCGCTTCATCTTCCGGTCTTGAGCGCTCGTAACTGCGTGATGGATCAGGCGCCTCTTCTTTGGATAAGGGTTGATTGGCCATGGAGTTCCTTTCGATTCGTGCAGGATAAGGCGCGGAAACGGCTCTGTAGAAAACCCACAATAACGCAAGTGCTATGTTATGGGTCAGTGCCCGCAGGAGCATGTCGCGTCTGCGGGAATGGTGGGTCTTGCCCCGCAGGGCAGCTCCCAGATTCCGCTTCATCA
>JALYJB010000007.1 GCA_030775485.1 Planctomycetota bacterium | reverse complement strand
GCCACGGCCACGGCGGCCGCGAGCGGCGCGGGTTGCGGCCTGGGTGGTTGGCGCTGGCGTCGGAAGCGCGGCGGCAATGGGAGCGGGCGCGGTTGCGGGGCGGGCGGCGAAGGTGTCTATGGCGTTCTGGAAATTCTTCATCATGGGGGCAAAGCGCGGATCGGCATCGAGCACGGGCTTGCTGACCCAAGCCTCAGCGGTGCTGGCACCGTAAGAGCTGTTGATGAATCCGATGGGGACGTTGAGCTCTTTCTGTAAATCGCGGGAAAAGAAATAGCCGATGGCGGAGAAGGCTTTGACGGTATCGGGGGTGCAGACTTCCCATTGGCCGACGGTGTCATCCTGGGGCTGGGCGGGGGTGAGGGTTTTGACGGTGTACATGCGGAGCTGGGGGTAGTTGGCGGCGGCAATTTCCTGATCCATGTTGGTGACGCCGTTGTATGCTTTGGTAACAGGTGACACCCCAACCGGGAATTGCATGTTCGACTGGCCGGAGCCGAGCCAGACTTCGCCGACGAGGACGTCGTGAACGGTGATGGAGTTGTTACCCGCAATCGTCATCTCGAACGGGCCGCCGGGTTTGAGGCTCGCGAGGTGGACCATCCATTTGCCATCGGGGCCGGCGGCGGTGGATTGTTTCTGGTCTGGCAGCGTGACGGTGACCTGCTCGCCGGGGGCGGCGGTGCCCCAGACAGGGACGGTGGTGCTGGCTTGGAGGACCATGTGATCGGAGAAGAGGTTGTTGGGTTTTACGTCTGCTCGCGCCAGCGCGGTGGAGAGCGCGACGACGGCGACGATGAAGAACGCGGCGATTTTTTTCATGGATTTCTCTGGTCGGTAGGGAGCAGTTGTCATGCTGGATTATACCTGCGACGGACGGGGGTGTTTAGCTGGGATCAAAGCATAAGATTGGTGGGCAAGTGTGCCCTCCCTACGTTTTTATTTGGGTGTGGGGGCGCTTGCTGGGGGAGCGGCGATTTGCAGGGGTGCGGGGAAATCCAGGGCTACCACGGAGACGTTGGGATCGGGGGCTGTGGCGGGCAGGGTCAGGGTTAAACCATCTGGAGTTTGTTCGGTGGGGACGGTTGCGTTGCCTGTCAGGAGATGCGCGCTGGTGGGGGTTTGTTTGATTCCGGGGACTGGCAGTTTGCCGTCGGCGGGCCAGGTCCAGATGTGGAGGTAGAGGGTGGTGGTGCCATCCGGGTTGGTTTTCTGGGTGGCGCGGCCCCATTGCGGGGGTTTGAGGAAGGGGCTTGCCTGGGTGTCGTAGATGGCCTGGCTGTTGGTTTGCATCCATTTGCCGATGGCTTTGAGGCGTTCTACTTCTGGGGCGGGAATTTCGCCTTCGGCGTTTGGACCTACGTTTAGGAGATAGTTGGCGCCGAGGCTGGCAACATCGGACAGGTTATGGATGAGTTGTTGCGCGGATTTGAATTTTGTGTCGTCGCGGCGGTAGCCCCAGGAGTTGTTGATGGTCATGTTGACTTCGAGGGCGCGGCCTGAGCTGCTGGTGGGGATGCGCTGCTCGGAGGTGCGGAAATCGCCCAGGACGCCGCCACCGAGACGGCTGTTGGTGAGGAGATTGGGGTGGGTGAGGACTTCATCCCAGAACGGCTTGGCGCGTTCGGGGGTCATCTGGTATTCGGTGTCCCACCAGAGAATATCGGGATTAAATTTCTGGAGGATTTCGCGGACCTGGGGAAGGGAAATTTTGGCGAGGTAATCGTCGAAGGAGCCTTTCTGGGCATCATCCCAGGCGGGGGCGGTAACGACGCCCTTAGCGCCGCCGGGGTTCATCCAGTCCTGCGACTGCGAATAATAGCAGCCGAACTTGAGGCCCTGGGCGCGGACGGCATCGGCGAGGGGCTGGACGAGATCGCGATGAGCGCCGGAAGCTTTGACGGCATTCCAATCTGAGACAGCGGAATCAAACAGGGCGAAGCCTTCGTGGTGCTTGGCGGTGAGGACGACGTATTTCATGCCGGCTTCCCTGGCGAGCGCGGCCCAGGCGGCGGGATCGTATTTTGAGGCGGTGAATTGTTGGGCGAGGGCTTTGTAATCGGCGACGGGGATTTTGGCGCGATTCATGATCCACTCAGCGGTGACGGGCTTGCCCTGCCAGAAGCCCGCGGGGACGGCGTAGACGCCCCAGTGGATGAACATGCCGAAGCGGGCCTGGCGGAACCATTTCAGGCGGGCGGCGGTGACGTCGGCGGGTTCATCGCGGACGATTGCGGGGTAGGCGGGGTTGCCTGCGGAGGGGGGAGCCATGAGGGTGGGCTGGGATTGGGATTGGGCGGGGATGGCAAACATCAGCGCGGCTAGTAGCGCGACAGCGATTGCGCGAAGCATAGGTTTCCTGGATTTCATGAAGGGGAGTTCCTAAAGAGTGTTAGAAGCGTTGGTGTCCTCGGACTTTGACCGGCTCACAATCCGCTCAGCGACTTTCCGTACCCGGTCATCTCTAGATACCCTTCGCCGTACGGTTTGTTTTCTGCGGTGCGCACTTCGGCGGAGCCTTCGAAATAGCTGATCTTGATTGAGCTGGTGGTGATGACTTCCTGGGCGGGCATGCGGGAGGTGACGATCAGGTTGGGGAGGCCGGGGATGTTGAGGGTCCATTGCTGGGGGTAGATGCCGTTTGTGGCGGGGCTTTGCCAGGGGTTGGCGGACTCCAGGGTGATCTGGGATTCGTTGAGGTATTTGGGATTACCTGCGGGATCGATGAGGGTGGCGGAGAGGTAATCGCTTTGGCCTTGTTTGTTGCGCATGCGGTAGAGCATGAGGTCGTTGCCATCGGCTAAGGAGAGGCCCATCCAATCCCAGCCGGTTTGCTCGGGGGCGAGGGCGTTGCTGGAGAATTCGTGATCCATCCAGGTTTGGCCGTGGACGTTGAACTTCTGGCCGTTGATGGTGAGGAGGCCGGTGGTGGGCAGGCGGGTCATGGAATAGTAGTAGGAGGCCTGCTCTATGTGGTGGCCTTTGGCGTTGATGCCGCCGGGGCCCTGGAGGATGGGGCCGCGACCTTGGGTACAGGTGAGATCGATGGCGAAATTGTTTGCGGTGGCGTGGAGCGCGGTGGTGGAGCCGGTCATTTTTGCGGTCCAATCGAGCAGGCGAACATCGAGGAATTGATCGGACGATTCGGCGAGGCCGGCGTGCTGACGGGAGAGGCAATCATCCACGTAAAATCTCTGGGGCTGGAGATCGCTGACGGCGGCGTGGGCGAAATAAAGATCGTGGAATTGCCAGGCGCTGGGGCGGGTTTGGGATTCGGGGGTCAGGGCGGTGCGGAAGAACGTTAGTTGGTAGCCGAATTTGCGGCCAGAATCGTCCACCAGGTTGCCGGTGTAATACCACCACTCGGTTTTGAAGCCGTCGTGGCGGGCGTGATCGCGGGGGAAGAACCAGGCGCGGGGGGTGGTGGCCTGGAGGAATTGTGGTTGGGCGTCGGCCGGCTGGGTTGTTTGCGCGCGGAGGGTGTGCGTGAGGAATGCGGCTGCGAGAAAGAGGGCTGCGAGTTTTAATTTCGACATCATGGGAGTCCTTGCTATTCCTGTCGGAGGCCACCGGCTGGTGGGGATCTTCGCAGGCGGAGCGCCGGGTAGACGGCGGCTACTGCTGCCGCGGCTGTTGCGAGGGCTAGATTTTCGAGCCAGAAACGTGGCTGGGCGCTGGTGGGGATGCTCCAGCCGAAGGAGCGGTATTGGATGACGTAGGCCAGCACGAAGGCGAGAATTGTACCGGCGGCGCACGCGACAAGGGCAGCGCACCAGGCGATGACGAGGCCCTGGCCGAGCACCCAGGTGATGGTTTGGCGGGCGGTCATTCCGACGGCGACGAGGACGCTGTAATCGCGCTGGCGGGCGAGCGCGAGGGCGAGGAGGGAACCGGCCAGGCCGCAGAAGGCGACGGCGCCGGCGAGCCAGGTGAGGACTTCGGTGACGGCGAAGGTGCGGTCGAAGATTGTCAGGACTTCGGATTTGACGGTCTGGGAGCTGTCGATGACGACGGGGTAATTGGCGCGCAGGGTTGCTGACCAGCGGGCGGCGAGGGCGTTGTGATCTGATCCGGGATGGACCATGACGTGCAGGGAATTGATCTGCGTGTCGTGCCAGAGCGGAATGAAGGTGGGGAGATCGATGAGGGTTTGGCCGCGTTCGTTGCCGAAGTCGTAGAAGATGGCGAAGACGCGGAAGACCTGCGGGCCGGTGGGTGAATCGAGGGTGAGGGAATCTCCTGGCGCGAGATGATCGCGGCCGGCGAGGGGTTCGCTGATCAGGACATCCGTTTTAGGATTGAACTCGGTCATGGGGCCGATCGCGCTTTTCATTTGCAGGCTGGGGATTTCGAAGTGGATATCGGTGGCGACCAGCGTCGTCGATTTTCCCTGGATCTGAATTTCGCGGGTGCGGAAGCGGACGATGTGGTCGATCTCTGGTTGGGAATTGATCCAATCGATCACGGCGGGGCTTAGCGTTGAATCGAGGCGGTGTTTCACGAGCAGTTCGGGGCCGACGAAGATATCGGCGGAGAAGCGCTGCTGCATCCAGGAGGTGAGGGCGGTGCGGAAGGACCAGACCATGGTGCGGACGGAGATGTTCATGGCCATGGCGAGCATGGTGGCTGCGACAGCGACACCGGTGATGCCGAGCGAACGCCCCACTGCTGCTGCCGCCATCTGCATGGGAAGGAACTGCAGGCGTCGGGCGATGGATTGCACTGCGCTGCTGGCGATGCGGGCGAGCCAGGGGCACATGAGGGCGAAGCCGGTGGCGATGAGCAATGCCATGACGAATCCGGCGCCGGGCGAATTGCCGGGCAGGCGGTAGACTCCCCACGACGCCGCCAGCAGCGCGCTGCCGATGACGAGGAGGCGCAGCGACGCGGGGCCGCTGGCGCGGTGGCGCTCGGTTGGGCGAAAGGCATTGACGGGTGGCATTTGCGATGCCTGATAGAGGGGAACCATCGCGCCCAGAAGGCAGCTGACAAAGGAAACGGCGGCGCCTTTGGCGATCATGCCCCAGCCCAGCGAAACCGCATGAGGGCGAACGGTGGCATACAGATCGTTGATGGTTGTCGAGATGTACCCCACCATCAGCCTGGAAAGAAGCCACCCGACGAGCACGCCGAGGAGCGCGCCGATGGCGGCGAACAAGAGGGCTTCAGCCACATATAAACCGCCGAGTTGCAAGCGGCCCGCGCCCAGGCAGCGGAGCACGCCAAGGCTTTTGGCGCGCTGCTGGACGGAGACGAGCATGCTGTTGTAGACGATGAATACGGCAACAAAGCTGGCCATGAGGGAGAGCGCGCCGAGGTTCATGCGGTAGGAGGCGATGAGCTCATCAAGCGATGAAGATTGCTGGCTGGTGGAGCGGAGCTCGAGGCCGGGCGGGAGCGCGGCGGTGAGAAGTTGCACCTGCTGGGGATTGTCCAAATGGGTGTCGATGCGATCGATAGTGCCGAGCGAATTGGTAAGTTCCTGGGCGGTGGCGAGGTCGGCGAAGATGAGATCGGAGAGGTGGGCGCGGGCGACACCGGCCATTTCGACGACGCCACAGATGTGGACGTCGACTCGTCGGTCGCCGACGACGAGGCGCAGAATGTCGCCGGTTTTTACTCCGGCGCGCTTTGCCAGTGCATCCACCAGCACTACCTGATTGGGCTGGGTGAGGAAAACTTGCCGCGAGGATTCATCGAGCGACGATTGAAACTGGGTGAAGCTTCGCAGGTTGCGTTCTGAGAAGACGTCGATCCCGATGAGGCGAGCGACGATTGAATCTGCTGGGGAGAGGGAGATCAGGACGCCGCGATCGATCATCGGGGCCAGCGGGACGGGAAGGCGGCGTTTGAGGAGGTCGATATATTGCTGGTCGGTGATGCTGCCGGTTTGGGCAAAGATGCTGTGGGTGGATCGCTCGGCCAGGGATTCGACAGCCCCGGAAAAGCTGCTGACGCAGGCGTTGACGGCAGATTCAATCGCGACCACGACGGCCACGCCCAGGGCTACGCCAAGTAAGCAAAGCAGAAATTCCAGCCGATGTTTGCGGAAGTGCCCGAGGGTGAGCGCCAGATAAAGCCGAATCACTTGACGGCCTCCGCCTGCTCGGCTGTCCAGACGAGATTTCCGCGGACTTGGACAACGCGGCCATCGGCAAGCATGACGCGGTCGGGGCATCTCTCGGCGGCTTCGGGGGAGTGGGTGGCCATGATGACGGTGACGCCGAATTCCTGATGAAGCTGGGCGATGAGGTCAAGAATTTCCTGGCCGCTGCGGGCGTCGAGATTTCCTGTCGGTTCATCAGCAAGCAGAAGTTCGGGGCGATGGACGACGGCGCGGGCGAGGGCCACGCGCTGTTGCTGGCCGCCGGAAAGTTCATCGGGATAGCGATGGGCCTTGTCGGCAAGACCCAAACGGTTCAGGAGCTCGGTCACCATTTCCTTACGCTGTGGGGTGAGAGCGCGGTCGAGAAGCCAGGGGACGGCAATGTTATCAAACGCGGTGAGGCTGGGCAGAAGATGAAACGATTGGAAGACGAAGCCGAGGCGGCGGCGGCGGAAGAGGGCCAGTTCTTCGGGGGCCAGGCCGGAGATTTCGGTGCCGGCGATGCGAACGCTGCCGGCGGTGGGACGATCGACGGCACCGAGAAGATTGAGCAGCGTGCTTTTGCCCGAGCCGCTTCGTCCGATCAGGGCGACCATGCTGCCGCGGGGGATTCGGAGCGTTGTTTCGTGAAGTGCGGTGCATTCGCCGGGGCCGCTGCCATACGTCTTTCGGACACCATCGAGAATAACGATGGGCTCCATCGATAACGTGCTGGTAGTTGAAGCACTAGCGATTGTTGGGGCTATAGAACTCATTCAGTTGCGATACCTCCGGGCCTTTGGCCGGATTATAGGCCTGATCGGCGCGGACCCATAGATTCAGGACAGAATCAGAGGGAATGAAACCTGCAAAAAGAAACGGCCGGCATTTCTGTCGACCGTTTGGTTTTCTCGCCAACTTCGTTTTTCAGTAGCCGAGAGGTTACTGTGGGGTACGGCACCATTGGATCCACATTTGCTGATAAGCGGCTTCGATGTTTCTGGTGAATTGCTTGCTGCTCATCAGGGGCGAGGATTGCATCTTTTGCCGAAGTGTTCCGCGAATTGAGCTGAGGCGTGACGCATCTCCCGCGAGTTCCGTGGCGATCCTTACATATTCTTCCTGCGCTGGGGCCACCCATTCCGTCAGCCCAAGATTGGATAGCTGGCTCAGGCCCGCCCGCCCCACCACCGTGTTGCCGACCAGCGTAACGACTGGCACGCCCATCCAGTAAGAATCAAGGCTGGTGGTGTGTCCGTTGTAGGGGAACGTATCGAGGCCGATGTCGATGCGGTGATAGAGCGCCAAGTATTGGTCGTGGACGCGCAGCTCAGCAAACTCGATGCGGGAGGGGGAAATATTTCGCGCCTGCATTACATCGATCACCCATTGGCGATGAGTGCCGGGCCATGCCAGAAGTAATAGCTTTGAGTTGGGGACGGCCGTTAGAACCCGGGCCCATAATTCCAGAACGCCGTCGTTAATTTTGCAGAAGTTGTTCAGGCAGCCGAAGGTGATGTGACCTGCTGACAGGGCCGGCAGCGGATTCACCTGCGGGGATCGTTCGTCCGGCTCATAGCACCAGAAGGAGTTGGGCAGACGGATCGATTGTTCGGTGTAATCGGCATCGTTTTGTAAGCCTGGGTCGAGATAAGGATCGGTCAGGCGATAGTCGATCGTGGAAAGGCCCGTTGTACCAGGATAGCCGGCGAAGGTGACCTGCACCGGAGCGGGCTTGCGGGCGAAGGTGAGCAGGCGATTGTTTGCCAGATGCAGCGTTAAATCGACCAGGATATCGATTCTGTCCTTGCGAATTCTCCTGGCGAGATCTTCGTCGCTGATGCCTTGCAGGGGGAGCCATTGATCGGCCAAGTCGCGGAATTTGGCGGTGATGTGGTCCGGCCGGCTTACATCGGCGTAACAATAGATTTCAAATGCCTTGCGATCATGCTCGCGGATCAGGGGCAGGACATTTCTTCCAACGACGTGATCGCGGAAATCGGGCGAAACATAACCGATACGCAAAGGGCGATTTATCGACCGACTATTGGCGTGATGACCGATGGGGTCTTTCAGCGGCTGGGCGCGCAGGTGATCCCACGCGCGATGTTCTTTCAGGATGCTTTGCGCATCAGCGTCGTGGTGAAAAAGCCGGGTGTAGAGCTGGTTGCTGTGGAACAGTGACGAATGCGGCGCAAGCTTCGAGGCGTTGGCGTAACAGGCGATCGCTTCGTCTAGCTTGGCCTGGTCCTTCAGCACGTTGCCGAGATTATTGTGGGCCTCGGCATAGCCGGGCTTGAGCGCGATAGCGTGACGAAGGGAAGCAACGGCTTCGTCCAGTTGGCCGGCATCTTTCAACGCCAGCCCCAGGTTATTGAACGCCTCGGCATATTCGGGTTTGAGCTTCAGGGCCTCCTGATGCGCGGCGATTGCCTCATGGGCGCGGGCGGAATCGCGCAGGGCGTTGCCCAGGTTGTCGCGCGCCTCGGCATACGTCGGATTCAATTTGATGGCTTCCTGGCTGGCGGCCAGGGCCTCGGGGAGCTGGCCGGATTCGCGCAGGGCAACACTCAGGTTGTTGAAGGCTTCGGCGTAATTCGGCCGCAGGCGGATGGCCTGACGATAGGATTCGATGGCATCGTTCAGTTGCCCGTTATCGCGGAGGGCGTTGCCCAGATTGTTGTAGGCCTCAAAGAATTCTTCCTTGAACTGCGTCGCCTTGCGGCAATAGTCGATGGCTAGTTCGAGCTGGCGCTTTTCGCGGAAGGCGACGCCCAGATTGCTGTGGGCCTGGGCGTGCTTTGCATTCAGAACAATCGCCTGTTTCCAGGCGGTCATGGCATCATCCAGCTTGCCTTGCTGGTGAAGAAACTGGCCGAGGTTGCTGTGATAATCGGCAACGCGCGGCTCGAGGGCAATGGCGCGCCGAATCATTTCAACGGCGAGGTCGGGCCGCCCCGCCTGTCCGGCAACTACGCCGCGCAGGTGCCAGACGTCGGGGTGGTTGGGTTCCTGGGCGAGAATCTGGCGGTACATGGCGTCGGCTTCGGGAAGCCTGCCCGCCTGATGCACGGAGAATGCGAGTTCAACCGCCTGCTGGATTTTGATGGTGGCCATCGAAAATTCCCTGGAGTTGCTGAAGTCAGACGATCGCGCTGGGCGGCGGCGGGATTATGACGGGTTGCCGCGGTATCCCCCAGGCTGTGATGGGGGCACTATTGCCGCAGTCCGCGCACCTTGTCGTTTGGAAGGTGCGTCCACAAGCCGGGCAGGAGGCTTGAGTCTCGAACGTATCAAAGTTCTTTCCGCAAGTGCATACCCATAAGGGTCCCATGGGAGGCGAGCTACCGCACGCTGGACAGTAGAAGCCCGCGCGACGGGCAACCGCTTCGCGCTGTTTTAGCTGTCGGGCGTATTTAAAACCTGAATAGGCATTGAAGGCCGCGAACAGGGCGAGAATTCCGAGCCAGCTATCGCCGGTCCACAACGCCAAAATACCACCGGCTACGGCTCCGACCATGCCGATGGATGTCGCCACCAGCAGACTGCGCGCGCGACCCATCACGAACCAGAGCAGGGATTGCAGGATCTTCCCGCCATCCAGCGGGTAAATGGGCAGAAGATTGAAGACCAGCAAGGTGAGATTGATGGCGCCAAGCATCCAGAGGAATTGCCGGAAATCGGATTGTCCATGAAAAATGAAGAATGGCAGCGTCACCGGCAATAGCGCGACATTGACCAGCGGCCCCGCGACAATGCTCCAAAGCATAGCGCCAGGCCGTGGGGGCGGATCGACATAGGCCACCCCGCCCAGGGGCCAAAGAACTATCCGCATGGCTTTGCCCCCCACCGAAATGCAAGCCAGGGCATGGCCGAATTCGTGCATAAGAACGATTAGAAACAGGGCCAAATATTCGGCAATGTTCCATAGGATCGACGAATATTCGCCCTTGCGGCTCTGAATTTCATAGAGGGCAATCACGAGCCACGACCAGTGAAGATAGACCGTGATGCCGAACAATTTGAATAATCTGAAACCGCTGGTGGGCATGTGTGTTAACTATCCCCCGAAATAGATTCCTAAGCAAACCGGGACATGAACCGCGCGGCTCATGAGAAACTATAGGCTACGCCCGCCCGATTTTCATTCCTTGCGGCTGTGGCTGGTCATGGGTACAAGCAATGGGTTTGATGAACAACCCCGGAATCTTCTGCGGCTGGCGGGAATATTTCGCGGAGCTGCGCGAGGATTATTTCCGGCAGCCCGCGGCAACGCAGGTTCTGCTAGGCGTGGTGATCGTTGCCAGCACGTGGAGCTTTTTGTTCAGTTCCTTGCGATGGACGCTGGCCCATCATCATCAGGATTTTGACGGATATTTTGTAGCCTCCAGCATTCTTCGGCATGGGGGCGACCCTTACGATTATTCGCAGGTGGAGGCCGCGACGCCCAAGCTGGGCGCGGAATTGCCGCAGGCGATGACGAGTCCGGTGACGCTGCCGTTGCTTTTCATTCCATTCACTTTTCTTTCGCTGGCCGCGGCCGGGCATGTCTGGGATTTTTTTATCGTACTTTGTCAGGCGGCGGCGATCGCGCTGCTGTGCCGTATGTATTGCCGAACAATCATGGCGTGCGCGATGGTTGTCTTTCTGGGCGCGGGAAGCTCGGCCTACATTCTTTCGCTTTCACTGGGACAGATCAGCCCGTTCATTTTTCTGCTGGTGGTTTTGGCGACGGCCTTCGGTGAGGCGGGGCAATACAAGCGAGCCGCGGTTTTTATTGCGATCGCCAGTGCGATCAAGATATATCCGCTGGCGTTATTTGGAGTATTTCTCTGGCGCGACCCGCGGGCGCTGGCGTTTGGCGTGGGACTGACGATTGTTTTGCTGACGGCGCCGATGATGCTCGTACCGCACTCAATCTATGCGGAATCTATTCGCATGGTGGCGTCGCAGGCGGGGAATGTGAACACTTGGGGTCAGAACCAGAGCATCGCGGCAATGTGGTATCGGCTTCTTACCCGGGGCGAATTTTATGTTGGAATTATGGACAGCCCCGGGCTGGCGAATCTCGTTTATCGAATCAGCATGGTCCTTGGAGGTTTAATTTGGCTGGTGGCGTGCTACCTGGGGGGCCGCAGCGGACGATTCGGAACGGTGTTTGGTTACACGATTTTAACCGGCCTGCTGTTCCCCGCCCTGACGTGGGAACATTACCTGGTTTTGGCGCTTGTTCCCATCGTGGTTTTGCTCTGCTGCGATGAGGCGAGGATGAATCTTTCCCGGCCGGTATATGGCGGGTCGCTGGTGGCGATTGCGCTGGTCTGTCTGCCGTTCGATTACCTGCGGGTGCCGCTGGCGAGGGGGATTTTTACGCTTTTCATTTCGCTGAAAACGCTTGGATTGATCTGGCTGTGGTTGGTCTTTACGGGGGTGAATCTAAAACATCGGGCCGTTGGGGCTGTGGCTACGGGAGGCCGTGGCCCAATGGCGCCGGACCGGCCGGCCGAGGGGTGAGCTTTCTTTCCCCTTAAAATGCCACGACGTTTCTGGTCTAAGATTTTCGCATCCAGGCCCACTGCATCGCACCGTAGCGGGCTTCGTCGACGGCGAGCCGCTGCTTTTCGTGGGTGAAACCTTGAAGGGCGGGATAGGTTGCTGGGTCGCGCGGTTTGACATCGATGAGTTCGACCTCGTGGGTATTGCTGAATCGACTCATGATGGTTTGCGTGATGCCCGGGACAAATTGCTCGTGCAGTTCGACGAGGATGTCACAGGTTTGCAAAGCGGTGACGAGATCGGGCCGAAGCAGCTCGGCTTCGTATCCCTCGCAATCGCTGATCACCAGGCCGCGGGGAGACAGGATTTGGCGCAGATGATCCGGAGTACACGCGGATCGAACCTGAACGCGATTTTCGACCCCGTTACGCCGCGCTTGATTGACGCATGCCTGGCGCGCATCGGCATCGATATCAAATGCGACCACGGATGCCAGGGGCATTCGCATGGCCAGGCCCACGGCGTAATAGCCTTCGCCGCAACCGATGTCGATTACTTGTTCGTAGTTCCGTGCTGCTGCGTACTCGAGAACACCGTGCAGCTCTTCTTCGTAGCAACCGAGCAGTTTGGGCACGAACGAGCCCGTCACGGCATTGGTATAGACCATGCCCGCAAACGGCCCACTGACCACCTTGCCGCCGCAGTTTATTTCGACGACGCGGCCAATCTCGACCATGGTGGCGGGATGTCCGAAACGGAATCGGAGGTTTTCGTATAGCCCGGGCATGCAACGCCGAACGAGACGATTGACCACCTGCCTAAGCGGACCCGTGGCAACGGTGTTGACCTGGGGCTCGCTCTCTGAACATAAGGGAGATGCCATGGTGGAAACAGCCATTAAATTCTTGCGGGTAGCAACACATCCAGCGGCGGACATCACAAGTCCGCAGCATGAGAAACGCGAGGCCGGAAATCTCCGATGGCAGCGAGGCCTTTACATCAGGCGGTGGGACTCAGTACCGGGTGGTACCATACATCCTCAAACTCGATAAACTGCGACCTAAAAGAATCCGGGCGAAACTAAAAGCGGCTGGTAACGCAAGGATGGTGACAGGTTGGTTTTAACAGTTTATTAGTGACAGTCAATCTTATTGTATGGAAACGCGCCGTTCGATTGTGCATTTCGTGCAATTAACGATATTGCCAGCCTAACGCAGCTTAACATTCGCAAACTGATTTAGTCGCTTCTATATGAAACCCCGGTAGCGCTTCAGGTGATGGAGATTGCCTTCTCCCGCTGGGGATGTGCCGCTTCGCCGGTGAATTGATGCAGATGGAGATCGGTGACATCGGTCGCCTGCAGCGCGTGCGTAAAATATTCGGGCGGATTCTGACCCCATCCCACTTTACATTGATTTAATCGCACATGATCTGCCTGCCGGATGCAAAAGCCAGGGGTGTGGTGTTCTTCAATTTCGGGATACATTTGCGTGGGCCGGTTGTCATACACACCACCGCGATATTTTGTCCAGCGGTCGAGGGTCACGGACACATTGTCCAGCGAAACGTTTTGGATGCGGCTTTCCCTGGTGCCGTTGATTCGCACGCTGTTCTCGGCCCGACAGGTAATGTTGCTGAGGCGGATATCGCTGAGGCGCCCCAACTTCGTTTGGGGAGTTCGCGGGATTGCGGTCAGGGAAATGGCTTCCCCCCTCCCCCACCAGGGATCGGAGAAATAGCGTGAGGTGAATTCCATGTCTTTAAATTCGATGCCATAAACGTTGCCCTCATCGCGAAGCTGGATGCATATGCCGCGGCAGCAGTTTTTGACCTGTATTCGCTCGAAGCGAATGTTGTGAATGTCCTGCGTGGTTTCGGTTCCGATCTTTACACCGGAATCCTGGGTTTCGAGGACACAATCTTTCACGACGATGTTGGAGGAGGGGCCGTAATCTTTTTCCTGCCTGGTTGCCTTGATGACGATCGCATCGTCGCCGCAGACGATATGACAGTTGCGGATCTCGACATCGCGGCAATGGTCGGGGTCGATGCCATCGCAATTGGGGAGGTCGAGGTGGTTGCGAATCTGAAGGCGATCGACGAGCACGCGCTCGCAGCCGACCATGTGAAGGCTCCAGCTTGGGGCCTGATAGATGGTGAAGTCGCGGACCTCCAAATCACGGCAACCGACCAGTTCGAAAAGTCGCGGTCGCCAATCGGCGGGGCGCCACCATTCATCTTTTTCATCGTAGTGGGTCATGAATTCTTCGGCGCGACCATTGATTCCGCCGGTGCCGGAAATTTGCAGGCCTTGCGCGTCCCTGGCGGCGATGGCCACGTCGCGGTCGAATAGTTCCGGCCTGGTGCTGACGAACAATTCCGCATCGTCGGCGAGGTGGAAATCGATGCCGCCCTTGAGGCGCAGCGTGCTGATGAGGTAACGATGTCCGCCGCGCACAAGCACCCTTGCCCCCCCGCCGGCAGCGGCGGCTTCATCAATGGCGCGCTGGATTGCCGCGGTGTCGAGGGTAATACCATCGCCAACGGCGCCGTAATCACGGACATCGAAGATTTTTTTCTGTGGCCGGTTTTGCCGCGATGTTGTTGCCAAGGGCGCGCATCCTCAAAAAAATGAACTAAGGAGAAGGCCACCACGATTGCCGTCCGCAATTCCGCGTTTAATCGCGGCGCGCCTGCTTCCAAATTCAGCCCGTTTGTGCCGGGAATATATGCGGGAAGCGGATGGATTGGGAGGAAGCCGATCAAAAACCATCAAGGTTTCCGCGGCGCTTCACTTGACGGATGATGCCGGGGGGAAATAATCGCGTTCGCGAGCGGTTCTCTTCAATCATCATGGATCACACACGACACGACCTTGTTCCCGACCCCGCGGTTCGGCGGCTGAGCCTTTACCTCCGCCAGCTCGAGGCTTTTAAGCGCAAGGACCGCCGCACGGTCTCCAGCAAGCAACTCGGAGAAAGCCTGGGGCTGACCGACGCGCAGGTGCGGAAGGACCTGGCCTATTTTGGGCAGTTTGGACATCCGGGAATCGGCTACCGGGTTGAGGACCTGATTGCCCAGGTTCGGCATATTCTCGGGACGGATAAAAATTGGAACGTGCTGCTTGTTGGAGCGGGGAACCTGGGCCGGGCATTGATGTCGTATCGAGGATTTGAGAACAAGGGATTTCGGCTGGTCGCGGTTTTTGATGCTGATCCGAAGAAGGTTGGCACGCGGGAAGGCCCGTTCCTCCCGAAGGCCACCGCGGGCACCGCGCAGAACGGGGATGATGGCCCAACCTTCGAGATCCTGCCGCTTTCAGAATTAAAGACGACGGTGGAGAAGCATAGCATTCGCCTGGCGATTCTGGCGGTGCCGGCCGATAGCGCGCAGCAAGCTGCTGACGCGGTTGTGGAAGCGGGCGTTCGGGGGATTCTGAATTTCGCGCCGGCCTCTATTTCCGTTCCGCGCAACATTGCGCTGAGCGCCGTGGATCTGGCGGTTCAACTGGAACAGCTTTCTTTCCAGGTGAACTTTACGGTTCCGGAGGCTTCTTAGAATTGTTGCGGGTCTTTTTTTGTTGCTCCGCCAATATCCTGGGGCCGCTTGGGCAGTATTTGAAGATCTGGCAGTTTTCACATTTGGGCCGGCGGGCGATGCAGATGGAGCGGCCGTGAAAGATCAACAGATGTGACCAGAGGGTCCAATCCTCGCGTGGAACGATTGCCATCATATCCAGCTCGATTTTTTCCGGCGCTGAATTTTTGGTCAAGCCAAGGCGCTGAGTCAATCGCGCGACATGGGTATCCACCACCACGCCGATGTTCTGGTTGAAGGCATTTCCGAGCACGACATTGGCTGTCTTTCTGCCGACGCCGGCAAGGCTGGTTAAGTCTTGCATCGTCCCCGGCACCCTGCCGCCGTGTTTTTCAATCAACGACGCGGCCATGGCGCGAATGCTCTTCGCCTTGGTTCGGAAGAATCCGGTGGATTGGATATCCCGCTCCAGTTCACCCGCGGGCGCGGCGGCGAAGTCCGCGGCTGATTTGTATTTGCGGAAAAGCGCGGGCGTGACCAGGTTCACGCGCGCATCGGTGCATTGCGCGGAAAGAATCGTCGCGACCAAAAGCTCCAGCGGCGAGCGATGATCGAGACTGCATTTGGCGCCTGGGTAGGCGGCCTTAAGAATCGGCAGGATGGCGGTTACGCGCTCGCTTCGTTTGCGGATCGTCGTGGAATTTGGATTGGCCATGGGGTCAAGAGGCTATTGCGCGGAGAAATAGGTAATGGTGGGCGGTGTCATGGCGGCACTGAACAGCACGATCCCCAAAAGCAAGAAGACCAGAACATTAAGCAGCGACATGCTTTCCCGTTGATCGCGATCCAGAATTTCCAGGGTGGGATTCGCGATTTCCGGATTGTCCGCGTTGTCGATGAATTTCTGGCGGGAATCGCGGATGCGCGGCCAAAGCACGCGCCAATCGTAGACGACAATTCCGGTGGAGGCCAGGTAGAGGGCCGAGCGCACGAACGCGGAAACCCGGCTCAACGGATTTGCCAGGTCGATCAAGAACCATTGGGCGGCGATGGTCACAAAAAGCAACGCGGCGCAGGCAAGTTCGATCCGGGCGAGCATGGCGATCAGATTGCCGACGATCGATCCCGCCAGTAGCGTGGCATGCTGGCTTTGCAGGTTGACGCTTAGCACGCGCGGGAGGGTTGGATCGTTCTCCTTCACCGTGTTGAAAATGACCTGGGCGGCAACGCCGATAAATAACGCGCCGCCAAACCAGGTGGAGAGTCCAAGCCAATACAACACCTGCACCAATTCATATCCAAAGCGCATATGGCAAGCGTAGATGCACGGGATTGAAAGTCAATTCGCGTGTTGGACCCGCGCGGGCCGCGGATCAGGTGCCATCGCGGGTTCGGCGCTTGGATCGTACGGCGCCGGCGGCAAAGGGTTGATGGCTGGCGGGTAACTCGCGGTGGGCACGACATCGCTGGATGAACCACGGAGGATCGCGTCGATATTCATCGATCAATCGGAAGGAATAGGGTCGGCCGCATTCCGGGCAGCGGTAATGGTCGGGCAGGCTGGTCAGCGTGTAGCCGCAGTGAATACAGAAGGGTTCGCGGCGCGACTGCATCGCGGTTTTTATGGCATATAAAATAGATGAAAACGGGAGGGCTACGGCAAGCATCAACAGCTTGAAGCCGCCGATTGAAAGCCAGGGCAGCCAGGAAAGATTGGACGGAATGAAAAAGAGAAAAACAAAAATCAATATCGCGGGCAGAAACAAGAGCCAGCGCCAACCGACATATTTGAGCGAGTCGCCCCACGTCGGCTGCCAGAAGGGAATGCCCGGCTCATGCAGCCAATCGCCCTCGACGGGCGATGCCACCACGTTTTGAGGGATTAAGGGCGAACCGTCCGGCAGCTTTTCCGCGGGCGGTTGGGAGACATTGATGTCGCCGGGGTTGGAATCCAAGCGCCTCCCGTTTCAATTTATACCCGCGATTGATTGATAATCAGCGTGCGGGCCTGATCGGCGGGCAGGTTTAACGCTCCCCGAGCCTCGGCAGCCGCGCCGCGGATATCGGCGTTCTTGCTGCTGATGACGATCTTTTCCAAAGCCGAAACCTGATCGGGATCGAGGCGATTCCCGAAGAACTTGGCGTTGTTGGCGAGGCTCTTGAAGAGGCTGACGCGAACGTCAGCCGGCGTGGCTTCGTCTGACGCCTTGGCAGCCAGGCCGTTTTGCGCGGAGGGTGAATCCAGTGTGGCGAGCACGCGACCGGCGGCTTTGGCGATATCCACGCGGCTGTCGCTTAGCGCGGTCAGCACACCGCCTTCGGCGACGCTCATGTCCAGCGCCTGCCCGCGCGTCAACGCGAGCTTGACGAGGAGATCGGCGGCCCGAAGGGCATAGCCTGATGCCTGTTGATCGGATACCGCTCCAGTTCCGGCGTGCTGGCGGGCGCGATCAATTTCAGATTTCAAAGTCGCGGCCAGGTTGGGCTTGGTGGGCATCATGGCGGTATTCAGCAGGGAATCGGTTGCGGCACGAGCGGCATAGGGGCTGCTGGACAGATGGGTCAGAACCAGGAAGCTGGCGCCCTGGAGGCGTGCGGTTGTTTGCGCGAGATCGATCATGCGCTGAACATCGCTGTCCTCGGAGGCGATAATCACATCGACGGAGGAAAGCGCCATTGCGGCGTTGGTCGCTTCGGTGGGTTCCGCGGCGGACGCAACCTGATACCCGAGGCTGGCAACGGCATCGCGAATATTGCCCAGATCATTGGTCTGTGCGAGGACCAGCACATTGGGCTTGCTGGATTGGCCCAGCGCCTCGACCAGCACCGGCACCACGCGGTCGCTGCCCGGAAACGGCCGGCTGGGCAACGATTCGGCCAGAGCGAAGGCCGCCTCGTAGCGGACCAGCCTGTTGGGGAAATAAAGCGCCTGAATGAGAGGGTCGCCCGCGCCGCCGGTCATCTCGCGCTGGCCGATAATATCCTGAAGGGACTGAGTCAGCTTCAGGGTAACAGCGGCATTACGATCATGAATTGAACGAGCAAGGGCATCATTGAGGAATTGCACGCCGGCTGAAACGTTGTAGTAGTGGGCGTCGGGATCACCCTTGTGGGTGGGATCGGACGCGCCCCTGGGAAGGTCGGCCTCGCGTTTAGTGTTGGCCGCCAGCCAGAGACTCACGGCCTGCCCGCGCGCTGGATCGAGCTTCATGGCGTATTCAGCGGCTCGCATGGCCATCACATCATCAAAGATGGACGATGGCACTTCGAGTTTCACCAGCCCGGACCCTTCATCCCAATACCAAATGTACGAGATCTTCTCCGGTGACGGAGTGATGGATGCGGTGTTGTAGTAGAGCTTCTCCGCCAGGTCATTGAACAGGGCGGCGGCGTTCAAGCCCTCCGGATTACTCACGCCCATGTGGATCAGCGCGTTACGCGCCGCGATTTTGACGGCCTCGGGAGTCGCAGGCGCCCCGGAGAGCCGCGCCAGATAGGGAACGGCAGCGTCGTATCCGAGATCACCGAGGACGGCGCACACGTCAACCAGCGAATCGAAGGTCTTCATCTCCGTGGCCGCGACGAGGGGGGCCACCGCTTTCTTGCCGAGATCGCGCAGGATTCGGCGGGCGGTGTTGTTGTACTGGCGATCCGCGGGGCTGCGAAGAATATCGACCAGTACCTTAACGGCCAGCTCACCGCTGCGCTGAAGGCGCGGCAGATTGTTGTCGTACGCGCGCTCACCGGTGGACATTTCGACGATCGTGGTTCGAATGTAATCGGGGCTGCCGCTGCGCGTGGCGTATCCCAGATTAATCACGTCGCGCAGCTTGGCGGTGACGGTCCGCATTCGATCCATTTCGGCGCGCTGGCCCTTCATATCGGGCGACAGGGAGACTTGATCATCCGAGGGGAGAGGAATTTGCTGCCACTTGAGCATGAGGCCATCAATGCTGTCGTGGTTCCGGGCGGCAACGGTTTCAAAGGCGCTGAGCACGGCGCTGGGGTCGGAGGAGGCGGCAAGAATTTTATCAGCCGCGGCGGAGGCGAGGTCGTATCGGGCGACCTTGCCGTAATGCATGTAGGTGTCTACCTGATCGACCAGCGGGGGTGTTTGAACCGCCGATTGGCCGGGGGTCGCACCGGGATTGGACAGAAGCTTAAGAATATCGGATGGAGGGGCGCTGGGCGCGAGGTTAAGACCCGCCGCGGGGTCGGCCGGCGCGGGTGCTGGTTGGGTTGTCGCGTCAGCGGCATCCGGCGCGGGGGTGGCGGTGGGCGCGGGGACCGAGGCGGGCGCGGGAACTGCTGTCGCGTCATCGGCGGCGAAAAGTTGTGGTGAAAAGAAGGACCCGCTCAGCAAGCAGGCGAGGGTCAACGCAGGTACAATCCGAGGCAACCGCATCATTGCCGGCCTCCGAAACATTGTTTGCAAGGATGTAAAACAGGCGGAACCCAAAGCGGCTTCCATCACTCCGCGGCGACGTCGGGGCCAAGGTGCTCAGACCATTAGCCCCAGGGGGAGACACCAAGGCGCGATCTTAAGATCAGGTAGTATCAGTGTCAAGGAATGCCCAGGCGAATGACAAATGTCGCAGAAATCACGTCCGAAAATCACTTAATTTGTTAACGCCCGTACGTCTATAATGCGACCATGCCGTTCAAGCATATCGACATCGGCAAGGCTTTGTGATGGGCGTTATCCAGGGACTGCAATACATTGAGCCACTGCGCGCGGAAGCAACCAGGCTGGGGTTTGATCGCGTCGGCATCGCCTCTGCCGAGCCCTCCCGATACCGCGACTTTTTCCGAAGGTGGCTGGATCAGGGGCAGAGCGGGTCGATGGATTATCTCGCCAATCGATTCGAGGAGCGCACCGACCCCGGGGCTTATCTTCCAGAAGCGGCCAGCATCGTCTGCGTTGCGATGAATTATTTTGTGCCGCTTGGGGAGGCCCCGAAGACCGCGGGTCCGAGGGGGCGAATCGCGCGGTATGCGCTGGGGGTTGATTATCACGAGATCATCAAACCGCGACTGCATGCGCTGGCGGATTGGCTTCGCATCGCTGCACCCGAAGCGCAAACCCGGTGTTGTGTTGATACAGCACCTGTGATGGAAAAGGAGTTGGCGGGCCGTGCTGGGGTCGGGTGGATGGGGAAGAATACCTGCATCATTAACGAAGAGATCGGATCGTGGCTGCTGCTAGGCGAGATTGTGACTACGCTGAAGCTACCGACGGACGACCCGGCGGTTGATCGCTGCGGAACGTGCCGGCGGTGTATCGACGCCTGCCCTACTGAGGCGATTACCGAACCCTATAAGCTCGACGCGCGGAAGTGCATTTCGTATCTGACGATTGAACATCGCGGCGAGATTGCTTTGGAATTCTCCGCGAAATTCGGTGATTGGATTTATGGCTGCGACATTTGCCAGGATGTCTGCCCATGGAATCGGAAGGCTGAAGCGACCAAGGAACAAACACTTGCGCCGCGATTTGCGGATGGAATGCTTGATTTGAACGAAGTGCTGAATTGGACGGATGACGATTATCGCCAGACACTGCGCCATAGCGCGATGAAGCGCATCAAACTGCCGATACTCAAGCGCAACGCGGCGATTGCACTTAAGAACCTGCAAACCGAAAGTTGCGAGCCGCGCAAAATGGCTTTGCGCGGCCCGCACGATCGAATTCAGGATGATCCACCACCGGAGTTATGAAACGGTGATCCGATGCGGCTTGCTCTCTTCGCGCTTTTTCAGCGTGACGGTGAGGATGCCATCATTCAGTTTGGCCTGAACGCTCTGGGAATCGACCGTCGGCGGAAGCATGAAGCTGCGTTGAAAACGGGTGTAGCGGCGCTCGTGCAGAAGCCAGTCCCCTTTTCTCGAACCGTTCTGATCTTTGTCCGGCTTATGCTCGGCGGTAATCGTCAGAGCCTGGTTTTCGAGGTTGATATCCACCTCTTCCTTCTTGAACCCGGGGAGTTCGGCTTCCACATAGATCTGATCGGTGTCTTCGCGAACATCGACAGCGTATGGGGCTAGAAAACCGCCGTTATCCATGCGACTGCCGAAGAGGCGACCGACAACCGAATCAAACTCATGTTGCGCCTGTTCGAAAGGATCAAGACCGCGTTGAACTCGTGTTGGCAATGCCATAATTAGGCCTCCTTTTCGCTTTCTCACGGGACACTCCCGTGTTAGATTTCACGCTGGACCAGAGAACAAAGGTCGTGCCAGATTGGCGCAGGCGGAGGCCAATCGCAGGGCGTTGAAAATCATGGACTTATGGCATGTGGTAGCGCAGGGTCCGAAGTAACAAAACCGCAAAAAAGGCAGTTTCTGCAAGAATGACAGGCAACAGTTCTTTATTGGTCATCCTGGGCGCTACCGGCTCGGGAAAATCCGCGCTGGCAATCGCCCTGGCGCGGAAGTGCCATGCGGAAATTCTGAGCATCGATTCAATGCAGGTGTATCAGGGGATGGACATTGGTACGGCAAAACCTTCCCTGGCTGAACGATATGAGATCCCCCACCACCTTCTGGACTGGGTTCGTCCCGACGAGGTTTTCAGCGTTGCCCGGTTTGTGGCGCTAGCGGATGAAGAAATCTCGCATGCCAAATCTCGCGGTGTACCGCTCATCGCGACGGGTGGAACGCCACTTTATTATAAGGCATTGTTCGAGGGTTTGTTTGAAGGGCCAGCATCCGATGAATCCATGCGCGATGAACTGCGGGAATTGGATGGGCCGGAATTGCATGCTCAGCTTGCCGCGGTTGATCCGGCGGCGGCAGAGCGAATTCATGTGGCGGACCAGCGCCGCCTGATTCGGGCGATTGAGGTCCACCGCCTGACGGGCCAACCGATCTCAGCATTACAAAAACAATGGGCCAGCGGCCATCCCCCGCGGCATGAGGCGACGTGGATCGGCCTGCAATGGGACCGGGAGGCACTGAATCGACGAATCAACGCCCGGGTAAAGGACATGATGGAAGCAGGTTGGCTGGAAGAAGTGCGAAGCCTGCTGCACGACTATCCGTCTTTATCAAAGACTGCCGCGGAAGCGACCGGATATAAGGAACTGATCGACCACCTTTTGGGCCGCGTTTCGCTGGACGATGCGGTGGAGCAGATCAAAATCGCCACGCGGCAACTGGCCCGGCGTCAAATGAAATGGTTTAAACGGTTTGGCCAGGTTCACTGGCTTGCGGGCAATGCGGCGCTGGAAGACAACGTGAACGCGGTTCTTTCGCGCTGGCGCTCTCTATAGGTCCCGATTGCCCATTCTGGATCGATCCCTGCCCTTCCCACGTTCTTTTTCTTGGACGTTTTTCCATAAAGAGCCCTCACCTTCTTGAGCCGTCACGCTTTCGGCCCGATACATCATTGGCGGTTGGTCACAGCCGCGAAATATTCCAGGAGGTGGATTTGCGCGGCATTCAAATCGGACAATTACTGGTCGAACAAGGCGCTCTAAGCCAAACCCAAGTGGACCATATTCTCAAGGTCCAGAAGATGTCTCACCGCCCCTTCGGCGATCTTGCCGAGCGGCTGTATGGCATTAATCCTCGGGCGGTGGAAGACGCGTGGGTCGAGCAATACATTCGCGTCGCGGGGGTTGTGGATCTACAGCAACAAGAGATCGAGACGGACTGCCTGCGATCCCTGAACCGGCGCCAGGCGTGGCAATTCCATCTGCTGCCCCTGAATCGTCAACAATCCGGCCTGAACGTGGCAACGAGCGCGAAAGATCTCGTCCGAGCAGTCAACTTCTCCGGCAAAACCATTGATGAGCCGGTGCATTTTATGATCGCGGAACGCGCTCAACTGCGGGAATTTCTCATGAAGCATTACCCGGTGCCGAGCTATATCGCGAGTTATGCCGCCTCGATGTAGGCGTACCGACTCCCAATTTGTTTAAAAGAACGGGAACGCGCAAGCGTTCCTGCTTCATTTAGCGGGTGGAATTAAGACCGTGGCAAAATCATCTTCGTAAACAGTCTGCCAGTTCAAATCTTGCAGAGTCTTGAGAAACAGGCTGCGCTGGCGAGGAATGACGGCAACGTCGGCGCCGGTGGATTTTAAAAGGCGCGCTCGATCTTCCATCGACCCCATATACGCGGATCGCCAGAAATCGGCGGAAAACAGTTGGGTGCGACCGTCCATAAGGGTTTGATAATGATTGCCCAGGCGCCACTCGAGATAGCCGCCCCAGGAAAACTCGCAGATCAAACGCCCTGAAACAGGCGCGACATGCTGCTCCACGAAATCAGCAGCGGCGCACGGGTAGGCGGGGAGCCCCGCGCCGTGGCGATTGAGCCATGTTGAAATCGACATGGACTCTCGGGGGAACGCCCCGGCAATTCTTATGGCGCCAGCGAAGAGCACCGCGCCCAACATGCCCCAGATGATTGAGCGCGTCAGAATACGATCGGACATTGTGGGCATCACGACGGCAAACCAGGGGGAGGCAATTAACGCAAAGACTGGAGCCATTCGCCCGATGCGGAGTAACAAGACCGCACTGCCAGCGAGCCAGAAGAATTCACCCAGGCCCAGCGTTTTTCGTGGGCGGGCGAAATAACGCCGCGCGAGCAATACGAATAACATGACGACCAGGCCGGCTGAGACCCATCCCATCACGCCATGATAAAACGGCTGCATTTCCGAAATCACCCTCGAGCGGACCATGATGTCGTTCAATGAATAGTTGACGATGGATCGCACCGCGCCGGGCAATAAGGGAGTCATAAGAAAACCGAGCGTGCTAAGCGAAGCCAAAGCGGCGCCGCGACCGACGCGCCGATTGGCCAACTCGCGCCGCTGTTCGATCAAATCGCCAACGAAAAGCGCTACGGTCCAAAGCGGAACGAAGATTGCGAAGAGATGAAAATTTGTCGCGAGCGCGGTAAGCAGCGGCACCAACCAGACGGCGCGGGATTTTTGTTCCATTCGCCGGTCGCGGAGAAGGAGCCAACTCACTACGGCTAAAAGAAGAAGCACCGCGGTGACGGGTCGAAAACTCAAATAAGCGAGGGAGAGCACGGCCGCCATCGCGGTCGCCAGCGCCGAGGCGAAATATCTGGGCTCCCCGAAAGCGACGCGGGTTCCCTCAATAGCCCCCATGGCGATAAAGAGGAGAAATCCTGCTTCCATGGCAGCCTGCGCCGCGACCGCCGCGCGATAGCCGCCCAAGTCCCATAACCTTTTCATCGCAAGCTCCGCGAGCCAGGAGTAAGGCACCCAGGCCCGCGGAATTGACGCAAACGAAAGGTGATCGATCAGCGGCCGGGGCCAACCCTGCCTGGCGATTTCATCCGCGACGCGCAAATGCCAAAAGCAATCCGGGTCCAGCGTATCGGCGAGCACGACCTTGGCGACGGCCACCAATGCAAGTAACCCCACCAGCAGCGAAAAACCGATGGCTGGGCTCCGTTTGGGAAGAATTGTGATGGTGTTGGCGGCGGTGAGTGTGGACATGCCTCTAATGTCGGCATCGGCGACGCTTCCGCTGTTATTCTTTCACCCGGGAACGCACGCCCATGCCATAATCGCTTTCCTACCCGGTATTTCGGCGGCTGATGGGCGGTGAAGCGCGTCCAACAGGCCAAATTGCTTTGTCCCGCATGGCTCATTAAACTTCCGCGTCCTATGAAGGCAGAGCGCCGCCACGAACTGAAGCAGAATTCCCTCGTCAGGAACCTTGAGCACCTGCCTGATACCGGCAAGATCTACGGGACACGCATTCTGCTTGGCCTGATTCTGGTGATCATTGTATTTCTCCTTGTGCGTTACCGAATAAACGCCAACGCTGATCGGACGAATCTGGCGCGGATTCAGCTCGCGTCGGCGGCTGAGAACCTTGGACGGCTTCGCAGCACCGCGGTTGTGCCCGTGGGACAGGAAGCGGGCACCGTCCAGGCGCGCTCCAGCCTTTTCTCGTCGGGGGTTCAATCCGCCCAGGACGCGTTTGATGCAGCGCCGGATAAGGATGATCAATTGAAAGCAGAAGCTCTTATCGCCAAGGGCGATTTGAACTTCGAGATGGCTAACCTTCCGCAAATTTCGCTCGCCACAAAGCAACCTGAAACGGTTGCGCCCAACATTGATCAATACCTGAGCGATTCCGAAGGCGCTTACAACCAGGCATTGCAGTATCCCGATCAGATCAGCACCGCCACGGCCGCCCGGTTTGGCCTTGCCGCCGTCGCGGAAAACCGCGCCGCCCTGAATTCGAAGGACGGATCGCAGTGGGAAAAAGCCCACCAGCAGTACGACGCGATTGTGCTGAGCAATGCCCCCGAAGGCTTCCGTAAAATGGCACAAAATCGTGATGCCATGCTGGCGAGTCTGCGGCAGCCGCTATTTACGAGCCTCGCGCCGATAACCACAACACAGCCAACCCAAGACCTGGCGTTGCCTGACGGCCCAATGCCCTCCACGGCCCCGATCGCCACCACGCAGGCCACCACTCGTTAGAATGTTCGAACGCGTGGAAATCAAAGATCCCAGTTCGTCCGACCCGGATGAATCGATTGAAGAGATCGAGCTGGCGGACGATTCCCCCGAATCGGCGGAAGAAGCCGATGTGGTGCATATTCATTTTCGCGCCACCAAGACCCAGACGCGCCGGATCGACCAATTCCTGCACGATCGGGTTACCTGGCTTTCCCGCAACGGCGTGCAGCGCCTCATTGATGATGGGCTGGTCAAGGTCAACGGCAACACAACGAAATCCAGCTACAAGATTAAAGCGGGCGATGTGGTGGAAATGGTCGCGCCGCCGGCGCGCGTCAATGAACTTCTTCCCGAGCCGATTCCGCTGGACATCGTTTACGAGGACGAACATTTCCTGGCGTTGAATAAGCAGACGAACTTAATCGTTCATCCGGCGCGCGGTCGATGGTCGGGAACGCTGGTCAATGGGCTGGTGCACTACGGAAATAAGTGGAGCACGGTGGGCGGCAATTGGCGTCCGGGCATTCTTCATCGCCTGGATCGCAATACGACGGGAATCATGCTGGTCGCCAAGAGCGACGAAGCCCACTGGCGGCTGGCCCGGCAGTTTGAGAATCGAACAATTAAGAAGACCTACATGGCCGTTATTCATGGCGTGCCCGAGTTGCTGGCGGATGTGGTGGATATGCCCATTGGCAAGGATCGTTACATCCGCGAGAAGCAGGCGGTTCGAAAAGTTGAAAACGGCGGCCGGCCAGCCACGACGAAATATGAAATTGAAGAGATTTTTAATGCACCAGGCGGCCAGCGGTATGCGCTGGTGAAGCTAACACCCAAGACCGGCCGCACTCACCAGTTGCGCGTGCACATGTCAGCCATCGGCTTCCCGATGGTGGGCGATACGGTTTATGGCGGCAGAGTCTGGGAAACCGAGGGCTTTCGTTTCGAGCGGCAGGCATTGCATGCATTTGAAATCAGCTTCGTTCACCCCGGCACATTCAACACAATGACGCTGCAAGCCCCGCTGGCGCCCGATCTTTTGGAATTGATCGCGAATTTGCGTGGGAAACCCCCGATAATTTAATAAGCCGCGTCTTTTTTTAGGCACTAGCCCGCCTGCGGGGTGCGTCATATAATAAAATGGGCTTGTAGCCGTTCTAATAAGAAGGAAGTCTGAATATGCTTCTCCCGCTTGCCACGCTCTTCGGGCCGGAAAACTGGATCGTGATCGGTCTGGTTGCGCTGCTTTTATTCGGCCGCCGATTGCCGGAAGTCGGTCGCAGTCTCGGCAAGGGCATTATTGAGTTCAAAAAAGGATTGGCCGGTATCGAGGACGATATCAGCCAGGCCACAACCCAGACGACAACGCAAGTGACACAATCAACCGTCGCCCGGCCCGCGGCCCTGCCAACCGGATATAAGTTTGATCCATATACCGGCAAGCCTCTTATGGAAGAACCAGTGAGCAATCAGATGAAGTTTGATCCCTACACGGGCAAGCCCCTAGCGGAATCCGCGCCGCAATCCAATTCATCCAACACCTGATGTGGCGGGAAAGATGGTCTGCATGCGACGCTGGGCTATTGCGTGCGTATCCGCCTTGCTGGCGGTTTTGGTTTCAGCCACCGCACAAACCTTTGCCGGCACCGCCCGCGCGGCCATCAATTCCGTTCTTCCGCAAACCAAATTGCTTGGCACTCCGCTTTCAGAGGCGATCGGCTTCATCCGCGATGTCAGCGGCGCGAATATCAACGTCGATTGGACGGCGCTGGAAGCAATCAACATCAGCAAAGAGACGCAAGTTAACGTCAATCTTCGCAATGCGCGGGTTGGGAAGATTCTTTCCCAGGTTCTTGCTGAGGCCAGCGGCAGTGATCTGCTGACCTACTACATCGATGGCGATATCATCGAGATCACCACCCGCGCCGAAGCGGATAAAAAGCTGGTGGTAGTTGTCTACTACGTCGACGACCTTCTTAGTCTTGATGACACCTTCAACTACAGCGCGTTGAACAGCTTTTCCCCCGCGTCCTCCGGCGGTGGAACGGGCGGCAGCGGAGGCGGCTCCTCGGGAAGCAGCGCAATATTCAGTGGGGGTAGTGCAAACCAGAGCAACACCAACGATGCTGCCACGAAAGACCAGAAGGCCAAGAACCTTATCAAGCTGATCGAAACGATGATTCGCCCGGAGGTTTGGAAGGACAACGGCGGCGCCGCGCAGATTGAGTATTTCAACGGAAACCTGATCATCGCCGCCCCCCGCTCGGTGCATGAACTCATTGGCGGGCCGCTGAACTAGCCCAGCGGCCTCTTGATTAAAGATTCTTCTCTGTCATCCTTCAAACATGCAATATGAGCTTGCCCTGATCGGCGCGGGCGTGATGGCCGAGGCGATTGCGCGAGGCATTCTGAGCGCCGGCGTGCTGCTTCCGAAGCAAATCATTGCCGCCGATATTTCGGCGGAACGTCGCAACCTCTTTCAATCAGATCTGCAAATCACCGCAACCGATGACATCGTGGCCGCGGCCTCCCAGGCGGCAACCGTTCTTCTTTGCGTAAAGCCCTTCCAGATGGAAAAAGTGCTTCCCGAAGTGGGCGCTAAACTTCAGCCGGCAACACTCATCATTTCAATCGCCGCGGGGATCAGCACCGGTTTCATTGAAAGAAGCCTGGAGCCGCAAGAACCCTGGCGCGTTATCCGCAGCATGCCCAATACGCCCATGCTCGTGGGCGAGGGAATGGTGGCGATCACCCCCGGCAAGCATGCGACTGCCTCCGACCTTGCGACCGCCACGCGATTATTCGGATCATCCGCGAAGGTGCTGCAAACCACGGAAGACAACCTTGATGCGGTCACGGCCATCAGCGGGTCCGGGCCGGCATATTTTTTCTTCCTCGTCGAGCAGATGATTCGCGCCGGTGTTGAGCTGGGGCTAACCGAGCAGGAAGCCTCTACCCTGGCGATTCAAACCGCTGCCGGCGCAGCCAAGATGATGAAGCAGGCGACAGACCACCCCGCCGAGCACCGCCGGCGCGTGACCACGCCCAACGGCACCACGCATGCAGCCATCAGCCATCTTGAGTCCCATAACTGGCCCGAAATTACGGTCGACGCGCTCAAGGCGGCAGCCCGCCGTAGCCGAGAGATGGGTAAGTGATTGCGTCTGGTGGTCTCTGGAAACAAATATGAATCATCCGCTGAAAACTGAAGCCGCGAAAAATATTGGCCTTCTTGCGTTGCGATTGACGCTGGGGGCAACGTTTCTATTGGCGGGCTGCCTGAAAGTGCTTCGCATTGGGGTGACGGATTTCGTGAACAGCAGCTCGAAGTTTCTTCCCGGTTTTCTCCCCAGGCCGATCGGGCAGACTTATCTATATGCCGTGCCGTTTCTCGAAATCATGGTTGGCGCGTTGCTGATCGCCGGCCTATTTACCAGGTTCGGCGCTGGCATCGCGACACTGATGCTGATCAGCTTCTCGATTGCGGTCACGGGAATTTTCATAAACGGGAATTACTTTCAGGTGCAGCCGAACATGGTGTACATCGCCGCGGCATTTTTGCTCGCGACCATGGGAGCCGGCGCGATCAGCGTTGACAAAGCGATATTTCGAAAATGATTCTTCGCTACGATGTGCCATCATGCGCTATTCGCACGCGACGGCCTTCGATCTTTAATCGTCCTGCCTGGTAAAGACTAATCGCTTCCGGATAGGCAATCTTCTCTTCGTGGAAAACGCGTTCAGCCAGGGCGTGGGCATCATCCGTATCCAGCACCGGGCAGGTTCGTTGCAGGATGATGGGGCCGCTGTCGTAATCGTGATCGACAAAATGAATGGTGCAGCCGCTGATCTTGCAGCCGTGGTCCAGCACCGCCTGATGCACCCGCCGGCCGTACATTCCCTTGCCACCGAAAGATGGCAGCAGGGCCGGATGGGTGTTGATCGTTTTTCCCTGAAAATCGCGCGGAATTTCCAGCAGGGAAAGCCAGCCGGCCAAACAGATAAGTTCAGCCTCGGATTTCCGGCAAATGTCGAACACCTGCCGGCTGAAATCAGCGAGAGAATCAAACTTCTTTCGATCAACAATTTCGCACGCCAGACCCGCACCCTTCGCTCTGTCGATCCCGCCGATTCCAGGCCGAGACGCAATGACCGTGGCAACGCGCGCCGAGAGGGAGCCATCGCCGATATGATCGACAAGGTTTTGCAGCGTCGTTCCCGACCCGCTGATCAGCACGGCAAGTTGAATGGGTGATCTGGCCACAAGAGATTTTCGAATTACACGGATTTAACGCCCAGGGCATGCAAGACCGTTGCATCGCGCAGGGAGACATCGGGAAACCGCGGGTCTTCGCCCACATCCGGGCGGCGCTTCCAGCTTCGCGCGCAGGCTTTGTAGGTCTCGCGCCGATCCACCAGCTTCACTTCAACTGCTGGAGATGCAGCAGATGCCTCCGCAAAACTATGGAAGCCGGCGCCAACGAGGTCTTCCAGGTCTGCGCCGTAAGCCTGCAGCTTGCGCCTAAGCAGGTCGTCGTCCACCTGATAAACGATTTCTGCGTCCGAAGCCTTATTCATTCCGCCTGATTTTTTCAGCCCATCCAGCTGGCCAAGCGCCGCGTTGCGCAAATCCATCAGGACTTTCCATTCGTGCTTCTGATCTTCGCTGGGCTCGGGGCCGAAGGGCTTGGGCAGCAGCATCATATGAACGCTGGGCACGCAGGCGGCCTCGCCTGATTTATGGGGGATATATTCCCATGCTTCGTCGGCCGTGAACACGATCATGGGAGCCAGCAGGCGCGTGAGGGCATCGACCATCCGGTACATCACCGTCTGGCACCGGCGACGCTGGGGCGAATCAACCGCTTCGCAGTAGAGCCGGTCCTTCATTGCGTTGCCATAGATGGCGCTAAGCTGGACGGCGCAGAAATCGTGCAGCAGGCGAAACGTGCGATGGAGCTGATAGGAATCATAGCCGGCAGTTACATCAACAATCAGTTGATCCAACTCGGCCAGGGCCCAGCCATCCAGGCTGTTCTGCGGGATTTCCCGCGTATCAACGTGCGGGTTGAAATCGTAAAGGTTGGACAGCAGATACCGCAGGGTATTGCGAATCTTGCGGTATTTGTCGCCAAATTCCTGAATGGCTGCGGGGCTGGTTGGGATATCGTTCTGATAATCGACGCTGCAACACCAGAGGCGCAGAAGATCTGCCCCGTGCCGCTGGATTTCCTGCGTGGCCGTTACATATTCTTTATCTGACTTGCTGACCTTCGTTCCATCCGGCTTGACCACAAACCCGTGGGTCAGCACTTGTTTGAAAGGCGGCTGCCCCGTCGCGCCAAGACTGGGCAGCAGCGACAACTGGAACCAACCGCGATGTTGATCTGAACCTTCCAAATACAGATTCGCCGGGAAATGCAGGTATGAGCGGCACTGGAGCACGGAACGCCACGAGCTGCCGCTTTCAAACCAGACATCGAAGATGTCCTTTTCCTTGCGGAGGGTTTTCGCGGAGAAACCGCTGGGATAAACAAAATCCGGACCGAGCAGTTCTTCGGGTGATTCGGTGAACCAGGCATCACTCCCCTTTTCGGTAAACCGGCGACTTACCGCCCGGACGGATCCTGGCGTGAGCAGCGGCTCGTTTTTCTCGTTGTAGAAGACTGGGATGGGCAATCCCCATGCCCGCTGCCGTGAGACGCACCAGTCCGGGCGCGATTGCAACATGCCGACCATGCGGGCTTGGCCCCACTTGGGTACAAATTCTGTCTGCGTTGTCACCGCATCCATGGCCCGGGCGCGCAGAGAACGCGGTGAATCTTTATTGCCCGCCACTGTAAAAGGCTTGTCGATGCTGATGAACCACTGCTCGGTGGCGCGGAAAATTGTGGGGGTTTTGCTGCGCCAATCATGCGGATAACTGTGGCGGACTTTCTCTTCCGCCAGCAGCAGGCCGCGCTTTTTTAGCTCCTCAATGACCAGCGGATTGCCTTCCCAAACGGTTTTGCCGAGCAACCAGCCTGGGGCGGTCTCATCAAAGCGGCCGTTGGGTAAGACCGGGCAGTAAATCTCCAGTCCGTTGGCCATGCCGGTGGCGTAGTCTTCTTCACCGTGGCCGGGCGCGGTGTGAACCAGGCCGGTGCCGTCGGTGGTGGTCACATAATCAGCGGCCAGAACCCTTCCGGTGCGATCAATAAAAGGATGATGATATTCGATATCGCCGGCGGTAAGCCGCTTGCCCGCAATGGATTCGACAATTGCAAATCGATCGATGCCCGGCCGCGTGAAGACCTTCTGGACAAGCTCTTCCGCCACGATGCCCATGCGTTCTTTCCCATCTCGGAAATATCGCACGGCGGCGTAATTCACCTTGGGCTGCGCCGCGACCGCGAGATTGGCCGGCAGCGTCCAGGGGGTGGTCGTCCAAACCAGCAGCGCGGCATTATCGCCGGCTACCAGACCCATCGTTTTAAGCGGGAACTCGACGAAGATGCTGGTGTCGTCAACATCTTTATATTCCAGTTCGGCATCAGCCAGAGCCGTTTGGTTGGCGATCGACCAGTGCACCGGTTTCAACTGCTTATAAACCAGCCCAGCCTCCACAAACCGCGCGAAGACTTCCAGCGTCTGCCCTTCATAGGCCGGCGACATCGTCAGGTACGGATGCTCCCACTCGCCCAGAATTCCCAGCCGCTGGAACTGTTCGCTTTGAATCTTCGAATACTTTTCCGCATACGCGTAGCAAAGCTTGCGGACTTCCACGACATCCATGTGCCGGATTTTCGAGCCCAGATCCTGCTGGATTTTGTGCTCGATCGGCAAACCGTGGCAATCCCATCCCGGCACATAAGGCGTCTGATATCCCTGCATTGACCGGAATCGCAGGATGACGTCTTTCAGCGTCTTGTTGATCAGGTGCCCGATGTGAATGTCCCCATTGGCGAAAGGCGGCCCATCGTGCAGAATCCATTTTTCCGCGCCGGCGCGATGGGTAATTAGCTTTTCGTAAAGCCGGCCTTCCTTCCAGCGCGCCAGGCGCGCGGGTTCGTTGGCGGTCAGCTTCGCCTCCATCGGGAAGGCGGTTTGCGGGAGATTCAGGGTGGTTTTGTAGTTGGCGGCCATAATTGTCTTACATGGATCGGGAGAAGTTCAATTCGGGGCCAGTGTAGCCGATGCCAATTCCACATTCGAGTTCGCATTCGTATCGAGGTGAATATCGCGCCAACGGCCCCGGTTAAATCGCACGATCATATAGATGCCCAGAATCGCTCCGTAGACGCATCCCATCAGCCAGGGGCCGCCGACGCCCATACTGGGCACCCATTTCACGACCGCATAGCCGCCGGCAATGCTGATCGACCAGCAGAGGACGGCCATCACCAGTGTTGGCACCAGCGTATCACCCGCGCCGCGCAGCGCGCCGTTATAGGTGATGTACATGGCGTCAAATAGTTCGTAGATCGCCCCGTAGATCAAATAGATCGAGCCGATGCGGACAATTTCCGGATCGTCGATAAAAGCCCGCATAAGCTGATGGCGGAAAAATACAAAGATCAGGCCGCAGGCAATGACATAGACAAGTGTGACCGCAAACCCCAGATGCGCCCTTCGTGCGGCGATATCCGGCCGCCCGGCGCCGATGTATCGCCCTACCAGCGCCGTGACAGCCGCCGCCAGCCCGTAGGCGGGCATAAAACTGACGACGAGATAGCGCAACATGAAGGTATTGCCCGCCATCGCCGCCACGCCGAGCATTCCGATGACCCCGTTGCAGAAGATCGCCCAGGCCAGAATATCGCTGGACAATTGCAAACCTGTTGGAAGGCCGATGCGGAGCAGCATCGCCATTTGTCGGGGCCGAATCGCCATTGCGAGCACGTGAAACTGCCGGCGGATCGAGGGCTGCAGCGCCAGCACGCCGATCGTGATCATTTCGCAAGTCACGCCGAAATTCTGCGCCCACGCCGCTCCCTCAACCCCCATGGGTCGAAAACCGAAATGCCCCAGCACGATGCACCATGCGGCGAGTGCGTTAAAACTCACCCCAATCATCGCGGAAACCAGGACGGCATTGGGACGGTTGATTCCCAGCAGGAACTGACCCACGGCTGTCGAGATCAGCTTGATCGCCGCGCTGAGCAGCACGATTCGGTAGTAGCTTGCTTCCATCGCGGCCAATTCCGGCGAGTGATGGAATACGGCGAACATCGGCCCGGCAAACACGCGCAGCGGGACCAGCGCCACGCCGAAGATCAATCCAAACCAGATCCCCTGCCAGAGATATCTCCCGCACTGCGCGAAATCGTCCCTGCCAAAACTTTGACTGACAAGCGTATTCACCACAAGCAAAACGCCGGTGCCAAAGCTGATCAGGGAAAATGCGAGCATCCCGCTGTTGGAAGCAGCGGTAGGCGCCATGCCGCCGTGGTGGGAAAGCATCCAAGTGTCGATGAACTGCATGACGGTGTAGGAGGCCATCTGCGCCACCGTCGGTAGCGCAAGCAGCAGCAGTTCAACAATGGGAGTGCGCGGCGTTTCCTGCATGGAGGGAGTCTAGGACGAAATCAAGTCGGCGGCGACGCCGGGGAAAGATTTGGCCCGTCGGAATAAGAAGTGAATTCTTAAAACCTGATTAAGCAGCGATCGCCACGGGTCGAACCTGCGTCGCGAGCCTGGGCGGTTCCCAAAGCCGCAGGATCGGGCCCTTAAACGATCGACGAATCGCTTTCACGCGCATTTCAATTTCAGCGGGATTCATGTTCGCGATCACCACGCCGTCGATGCCTCCGCCCTCAAACGCGCGGTGGGCTGAAACGATCGGCAAGCCGCGATATTCCAACCCGTCAAACGCGGAATTCTCATCCGCAATGCAGCGCAGTTGCAGCCCACTTGCCCGGCAGGCGTTGTAGGTAGCCCACATGTTCTCGCCGAAATCCGCAAGAACAACGCGCCAGGTGGAATTGCGTCGCGCCCAATCGCCAACCTTAATTGCCGCCTGCCGCAGGCCAAAAACATTTTCGATTGCTTCTTCGCTCAGTTCCATCCGTCCGAAGAGCGCGTCCCGCGCCGACCACATCCGGGCACCCCAGATACCCCATTCAATATCGCCGATTCCGCCTCCATGCCGCGCCAGCGCCTCATACCGCAGCCGAAAATCCTGCCAGTAAATTCGGCGCAGGGGATGGGGAAGGAATCGCTGGGCAACGATCAGCCAATTTCGCAATTCAATCTGACGGGCAGCAGCGGGAGAAAGGGCCTTTGCATCGGAATCGTCCATTAGATCATGCGCGAACGTAATATCTTCGCGCCGATCGATCCGCGCCCCCGCCTGCCACAGCCGGCAAGACAAATCCAGCTCAGCCGCCGCACCGCGCAGCTCAAACCGGAAGCCTCCCACCTTCAGCAGCGCGCTTCGACGGAAAGCAGTTGCCCCCGACATCAGCATGCTGGGCATGGCGGGACCCGACGACGAACCGTCCGGGCCAATGGTCTTTCCAACCACCGCTCCGACCGACGAATGGGCATTCAAATGCGCAATCATCAGACTCACATTGCGCGGCTCAACCGGATAGCTCGCCTCATCCAGGGACAGAATATATTCCCCGCCGCATCGCGTGAACGCATGGTTCTGGGCCGCGACGCCCTGATTCACTTCATTGCGAATGAGGTTGACGTGCGGAAAATCCCTTTGCACGGCTTCAATGGTGCCATCTTTCGAGGCATCATCGACAACCCAGATTTCCCACTGATTTTCGGGAAGTGGTGTTAGCGAAGGAAGCTGCGCTAAATTGCGAAGCAGTGCATCACGACGATTGTGCGAAAGAATGACGTAGCTTAGGCGCATAGTATTTATTTTGAGTTACCCAACAGAGGGAGCCGGAATGCCGTCGCGCGTACGGGCTTCACGCCGCATCAAGCTGGGCAGCAATGCTGGCCAGAAACTCGATACCCGCTGAGATAGGCAGGTTCGCATCATTAGAGCGGCTCACCCACACCACCCGCGCCGGAATCATCCGACGACGATTGGCCAGCGGCTGGCCCTGCTCGTTCAAACCGACATGAATGCTCACCAGCTTGCCTGGTCGAACCGGCATTGAAGCCGGTAGCTCCAGCCGCAGACCTGTCGCGCTCACATCCTGGGTTTGCCCGCCAAAGTATCGTGCCGCCGTGGGCTCATACACCTTGATGGGGCGAGCCTGCGCGATGCGAAAACCGCGACGCCGCTCGATGCCGTCATCCACGCCAGCTTCTTTCGATTCGATGGCCTGTGATAATGTCAACATAGGTCAATACCTCCGACAATTCCTGCCCGTCCTGACTCCTGTATTGGTTATCGGAACGATTTGGCGCGGAATTAGAGAAAAACTTCCGGCGCTTCCGTTAAATATCGGGCGCGGTCTTACCCGTTACAGGTTCGAGGGTTGTCGCTATATTGAAGTTATGCCCTATAACTTCGCCGCGATTGAGAAAAAATGGCAGATCTACTGGCTCGAAAACCGTAGTTTTCGAGCCTTAGAACCCCAGGAAGCCGGCAATATGCCCAAGGCTTACATCCTGGATATGTTCCCCTACCCCAGCGGAGCCGGCCTCCATGTCGGCCATCCGGAAGGGTACACCGCAACCGACATTGTCGCCCGATTTCTCCGAATGCGCGGACATAATGTCCTACACCCCATGGGATGGGACGCCTTCGGTCTTCCTGCGGAACAATATGCCATCAGCCGCAACATTCATCCCCGCATTACCACCGAGCAGAACATTGCCAACTTCCGCCGACAGATACAGATGCTGGGCCTCAGCTACGACTGGGACCGGGAAATTGATACCACCGACCCCAGCTATTACCGCTGGACGCAGTGGATATTCCTCCAGCTGTTCAATAGCTACTTCGATCCATCCGAGCAGAAGGCCAAGCCCATCAGCCATCTGATCAGTGAGCTGGAAAACGATGTCTATGTCGTCGCCCCCGATGGGTCGGTTCACATGAACCCCGTATCCGAAAGCCTTGCGCCAATTACCGGGGAAGTACGCGTTGAGCGCCTTTGGCGCGACCTCACCGAGGGTGAGCAGCGTGACGTCATTGATAGCCAGCGACTTGCTTATATGGATGAAATTCCCGTCAACTGGTGCCCCGGGCTGGGAACCGTGCTGGCCAATGAGGAAGTCATCGACGGCAAAAGCGAAGTGGGCGGCTTCCCCGTCATCAAACAACCCATGCGGCAATGGATGCTGCGCATCACCGCTTATTCCGATCGGCTTTTGGAAGACCTGGATACCCTCGATTGGCCTGAATCCCTCAAGGAAATGCAGCGCAACTGGATTGGCAAAAGTGTCGGCGCCGAAGTTGATTTCGATATCGATCCAGCCACCATCCCAGTGCAACCGGAAGATGCCGAGGACGATTTAGGCGTCACTGTCTTCACCACCAGACCCGACACGCTCTACGGCGCAACATATCTTGTCCTCTCGCCCGAGCACCCCCTGGTGGAGCAGATTACCTCCGAGGATATTCGCCCGGCCGTCGATGCTTACCGCCAGGCAGTCGCCGCGCGATCCGAGCGCGAGCGCATGTCTGATTCCCGCGAAAAGACCGGCATTTTCACCGGCGCATATGCCCTCAATCCGGTCAACGACGAAAAGCTGCCGATTTGGATCGCGGACTATGTGCTTATGGGATACGGCACCGGCGCCATCATGGCCGTCCCCGCCCACGACCAGCGCGACTATGAATTTGCCCGAAAGTTCAATCTCCCTATCCGGGAGGTAGTCACCCCACCGGGCGGCGCACCGCTGCCGAAAGACCGCGCATACGAGGGCGAGGGCGTCGCCATCAATAGCCTGTCATTAACCGGTTTACCCACGCACGAGGCCAGGGAGCAGATGGCCGGCATCCTGGAAGCCGAGGGCACCGGCCATCGCGCCGTGAAATATAAGCTGCGGGACTGGCTCTTCAGCCGCCAGCGTTACTGGGGCGAGCCCTTCCCGATCATTCTTGACGCGGAAGGCCGCGCCTATGCGATCCCCGAAAACCAGTTACCGCTGGCGTTGCCCGAGATGTCTGATTTCAAACCCACCGGGACCCCCGAACCGCCACTCAGCAAAGTGAAGGATTGGGTGAACGTGACCGTTGAAGGCCAGCCGGCTGTCCGTGAGACTAACACGATGCCGCAGTGGGCCGGCAGTTGCTGGTATTACCTGCGGTTCATCGACCCGCTGAATCCCGATTGCCTGGTCGATCGCGAAAAAGAAAAATATTGGATGCCGGTGGACCTTTATGTGGGCGGTGTCGAGCACGCGGTGCTTCATCTGCTTTACGCGCGATTCTGGCACAAATTCCTATTCGATCTCGGCCATGTTTCCACCCCCGAGCCGTTCAAGCGGCTGGTCAATCAAGGGCTCATTCTTGGCGAAATGGAGTTCAATCTGTTTCGGACCGTCGACGGCAAACCCGTCAGCGCCACGGAACTGCAAAACATCGAGGAACAAGTTACCGGCGAAGGACGTTCGCTGGTCGGCACGCGGAAGCTGGATGGGCAACAATTCACGGCCACCCGAATTGAAGCAGAGCTTCTCGAAAAACAAGGCGACCGCTATGTGCTGAAATCCGATCCGAAAATCGCGGTTGAAGCCCGCAGCTTCAAGATGAGCAAAAGCCGCGGCAACGTCGTCAATCCCGATCAGATCGTCGCCGATTTCGGGGCCGATACCTTCCGCCTTTACGAAATGTACATGGGTCCCCTCGAAGCCCAGAAGCCCTGGAATACCCGCGATATCGTCGGCATGTCGCGATTCCTCAATAGTGTCCATCGCAATTTCATCGGTGACGAAGAAGCCGGCAAAAGCGCGGTGATCGTCCCAGACCCTATCCCGGACCCTCTTGATCGCCAACTTCATCGCACGATCAAAAAAATCGGCGAGGACATCGATCAGTTGCGATTTAACACCGCAATCGCCGAGCTGATAAAGCTGAACAACGAGGTCACCGGGTTGCCCAGCGTGTCACGCGCGCTGGCTGAAACATTCACCCTGCTGCTCGCTCCGTTCGCTCCCCACCTCGCAGAAGAGCTTTGGAACCGTCTCGGCCATCCGGTGAGTCTCTCGCGACATCCCTGGCCAAAATATGACGCCAGCAAACTTATCGATTCAACGCTGGAACTACCGGTCCAGGTCAACGGTAAACTGCGCGGCACCGTCAATGTGCCGGCCGATGCCGATCAGGTCAGCATCCTCAACGCCGCTCGCGCGGTCCCCAGCGTGCAACCCTGGCTTGAAGGGAAAACCGTTGCCAAGGAGCTCTATATTGCAAAGAAGATGGTCACATTCGTCGTAAAGTAACGCCGCCGTTGGCACCAGGGCGCAGTCATGGCCAAAGAAATTGAAGCGAAGATGAAGGTTGATGATCTGGACATCATTCGCCAGCGCCTCAAGGCAGCCGGCGCGCGGGCTGATGGCGCAGCCCTGGAAATCAACAGCTTCTTTGACACGCCGCAAGCCGCCCTGCGCGCTTCCGGCAAAGGCCTGCGTATTCGTATCGCGACGAAGGACGACGGCGCCCGCAAATGCACCATTACGATGAAGGGACCATCGGAAAAAGGTGAGCTGAAAACGCGAGAGGAAATCGAGTTTGCAATTACCGATCCGGCCGAAGCTCAGCTGCTTTTCGAAAATCTGGGATATGAATTGACGCTATCATTTGAAAAGCGGCGAGAATCGTGGAATTTCCAGGACTGCAAGATTGAATTGGATAACCTGCCCTACCTGGGCACCTTCGTCGAGATCGAAGCGGGTTCCGATTCGCTGGTTATGCAAGCCCGCGAGGCGCTTGGGTTGGCGCAGACGCCGCTTATCCAGACGGGCTACATTGCGATGCTGGCCAGTTACCTCACCGCACATAACATCCGGGAGCGCCGCATTCGTCTCCAGCAATGACCCGCGGCTTATCTCTCGACACCCACCCCACTAACCATTACTTTCGTAGCATATATGGCGGAAAAGTCGTTCCTCACCCAGAAGTTTGCCAAGTTGCAGCTTGGAGCCATCCACGTCATCGGCTACAGCGTCGCCGGCGAGGAAACGCTGGTCCAGATCCCCGAGCTAAACGTCTGCTTCGATATTGGCCGCGCCCCCTACTTTGCCCTCACCAGCGACATCGTCTGCATCACCCACGGGCACATGGATCACATCGCCGGCCTTCCCTATTACCTTTCGCAGCGATTCTTTCAGGGCATGAAGCCCGGCACCGTGCTTTTACCGCGCGAACTGGAAAGGCCGGTCGCCACGCTGCTAAGCAATTGGCGCGATATCGAGCGCCAATCAACTCCCTTCACCCTGGTGCCCCTCACCGCCGGCGAAGTCTTTGAAGTGCGGCGCGATTTTGCCATCCGCAGCTTCGCCACCCATCACGGCGGCGTCAGCCTCGGTTACGCGCTCATCAGCGTTCGTGAAAAACTAAAGCAGGAATACATCGGTGTGCCCGGCCCGGAATTAGCCGCAATGCGCAAGCGCGGCACGGAAATTCAATATCGCGTCGAAGTTCCCCTGGTCACATTCCTGGGCGACACCACCATGGGATCATGCTTCGATCACCCGGATGTGCAAAATGCTGAAGTGCTGATCACGGAGTGCACATTCTTCGATGCCGACCACAAAACCAAAGCCAAGGCGGGCCGGCATCTGCATCTCGACCAACTGATTGAAGTGCTCCCCAAGCTTAAAAACCGCGAGCTTGTCCTCATCCATGTCTCGCGCCGCACGGGCGTCCGTCGCGCGCGAAATCTTCTCCGGCGCAAGGTTGGGGAGGAGCGCATGAAGAACATTCACTTATTGATGGATTTCGAAGGCGCGGAAGATGCTGGCGATATCGACAACGTCCTGCCCGCGCCGCCGAACGATTCAGCGGAATGACCAGAAAAACGCTGCTTTAGGCCGCTTCCAGCAATAGGCCAGTCTTTCGTCCCCACTTAAGCCGTCGATACGCCTGCACCCGCACGGTCCCACTTTGCAACAGCGGCTGGAGCAATTCAGCCGAAAGGTCGGCATGATCCACCAGCAAGCGAACCTCGGGCGCTGCGGATGCGTCAATAGCCAGTTGCGGCAGCGCCATGCGAATGAGTTCTCGGTTCTCCGACATCCACCGAAGCGCAAGACCGATCGCCCGCAATTCCGTCAGACCGCGGCCGGCGACCGCCAACAGCACCAGCCGCTGATCGCGCCCAACGGCCAAAATCGCGTCTGGGCAGGTCGGGGCCTTCAGCGGGCACTGCACCCACGCGCCGGCAGCGCCCCCCTGGCGCACCACCGCATCGAGAATCGAGCCAACGCTCGCGTCGTCGGGCAGTTCCACCACTTCCTCAAATGATTCATGCTCCCCCCCCGCAAGGCGCGGGGAGGTGGCTTGCATCGGGCGTGGGAATGATTGGCTGGTGTATTCGTTTGCCATGGGTTCAGGCATTTGTTGATTTTGGGGCATATCTACCTCGATCGGTTTCGCGGCCAATGACTGCGGCGCCATACCCGCTGCTAAAAAAGCCGCGACGATCTGCCACTGCGGCGCCGTCGCGAGTTGAGCCTTGTCATGCGTTGCACGGCAGTGCAGCAGCACATTCTCCGCAACGTCCCTTGCCGGACGAACCGGAATTTCGCTTTCCATCGGGCAGTCGAGAAACTGCCGGCTGACCGCATCCAATTTGCGGAACACCGCGTCGGCGTGCGCTTCATCCTTGGCGTCCAGCACAACCAGCGACAAGCGCGGCTTGCCCAGCTCCGCCAGGCCCTTGAGCGCGCGGTAAGTCGCGACAACTCCATCGTGATCCGCCGTCGTTAAAAGCACCCAATGCGGCGCCAATCGAAGCACTTCCCGCGCCTCGGTGGTCCTTGGATTGGGAAGAGAAACGATCCAGCGATCCACATCGAATGAAAGCTCGGCCAATGTCTCCGACATGCGCCGCCCATCCAGCTCGTCGATAACAATCGGCGGCTCGCCCGGCCCGCCATGCAATTCCAGACACGTAATTCCAAATTCCGCGCCGTCGGCCTCGATCAAGCCAATGCGCCCAAAACGGGCTGCCAGATGTCGGGCGTATCGGCGAACGCCTTCCGACGGTTGATCGATCAGATGCGATGCCAGCACGACGGAGATTTGTGCTGTTGAACTGGTTGTGGCGGGAACAGGCCGCATGTCGGCATTTGATTGATTTTGTTCGTCCGAGGGTGACGCGGCAAATGCGTCGGCGGGGATCTCCGCTCCGGACGCTTCCTGGCCGGTCTGATCCACGCTCCGCGGGTCCTGCCCTCGGCCCGGCGGGATACGCACCGGCTTTGCGCCTGCTGCCCCGCCGCTGTTGCCTTGGCGCTGGCGCATTTCGCTGAGAAACAGGTGACTGATTTCGCTAAGTGTTTGCTTGGGATCCATGGGAACCTGCTCTCAATCCACTTCGATCACATTGTTCAGCTCACCAAACTGGTTGGCTTCAACGTAATTATTGTTCGGATCAGTCATCCACCGTCCATCCACCACGAACCGGTAGCGATACCGCCCCGGACGCAGCGGCAAGCTCACATAAAAATCGCCCGGCCGGCTCCGTTTCATCATCGGCGTCGACATGGGCGACCAATTATTGAAATCACCCGCGATCAGCACCTTCTTGGCCTCGCTGAACTTGGCTGCGAACATCACTTCATCCCCCACCTGTTTCACGCCGTAGAATTCCTGAATCTTCTGGGCCGTGGTCTTAGTTGGCGCGGTCAGCGTCAATGCCCCATGGTCCCCGTTCTTGCCGGAAGGCTTCGCCGTACTGTTGTCAGCCAGGTCTTCCTCGGCCGAGGAGAGCGCCGAAGCCGGAGAACCGAGGCTGAAACTCCCTGAGCTGCCAAACCGTCCGCCGAAAATGCTCTCGCCGCGGTAATGATCCAGGGCAGCCTCTTCCGCTTGCGATCCGCTGACAATCATCCCGCTCGGCATGATGGGCGCTGATGATGCGGCGGCGCCGCTCAGGTTTCCACCCACAACAGTTCCGCTGCTGCCTCCCGCCGTAATGCTGCTGGAAAGGGTCTGACCCGCGAGCGTTCCACTCGAAAACGGCCCGTTGAATGCCGCTCCGCCCGCCGGCAGTAAGGCCAGCGTCGAGGGAGGGGTATAACTTTTAATGGGCATCAGCGTCGAAACCGGCGCCGGAGAGCTCATCGCGGAAACCGGAACAACCGGCTCGTTCGGAATGCGAATGGGCGAATCCGAAACTTGTGCCGGCGATTGGCCGCGAGGCTCGGCCGCGGGTGTTGGCGTTGTTACCGAATTGCGTCCGAATTGCAGATTCGTCAGTTGGGCAAGCTGCTTGGCTCGCTGCACGAGCTCCGCGGGCCGCGAGAGTTTTTCCATCGGAGTCGGTTCGCTCTCGGCCGGGTGGTGCCCCATCAGTTCCCGGGCGAGGTTCACAAAATCCTTATACCCCCGGCTGCCCGGATCATATTCAGTGATCGGCTGCCCAAAGCTGGCGGCTTCCTTCAACTTGGTGTTGAAATTCACCGCGCTTTCCATCAAATATTCCTTGAACCGGTTCCGAAGCTCCGACAGCACCTCGCGAGCCAGCTTGGTTCGCGTGTCATACAGTGTCGGAAGAACGCGGATTAGAATTTCCTTGCCACATTTTTCACGGAGCACTTCCAGCGTTTCCATCATTTTGGCCAGGCCATGCAGGCTGAAGTATCCGGTCTCCACCGGCACAATGACTTCATCGCAGGCCCGCAGCGCGTTGAACGTAATGAGCCCAACGCTCGGCGGGCAATCCACAATGCACCACCGGTAAGCCGTCTGCACCGGTTCCAGGGCTTTCTTCAGGCGATCTTCGCGCCCCATGCGGCCCGCGAACGTCTGCTCGAAGGCGGCCAGCCTGATGTTGGAGGGCGAAAGATCAAAGTCGGTCGCGATCTGCCACACCGTGTCCGCCAAGCGCACCGGCTTGCCGTCGCGATCTTCAATCAGCGCGTCGAAAATGGTTCGTTCAATCTGCTCTTCCGGCACTGCTAGTCCAACCGCGCAATGACCCTGCGGGTCCATGTCCACCAGCAGCGTCTTTTGCCCCAGCCGGGCAAGGCACGCTGCCAGATTGATGCTTGTAGTTGTTTTTCCGCAGCCGCCTTTTTGATTGATGATGGCGATGGTCCGCATGAGCGACCTTCCTTGGAGATGAATCCTGCTGGAATTCAGATCAGGCCGCTTTTCCCAAGCAACGCTGATTTCCAGTCAGTGAGGTCGATCCTTCGGCCTCACCATGACGTCAACTCGACCGCACGATCGCCAAACCGAGCCGCGTCTTACGTTTTTATCGGAAACACCGATTCAATAACTTGAGCTTTATCGGACAGCGACCCCAATCGTAATGCTGATAACGCCGCTTTGGCACACCCCAGCGGTGACCCAGTTTACTCCCAGCGCGCTGCGAGCTTACGATGGAGGCGGTAATGTCGTCCATCGATCTTCTTTTTGCGGAAATCTCATGAACGTGAACCAGCCTCTCCTTGAAGTGGATCAAAGCCTCAACGGCTTTGTCGTCCGGCGCGCCACGCCGATGCCGAATCTCCGAAGCATCGCGTACGAACTGGAACATCAGAAAACCGGCGCGCGGATTCTTCATCTTCACAACGATGATTCGGAAAATCTTTTTTCCGTGACCTTCCCCACCCCACCGCCGGATGACACCGGTGTTCCCCATATCCTCGAGCACAGCGTTCTGGCCGGCTCGCAAAAATATCGCGTCAAGGACCCGTTTTTTGAGATGATCAAATGCAGCATGGCGACCTTCATCAACGCCATGACCAGCAGCGATCACACCGCCTACCCCGTGGCCAGCAACGTGCGCCAGGATTTCTACAACCTGGCCGAAGTGTATTGGGATGCTGTCTTCCACCCCCTTCTGACCGAAGCAACCTTTCAGCGTGAGGGTCACCATCTCGAGCTTGCCAACAAGGACGATCCCAAAAGCGATCTGATCATCAAGGGAATTGTCTACAACGAAATGAAGGGCGGCCGCTCGAGCCCCGAATCAAAAGTCCACGATCTCATTGAAAAAGGCCTTTGGCCCGATACGCCCTACGGAAAAGATTCCGGCGGTGATCCAGACCATATTCCCGAGCTTACCTGGCAGGGCCTGCGAGATTTCCACCAGACCTTTTATCACCCCAGCAACGCCTATATTTTCTTATACGGCGATATTTCCACCGTGGACCACCTCGACTTTCTGAGAGAGCGACTCGATGGATTCGCCAAAACGCAGGTCCACCCCAATCTGCTCCCTCAGCCGCGATGGAGCCAGCCGAGAATTAAAGCGGATGTCTACCCCGTTGCGCCCAATGATGCCACCGCCGGAAAGACGTTTATCGTTCTCAACTGGCTGGTTGGGGCCAGCACCGATGCCCAGGAAGTCTTCGCCCTCAGCGCCTTAGAGCGAATTCTCCTCGGCAACCAGGCCGCGCCGCTTCGCAAAGCCCTGATCGATTCCAAACTGGGCGAAGACCTCGCCCACAGCGGATTCTGGAGCAACGGCATCGACACCTCGTTCCACATCGGCCTCAAGGGCAGCGAACCTAATCGCCTGGAGCAGGTCACCCAACTCATTCTGCACACGCTCGCGAAAATCGCCGAGGAAGGCATTTCCAAAGATCGCTTCGATGCGGCAATGCAGCAGCTCGCTTATAGCAATCTTGAAATCACCCCCGGTTTCCCCCTGCACCTCATGTCGGCTGTCACAAGCATGTGGCAGCACGGCGCCGATCCACTGGCAATGCTGCACGCCGACGAACTTCTCGCCCGCCTTAAGCACGATTTCACCGAAGATCCCCGCCTCTTCAGCCGCCTGATTCAGCAGAAGCTGCTGGAGAACCCGCATCGTTTAACCCTCGTCGTCCAACCCGACGGTGAAATTCAGGGGCGCAAGGACGCGGAATTCGCTGAGTCGATGAAAAAGCGCAAGCAGGCAATGTCACCGGAGCAGATCGAAACCATCCGGCAAAACCAGGTGAAATTGGAAGCGCTCCTCAACCAGCCCAATCCGCCGGCGGCCGTCGCCTCCCTCCCGCAGTTGCATGTGAAAGACCTCCCCCGCCAGCCGCGCCACATTCCCACAACCGTTGAATCATTGCCGGGTGGTGGGGAAATCTTAAATAGCCATGTATTCGCCAATGGCGTGAATTATCTGCATCTCAGCTTCGATCTGACCGGCCTGCCGATGGGGCTTTATCCCTATCTCGCGCTCTACAGCGATTGCGTTCACAAGATGGGAGCAGCCGGTGACGACTACATCGCGATGGCGCAGCGCGTCTCCGCATTCACTGGCGGAGTTGGTTTTGGAACCGGAATCAGCACGCGCGTCGATGATGCGAAAAAGACCCTCCGGCAGGCAACCTTCACTACGAAATTCCTGGATGACAACGTCGATTCAGCCCTCTCTGTATTGCGCGATCTGGTGTTCGAGATGAACCCGCGTGATACCCATCGGCTGAAAGATGTCCTGCTGCAATCTCGCGCCGCGCAGCGTAGCCGGCCCAGCCGCGACGGAATGGGCATCGCCTTGCGCCACGCCGCGCGCGGGCTGAATCTCGAAGCCTTTCTTCACGAAATCACCAGTGGTCTGCCGCTCATTCACTTTTACGAGCAGGCCACCCGGGAAAATCCCGATGCGCTCATCCAGCGGATCGAACAAATTCGCGCCTTTCTTCTCAATCGCGCCCGCATAACCGCCAGCTTCACCGGCAGTGAGCTCGTATACGAAACCGTTCGCCGGCACCTCGCGGATTGGACGGGCGCGATGCGCTCCGAGCCTGTTGTCGATGTCACCATCGGCTTCGAGCCGTTCGCGCAACCACCGCGGGAAGGCCTCGCCGCGCCGATGAACGCGGCATATTGCACGATGGTGATGCCCGCCCCGCACATTTCGCATCCTGATACGCCACGCCTGGCAGTTGCAGCACGATTACTGAGCCTCGGTTATGTGCTTGATGAAGTGCGGTTCAAGGGAACTGCTTATGGCGGTGGCTGCGGATACAACGGCTCTGGGCAGGTCTGGACGTTCCATTCCTATCGCGATCCCTGGGTCAACCGCACGCTGGATGTCTATCGCGGCGCGTTGGCGCACGTCCGCGGCGCTGCCTGGACACAGCCGGAGGTGGATCGCGCCATCATCGGCACCGCCAAGGAAGGCGAACGCCCCATTCGCCCGCCCCAGGCGGCAGGGCTGGCACTTTGGCGGCACCTCACCGGAGATTCCCCAGATAGCCGCAATGCCCGTCACGCCGGCCTGCTTGATGTAAAGCTGGCCGATATCGGGCGCGTCTTAACGACGCAATTTGAAACCAATTCAGGCGTCGCCTCTGTTTGCGTCGTTTCCAGCCGCGAGAAACTGGAAGAAGCCAATCGGCAGCGCCCGCAAACACCTTTGGAAATCCGCGACATTCTGAAATAATGTCGCTTTCCCAAAGATTCAATCTGGTATGCGGTGGCTTGCCATAATCGTCGTCATCTTGTTCCTGCCTCTGCGCGCTCAATCCGCCTCTACTTCGCCGCAAATAAAATGGCAGGATTGGTCGAATGATGTCTTCCAGAAAGCAAAGCAGCAGCACAAGTTCGTTTTGCTGGATTTGGGAACGCAGTGGTGCCACTGGTGCCACGTCATGGACGACCAGACCTACGCAAATGATCAGGTGATAGCGCTCATCAACGCGAGTTACGTTCCGGTGCGCGTGGATGCCGATGCCCGGCTCGATCTCGCCGGCCGTTATGAGGATTACGGCTGGCCCGCCACGATTGTCTTCAACCCATCCGGCGGTGAAATCGTCAAGCGGCGCGGATACCTGGCGCCGAATGAAATGATTTCCATGCTCCGTGCCATCATTGCCGATCCAACACCCGGCCCCTCGGTGGTCGCGCCAGGAAGCGTTGAATTTACCAGGCAACCCTCGCTTGATCCGAAAGTATTGGCGGAACTACTGCGCCGGCACGCGGATACATTTGACGACGCGCAGGGCGGTTGGGGACGCGGCCAGAAATTCCTCGACGCCAATAGCGTCGAGTGGAGTCTGCGGCAAGCCCCAATTGACGAAAAGGCGGCCCGGATGGCGCGCCTTACGCTCGACGGAGAACTGAATCTCATCGATCCCGCCTGGGGTGGCGTTTATCAATATTCAACCGACAACGACTGGAAGCATCCCCACTTCGAAAAAATCATGCAGATGCAAAGCCAGGATCTTCGCACCTACGCCCTCGCCTATGCCGAGTGGCATGAACCCAGGTATCTGACCGCAGCCCAATCGATTCACAAATTTCTGGTCGAATTTCTGCTCAGCCCCGACGGCGCATTTTACACCAGCCAGGATGCCGATTTGATCGACGGTGTGCACAGCACCGACTATTTCAAGCTGGATGCTGCCCACCGCCGCGCCCAGGGCATTCCGCACATCGACAAACATATTTATTCCCGCGAAAACGGCTGGGCCATCGCCGCGTTGGTATCGTGTTATGAAGCAACCAGCGATCAAAAAGCCCTTCGCGAGGCGATTACCGCCGCAACCTGGATTGATGCTCATCGAAATCTAAGCGGCGGAGGCTTCTCCCACGATCAAAAGGATCTCGCGGGGCCATTTCTCGGTGATTCCCTGGCGATGGGTCAGGCCTTTTTAGAGTTGTATACCGCCACCGCCGATCGCGCCTGGCTGAAGCGCGCTCAGGACGCTTCAGATTTTCTCGCCGCCCATTTCGTCAGCGCAGCCTCGCCGGGCGTAATGACTTCGGACGCGCATTCTGATGGGCCGTTGGCGCCCACCCAGGAGCTTGATGAGAATGTCGGTGTCGCTCGCTGGGCCAATCTGCTCTTCCAATACACTGGCCGGCAGGTCGATCGCGCCCTCGCCGAAACCGCCATGAAATATCTCGCGACACCCGATGTTGCCCTCAGCCGCAATGCGCAGGTTGCCGGTCTCCTGCTTGCCAATAGCGAGCTGGCCGCCCCAGCCTTGCATATCGCGGTGGTGGGCAGCAAAACGTCGCCGGTTGCGCAGTCCCTTTTTGTTGCGGCCATAGCCGCCGCCACGGGCTACAAGCGCGTTGAATGGATCGATTTCTCCGAGCCCGCGCTCCCCAATGGCAACGTGGAATATCCGCATTTTGCCAGGCCCGCGGCCTTCGTTTGCAACGCCGCCACCTGCTCAACCCCGGCCTACAGTTCAGAAGAGTTGGCCCGCAAAATATCCCGCGCCCTTGCCGCCGCTCGTTAATTATTAGCGTGCGATGTTGATCTGAAGATGGTCAACAATTTTACGTTATTGCGCCAACGGCAGGCTCGACCCCGCCGTAATGCCGTTAATCGTTACCTGGTAATTCCCCGCCAACGTCACGTTGTTGTATATGTCCCCGGTAGGCACACCCGTACTCGCCCACTCCGCCGGCGTGAGGAATCCGCTCTGAATGCCGGGCTGCGGATTCATATAGAAATAGCCCCCCTGGGCAAACCCATACACCTGTGGGATCGGCCAAATATTATTTTGGATCTGGCTGAAGCTCTGCAAACTCGTGTCCGTCACATAAATAATCGCCTGATCATTCCCGGTAATAAGGTTGGGCGCGTAAAGCAGGTTGTTATCCACAATAATATTCTGTGCCCCAGCTCCCGTGTCCCGCAGGAATCCCCCCGTAATCGACGTGTCCATTACCGTGTTATTGAGAATAGACAGGTTCACTACCTGACGATTATAAAGATTTTCCGAGGGGTCTATCGTGAACCCGAAATAACCGCTGTTATTCACCACATTATTGCGAACCACCGTGTCATGCGCGCCAGGTTCAAACAAGACCGCTCCGTCGAAAGTATTGCTTTCCAGCACGCAATCCTGAAACAGCGCATTATGATTCGATTGCGCCCCCGGATCGGTAATTGTCAGCGGCCCAACCGTCACCGGTCCGCTAAGTACCACATTGCCAACCACATAGCCCCACGATCCAAATTGAACGGTGATCGCCCCTTTGACCGTATCCAGGTTGTCGCCGCGATCCACGCCGCTGATATTCGACAGATTGTTATCCGCCACCAGCACCCGCGTGGCCCCCGCGATGCGCACGATATGCTCGCGCGTTGAGTTGGCGACCGTGTTGCCAATGATGCTGATATCGCTCCCTTCCACAAAAGTGAAGTAAGCGCGAAGTCCGCTAACGCTTGGCGCGCTGTTGTCCTCAACCAGCACGTTGCGGGGCGCAGCCGACAAATCAATCGCGCTAAGCAGATTCAAAAACGTGTTGTTGCGGAGGGTAATATTGCTGCCGTTGACGCGTATGCCCGAGGCAATGGCGGAATTGTCGAACTCGTTGGTGTAGATCGAGTCGAACGTCAGGCCCTCAATCGTTACCCCTTGATCGCCCGGCAGCAGGTTAATAATTTGCCCGAAGATCTCTGGCCCGTTGTACATCAGAACAGGCTGCGCCCCCTGTCCGTAAGAACCGATATAGACGTCGCTTAGCCCGTTCACATTCAGCGTCGAATTCGTCGTAAAAGTGTCCCCATCGCGGAACAGGATGCGCGTATCGCTGGTGATTAGACTGTTCGCTTTACCGATGCTGCTGATCGGACTATTGGGTGAGAGTCCGTCGTTGGAGTCGCTGCCATCGGCGGAAACATAAATTGTCTGCCGGGTGTCGGCCAGAACGGTCACCTTCTGCGTGGCCGTGGCGGCAAACCCGTTCTGATTCGTGATGGTCAACGTAACCGTAAAATTACCCGGCCGATCGTAGGCGTGGCTCGCATTAAACCCAACCAGGTTATTGTGCGCTGTGCCCGGATCGCCGAAATCCCAGGCGATTGTGCTATTCAGCGCGTCCCCGCTGCCGAAGGACGAATCAAGCCCCTGAACGAACGTTGATTCCCCCGCCACGATGACCCCCCCATCCGTAACCGTAATCACCGGCACCGGCAGGCGCGAATCAATAGCGGGCGTGCCCGTGTTCGATCCACCCCCGTTGCCGGAACTCCCACTCCCGTCCCCCTGAGAGCCCGTTCCATTGGGCTGCACCACAATCTTGGGCAGCTTATTTCCACTGGTCGTTCCAGAGTTCTCCATGTAGCGAAGAGCGCGCAGGCGAGATGCCTGCCGAACCTGCAATGCCGCGGCATTCAGAATGGTCACGCTGCAAAGCGTGCGATCTTCCAGCTCTTCAAATTGCGCAAAAGAATTCTTCAACCGGCCGCGCCCCCGCGCCGTTGGTTTTCCAGGATTTGTTCGCGTTAACCGGTTATTCAGGGAGGATACGAAACTGCGGAAACTTCCAACGCGGTACATCAGTGCCCTCGCTCGCCCCGTGTTAGACGAATCCGTTCAACAACTAACCACGGAATCTAAAATGTAGTCCAGCCGCCTGCTCCCGCCCAAAAAGATTTCAGCAATTCAAATATGAAAACCCGTCGCGCTTCGCAAGGAAAATTTCTCCAGAAAAGCAGATTTTCTGCATTGACAACCACGTCCGAATAATTTGTCGCAAAGGCGCGCCAAAAGCGGACACCTCCGAGATAATCACTCGCCTTGTGACGATCAAATAAATTCGAATCGTTGAGTCAAACCTATGGCTCGCCCCTTGCTCGCGGGCCTTCGCGCCATCCGCGTAATGCTTCTCACGCAGCAATGCAAAATGATACGATGCCGCGATGCCACGGTTCTTTGAGAATCTCCAAGCCTCTCGCAAACCCCGCGCGCTGGCTGAACCAACCTGTGGCCAATGCGGTTACTGCGTCCGAGGAATCGCCGGACTCATCTGCCCGGAATGCGGCGCCGATCTTCGCGAGGTAGGCATCGTCCCGCCCGGCGGCCGCGCTCCAAATCCCGCCAATAGGTTGGCCATCCTTTGGACCATCGCCCTCCCCCTCCCCGCCATGCTTATCACCTGGATTCTCCTGATGACCGTCCTGCCCTATAGCCAGACGCTCAAGACAAACCGGACGATTTTTCTTCAGGCCCCCACACTCAACTCCACCATCACCGTTCTCGGAATCCAGCGCCTCTGGCAACCCGTCCTCCTGCGCCAAAACCCGGCATTCGTCGAACATGTCCGGCTTTTTGACCAGCAACACGGAATTCTTAATCTGAATCTCAAGACAGGCGCCTACAACTACCAGAAGAGCAATGGCGTCCAGGTCAGCAGTTCCTCTGGTTTTAGCGGCAAAGTGCTCGCGGATTGGCTCATAACCTCCGCGGGGATAACGCTTAACGTCGTGCCCAACCCAGGCGACCCCCGTATCCGCGTTCTATGCGATGCCGCAGTTGCCGCCATCAACGAAATTCCCCAGGGGACGGCAGGCAAATTTACGCCCCTTCTTGACCCCAGCGGCCAACAAATGGGCATCGCCCACCCAGGCTACAACTTCGTCGTCCACGACGAACCCCACAAAGCCGTAATCGTTTCCCTCTGCCTCCTCTGGATCGCCGTCTGGCTCTACGGCGTCCGCGTAATCTACCACCGACCTGACGCCGCCACCTCGCCAACCCCATTGCCAGCCTGACCACCTCACCATCATTCACCCCCTCACCACCGTCGGCGGCGTCAAATACGCCCACCGCTCCACGAGTTGCCGATGCGCAATTCTCCAGATCACAATCCCCCAAAACTCAACCTTCTTCCCCGAAGCCGCTTCCGTCCCCGTCCAGTGGTTCCTCACAACCACCTTGTCGTCCTCAGCAATCAAATCCAAAATCTCCACGCCAATATCCGGAAATTTCTTATACGCTCCACCCACATACGCCTTCGCCCCCGCCGGCCCCGGTGGCATGCCCGCCGGCACATCCGCCCCGTGATCCACAAAATCGGGCGCGAAATTCACGTCCGCAATGTCCAGATTCTTCCGATTCACAAACTCCTCGAAATGATTCCGTACAAACGCCTTCATCTCAGCCAATGTCATTCCCGTTCTCGAATTCACATTTTCAACCGACATCAGATCACCTACCCTTTCAGCCCAGTCGTTCCCAAAAGAAATGTTACAAGGCCGCACTCACCCGCGCAACCAGTCGCCCAAAAAATACCCCGAGTCAGTGTCTCTCAAAAACGCAATCCATCCGAAACATGCGCGAAGAATCGCAAAATCCCGGGAGGTCGGACAAGCGCGGCTGAAAAGGACGGTTTAGGTCGCGCCCGAGCGCGAAACTCCAAAGCACCAGCCGCCCCAGGCGGCGACCCGACTTTCCCGCCCGGTTGTCCGAAGGACGCCGCACCCGTCGACAGGCCAGCCAGCGGTCTCCACAGCGCCCAAGCACCCGCATATACGAGTAAGCCAGCTTGATCGGTAAAGAAACCGTAACCGAAAAACATCCCCGAAATAATTATTGCCCTACCGATGTATGTCATGCGCCTACAAAAGGAACACGGCTACCCGATATAAATTTGACACACCCCCCACAAATGCCAGAATACGCGAGGCAATACAGATATCGATTTCACGGAGACTCAGCATGCTACTCACCAAGCACGAAGGCGTTACCTTTCAGAACCAGACCATCTACATCAGCGGCCAGGCCTTTGTCCGCTGCGCCTTCGTCTCCTGCACCCTCATCCTCCGCGAAACCCTCTACCACCTCGAAGGCTGCTCCTTCGAACGCTGCAATTGGCATGTCGATCGCGTCCTCCTCTGGGGAAGCCCTGAATCCATCCGCGAAATCAAGGCCCTCATCAGCCTCATCGAACAGGCGCAATTGGCCCAGCTTCCAACCGGAAACAGCGCGATGAATACCGATCAGCGCGTCTCCCCGGCCATGGGCTCGCCGGTCTCTTCCATTCCGCCCCTCACCGCGGGCCTTCCGAAACAGCCCGCCAATGCCTGACGCGGTTCGTTAAACTCCAGGAGCAAAAAAGACGCCCTTATTCCCACGGCGCTCAGGCAGGCATACCATGCTTCCGTGACCCAACGCTGCTTATTATCGTTCGCCGCCGCCCTGTTCCTCTTTCTCTTCGCCCCTTTCCCGGCAAACGCGCTGCAGCCCGATCAAATCCTGCTCATCACCAATAAAAATTCTCCAGATAGCCAGCGTCTGGCCGCCTTGTACGCCCAGCTCCGTAATATTCCGGCCGATCAGACCGTCGCCCTCGATCTGCCCGACGGTGAAGAAATGCCCTTCTCAACCTATGAAACCAATGTCGTGGGCGCGCTGCGCCAGTATCTCAAGGATCACGCCCTGGAAAAAAAGGTCACCTGCTTCCTCACTTTCTATGGCGTTCCCTTTCGCATACTGGCCAAAACCAATTCCCCCGATGAACGTCAGGAAATCTACGACCTCCAGGACCGGCAGGTAAGCCTCATTGCGGACACAAAAAAAGGCGTCGTCACCCTTGAAAAACAAGCCCAGGCACTGGATCCTTCGTTCAAACCTGCCACCGAAAACACGGTAAATGCGCTGGATGCCCGGATGCGCGCCGCCCTTTCGGTCATCGCCCCGAAAATTGATGCCATCGCTGATCCGGGTCAGAGACAGCAGATCCTCACCTGGCTCACCGGCGTCATCAGTGACCTGGGCGGCCCCGTTGCAACCGATCTTCGGCCCAACGCTCCTTTGGAAATTCGCCAGCGCCTTATGGGCGTCATCAATGAGCTGCACCAGCTCCAGGGCCGCCGCTGGGATCCCCTCGCCCGCGCCCGCATTCGCACGCTGGCCGCCGAAAATCTTGGTAAGCTCGGTGCCGCCGAAGCCATTTCCCAGCAGCTTGGCTATTTCGTCCTGGAAAAAACCGGCTCCGCCACCGAAAGTGAACTGCCTCTCCTGCAGTGGAACAACTATCCCCGCCAGAACTGGCTCAGCAACCCCCTCCACTTCGGCGCCGCCCCTTCCGCCGTTCCAACCTACATGGCCATGCGCCTCGATGGGCCTAACCCCGACATCGTGGAAAAAATCATCCGCGCCAGTATCGATGTCGAAAAAAACGGTCTGCGGGGAACGGTCGTCATCGACGCCCGCGGCCTGCCCCCCATCGACGCCAAAAACCAACCCGATCCGTATGGCGAATTCGATGAACGCCTTCGTCAATTGGCCCTGATGGTCCACGTCAAAACCAAGCTCCAGGTCAAGCTGGACGACACCGATCGCATTATCGCCCCTCACTCCGTTCCCGGTGTCGCTCTCTACTGCGGCTGGTACAGCTTGAACCACTACATCCCCAGTTGCGATTTTAATCCCGGCGCGGTCGGCTACCACGTCGCCAGTTACGAAATGATTCACCTTCATGGCCCGCAAAGCGGTTGGGTACACGGACTTCTGACCGATGGCGTGGTGGCCACGCTGGGTCCGGTTGATGAGCCTTACCTCACCGCGTTTCCCAATCCCGATGAATTCTTCCCCCTCCTCATGACTGGCAGGCTCACCCTCGCCGAGGTCTATTGGAAGACTACTCCCATGACCAGTTGGATGATCAGTTGCATTGGCGATCCGCTTTACACTCCTTATAAGGTCAATCCCGCAATGCAGTTGGACGATTTGCCTCCCCGCCTGCGCTCCGCCGTCTTTGGTTCCTCGCAGCCCCAGGATCCTTCAAGTGAACCAGCCCAATGACCGATATCCTTTGCGGAGCGAATGATGCCTGTTCAAATGATTTGCCCGAATCTGCGTTGCCGAAAGTTTCTCGCCGTGCCCGACGAGGTGCGCGGCAAGCAAGTCAAGTGTCAGTACTGCCAAACCAACTTCCGTGTCCCCGAAGCCCGCAAAACCGGCCCTGCTGCGACAACCACCCCAGCGACAAAATAGCCGTCCCAAAAATCCGCTGCTTTTTTTCTTGGTGCCAAACTAAAGTTAGGTTATGCTCGCGTGGGTGAAAATGCGCCCACTATTTTTCTCTGCAATGGGACGCACGGGCGAGTCGTCGCCATGGCAATCGGCAAGAAAATCAACCGCACGAAATCGACAAATGCCCCTCACATCGGTGCTTACTCCGGGGGGTTCCGGGACATTTGCAGACATTCTCCTCCCGAACCGCAAACTCTCCCGGGTCCAGCAAGATAGACAGTCGCGCGGTTCCACGCCTTCTCTCCGTTTTTTGCACCTCCGATTTGCCCTGCTAGTATGTCACTTCGAATCTTCGGGCCGCGTGCGTTGAAAGGATCGTTGCAGGGATGACATATTGTTTAGGTATTCTGACCAAGTACGGCTTGGTGATGGCGTCCGACTCACGCACCAATGCCGGCTACGATCAGGTCAACATCTGCCGCAAGATGTACACCTTCGTGCAGGAAGGCGAACGCGTCTTCGTGCTTCTCGCCAGTGGCAGTCTCTCCTGCACACAATCTGTATTGACCCTCCTCCGCCGCGATTTCGACGCCGGCGAGGGACTGGCCACAGCCACGAGCCTTTACGACGCCGCCAGAATTGTCGGCAACGAAGTCCGAAAGGTCGGCGACATCGATCGCGGCGCCCTCGAGCGCGACGATTACAAATTCAACGTGCATTTCCTGCTGGGTGGACAGGTAAAGGGTGAACCCCCACAATTGTTCTTAATTTACCCACAAGGCAATCCACTGCAGGCGACGGAAGAATCGCCGTACCTGCAAATCGGCGAAACCAAGTACGGCCGACCGATCCTCGACCGAGGCATCCGCTTCGAGAAAACCCCACTGGAAGAAGCCGCTAAATATGCGCTGCTTTCACTGGATTCCACGATGAAGTCCAACGTCACTGTCGGCCCGCCGATCGATCTTCTCGCTTACGAAACCGATCAAATGGCGATCACCCACCAGCGGAAGTTCGACGCGGATGACCCCGATCTGAACAAGATCCGCACGCGCTGGCAGCAGGCCCTCCGCCAGGCCGTCTCTCGTCTGCCCAACATTCGGTTCAGCGTCTCCAAGACAACTGACAAATCCCAGGAATCGATCCAGTTTGTCGAAGCCCCGGCAAGCCAGGATTCAACCGCCGAACTTCAATCGCAACAGGAAACACGAAACCGTCAATAATGCGGAGATTCTTCCATGCGCCTGAAATTTATGCTCGCCCTCTTGGTCTCTATGTCCGTCTGCCCGACCACCTTTGCCGATGAAACCTACACGCTTCACGAAAACCTGCATGTGGGGCAAAAGGTCGTGTTTGCAGTGACCTCACATTACAACGTGAAGTCCACGGCAACGACCCACGGTGTGCCCGTCGAGACGAATACGGATGCGGGCCATTCGTGGAAAATAACTTTGGAGACTCTGGCGGTGACGGACGGTTCGAGTACGCGTGCGGAGGCGGTCGTGGATCCGGACAGCGTTGATACAACTAAAGAAAATGGACTGGAAGAAAAAAAGACGCCATGCCCTTTTGCGGGAAAAAAGATTATTCTAAAGCGCCTTCCTGATGAAACGCTAAGCAATGATTTTCAAGGCAACGCCAGCAGCGACGACGTCAGTGTGCTCAATAGCTTCATCACGCCCGATGCGATTTTCTATCCTGATAAACCGGTCGCGGTGGGAGACGTGTGGGACAACAGCGCGAAAATGGCGAAGGACGCGATGTTGGGACCGAAGGATCAAATCAAATCGGTTTGCCGCCTGGATTGGGTCAAGGTCATTGACGGCAAAAAGATGGCGCAGATCTCCAACTCGCAGGCAATCATCTATTACGAAGATGGGAACGTGGAGGAAGATGTGGAAAGCTCCACCACATCGTTGGTCGATCTTGCAGCCCAAATGATTGTTCGTTGTGATCAAAAAGGATCCAGCAAATACAAAACACCGGCCACAGAGCCGACGCAGGTCGTGGGCGGAACTGAATTTCTGTTCCATGCCGAGATGTTGGCAAATGCAGCAACCGACACGACGACCAAGCCCTGATCGGGCATTCGCGCGCGCTGCCGGGTGATTGGCGGATAGTCGGGCGGGAAAATTTCGATTATTCTTGAATTCTAATGGCTACCGCGCAGCAGGAAAGTTTGTCGCCGCTGATTCGCAAATTGGAAGAGATGCGCGATCGCTATGCTGCCCTTCAGGCTTCTCTGAATGATCCAGAAGTGCTCGCCAGTCATCAGCGCGTGGTTTCAATCAGCCGCGAGTCCGGCCAGCTTGAAAACGTGGTCACTAAATTCGCGGAATATTGCAAGGCGCGCGACGGCGCAGCGGAACTCATCGGCATGGCGGACGACGCTGATCCGGAAATGGCGGCGTTGGCGCGCGCGGAATTACCCGGAATGCAGGCCCAAGCCGATGCCCTTCTGGAGGAACTAAAAGACGAACTCGTGGCAGCGGAAGACAACGCCGTCGATTCGTTCTTCCTGGAAATTCGCGCCGGCACCGGCGGTGATGAAGCCGCCCTCTTCTGCGGCAATCTGTTCGAAATGTATCGAAAGTATTGCGAAGCCAAAGGCTTTAAATTCGACGTTGCAGATTTCTCCAGCAGCGATCGAGGCGGGTTCAAGGAAGTCATCGTTAACATCCGCAGCCGCGGCGCTTATCGGCGCCTTCAGTTTGAAGGCGGCGGCCACCGCGTCCAGCGTGTCCCTGAAACCGAAACGCAGGGCCGCATCCACACCAGCGCAGCCACCGTCGCCATTCTTCCGGAACTGGCGGATGTGAAGATCGAAATTAATCCGAAGGACGTCGAAGAATACGGCTGCCGGGGCGGCGGGCCGGGCGGCCAGAATGTCAACAAAGTCGAGACCGGCTGGCGAATCCTGCACAAGCCTTCGGGCCTTCAATTCAAGATGACCGAGCACAAAAGCCAGACCCAGAACAAAGAGCGCGCCTGGGCGCTTTTGCGGGCAACGCTGTATGAGGCCGAGCGCGCCAAGCAGCATGCTGAGGTAACCAGCGCGCGCAAAGCCATGATGGGCAGCGGCGATCGAAGCCAGCGCATTCGCACCTATAATTTCCCCCAGAACCGCTGCACCGACCATCGCCTGGGGGGCGAAGGCGGCGGCGAAAAGAATTTCAATCTCGATCAGATCATGCAGGGACTCATCGATCCGCTTCTTGATGCCCTTCTGGAAATGGACAAGCAGCAGCGGCTGGACAATTTGTGAACCCTGCCAGCCAGCGGTAGAATTTGCGGTTTAAGGACGAGGAAGATTTTATGGCCAAGGCGAAAAAACCAGCAGGTAAGTCGAAACCATCCACACCCAGAAAAACCGCGCCAGCGAAGGCCGCGGGCTCCGGCCCGTTTATCGATCCCGCCAGGGGAGCCGCTGCCGCTGCCGCCATGGTAGCGCATAAGGTGCAACCCACCGATGGCGCCGCGCCTGCGACGGAATCTTCCATGTTCCGTCATCTGAAAGAATCGCTGAACAAACCGCACGCGCAAACGATGGGCGGGCTGTTGGATAAAATTTCCAGTCCGCAGCAAAAGAAATCGGCGTTGCCCTTTGAAGTATCAAAGCAGGTTGGGCACAACCAGACGGTGGGATTGGATGCCAGCCGTCGCAGCGTTCCGCGACGAACCGGCGGCTAAATAGCTGCCGCGATCTCGCTTTATATCACCTGGATTATTTCAAGCGACGCCAGCGTCCGTGGATCAAAATCGATTCGCTGCTCGAACGTGCCCGCGAGTCCCTCGCGACCTAGGGCGATAATCCAACCTTCTTCCACGATCAGCTCTTCAATCACGCGGCCATCGGCAAGGGCAGCTCGACAAATGGCAGTGTACTTGCGCTTGGGAACCCCATGTTCCACCATGTATTGACGCCATTCCTGCGGCAGAACCTTGGCGAGCCGATTTCTTGCGGGCGTTTTGGAATGCATCGATGAGTAACCTCAGCCCGCTTCGCAGCTTGCCGTTTCACGGTCGTTCACTTCATCGGCGGCCGTGGCGCTGGGCATCACGCCAGGACCTTCGATGGAATACCAGCGCGCCACGACCGACCGCCAATCGCGCAGGCTCTGAATTTCGATGAACTCTTTTTTCACCTGTGGGCTTTGCGGGTGAAAGCGGCTGTACTTGATGCCCATTTTTCGCATCCGCCGACCGGCAAGCTGCTCGCCGTGAATGGCCATCGCAATGTCGAAATGCTCCAGCAGCGCCTCGCGCTGCTCGCCAATGGTCGGCGGCTGAATCGGGGCATCGGGGTTTGCCAGCAGTTGCTGGGCATGGCGGAAGATCCACGGATTGCCGATTGCTCCTCTGGCGATCCAGACGGCATCGACCCGCGTTTCCCGCTTCATCCGCGCCGCATCTTCAGCAGTGAAGACGTCGCCGCTGCCGAGAATCGTGCGGTTCGGAAATTGTTTTTTGAGCTTGGACAAAAAAGACCAGCGCGAGCTTCCGAGATATTTCTGCTCGACCGTTCGGGCATGAACACGGGCAGCGGCGAACCCAAGACGCCAGACCTCGTTGAATATCTGGAAAAATCGATCTTCGGATTCGGCGGAATCATCAAAGCCGCGCCGAAGGCTGACGCTTAGCGCGGCTTTGTCGCCGACAACATCGCGGACGCCACGAAGGACGCTGAAGGCCAGATCAGTGTCGCGCAGCATGTGGCCGCCACGCGCCTTGTTCTTAATCTTCTTGACCGGGCAGGCAAAGTTGAGATCAATCACATCGTAACCGGAATTAACAAGGATCGACGCGGCATGGGACATCGTCTCCGGTTCGCTGCCAATGATTTGTCCGGCGAGCGGGTGGTCTTCATCGTTGATATCGATCGACTTTTTGAGGCCATGCCCGCCGTTGCACATGATGATGTCAAGCAGCGCCTCGGTGACGGCATAGGGACAACCGCGGCGCCGCGCCACGAGGCGCATGGCGCGATCGCTGTAACCGGCAAGGCCGGCCTGGCAGAAAGGCATTGACCAATGGGCAGGGTCGATCATTTGCGGATTTCTTCACGCCGTGGCAAGCAATCCTGCTTACCGCGAGGCGCCGGTGCTCGCGCCGCCTTCCGATTCTCGTTGGGCGACGAGATCATCAATCAAGGAAGCTTTCTCGAGGTCTTCGACGGTGCGCGGCTCCCGCATGGGTTGTTCCTGATAAAACTTGATGCGCCCGTCGAGGCCGACAATGACCGTGCCGCGCTTGGAGCAGTTGTATGGATCTTCGCCGGCAAACATGCCGTAAGCTTTTACCATTTTGCGGCTGGTGTCCGAGAGAAGATCGTAGGGAATACTGTATTGCTTGCGGAATTCCGCGTGGCAAAAGGGGCTGTCGCAACTGACGCCGAAGACAACGGTTTGGTCGTCCTTGGCGATGCGGCCAAGTTCAGGCCCGAACGAGCAATGCTCTTGCGTGCAAATGGGGCTGAAATCCATCGGATAAAAAAGGAGGATGACCTTCTTTTTGCCGAGATAACTCGAAAGTTTAATCTTGTTCTTGTCCTGGTTCATCAGCTCGAAATCAGGCGCGGCCTGGCCATGGTTTAATGACGTATTTTCCATATATAACTCCGAAAAAATAAAGCGAATCCGCAGGGACTATAGAGGCAACAAGGCTTTTTGGCCAAAACCAGCGATGCGGCCTGTGCTTGTCGGGGCAAATTCCGATTCGTTGCTGGAACGCGTTTTACATATACTTCATCCATGAAGTTTGGTCGGATCAAACGCCAGCACGGGCGCGTGGGGGGCCTGGACGGGATTTTAGATCTGATCGTCAGGGATTGTCCCTTCGTGTCGCGGATTGTTCCGGGGCGAATCAAGCGCCGCCGCGGAAAAACTCCACCCAATTTCCGCGTGCAATATCCAACCGGCGCCGGTTTGAAGTGTCTTTACAATGGAACTGGGACCGTGCAAGAAGTGTTTCTGATCTGCGCGGATACTCAAAAGACAATCGATTGGCTGCTCAATGAAGGAATCGCTGAGAGGCCGCAAGAGTAATCGCCGCGGCAAATTTCTCCATTGTGCCAATACAGTCAAGGCTTTAGGTTGAGATACAGGAGATCATAATGCGCACGCTGGCGTTGTTAGTCCTGGGTGGTGTTCTTTGCGGGTACCAGACGGGCTGTTACGACGGACATCGCGATCGCGATTATCGAGATCGTGATGACCGCGGCGGCGTGATCATTGTTCCGGGACCGCGCGAGGGCGATCGTCGCGAGGGCGATCGCCAATTCGACGATCACCCGCGCGATGATCGCCGCGATAACCATTGATAGAAATTATCGCTCGTAAAGCGCGGTCGGTTGGCGTATTCTCGCTGGCTGGGAACTGATTGTTGATGCGCCATCCATGCGGGACGCAAAGTTGTGAAAGACGCACCGCAAATTCTAAGAAGCGGCGGACTGGTAGCGTTTCCAACGGAAACAGTTTACGGCCTGGGCGCCGATGCCACCAACGCCGCGGCAGTGAAGCGAATCTTTCTAGTTAAGGGGCGCCTTCTCAGCAATCCTCTAATTGTGCATGTCGTGGATGCTTTGATGGCACAGCGATACGCCAGCGACTGGCCGGCGGCCGCCGACAGGTTGGCGACCGCGTTCTGGCCCGGACCGCTGGCGATGATTGTTCCGAAAAGCAACTTAATTGTCGACGAGGCGACCGCGGGAAGGCAAACGGTTGCGCTGCGGGCGCCCGATCATCCGATCGCCCTGGAGTTGTTGCGGGAATTCGGCGGACCAATTGCGGCGCCAAGCGCCAATCGCTCGATGCGCATCAGCCCGACGACGGCGGAGCACGTTCGGCGCGAACTGGGGGAACGGGTCGACCTGATTTTGGATGGCGGGCCATGCCGGGTGGGCATCGAATCGACGGTGCTGGACCTGACGCCGAGCCGTCCGGTGATTCTTCGACCGGGCGGAATTTCGCGGCAGCAAATTGAAGCGGTGATTGGCCATGTCGATCTATTCCGGGGCAGGGTTGATGAAGGCAAACCCGCGGCCAGCCCCGGACAGCAGGCGGTGCATTATTCGCCGCAGAAGCCGTCATACCGATTTGAAGCGCGCGATTTGCAGGAGGTGGTGGATCATTGGCGACGATCGCCCCAGCGGATCGCGATTCTTTGCATGCGGGATCAAGCCGTTATCAATCAGGAGTTTTCCAGGGCGATTGTCCAGCCGCATGTTATTCACATGCCGGCGGGAGAGGCGCCTTACGCGCATAGGCTTTACGCAGCGTTGCGAGAGGCGGACGACAGCGAGGTGTCTTCAATCTGGATCGAGATGCCGCCGGACGAGGCGCATTGGTACGCCGTGCGGGACCGGATTACCCGCGCCACGCAATCGGGAAGTGATTTCAGGGATTTAGCGCCGTTCCGGAGAGAAGACTTGTCCCTGGAATGACCAGCAGGGCGCAAATTTGTGGACCGACTGAATTTCATCTGGTTTGAATTTGTTCGTCATGCTTATAATGCGATCCGATTGAATAACCAAACCCAACAAGGCCTGCTTGCCCGAAACCGTGTTGCTGACAGCAACGGCGGAAATAACGGACATTCCAATGGGAATGGACATGCTCATGGGAACGGGCATGGCACCGCCAAATTGAATTTATTTCAGCGGCTGGTGCGTCAATGGGAAACGCTTCATCCGTATAACGGCGCGCAGGTCCTGAAAATTCGCGGGCAGGTTGACCTTGATTTAGCTCGGGCGGCCTGGCACGACGCCATGGAGGTGCTGGGTCTGGGGCGGGTGTGCCTTTCGGGCGATTCTTACCGCTATCAGTGCCTGAACGGCGATGCGATCCACCACACGGTGCGGCTTTGCCCGCCGGGGACGGTGCTGGATGAATGGATCAGCGGTGAAATGAATCGGCGGTTTGATGAACTAGATGCCGTGCCGTTCCGTCCGTTCGTAATTCAGGAGGATGGGCATTTCTGGCTTGGGCTGGTGTATCAGCATTGGGTGGCGGACAGTTCTTCGATCCGCCTGTTAATGCATGAATGGTTTGCGCGGCAGTTTGATCCCGCCGCGGCATCGACCCAGCGGGTTCGGACGCGCGCCGGGGGTTATTTGGCGCTTTTCGGTCCACACCTTTCCGGGTGGCATACGGGCGAGGCGTTTCTTTCGGCGCTGCGGTGGCAAAGCCAGTTCCGCCGCGCGCGGCGCATTGAAGATGGGGAGGTGTTCCGCGATCTTTCCGTCCGCTTTGCGCGGTTCCCGACTGAAGTGGGCATGATTGATGGGCTTGTGGCAGCCGCCAGAACCAATGATTGCACGGTGAACGATCTTTTCCTGGCGGCAATTGCTCAGGCGTGCGATCAACACATACCCGCGCCGCGGCGCTATCGACGGCAGGACCTGGCAATCGCGACGATTGTGGATTTGCGATCAAAATCGCCCACGCCTTTGAACAATGTGTTCGATTTACTGCTCGGGTTCACGAGTGTTTGTTGCCGGCCCGAACAAATGAAAGACTGGAAGACCCTGCTGCATGCAGTTTCGTTGCAGACACGACGGCAGAAGGCGACGGGCGCGCCGCAATCAAGCTGGCTGCGCATGCTGGGCGCGTTGGCGGCAGGAAGATTGCTGGCCCAGGAGCGGGTTACAGAATTTTATCGCAAGCGTGTTTCACTTGCGGGGGCCAATTCGAATGTGAATCTGAACCGGTGCTGGGCGTCGCGGTACAATCCTGATCCGCTGATGGAATATGTGCGTGTAGCGCCGACGGGGCCGATGACGCCGCTGGTGTTTACCACAACCACGCTGGGCCATGGGCTTTCGATTGGTTTGACCTATCGCAATGCAATTGTTTCCGAGGAGCGGGTGCGGGGTCTCGCCACCGTTTTCCTTGGTCAATTGAACCAGCTTGCGTTCGGGGATTCCGTCAATACCGTTCAAGCAATCAATTAGTGCAATTTCGCCTGGTGAATGAGCAGCGATTTCCCTGCCCGGCGCGGGAACTTCGTGCTAAAATCCGGACGTGATCGGACTGCCTGAGAATTGCTTTTTGAGCGACCTTCTTGAAACCGGTAGGTTTCATGTCGCGATGGATGACGCGCGAGAGGCGCGAGCGCTTGAATTGCTGCCGGCGGCGCTGGCGCGGGTGGATGAATTGGCGCGGCTCGAACTTCCGGGGACACCTCCACCGTTTTCTCCAGCGGCTGGTATTTGGGCGGGAACTCTTTTTTACCAGGCCGGCCAGTTTCTGGTTCATCGGGAGATTGGGGCGGAGGTGGTGCGGAAGTCGCTGGGCAAGGCATGCCCGCGCGGGGACGACGCCAGCAGAGCTTACAGCGTTGACCTGGTGTTTCGATATTTGCCCGATCTATTGTCGCTGGCTCGTGGCATCGCGCATGAAGATCCGCTGGTTGAGCGGCTGACGGTTCTGGCGCGGCAATGGCCGCTGTCTTCGGCTGGGGTGGCGCTGCCCTCGGGGGTTGATCCATCGCCTTTTATGAAGGATCGATGTCTTCGAATTCTGTATGCCGAGCGGATCATCGCCAGCAAAGACGTTTCGCGATTGGATCGCGCGGACGTACGAGAAGCGGTTCGGGAGGCGATCGGGCTTCATCCGGAATTAAGTCCGGAGGTCGCGGCGGCGCTGGAGAAAACGCGCCCAGAGCGTGACTGAACGCATGTAAGTGGGATTTGCTGAAGGGAATGGTTGTGACGCCAACGCCGGATCATTCGCTAGCGGAACTGGGGCAGAAGCTGCTGAAATCGGTTCTGGAACCGATGAAGCGGGCGTTTGTGGGCAAGGACGAGATCATCGACCTGATGGGAATTTGTCTGGTCGCGGGGGAGAATCTTTTTATTCTGGGGCCGCCGGGAACTGCCAAGAGCGCGCTGGTGCACGAGCTGGGGCGTCGCCTGCACGGCAATATTTTTGAATATCTTTTGACGCGGTTTACCGAGCCGAACGAGTTGTTCGGACCATTTGATATTCGCAGGTTGCGCGAGGGTGAGCTGGTCACCAATACGGAGGGGATGCTGCCGGAGGCGTCGCTGGTATTTTTGGATGAATTGCTGAATGCGAACAGCGCGATATTGAACAGCCTGTTAACGGTGTTGAATGAACGCGTGTTTCGGCGCGGGCGCGAGACTCGGCCTTTGCCCACGCTAATTGTGGTTGGGGCGAGCAACCGATTGCCGGAAGATGACGCGCTGACGGCGCTGTTCGATCGATTTCTTTTGCGCGTGACCAGCGACAATGTCGCTTCCGACCGGCTTGGGGAGGTGCTGGAGGCAGGGTGGAAGCTGGATCTTTCCCTTTCTGAGCCGGCCCCGGGCGTGGATATTGAAGATGTTCGACGGCTGCACAGGCTGCTGGTGACAATCGATCTTTCGGAAATTCGTCAGCCCCTGGCGGAGCTGGTGCTGAGATTGCGGCACGCGGGAATCCCCATTTCGGATCGGCGGGCGGTTAAGCTTCAGCGACTGGTGGCAGCAAGCGGAATGCTGTGCGGACGATCGAAGGCGGCGGCTTCTGATCTTTGGATTTTTCGGCATATCTGGAACACGGTGGAGCAGCAGGAAGTGCTTGCGTCGATTGTGGATGAGACCATTAAAAAGCAGCCATTGGCGAAAGGCGACCATCCTCGGGCGCGGCTGGATGCGGCGCCGAATGCTGAACATCTCGCGAGGGATCTGGACGATATTCGGCGGAAGCTGGATGAACGCGGCGTGACACCGGCGGATCATGCGATATTGCGCGACCGGCTGGGGGCGCTCGCGGGGCGGGCGCAATGGGTGGCGGATGATGAGCAGCGGACGTTTCTTTCTTTCCGCATCGATCAACTCTGGCGGAATTTTGAGACGCGCGAGGTCTAGGTTTCTTCCGGTGTTCTGGTGAACCCCACCCTTGGCCCTCCCCCGGAGCACCAGGGGAGGGGAACATTGGTATATGCGATTTTTGTTTTTGAGGTGCGATTTTGTCGTTCTCGCCTCCTTTGAATCCGATTGTTTCCGGCGCGTGGGCGGTGCGCGTGCCGTTGGCGGATGCGTGGTCGCTGGCGGGGGTGCGGCTTATTGAGGGGATTCGAGTTTGCGAGGCGGTGGATTGCATCTGGGCGCGCGGGGAAGCAATGGATGACGCACTGGACCTTGCGGCGCGGAAGTTGGCGGGCGAGCGTTTTTGGATTGTTGATCAGGATCGGCTGCTGAGGGATGGCCAGCGGATTCCGCGGGGGCGGTTGCCGGACGGGAACTGGGTGGCGCTTTCGCAATGGATGGCGCCGGTGGCGCGGGCGATGGCGTTGCCCGGCCGTGTACCGGGAAAAATTGCTTTACGGTGGGAAGCGAGCACGCAGTTTCGCGAGCCGGGGGTGATGATCGCATCGGCGGTTGCCCTGCGCCGGTGGGCGACGAAGGCAACGAACCTTCGGCTTAAGCCCTTGCGATTTGCGGTTTCGTCCGGCGGCAAGGCGATTGTGCATGGCAGTCTCCTTCCGCCGATTGCGGGGAACCGGTATGTGGAGAATTCCGGTGTTGCGTGGCCGAGCGGGCTTTCGCCGCGGCCGGCGGTGGATGCCGCGCTTCTGGCGGAGATATTGAACCTGGGCGCGGGGGATTTGGCGGTGTTTGATCAGGATGGGTCTTACGTGATGGTCGAAGCAAAACAATTTGTGCCGCTTTCGCGCGGGTCAGTGCGTTCTTCCATTTTGGAGGGGACTGAATGATCGATCCCGCGATCGACATTGAGGAAGCGCGTGCGACCGCGCGGCAATATCTGACGCCGCCCAGGGGCGCGTTTTGGCATTGGGAGGACCACGGGCAAACGCTGGCGTGGGTGGATGGCCCGACGATTGCGTTTGCGCCCGAACTGCGCGGCGTTTTGGGACGGCTGGCGATGGGAGGGCTTCCGCCGGTGGGCGCCGTGGTATTACTGCTGGCGGCATGCCGGGAAAACTGGGACGAGGCTTCGGTTGACGTGGCAACTCAGGCGAGCGGGAACCCGCTTGCCCGGAGCGTGATCGAGAAATTGGGTGTGGTGCGTTGTTTGCCCGCGGAGTTGCGGAGAACGATTGACGCGAAGGCGGTGATTGCACAAACGATTTTTGAAGGATTGAAGGATCTCCTTCCGCTCGAAGAGTCGGCAGCGATCGCGCGCGGGATGGGAAGCGGCGTAATCATCGAACCCGCGGTCGGTGAGCAGGCTGGCGAGGTCGAGATTCAACTTCCCGAATTGCTCGCTTTGAAGGACGGGCTTGCACGGGTCGATGCGCATCGGCTGGAAACTCGGATTCGCACGGGACTGGATGAAACTCCTTCTGCAACGATCATCGATTTTTCGGCAGCGGAACGCGCCAGAGCGCTTCTGAAGGAATTGTCCCGCGACCCGGAAACAGCGTCGCTGGCACGGTTGGCGGGGAACGTTATGGCAGCAGTGACGATCCCGCGCACGCTGAGTGGGCGTGATGAGCTGCCGCAGGGCGGGGTTTCGGATCTTTCCAATCGTGGGCCGCTGGATCGATTGCTGGTCAGTGAGCTGGCGCAGGATGATGACACGCTGGCGGTGCGGGTGGCGCACAACGAGGCGCTTTATTTGCGACGGGAATCTCCCCCGCGCAGCCCACCGCGGCGGCGGGCGGTGTTGCTGGATAGTGGGATTCGGCTTTGGGGGACACCACGGGTGTTTGCGGCCGCGACGGCACTGGCGCTGATTGCGACGTTTGACAGGGACGGGGAGCTCTTTACGTTTCGGGCGCGCCCCGGAGGCGTGACACCCATCGATCTGACGAGCCGCGATGGAATCCTTTCCCATTTAGAAGTCCTGGAGCCTTTACCGCAGCCGGCGGGTTCACTGGGGGCGTTCTTTGCAGCAGTGGACGAAGCGACCAACGGCGGCGGCGAAGCCATGCTCATCACGCATGAGGATGTGCTGGATGACGCGGATTTTTTGCGGGAATCGACAAAGCATGAAAAGGGAGAATGGTTCATCGCGGCGGTATCGCAAACGGGTCGACTGGCGCTGTGGAAGCAAGGGCCAGGTGGAAGGCGGCTGATTTCGCAGGCGCTGCTGGACCTGGATGAAATCGCGGCGACTGCGGAACCGCAGCGGCCGGTTGCGCCGCTGGTAAGTGGACCAGACCCGCAATTGCCGGTGATTCTTTCGGCAAGGCCGTTCGCGTTTTTATTGTCACAACACGTTGAGCCGCACATGGCGGCGGCCAGTGACTGGCATGGGCTGGTGGGTTTGACCAAAGACGGGCGGTTGCTGCACTGGGCGCGGGATGAGCGCGGGGGGCGGCAGTTGAGCGACACGATTCCACGCGGCCGTTTCCATGGGGTGCATTTCAACGAGCAACTGCCGGAGGCAACGGCCATCGTTCAACCGGCTCGCGGCGCGCATATCACCCTGGTGAAGGCAAGCCTGACCACGGGGAAGTGCGCGAGCCATCGGCTGGATACGTTGCAGAACAATCTGATTGGCGTCACGGTGTGGCGCGACCTGCTGCTCTGGATTTATCGCAGCAATATTGAAGCGACATCGTGGCAGAGCGGGCATTTTGTGGCGCGGGCGGCGATCCCCTCGGGGGCGATTCATCAGGGCGGCCGGTTTTTCTTTGGCCAGGGTGTGTTTTACGCGGTGAATTACGATGGCCAGCGGCTCTGGCTGGAAAAGCTGCCGACGCCCAATGCGGGAACGATTCGCTTTTTTGACCGCAAGGGAATTGATGGTCCGCTGGCGCTGCTGCGGGATGGGCGCATCATTGCCCCCGGCCAGAAATGGGTTTGGGATACGCCGGGGCCGCAGATCAAGCGGGTGCTGGGGATTACACCCAACGGGCATCGTATTGCGATCAGTTCGTGGCACGGTTCGCAGCCGGCCAGTTATCTGATTGATCTTTGCACGAGCGCGGGGTGGAAGATGCTGACCGGCGATCCGCACGAAGCCCTGATGGCGCCCGATTTTTACCGGAGCAACCGGCGCGGCCCCACTCTGCGGCACAATTTTCAAGGGATTTACAATCGCGGCAATGGCGAATTGGCGCTGCTGAGCAAGAAGGATCGCGTTCTTTCTTTCGGGCTTAGCGCGACGGGGGAGATGATGTTGATCGATCGGGGTCGCCCAGCGGCGGGCGACCAAAAGCCGATTCGCTTTTCTCCGGCGGCGGGGCCGGTGGGAACGCGATATGAGCTTGGGGTCGCTGGGTGGAGGGATGGGAGCCGGGCTTACCTGGATTCGCGGGGGCTGCTGCATCTGAAGAGCTCGGATTCGACGCTGCCGGAAATTTCTCTGGTGCTGAGCAATGGGCCGCTGGCGGGATGGTCGAGCGATTTCGAGCGGTTCGGACCGGAGTTCTTTTTTGAATCCGCCCCGACAAGCGATGCGACGCATTTTCTGAGCCTGATCCGCGCGTTTCTGGCGAGGGCGCGATGAACGCTGTTGAAAAAAGCGCGGATGCGATGGGCCGCCGGTTTCCGCTGGCCCTGCAGCCAGCCGGTTCAATGATTCATAAGCCGGTGGCGTGGTTGATTCGCGGCAGCGATCCGGCGGCGTGGCTTGGGGAAATGGCGGCGTGGGGTATTCCCCTGGTGAAGGCGCGGCTACTGATCATTCCACGGTCGCTGACGGATCTGGAGCCTTGCGGCGTGTTGTTTTTGCCGGGCGATGGCCCGGCGCCGGACCCGCGATGCGCATCCCCCGCGGTGCTGGGTTATGGCCTGGTTGGCAGCCGGCTTTACCTGCCGGCTGATGCGCGGCTGTATCCGGACGTTTGTGCGGCGGAACTGCAGCGGCTTTTGATCCATGATATTCAGGTGTTTCCTCCATCGGCTGGGATGATCGGATATTCACATTCAGAGGTGGTGCGCCCGGCGAATCTTATTCAACCGCCCCACCGCCGCGAGGAGAACTGGGGCCTGGCCAAGGCCGGGCCCCAGACCGCGGCGCATCTCCTGAGCGTGGAGAGCGATTCACCGCCGACGCTGGCGACGATTCTGGAGGCCGGTCGTGACGACATCGGCTCCCTGGAGGACCAGACCCATGCCTCGCTGGCCAAGCCGGGGAGCGATTTTGCCGACAAAATTACCGAGCCATTCATGCGGCTGAAGGACTGGATCTCGGGCCGGCTGGGCGTGGGTGAAAAGGGAGGCGCGGGACCGGGTGGTGATCGACTTGACGCGGCGCGGCAGGCAGAGCTGAATCGCCTGCTGGAGATGCTGCGGAACGATCCGGACCAGGGATTGCAATATGCAATTCCGATGGGTCCGGCCGCGACGCGCGGGATGGCTCCGCGGACAGGGAAGCTGGCCTCGCACCAGACGGATTTCAGCCTGGGGCGGCTGCGGGGAGCGACGCCAGCGGACCGGTGGAACGTTCCCTGGCAAATGAGGCAGAAGCTGCTGGAGCAATATCGGGCAGCGGGAAACCGGGAATTGGCACTGGGGCGACATCGACGGGCAGCGTACATTTTCGCGGAGTTGCTGGGAGACTTCACGGCGGCAGCACACGCGCTGCGCGCGGGCGGGCATCATCGGGAAGCGGCAGCGCTGTTTCGCGATCCGCTGCGGAATCTCCGGGCAGCGGCGGAATCTTTGGAGGAAGGCGGCCTGTTGATTGAGGCGGTTGCAGTTTACGAAGAATTGAAAAACTGGGTACGGGCGGGAGAAGTTTACGAAAAGCTGCATCGCGCCGAGGACGCCCAGCGGTGTTTTCGCGCCGCGGTGGAAGAGCATATTGGCCGCGGAGAGGCGCTATCGGCGGCCGGGCTTCTGGAGAAGAAGCTGCTGGCGCCGGAAGAGGCGCTGCAATTGCTGCTTGCCGCCTGGCCGGCGCAGGATTTTTCGGGGCTTTGCCTGGCGGAATCTTTTGAGTTGATGGGCCGGATGGGCCAGCACGAACAGGCGGCGGCGCGGGTGCGAACGGTGATGCAGCAGGAAATTGGGCCACGATTTACATTGCCGCTGGCGCAGGCGCTATCTGGGGTGTCGCGGCTTTATCCGCGGGCGGCGGTGCGACTTTTGGCGGCGGATGCGACGCGCGTTGTGGTGGGAAATCAGCTGGGGTTGGGGAGATCGCTTGTGGGTGAGCAGGCCGCGCTCTTGCAGACAGTGACCCGGATGAATCCGGAAGATCGATTGCTGCTGCGCGATGCGAACCGGTTCATGCGGAAAACGCCCCCGCGGAGCAAGCCTTATCCTTTGGCGGCGGTGAAGGTGCTCAGACCGGCTGTGCTGCTGCCGAAAGTTTTCTTCTCGTTTCAATTGCCGGCCAAGGATTGGCGGATCGCTGAATCGCGCGGGGGATTTATTTACGCGATTGGAAGGAACAGCGGCGGGAACCAGCAACTGGCGCGGGCAACATTCGACGGGAAGATGCAGACGGTAGTTATTCGGGAAAGCGAACTGCTGCTCATGAATCTCACGCCGCGAAGGATGATTCCACAAATTATTCTGCGCACAGAATTGGGCAAGGTGCTGGAAAACAATCTAACGCTGCCACTGAATAGAACGTTTAGTTCAGCTGCAATTGTTGGGTGCCCGCAATGGCTGCCGTCGTCGGATGTCCGCGGACTTTGTTTTGGTGAAGATGACATCGCGTGGATGCTGCATTCGCCGGACGGATCCGCGGAGAGAATTCTCAGGGGCTTTTCGCTATCCTCCGGAAGCATTGTTCGAAATCAGCATTTGACGGTCGGAGCCGATTCATTATCGCAAACACCGATGGTGGCGCGCAAGGGACAGATATTCTGCGCGGACGCGGAGGGAATTTTGTGGATTCCGACGACTGGGCCGCAGGCGATCCGTGCATTGCCGAGGCCGCCGGTGGCGTTGATTGCATCGCCGGCATTTGCGCGGGTGCGCATCGTCGCGACCATGTCTGAAGGGGCTGCGATCTTCTGGCCGGATAGCGCGCATCAGGAGATTGTGGGAGATTCGCTGTTCGATCCGGTCGCGGGATTTTTGCAGAACGGAATGCTGGTATTGATGTCGGCCGATGCCGGGCGGGCTTACCGCACCAGCGACGGAAAGACGACGCATATCGCGTCATTTCCCGGATGCGGGAAACACCCTATCGCCCTGCTGATTCCCCAACAGGAAGACACGTTCGCGGTGGTGATGGTGGATGGAACAGTGAATGTCTATTCCGCGAACTTTGAAAAATAGGATTTGAGCCGGAGCAAAAAAGATTCAGAGCATCATAAACAGGGTTGAACATGCCAGGCCGGCCAGAACCGCGGTGCCGACCGCGATGTCCAGCCAGTGGCTGGCCAAGTTGGCGGCGATGAGGTTTTCGCAGGTATCGCCGCAGCCCTGGCAGCACCACTCACCGGGAGCATGGGGCTCGGTGGGGCCGCTCCAACCGACATGGCTCACCCGCTCGATGTTATGACTTCCACAACGCGGGCAGCACAAAGGCAGGCTCATAGGCATCTCCCTTCGGCGACTGGACGTAAATCCTACCGCTTACCGCTCTTTTACCCTAATTTTCGTCGGCAAAACCAACAGGCGGGCTAACCCTTGGATCGACCCAAAAACTGGTTATGGGACCTGACGGCGGCGCGTGTTTTCCGGCTGTTCCTTAAAGTAAGACCCGGTAGCGAATGCTGGGTTTGAGGAAAACACCGCGCGATATTATCAGCATTCGCGCACATTCTGCCGCCAACCCTTTACTTTTAGCTGAAGTCCGATATCTTTTGGCCTGCGGGGCGTTTTCGGGCGACGCTTCGTGTTTTGAACCAATCGCTGTTCTGCTCGATCGAAAAACTCGGCCCGGCGGCCTTTTTGGGCTTACCGGCAATGGACCAGCTCGTCGCACACGGAGGTGCTGCAATGTACTTGCGATTGTTGATTGTCGCCGCATTGGCGATTCTTCCCGCTGCCCGCCTTCTGGCTCAAGACGTCGTTCAACCCCCTGACGTCGAGAATTCCAAATATCAGTTTCAGGGTGTAGTCAACGCCGGTACGGCTTATGTTTTAAGCGGGCCTGGGGATGGATATTACCCTGTCATGAAGCTGGAAAAGGGCCAGCCGGTGACGGTGGTGGGAATCAAATACAACTGGCTGAAGATCGCGCCACCAGCGGGAAGCTTCTCCTATGTGGGCAGCGTATTTGTCGATCGGCGCGATGACGGCAACGTCGGACGCATCAATCGGAACGACGTGAACATCCGCGCCGGTAGCTTGCTTAATGCAATGAAGACAACCGTGCAGGCGCGGCTCAGCACCAACGATGACGTGCAAATCCTCGGCAAGGAAGATGAATACCTGAAAATCAAGCCGCCGGCTGGGGCTTATGTTTACATCAACAAGCAGTTTGTAGATCCGGTTCGGGCGATATCGGACGGATCTGTGGGGACCGTTGCTGAGGTAGGATCGACCGGCGATTCCAAAGCAGCCAATGGCGCGGCGACGACGCAGCCTGATTCTGGCGCCACAACCGCGAATAGCGGCGCTACCGCCAAGGGTCCGGCGCTGAAATCATCCGGCACGCCTCCCTCAATCGAAGGGGAAATCGTCACGGAAACCCCGGCCGCTACGACCGCTCCCAGCCAGATGGAAGCCGTGGCCTCGGGAGCGACGACCGCTCCCTCAGATCCGATCGCCTCCGCGACAACGCGGCCGATCGACACCTCCACACCTGAAGAGAAATTCGGGAAATATGAAGCTGCTTTCGCGGACTTGAACAAAGAGCCATTGGCGGAGCAAACCATTGACCCGCTGATCCAGCAGTACAAATCGATCGCCAAGGCGGATGGATTGTCAGATACGCTGAAGCGCGTGGTTGATCTGCGCATCGCGACGTTGCAGGTTCGTTCGGAATCGAAGACCAAGGTCCTGGAAGCTCGTCAAATCGAGAGGGAAAATTCCCAGAAGCAACTGGCTTTGCAGGCTGAGCAGCAGGAACTTCAAGAGCGTCTTAAGCAGAACGAAGTTCAGATCTTTGCCGCGGTTGGGACATTACAGGCTTCCAGCCTTCAGCTTGGCAGTGGAACGCTGTATCGATTGACCGATCCCGGCACGGGTCGAACCGTGGTTTATCTTCGCACGGCGGACCCCAAGATAACCGGGCTCATGGGCCAGTTTATTGGGGTGAAGGGTGACCCGACCATGGACGCTCAACTGCAGTCTAAGGTCATCGCGCCGACGGACGCGGAATTGGTAGATCCGGCAAAAGTGAACGGCTCTGTGGCGGCGGAGATCATTCCGCCCAGCCTGATGCTGGCCCGGCAGGCCTCTTCGAACTAACTTCCTTTTGATTTAATTTTGATCGCCAACTGGTTTCGGCGATGACGAAGGTCCCGCTTCTCGGCGGGGCCTTCATTCTTTTATGGGTTCACTGGCATTTCCGTTGCATTCTCAGCCGGACGCCAACGCTGCGGCAATCACGAATGCTTGTAAGCGGCAAAGGCCCGACAGACTGACTCGTTATTGGAGAATAGACCATGACAACTGTGCTACAGAACCCACCAGGCCAAGAAAAACAATCTCACACCGACCAAAAAGCTGAGACGCCTCGCAACAATGTTGGGAATGTGGAGCGCGCGGCCTCGGTCGCGGGCGGAACCTGGCTCGCCCTGCATGGCCTGCGGCATGGCGGGCTCGGCGGTGTGGCCATGCTGGGGCTGGGCGCCGCGATGATTGGGCGCGGCGCGACTGGCCATTGCGGCGCTTATGATTCGCTGGGGATAGACACCAGTGCGGGCGCGTCCAAGGGAACTGAGAAATACTTCACCCGCGGAATTCACGTCGTGCAATCGTTTACCATCAATAAGCCCTCGTCGGAGCTATTCAGCTTCTGGCGAAATTTTGAAAATCTCCCACAGTTCATGACCCATCTGCGGGAAGTAACCACGCTGGATGAAAAGCGATCGCGATGGAAGGCGAATGCGCCAGCGGGCGCGACCGTGGAATGGGAAGCGGAGATCATCAATGAAGAAAAGGACCGGTTGATCGCGTGGCAATCCATTGAGGGATCAGGAATTGCGAACGCGGGGAGCGTGCGGTTTATGGAAACCGGGGATCGCGGAACCGAGGTGCGGGTTGTGCTGGATTACATCCCGCCGGCAGGACGCCTGGGTTGGGCGGTCGCCAAATTGTTTGGTGAAGAGCCAAGCCAGCAAGTGCGCGAAGATTTGCGGCGCTTTAAGCAACTCATGGAAACCGGAGAAATTCCCACCACGCGGAATCAGCCGCGCGGAAGCTGCGGTCATTCGAGGCGATAACTTGAATGAAAGTCCGTCGCTGACTTTCTGCTTTTAACTTGAATTGAACGCCATCTGAAGGAGTATGCCATGAAAGCCCTGGTTTGGTGTGGAAAGCACAAAGTGAACGTTGAGCGCGTCCCCGACCCGAAGATCATCAATCCGCGCGATGCCATTATCCGCATCACGTCCACCTGCATTTGCGGATCAGATTTGCATCTGTACGACGGGTTCATGCCGACGATGAAACCCGGGGATATTCTGGGTCATGAATTCATGGGGATTGTGGAAGAAGTTGGTTCTTCGGTGAAGAACATAAAAAAAGGGGACCGGGTTGTGGTGCCCTTTACGATTGCCTGCGGCAGTTGCTTTTTCTGCCAGCGAAATTTGTGGAGTTGCTGCGATAATTCCAACCCTAATGCGTGGATGGCCGAGAAAATGATGGGCTATTCCAACAGCGGGCTGTTTGGCTATTCGCACCTCACCGGTGGTTATGCCGGCGGGCAGGCGGAATTTGCCCGCGTGCCTTTTGCGGACATTGGACCGTACAAGGTGCCGGATGAATTGACCGATGACCAGGCGGTGTTTCTGACGGATATTTTTCCCACGGGATATATGGCTGCTGAGAATTGCAACATTCACGCCGGTGATACGGTGGCTGTGTGGGGTTGCGGGCCGGTTGGGCAGTTTGCGATTCGCTCGGCATTTTTGCTGGGCGCCAAACAGGTGGTGGCCATTGACGATGTGCCCGAGAGATTGCGAATGGCAGAGCAAGGCGGCGCGGTGACGATCGACATGTCGGATGAGTGGGTCTACGAGCGGCTGCTGGATATGACCGCGGGCCGGGGGCCTGATTCTTGCATCGACGCGGTGGGTGCGGAAGCGCACGGAATGACACTGGACGCAGCGCTGGATCGGATCAAGACGACAGTGAATCTCAGCACTGATCGGGCGCACGCGCTTCGTCAGGCGATCAATTGTTGCCGTAAGGGTGGAACGCTCTCCGTGCCGGGCGTCTATGTGGGATTCCCTGACAAACTTCCATTTGGCGCTCTGATGAACAAGGGTTTGACGCTGAAGACGGGACAGACGCACGTGATGAATTATCTCAAGCCGCTGACTGAGCGCATCCTAAAGAAGGAGATCGACCCGAGCTTTGTCATCACGCACAAGGTTCCGTTGGATCAGGCTCCGCACGCTTATAAAATATTCCAGGAGAAGAAGGACGGATGCATCAAGGTAGTGTTGAAGCCTTGATGGCATTGAAGAGCTGAAGGCATTGAAGAGGCTCCAGCCGTTCGGGGCGGATGAGGCCGTCGATGCGTGTCTTGTGGAGTGCGTCATCGGGCGTATCCGTGATTTTCAACAGGCCATTGCGAAGCGTTTTTCGTCTTGATGAAAAGATCTGATGGACGAAGGTGCTGAATCGCGAAGCCTTTGCGCCAAGATGATCTTGCCGGGTGAGGCGAACGAGGGCGGATTCAATGGTAGGCATTGGCCAGAAGGCCTGGGGCGGAAGCGCGCGGAGCACTTCAACGCGAGCCAGCAGTTGCGCCATAATTGAAAGCGGGCCGTAATCGTCTGATCCCGCTGCGGCGCGCAATCGGTCGGCCACTTCCTTTTGAACGGTGAACGCCAACAAGTCCGCGCCAGCGATCAGCAATTCGATAATCAAAGGCGAGGCGATGTTATAGGGGAGGTTGGCCACAAGCCGGATTGCCCGGATTTTCGCGCCCGCGGCGGAGTTTTGCATTTTTACTTTTGCGATCTCCTCCAACAGATCGGCGCAGATTGCGTGCTTGCCGGCCAACGCATCGCCTTCGATCAAGCGAAAATTCTGGTTTGATTCATATTGGGCTCGCAATAAAGCGGCGAGATCGCGATCAATTTCCACCGCGACGACGCTTGCCTGGCGGGCGAGCAATTCCTCAGTGAGGGTTCCGGTTCCGGGACCGACTTCAATCACCAGGTCGCCCGGCTGGATCATGCCGCTATCGGCGACGAGGCGAACGAGATTTCCATCGATCATGAAATTCTGGCCGAAGCGGTGGCGCGGCCGGCTGTTGGCCTGGGCGAGCAGCGATTGAATCTGCTGCTTGGTCTGGGCCATTTCAGGGCATCGTCGCGGGTTGGGTGGAACCGGAGGATTGTGTGGCGGGGGCATCTTCGCGAATACCTTCCTGGCGGGCGCGCAGGGCTTCGCGGGCGGCTACCGGGTTATCGAAGCGGCCGTTCTGTACATCTCCCGCGGTTGCGCGAATGGCGGCGGCCAGCTGGGAAAAATAGGCGTGCGCGTTGGGAGGAAGATTGCCACTGGATCGCAGGGCGGCCACATCCAGCTTCCACTGGCCATCGGCGCGCACCAGAACCGTTTCGCCCAGCGTGAGACTTTCTAGAACGGCTTTATCGCCGGTGATGGTTTGCTTCATCTGCTCGGAATCATCCGGAACGGCCATTTGGGGGAGCACTGTGTCAGCCATTGCATCGCCGAACTTGGCGATGACGGTTTTTCGCAACTCCGCGATGGCAGTGGAAACATCACGGAAATCGGCGACGATATTGCGCGATTCATCGTCAGCCGCAAAGCAAAGCGGGATAATCTGATCGGGCTTGCCTTGAGCCATCGCGGAAAAGAAGCTGGCAAACGCTTCTCGGGGCGAGGAAGGCTGGGTGGTTGCAGGCTCTGTTGTTGCTTTTTGCGGGGCGGAGGACTGCATCGCGAACGCGGGCTGGTGAATGAACAGGGTTAACACAAACAACAGCACGAAGGCCACATTGATACCATGGACAGGCGGGGTTGGCGAGTTTCTTGAGAGCCGGATCATCAATCGCAATATACGGCCCGCGAAGATTCGCTACAATTCGCGGCCATGAAATCCTATGAGGTAATTCGCAACGCGGTGGACGATCTGGGCGTGAAGGCGGTGGCGGCGGCGATGAGGGTTTCGCCAGCACTGGTTTATAAATGGTGCGAGCCGGCGGCGGAGCAGGACGACCCGGATGCTTCGGGCGCGAAGAACCCACTGGACCGGGCGCGAGAGATGTATCAGCTCACCAAGGACATTCACCTGGTGCGCTGGCTGTGCAACGAAGCGGGCGGGTTTTTCGTGGCCAACCCTGTTCCAGACCTTCGCAAGAGCGTGGATCAAGCCATCTTCTCCGAAACACGAAGCATGGTGCGCGATTTCAGCGAATTGCTGGATGCGGTCACCGAATCCATTGAGGATGACGGCGCGATTGATTCGCAGGAAGCGGAGGTGATCCGCGAGAAATGGGAAGACCTGAAAGCATGTGTCGAACGTTTTGTGCTCAGCAGTGAAAAGGGGCACTATCGCAACAACTCAGCGTCGGATGTTAAATAGTTCTATTGCTCCTGTTATTTTAATTATCAAACTCGGCTTCCAATCCACCATGCGCCTGATTTCACCTTCGAAAATCAATCTACACCTGCGCATTGGATCTCCCGGGGCCGATGGATTCCATCCGATCGTTAGCTGGATGTGCACGACTGGATTGGCTGACGCGCTGGAATTTGAACCAACGGCTTCGTGTGTTCGGTTGAACTGCGACGTTCCGGGTCTGCCGGTGGATCAGAGGAATCTGATTGTCCGCGCCGCCGAGGCGCTGTTAGCGATTAGCGATAATTCTAAGATGGGCGCGGATATTCGGCTCATCAAGAAAATTCCTATGGGAGGAGGTTTAGGCGGCGGGAGCTCTAACGCGGCTGCGACGCTCGTCGGCCTCAATCGACTTTGGAAGCTGAATCTGCCGGTGAATCGTCTTGCGGAAATCGGCGCTCGTCTGGGCAGTGACGTACCGTTTTTCTTTCACGGACCCAGCAGTATTTGCACGGGACTTGGGCAATTTGTGATGCCGATCGCCACGCCGCGGCCGCGGTTTGTGGTGCTGGTTTTTCCGGCGCTTTCGATGCCAACGCCGCGGGTGTATCGACAATTCGATGAGATGAAGCTGGGGTCGGTCGATGCGATGGAGCGGCAGCCGGATTGGGGGAAGTGGACGCAACTGAAGGCGGATGAGTTGCTGCCTCTTCTGGTGAATGATCTGGAAGCCCCGGCGTTTTCTTTGCAGCCAGTGCTCGGGGAATTGCGTAAGACCGTCGAACGCGAACTGGACCGCATAGTGCGAATGAGCGGCAGCGGCAGCACGCTGTTCACGCTGACCGACACGCAAGAGGAAGCCGAGGAGGCGGCTCTTCGGTTATCCCGATTGTCGATGAATGCCAGCGCGTTTTTGCTTGCGCGGCCCACGGCGCAAGATGAGGCTTGCGTATCTATCGGCGGAGCCTGATCTGTCACTACGACCTCCGCGCCCGAACGGCGCCGGGAATGCGGGGAGTTTCCGGTGCGAAAGGAAGTATTCTCAAACTGACGCAATGCCAATCAATGAATTTGATTGACCTTTACCCGGTTATTTCGTACACTCATTCCATGCTTCAGCCGTACAGTTTTATTGTTCACACGCTTCCGGTCGTCGTACGATAGGCCGGCTGGCGGAATGACTTCCGCCAGCGAACGGCCCACCTCAGCCTGTTTTTCCTTGCTTATCCCGGTCCGGTAAAGAATTTACGATACTTGTTGTGTCCTTTTCGGTGGTGGTTTACCATCATTGGGCGATAAAGAGGCTTAGCCCCCTACCTGACGGGGCGGATTTCAAACACGAGAAACATTTATGTCAACGCTGCAAACCAACCCCTCAGCAACGTCGTCTGCTCCCGAAGCCAAGCCCAAATACAAGGGCAAGACCGGGGCGCAAATCTTTCATGAGATGCTCATTCAGCAGCATAAAGTCGAGGTTATGTTCGGCTACCCGGGCGGGGCCATTTTGCCGGTGTTTGACGAACTGTATCGCACGCCGGCCAAGTTCATCCTAAATCGCCACGAACAGGGCAGCGGGCACTGTGCGGACGGCTACTCCCGCGCCACCGGCAAGCCAGGCGTTTGCATCGTGACCAGCGGGCCGGGGGCGACCAACACCATTACGCCGCTGGCGACGGCGCAGATGGATTCGGTTCCCATTCTGGTTTTCAGCGGACAGGTGGCCACCAAGGTGATTGGTAATGATGCTTTTCAGGAAGCGGATGTCACCGGCATTTCGCGGCCCTGCACGAAATGGAATTATCTGATCAAGGACGTGCATGAACTGCCACGCATTATTAACGAGGCTTTTCTGATCGCCACCAGCGGGCGACCCGGGCCGGTGCTGGTGGATTTGCCCAAGGATGTGACGACCGGCATCTGCACGCGAGAAGTGGAAGACACCCCCCGCCCGCATATTTTGAAGCGCAAGACAGCTTTCATGGCCGCGCATATCAAGCAGGTGCAGGACGCGGCTGATCTGATCAATCGCAGCGAGCGGCCGATTCTTTATGTCGGCGGCGGCGTGATCATCAGCGGCGCAAGTGTTGCCCTGCGTAAGATTGCGGAGAAGGGGAACATTCCCTGCACCACCACCCTGCTGGGCCTGGGCGCGTTTGATGAAATGGATCCGCGCAGCTTGTTCATGCTGGGGATGCATGGCGCGGCTTCCGCCAATTATGCGGTGCAGGAAAGTGATTGCCTGATCAGCATTGGCGCTCGCTTTGATGATCGCGTGACCGGCAACCTGGCGACGTTCGCCCCCAAGGCAAAGATCATTCATATTGATATCGACCCAAGCAGCATCAGCAAGAACGTGGACGTGGATGTGGCTGTGGTGGGTGATGCCAAGACATCGCTGGAAGCCCTGCTGCCGCTGATTGAACATCGCGATCGCAATGCGTGGTGGGCGCAGGTGAATGCGTGGAAAAAGCGATATCCGTTCCACTATCTCGATGACAGCAAGAATTCCAAGCCGCAGTATGTGATCGAAGAAATTAACCGCCAGACGAATGGTGAAGCGATCATCACCACCGGCGTGGGCCAGCACCAGATGTGGGCGGCGCAGTTTTATCGCTGGCGCTACCCCCGCCAGATGATCACCAGCGGCGGACTGGGCACCATGGGCTTCGGCCTGCCCAGCGCCATGGGCGCGCAGCTTGGCAGCCCGGGAAAAGTCGTCATCGACATTGACGGCGACGCGAGTTTCCTCATGACCATGTCTGAGCTGGCCACCATTGCGGAATACAACATTCCCGTGAAGGTTTGCATCCTGAACAATGATTTCCAGGGCATGGTCAAGCAGTGGCAGGATCTTTTCTATCAAAAGCGCTACAGCCAGACGAAGATGAAGAACCCCAACTTCGCGGCCCTATCTGAAGCCTTTGGCATTCGCGGCATTCGCTGCGATCACAAAGCCGATGTTGCCAAGACCGTTGCTGAGATGCTGGCGCACAAGGGGCCGGTGGTTGTCGACTTCTACGTCGAACCCAACGAACACGTTTACCCCATGGTGCCCAGCGGCAAAGGTCTGCACGAAATGGAACTGGGAACGCTGGCGTGAACACGCTCAAAAGCGCCTGCGTGGTGATGGCAACGTGTATTGCGCTGCTGCTTCCCGCTTTGCCGCGGGCCTGGTCTGATGAACCGGCAACAACTCAGCCGGCCAAAACGGCTCAGGCGGCTACCTCCCGGCCGGACCCTGAATGGACCGCCAAGCAGCAGGACATTCGCAAGCTGATGGACCTGACCAACGCCGGCAACATGGGTGTGCAAGTCGCCAGCCAGATGATCGACCAGATGCGCAGCACCTGGCCGCAGGTCCCGAACCAGTTCTGGGATGATTTCAAACGCGACATGAACCCGGGAACCCTGGTTGACCTGGTCGTGCCGATCTACGATCGCCACTTTACCCATGACGATATCAAGCAAATGATCAGCTTCTACGACTCGCCCGTCGGCCGGAAGGTGACGGCTGAATCTGGAGCGATCATGCGGGAATCAATGGATGTGGGGGCGGAATGGGGCGCACTGCTTAGCCAGCAAATCATGGATCGCCTTCGCGATCATGGATACACGAAGGCATAGGTTGACCCGGAAATTTGGGAGGGCGAATCGCGCGGGAAGATTGTTCTGGCTCCGTAGCACGTTGCGTGCGATCAGGGCTGCCCCCCGGCCTGGTCATCTTTCGGTATTGCATCAATGCCCGGCGAAGCCTGAATTTTCCGGTCCACTTCCTCTTCCTGACTTTCAGCCTTTCGCAATTCTTCCATCTCGCGGGCTACATGTTCCACGTGCTGGTAGTCCGTCCCTTCCATCGACGCTTCGAGGCGCTTTTTCGCTTCATGCAAGCGTTTGTTGGCTTCGTGCAGTTCGCCAAGCAGCTCGCGCGGGACGGCCATCCCTGATGCGCTGATCCGCGGCGCGGCCGCGGGCGATGCGGAATTGCTCGATGGCGTTTCTTGCATATGTTTCGTTCTAGCAAATTGTGCTGTTTCGCAGAATGGTGAATCTCCAGACGGAAATGATTGCCACTGGAATCACCCAAGCGTGGCTGGAGGACGTCCGGAACCAAACGGTTTATGGTCGCGCCCGCGGGGTCTGACCCGTGGAAAAAGCCTTCCCCACCGCGTGGCCGGCGAGGTAGCCGGTTGCCCAGGCCCACTGGAAATTGAAGCCGCCAATCCGCCCGTCGCAATCCAGCATTTCCCCAACAAAATGAAGGCCCGGAACTTTTCGCGATTTCATCGTGCGCTGGCTCACTTCGTTCAGTGGAATTCCACCGGCTGTGACTTCCGCGTAATTCCAGCCACGGTGACGAATAATTGAAAGAGGCAACGCTGTGAGGGTGTGAACAAGGGCTCGCCGCGCATCGCGCGTCAATTGGCCGCACATCGTCGCGCGATCAACGCCGGCATGGGTGATGACCGCGCCCGCAACGCGTTCGGGCAATCTCATGGCGACCGCGCCGGCGATCGATAACTTCGGCCGCTGTAACGCAAGATCAATTAGCCATCCCTCCAGGGTTTCAAAACTTTCACTTGGAAGCAGATTGCATTCCATCCGCGTCGCGGCGCCGCCCTCATGAGCCATCACCCAGTGCCGGCTGGCGTCCATCGCCACGGGCCCACTGATGCCAAAGTGCGTCCACAACAGGCTTCCAGCGCGGCGATCGACCAGTTGATTCTCCGAAAAGGTTGAAAGCTGGGCCTCGAGCGCAATTCCGGCCAGGGAGGCATGAAACATCTTTTCATCCAGCACCAGCGGAACAAGGGCGGCGCAAGTGCGTGTCACGGTATGGCCAAGCTGCTGCGCGATCGCCCAGCCCGATCCATCACTTCCAGTCAGCGGGAGAGATTTGCCGCCCGTGGCCATGATGAGACGATTGCACTCCAGACTGCCGCGATTGTGAGTAATGGAGAACGTGCCGCCGGGCGCGGCGGGTGGAACAATCGCCTCAACCCGGCAGCTTGTTTGCAGTGCCACGCCAAGCACCTCACACCGGCCGAGCAGGGCGCCCAACACCGCTCGGGCGGTATTGGCAACGGGAAACAGCTTTCCAGTCTCTTCGCGCTTGAGCGGAATGCCGATCGATTCAAACCACTGCACCGCTGCCTGAGCGGGAAATGCCGCCAGAACATTGCGGACGAAGGTGCGAGCGCCATTGAAATCGTCGGCCGCCACTTCGTCATGGGTAACGTTGCAACGGCCACCGCCCGAAACGAGTATTTTCGCCCCGAGCGTCTTGGCGCTGTCGAGGATGACGATTCGTGTATTGGGCGCAGCAGCTTGTGCCGCGAAGATGCCCGCCGCAATGCCCGCCGCCCCACCGCCGATGATTGCAACGTCGGCGGTTTCACTCATGAGGAGTTAGGTTGTCGGCGCGCGATGCGCGTTGACCGGGAACGAAGCGGATGAGACGGAAAGGGTGGTCGACGGGGTTTGAACCCGCGACCCCAAGGACCACAACCTTGTGCTCTACCAACTGAGCTACGACCACCGTATGTCTATGATTTTTACTCAATCGAGCGGCCAAGTCAACGATGTGCCAAACACGGGAGGCCGGATCGAACTCCTGAAGCTATTTGAGGGCGGCTGGTAGTCCGCAAAACGCGTATCAGTTGCTATTGTCGCCTGGAGTATTGGTGGCGCTGGAGTCACCCGCCGTTGCGGCGGTGTTACCCGTGGCCGCGCCCGCCACTCCCGTCGGGGGAACGGAACGGCCCTGGTCCACGGCCACCTTCGCCTGGGCATCGAGCAGCGTTTGATGGGCAGTGTCAGCGGCATCCTTGGCTGCTTTCCAGTCGGCATCAGAAGCCAGTGATTCCTGGAATTTCACTTTCAACTGGTTGATCGCCGCCAGGGCGGAGGCAACACCGTCCTTGGCCGCCAGATAATTTGCGTTGACACCCAAGGCGTCTGATTCCATTTTGCCAATTTTTGCACTGGCCTGCATCACTTCCGTGGCCAGGGGCGTCAGGACCTCCGGGGTGGCGTTTTGAGGTGAACTTTTGACCTCATCGAGATTTGCCTGGGCTTTATCCCGGGCTGAAACGGCTTCGGCGTAGTCGGCGTTATTTGCCGCCAAATCCGCAATGACCGGCTTCCTCGCCTCTTCAAGAGCGCTCTGTGCATCGGCCAACTGCTTCTGGGCGGCAATCCACTCGCTGGTCGCTTCGTAAGCCAGGCGCAGCTTTGTGGTGGCTTGCTCAACGGCTGCTGCTGCTTTGGAATACGCAGCCTGGGCGTCGCTTTGAGCAGTGCGGTCCTGATTCAATTGAATTGAAGCCGGAGAAGGGGGCGCCGGCGGCGCGTTACCCCCGGGGTTGGACGACCGGCCTTTTCCACCCTTCCTGGCAGCCAAGGCGGGTTGGAAAAAAAACGCCAGCAGCAATGCCACTGACGATGCCATCACCCACATCGATTTTCGCTGAGTCATGAACGCTCCGCAAATGCTTACTTCATTGCCAAAATCCTGGATTTCCTACCCCTAAGACCTGGCAACCCAATCATTTTAACAACGAAAGCCGCGAATTGTTGTAAAAAAGCAGACCCAATGACCTATTTTCCGCCAGGATGACCGCCCCGGCAATAGAAAAATCGAGGCCCGGCTGTTTCTCTCCGCCATCTGGCAGGCAATAATATAGGTCGCGAACGACCTGTGGGCGGTTTGAAATTGGGAGTCAATATGCGCGCAGCCTTTGGACTTGCTGGAATTTTGGTCAGTTTGGGGGTCATTGTTTTGATTATGCGATCCTTTTATCTGCCTCATACTGAGGCGGTTTTGAAAGCCCGGGATCAGGCGCAACAGGAGACGAGCCAGTGGTCGGGGCGCGATGCGGAGACGGGTAAGCCGATCGAGCAAACCTACGCCCTTTTTCCCGATAACCGCAGCGACGGCAAGCTGGCGGATTTTCAGGTCAGTCATATCGATGCCGACAGCCCAATGGCCAAGATGTTCGGATTGAAGGAAAACGATGTGATTCTGGCAGCATGGGATAGCCACGATGTTCGCACGGACATTGTGGGAAGCGCCGATCCTGATTCCGCCAAGCTTTCCATTCGTGACGCCTACACCGGCGCCGGCAAATTGTTTGTGCAACGAGACGATAAAAAGATGATTCTCCCCGGTGAAAAGCCGGCGGATGATCGGGGCAATCTGCTTGAGACCACCCCCGCGAATCAGTCCCCGCAGGCAAAGGACGCCCAGCCGCCCGCCGCTAAGCCCGATGCCCCGGCGGATGACAATGATCCGCTTAAGGCGCTTCACGATCGATCGAAATTCATCCCCAATGGAATGTAGCCCTCGGCGGCGAATTACTGTGCCGGCGCTTTCATATTCAAAGCGTTATTCAGCGTTGCATCGCCGAAATGAAGTTCGGTCAGCGACGTTCCCGCTGGAACCTCAAACGCTACCCAGAATTCGGTTGGCCTTCCCGTTTGCGGCTGGGAAATAGCGGCCAGTCGATCGCCGCTCATGTTTCGGAACGACGCCAGAAAGAAGTTTTGGGTGCCGGTCCTCACATAGGCCCAGGCGCCGACCGGGTGATAAATAGCTCCATTCGCATCATTCACGGAAAAATCGCCCACCTGGGTGGCCCATTTCCAGTTTTGATCTGGATCGCTGCCTGAAGGCGCTTTGCAATGGGCGATGACCATCGCCATTCCGGGCATGACGCCCAAGCTATCGATCGGCGTTGTTCCGGTTGGCGCCAGGTTCTTGAGGAGTGTGGACGGGGACGGGACAACCGTGAGCTTGATCCATTTGTTGTTCGAATAATCGCCGGTCACGCCCTCTGGGGTTGTCACACTGCCAGTGGCATCTGTTCCCGAGACCCCTATTTTCGCCGCGATTTTGCTTCCCAGCGTAACACCAACAACGGAAATCCCCGTTCCAGAAGTATCTTCAACGCCGCCGGAAGCCGAACTCGATTCACCCCCAGCACCGCCCGATACTGGAATGGGGTGAGCCTTGGCAATTAGCGCATCAATCTGCTTCATGCGAATTACACTGGTCGAGTCGGGGTTCCGGGGCGGACCGAGGGCGACTTTCTTTCCCGACAGATCAAGATACGCCAACCGTTTGATCTGGAGAAACGAGCCGTCCGCCATCACTGGATTCTTGGATTCTCCGCCGAACGCTTTGTCGTTATCGACAATGAAAACAAAATCGATCGTTCGGTCGGCGTTGGTATCCGCAAACAAGAAATCGTCGACGGCGCACGCGACCGCCAAATTACTTGGATCAAGCAGCGCGACCGGGTGATAATCCTTGAAATCAGCGCCAGCATCAGTCAGATGGCCCGCGCATAGGCGAACCGCGCCTGCCGAAAAACGGAAGAGCGTGTCAACCGAATCGCCCAGATCCTTGCCGCTGAGTTTTGTGCGGACAATGAGGATGGATTGGCCGGGCCCCGGCTCGAGCGTGGGGGGCAAGGGCCGATCGCGATGCCGAAGTTCGGCTACCATACCGTCGATCTGGGCCAATTTCGGCTGGGTGAAGAGACCCTCCACATCGGCGTTTTGATTGGCTGGCGTATTCAGCAGGGTGTGCTTGCCGCCTACCTGAATTCCCAGCCGCTGGCCGTAAAGTTCATTGAGATAATCGGGATGAATGCTGGCCACCGGGCGTTCGCCCTCCAGCGAACCGTTGTTGGTTAATTTATTGGCCAGGGCCATTACCAGGTCGTCTTGCCACATCCAAAGGTGCTGGGCCGATTCCGGTTCCAGCTTATCGGGCACGACCACCTCCAGCATTTCGACGTCTTTTGCCTGGCCATTTTCTGGAATGATCATTCCGGGCTTGTCCCCGATGGTTTCAAAACGTGAGTACAGCCCGATGGTCGGCCCAAAGGGCAGGGCATCCGCCGCGATCGCCACAATTCCCGTTGCCATCAGGGCGGCGATCAGACCCATGGCCCCCGCGCCCACCTTGTCGAGGATGACCGGATAACGCACGTTGCCTTGCACAAGCTTGTCAAAAGCGAGCCGGGGAACGAGATAAACCACGGCAAAAACCAGTACCAGGGCCACCGAAGCGGCCTGATCGTTGATCTTCGCGGCCAACAGCATGTTGGCCACGGATTCGTGATACCCCACTGCTACGACAGCGGCAATTACCGCAAGGATGGCGGAAATGGTGGCGCTGAAGAAGCCCTGGATGTATTGAAAAAATGCGATTGCCAGACAGAGCACGGCAAGAAGAATGGAAAGAATCATGATTTTAATCCGCTGTTCGTCGAGTGATTAACGATCATTGAGGCAAAATTAACCGGGCAAATCTAGCCCGCCGCCGACCGCGAACTCGGTGGCTTCGGCGTGCCGATGGATTTTGGCGGTCCCCCCGGCGAGGACTTCGGCCCACCGGCCCGCGGTGGTCCTCCCGGCGCTGCGGGCGTCGGCCGGCCGGCCGACGGACTTCCACTACCGCCAGTCCCCTCATCCCCCTTCAGCACGCGCAGCACTTCTTCCACGCTGGTCTCCCCGGACTGCACTTGCGCCAGCGCCATCTCCTGCAACAGGCGTCCGCGCATCTTGCGAAACGCCTGCTTCAACTGGGCATCAGATCCACCCTCGATAATGATTTTGCGTACTTCTTCGTCGATCGGGAAAATTTCATAGACCCCGAATCGCCCTTTAAAGCCAAGGTCCCGGCAGAATGTGCAGGGAACGGGGTTGCCCTTTGCGTCGCGCATTGGTTCTTTGCGGGCGGCATAGAGCTTGCCCACCTTGTCGGGGCTCATATTCAATTTGCGAAGCTGCATGGGATCGGGCGTGTATCCAACTTTGCAAGCGCTGCATAGCCGCCGGACCAGGCGGCCGGAGATTGCCATTGTGAGGCTCTTCATCGCCAGCGCATCGTCGCCCACCAGCTTGCGCCATTGCCGGATCGCCTCAAAGGTGCTGGGCGCCCGCAGGCAGATGTAAGCGCGCTTGTTTTCACCCGCATAAGCTGCGAGCGTCTTTGCGCTTTTGGGATCCTCAATGGACGTGATCATGATCGCGTCAGGCTCCTGGCTGACAACCCAGCTCACCTGTTTGAGCTCTTCGGCGGCCGAGGCATTGGCCGGCAGCGCGTTCTGCGTGATGCCTTCAAGATCAAGCTCCGGCCCGCGCTCGATGGTCTGCACGTGAAACATAAACGCGTCGTGTGCCCGGATGATCGAATAGGCCAGGCTCGTCAGCCCTTGGGCCTTGGGCGCCGAAAGCAGGACAACGCCGCTGCCATCGGCTATGGATTTCTTCAGCAATTCCAGTTGCGATTCTGAGAATCCTACGTCCGCCATTTTAAAACTCTGACGGGTCTTTGGATCAGTCACCATGCGCGCCGATTCACCGGCGGTGCTGCCGTAGGTCGTGATTTGAACCTGTCGTTTTTGTCCGTCGAAATTGGCTCGGAAATCGCCTGTCTGGGGCTTGCGCCGCTCATTCAAATCCAACCCGGCCACGCGCTTTAGATATTGCACCGCTGACCCGGCAGTGTTGCGATCGAGGGCCTCACCGTCGTACCGCACGCCGTCCACAAAATATTGCACACTGGCTGGCTCGCCCGCGGTCAGGTCCAGGCGCTCGGCCCCAAATTTCATGGGATTGGTCAGCAGGCGCTGGGCCGCATCGTACTGCGGGCGCTCGGGCGTTTCGTCTTCCGGGGGAGATTGCGGATTACCGCTCTTGTCGATGATCAGCACTTGTCCGGCGGCGGCAGTAACCGTTTTCTTCTTCTTGGACTTGAGCAAATCGTTAATCCAAACCTTGAAGTCCTTCTTCAAGTCCGCCAGCCCAACGACGCGCTGGCGAATAATCAAATAAGTGGCGATATCCACGACAAAGAGCCCGAATAACGCCGCAAACCCGATTAAAAACCCTGGCAGCAGAAAGAACAGCGCGTAGCCAATTACCAGGCCAGCCATCATCCCCGCATTGATCGCCTCGCGGGGCAAGCGAGCAATCGGCGCGTCTTTATCCATCCAGGCCAGCAGCCTGACCCAGATCAAGAGCATAATGATAATTGCCAGAGCCTTAAACGGGTTTACATACCCTCCGGTCTGTATGGTCGCCAACACTGCAAGCGGCATTCGTTACTCCTCGGCTGACTTCGCTAAGCGATACCACATTCTCAACTTACCCGCCTATCTCTTATTGTAGGGTGCGGCGGGCCGGACTTACAAACAGTTCCTCTTCTTCGAGCAGGATCACTGATTCAATCGACCCCCAGATCATAACGGGATCATTATTGGGTGGCTGCTGTGGCGTTGTTGCGGAAGTATAAATCAATCCGTTTATTGGCCCAACTCATTGGCGTCGATCCTGGATCGAATACATTGATTCGTTCACTGGGTTGAACCACCACGTCCGGCATGCTTTGGTCTAATCCGCTTGCTCCGCTCCGGGGCATTAAAACCAGTTTCCAGCGCGTGAGGTCAAACGGGGGCATGCAGTAGGGGGCGGGCTCGGCAGCTACGCCGAGAGTGGGACGCGCGTCCTCTGGAAACGCCCTTCCCAGCACGCTCAACTCCTGGGCGGCTTCGGTGCGGGAATTATCGTCCCTGGTGTCTTTGAGGAATCCCCGCTCGTAGCCCAGTCCATAAACTCCGGTGGCTCCGATGAGAATGCATGCGGCGATGATTCGGAAAGCTTGGCTGGCAAACAAGCTGCCCACGGCGCACACGGCCGCCACCATGAGGGCAATATCAGTGACAATCGCAAATCGCGCATATTCGCCCTGCTTCCCGGCGGCAAAAATCACGAACTGGACCAGCAGAATGAACGCCAGTGTTCCAAGCAGCCAGCCTGTCGCGGACCGGTTTGCGGAAACAGCAGGTTCAACGCCGGCAGGCGCGTCAATGGCGCTCGATGCTGGACTGGGTCGGCGATTGTTCGTCAGCAAAATGATCAGACCGGCGGTACCAAGTAACGTCAGGGGCCAGGACATCCCAACCGCCAACAGCCGCAGTCCCGTGGCCAAACCTTCCAGCGGCATGGTGGGGTTGTACATCGCCTTGGAGTTCCCGAGATTCGAGGCCAGCAACAACCGGCCCTCCTGGCTGAACAGGTGGAGGATCACATAAGGATTGGTCACCGCGTAGACAAGCACGGCACTCAACAGTCCGACCAACGATTGACCCATCGCCTGAACAACAAGGCGGCGTTTCCCCGCCAGGGCCGCCAGGGGAATCAGAACCAGCCCCGCCACCGCCCAGAGCACCATTCCCGCCGCGGCGCCGCAAAGCGCGCCTGTGAGAAACATCCGCTTGATTTTCCTGGTTTCAACGAATTTGGACGCCGACAGAACGGAGAGCATCAAAAGCACCGCGCCGGGCAAATGCGGCTTTGCCTCGTGGGCCAGGTCAATCACAACGGGCATAAAAATGAAGCAAAGGCCTGCCGTCGCCGGCAGCAAGTGCCCACCGGCAACGCGCCGGGCGATTTGAAAAACCGCGATAACGCCGATCAATCCCCAGGCAGCCGAATACGCTCTGGCGATCACATACAACCGCCCAAATTCCTGGGGATGGTCCAGATAAATCGCCCGATCACCGCTTAATTGCACAAATCCCAAAAGCGATGCCGCCTTGAGCAATCCCGCCACCGGATAGATCCACAGGCCGCCATACTGATACAAGCGCGGATCGAATTGCAGTTTGTCTGGATGCATCAGCGCGAGGGCGCGGAAGGTGATCATTTCATCCGGCTGGTAACTGTAGAGCCGATACCTTCGCAGAATTCGAGCCCGGTTGACGGCATCGCTGCGGGCGTCCGCGGTGTATCGAGGGATGTTTGAATCGTTGTAGGCAACGAGATGACGCTCGACCTCGCTGGAAATACGCGACACCTCATCCTGGGCGGCGCTGATGGCATTGCTGTCGGACGCCTTGGAATTAGCCGCGTCCAGGTTTCTTTGCGCTCTGTTTTGCGCGGCGAGCAAGGCGATCATCCGTTTGTCGCCCTGCTTTGCCAGGAGTTGGGGGGTGCTGCCTATTTGATTCTCGAGCAGCGTTATGGGCTTGCTTCGGTCGCCAACCGAATGCGCGGCTACGTCCGCGCCGCGATCGGGATCATCGTCCCATCCGCCTGCTTCGTGCTCGATCCCCGCCCCAGACAGCCGAAAGGTGGCAGATGGGTCAGCCGATTGGGATTCAGGCGAGAAGAAGACATCTCCCGCTCGGGATGGCAGCCCCCAATTAATGCCAATTCCAAAAACCAGCATGGCAACGGCGATCAACCCCACTAATACCCACCGCTGCCGCCCTGGTTCCATTGACCGAGTGTAAAGGAAAGAATTGGCCAGACAAACATAGCGGTTGAAATGCTTACCGGCGGTCGCGCGGGCGCAAGACACGGCGCTCGGCGTTGTTTTCTTTACCGGTTCTTGACCAATTCAATGGATACAACTACTTTACCGCCCCGAGCAAGTGAAGCCGGTGTTGCGTAACAAAAGACTTTGTGCAAAATATCACAAAGTCGCTCGGCGGAGCCGCAGCGATGCCAAAAGAGGACCCCAATTGGGGCAGATTAGCCTCGGTTGGTTTGGAAGTCGCGGTTGGCGTTGGAGTTGGCGTTGTCGTCGGAAGCTGGTTTGACCGGAAGTATCACCACGACCCTTGGGGCATCCTCACCGGTGCTGGTTTAGGGTTGGCCGGTGGGCTTTATTTGCTGATTAAGGAAACGCTTCGGGCGAATAAGGACTAGCAGTTCATGCGGGCGATCATTCTGGGATCGATGACGGCTTTGCTCATATTCGCTGTCGGCGTTTTAGGCCAGCGGGCGTTGGGCTCGACGACGCAGATTCATTCGGCTGTGACCGCCCTTGGCATTGCGGTTCTCGGAAGCCTGCTCGCCGGTGCCCCGATGGTGATTGTGCGGAACGCGTCGCAAATCGCCGTGGCTCAGGGAGGTTTGGCGGCGACCATCATTCACCTGATGGTGATGACGGCAGCCGCTGCTTTAGTGATGTTTGGCGCAGCCAACGCTGGAACGCAGTTTATCTTCTGGTTGGTGGCGATGTATTTGGGAACGCTGGTAGCCCTTGTGGCTGCGATTGTAAGAGACATTCACGCCGCCCCGGCGGATGCGAAGAAAGCGTAGAGAGCCGAGATGCACATGGTTTTGGCGCCTTACATGATTCTGGCCGATCTGGACCCTTTGGATGAGGTGCTGCCTCATACGATTTTCCAAATTGGCAGGTTTGGTTTCACCAACCACATGCTGATGGCCACCGTCGCCGCTGGGCTGATGCTGTGGATATTTCCCAAGCTTTTCCAGGCTGCTGACAGCACTCCACCGACCGGCGCCAAGAATTTCTTTGAATCAATTCTGGAATTTCTAAGGCTGGAAGTCTTTCGCCCCGCGTTGAAGGAACATACGGACCGGTTTGTTCCATTCCTATGGACGATGTTCTTCTTCATCCTTTTCTGCAACCTGCTGGGGGCGATCCCATTTGCTGCGTTTTTTGAGCTGATTTCCCACGGACATATCAAGCATATTGGTGGCGCTGCAACCGGTTCAGTCAATACGACAGGCGCTCTGGCAATCGCCGCGTTTATCTTCATTCATGCCAACGGCCTCTACACCATCGCCAAGTCACTGATCGACGGAACCTATGGCCACCACGGGCATCATGAAGAGCACAGCAGCAATGGCCGGCCCGGCCATGAAGCGGCGATGGATCTCGAACACCCGCGCGGCGAGGCGCTACCCGCGGATGTTCCCGGTGATTTCCGGGCCATGGGCGATCCGGTCGGGCACTATGCGGACGATGAGCATCCCCGCGGTAAGCATGGGGCACACGTTGATGCGCACTTGTTGCACGGCCCGGGAATGAATCCCGTGGCAGCTTGGCTGCTGGCATTGCCTCTCTACCTCTGGAATTTTGCTCCGCATCCGTTCAAGCCGGCGCCCGGGGCTTCCTGGGTGGGTTGGCTGGCGGATATTCCGATGTTTGTGGCGCTGCTAATACTGGAACTTGTTGGCGCGGTAATCAAGCCTCTCGCGCTATGCGTGCGATTGTTCGCCAACATGGTTTCCGGTCATATTCTGCTGGCAGTGTTGATTGGCCTGATCGTGGTCATGCCGACAATCCTGGGGCAACTTGCGGTGGGTGTGCCGGTTTTGTTTTTGGACGTAATGATTCAGTTGCTGGAGATTTTCGTGGCGTTTTTACAGGCGTATATCTTTACGTTCCTGACAACGCTATTTATCGCGAGCGCCGTGGCTCCGGAGCATTGATCGCCGGATCGCGGTTTTAAAGGTTGTGAAAAAAATAGCCCGGTGAGCCGACGCCTGGGCATCCAACTCGAGTTCGGCAAGAATCGCAGCGCGGGCGATGAATAAACGCACGTGATGCAAAAGTTCCGGGCAAACCGCCCGGGAGGAGATCGCAAATGTCTTTATTGAATACCCTGGCGCAGGCGGGCGTAACCCCCGACGCGGGGCTTGGAATTGCTGGCGCGGCTGTGGGCATGGGCCTGGCCGTTCTGGGTGGCGGACTGGGCATCGGCCGCATCGGCGGGCAGGCCGTCGAAGGCATCGCCCGTCAACCCGAAGCGGGCGGTCGTATCGGCACCAACATGATTCTGGCCGCCGCGCTGATCGAAGGTTTTACCTTCACAGCCATCATTCTGGCCTTCGTGCTGGCCAAGAAGTTCTTTCCCTGATCGTCTGCTCCCGCAAGGGGAAATCCCGGGCGGGCGCCTTTTTAGGACCGCGGAGCGCACTCTTCGGCGAGCGGGGCCGGTTCCCCGTGGCCTGAATGCCATTTTGAAAAGGTTGGCGCGATGCTTACCAAACGCCTGTTGATTCCAGCTGGATTCCTGGCCGCCCTGCTGCTTTCGGTGCAGCCCATTCTGGCGGCCCAAGAAGCGGCGCAGCCCGCCCCCGATTTGATCGACCCGAACCTGGCGGCGGCGGTCTGGGTGCTGCTGATTTTTGGAATTCTGCTTTTCGTGCTCTACAAGACCGCGTGGAAGAACGTTCTTTCCGGCCTCAAGGCCCGCGAAGAACGCATCCGCAAGGACATTTCCGACGCTGAAGCGGCCCGCCTGCGGGCGGAGCAATCGCTGGCCCAGTACAACGCGCAGCTCGCCACCGGTGACCAGAAAGTGCGGGATCTCATCGCCCAGGCAACCGGGGATGCGGAGAAAATTGCAAGCAACATCCGAACCCGCGCCCAGCAGGACGCCGAGGAAGCCAAGGAAAAAGCGACCCGGGAAATAGAAGCGGCCAAGCAGCAGGCGCTGCGTGAGATTTACGATCAGACCGCCAACCTCGCGACCGCGGTTGCGGAGAAGATCATCCGCCGCAATCTGAACGCGGACGATCAGCGCGATCTGGTGACTCAGAGCCTTGATCAAATGTCCAAGATCGATCGCAACTAGTCTGAAAAGATTGAAGCATGCACAAGGATAACCATCAGTCCCCTACCGCCGTGGCATACGCCCAGGCGCTGCTTGATCTGGCAGTTGAAGGAAATACGGCGCAGATCATAGGGCAGGAGCTGCGGGATCTGCGGCAGGTGGTGGATACTACGCCGCAATTCGCCCAGGTGCTGGGCGATCCAACGATCAGCGCGGAGGAACGCGGCAAATTGATCCGAACGGTGTTTACCGACCGGGCGTCACACCTGCTGTTGAACTTCCTGCTGTTACTGAACGAAAAAAATCGTCTCCCGCTTCTGCCCGGAATCGCCGGAGCTTATGACGATCTGTTGGATGAACAATTCGGCAAGGTTGAAGTGGATGTAACCGTTGCGCGGGAACTAACAACGGAGCAGCTTGATACGGTGCGGCAGCGCGTCAGCACATCGCTGAAGCGGGATGCCATCGTGCATCAGTATGTCGATCCGTCCATCATTGGCGGCCTGATGATGCGCGTGCAGGACCAGTTGATCGACGGAAGTGTAAAAGCGCAGCTGGACGCGATGCGGCGACAGCTCTTATCGTCGCGGCCGGCATAACAGAATTGAACGTGACATTCCCGCGACAATATTTCGCGGATTTTTGAGTAATTAACCGGTAAGCAGTTTTTGCCGGGCAGCAATTTCTACCAGCGAGCAGACCATGGCCATTAACGTTGCGGAAATCACCAGTATCCTGAAGCGCGAAATCGCGGGATTCGATCAGCGGTTGCAGATCAACGAAGTCGGCACCGTCATCGAAATCGGCGACGGCATCGCCCGAATCTATGGCCTGCGCAATGCGATGGCCGGCGAACTTCTGGAATTCCAGAACGGCGCCATGGGCCAGGTCTTTAACCTCGAAGAAGACTCGATCGGCTCGGTTATTTTCGGCAACTACCTGGGCATCAAGGAAGGCGATTCGGTCAAGACCACCGGCCGCCTTCTGGAAGTCCCCGTGGGCGATGCGGTCATGGGCCGCGTGGTGAACCCGCTGGGCGTTCCACTGGACGGTGGCCCTGCCATTCAAACCACTGAAACGCGCAAGCTGGATATCATTGCCCCCGGCATTGCTGAACGCCAGCCGGTTAAAGAACCCCTGCAAACGGGTATCAAGGCGATCGACAGCATGGTCCCGATCGGCCGCGGACAGCGCGAGCTGATCATCGGTGATCGCAAGACCGGCAAAACCGCCATCGCCCTGGACACCATCATCAATCAAAAAGGCACCGGTGTTAAGTGCTTCTATATTGCAATCGGCCAGAAGGAGTCTTCGACCGCGCAAGTCGTGGACGTTCTTAAGAGCAATGGCGCGATGGATTACACAACCGTGGTCATCGCCAGCGCCGCCGACCCGGCCCCCATGCAGTACATCGCCCCCTATGCAGGCTGCGCGATGGCGGAATACTTCATGTGGAAGGGACAGGCCACCCTGTGCGTTTATGACGACTTGAGCAAACAGGCTGCGGCATATCGCCAGCTTTCCCTGCTGCTGCGTCGTCCGCCGGGTCGCGAAGCGTACCCTGGCGACGTGTTCTATCTACATAGCCGTCTTCTGGAACGAGCTGTAAAGCTCAGCGATGATAAAGGCGGCGGCTCCCTCACGGCGTTGCCAATCATTGAAACGCAGGAAGGCGAAGTTTCCGCGTACATTCCAACGAACGTCATCAGCATTACCGATGGCCAGATTTACCTTCAGCCCGACCTGTTCTTTGCCGGCGTGCGCCCCGCCATCGACGTCGGCATCAGCGTGAGCCGGGTGGGTGGTAATGCCCAAACCAAGGCGATGAAAAAAATCGCCGGATCCCTGAAGCTGGACATGGCGGCCTATCGCGAGCTGGAAGCTTTTGCCCAGCTCGGAACGGAACTGGACAAAGCCACCCAGGCCCAGCTCGATCGGGGATCGCGCCTGGTGGAACTTCTCAAGCAGCCGCAGTACAGACCCTTCCGCATTGAGCAGGAAGTCATGGTCATTTACGCCGGCACGCAGGGACTCCTTGATGACGTCCCCATTGGCCGTGTACAGGAGTTCCAAACCGCATTTCTTGCCTATGTTGACAGCAATGCTGCGCTCCTGCGGGATAACCTGGCAACCAAGAAGGAATTGACCTCGGAGATCGAAGGACAGCTAAAGCAAGCGATAACCGACTTCAAGAGCCGAATTTGGAAGAAGTAACGCCGGGTGCGAGGCTTGGCTGAAGCTAGCGTGGAACTTAACGCTTCCCTATTTTGAGATGAGGGTCTGGACGACCGGGTACACGACATCCTAGAATGTCGCGTAGTCAACGACCGCCCTCAGCTCTATATTACGGTCGCGCTAAGACCGCTGGCGTGGCAAATCTTGGGGACATTGCTGAACCGGGTATTTGTTATCAGACCCTCGCTTGGTGAGGTGTCGTCCGGATAACGAATTATTAAGTTCCGTCAATGTCGCGAAAGGCCAGACAAAGCCGAGAAACCCCGCCGCTTCTCGCGGTACGGGCAAGTTTTTTGGCAAAACTGAGTGGTTTTGCCAAATAGTTAGGTGAACACAGCGTATAGAGATGGTGTAGGAGCCGTGTTTTATGGCCAGCCATCTGCTTCGCTCAGCCTCGATCGCCGTGCCTTGGGGAGCATCGACGATGTCTAATTCAATGACAGACAAACCAAGCCAAGGTCTGCCGCGAAACCTTTACGGGTATGAAGTCATCGACTTCCTCGGAGAAGGCGCCGGCAGCGTCATTTACGTCGTCAGCGACCCGATCACGGCCCAGCTTTATGCTTTGAAGCATGTCGTCGTGAAGGTCGAAAAAGACATCCGCTTCGTCGAGCAGCTGACCAACGAATTTGAGATCGGCAGCAAGGTCCGTCACCCGGCGTTACGGCGCTGCATTGATCTGAAAGTCACCAAAACCCTTCTCCGCAAGCCGACCGATGCCGCCCTTATCATGGAAATGTTCGAGGGCTCTTCCTGCGAATCGCATCCGCCGCAAGACATCAATGCCGCGGTTGATGTTTTCCGTCAGACCGCCGAGGCTTTGCATGCCCTTAATCAGCAGGGCTTTGTGCATTGCGATTTGAAGCCCAACAACATTCTCGTCTCGTCCGACGGCTTGGTGAAGGTTATCGATCTTGGGCAGGCCTGCCCCATCGGCTCGGTGAAAAAGCGCATTCAGGGAACCCCTGATTTCATCTCTCCCGAGCAGGTGAAGTGCGAGCCGGTTACCGTGCAAACGGATGTTTACAACCTGGGCGCCACTTTCTACTGGATTCTCAGCGGCCAGAAGCTTCCCACGCTATTCACCCTGAAGAAGGGCGAAAACAGCTTCCTTCTGGCCGACGCGATTCCGCAGCCGCACGAAATTAATGCCGCGGTTCCGCAGAACCTGTCGAACCTGGTGATGGAATGCTGCCGGGTAACCCCCAGCAAGCGCCCGGCCGACATGGCCGAGCTCAGCCGCCGCCTTGATATCGTCCAGCACTCGCTTTCAGGCGGAAGCCAGCACGCAGCTATCACTGCTTAAACGGGTAGATATTCTATCGCGATCCTGGTGTGCCCGCGCAATAGATGCCGCTTTTTGGCCGATCATTTCTTAGGTTTTGTCAGATTTTGAAACAGTTGCTGCAGTGGATCCGGCTGGCCCGCGGGTTGCGCCGGCTGGTTTGGGTCCGCTGGACGGCTAGCCGCCTGGTTGCGATTTCCCCCCAGCAAATTGCCCAGTGCGCTCGTACCGGCCTTGGTGGCCGCATCTTTCAGCAACCTGCCTGCAACGCCCGACACATTCACCTGCGGGCTGCTCATCGTCCCAGTGACGGGGAGTGATATCTGATCCGGAATGTATTGCTTGAGATTCTGGTCCGACGTCACCAGCTTTCCCAGCAGTAACGTGGAGATATCCAGATTCATATTCTCAAACTGCCGCGTGCTTAGCAGGACATTCCCATAAAAGTGCATGGGCTTGTTGCCGTCCACCATCATGGTGGTGTCCTGGGAAAGCTTGCCGTCAGCGATTTTGACGTCCGCCTTTTGGATGTCCATCGAAACCGCCTGGTTGCCCTGGATCAGCTGCAACTGCGAAAGGAACGAGCTGCCCATCTGCATTTCGCGCGTCGAGCAGACCACTTCCGCCACGCCTTTGTTATCCGGCGTTGCCTGGAGAACCGAACTGTCCAGCGGCAGCGCCTGGCACTGCAACACCGACAAATCCACCAAACCGCGCGAATTGCTGGAGCCTGCGAATGCCGGGTTGTTGAGGAATTTTTCCAACAATGTGCTGGCCAGCGCGGGATTCAGAGAGACGCTATTGAGGAGCTGATGCGGGTGCTGGGGATCAACGCCCGGCATGGAAAGCAGCATCACCGGCCCGCGCAGATCAACCGACAGAATGCCCAGGTCAAGCGTCCCACCGTTGCACGCTGCCGGTCTGGGCGCGTTCTTTCCTTCGGGCTGATTGGCGTACACCGTCCGCAGGGTTCCGTCCGCCAGGACGAACGGTAATTCAAACCCCGTGACCTGAATGCCATGCGTTGAAACGCTGTCAATCTGAAACGCCCCCGCTGCTTTCAGCGTTGCCAGACCCTGCATGAAGGGCTTATCCGCCGGCAGCATTCCCGAAACGCTAAACGTCCGCTGCTGTGTTCCAGTGATGACCAGGTCGGCGTATTGCTGTTGCTGCGCGGGCGTAAGCAGGGGTTTGATGATCGTCCACAGCTTGGCCAGGTCGTAGGTTAACTGGATCGTCCCCGCATCGATCTTCCGTTGGGCCATCAGATCAGACACCGCGCCGGAAATCGCCAGCGACAGCGCCCCACTGCTTTTCATTACAACCCTGACTGGGTCTTCGGGCCTGATGACCACGCGCATCGCCTTGACGTTGAAGATCAGATCATTGCCGATATCAACTTCATCTTCAGCGAAGGCCGGCGCTGCGCCGGCAGCGCCCAATACCTTAAACGAAGTGATGGCGCCGCCGCCTTTGACGGTAAGTTGGGCCTGCTTCGCGTCTTTTTGCAGTGATTCGCTCAGCGCGATCTGTCCGGAGTAGTTGTAAGTGTTAACTGGCTTGCCTGTCGCGAGCTCGACAAACCGCATCACCTTTGCCGCATCTCCCGTAATCACCACCCCGGCATCGACTGACATAGTCGCAAGATCTTTGGTTCCGGAAAACTGGATGGGTTTTTCGGCCTTGAGCTGACCGATTTTGGCAAATCCGAAATCCAGGTTGAAATTCGATAATGTCCCGCCCGAGTAATCTGGATTAAGCGTGGCATCGGCTGTCAATTGAATCGCCTGGTTATCGACCACGCCCGGGATCGTCAATTGCTGTATCTGAACGTTGGATGATACGACATCGCCGCTGGCACTATGGGAATATTTCGCGGAGCCACTGGCGACACCGGATTTAACAGTGACTCGATTGAATGCCTCACCTCCCGAGCCGGGCATTAGCGTCGGCGCCAACGGTCCGAAAGCGGCCTGCAGCTTGGCAAAATCGGCGCGGAATTGCGTAACATTCAGTGAAAGTGCCCCGCCCGCGTTCTTTGCAAGCGGGTTGATGATGGACACATCGGCCGTTGCGATTGAGTCCGCCGCTGTACCCACCAATGCATGAATGTTTATAGTCTGATCAGTCCCACTGGCGGCGGCGATCGTGACCGGCGGCGTCCGCGATGGCTCTGATCCTCCGATTGCGGTGGGCACGGAGAGATCAAACGCGCTAAGTTGGGCCGTCAATGGCTGATCAATCGCGAGGCCGTTGTCGTCGAACTTCCCCCTGCCTGAAATGGAGATGGTCCCGCTGGCCACCCGAAGCGAACGATCGGCTAACTTTTGCAGCAGCGTGGGCGCCTCCCCAGCTTTCGGGGCGCCCGCCAGGAGCGCCAGCAATCCGGAATAATTGTCCAGCGCCTTGCGCGCGTCGATGCTGGTGCCCAAAATCTCAAATGCGGGCGCCTGCCAGCCTGTGGGCTTCTTGTCCAGATCGGCCGTGGCATTGAGAACCGCCGCGGGGGACTGCAACGCCACCGTTACATGATGTATTGACTGCAATGAACTGTCCGCCGCCCGCTGAAGCTCCCCGCGCAAATTGAGGGTAATATCCTGCGGCGACATTTGCACCCCCTGAATGCCGCTGAAGGAGAGTTGATTCACAGCGGCATCCAGCGCAAATGCATTGCCGTTGGATGTCAGATGCGCCGTTGTGGCGCCTGCGATTGCCACGCTGGAATTCGCTGGCGCGTGCAACATCGCGTTGAGATCAAAAAACTGTGCGAGCTGCTGCTGTAGGCTCTTCAAATCCAGCGCTGCCGTGAAGTCAGTTTTTGCCAGGCCCTGCGCTGAACCGTTGATCTTCATAAATGCGCTATTCACCGTCGCGGTCAGCGACGTCAAGCCGGTCGCCGCGCCGCCCGCCACCACGGCATTTATATTCGCATCGATATCCGCCAGCTTAATGGCCGCGCCATTTTGTGTGCCGTTGAAATTATTGAGATGCGCCTGCGAATCCAGCGTCGCCCCGCCGCCGGCGATATTCAGATTCAGCGCCAACACCGTGCGTCCGCTGGACAATGTCATGCCCGGCTGCAAATGAACCGTGTTATGCAGCTCATGAGCCAGGTTGGCGGCATCAACATCAATTTGCACACTGGCAGTGCCGTTTGCCGCGTTCGCGATTGCGACCGATGTTGCCGCGGAACCTGGCGACATCAGCTTTTCAACCGCGCCCATCATCAGCTGCTGCGTTTGCAGCAACGCATCCCGCGGGGCGTCAATGTTCACCGTGATTTGATCGGGCCGCGTGGCCGCCGTGGATGTAGCAACAATCGGCAGGCTTACTTTAACAGCGTTCTGCTTGCTGGAAGCGGCGAGGTCAATGCGAACCTGCTTGTAAGCAACGGTATCGCCATGAAGTTGGCCGCCCGAAACGGATGAATCGGCGATCGTCATGCTGCCGCTGGCGTCCATGTCATCAAGGGATTTAAGCTGGGCTTTGATCTTGCCGTTCAGAATTCCCGCGATCTGCAGATCCATCTTCTGTTTGGCCAGCAGGACCGAAACAGGTTTCAGATCAACTTGCGATAGCTCGATCGATTGATTTCCCGAGGCATGCTGCGCGTCAACAATATTGTTCTGGATAGCAGATAGATCGCCATCAAGCTTGATCGTGCCCGGCGGCTGGTTATTCACGCGCGTGACGATCTCCACGGTATCGTGGATCGGCTGGTTGATATCCTTCACCGTTACCGTCGCGTTCAGATGATCCAGAATAATTGACAGGCCCGTCGCCACATCCTGAAGTGTCGAGCCTTGAGAATCGTTAATGTGTAATACGCCCGTGATATCCGGCAATTTCAGCGGCCCCGTGCTTGGCGGCAGCGGTTTCACGACCTTCGCGAGATTCAAATTGCCGTCCTTGTCCTGGATGGCATTCACATTCAAGCCGTCAACCTGAACGTCCCCCAGATCAATCTTTCCGCTCAATGTGTGTAGCAACGATATCGGCGAAGTAATCTTTCCAATCTGCGCAATGACGACGTTATTCGTGTCCGTAAGCTGGATTCCTTCAATCCGAATCCCGCCCGTCCATCCGAAAGACCAGTCCTTAATTTCAAGCTTGCCATTGAGATAACTTGCATTGATCCGGTCGACGACAAGGCTCCGCGCTACGCCGGTACTGACCAGAGTGGGCGCCAGGAGAACCAGGAGCGCCAGCAGGACGATCACAATCGCGACGATCCCGAGAATCAATCGGCCCCAGCGCCGCCTGCGTTTTGGCGCCTGCGGCGCCGCTGCGGGAGAGCCTAATCCCCCGGCATTCCCCGGCGGTGTCGGATTATCTGTCGATGGTAGTTCGTTCGAACCAGCAGGCGTGGAGGAATCGTGTGTCATGGGAATTTTCTAAGCGTCATGGCGATGGAGTCAATCGGAAACGGTCCGCTCTTGAAGCGGCCACTGCTATTCCTTATCGCGCCGGCGCGATAAACACCATGCCCGATCTTTCCAGCGGAGAGGCTGCTGCGCTGCCAATCTCATGGGGTGAGGTCGCCAGCGTGGGCAAAAGATCGCTGTTTTTTTGCGGGTTCTCTTTCACCACCAATTGCGGGCGCGGGCACCCCACCCATCCCAGGTAAGACCTTGCATGCGAAAAAGTCTGGAGCGTTTCCACGGTCGGCATCGGCTGCCCGACGCTGAGGGAAAGGTATTTACGGTCCTGAGAAGTCATGCCATCACCCCCTTGCTGGGCGTGGTCCGCAACGCCAAGCACCAATTGGCCCACAACGTGATCAAAAGCCGTTGCCTCGGCGTAATAGAATGGAACGGTCACAACAGCTACCGGTGTCGCGGGCGGCACTGGTTTTTGCGCGGTCGCCTGGCCCCAACCAAGGGCGGCCAGACCGGCGCCCATCCCAATAGCGGTAGCGGCCAGAATTGGTTTCCCGGGCCTGGGAAAGGGAAGTTGAATCCGCCGCCATTTCATCATCAATGCACGCTGGACCCTGATGCTTTTTGGGTCCCATCATCTAACGCCCGATATTATAACCGTCTCACATGTGCCGCACAGCGCCGTTGCATGCCTTCTCTGACGGCGTTAACTTCCCACACCGCAGAACCGATAAAACTTACCGACGCGCCGCTCAAACCCGCGGCTGACGTTTTGAATGGCGTTTTACGCCTTCCTTAAAGCGCCGTAATCGGAATTGCGCGTGCGATGGTTTGACTCTCTCTTGGAGCGCTGTAATGCAATCAAACGGCAAAAAAGCCCTCGTCACTGGCATCACCGGACAGGATGGTTCCTACCTGGCTGAACTTCTGCTGAACAAAGGATATATCGTTCATGGAATTGTTCGCCGGAGCAGCTCGTTTAATACCGACCGCATCGAACACCTCTACCGTGATCCGCACGATCCCAACGCCAGGCTCTTCCTGCACTACGGCGATCTGGTTGACGGCACCGGCCTTCGCGAGATCCTCACGCGGGTGAAGCCCGATGAAGTTTACAACCTGGGCGCGCAATCGCATGTGAAGGTCAGCTTCGATCAACCGGTTTACACCGTCGCGACCGATGCCCTTGGCACCATGAATCTGCTCGAGGCGATCCGCGATACCGGACAGCCGACCAAGTTCTACCAGGCTTCCTCCAGTGAAATGTACGGCAAAGTGATGGAGAAACCCCAGAGCGAAAAAACGCCCTTCTACCCGCGCAGCCCCTATGCGTGCGCCAAAGTCTACAGCTTCTGGCAGACCGTGAACTACCGCGAAAGCTACAACATGTATGCCTGCAACGGCATTCTCTTCAACCACGAAAGCCCCCGCCGCGGCGAGACGTTTGTCACCCGGAAAATCACCCGCGCCGCCACACGAATTAAAGAAGGTCTTCAGCACAAGTTGTTCCTGGGCAACCTCGAATCAAAACGTGACTGGGGCTTTGCCGGCGACTACGTCGAGGCCATGTGGCTCATGCTGCAACAGGACAAGGCGGAGGATTTCGTCATCGCCACCGGTGAGACGCACAGCGTTTCGGAATTTCTGGATGAAGTGTTCGGACATCTCAATCTCGATTGGCACAAGTATGTCGAGGTCGATCCGCGCTACTTCCGGCCCGCGGAAGTGGATTTTCTCTTGGGCGATGCTGCCAAGGCAAAGAAGTTGCTTAAATGGACGCCTAAAATCACCTTCAAGGCCCTGGCGCGAATGATGACCGAGGCCGACTGGAAATTGGCACGTCGGGAAAAGCTCATCGGCGAGCAGGATAAGAAGGAAGCCAAGCTCTAAAGAACGCTTCCGTGGGCCGCACGAATTGATCCGGTTTTTATTTGGGATCTTAAAATGGTCATTTCACCAAACGACCGAGTTGTAGTGACCGGCGGCGCCGGATTTCTCGGTAGCTTTGTGGTCGAAAAACTTCGCGAGCGCGGCCTGGAAAAAATCTTTATTCCCCGGCGCAGCGAATGCGACCTGACCAACGAAAACGATGTGGCCCGCCTCTATCGCGAGCAGCGGCCGGATATTGTTCTGCATCTGGCGGCGGAAGTCGGCGGCATCGGCGCCAACCGGGAAAACCCCGGCCGATTCTTCTACGCGAATATGGCCATGGGCCTGCATCTCATCGAGCATGCCCGCCGCAACCACATTAAGAAATTTGTCCAGGTCGGAACGATCTGCGCTTACCCGAAATTCACGCCAGTTCCTTTCCAGGAAAGTGAATTGTGGAACGGCTTCCCCGAAGAGACCAATGCGCCATACGGCGTCGCCAAAAAATCGCTGCTGGTGATGTGCCAGGCTTATCGCGCGCAATATGGATTGAACGCGATTTACCTGCTGCCGGTGAATCTCTTTGGGCCGGGCGATAATTTTGATCTGCACACGAGTCACGTAATTCCCGCCCTAATTCGCAAATGCGTGGAAGCCCGCGAACGCAACGCAACGCACATCGATGCCTGGGGCACCGGATCAGCCAGCCGAGAGTTCCTCTACGTCGAAGACTGCGCTCAGGGCATCCTCACCGCCCTGGAAAAATATGACTCTCCCGAGCCGGTCAACCTCGGAACAAATCGGGAAATCACCATCAAGGACCTGACGGAAATGATCGCCCGGCTCTCCCGCTTTCAGGGCAAGATCGCCTGGGACCCCACCAAGCCCGATGGTCAGCCCCGCCGCTGCCTGGATGTCTCCCGCGCCCGCGAAATCATGGGATTCACCGCGCAAACGACGCTGGAACAGGGCCTGGCAAAAACGATTTCCTGGTTCGAAGCGCACCGGCATACGTTCAACGAGCGGCACTTCGCACAGGTTGAAGCAGCGCTTTAACGCTCTTTGTGGAAAGTTTGCCCGCGTTGGCCTATCTTCGCGACCGGACATGATCTCGATCCTTATTTGCAGCATCAACCCCGCGCGCTTCGACGCTGTACGCAAGATGTATGCGGCGGCATTGGGCAATGAACCCTTCGAGCTGATCGGCATTCATGATGCCAAGTCGCTCGCTGAGGGGTATATGCGGGCGCTGCAAGTCGCGCGGGGGGAGATCATTATCTTCAGCCACGACGATATCGAGATCCTCAACGACCAATTCCCCCAGCGAATTTTCTCTCATCTTTCCGGTTGTGATATGTTCGGCGTTGCCGGCACTGATCTGCTGGTCGGCCCCAACTGGATGAGCGCGGGGCCGCCCCACCTTCTGGGGCAGGTCGCCCACACGCAACCGGATGGCTCGCTGGTTGCAAGCCTGTTCAGTGCGCCGCGCCCGCTAGTGTTGAATGTTCAGGCCCTGGATGGTTTGTTCATCGCGGCCAAGCGGGCAGTCGTTAACCATGTTTCATTCGACCCGGTTACGTTCGACGGTTTCCATCTTTATGACCTGGATTTCAGCTACTCCGCCTTTCGCAGCGGAATCAAGCTTGGAATTGCGATGGACATCAACATCCTGCATGCGTCGGTGGGAAACTACAACCAGGTCTGGGCGGTATATGCTGAACGCTTTTTGCGGAAATGGGCGGGAAAACTGCCGCCCTTCAATATCAGGCAATTTGCGTGGGCAACGGTTCTCATATCCAACAAGATGGAAGCGCTGGAGTTGATGAAGCCATTCTATTGGGATCAGTAGACTCAACACGGCCCGCGCGCTTCGGTGGGTTCCACTAAAATTTTAGAGGCGGCGGTGCTGCCCAGGGCAATCGTCCGTGCATCGGACACGCGCACGGTCACGGCGTCGCCGGCGGCTTCGCGACCCTGGACCCGAATGGTCGCTCCGGGCTTCAAGCCACTGCGCTCAACAAAACGAAGGAAATCCGGGCGCTGATCGACAATCCGGGTGATCCGCTGAGGGCTTCCGATTTCGCAATCCTGCAGGCTTTGGCGGGGCGGCTCTTTAACATCACCCCTGGCCGTGGGAATTGGATCGCCGTGCGGATCAACCTCCGGATGACCGAGTAGCGTATCAATCCCGTCCAGCACGCGATCAGACACCGCATGCTCCAACTGATCCGCCTCTTCATGCACCTCTGACCAATTGAGCCCCAGCACCTTGACCAGAAACAGCTCGATTAAACGATGCCGCCGTAGAACGTGCAGCGCAAGCTGCTGGCCGCTGGGCGTCAGGCGGACGCCGCCCCGCGGTTCGTAAGTGACCAGGCCCGAATCGGAAAGAGCCTTGACCATTGACGTCGCAGTGCCGGGCACCACCCCCATGACATTTGCCAGACGGCCCATCGAAACAAGATCAGCGTTGGTCGCGGATTGCTCGAGGTAGAGCTGTTTAAGGTAGTTTTCAACGGTGCTGGTTGGCAGTTGCGTCTCCGAGTGCCCGTACAATACATTGCGAGTACCAATTTGACAAATCTTTGGATAATAAATACACTTACTTTGATTAATCAAAAATCCGATATCTTGGTCGTCTTTTTGTTGCACTTTGCATGAATTCAGAGGAAGACACTCGTTCGAATGTCGTTGACTACATCCAGCCGCCTACTGGGTCAGCGATCGTTCGGCCCAGCCACCTCTCGCTGGAGGGTATGCACGGCTCAGTCGCCCTTCCCGGACACGACGCGGGATTCTGGAAGCAGTGGCGGGCTTTTGTGGGTCCGGCGCTCCTCATCAGCGTTGGTTACATGGACCCAGGCAACTGGGGCACCGACCTTCAGGGCGGCGCACAGTTCAAATACGGACTGCTGTGGGTTGTCGGTGTGGCCAGCGCGATGGCCATCGTTCTGCAGGTCATTGCGGCTCGGCTTGGCGTGATCAGCGGCAAAGACCTCGCGCAGTGCTGCCGCGACTGGTACCCGAAGTGGACGCGATGGCCCAATTGGCTGGCTAGCGAACTTGCCATCGGGGCGTGCGATCTTGCCGAGGTTCTCGGCAGCGCTGTGGCAATCAACCTCCTTTTCCACATCCCGCTTATCTGGGCCGTCATCATTACCGCGGCCGATGTACTGCTGCTGCTTGGCCTTCAGCAATTTGGCATGCGGACCATCGAAGCGGTGATATCCGTGCTCGTCGGCACAATCGCAGTCTGTTATTTCATCGAGATTTTCGTCCTGCCCCAAACGCGGCCAAGCTTCCTGGAAATGGGCCATGCAATGGTTCACCCGAGTTTTGGCCACGCGGGAATGGTGTACGTCGCGATTGGAATCATTGGCGCGACAGTGATGCCGCATAATCTTTATCTGCACTCGGCGCTGGTTCAAAGCCGAAAGCTGCAGAAAGACGCAACTTCCATCCGCCGGGCGATCAAATTCAACACCATCGATTCGACAGTGGCGCTCTCCATTGCATTCGTGGTAAACGCGGCAATCCTCGTCCTGGCAGCCACGGTGTTCTTCGGGAAATCCAGCGTGACGGTGCCCGGCGGAAAGGTGATCGCGTTTGGAGAAAACACTGACTGGATTCGCATGGCATACCTCACTCTTGCCCCGCTGCTTGGCGCCGCCATGGCAAGCACGCTGTTCGCCATCGCCCTGCTGGCGAGCGGGCAAAGCAGTACCATTACAGGCACGCTGGCCGGGCAGGTGGTGATGGAAGGGTTCATGCACTGGCGATTGACGCCCTGGGTGCGCCGAATGGTCACGCGCACGTTGGCTATCCTGCCGGCGGTGCTGGTGATCGGTATTCGGGGAGACAGCAGCGTTAATGATCTACTGACGCTGAGTCAGGTTGTGTTGGCGTTGCAACTCCCATTGGCAATGTTTCCGCTGTTACAGTTCACCAGCTCGCGAAAGCGGGTTGGGGACTGGAAGAATGGGTGGTTTCTCATGGTAACGGGGTGGGGCAGCGCGCTGCTTATAACTGCCTTGGACATCTATGGGTTGCCCGATTCCTTGCGTCAAGCCTGGCATGTGATCCTGGGGCGGTAATCTTCATCGATCCCACAGGAATTTCCCGAAACGGGGAATAAAGGCCACCTTTCCAAGTCTTTCTAGGGATGGAAACGATCCCTTCTTCCTGGAATTGCGATGATACCGAAAACCAGAGTTTTCTTTGCGGCGGCCCTCCTGAGCGTGTGTTGCGTCGCAGCGGCGCGGCATCGCCTACAGCTTGGATTGACAACAGGCGCTGTCTCGGAAAGCGATGCACCGGCATCTGCGCAACGGCTCGAATTGACGCCGCATCCCCGATCCACCGTGCTGGAGCTTTGGCGGGTCCGCAAAATCCCTGCCTATCTTGCCAAATACAACATCCAAAGAGTCTGATCCCCCACCCATCGACTAAATCTGGCGATCGTAAATCCAACTGAAGGCGACCGGAGGCGCAACAACTTCCGCAACCTGGGCTGCAACCTCGCGGCAACGCTCGGCATGCTTGCAGAGATAATCCTGCATCCGGGCGGCTTTGCCCGAAAGCACGCGATGGGCGATGTCCCATGTGCTGACCAGGTGCTCCACGATTCGGGCGTAGTCATCAACGGTATAAACACCCAAGCGCTGGGCCACCGCTGCGAAATGCTCGAAGAGATCGGGATCTTTGCCGTCGAACATCAGGCGTCCGGGCATGGCAATGACCTTGCGCAGCATGGTGCCTATCGTAATCACACCGCCGCTGGGATCCTGATCGATAGTCTTGCCCATGATCGTGGTGTAGAAGGCCTCATGGCGGGCTTCATCTCCGGCAATTCGCTGGCATATTTTTGAGAGAGATGCATCGCCCTGCTGGGAGGCGATTCGCCCGACATTAGCGTGAGAAATTTTTGTGGCCCGTTCCTGGAATGCCGTATAGACCAGCCCGCCGTAGAGGTCCGGATAGGCGCGGGCATTGAAGCCATTGGTGAGGAGATGATGAACGGTTATCTCGACGGCGCGCATATCCACCCTGCCGGTCAACCGGAGATAGGCGTTGAGCAAATCACCGTGACGGTTTTCCTCGGCGGTCCATCCACGCAACCACTTCGCCCAGCCGGTCTCACCGGTGCCGGTGAAGTCCTGGGCGAGATTGTTGAGTGAAACCGAATAGCTCGGCAGCGCTTCTTCAGTGACCATGTCCGCCACGAGCACAACGAGCACCTCATCGCTGAGAGCCTGGGCGGGCTCGCGAAGCTTTTGAAGCTGGTCGCGCCAATCCTCGGCTGAAAGATCGGGCAGGTAATCGGTGGGCTGCCATGCCTTGTCAATGGGAGCCAGAAAAGTGAGGTTCTCGGTGACAAACTGCTCCAAACCTTCAAGCACCTCGCGCTGCGTGGCCGCTATTTTGGCTTCGCTTTCCATGAATTTCCTCGAAAGGAGGGTTCAATCGATTGAACCGGTCCGATCAAATTATTTGATGCCGTCTGGGAATCGGTCTGAAAAGACTGATCGGCAAACGAAGAAGTTCAATACATCCGGCGAAAGCGCCCGAGGCAAACAACTTCACTGAGGGGGTAGCACGTCGGCCGCACGAACGGGCGCAAAGCCGACGACGGCCGACACAGAAGAACCCCGCTTTCCAGTGTATGGAGCTCGGTCGACACCATCCAGCGACATATTACTTCCAAATTTCCACGAGTTCAATCTGAACGCCTGAGCCTTGGCCGCTTATTTAAATTCCTGGAATCGTCTTACCAGCCAGAAGGTATGGCCGGTCCATGCCAGCGCGGGCAGACTTCGCGCCCACTTTTTCTCTTGATACCCCGTTGCGGATTATCGATTCCTATCCTGTGGGGCTTGCGGCGCTTGATGATCACCTGAGGCTGATTTGCCAAGGCTATCCTCCAACTGCTTAAGAATAGCATTGATGCGCTGCTGCGCTTCAGGTGGCTGGCTGGATCGTATGTCTTTCAGCACCGAAATAACCGGCGGCCCGATGGCAATCAGCATGACCTGGGCGTTTTCGCGCTGCTTCCAGTCATCAGCCGCGAGATCGGCGACGGCCGCTTTGATCTTGGCCACCGTAGCCGCGGGCGGCTGAGGGAAGGGCTGAATGTAGTCCGCCAGCAGGGTCAGGGGAATTTCCAATATAACGCCGCTTACCAGTTTGCATTGAATTTCCGCTTCCTGAAACTGCCCGCTTACGGTGCTGTTGTCAGAAAGCGTAACCTGCTGATCGACTGATCCAGGGGCGGCGTGGACAATTTTTTTGATTTGTCGGGCATCGATCTGCAAGGTATCAAACGCGGTATCCAGGTGAAGCGTTCCGGTGAGCGTGCCGACAAGCGAGTCGTTGTTCACCAGTGAAAGGACGGGGGCTGAATCATCCGGATCCGCATCTTGTCTGGTGATCTGCAATCGCGCGATGCTGCTGGCGGGGAATTTTACCTGTTGGGCGCCGGCGCTCCCGGCGAGCTTCATGTCGAATTCAGCGGAATTCACCAGCCCCGCGAACTTACTGCCGTCGGTCAGGAAGATTTCATGCACCGCGCTTTCATCGGTGAGCAATGCAATGGCTGCGACTATTTGCGGGTCCAACTTTATTTGCCCGTATCGTGTGATAACGTCGATCGGCCCGAGGGGCAGTTGCACCTCAACCCGGTCGCCGCTGGCGAGGAGCACATAGGGTTTGTCATAAACCCATTCGTCCGGCTCGCCGGGACGTTTTCGACAGCCCACGCGATTAATCTGCGACAGCGGAATCTGAACGACCTGTCCGCTGGCCATTTCCAGGGCGATTGTTTCTTTTAGCAGTTTGCCGCCGAATATTTCGCCATCGGAAGTCACCACGAGCTGGCGGGGACGATATTGGCCGACGTTGAAGATTCCAATGACTTGATCCCTGGGAAGATCGATGGCGCCGTAAAACGTGATGAGTTTGTAGACGTCGTCCTTGAGAGTTCCCCTCATCAGATCGCCGCTGCGTAGCTCGACGAGGTCATCAACATCACCCCGGAGGATTTCAAAATCACCAACGAAGCTGTTGGCGGACGCAAAGTTGACGATAAGTCCGCGCACCTCCGCCGGAACGGAATGCAGCATCGTGCTTTCCTTGAAATTCGAAATGTATTGCTGGCCCTGTTCAAGTGAACCCGAGGTGACCATTAAATGCACGACGGCCATCGATTTTCCGCCTGCTATGTTCAGGGCATAATTGGTTTGCACCTGATTGGCGCCTTGCTGATATGCGATGGTGGGAAGAAGTTTGGCGGCCTTCCCGGCATACATTTCCACAGCGGCGCGATTTACGCCCGTCATGCCGACCCAGCCGATCTGGTTCTCGGGATGTTTGGGATCATTGACCGTGATCGCGGAATTCACGCCGTAATTGGTTGATGATTGAAGCATCAAGTTGATGTTTTGCGGCTGACTGTCCGAGTTTTTAACGATGTCGGTAAAACGAACCGAGCCGTCGTCGCGGTTGATCAGAATTCTTCGGGTGACGGTGCAATTGGCGAATGCCAAATTATCGAGGATGAACTCACCGGTTTTCAGGTCGACCCGCGCGGTGTTGCTGATGTTGTTACAGGTATTTCCATTCACCGTAAGCATGGACCCCTGGCTAAACACGGGTTGATTCCCTCCCATGCGGACGGTGCCCCCGGGATCGATGATCCACTGATTTCCAGCCGAGTCATTCTGGGTATAGGGCAGAGTGACCGACCCGTCAGCCCGTGCCCCGGGAAGTCTGTGCCGGCCGGATTGCCCGGTTTCCACTTGGGCGCTTGCCAAATTTGTTACCGACGCCATGGCAAGAAATGCGACGATGGCGGTGAGGATTTTGGGGGCTTTCATGGGCGGGAACCTCCGATTGCTTTCACTTTGATACCCAAGCGCGGGAAATGTTTCAAAGAAACATGATGTAAGGCGCATGACGAAACGGCCGATCGCCCGCGATCGTCAGGGTTTTTTCAGATATATCACTTCGCCGCTGGTGGCGGAAAGATCACCGGTTACGCAATCAGCAATCACGCGGGCAACGTGGGTTGGGTCAAGCGTTTTTTCCATTGGGAAATCACGCGCCGCGGGAATGGAACGGAACATCTGAGTTTCCGTAGCACCCGGCGCGACGGTGTGAACGCGGACGTTTATTGCAGCTCCTTCGCGCGCCAGAGCCAGCCCGAGAAGATTCACCCCGGCTTTTGCCGCGCCGTAAAACCCCAGGCCGGGGAAAGGATCCCGGGCGGAATAGGAAGAGACGTTGACCATCACCCCGCCGCCCTGAGTTCTCCAGAGAGGCCAGAGGGCCTGCGCGAAATGCACAATGGGTGACAGGTTGACGTCGAGAATCTGTTGCCATTCCTGGGGCTTAAGCTCCTCGATCGTTCGGCATGGCGCTACGCCCGCGCTATGAATGAAGGCATCAACGCGCCCGAAACGCGCTTGGATTTCCCTGACAGTCTTGGTGATCTGCTCGGATTCCATTACGTCCATGGGAAAGATTGCGGGCGCCGAAGCGGGCGCAGCCTCCTGGCAAAGACGAGCAGACTCGCTTAGCTCGGATATAGTGCGAGAAATGAGCGCAACGCTGAAGCCGCGTCGGGACATTTCAATTGCGGCGGCGCGGCCTATGCCACGTCCCGCGCCGGTGATGATCGCGATTTTGTCGGGCATGAACGCTCGGAGAAAATTTGCCGAGGATCGGCGGCTATGCCTTGACGCTTACTGAAATTCTAGTGCACATTCTGTGGGTATGGCCCGGCGCCAACTTCACGGCGCATTCCAGTGCGTTGGCCGCCTCGACGCAAAGCATCTGGGGCCATTCATCATCACCGAAATCGGGCATGGCCTTGGCCTTGGCAATCCAGGGATTCCAGACCACCGTCGTATCGGATCCTTCTTTCTCGATCCGCAAGAATCGCGAAAGACCGGCATCGTGAACGACACAGGGGCTGGTGGTGTGAAGATACGCGCGATCCGTCTCGCCGGTAAAAGCAATAGGCTCCGCGGATTGCGTGCTACGCTGGCCTGCCGCGGTGCGATCGATGTATTGCGCGTTGTCCAGCCCCTCAACGGTGACATTGTGAATATCGCTGACCTTGAGGTAGGTGTGCAGGGCTTCTTCGAAAATCATTTCCGCTTGTGACTGATTGCGAACCTCGAGGGTGATATCCAGGACATTCCCGATGATCACAATGAGTCGCAACGTAAACGCGAAAGGCCAAAGGGCAAGGGTGGCAGCGTCGCTAGCGGTGGTGAGGACGACCCTTACCGAACCGTCGGAGCGGGGGTCGGCGGATTCGATATTCCATTCGCGAATTCGAGCGAACCCGTGCGGCGGCGCCTCTGGGTAACCGGCGCGGGCGCCGAACCAGGGAAATACAAGTGGAACACCGCCTCGAATGGGTTTTGATGGCTCGAAAAGGCTGGCCTTGCTCATAAACAGAACCGGCGCCGCGCCGCGCGGCTGGAACTGAGTGATATGGGCGCCGTGCGGATAAATTTCCGCGGAAGCCGCGTCCCCGGTGACGCAAATTCGCGCCAAGCCGCCCAGACCACGTTCAACCCGCAGAACACCCGGTTTTCCAAACTGCCGATGGAGTTCTTCTACTTTCGCCATGATTCATTTCCAAAACTTATTGAATGATCCGGTCGTTATTTTTTTGCCGCTGCAGCGCCCAGTTGGGGTCGCGCGGGGAGATCTAGAATGAATGTCGCGCCTTTTCCGAGTCCACCACTACTGGCACAGAGGTTGGCGCCCAGCAGGTCCGCGGCCTGCTTTGCAATCGACAGCCCCAGACCGGCGCCCTTTTGGCCATGGGTTTTACCCCGCGTGAAAGGCTGGAAGATATCGGCCATATCTTCCAAGGCGATTCCCGGGCCCTCGTCCGCCACGCTTATCTGACAAGCCCCCGCGCCCATCGGCTGCGCTGCGATACGAACGGAGCCCTGCCGGGTGTATTTCACCGCGTTGCTGATCAGATTTTGAAGGACCATGGATAATAATTCGCGGTCGGTGGTGATCGTGGGGCAACGGGTTGTATCGATGCATAGCTCGATACCCTTTTCCCGGGCCTGGGCGGAAAATTGGTTTACCACGTCTTGGATGAGCGTGGACAAATTTACTTCGCCCCACTTCACCTCCACCTTGCCGCGGCGGAAGCGCTCGGCATGCAGGAACCGATCCATGGTGCCGACGGTGTCGAGGATTGATCGCCGCATTAAATCCAGATCTTCCAACGAATCCTTGAACTGTTTTGCCGCGGAAAGCTCGCGGCGCAGAACTTCGACCATGAGCAGAATGCCATTGAGGTTTCCGCGCAAATCGTGGCTTAGGAACGAGAGATATTTGCTGTAGGCCTCCGAGGACGATTTGATTTCCTGCTTCTGGTAAGCGACGAAGGTTTCGACAGCCCGACGGGCGGAGGCATCGATTCCGGCATTGAGCCCACGCAGTTCGTCTACCGTGAGCGCGCGGTTCAGTTCGCGGGTAATCTCTTCCAGAAGAATCGAACGAAGAATGCTGTATTCGACCAGCAGTTCACTGAGATTAAAGCTCTGATGGTATCGGCAAACGCCGTGTTCTCTTGAATCAGCAAGAAAATTTGTCTGGCGCGGCCCACCGGTGGCTGCCAGCGCGATCGCCAAATCTTCCAAAACCTTGGGAAGGCTGTTCTGAAGCTCGCTGAGCGTGAGTTCATCAGCGGCAGGCAACACTTCAAGAATTAATATGCGGAAGCGATCGAATATGCGCGTCGCACGGGCTCGAATGGCCATTGCTAAATCAGCCAATGGCTGACGCATCATTGCATCCAGCGATGGATTATCCATTCAACGCAGCTCCCATTCCTTCCCGAAGGCTGTGATGCCCGTCCCGGCCGGTTCGATTATTCACGCAGTAGAAGTCAAATCAAGCGCATTAGATGACCGAACGCTTTTATAATACGACGAAAATTCTTCATTGTTTCAGAATAATTTCGCGCGAAATCCGCGCGTCGATGCCAGCCCACTGTAGGGGGCGGCGCGGCGGATCATTTCGTGGGCAAATTGTCGCTTGCCGGTGGAACCTGCCAGGAAAGCTTGCATTTGGCGGCGCCAGCATCCTGGGAAAGCTCCACGATGATATCGACGGGCTTGTTTGCTTCCAGTTTGGCTGAGCCTTGATCCAATTGGGCGCCTTTTTTGGAGGAGGCATCAATGACGCTCTGGTCGCCGATGGTGAGCTGAACGCCACCGCTGCTTTCAATCTGGAACGCATAGGTTCCCGCCGACATGGGCGTCAGCCTGCCGACCCAGCGGACGCAATAATTATCGACCCCGGGAAACTTTGGATCGGGGGGAGAGCCCTGGGGGACAGAAAAGTTGATGTCGGGATCGAAGCGGGAAGCGAGCTGATTCTGAAAGTCGGCATCGAAGAAGGAGACGGAAACGCCGTGTTTTGCGCCTGTGGGATCGGTTAGCTGATCGGTGGGAACCAATTTGAATTGGAGACTGGGAGGGCTATCGACCAGGACGCTGTCATGATTGCCCCGCGCATTTCCGTTTTTTGAAATTCTGATCGCGGGATGGCTGCTTCGGGGCGTGGCGGTCGAAAGCCTTATGTAAGGCGAGTAGGCGCAAAGCATGCAGAGAACGACGATCAGGCGAAAGCTAAATGTCATAAAATTACTCACGGCCATAATTTGCCATGCTTGACACCGATATAAAGTCACCGACATAGATACACCCAGTTGGGACGAAAGTTGAAATTTGCAACCAGCGATTCTCCGAAGCGAACGTTACTTGGCGAGTTACCCGGCAAATGGCTAGACTTCCTTCTCTTTTCCGAAGGAGAGGACCGGACGTGAGCGAATCCAACCTGCTGAAGCAAATTACTCAAGCGTTGGCAGTGGCCCAAATACAGGTTCGCCAGCTGATTGAGACCTATCCGAGCTTTTATCCGCTTTACACGGACAAAGGGAAATGGAAGCATGATAAACCGGCCTGGACCCGCTGGTGCGATGGATTTTTGCCGGGAATGATGTGGCTGTTTCTGGAGAGCGGGCACGCGGACCGTCCGGCTTATTGGCGGAAATCAGCCGAGAATTATTCGGCGGCGCTTCTGGAGCGCAAGGAAGATCGCGAGGTCCACGACCTGGGGTTCATCTTTTATCACGGCACCTACAAGCGGTGGTACGACGCTACCGTTGCGGAAGGCAAGCCCGATTCGAAATTAAACGATGTTGTGATCCGCGCCGGGCAAGTGCTGGCGATGCGCTTCAAAAAGAACGGACAATACCTGCGCTCGTTCATCAGCGATGAATCGCTTTTCATTGATATCATGATGAACGTGCCGGTGATTTTTTACGCGGCCAGGCAGACGAACGATAAAGATATAATGCACACGGCCATGCAGCATTGCCTGACTACCCGGCGAACCATTGTTCGCGGAGATGGAAGCACGTCGCACGAGGGAATATTCGACCTGAAGACGGGCGAATTCCTGAGGCAAACCACCCACCAGGGATTTCGCGGTGACAGCGCGTGGAGCCGGGGGTTGGCGTGGTCGCTTTACGGGTTTGGGACCTGCTACGAATTAACCGGCGATTCACGGTTTCTCGCGACGGCGGAGTTGAACGCGGAATTCTATATGGAACACACACCCACGGATGGCGTGCCGCCCTGGGATTATGACGCGCCGGAAAGCGGGCCCCTTTCGCGAGCGCAACCCGATTCCTCCGCGGCGGCGATTGCAGCTAGCGGCCTGTTTAATCTTGCGAAGTTGTCGCCCGATCGAATTCGCGCGCGGGCTTATCGCGATGCGGCGCTCAACATCGTCAACACGCTCACGAAGCCGCCCTACCTTGCGGCGAAGGGGGACGGGTGGGAAGGCATTTTGAAGCGCGGCGTGTATCACATCCACAAACAGCTCGGCGTTGATGAAAGCGTGATGTGGGGCGAATTTTTTTTTGTTGAATCGCTGACCAAGGCGCTGATGACGCTGGACGAAGAGAAACCTGGCCAATCCCACGCCTGAGAACAATGGCGGACCCAAACGATTCGACGCCGCTGGCTTACGAGCCGCCTGATGAAGAGCGGCCAGCGTCCTCCGCTGCGCCGATGGAGACCAATGCCGTCCAGTCGAACGCCCGCCCCGTTGATCCCTATGCCGCGTTCCGATTCCGCGATTTCAGCCTGTACATGCTGGGCTGGGTTTTCGGTGTAATGGGCGACCAGGTGATGGAAGTGGCGGTGGGTTGGGATATCTACCGCCGGACCCACAATGCCCTTTCTTTGGGCTGGGTTGGGTTGGTGACAGCAGCGCCGGTGATTTGCCTGGCGCTGCCCGCCGGGCAATTGGCGGATCGATTCGACCGAAAACGAATCGTGCTGTACTCACAGTTTTTTCGATCCATTTCCGTCATCATGCTGGCTTGGGTTTCTTATCGTCATGGAGCGATCGGACTAATGTACGGGCTGTTGTTCGTCGGGGCGATTTGCCGGGCGATTGCCTGGCCGGCGCGGTCGGCGATGCTGCCGGGGCTGGTGCCCAAGAATGTTTTTCCCAACGCCATCAATTGGAACAGCAGTGGGTTTCAGATCGCCTCGATGGCAGGGCCGGCGATGGGCGGCTTGCTGGTGCGATGGAATGTGCCGGCTGCCTACGTTGTTGCGGCCATTTGCGGCGTGGTCTTTGCGGCGGTGCTGATTCCGATCCGCGTCCCGCCGATGGTCAAATCTCACAAGGCGCGCGGGCCCGCTACGTTTCAGACGTTGGCCGCCGGGGTGGGCTTCGTGCTGCAAACGAAAATCATCCTGGCGACAATTACGCTGGATCTATTTGCCGTGCTGTTGGGCGGCGCGACCTATCTGTTGCCAATTTTTGCAATTGATCTGCTCCACATCGGGGCGATTGGTTTCGGCTGGCTTCGAGCGGCGCCGGCGATTGGCGCGCTGGCGATGGGAATTGCGGTGGCTCATCTGCCGCCGATGAAACATGCGGGCCGGGCGATGCTTTTTGCGGTTGCTGGCTTCGGCGCTACGACCATTGTGTTCGGGTTGTCGCGAAACATCTGGCTTTCGCTGGCGATGCTTTTTCTCACGGGGGCGTTTGACAATATCTCGGTGCTTGTTCGGCACACGCTGGTGCAGGTGTTGACGCCGGACGACATGCGTGGCCGGGTGTCAGCCGTCAACAACATCTTCATTGGCGCCAGCAACGAATTGGGCGGGTTCGAAAGCGGCCTGACCGCCAAGCTCTTTGGCCCGGTGACATCCGTCGTGGGCGGGGGCATTGGCACGATTCTGGTGGTCACCGCGGTGGGATTAATCTGGCCGCAGGTCTGGCGGTTTGGCTCGCTGGTCGGGGCTCATCATGAAGAAGCCAGCGCGCAAGCTACATAGCTGATGGCAATGTTGGGCATCGCATTCGACGTTTTTGAATTATTTCGCGCCCTGGGCGGTCGCCTTCTTGCCGTTCCCGAAGTGGCAGCTCCAGGTCACGTTGTGCTTGTCGAAGTAGAACTGGTGGTAATCCTCAGCTTCGTAAAATTCTCCGGCGGGCACAATCTGGGTGGCGATGGGCTGTGCGTAATCGCCGGAAGCATTGCGACGTTCTTCCTCGGCTTCAGCAAGCTTCTTCTGCTCGGGGGAATGATAGAAGACGGCGCTGCGATATTGGTCGCCCACATCCGGACCCTGGCGATCGACCGTCGTCGGATCGTGATTTTCGAAGAACACCGTTAACAGTTCCTGATAGGTGATCTTGCTGGGATTAAACTCGATATCCACTGCCTCAGCATGGCCGGTGGTTTCCGTGCAAACCTCGCGATAGGTGGGGGCGGCAGTATGCCCGCCGCTGTAACCCACGCGCGTCTTGATCACGCCTGGCAGCTTTTCAAACATCGCCTGCGTGCCCCAGAAGCAGCCGGCGGCAAACGTCGCATTTTCGGTTTTCATGGTCGAATCCTGTGTAGTTGGCGCCGCGGCGGTTGGGCTCGGCTGCGTTGCCGATGTTTCTGCTGATGCAATCGCCCAGACAATGCCCAATAACGCAATTATACCCATGCCCATAGAGACGCGCATTGAATTTTCCTCCATCTGTTCATTATAGGAGAACGCGGACGCGGTCGGGGAAATTCCCACCCGCTTGCGGCGATCAAAACGATAGGAGTTGATTTGTCGGCCTGTGAGGCGTTCTAAGCCGCGGCCTGTTCAGCAATTCGGCCCTGGGAATCCACCTGATCAAACTTCACCGCCACGCGCTTGCTGACCCCCTGCTCCTGCTGGGTTACGCCGTAAAGCGTTTCGGCAATCTGCATGGTGCGCTTGCTGTGGGTGATGATGATGAACTGGCTTTGATCCAGGAATTCCTGAACGATGAGGTTGAACCGCTGGTTGTTGGCTTCATCCAGGGCCGCGTCCACTTCGTCCAGAATGCAGAAAGGGCTGGGCTTGCTCTTGAAGATGCTCATGAGGAGCGCAACGCAGGTCATGGTTTTTTCACCGCCGGACAGCTGGCTGATGCTGACCGGCTGTTTGCCGGGCGGCCGGGCGATGATTTCAATTCCGGCATCGAGAATATCAACCTTTATTTTCGCCAGCGGCATGGGTTCGCCGTCCGGCCCGATCTGGGCGACGGCATTGCGCGGCGGATCAAGCTCGGTTTCCAGGTAAATGTCGGCCTTGCCGCCGCCGAAGAGCTTGCGGAACATTTCCTGGAAGTGCTCGCGAACGGCATTAAACGTCTGCTCGAAGCGCGCGCTGGATTCCGTATTGATCTCGTGAATAAGCTGCTCGAGCTGGGCTTTGGAGGTTGTCAGGTCCGTCACCTGGACAGACAGGAATTGCTGGCGTTTTTCCAACTCATCCTGCTCGCCGATGGCTTCCACATTCACATTCCCGAGGCGGTGAATCTTGTCGCGAAGCTCCTTGATTTCTTCCGCAACCGCGTCCCAATCCATCGCTGCCGGTTCATAAGGTTTTTCCGCGCACAGCTCAACATAACGAGCGGGTAGATCAAGTTGCAGTTCTTCCTGCGTGCGCTGTACCAGTGATTCAATACGAACGCGAACTTCGCCAAAGCGAACTTCAAGGTCGTGCAGTTCCTGCTCGATGGCTTCGCGCTGCTCGCGGCAGGCATCTACCTTGCTCGTGAGTTCCGCGATGGTCTTGCTGATTTGCGAAATCTGCCCAGCAAGCTCAGAGCTGCGGCTTTCGTTGTTTTGCACGCTCTGGCCCAGCGCCGCTTCCGCATGGGCGGCGGCGTCGATTTCCTTCTGCACATCCTGGCGGCGCGATGCCAGGCTTGTCGCTGAGCGATCAAGCCGCTCGATTTGCTGATTAAGCTCGGCCCTGGCGGCGGTCTGGCGACCCACCGTCTGCTGGCTGGCCAATTGCTTTTCCTGCACCTGCCCCAGTTGCACGCGCGAGGCAGTGAGCTGCTCGCCCAGTTGCTGGAGTTCGGCAGCGGTGGTTTTCTGCTGCTCAGTAAGCTGGACGACTTCCTGCGTCGCTTGTTCCTGTAGGGATTCAAAATCTGTCCGCTGGACGATCAGCCCCGCTTCTTCCGTGGAAAGGCGGCCAGCCTGGATGCCAAGCGTTTGAATCTCGCGATCAAGGATGGGCAATTCCCGGCGCAGGGAATTCTGGCGGTCGTTATTCTGAGCCACGGCGCTGCTTAACTCCACTTTCACCGTGTTGGCCTGATAGATCGAGTTCCGTAGCGAGCCGATGGATTCTTCCAGCGATCGCGCGGCAGAGTTTCCATCCGCCAGTTCCTTGCCAAGCTGGACGATGCGGGCATCGACCTCGCTGATTTGCTGGACGAGCGCTTCCAGTTCAGATCGGCGGGAAAGCAGCCCCATTGCCGCTGTCAGCGGGCCGGCGCGGAGAATGCCGCCGTCTTCAAGAATTTCGCCGAGGGGCGTGACGTAGCGGTAGCCGCGCGGGCCTTTGGCCTGCAAATCAGCCGCCACCGCCAAATCATCGACAACCACGGTTCGGCCCAGAAGCTGCCCGGCGATGGCGGCATCCGCCGGTTCAAATCTCACAAGATCAATCGCCAGCCGGACACGATGCGAATGCTGATTAAAATCGTAGGCATCTTCAGCCGGCATCAGGCGATCGGCACAAACAATGTTGACCCGCCCTTCCAGATCTTCCAGCACTTCGCGGGCATTCATCGCATCAGTGGACTGATTCGTCACCAGATACTGATCACGCCCATCCAGCGCCGCTTCGATGACGTGGGCATGCTCGACATCCACGCGAAGCACGTCCGCCACCAGCCCGCGAATGAAGGGGAACTTGGTTTCACGCTGACGCAGAACCGATTTTACGCCTTCGCTGACGCCCTCCCGCTTGGCTTCCAGATCCTTCAGAAGGTTCTGCCGGGAAATGAGGCCCGAGCGATGCTCCTTGGCCGCGCCAAGCCGTTCGCCGACCTGGGCAATCTGCTTGCCAAGAGCGGCTGCCTCGCTGCGCTTGGCTTCCAGATGGGATTGATGTTCGGTGATGTTGGCGATTGCCTGTTCCAGGCGCGTGGATAAATCGGTCCGCGATGTTTCCAGCGAAGTAAGTTCCTGATTAACCACCCCGCGCCGATCCCCCAGGCGGCTTTCCTGGGCGGCGATATTCTTCCGCTCGATTTCAATCGCCCCCAGGCGGCTGGCGTTGGAAGACAGCTTGCGCATTAAATCCAAAATCGCGGCCTTTTGCTTTTCGATTTGCGCCGCGGCGCTGCTTAGGGCCAACTGGCCATCGGAGAATTGCTTTTGCCGCTGGGTGATGAGTTCGCGATGGGCGTTGAGCTCATCGGTCAGGGCCGCGAGATTTTTTGTCTCGGCTTCCAGTGACTGGGCAACTTCGACCAGCTTGGCGGACATTTCCGCCTTGTCCTGCTCGAAGGTTGCCATTTGCTCCGCCATTTGCCCCAGTTGCTGCTGGGCATATTGCTGGCGCTGGCGGGCGGATTGAATTTGAGCGCGCGACTGGACCAGTTCATATTCCAGCCGCTGGCGGGTCTGGGAGAGGGATTCGAGGTTATCTTTTTGCACAGCCAGGGCATTCTGGGCCGTGCCAAGATCGCCCGTGGCATCATCCAGCCGAAATCGCGCGTCGTCGCGGCCGGATTCCAGCTCATTCTGCGATTCGCTGTGCTTGTGATATTCCTGCAGGCTGTAACCCAGGCGCAGCTCCGCAAGCCGCGTGGAATGTTCCTGATAGGTCCGCGCCTTGGTCGCCTGAATTTTCACGCTGCGCAGGCGCTTATCCACTTCTTCGACGATGTCGTTCACGCGCAGAAGGTTCAGATCCACCTTTTCCAGCTTGCGCTGCGATTCTTTTTTACGGGCCTTGAATTTCGAGATGCCGGCGGCTTCCTCGAAAATCAGCCGGCGTTCTTCCGGGTTGGCTTCCAGCAGCGCGGAAACGCGCCCCTGTTCAATCACGCTGTACGCATCCACACCAATGCCGGTGTCGAGAAACAGCTCGCGCACATCCTTCAGCCGGGCCACCTGGTTGTTGATTTGATATTCACTGGTGCCGTCGCGAAATAAGCGCCGGCCGACGGTCACTTCATCGCTGGAGATCGCAAATGCGCGGGTGCCGTCCGGCTTGGGGGGATTCTCAAAGACCAATGCGACTTCCGCCATCCCCGAGGGCTTGCGCGCCGATGACCCGTTGAAGATGACATCCATCATCGCGTCGCCGCGCAGGCTTTTGGCCGATTGCTCGCCCAGGACCCATTTGAAGCCGTCAACGACGTTGGATTTCCCGCAGCCGTTGGGACCGACGATTCCGGTAATGGGTGAATCGAAACTGAATTCAGTGCGGTCGGCGAAACTCTTGAAGCCGTGCAGGATAAGTTTTTTCAGGCGCATCGTGTGCGGTCCTCCCTGACCGTTCGACCTTCCCGCGCTTGTGCGGGCTGGGTCGCATATGGGGTATTCCTAACCGATGGGGTGGGTAATGTGCAATTCGCCATGCCAATTCCTTCAGCCATGGTTTCATCCACCAATGCCGGTGCCGACAGTCTCGGCGCCGGCATTTTTCGTGTTGCCGGCGTCGTTTCCAGGTGTCGCGGCGCCCGCTGGCCTTCCGTTATCGCTGGTGAATGGCACGGGCGTGGCAGCCGGACTTACCGGAACGATTCCCCCGCCCTGCGGCCGGCCAGTGTCGGAGTCGTCCGGGATGCTGATCCACGAATCGCTGGCCAGTTGCGGATGTTCGAGTTGGAACACGGCCGCGACCGATTCCCCCGTGAGCGTCTGCCCATAAGCCTGATGCCCATCCACCAGCCGCTGAACGATCGCAACCACATCGTTGAAGGTCAGCGAAAAGGAATCCTCGTCCAGCGGGCCATCGCCGCCCAGGCGAGCGACGATCATCGGAAGATCGTTTTGCACCTTTACATTCAAGGGCTGGCGCCGGGTTGGATCGCGGTAAAACAATGTCAGCAGGCTGGTGCCATCACTGGATGAAATGCTTAAGCGATCATCCACCGCTGTGAATGTGATGGGCGTGGCCAGCGAAACATTGTGCCCGAACACCGCAATCCGCGGCACACCCGTGTTCGTGGCGTAAACCAATGGGGGGCCGGCGCTGGGGATGATATCGAGATAAAAACTATCCAGGATGGGATGAGTAATGATTCCTTCGTCGTCGTTTTCCGCCAGAATTCGATAGGCTTCAATGCGGACATCGGCCTTATCGCTGTCGAGCAACTGGCGGAGCATGTGCAGCATGTCCGGGGTGTTGGGCAATGCGCCCAGCGTTTGAACGGCTTCGATCTGAAATCGCTGGGTGGAATCCGAGGCAATGCGAAGCAGTTCCTGCCGGGCTGGAACATCATGCAGAAAGGCGGCGGCGCGGGTGGCGGCGAACGCGATTTCCGGGTTTGGGTCGGTCATCACCGGTGAAATGACCGGGAGAATATCAGGCCCCATCGCCTCCCAGCACAAGGAAATATCCGCCAGGGGCGCGTTGGGTTTGTGCGCTTCCTCCACCAATTGCCTGGCCTTGGGGATGGTGAATTCGGTTGAGTCGTTCATGAACAAATGCGAGACAACGCCTACGAAATGTTTCCAATCACCCTTGTATTCGTCAGGGACATAGATTTCGACAAGGCCCTCGTCCTGGGCGCGGGCAACCCCCGGACCGGCCCAGTCGCCGTTCAGGCGTTTGACGGAAGTGAGATCATTCCAGCGCCGCTGAATCAGCGCTTCGATGCGCCGGGCGGTGCTGATCTGCGGCTGGCGAAGCTGGAGGTTGATGGGGCGGTCATTTTTTACGATGCCGCCGTCGAGAACCGTGCCCGCCCGCAAGCTGCTGCGCGAACCGGGCGTGGGCGCCTGGTTGTTCGAGATGGCATAAACCGGATTCACGAAAATCTGCCCCCCAGGCACCATGGCAAAGGCGCGGGCGGCAGCGGCTGAGGGATCTTGCAGGCCATGATCGCTTAGTTCGGTCTGGTACAACTGGCCATGCGCGAGGCTGGCGGTGCGGCTATGCGGCTCGGCTCGAACGATCACATCGAACCGCTGGTTGGCGCGCGCCCCAATGGGGAGCAGCCCCTCCACGGTGACGATCGCCACCCGCTTGTCGGAAAGAATTTCTTCGGGCGAAAGTTCGCTGTATTGATGCTGAAAGCTGCCGAAGCCTTGCAGCTTGATCCGCCGGAAAATGTAGTTGCGGACAAAATCGGGTGCTGTGCTGTCGCCGGTATTATGCAGATTGACCGCCAGACTATATCCATAGACCGGCATGGGCTTGGTGTTGGTGAAACGCACCCGTTCAAAAATCGTCTGATGCATGAAACTGGGAACCTGAGCCAGCGGAAGCATCGGCCAGCGCGGCTGCGCCACGGGCGCCGGCGCCGAGGATGAGCAACCATTCAACACCAGCCCAACGCCCAAAAGGACTGAAGCCGCAATGCCCCCCAGGCCCGCGGTTGCGAAGCTAGCTAGCCTCCTGCGGCTGACAACGGGATGACGCGCTGTGTGGTTCATGGATAAGCCTCCAGGGATTATCGGACTTTCCCTCAATATCGCTTGATTGCCTGCGGGAACACCCAGCTTCGGGCGGGGCGGAATTACCGTCACGGTGTCCGTTTTTCGATAGTCGCTGACAGCACCGGGCTCACGCGGCCGGCCCAACGTCAAACCGTGCTCCGCTTGATAGAGAAACGTCTACAGGCAATGCGCGGTTCACGATTGTCGCGATTGATAATTCAGTCAGGCTTGCGCGCGAATGACATCACCATCTGGCTCGGCGTTCACCTTCCGCGGGCGGCGCGCGTAGCGGTTAGGCCTGCCGGAGCCATTTCCCGCGGTGGAGCGCCCTTTTATGGCTGAGATCGGTGCTGTCGCGGGCTGGCCATTGGTAGGAATTGCTTTTTCGTCGATAAAAAGCTTCCCCTGCGTGGGATCCTCATACCGGCGCGAATCAATCACCGCCTTGGCCTCGTCCACGAGCTCTTCCAGCGTTTTAAACTGCTTGTAAACGCTGGCGAATCGAACGTACGCGACCTGATCCACCCGGCGCAATCGCTCGGTTACCAGTTGTCCAACGGCGGTGGAAGGCACTTCACGATCGTGAGATTTAAAAATCTCTTCCTCCACCTCATCCGCGATGCGCTGCATTTCGCTTTCCGGAACGGGTCGCTTGAAGCAGGCGCGCTCAAGCCCCGCGTAAATCTTTTTGGGATCCCACGGCACGCGGCGACCATCTTTCTTGACCACCGTCAGGCGAACATGCTGCTCGACTTTTTCGTAGGTGGTGAATCGCTTATCGCAATGAAGGCATTGCCGCCGCCGACGGATCGCTCGCCCCCCTTCGCAGGTCCGCGAATCGATGACCTTCAGACTCTCCTTCTCAGCATCGCAGAACGGACAGCGCATCGAGAGAAAAGGTAGCAGAATTTGCGGCAAAGAGAAAGACTTGCGACAGGAAAGGCGACAGCCCCAACCCAGGCCGGGGCGCCTGCGCGCGGCTTGTCATACCCCTTTGTCCTGACGGGGGTTACTTGCCGCTGCCTGGTGGATGACCACCCCTTGCCGGCTGGGAAACGGGCTATTCCGATTTACTTTTGGAATCGACCAGCCGAACGTCGCAGTTGCCGGCCGGCACCTCATTGATGACCTTTTGAAGATCCAGCATCGACGCAACGGGCCGATTCGCCACCGCGGTAATGACACTGCCGGCCACAACCCCCTGCTTCCTCAGCGGGCTGTCGTTGTCGATGCCAATGACCAGAATTCCAGCAATGCGCCTGGCGCTGGCGGTTGCGGGTCGATCGGTCCCCACGGGGCAGTTGGCTGGAATCGGTCCCAGCACCATGCCGCGCCAGTAGAAGCGTTGATTCTCCTGGCAAACCGCATATTGCACTGAACGCTTGATTGGCTTCACGCTGATTGAAAGCGGCTTGCCATCACGAAAGACTTTTAAATCGGTGGGCGCATCGATCGGAGCGCTTCCAATGAGGCGGACGAATTGATCCGTATCGTGCAAGCATTGCCCGTTGAGTTGCCAGACGATATCGCCCTCGCGCAACCCGCCCTGGGCGCCGGCGGGGGCTGTCGGCTCGATCGATTTAATCCGGACACCCGTGAAATCATCAAGATTCGCTTCGTGACGCTGCCGCGGCGTTGGAAGCGTTACCGCCACGCCGAGAAACCCATAAACCACCTCGCGCCCTTCGCGAAGGCTCGCGATTTCCGCAATAAGCTGTGGCGTTACTGGAATCGCAAAGCCAATTCCGTTGGTCTGCTTCTGTGGAAGAATCACCGCCGTGTTGATTCCGATGACTTCGCCATTCACATCAAACAGCGGCCCACCGGAATTACCGGGATTGATCTGAGCTGTTGTCTGAATCAGGTTGGAATAGAGACGATTCTCTTTCTCCGCCAGCTTGGGTAGCGAGCGATCGACCGCGCTCACGACGCCCACGCTCATCGCCATTTCCCCCTCCGTGGCCAGCCCATAGGGATTGCCCAGCGTGATGGCCCACTGACCGCGCTGCGGCGCATTGGAGACAGCGAATTGGGCCACCGGCAAATGACTGGCGGGAATTTTAAGCACGGCCAGGTCGGCGCGAGGATCAGCCCCAACCACAATTGCCGGATAGACTTTATGGTCATCGGTGGTAACCCAATATTGCTGCGATTCTTCAATGACGTGCTCGTTGGTGAGAATGAACCCGTCCGCGTCGATGATGAATCCCGTGCCGACCGTCCGCGTTGTTTTGTCGAGAAGCTCTTCCAGCTTCTTGGGATTCATGTCGGCGGCGCGTTGGGTGTCGTCAGTCGCAAAGGCGGTTTCCGCGGCGGAAATCGCAACGACGCTGGGGGCAACGCGCCTGGCGATCGCCTGAAATTTGGTCTGAAGCCCATTCAGGTCAAACGTATCGGAAGGATCAATGAATTCAGGATTCTCATCCTGCCTCGGTGCTGGTGCGGCTGCGGGAGCAGCGGAGGCAATTGAAGTAATGGAAAAGGAATGATCCGGCCGCTGAAGCCAGAGGATGGCGAAGAGGGCGCCAAGCAGCGCAAGGGTCGCAAACCGTCTATCGCGGACGAGTGAACGTGCCATCGAGAAATCCCGCGTTCCATGAGCCCGGCAGTCAGCTCAACTCCACCTTCACGGGCGAACCCCTACATGAGTTCGCCCCTGCATTCCTAAGCCTTTAAGTCTGCCCAGGCTTAGGGCGGCATTTGATACATTCCATATCGCCCAATTTCGAACCTACCTGTGCAAACTTGGGGCCAAAAGCACAAGCATGGGTTATAGGACGCTTAATGCATATGCAGATGTTCAGTCGAAGCGCGGAGGTAGGCTCATTCGCTGGCTTTTCAGGCAGAAAGCCAAAACCCAGGAATAAGGCCGTGCCCCACGGCGGGGGCGACGGCCTGATGAAATCCCAATTTAACACGCTCCCAAATGGGTTTATTCGCCTTCGGCCTCCGCGGCGGCGGCAGCGGGACGCTTGCCGTCCTGCGCTTTGCTTGCCAGGACTCCAAGGCGAATTTCCTCGCACAAATCCTTGTTGGCCATGAGGAACTGCTTGGAGTTTTCGCGGCCCTGGCCCAGGCGGGTGGATTTGTAATTGAACCACGCCCCGCTCTTGTCAACCACGTTGGCCGTGACGGCCAGATCGAGCAGATCGCCTTCATAGCTGATGCCGTGATCGAACATGATGTCGAATTCCGCATCGCGGAATGGCGGCGCGATCTTGTTCTTCACCACGCGGGCGCGGGTGCGGCTGCCGATGGAGACATCGCCGTCCTTGATCGTGCCCGTTCGCCGAACGTCGATGCGCACCGAAGCATAAAACTTCAGGGCGCGGCCGCCGGGCGTGGTTTCCGGGTTGCCGAACATCACACCGATCTTCTCGCGAATCTGGTTGATGAAGATGACGGTGGCGCGGCTCTTGGAAATTGCGCCCGTGAGTTTTCGCAATGCCTGGCTCATCAGGCGGGCCTGCAGGCCCATATGGCTGTCGCCCATTTCGCCTTCGATTTCAGCACGGGGAATGAGGGCTGCGACGGAGTCAATGACGATGACATCAACCGCGTTGGAGCGCACGAGCATTTCGCAGATTTCCAAAGCCTGCTCACCGGTATCGGGCTGGGACACGAGCAGATCATCCAGCTTGACGCCCAGGCGCTTGGCCCAGGAAGGATCGAGCGCGTGTTCAGCATCAATGAACGCGGCCACGCCTCCCAGTTTCTGCGTCGATGCGATGATGTGCAGCGTGAGAGTGGTCTTGCCGCTGGATTCCGGGCCGAAGATTTCCAGCACGCGACCGCGCGGAACACCATTGCCGCCCAGGGCGATATCCAGACTAAGGGAGCCGGTTGGAATGCCGTCGATGGATGCCTTGGCGTCACCATCCAGCTTCATCACAGCACCCTTGCCGAACTGTTTTTCGATTTGCTGAACCGCGCGGTTAAGTGCTGAATCGCGAGCGGGATCATGCGGCCGCACGTTTGCCGCGCCGGCGCTGCCTTGCGCGCCGTTGTCTTTCACAGCTCCAGCGGTGGATGCCCCTTCTCCCTTGGAAGAATGCGATTCGCGCGAAGCGGTTGCGGTTGCAGAGGAAGACTCTTTGGAGGAAGAATGGTCCTTCTTCGCGTCCGCCTTTTCGATGGACTTGGCCACGGGAAACTCCTTTGCCGGGTCTATTTTTCAGCCGGCGATATAGCGGTGACTTATGCGGGCGAAGGCCAAAACAGCCAACCCCGCAACTGAACTCGACGGAAGTCACCATGCCGTCCTTGTTCAGTGTTTGTTCGGTATAATATAAAGCATCGGCGCGATTGCAACTGGAAAATCAAAAAATTTTTTCGGGGTAGTCTAGCGGGCGGGAGCGCGGGCTTGATGCCCTACACCTTGCGAGGGCTTCTTTGCCCTCCTCTTTGGGGAACCCGTCTGGGCGTTAGACCCGCGCCGGCTCCGTGGCGCTTCCCGCCCCCGGCGTATTCGCCGCCTGCGTCACCAGATAAAGCACCGCCATCCTCACCGCCAACCCATTCGTCACCTGCGTGAGAATCCCGCTGTTTGGGCCATCGGCAATCGTTGAGCTGATTTCGATTCCTCGGTTCATCGGCCCCGGATGCATCACAAACACATTGGGCTTGCAGCGGGCGAACCGCTCGGTGGTCAGACCGAAAAGTTTGGTGAATTCCCGGACCGAGGGAAACTGGCTGCTTTTGATGCGCTCGAATTGCACGCGCAGCATGTTGACGACATCCACCTCGCCGATGATCGAATCAAAATCATGCACGCACCGGGCGCCCAGCGATTCGAACGATCGCGGCAGAAGCGTGGGCGGCCCGACAAAAATAACCTCGGCCCCCATCTTGGAAAGGCCCCAGAGGTTCGATCGCGCCACGCGGCTGTTGGTGATGTCCCCCACGATCGCCACCTTCAACCCAGCTATCTTCCCGAAGCGCTCACGAATGGTATAAAGATCCAGCAAGCCCTGGGTGGGATGCTCGTGCGCCCCATCCCCCGCGTTTACCACGCTGCACTTAACAGAGCGGGACAACACCTCCGCTGCGCCGGCGGCCTGATGGCGAATGATGATGATGTCGACGCCCATGGCTTCGATATTGCGCGCCGTGTCGATCAGCGTTTCCCCCTTGCTGACACTGGACCCTTTTTCGGAAAAGTCGATCACATCGGCGCTGAGGCGCGAAGCCGCCAGGGAAAAGCTGGTGCGGGTGCGCGTGCTGTCTTCAAAAAAGGCGTTGACCACCACGCGCCCGCGCAGGGCCGGCACCTTTTTGATGCTGCGCGTGGAAACTTCCTTGAAGGAATGCGCGGCGTCCAGAAGAAATTCAATTTCTCCGGCTGACAATGATTCCAGCGTCAACAGATGTTTGCGCGTCCAGCGGATCGGTTCGTTCTGCGGCATCGTTTCCCTTGTTCCCTCGGTCAGCCTCAACTCCGCGGCTCAACCACTATTTCATCGCGCCCATCCGTCTCATCCATATGCACGTTCACCCGATGATCGGCCGGAACGTCCGGCAACGTCAGCCCGACAAAATCCGCTGCGATGGGCAGCTCGCGCCCGCCGCGATCGACCAGCACCGCCAGGCGAATGACTTTGGGCCGCCCGAAATCGCTGAGCGCATCCAGGGCCGCCCGAATCGAGCGGCCCGTGAACAGCACATCATCCACCAGCAGAAGCGGCTGCTGATTGATATCAACGTGAATTTCCGTGGGGCGGACCAGCGGGCTGGGGCCGATTTCCGTGAGGTCATCACGATAGAGGGTGATATCCAGAATCCCCCGGCCGATTTTTCCGAATCCGCGCTGGGCAAGCGCCGCGGCCAGACGACTGGCCAGCACCTCGCCGCGGGTGAGGATGCCGACAATATTAAGAGGAAGATCAGCGCGAAAAGCCCCGGAAATGTGATCGGCGAGCGTGGCGATCGTCCGCCGAACGTCCGATTCGTCGTACACGTTGCGCATGAATGGCGGAATTTACGGGAAATGAGGGGGAAAGACAAAGAAGAAGGATGGGTTGAACCGCGGACGCTCACAGCCAGTGTGCTCACAATTCCCGCTGTCTTTTACTATTGGGAAATCTCCTAAGCGACGCGTTTTGCGGCACAGCACGGTTGCACGGTAGGCTAATCGCGAGATAGCAACGGTTGAATGTTTCGTTTCCATTGGCGCTTTCCTTTGGGATAACAGGAATCGCAGCGGCGTGCCGCGCCCCAACGCCCAAACCGCTATAAATTCGGATCAATTTTCTATTGACGAGTAGGGGGAATGTTCAGTACATAGCATCCGCGTATTTGGGGTCCAAAAGCGGACAGCAGCTACGGCGTTTTTACAAATGGAGTTGTTATGCAGTCCGAGACAGCTTTGCAGTCGTTGTGGTCAAAGTTTAAGTACCCATGGCAAGCCCTAGCCACCTCGTTTACTACAACAGTTTGGAATGCTGATGGATTCAATTTCAGGCTAGCTTTCATCGGAATTGTAATTTCTCTCTGCAGGAGTATTCGTGACCCAGATTCCCGACTCGATCCTGCCCATAAGCTAACGTACCTCTGGTGCGTTTTCGGCTTTTGGGTGTTTCTGTATCTGAACGATTTTGCAAATCTACTTTGTCAGAGGGAGCCTGGTAGCAAACGGTCCAAATTGACCGCTGCTTATAAAATAAAAATACAGGGACTGTCATTTCAACTTCCCCATATCGATTTTTTGACTACGTTCGTATGTTTTTGGGTTGTCATTTTTTACGCTTGCTTTCTGAAGCCGCACTAACAATCGGACCGATGGATGCGCACACTTTCTGGTTGAGATTCAGGAATTTAAATGCCGATTTCGTAGCCCGGTCCTGCCGGTGATTTTGCTGCATGGCATACTTGCACGGTAGACTTCTCTCGTGCTAGCCAAAGTTCATTCTTTCGTCCTTGTGGGGATCGACGCGATTCTTTGCGAGGTGGAGGTTGATGTCAGCAATCGCGGCCTGGCGCGGGCGACGGTGGTGGGGTTGCCACAGGCGGCGGTGAAGGAATCTATCGAGCGGGTGCGGCGGGCGATTATTAATTCCGGCTATGCGTTTCCGGGTCATGCGCTGCTGATCAGCCTTGCCCCCGCCGACGTGAAGAAGGAAGGACCAGCACTGGATTTGCCGATGGCGATTGGCCTTTTGCGCGGATCGAATTTTCTGCGGGGGGATCGACATCGGGAGTTTCTCATTGCCGGTGAACTTGCCCTCGATGGACGCATTCGCAAGATCAAGGGCGCGCTTACGATGGCGATGCTGGCCAGGGACAAAGGGTATCGCGGCGTGATTCTTCCCGCCGAAAATGCCCGCGAAGCAGCGGTTGTGGAGGGGATTGAAGTCTACCCCGTCTCCACGCTCTCCCAGGCGGTGTCGTTCATCAACGAACAATTGCCGATGGAATCGTATGAGCTGGATGGGGAGCCTTACACAGCATCGGCGCAGTCTTCCGAGCTGGATTTTTCGGATGTGCGCGGGCAGGAAGCGGTGAAGCGCGCCGTCACCGTGGCAGCGGCCGGCGCGCATAATTTATTGATGATTGGCCCGCCAGGGACGGGAAAGACGATGCTGGCCAAGCGCATCGCGGGGGTGCTGCCACCACTTGGGAGGATGGAATCGCTGGAGACGACGCGGATTTATTCGGCCCTGGGCCTGCTGCCGGACGGCGTGGCGCTGATGGACCAGCGGCCGGTGCGCATGCCGCACCACTCGGCCACCGCGCAGGCGCTGATTGGGGGCGGCAGCATCCCCCGGCCGGGGGAAGTTTCGCTGGCCCACAACGGAATTTTGTTTCTGGATGAGCTTCCTGAATTCAGCCGGTATGTTCTGGAGACGCTGCGCCAGCCGCTTGAGAACGGCGACGTCACGATTGCCCGGGTATACGGATCGATGAAATTCCCCGCGCGTTTTATGTTGGTGGCGGCGATGAACCCAACGGCATCGGGCTTCGCCAGCAACAACCCCAAGGCGCGCGACCGATACCTGGAAAAGCTGAGCGGGCCGCTGCTGGACCGCATTGATATTCACGTGGAGGTGCCCGCCGTTCCGTATCTGGAACTGACCGGCCGCAACCCCGGCACCGATTCAGCCACCATGCGGGCGCGCGTGCTCTCCGCCCGGCAGGTGCAGCAGAAACGGTTCGGCGACGCGACTTCCAACGGCGCAATGAGCTCGCGACAGATGAAGGAGCACTGCGACCTGAGCGCGGGTTGCCTGCTTCTGATGAAGCAGGCAATGCAAGAGCTTGGCCTGAGCGCCCGCGCTTATGACAAAGTGCGTCGCGTGGCGCGGACGATTGCTGATCTTGAAGGGGTGGATCAGATTCAGGAACATCATCTGGCGGAGGCGGTGCAATACCGGCTTCTGGATCGGAAGTTTTGAGTCTTTCGTGGAGCATATAGCGGCCGCACCTGAATTCTTCTGTTCTGGTTTGCAAAGCGGTGAGGAATGACCGCTTTTTTTTATCGCATTGAGCAGATCAAGTATAATGCCCGGTCGGAATTGAGATAGCGTGAGGTCCGTTAAATGGCTACAGGTGTTTTCCGTGCTGTCGATTTGTTCTCGGGACCCGGTGGCCTCACGCTCGGGCTCAAAGCTGGCGGAATACGGCCCATCGCTAGTGTCGAATGGAACAAGGACGCTGTCGCCACTTACAAGAGCCATACTCCGGATTCAGAACATCATTGCGGCGACATCCGGCAAGTTGATTTATCCCGCTATCGCGGCGCCGCCGACATCGTGTTCGGTGGACCGCCATGCCAACCATTTTCAACCGGCGGCCTGCGTAAAGGGAATGATGATGAGCGAAATATGATACCGCCTTTCTTAGCCGCAGTGGAAACGATTAACCCTGCGGCAGTGCTGATGGAGAATGTGCCCGGAATGCTGGTGAAGCATCGTCGGTACTACTTCGAAAGTATCTTGAAACACCTTGTAGATTTGGGATATCGCCCGACATGGCGACTATTGAACTCAGCTGATTACGGCATTCCTCAAAAGCGCCGGCGCGTGTTCATCGTCGCGTTCAAGAACAAGGACATTGTATTTCGGTTCCCGCGCCCGACCCATGGCACGGAAGTTGGGCAGCCGCACGTCCCAGCCAGCGCGTTTGTGAATAATGAACCACTTGGGGAGCCGGCGCGCTCGCCGGTATGCTATGCCCCGATCATCGACATCCGCCCGAGTCCGTACGCCGGACACGTGTACAAGGGTGGTGGCCGTCCCATCGACATGTCAGGCCCTTGCCAAACGGTCTATGCATCAGCAGGGGGTAATAAAACGCACTGGGTGGACACGATGAATGTCGCACCAGAATATCATCGTCATCTCATGCGTGGAGGTAAAACGCGCGAAGGCATCGTTCCTGGTGCCCGCCGTTTATCGGTTGAAGAATCGGCACTGATTCAGACGTTCCCCCCAAATTTCAGGTTTCATGGCTCCCGCAGTTCTCAATTCACTCAAGTTGGTGATGCTGTCCCGCCGCGATTGGCCGAACACTTGGGCGACGCAATCGTGGCACAACTTGCTGGCACAAAACTCGATGATCTCAGCTACTATCCACCCCCCATCGCGTGTGACCCGCTCCTTTGGTAAACTCGCCAAAATGGCCAAAATGCAGCGGAATGAGAAGGTTGAGGCTGCGGTGAAATTGGCCCTCAACCGAATAGATAAGTTCATCGGAGGCGACACTGTTCAACTGCCCAATCCCGCTGCACGCCGCATCGCGGATGGTCAATTACAACATCGTTCGGCGAGTGTCCGGGTGGCGTCGATGTTCTTCGTATTCTACTCTCTTTACGATGATAAATGGGACTGCAATGCCCTGCCGGTTGGCTATCGGGGTGAATACGGGGACAAGCTATTTGCCGAACAACTGAGTCAGCGGCACGTCACCCTTCACGACAACATCACTGCGTTCGGTGAGAATCTTGGATGGAAAGGCAGCAAGGTTAGCTTTCGCCTGTTCGATGACGTGCGGTTCCAAAGTTTTGTAAAGCTTCTCGCTAAATCAAACAACGCGGCCCGCCGGCGCATCGCTGATTATGTTGCTGCTCGTTTTGCGGAATCGCGGCAGGAATTGAAGCCGCTCCCACCCGTCGGCGACGACGTGCTGACATACGCAAGGGCAAAGTTATTGCTGCATCGACTTATCGTAACTTCGAGCGAAGGGCACATTCAGCAATTCTTGATTGCGGCTCTGCTTTCGATCCACCGCAGCAGATACGGAATCGTCATCCGCACACATCACCCTCTTGCTGCTGATAAATACGATGAGACCGCTGGCGACATAGAGGAATTTCATGATGGAGCGCTTTTAAAAGCTTACGAAATAACGGTGAGGCCGGACTGGAAGAACCGGTTATCAGTGTTCAAGGCGAAGATGGACAGATTCAGCTTGTCCAAATACGTCATCATCGCGGCGAACGTGAACGACGATGACGAGCTTGCAGAACCAGCGAACTTGATAACTTTCCTCAAGCCATATGGACGCGATCTCGCGGTGATTGACATCTTGGACGTGTGCCATGTGATGGCTGCAGAACTCACGGCTACCGAACTGCGTCGAGCCATAAATCTCGCTTACAATTTTCTTTCCCAACCCAGGTTGAGCGGGAGGCCAGATGTCCAAGTGGCATACCGCGATGTAGTGAATGATTGGCTGGATCAACAAACATCCACTGATGGAATGGTGTCTTAGGGATACAGTTTCGCGCGTCAAATGTCGCAAATTGCTGCGTTTCGAAAGATTGCATTTTCCGCGGGGGGTGGGTGGTCGTGTTGTTGCGGATCTGCGTTTTTGGCGCGTGCTGGGGGATCAGCATCGAAAAAATGAAAATGTGCCACGTGGCACAATCGCTGATTTTTCCGCTGCTGCGGGAAAACCTTCATCCTTGCGCGACAGCCACTTTGCGCGAGCGGCGCCGCAGCAGGACAACAGCGCCGGTGGGGAGCAGGAGGGAGGCGGGCTCCGGGACTGGGGATGCGTTATTGAGGAACTTTAAATCCCACCCGCCCGGCACTTGTATCCATTGATATTGCAGGCCGGGGGCGGCGCCGGCGAACTGGGTGTTGGGGTTGAAATTGGAGGTGGTGCCGTCGGTGAAAAGCTCAAAGGTATTGCCGGCCACGGGAAGAAAATTGTTTTGGAAATCGACCAGCACTTCGCCGCCTATGTTGAGGTCGGCGCTGACCGCAAGCTGATCAAAATTTCCCGGGGCGGTGCCGGCAATCTGCATATCGACGAGGCCGCCGGAGTTTTCCTGGAAATTACCCGTAATAGGAAGCGTGCCGATCCCATCGCCCGGGTTTATCGCGCCACCGGTGCTGAGAACATTGCCGATAACATTGCCCGCGCCAATGAGATCACCGCCCGAGGTGACAGTGAGCAGGCCGGAGGTTGCCGAGCCGTTCCCGACGACGACGCCGCCCGCGGGCCCCCCACCGCCGCTGACATCGATCGTGCTGCCCGCCCAGAGATGAACTGTATTTTTAACCTGAATCACGCCATCGGTGGTGACGGCGACCTGGGCGATTCCACCGACGGAGCTGGAGGTCCCACCCACATAAAAATTGGAGGCTTGTATGAGTGAGCCCGCGCCATCAACCGTGACCGTGCTGCCGCTGCCGGCATGGACTGCGAGCAGCATATTGCCGCTGCCGCCGGCGCCGGGTTTCACCAGGCTGCCGGTGGAGACTTGAAAACTGGAGGTGCCGAATTCCCCGGCATGGAAATCGCCGGTGTAGGCAAAGGTGGAGGGGCCGGGATTGACGCCGGTGTTCTGAACGACAAGCGTGGCGTTGGCGGTGGCCTGATCGGCCAGGATTGTTTGGCCGCCGACGGTAATGGAGGCGGTGTTGTCAATGATGGCGATGCCGTTCCCCGCCTGGGCAAGATCAAGCGTGCCGGCGATGGCCCAAAGGGAGCCTGGGTTATCGACCATGACCGTGCCGCCGGAGGTGAAGGTATTGTCGACCATGGTTGCCAGGGCGCCGGAGGCGGAGGAGACTGTCGCGCCGCCGTCCACAATCATTTGCCCGCTGCCAAGCCGTCCAATTTCAATCGCTCCACTGACGGTGAGTTGCGATCCGGCGCCAATAAGATTGACGCGGCCGACCGACGGCCCGGTTTGCGCGACCAGAACGCTGGGCGTTGTGGCATGGGCGCCGCTCTGCACGTTGAATGTTCCATCACCCGCCACGGCGGAAACGATTCCCTTGCTGTCGGTCAGAACCGAAGCAGCCCCGGTCACCGTGAAACTACCGGTTCCAGCGTGCACGGTGGTGTCGGGATCGATGTAGCCGCCGAGAAAAAGATCGGGGCCGGCCGCGGTGGCGCTGTTTTGCAGGGTGGCACTGTTCTGGATCGTGAGCGACCCTGTGCCATCCAGGCCGATCTTCATGCCACCGGTCGCGGTCCAGGCGGAGTTGTCAGCGATGACGTTTGAGGTTGCGCCGGCGGCGGAGCCGATGACATCAAAGCCCGAGGTTCCGGTATGCACGGTGACGCCGGTGAAGGTGACGCCATTATTGGTGGCGGCGAAATTACCGACGAGAAATTGACCAAAATTTTGGGACCCGCCGCCGGAAGCGGAGAGGTCGCCATCCAGAAAGGCCGAGGAGCTGATGCTGACGCTGGAGCTATTCACGGTGATCGGGCCGACCGTTTCGTGAAGTGAGACGCCGGACAAGGTTCCGCTGCCAAGGAGGTTGAGCGGGCCGCTGACATTAATGGCGCTGGTCTGCGTGTAATTGCCCGCCAGGTTGAAGGTGGTTGGGCCGGAGACCGAGGCATTGGCGGTGGTGTTGTTACTAAAGGTTACGGTACCGGTGGGGAAGCTGGCGTTGTCGGCGGTGGTGGGCGGCGTGTGAACGGCGGGGTTGCTGAGATCGGTCCAATCGGGATCGGTAAAGTTACCTGTTGCGCCGTTCCAAACGTAGGTATCCGCGCGAAGGGCCCGGGCGGCCGCGAAGACGACGGTAATGGCCGCGCCAAGAATATTTCGAACCCGAATCCATCGAAGTGAGGCTTTTGACATGTGACCCTCCAGGCCACTGATATAACTACACGAAATAACCATTTTCTCAAGCATAAAAGGCCCATAATCCGTATTTTGTCGCATTTAGGGAACCATGTTCCGCAACAAGGGCTTGGATTTATTTGAAATGGAATAAATGGTTAGGGCGACGCGGAGATTGGTGCGCGTTTTTAATAATTCGCGCAAGTTTTGAGATGTGAAGACGACGAGTTATTGATCAGTTTCGGATCGATACAAATCCATAATTTGATCGAGAGCGCCTTGGAATTGTTCGATCAACCGCTCGTGAGTCCAGGCGCTTTTGAATGGCTGGAGCGGCCGGGCGCCGTTGCTGATTATTTGGGGAAGTGGGTTCATTTCACCGGCGATGATGGACGGGCTGGCTGAGGCAATATGGCGGAACATCGGGCTGGTTGAGATGGCGATGGGCCGATCGACGGAGAGCGCGTAATCGATCACGGAGGAGATGCCTGTTTTTCGAACCGGGTCGTAGAGGAAAGCGTTAAGGGAATTCTGGGCGAGGAAGTCGAGCAGGTCGCTGGGGGACATCAGATGATGGGTTACCTCCAGCTGGATATTCGGAGATTTGATGGCTGCGCGCACTTCATCGAGGCGCAGCCTGGCGCGGTCGCCGCGCGGATCGTTGTAATGTGAAAATGGAATATGCATGCGAAGAGTGGCCCGTTCGAATTGATCCTGCACCATCTTCGCCAGCTCGGTGTAACCTTTGCCGGTGAAACCGAAACCGAAGGTGCCGATGGTGGGAACCTGGGGCTGGGGGAAGCGGTTTTCATATTTAAAGAGTGGGCGGCCGACGTTCCAGAACCAGGGGCCGCTGGATGGCAAGCTGGGGTCGCTGTGAATCCAGTAATCGAATGGCGATGGGGACACGGGCGCGCCCAGGACATCGGCGGATATCTCGTGGTAAATGCCGATGCAGCAGACACCGAGCTTATACACCAATTCCCGGTCGACGAATTCCTGGGTGGAGAGATAGTAATTAAACAGGACAGCCGACGGGTTGTGCTGGGCAAAGGCGTACATCACTTCGTCGGCTGAGGCGCAATCGACGGTGTGGAATTCGTAGCGATGTTGATTGGCGGAAAGGATTTTGGAGATATTTGATCCGAACTGATAGACGCCGCAGGCGGGCTGGGTGCTGTTGATGATGAGGACTTTATTGTTGTTGGGCGCGGTCTTTGGACGGGCTGGTTTTACGTCGTACATTTTGCGGAATTGGAGGGTGCCGAAGGTGTATTTGGGGGAATCGGCAGGACGGTATTCGGGGCAGTTCACCGGTTCGTCGATGCTCCAGTCGATCTCGGCGATCGGTTCCAGGCCCACCTGGCGCGCGGCATCCAGAAATTGGACGACATCCTCCCGCGACAGGATTTTGCGGCCTTTTTGGGAGGATTCATCCCGCGACCGCGAAGATGCCGGCCAGTAGTCAAAGGAGGTGATGAGCAATCCGCCGCGCTTGAGGAGGCGGGAGACTTCGGTGGTAAAGCGCGGGAGATCGACGCTGGAGCCGAGCGCGGTCATGGTGGTGATTGTCTGAAAATATCGGCTGGGGAAATCAGTGTCTGTAATGTCGGCGTGAAGAATGGTCGCGCCGATAATCAATGGCAACGGTGAAACGTCGATCCCAACTTTTTCACCGCGAAATGCCTGCCGGAGGGCATTGGCGAGAACGAAGGAGGCCGGCCCGCCCACCTCAAGAATATTGCCATCGGACAACTGGGGGAGGATGTGACACAGTTCCCAATTTTTGCAGGCGATTGGATGGCAAATGGCGTTGCGCTCCCGCAGATAGCGATTGCAGAAGTCGATCTCATTGCCGGTTCGGAGAAATTCGCAAAGTTTAAGGGGGAAGCTGGTGTCTATCATTTGCTCTCCGCGGCCCTATCGGGTAGGACCGACATTGTTATCTTTTCAGGAGAACCATGTCCAAGCAATATCCCGCGCCGCCGAAAATGTCGATCGACACCGCCAAGACGTATACAGCCACGCTGGATACGACCAAAGGGAAGATTGTGGTCGATCTGTTTCCGAAGGACGCGCCCAATACGGTGAACAACTTTGTGTTCCTGGCGCGCGAGAAGTTTTACGATGGGACGCAATTTCATCGCGTGATTAATGACTTCATGGTTCAGGGAGGCGATCCGACCGCTTCGGGATCGGGCGGGCCGGGGTATAAATTCTCCGATGAGCTGAAGAACAATCCGCGGCGGCACAAGGTTGGTTCGCTTTCGATGGCCAATGCCGGCCCGAACACCAACGGGAGCCAGTTTTTCATCACCCATATTGCGACCGATTGGCTTGATGGCAAGCACACGGTGTTTGGCCAGGTGAAGGACAAGGCGGGCCAGGACGTGGTGAACGCCATTAAGCAAGGCGACAAGCTGACCAGCGTGACGATCACCGAAGCATAACGGGAGCGCCCGATGCAAGCGCGCCGGCTGATTGCTCGTGTTTTTCTGGCGCTGATTGCCGTCTGCTTTGCGAGATTCCGCGATATTGCCGGCGGAACGGTCTTCGCGGCCGCGCCGGGCGATCTGGCGCCGGATACAGCACTGCCGCGCGAAACACTGGCCAAGATTTTTCAGGGGAAGACTGGAAAGTTCACTCCCGAGGAATTGGAAAATCTGCTGAATGCCCATGCCTTGCTGGAGCGGTATTTCGCGGCATCTGCCGCCGCGGATCAGAAGAAACTGGCCGAGCAAATTTCCGCGACGGGCCTGAATGGGCGCGTCCTGGGCGTGCTGGCGCATGTGCGATCGAGCTGGGGGGCGCTGGCGGGCGGGGTTTACTACATCAATGACAAAGTCGGTCCGCACGAGGTTCGTTATTATCTGGGTGTTCCAAGGAATTACGACCTGACCCTGCGTTGGCCGCTGGTGGTGAAGCTGCCGGCGGCGAATGCATTTCTAACAAACCCGCCGCGGGATGCTGCACAGGTATCCGCGATTTATTCGGCGTGGATCAACGATGAACTTGCCGCCCATCCCAATGCGCTCGTGCTGATGCCGCTTCTGAACCTGGATGACTTGTATGGGCCTGATCCGGCGGGGATGAATTATGTGATGCAGGCGATTTTGCATTCGGCTGGGAAGGTGAATATCGATCCGGCGCGGGTTTATCTTTTTGGCCATTCGATGGGTGCTCACGCGGTGTGGAATATCGCGCTGCATTACCCGACCTACTTTGCCGCGATTAACCCGATGGCGGGCGCGGCGCCGCGGGCCTGGCAGCGGGTCCGGCTGGGGAACCTGCGGAATGTTCTGCCGGTGATCTGGCACGACGCGAGCGATCCTTTTATCAGCGTCGATGAATCGCGCGAGATCGTGCGATATCTGGGCACTCTGAAATACGAGGTGGATTACGACGAAACCAAAGACGTGGGCCATGCGCCGACCGCGCAGATTATCGCGCGGGAATACGCCAAGGTTCTGTCGCGCCAACGGGCGCTTTATCCGCGAAATGTGTATGTGCAATCGAACCGGCTTGATGCGATTTTCAACCGGGCGGACTGGGTACAGATCTACCAGCCGATGAACCCGGGGCGGGAACAGAAGATCATTTTTTCGCACGGAACACAGGGGATGACGGTCAGCCAGAACAGCTGGCGGGTCATTGCGGAGTTGACGGACGCAAACACGATTAACCTCACCACGGCGAATGTGGAGTTGCTGCGGCTTTATCTGAATGATCAGATGGTGGATTTCAGCAAGCCGGTGAAGGTGATTGCGAATGGGAGGGAGCGGTTTAACGCGATGGTGCCGCAGAGCGCGGAGGAGATGCTGAAGGATCAGATTTTTCTGGGGAGAGGGTGGCGGTATTTCACGGGGGTGATTGATATTGATTTGCTGGATTCTCCTGTTAGCCGGGAATCTGTGAGTGGAGCGGAAGCACCGGCGGCGCCGACGACCCGGCGGGTGATTGAGTACACGACGCCTGAGGGGGAAGTGAAGACTTATGTGCCGGGGGAGAAGGCTGGGAGTTCGGGGGGTGGGTCTGATTCGGGTCAGGGAGGTAATTGAGGGGTGATCTGCTGGTTTATCTGCTTTTTTGGCGCATCGTTTTTAACCGCGCGTATTGTGCGCGCATTGCTTTTTCCAATTCTGACACGATCTGATCGCCCTTCATTTTGTCCATGTACATTGGTTTGCCGTAGATGATTCGGATGGGGTGGCGGTGGAACATTTTGCTGCCTTTGGGCCAGGATTCGAATGAGCCGTCGATGGTTACGGGGATGACGGGGACGCGGGCCTTGCGGATGACGAGGGCGATTCCCTTTTCCATGGGGCGGATTTCGCCATCGAGGGTGCGGGTGCCTTCGGGGTAGATGTTGAGGACTTCGCCTTCGTTGAGGCGGCGAATCGATTCCTTTACGGCAGCGATATCGCCCTCACCCTGGCGGACGGGAAAAGCGTGGAGTTGTCTGATGAACCAGGCGAAGCGGGGGGTTTCGAAGAGTTGATATTTGGCCATGAAGCTGACGGGGCGCTTGAGATGGACAGAGACCAGGACAGGATCGAGGTAACTTTGGTGATTGGCAGCGAGAAGAACGCCGCCTTTGGCGGGGACGTTGTTTCGTCCGTAGGTTTTCAGATCGAACATGAGGGTTGTCCAGATTCGGGCGATAATCTGGATGATTTTCCACAGCAGCGAACGTTCCATGAAGTGATTGCCTGGTGAGAGGTGGTTGAGATTTATTTGGGTAAGTGCTGACGGACATCGGCGACGATTTGTTCTATCACCTGCTGTTGGGAAAGATGGGTGGTGTCGAGGACGCGGGCATCGGGAGGGATTCTGAGGGGGCCGACATCGCGGCTGGCGTCGCGGGAATCTCGCTCGGTGATTTGGCGCTGGAGTTGGAGAACATCGACGATTTCACCGCGGGCGCGGAGCTGGATGGCGCGGCGGCGGGCGCGCTCGGCTGGAGTGGCATCGAGGTAAAACTTCAGTTGGGCATCGGGGAACACCACCGTGCCCTGATCGCGCCCCTCGGAAACCAGGCTGGGGCGTTGGGCGCCGATTTCCTTTTGCTGCTGAACGAGCATTTTGCGGATCGCGGGAACCTGGGCGACGAAGGAAGCGGCGCGGGTTGCTTCGCCGCTGCGGAGGAGGTGGCCGACGGGTTCACCGTTTAAAAGCAGCGTCGGTGGGCGGCGCGAAAAATCGAAGACAATTTTGGCGAGGCCCGCGACGTAGGCGAGTTCGCGTTGATCTTCAAAATTGGCCTTGCGGCGAATGGCGGCGAGGCCGATGGCGCGGTACATGGCGCCGGTGTCGAGGAAATCGAAGCCGAGTTGCTCAGCCACTGCCTGGGCGCCTGTCGATTTTCCCGTGCCCGCCGGTCCATCGATCGTGATGATCATGCAAAGGTCTTCCGCTGACGACGGTGTCATCATGCGAAAAAGCCCGGTTTCCGCAAGCTGAAATGCGGGCGGTGGGCGGAGACGGAGGCGATACGGAGGCGATATTGCGCGATTTTGATTGGCGCTTGCTGTCAGCGGCGAATCCGCTACGCTAGCCCGACTTTTCATAACAACAGGAGTACATCGCAATGGGTCTTATTCTGCCGCATGGCGGCACACTGGTTGATCGAATTCTCCCCACTTCCTCCGCTGAAACCACTGCCAAGGGAGCGGCGAATTTTAAATCCCTGACGCTTTCGCCGCGGGAGCAGTTCGATCTGGAAATGATTGCCATCGGCGCGTTTTCTCCGCTGACCGGATTCATGGGGAAGGCGGATTTTGAATCGGTCTGCAAGAACATGCGGCTTGCGGATGGCGTTGTCTGGCCGATTCCGGTGACGCTTTGCCCTTCGGAGGAAGCGGCTGCGAAGATCGAGCTTAAAGAGCAGATCGCGCTGAAGGACTCGAAGGGGCGGCTTCTTGCGGTGATGACGGTGGAGGAAAAGTATCGGCACGATAAAGAGCTTGAGATTCCCAATGTGTATCGCACCAGCGATCAGGCGCATCCGGGCGTGGCGCAAATCATGCAGCAGAGCAATGTGTGTTTGGCGGGGCCGATCAATGTGATAAGCACGGGTTATGAGCCGGAATTTCCGGAATATCGGCTGCCGCCGGCGAAGACGCGCGAGGCGTTTACGGCGCGGAACTGGAACACGATTGCGGCGTTTCAGACGCGGAACCCGATTCATCGGTCGCATGAATATCTGACCAAGTGCGCGCTGGAGATGACGGATGGGTTGTTGATTCACCCGCTGGTGGGAGAGACTAAATCGGATGACATTCCGGCGAACGTGCGGATGGATTGTTACAAGACGCTGATCGATCTGTATTACAGCAAAGACCGCACGATGCTGACGGTGATGCCGCTGGCAATGCGCTATGCCGGCCCGCGCGAGGCAATTTTGCATGCGCTGATCCGCAAGAATTATGGGATCACGCACTTCATTGTGGGGCGCGATCATGCTGGGGTGGGGAATTATTACGGCACGTATGATGCGCAGAAGATTTTCGATCAGTTTGACCTGCCCAAGGATATTGGCGTGACAATTCTGAAGTTCGAGCACACGGCGTGGTGTAAGCCCTGCGAGGCGATTGTGTCCACCAAGACGTGCCCGCACGGGCCGGACCAGAAGATCGCGCCGAGCGGGACGAAGGTGCGGGAGATGCTTCGGGCTGGGCAGCGGCCGCCGGTGGAATTCAGCCGGCCCGAGGTGGCGGATATTCTGATTAAGTGGGCGCAGGCGGCGGGATGATTTTTTCGCCGCGCGCGACGCGTTAACTGAGTTGAAGTGATATGTGTATGTCCCCGCCCCGGTGGGGATCAATCCTGCATTCTCGACGGCGTTTTGAAAAAAAACCTGTCTTTCAACGCCGGTAACGTTGCAACCCTGTTACAAGTCGTTAGCTTGTTTGAATCCTATGAGACGATCACCAGATCCAGTTATCCCGGGCGCGCCCGGTCCCGTTGCGTTGCCGGCAGCTTCGACAGCCCAGCGAGATCGACGGCGCGAAAATCGGCGGCCGGTGCAGGGGACGGCCATCCTTACGCTGCTTGATGGGCCGAGCGCCAATTCCACGTTTGACATCATGACGCGCGATCTTTCGTTTAGCGGCATTTCATTTCTGCTGCGGCAGGCGCTGGCGGTGGGCGAGACGTGCAAGATTGAAATCACCAACAATGGGGTTACCACGGGCACGCACTTCTGCGAAGTGGTTCGATCGCGGCCATTGAGCAATGGGAAGTTTGAGATGGCTGTGCAGTTTCGGAAAAACGGCGTGAAGTGATTGGGGTTTAGGGAATCGGTATTTGCTTAGGCCACGTTTCTGTTTTTGTAAGAAGCTCCGCAAATGTCTTGATTGGGTAGACTATTGCGATGACACGCCGGTCGTTCTTCTTTTTATCGATTATCCTGATTCACGCTGGAATGTGGCTCATCGTAATCGGCTCGCACTTCTCGTTGAGTATGGAAGCGCCTCAGTCTCTCTTTGGATTTCGCATTTCGTACGTTGTCGCTGAACGGCTGATGTCTTTGGTGCTTACCGTTCTTCCGGCGTCGGGGCTTCTTGTGATAGCCATTCTGATTAGACTGATCGGAATACGATCGGAAATGCGAAATGGTCTATGCCGGAGCTGCGGCTATGATCTTCGCGCCACGCCCGATCGGTGCCCGGAGTGCGGGACGATACCGGAAATCTCGACTTAATTTAGGCGATACCGTTACCGAGAAATCTTGGGGCGAGCTGCGGGGTTGGCTGCCGGCATTGATCTGATTTTCCAAACCACCGATATCTATTTTTCGCGATGCGATCGTAGATCCAGTCTCTGATGGGTGCTGGGATAATTTTCAGAATCGACATCCACTTCCACGGCCGACGCAAATGTTTCGCGACTCGGAGAGCGCCCGCGGAGCGCGTGTGGCATCGGCCGTCTTCGATGAATACCAGGCTGGCCATTCCAATGGAAGGGAGTCTGCAACGGGTTAAAAGTGCTTTTCCGGCAGCGGAATCCAGCGGGGCGAAGCGGATTGAATGATCTGATTCGTGATCCAGGATGAATTGGATCAGTCCGTTGCAGAGATTGCAAACACCGTCGAAAAGCAGGATGGGCGGCTGCGGCATTGCGTCAGCGTGCAATGGATTGCAGGGCAGTGTCAATTTGCGAAAGTTTTGAAGGTGGGATGGGTGGCAGATCAGTCGCGGCGGCGGCGTCGCGATATTCTTCGAAGCTTTTGGCGCCGAGAATGATGGTGTGCGTGGTGGGTTTATCGAGCAGCCAGCGCAGGGCGAGGCGGGGCATGGGGCAATCGGGAGTCAGGAATTGTTCGAGGACGGCGTAACGGGTGAAATCTTTGATGGCTTCGGCGCGGAATTTGTTATTGCGGATGTCTTCAGCAGCGAACTTTGGTGGCGTGTGGAAATATTTTCCGCTGAGCCGGCCACCGGCGAATGCGCCGCGAACGACGCCGCCGATGTTGTGCTGGGCGAGGAATGCGGCGATCTGCTCCTGGCGATCGATCATGTTTTGGGGGAACTGGACGACATCGAGGCATCCTAGGCTGTGCAGAAATTCGACGAAGGCGAAGTTCGCGGTGGAGATGCCCGCGGCGCGAATCTGGCCTTTGCGCTTGGCGGATTCGAGGAAGCGGGCGACCGGCTCGGCCTGGGCAGGATCGGGGGCGCTGTGGTAGAGGTAGATATCGATGTGATCGGTCCGCAGCTTCCGGAGGGAATTTTCGAGAGAGAGTGGAACGCGGGTGGCCGAGACATCATTGACGCGCTTGCCGCTGGGGATTTTGGTGGCGGGGTCCGGGACGACATCGCCCACTTGCGCGCCGAATTTGGTGCTGATGATCCACTTGTCGCGCTGGCCTTCGAGAGCCTGGCCGACGCGGCGTTCGCTTTCGCCGGCGCCGTATTGCTCGGCGGTATCGATGAAATTGATGCCCAGCTCGCTGTTACAGCGGCGGATTAAGTCGACGGCGAAGGTGGAGCCAACATCGGGGTGGCCATCCATCTTGCCATCAAGGAGCAGCGGACCCCCGAGCTGCCAGGCGCCGACGCCAATTTCCGAGACGTGGATTCCGCTCTTGCCGAGGGTTCTGTATTTCATTGCCGGAGGGTGATATCGCAAAAGCGGCGAAAAGGCCAAGGCTTGCGATGCGCCGGCGGAGCGTTACTCGGCGGCGGCGCTGGTCTGGATTCGAAGCATATTGCGATAGCGCTGGAAACCGAGGAGGGACGCGGCGATGAAGACAGGAATTGAGAGGGCAGCCAGGCCGACTTCCGGGGCATCAACCAGACTGGCAATGACGGCGCAAATGATGGCGGCTGCGCCGAAAAATAGAATCTCCGCTTTGCTGGGGAGCAAACGTCGCATGAATTTCCTTTCGTTGATCTGCCCGATGCACCGAAACAGCCCGAACCGGACTCAGCCCGCAATCTTGTGGTTTTGAAGAATCTGGAATTATGCCGGATTCCTCGGAGCGCGCGGGGATTGTATCGAGCCCATAGAATCCCGCAAGTCTATCGTTACAATGAGGTGAAGATCGCGCAACCGCGGGATGGTGAATCGTTAGGAGGTAGGTTTAAGTGGCCCAGGCCGACATTGATATCGCCGACGAAAAGATGCTGCCACGAGCCGTGGAGCTTTATAACGCAGTCTTCCGCCCCAAGCGAGAGGTGGATTTCTTTAAGCGCCGGTTTATGGGGCGCTATAACATTCTGACGTTGATTGCCCGCATGGATAATCGCCCGGTAGGATTCTGGATTGGCTTTGAGCTGAAACCCGGAATGTTTTACCACTGGCTTGGGGCGGTGATTCCAGACGTCCGCCGCCATGGGGTGGGCCGACAATTGCAAGATGCCCAGCAGGCCTGGGCGAAAGATCATGGGTATGAGTACATCCGCTGTGAATGCATGAATCACCAGCGGGAGTTCATCCATTTTGCCATTTCGATGGGGTATGACATCGTGGGAATTCGTTGGGATTCGACCCATGCTGACAACTTAATTGTGTTTGAGAAGAATCTGATGGAATGACTGGTGCAGTCGCTACTTAGGGTATGGCCAGGGGTTCAGCTGGGGGTTCCGCCAGGGGCGATTGAGCTGGAGGGATATTGGCCACGGTGCTGTTAACCACGCCGGGTCGGGAATCTTGGATGACTTGTGCCTGAAGTGAATTGCTCCAGGCAACGACCCATACGGTGCCGACCACCGCTAGTACCGTCAACGGGTAGAGCAGGTTTGATAACAGGCCACCGAATGTTAACTCGACATCATCCATCTTAACCTTCTGCTAATCTTATCCACATGGTTTCTTAATATCGACCGGCCATGGACACTTCTTGTGAATTCGATCGAATTTGAATCATGGCTTAAGGGGACGAACCGGCGTCCCCTGATCATGGGGGCACTCAATGCCACTCCGGACAGCTTCAGCGACGGTGGAAAGTTTGGCACCGTTGAGAGTGCCGCCGCCTTTGCGGAAGCGATGGCTGCGTCGGGCGCGGATTGGATTGATGTCGGCGGTGAATCCACGCGGCCGGGGGCACAGCCGATCGATCCACGGGAGCAAATTCGCCGTACTCTCCCCGTCATTGCCGCCATTCGTCAGCGGCTATCCATCTTGATTTCTATCGACACGACACAGGGGCAGGTTGCGGAGGCGGCGCTGGATATTGGGGCGAATATCGTCAATGACATTTCGGCTGGGCGGGATGATCCGAATATGCTGCGCTTGTGTGGCCGCCGCGGCGCGCCGATGGTGTTGATGCACATGCGGGGAACGCCGGCGACGATGCAGGAAAATCCGATGTACGCGGACGTGACGGGCGAGGTTGGCGGATTTCTCCGGGAGCGCTTCGCGGCTGCGGTCTCGGCGGGAATCGAGCGGCATCGCGTGCTTCTCGACCCCGGGCTGGGGTTTGGAAAGACGGTGTCCCATAATTTAAGGTTGCTGCATGACACGCGGACATTGGCTGCGATTGGGCAGCCTTTGGTTGTCGGACCGAGCCGCAAGGGGTTTATTGGAGCGGTGACCGGTGAATCGCGCCCGGATCAGCGTATTTTTGGGACGGCAGCGGCGGTCGCATGGTGCATCGCAAACGGAGCGAGCGTCATGCGTGTCCATGATGTGGGCGCAATGTCGCAGGTTGCGAAGACGATTAGTGCGATTTCCGCGTCAAAAGATGCCGATTTTGTTAAGGAGTGATGGTTCGTTTGCCGGTTTATGAGTATAGAATCTATTGGATGAGGCAATAAATGGAGCGGCGCGTTGAACTGATTTCATGAATCCGGGGACAAATATCAATTTCGCCAACTTTGACCGTGCCATCCATGGTTACACCTGGTGGCAGGTCATTGTTCAGCTTTTGCTGATTGGGATGGTGGTTTTCTGGGTGTTGCGCTTCCTGCAGGGGACGCGCGGGGCGCGCATGCTGAAGGGCATTGCGGTTATTCTGATCACCCTTTATCTGATTGTTAGCCTGCTGGGGAAACAATTTGGGCTGGATCAGGTTGTCTTCCTGTACGACAAATTTCTGGTTGGCGCTTCATTCGCAATTGTGGTGGTGTTTCAACCGGAGCTGCGCCGGGCGCTGATGCGGCTTGGCGAGACGCGGCTTTTCAGAAGCTGGTCGAGCCAGATCAATGAAGATATTGAACATTTGGTGGAATCGGCGCAGTTTTTGTCGCGGCGGAAAATTGGCGGGTTGATTGCGATCGAGCGGGAAGTGGGGCTGGGTGGTATTGCCGAGAGCGGGACACGCATTAATGCGGATCTTTCCGCGGATTTGCTGAATACAATATTTTGGCCCAACTCACCGTTGCATGATTTGGGCGTGATTGTGAGCCAGGGGCGCATTGCGTATGCCGGGGTTCAGTTTCCGCTGGCCGAGAGCGGCGAGCTGGAGCGGGAACTTGGCAGCCGGCACCGCGCGGCGGTGGGCATGAGCCAGGAAAGCGACGCGGTGATTGTGGTTGTCTCGGAGGAGACGGGCGATATCAGCATCGCGGAGAGCGGCAAGCTTATTCGCAAGCTGACGCCTGACGGCCTGCGTGGTTTGTTAAACGAGCTTCTGGGCCGGGGAGAAACAACGGCCATGCAAAAAGCGGCGGCTTGAACCGCAAAGTAGAAGCTGACGCGCAGTTGAAAGATCATGCCTGAAAGCCTGAATACAAGTTCGTCGGAAAACGAATCCGCGACGGGAAAGCCGGTGCTTGCGGCCGCGCGGCCGCGCACACCGATTTTGATGAATTATGCGCGCATCTGCGCCAATGAAGCCAAGCGTTTTCGCCGGGAGTTTACCCGGGAAAATGTGGGTTCCTTTTTTAAGACACTGGCCTGGGTGGTTCCCCTTACGGTGCTTATCTGGATTTATGCCGAGCGGGAGCAGGAGCTGCCGATCCCGGATGTTTCGGTGGCAATTCAAATCAAGAGCACTGATCCGCAGCACACGGCGACGCTGGTTTCTCCGACGACCAACGTGATCACCTGCACGCTGAACGGGCCGCGATCGAAGGTTGACCAGGTGATTGGCTCGTTGTCGCCCAGTTCGCCGATCATCGTCAACGTTGATACTTCCAAGCTGAAGCCCGGGATCACACCGATCCCGACTTCCACGATCGCCAATGATCCCAAATTTAAGGACAACGGCGTGACGATCGAGAATTTTTCGCCGTCGGTGCTTGAAGTGGCGATTGATCATATTGAAGAGGACGATGCGACGGTTGTTAAACCGGCGAATCTTTCGACGCTGGCTGACGCCTCTTTCACGCCGCAGACCGTGAAGGTGAAAGGGCCCAGCGAGGTCCTTCAACAACTGAAGAAAATCCGGGGTGGCCAGCTTACGGTGACAGCGGATATCGCGGCGCTGCCGATTCTTCATGACCCTGGAACGCACGCTCAGCCGGTTGCTTTGCTTCCGATCGATCCCGCCAGCGATGTTTCGATTTCGCCCGCCACGGTGACGGCGACGCTTACGGTGAAGAACGCGGACGTGACGTTCGATTCACAGAATGTGACCGTTGAGGTGCTGGCTCCGCCCGCGTTGACGGATCGATTTCGCATTGAGCCGCAGAGCAAAATCCTGGCGAGTGTCACGGTGATTGGCCCGGCGGACAAGATGGAGGCATTTAAGGCGCAGGAAAGCCAATTGGGCAAGTCCCCATTGCTGGCGGCGCTGCCGGTTGACGATTTCAGCGTCCAGAATCCCAAGCCGACTCCGCTGGTCATCTACAATTTGCCCGATGGCATTCGTCTGGCGGATGCGCCGCCGCAGATGTCGTTTATTACCAGCGCTCGATAATGCAGTCGTGAGGTTCGACCAACTTGCGCGGTACAATCCCGGTCGATGGGGAAATGATATCGGGACGTGTACGGTTGCCAAATCCCACTGTATAAACGTACACGTCCCGATATCATTCTCCCCGGTATCATTCTCCATGTGGACATTTATATTTTAACCAAATCGCGAGTGCAGAAACCTCTGACAAACCGTGCCAGAATCCCTTCGCCAGTTTTTTCCCGACACGACTTAGGGTAATTGTCATTTCGTCCCGCGTCTCCTCCTCACCGCTCGGTGAAATCAAAGGGGACGTGACGGTCGTGCCCCCTTTGATTTCACCCGAGGGCTGGGGCGCTGTCAGCGCGGGCGTTTCCGCTCCGGCGATGTTCGACGGGGGGAAGGGCACCCCGCCCACGTTGGCGCTCATTGCCTGATAAAGATAGCTCAGGCCCGGCTG
>JALYJB010000006.1:20576-188275 GCA_030775485.1 Planctomycetota bacterium | reverse complement strand
GCCATGCCTCGGCCCGCGCGACCCGAGCGGCGCGAACCGGATTGCGTTCGACATAGCGCAGCACGGTCAGCAGATGTTCGTCCCGCTGGATGGGAAAGCTCTTGAATCGCCCCTGGTAAACGTGCCCCTGGCCGGCGCTGCGATGATGGGCGTGCCAGCGCTGCGTATGGGTGTGGGTGAGCCAGCGAACGAATGCGGAAAGCTCGCCGTCTTCCCTGGGCCAGAGGACCATGTGCCAGTGGTTTGGCATCAGGCACCACCCCAGCAGCCGCGTGGGCGTGCGCGCCATCGCCTCCAGCATAACCTGCTGGAAAGCCGCGTAGTCCGCCGGCTTGTGGAACAATCGACGGCGGCCGTTGCCGCGGTTGATCACATGATAAACAAGCCCGCCGGGAGCGGACCGCGCTTGTCTTGGCATGGATTAAATCATACCAGGCATGAGCGCTGCGTCAACAAAGATTCACGTCCCCTTTGATTTCTAATCATGCAGAAGAATTGACAGCATTCGGCTTGGATGATTGAGGAAGTTCTTCTTCGTTTTGTAATGCTCGGTTTCCTGGTAGGGCACCTGCACGGATCTGCTGTCGGCTAGAAAAGCTTGTTGATTTAAGGTTTCCATTGAAAACCAACTTGCTCTTTATCCCCTGGACGACAGCGGCCATTCCGGATCGATGAACGGTAATTCTGGTGAAGGGCTCAGCGGCGCGGTGATTCGATCCAGAAACAGGTCCCATTGCAGTCTGATCAATGGGTTGCCTTCCAGAAATTGGCCCCAGGCCATGTAATGGACGCGCAGGAAAAAGGTGCGGTCGGTAAAGGTGGCGGTTTGCTGTTTGAGGTCCTCAATCCGCGCTTTCTGGGCGGCAACCTGCTTTTCCAATTCCCCAACTTTCGCCGCCAGTTTTTCGTTATCCGTTGCTAATTGGGATTTGCGGTCCTGCGCTGCTTTCAACTGGACCAGCGTGTCGTCGTATAGCTTTTTGATATCTTCCGGTTTCACGTCCTGGCCGCGGGAAGGGGAGATTATGGCCAACTGCCCCAGCAGCAAAGCAATCAGCCCGATGCGAATGGTGCGTTTCATGATCCCTTTTCCTTGGAAGGTGCCCGGGCATTCTATTGTGGATCAGCTCGCGGATGAAGCAAGAATCTCCCGACGATTCCGTCTTCAATAGGGATTGCGCGATTTTCTTCCACGCCGCAATTTGCGCCCTTGCCGGCGGTTTGCGGCTATAATTTCCCTGGCGGCGATCATGATCAACTTCCCATGCCCTTGCGGCCAGTTGTTTGAATACCCCCAGGAAATGGCTGGCAGCTCCATCCAATGCCCCCGCTGCGGCCGGCTGGTGGATATTCCCACCCTCAACGAGCTTGAGACTCTCGACGATGACGGACTGATTCGTCTGGAGGATGACAAAGTCATTCCCGAGACAAACCGCCTTCCCAAGCTGCATCGCGCGTTTGCCAACACCCATGTTGATCAAGACGGAAACGATATTGATTTGCGCCAGACGATGGACGATCTGAAAATTGTCGGCGATGAACCTCCGGTGAACGAGCCCGTTTCCGCAAGGCGGCCGCCGAAATATGACCCTGTCACGGGCGAATTGATTCGTCCGCTGGAAATCGTGGACGACCCGGCGGATCGCATCAATCAGGCCCGCATCCCGATGGCAAAGCCGACGTTGCAATATGCGCCGGTAACCTTTGCCGAAGATATGGCGATGGCATCGCCCGCCGGGCAGTTGTTCAAGGCGATGAACCTTGCGGTCATGATGTTCGTGTTTCTGGCCCACTGCGTGCTCTGGGGAAGCTTTTTTGTGCTGAACACGCTGATGGCGGTTTACATTATTTTTGTGCCGGTGATCGTGATTATGGGATTGATCGCCCATTACGCGAGCGTCGTGGAAGCAATTGGGCCGGAAGAATACGACGAACTTCCCCGGCTGATGGGCGATTTCACCGCGCACAATGATTTCCTGCGGCCCTCATTCAATGTTCTTCTGGCGTTTTTTTACTGCTACGGCCCGGCCCTGCTAGCGCCGGTGGCTTTGAATCTTCCGCGAATGATTCAGTTGGCGGTGATCCTGGGATTCCTGATCCTGGGAACACTCATCTTTCCGGCGGTCTTCCTGACAACGACCGCCAGCGGGTCGATCCACAATCTGCGGCCCGACCGCGTCTGGAAGTTGATTGGGGTGATTGGCATGCGTTACATCCATCTGTTGCTGGTCTTTCTGGTTGCGGCGCCTGTGTATCTGGTGGGAACGTTCGGCACTCTTTACTCCAGCGTGCACATGTTAAGCCCGCGCCCGACCGGCCCGCTGGCGCCACTTTATAGTGGCGGATTTCCGTGGATTTGCCTGCTCGCGGGGATCGTTCTGATGCATTACTGGTGCTGGTGCCTGGGGCTGGCCTATCGCCGTAGGCGGGGAGCGCTTCCGTGGTTGTTCCACGAGGCGTCCGTGATTCAATCGCGGCGCAAATCCCGTTCCGCGGAAAAGGGCAAGCCGCGTCTTCCGCTGCCCCCGGAAAATTTCGGAAGGCGCGGGGCGGGGCGTCCGGAAGCTCAGAAAGATCAGCATTCCTGATCGGGTCTGGTCAGGGCTGGGCCCCGGGCTGCTCGTAGCTGTAGAGATTGTCATCGCGGGTGAGATATTGGCGGTCGGGGCCCGCGCTGAAGAAGAACCAGCCCTTGGGGCTCATACCGATGGCGGGATGCATTGCGGGCATGAAGACAATCGGACTTCCCCAGGCGTCGCGCACGCGCAATTCATCGAAATAGACGATGGAAAGATCGCCGAACCTGCCGTTGAGATATCCTTTGCGCTGAAGATATAAAATGAAGGCCGCGTTGTTCTGCGCGGCAGCATGGGCAATGGCATTTTCATTGGGCGGGCTGGGGTCCTGACCAATAATTGGGGGCACGGGCGGCAGGGCGTCGTCGTTGTCTTTAACGTACGCGGCCATCGCCTCGTCGAGGCCGTGGAGGATGTCTTTGGTGAGCTGATCGGCGGACGCAGCGCGCACATGCCGGGCGAGGCTGACCATGAGGCCGAGCACGATGATCAGGACCGCGATGGTCGTGAGCATCTCGACAATCGTGAAACCGCGGTGCCTGCGTTCGGGCGATCGTTTCACTTGCACGTGCTGCCGGGGGCCTTAGTGCTTGGGACCGGAAATTGCCTCGATCAGGCCGATCATCGGCATGAACAGGGCGATGACGATGAAGCCGACAATCACGCCCAGAACGACGACCATGACGGGTTCGAGAATGCTGATCAGCGAGCTGACCATGACGTCGACATCGGCGTCGTAGTTGTCGGCGACCTTCATGAGCATTTTATCGAGGTCGCCTGTTTCCTCGCCGACGTCGATCATGTTCACCACGATCGCGTCGCAAACCTTGGTGGCGCGGAGGGGATCGGCCATAGATTCGCCTTCGCGAATGGCATCATGCACCTTGAGGAGGGCGCGGGTGTAAACCTCGTTGCCACAGGTTTCCTTGGTGATGTTGATTGCGTCGAGAATCGGCACACCGGCGCTGATGAGCGTTCCGAGTGTTCGCGTGAAACGGGCGATGGCAGTTTTGCCCAGGATGCCGCCCAAGATGGGAATCTTCAGCTTGACGGCATCAACCGCGTATTTGCCGCCCTCGCTCATGCGAATGAGCTTGATAATGAGCGTGAAAATAATGGGTGAGCAGAGCACATAAGCCCACCCATATTGCGTGGCAAACCAATTGCTGATGTTCAGCAGAACCTTGGTGATGGCGGGCAATTCGGCGTGGAAGTCCTTAAATATGCCCTGAAACTTGGGAATAACGGTGATCATGATCAATGACACGATGCCGACGGCGATGCTGATAACCACGCCGGGGTAGATCATGGCGCCGATGACCTTCTTCTTCAGCTTGGCGGCCTTTTCCATGAAGTCAGCAAGGCGGGCGAGAATAAGATCGAGCACGCCACCCGCTTCACCAGCGTTGATCATGTTGACGTAAAGTTTGTCGAACGCCTTGGGATAGTTGGCCATGGCGTCGGAGAGGGTACCGCCCCCTTCGACCTGCTCACCCACGCCGCCAATGATTGCCTTGAGAAGTCCTGGCTTCTGCTGCTCTTCAAGAATCTGCAAGCTGCGCAGAATAGGGAGGCCGGCATCCTGCAGAGTTGAAAGTTGGCGCGTGAAATTCACCAACTGTTTGCGTGGAACGCCGCCGATGGCGAAGGGCATTTTCTTTTTGGTCTGAATCGGGCCGGTATCGGCGCCCTTTTTCTTGGCGGATTTTTTGACGGCTTTTTCGCGGACTTTGGTGGGGAAGAACCCTTTGCCGCGGATTTTAGCGATGGCCTCTTCATTACTCGCGGCTTCCAGTTCGTCTTTGACTTCCTGGCCCGACGAATTCATCGCTTCATATGCATATGTTGGCATGGAAAAGACTCCCTAGGAAACAGGATTTTACGAATTATATGCTATGTCCACAGGACTCAATCGCAAAGCACCGCATTTCAAGGTTTTGCGGGCACTCCGAGGGTTTCGGTGAACAGATCCAGCATGGCGGCCCAGGAGCGCTGGTCCGCCTGTGCATTATACGCAATATTGGGGAGATGGAACTGGTCCGCATCGGGGTTGGTGAAGGCGTGATGCGCTCCGCTGTAGACGTTGACCTGCCAGTTCACGTTTGCCTTTCGCATTTCATCTTCGAAGGCGTCGATCTGAGCCGGGGGGATGAATGCATCGTCGGCCCCGGTGCATATCAGGATTTTAGCCTTGATGTTTTTGGCATCGTCGGGGTTTTGGGTGCTGAGGCCGCCATGAAAGGATACAACAGCGTTAAGATCCGCTCCGCTGCGCGCCAGCTCCAAAGCGCACTTCCCGCCAAAGCAATAACCGATTGCTGCTACCGTGCTGGGAGATGTATGCGCATCTTTCCGCAAAATTTCCAATGCGGCCTGGGCCCGGCCGCGCATTAACGGAATGTTGCTGTAAAATTTATTGGCATAGGCTTCAGCCTGCTTGGGGTCTTTGGTCGTGATGCCTTTGCCGTACATGTCAGCGGAGAAGGCGACAAAACCCAATTGGGCCAATTGCTCAGCTCGATGCCTGGGGTAATCGGTTAATCCCCACCACTCGGGAAAAATAACGACGCCGGGGCGCGGCTTAGTCACGCTGTTGTCGTAAGTAAGGAAGCCCTGCAGCGTGTCGCCACCTTGCTGATAATCGACGGGTGTGGTGACAATTTTTGCCCGAGCAAGGGTTGGAAGGGTGATTGCGGTCATTAGAACAAGATAAACGAAGCGCATTAATTGTCTCCTGTCGTTAACCATTAATTTCCGTCACTTTCGGTAATAATAGTTGCCCACGGGGGGTGAGGCTATTAATATCCCGCCAACCAGCGCGAATTGACTTTGAGCGACCGATTTAACATTTCAGTTTCTGACATTTCCCGCAACGGATTGCAGCGCGATCATCGCCTCGATTTTTTGCGTGGTCTTTGCCTGATTGACATGCTTCTGGTGCATCTGGCGTACCAGAATGTTCAATTCGGTACCGTTCTGGGGAGCATCCTTGCTTATACCCGTTTTGCAGCGGGCGGATTTATATTTATATCGGGCTTCAGCATCGGCGTGATTTTTCTCCCCCGGGCGCAAGATCCGAGCCGTCGCGCCAAAACCCATTTGGGGCTGATGCGGCGGGCGCTCTACATCCTGGTGGTTCAATACTTGAGCGCACTGGGTCTTTTAATGCTCGCGGTCTTGCGGGGCGGGCAGATCGGGACACAAGGGCCGTGGAATGCCCTGCGCCAGGTTCTATTGCTGCGCGAGGGGGGCGATCTTCTGCCGTTCTATGTGATGATGATTGCCGTGTCACCGTTCTTGCTTGAGATGCTGCGCCGCCGTTTTGGCTGGGTGCTGGTGATGATGGGTAGCGCGGGATTGTTTATTTGGGGCCTTGGGCATCCCTGGGTTCTTGCGCTGGCGGTGCATCAGAATTTTCCACCCGTGCTTTGGCAGATGCTATTCGTATTTGGATTGGTGTGCGGTGCGGCATGGCCGAAATATCAAAACGTCGCTCGAGGATGGAAGATATCCATGGCGATTGTGGCATGGGCGATTTTTGCGTTGCTTTTCGTTTCGGAATATAGCTCCGATTTTGGCCTTCCCCATCTGAATCTCGGGCTGACCTTCGTCAAGGTGCCGCTTTCTTCGGGAGAGGCGCTGCGCTATTTGAGTTTCATTCTGGGAATTCTTGCGGCTACTGATTTGCTCTGGCAGTGGGTTCAGAAAATTCCTGGGGGAGGCTTTGTGCAGACCCTGGGCCGAAAGAGCCTTCCAGTTTATGTAGTGCACCTATGGGTGGTGGAAGCGGCGGGCTCCCTGGCGAGCAGTTGGTGGTGGATGGGGCGGTGGCAGATCCTGCTGGCGCCGATTTGCCTGGCAATTCTGTGGGGGTTTGCCCTTTTGACTGATCTAAGCATTCCGTTGCCCCGCCGGCGTCCCGATCAGTGGACAGTGCCTGTATTTAACCCTCGTGAAACCGCGCTGAGCGCGGCACAATAGCGGTTCATGCGCGTTCTCCACGGATTAGAGGGCCTTAGCCAACTGCCTGGCCAATGCGTGCTTACGATTGGAAACCTGGACGGCGTTCACCTGGGCCATCGGGCGCTGCTAAGGACGGCGCGGGACATTGCTGACGGCGGGGGGATCAGCGGCATGGCGGTTGTGACGTTTGAGCCGCACCCGTTGACGGTTCTTCGCCCCCAACAAGCTCCCCCACGGCTGACTCCGCCGGCCATCAAGCAGCCGCTGATTGAATCGGCTGGGGCGGATAATCTGGTCATTCTCCCACCGGAGCCGGGGGTGTTGGGTTTAACCGCGGAGCGCTTCTGGACAATTCTGCGGGATGAAGTGAAGGCAGCCCATCTGGTGGAAGGGTCCGCGTTCCGCTTTGGAAAAGGGGCGGCGGGAAATGTGCAAAAACTTAGAGAGTGGGCGCGGGATTCGCCGGTGAAACTGACGGTCGTGACGTCCGTGCAAGTGCCACTCATGGATTTGCAATTGGCGCCAGTGAGCAGCTCGCTAATCCGGTTTCTGCTTGGTGTGGGCCGCGTTCGGGACGCCGCGATTTGCCTGGGCCGACCTTACGCGCTACGGGGAAGGGTGACCAAAGGGGCGGCACGAGGTCGCCAGCTTGGGTTTCCGACCGCTAATCTTGATTGCGGGGATCAAATGATTCCGGCAGAAGCGGTTTATGCCGGGCGGTGCGAGATCGCTGGAATATTATATCCCGCGGCGATTAGCATCGGATCGAACCCAACCTTCGGTGATGACGGACTACAGGTGGAAGCCTATTTGGTTGGGTTTGCGGGGGATCTATATGGACAAACCATAAGTCTGGAACTTTTGGATTGGCTTAGAGAACAGCGCAAATTTGCCGGAGTGAAGCTTTTGGTTGCCCAAATCGAGCGAGACGTCGAGCTGGCGAAGGCCCTGGTTATGAGCGATCCGAGCCGGCCAGTTGCAAGTGAAGACTATGCAGGCGCGGTCTGACGGGGCTGGCTGTCTTGGGCACAACAAAACGAGGGAGTAAATAGATAGCACCTTCCAATCGCATGTGGTTGGCCTAGAATCTCCTTTTACCAATGAATCAGCCACCGGCATCATTTTTGGATGTTCAAGCGCTTTTGGAGACCAGTCTCCCGCGGGCACGGATTGCGTGGATTCCCTTTGCCTCGACAGGGTTTGTGGTGGCGGTGTTTGTCTCCTGGTATTTCGGGCATCGAACGGAAGATGGGGATCAGGCGGCCTCTGTCCTTCTCAGCGTGGGTTTAACGGTATTTGTGGTGATAATGTCGCTGAGCAGCGTGGCGGCGGTGCGGCGGGCGCGAAAAGAACAGTCGCAATTGACCGGAATTGAGGAACTTGTGCAGCTGCGCCGCTGGCCCGAAGCGGCCGTGCTTTTACAAAATTTCCTGTCCCGGCCCGCGCGTTCGCATACGAGCCGGGCACAGGCGCTGCTTTATCTGGCGATGGTGTTGACACGGTACCACCGGTTTGAGGATTCGGTGGCGGTGCACGATTACATTTTGCAAAATATCGCATTGGATGACGCGACGGGTCATGCGGTTCGCCTGGGCCGGGCGATGGGGCTTTTGCGAGAGGACAGCCTTCTGGATAGTGACCGCGCGATCGCGGAGTTGCGTCGGGAAAGTCGGGGAACTGAATCGCCGGGGCTGGCCCTGGTGGAAATCTATCGCGATGTAAAGACGGGTCATCCAGCCGAGGCGATTGAAATGTTCGAGAAGAGCATTGAGATGATGCGCAAGCAACTGGGTCAAAGGATTGCCGACGCGTGGGGCCTGGTGGCGCGGGCTTATGACATGCTGGGCCGAACGGGTGAAGCAAAAACGGCGTACGAAAACGCAACACTTCTGGTCTCACCGGCGGAGCTGAGCCGGCGCTATCCGGAGATTGGCGCGCTGGCCGGGAAGTTTTCGCCGTCTATGGAACCGCCGGAAGTTGCCGGGGATGGCGGGTTGAGATGATCCCGGTTGACACGGCCATTTCCCGATTTCGCCGCGACATGACGCTTGCCGCACTGCTGCGCTTTGCGTTATTGATTGCCGCCGCCGCCTGCATCATTTTGGGTCCGGTGCTGGGCGCGCGGAGCGACGGCATGCTGCTGCTCCTGTTCATCGGGGGCATTTGGATCATGCTGAGCTATCGAAGCGTGAAGGGGACACGAATCGTCGCCGGTTCTCCGTTGCTCATTGCGGCGGGGGATTATGACCAGGCTGAAGATCGCATCGACGTGGCTTTGCGTACGTTCTCGCTGTTTCGCACGGTTAAGCTGATCAGTCTGCATCACCTGGCTCTGTTGCGGCACACGCAGCGGCGCTGGCGCGAATCGGCGTTGCTGTGTCAGGCGTTGCTGTCGCAGAAGCTGAACAACCTGCAAGGGCTATCGCGGACGACGCTGCTGCTGATGACCGATTCATTGTTACAGATGAATGATTTGCGCGGCGCATATGATGCGCTGAGCGCGCTGAATCATCACCGGCTGACTTTAAACGAAGCGCTGACACTTCAATTTCTGCAACTCGATTACGGTTCGCGCATTGGCGCATGGGAGCTGATGGTTGCCAACGTGGGCGCCAAGGCTCGACTTGCGGAGCTGATGCCGGCAATCAATGCCGCGCGATCGCATGCGTTGCTGGCTTTGGCGGCCCATAAAACGGGCCGTGCGGCGCTGGGGGAATGGCTGGCGCGCCGCGCGCTGCTGCTGGCCGATGTAAAGGACATTGTCGTCGACAGGCCGATCCTGGCAGACATCGTAAAGGCCGGCAATGGACAGAACGTTACGAACGGTTAAGACACGAGTTGCGCGCTGCTTCCTTGTCATTTCCCGGGGGCGTTGCTGAGCCCCAGTGCGGCTTGCCTTTCCCTGCCTGTTGGTGAGAATCGGCGAACTTCTATGAGGACCGCAATGAGGATTCGATTCGCGTTGGTTTTTGCGATTGGCGCTTTGGCGCTTTGTGCCGGGCAGATACGGGCAGACGAATGGGACACCCCGATTCCCGATACTGACGGATCCATTGCGCTGGCCGAGCAATTTGCCTCTTCCGCGCATCAGGCGCTGCGCAGCGGGCCGAAATCGGCGCCGGCATGGGGCGAGAGCGCCGCTCTTTATCGCGCGGCTCTTCGCCTGAATCCAGCCGAGCCACGATTTGCCCGCGCGCTGGCGGACACTTGCCTGCACCAGGGTGATGCGGCGGGCGCCATGGAGGCTTTGCAGATATTCAAAAAGTTAAAGCCGGAAAATCAGGTTGCGCAGGTTCAGATTATCGACCTGTATCTCGCCGAGATGCAAAGCGCCGACAACAAGTTGAAATATCTGCATCAGATCCAGAACAAACATGCGATTGCCCCGGAAATCCGCAGTGAAGCGGCTGTGCGCATCGCGAAGTTGCTGGTGGGCAAATCCCAAATTCCCGAAGCCATCAAATCCCTTGATGCGGCCCTGGTGCTGAACAAGCTGAACCTGGGCGCGATGCGGATGAAGTTTCAGTTAACCCGGACGCCTGATGCGTCGCTGGTGAACGTGATGCAGTTGCTGAACATGATGCAAGCCGCGCCCGGCGACCCGGTGCTGATTTCGGCGCTGGCGCAGCAGCTGGCGCAGCTGGGGCTGGTGGAGCAATCGATCTCCTGGTTCAGCCTTGCGGACAATATGTTTCGTCAGACGGGCACGCAGCCCGACGCGCAGTTTGTGAAGGGAGCGGCGTCGGAGCTGTTTATTTCCAACCGTCCTGACATTGCATCCAAGTTTCTGGATACCTACCTGGCGGTGGTGCCGGAAGATATAGATTCCTGGTTTAGCCGGCTGGTGATCACCAAATCGCAGTTACTCTTGAGCAAGGACGACAAAGATCTGCAGCAGACAATGGCCGCTGAGCAGCGCTATGCTCAAATCGCGCTGGTGAATCGCCTTCAGGAGATTCGCGCCAGCCTTGGTGACAGCACGGCCACAACCCGGCCGATTAATTCTGACGCCGACAGCCCGGTTCCCGATCTTTCCAACGACGCGGTGCTGCTTCAGAAGGGTGGATCGCCGCAGGTTGCGCAGCAATACCTCACAGTGGCGACGGCCCTGGCCTGGTTTGATCTTTACTTCCGGCATGATGCGGCCGCCGCGGATCCGGTGCTGGATGTAATGGGGAAGTTGCTGAACGATCGCGATATTCAGCTGGCGCGCCTGCGCGGCTGGCGACAATACATAGCCGGTGACCTGGCTGGCGCTACGACCAAGCTTTCGGCCGTTGCGGATCAGGACCCGCTGGCCGCTTTGGGTCTGATACTGATCAATATCAATAGTCCGGCGACGCACGATCAGGCAATCGCCCAGGGCAAGCAGTTGCTGAGCAGAATTCCTTTCGGGCCGGTGGGGGCGATGATTTTCGGTGAGTTGCATCCCTTTGAAATCAAACCTGAACCCCAGCCGCAAGCGATTCCGGTTGCCACCGAGATGGATAATTTCAACAAGGACATTCTTGCCTTTAATACACAGCCGTCGGCGTTTTATGTGATTCGCGCCGAGCCGGTGAAAGCGACGTATGAGTTCGGCGAGCCGGTTCTGGTTCGGGTGACGCTGGAAAACGTAAGTCGACAGGATCTGGCGATCGGCCGTGAATGCGCGCTTCACCCCGACCTCTGGTTCGATGCCCACCTTCGAGGCATGGTGGAGAAGAATGTGCCGGCCGCCGCGTTCGATCAGATTGGTGAGCGGCTGGTCCTGGGAGCGGGGCAGTCGATCAGCAATGTGACGCGCGTGGATGCGGATGAGCTTTACACGGTTTTCAATCAGCGACCTGACCTTGCATTCACGCTGAATATGACGGTGACAACCAACCCGGTGGCCACCGATTCAACGCAGGCCCGTCCCGGCCCTGGCGGCATGGCAATTGATTTGCTGAGGATGGCGCAGCGAAACCCAAGCCCGGTGAATTCGCAGGAAGCGATCAACAAACTTACCAGTCGGTTGCAACAGGGGGATGGAGGCGAACGAATTCGCGTGCTGCAGGTGATGTCGGTGTACGAAGCGCTGATGCGGTCCCAAACCAATGGCCAGCCAATGCCTCCGCCGATGAAGTCACTTTCAGATGGGTTCCTGGCAATCATCCACAGAATGACGGCGGATACTTCGCAGCCCGTGCGTTCGTACGGGAAATACCTTTCCACCCTCACCGGTGACGACGCGTTGTTGGGCGTGAATCAAATGGCGCGGGACGTTGATTGGCAGACGCGCCTGCTCGCGCTGCGGGTTGCCCCGATTCTGAAGGGGAAGGCAAACGATGTAGTGGTAACCCTGGCCCGGGATAAGGACCCGATCGTCGCGGCGTACGCGACAGCGCTCTGGCAGTCCCAGGAGCAAGCGCGTCCCACGACCGATTCCGCGACACCGTCGGGCGCGGAGGCGCCCGGGGCCGCATCGAACAGCGCGCCAGCGGGAGGCGCCCCAGTGACAATGCCTTCGACCATGCCTTCATCGGCGCCGGATTCAACTCCCGCGACGCAGCCGATGCAGTGATAGCCGGCCTCCACAATGTGACCGGAGTTTTGGAAGGGCCATGCGGATTGACATTTGCCGCGCCGGATGTGATACAGCGATGAATCGCTTCCTGCCGGACGGTGGATCGTCGTGCTTCCAACCCACGGTGAACAATTGCTGGTCCGGAATGCATGAGATCGCGGGGTCTTTCTGAGTGCTGACCCATCCCATATCGAGTTGCCGCCTCCGCGCCGCCGGCTTAGTTTCTTTGACGATTTCCGCCGCTTTTTTGTCCGCGGCCTCGCGGCGGTGTTGCCCACACTCATCACCCTTTCACTGCTATTCTGGGCCTGGAATTTCCTGTGGGATCATATCGGTATCTATATCGTCTGGTTGATCCGCGACACATGGTACGAAGGCATCGTTCATGGCTACCTGCACTTTCAAACGCAGGATTACATTATTTACCACTGGAATTATGATGATTTCGGCACTCGCCTGGTGGGGGTGCTGCTCTCCATTTTGCTGGTGTATATCATCGGGGTATTCGTCGGGAATCTGATTGGCCGGACGGCCTGGCGGCTGGCCGAGCGGGCGGTTTTGAGAATTCCGCTGGTGAGCGCGATTTATCCAGCCGTGAAGCAAATCACCGATTTTGTTCTTTCAGACCGATCACGCCAATTTAAGGGGAGCCGGGTGGTGGCGGTGCAGCCGCACGAACAGAATATCTGGTCAATCGGGCTTGTCACCAGTGTGGGGCAATGGCAGCTAAGCGACGCTGGGCCGACAACCATGGTAACAGTGTTCATCCCATCGACCCCGACGAGTTTCAGCGGATACCTTCTGGTGGTTCCACGGAATAAGGTGGTGGAACTGCCCATGACCGTTGAAGAAGCGTTTCGGCTGCTTCTGAGTGGCGGTGTGATTACTCCGGGCCCGGGAAAAACAACGGGCCGGGAGATGCGGCCGGACGCGACGACGCCCTCAACGGATGATTTGCCGAATACCTGGGGTGGTGGCGCGGAACCGGCGGTTTTATCGGATAGCATGGCAGATCAACCGCCCAATCTGGCTGTGAGCGAATCGGGTCAGCAACACCGTGCTATTTAGCCGGCAAATGCAAAAATCTGTTGGGGGGGCCGACGCATCAACGTCGGTTGTATTTCCGTCATTTTCAACAGGATGTGTTCGCCGCGTTTTGTTGTACAATGCGAAAGCCCGCCTAATCCGCTCTTTGTCGGAGAATCCGGATTGAGGCGCGAAGGAGGTTGCCATGGTGGTTGTCGTTTCTTCACGTCACATGGAAGTGAGTGAAGCTTTAAAAAGTTACGCGAATCAGAAGGCTGCGAAGTTGACCAAATATTACGACCGCATTTCCGAAATCGAAGTGGTTTTCGACAACGCGAAAGAGTCAATGCGCGTGGAAATCCTGGTTAGCGCCGATCATCATAAGTTCATTGCCCACCACGACGACGGCGACGCCTACGCCTGCGTCGACGGGTGCGCGGAAAAGCTTGAGCGTCAGTTGTCAGAGCACAAAAAGAAATTCCGCAACCGCAAGCACTCCGGTGGTGAAGACAAGCGTGAAATGCGCAGCACCGGGGCCTGAGTGTGGCCGAGCCGCCGAGGAATTGTCCCGCGCTCCATCGCTTGATATTCCTTTTCGATTGTGCTGAAAGGTCATAGCCCCTATGAAGCTGAAAGAATTCATCGTCACTGAAGCGATCGTCCCCGCGTTGCGGGCAACCGACCGCGATGGCGCGTTGCAGGAAATGGTTGCATCGCTGGCGGAGGCGGGCACCCTTCCAAAGGAATCCGTGGAGGCGATCGTTGCCGCTCTGATCAAGCGCGAGCAGAACGGTTCAACCGGCTTTGGCAAAGGTGTGGCGGTTCCACACGTCAAGCATGCTTCGGTGAAGAAGATGTCGGGAACGATCGGCCGCAGTGAGGCGGGGATTGATTTCGCCGCGTTGGATCATCAGCCGGTCTACACGATTTTTCTTCTGTTATCACCCGAGAACCAGCCTCAGCAGCATTTGCAGGCAATGAACATTGTGTTCAGCAATTTGCAGAAGGACATGTTCCGGCGTTTTCTGCGGCAATCGAACACCCGCGAAGCGATCACGGAGTTGCTGGACGAGGCCGATCAGGGCAAGTAGACATTCTGCTTAGAGGCAGTTGCCGAGGAAAGACGCGGGTTTCAGCAGTCGATCTGTACATGGCCATCTCAGCCCGCGACATCATCGTGCAGAATTCTCTGGGCCTTCATGCGCGGCCGGCGATGCAGTTTGTGGATACGGCCAATCAGTTTCGCAGCGCGGTAACGGTGGCCAAAGGCGGTGAAGAGCCTTACGAAGCGGACGGCAAGAGCGTGATGCAGATGATCATTCTCGCCGCCACGCAGGGCACACCCCTGCAGATTCGCGCCGAAGGCGATGACGCCGAAGCCGCCGTAAAGGCGCTGGCGCAACTTTTTGCCGATAAATTCGGCGAGGAATAAAGGGGAGCGGGCTCGGCGACGAATCCCGCGGATAAATCGGTAAAGGGCGCGTTTCGTGCAGTCAGCCGATTTCGCGCGTGACAAAAAAGCATGCATAGTGGGCGCCGCTCACTGCATTAAAACAGGCGCCAGGTGGGCAATCCGCCCCAGAAGGCATTTGATTCCGGATGGAGATTAAGAAGGGCATCGGCGTTTCGCCTGGGGTGGTGATCAGCACGGCTGTCGTGCTGGACGCCGAGGACCTCGTCATTCCGAAGCGCCAAATCGCTCCCGAAACCGTTGACGCCGAAATCGCCCGATTCAACAAGGCGCTGGAAGAAACGCGCGCCGATGTTGCCCGCCTGCGCGACCAGGTGGCGGTCAATCAGGGCCGCGAAATCGCCGGCATCTTTGATTTCCACAGCGGCATTCTTCGGGATAAATCGCTGATTGATCAGGTCATTGCTGAGATCCGCAATAACAAAAATACCGCTGAATACGGCGTCAGCACCGTAATTCGCAAATACGCATCGGTCTTTTCGAGGATGACCGACCGTTATCTTGCCGAGCGGGTGAAGGATATTCATGACGTCGAGCGGCACCTGCTGCACAGCCTGATTGGCCAGAAGCGGCACGATCTCACTCAGCTTGATACCGATGTGGTGATCATCGCCCACGACATGCTGCCCAGCCAAACCGCCGCGCTCGATCGCCGGTATGTGAAGGGTTTTGCGACGGATGCGGGGGGGCGAACGAGCCACACGGCAATTGTTGCACGCGCCATGGGCATACCGGCGGTTGTCGGTTTGGGAAACATCACCGAAGAGGTGACCGGGGGAGACCTGGTGATCATCGACGGCAACCACGGCGTTGTCATCATCAACCCGGATGCCCAGGTGATTGCCGAACAGCGCGAATCCGAAGTCCGCCGGTTGCGCCTGGAAACTGACCGGGCCGCCCTGCAGGATTTGCCGGCGCAGACGCTGGACGGCCATCTCATCAGCCTCCAGGCGAACATCGAGTTCCCCGCCGAGGTTGACGAAGCCATCCGCCGCGGCGGGGAGGGCATCGGGCTCTACCGTACAGAGTTCCTTTACCTGGCCAGCGATCACGAGCCCAGCGAGGAAGAGCATTACGGCTCTTATGCCGACGCTCTTCTTCGACTGAAGAACCGCCCGCTGGTGATTCGCACGCTGGATCTTGGGGCCGACAAGTACAGCCAGGCCAAGCCCATGAGCCCGGAGCTAAACCCGTTTCTGGGGGACCGCTCGATACGGATGTGTCTGCATGACATTCCAATGTTCAAGCGCCAGCTTCGCGCCATCATGCGCGCCAGTGTGCTGGGCGATGTGCGGATCATGTTCCCTATGATTAGCACATTGATGGAGCTTCGTCAGGCGAAAATGGTGCTCAACGACGTGATGGAGGAATTGGAAGATGAAGGGGTCTCTTTCAGACGTGATATTCCCATTGGGATGATGATCGAAGTGCCATCGGCGGCGTTGATGGCGGAAAAATTTGCCAAGGAGGTCAACTTTTTCTCCATCGGCACCAATGATCTGGTGCAGTACACCCTGGCGGTCGATCGGACCAACGAAAAGGTTGCCGGGCTGTTTTGCCCCGGACATCCGGCTGTCCTGGGGCTGATTCGCGATGTGATCCGCAAAGGCACGCGCAGCAGTATTAGTGTCAGCATGTGTGGTGAAATGGCGGGCGAACCGCTGTACACTCTTCTGCTCCTGGGATTGGGTCTGACCTGTTTCAGCATGAACAGCCCGGACATCCCGGAAGTGAAAAAAATAATACGATCCACCACCATGGAACATGCCAGGCAGGTGGCTCGGAGGGTAATGAGCTTTGATAGCGAGCGCCAGGTCATGCATTACCTGCGCGACGAAACACGGAAAATTGATCCCGAGGCGTTCTAAAGAGCGCCGGGGATGCCCGAACACCTATAGGAAAGTCCGCGGCGCCGCCGCGGGGACATCTAGATGCCAAAAGAAATGTTGATCAACGTCTCCCAGGGCGAGGAATGCCGAATTGCCCTGGTGGAAGACGAAAGGCTCGAAGAGCTTTACATGGAGCGCAACAGCGCGACCAGCCACGTCGGCAATATTTACAAGGGCCGCGTTACCAACGTGGAGCCCTCCATTCAGGCCGCTTTCATCGATTTCGGCCTGGGCCGCAACGGATTTTTGCATATTTCCGATCTCATGCCCACCTATTTTGGGGGCACGGGAGGAGACGTGCAGGAAACCGTGGGCCGCAAAATGGCCCGCCGCGATCGCCCGCCCATCCAGCGTTGCCTGCGCCGGGGCGACGACATTATCGTGCAGATCATCAAGGAAGGGATCGGCACCAAGGGGCCGACGCTGACGACATACCTGTCCATCCCCGGCAGAATTCTGGTGATGATGCCCGGCATGTCCAAGATGGGCGTGTCGCGCAAGATTGAAGACGACGAAGAGCGCCGCCGGCTCCGGCAAATCCTCGATTCCTTGAAGCCGCCAAAAGACGTGGGCTTCATTATCCGCACCGCCGGCGTGGGGAAATCCAAGACTGAAATTCAGCGCGATCTGACCTACCTCACCCGCCTCTGGACGATATTCGTCAAGAAGCGCGACAGCGGCCCCGGACCTCTGGAACTCTATACCGAGGGCGATCTGGTCACGCGAACGGTGCGAGATGTCTTCACCAGCGACATCGATCGCATCATTGTCGACGACAAGGAAGTGGCCAAGCGGGTGAAGGAAGTCATCAAGCTGGCCAATCCCCGCACCAAGAACAAGGTCGAATATTTTGATGAGCCGGTGCCCCTCTTCCATAAGTATGGAATCGAGCGGGAAATCGAGCAGATGTACAGCCGGCATGTGCCGCTGCCCTCGGGCGGTTCGCTGGTCATCGACAGCACCGAGGCCATTGTCGCGATCGACGTGAACAGCGGCAAATTCCGCGAGCACGCCGACGCGGAAACCACCGCCTTTAAAACCGACATGGAAGCAGCGGATGAAATTCCCCGCCAGTTGCGATTGCGCGATCTGGGCGGCGTGATTATCTGCGACTTCATCGATCTGCGCTACGAGCGCCATCGCCGCGATCTGGAACAGCGCCTCCACACCAATTTCCAGAAAGACCGCGCCAAGACCAAGGTGCTGCGCATGAGCCAGTTCGGCATCATCGAAATTACGCGCCAGCGCATGCGGCCCAGCCTCAAGCGCTCGATCTATTTCGATTGCCCGCATTGCAAGGGCGCGGGCCTCGTGAAAACCCCGGAAAGCATGAGCCTGGATGTCATGCGCCGAATGGCGGTTGCCATGAGCGACGGCCGCGTGGCGCGCGTCGAACTGATTGTTTGTTCGGATGTGGCGTTCTATCTACAGAACAAGAAACGCGCCCAAATCGTTCAGCTCGAACAGGAAATGAAAAAGCGAGTGATGATTCGCTCGGATCAGAGTATCGCCCTGGACGATGTGCGGTTCGAACTTTACGACGCCCGCGATGGTCTGGTGTTCGTCGAGGAACTTGGCATGTCACCCCCCAGCGCGGCCCCTTCCGCCGCGGGCGCTTCGCGCGGTGGTGGTCGGCCCGACCAGAATCGCGGGCGCCAGCGCGACAACAACGGCCGCAACCAGCGCGGCGGGCGCGGTGGCCGGCAGGATCAGCGTGGGGGCCAGCGTTCCCCCGAGCCGCAGCATGGTCGCGCACAGGAAGAGGATCAGTTCGATATCGACGCGGTAGAGGAAGAAGTGGATCGCCGCGAACAGGATAGTGACGACGAAGAAGCAGTTTCCACCGCTCCGATCGCCTCCGAATCGGCGACCGATGACGCCGGCCCGGATGATGGCCAAGGCGCTGAAAACGTCCAGCCAAATCAGCAGGAGCGCCCTCGTGACGGCCGTGGCGGCCCCAATGATGCCCAGGGCGGCCAAGGCGAAGGATTTGAAGACGGCCCCGGCGGACCGCGTCGAAGGCGACGTCGCCGTGGCCGGCGCGGCCGCGGGGGTGGGGGCCAGCGCGAGGAGTTCGCGGGCCAGCAAGGCAATAATCGTCCTCCACAAGCCAATTTCAATGCGGGTCCGCGCGGCAACGGTCCCAGAGACAACGGCCCCCGCGACAATGGTCCCCGCGAAAATGGCCCTCGCGATAACAGGCCTCGGGGAAATGATTCCAGGGACAATAGAGGGCGCGATTTTTCTCGAAACCGGGATGACCGCCAGGGTGGTCTCCAGCCCCAGCAACAGGCCATCGGCGGCTACATCGACGAATACGATGTCGACGACCAGGATATCTCCGAACCCAATTCAACCGCCGGGCCAGATTCAGGCGCCGCTGGCGCGCAGGATCGCGCGCTCACCGGAAATGTCGACGGCGATGAGCCGATTGATCGGGATGAAATTACAACGACGGAAGAATCCGCGGCGGTCGAAGAAACGGCGCCACGCGCTAAGCCAGCAGGGCGTCCGCGCCGTCGGGGCAAGCGCGGTGGGGCGGGCCGGCGCGTTCCGCCAGGAGCGAATGCGAATGCCGCCATCGCCGATCCCCCGCAAGCGGAATCCAGCGGCAATGTGGCAGAAGAAGAAGTAATCGATGCCGAGCCGGGCAACGAACGGATGCCGGAGGCAGAAACCCCCGAAACCGCTCCCCGCCGACGCCGGCGCGGTGGACGTGGGCGGCGCGGCAAGGGCGGCGACAAAACCGCCGCCGCAAAGACTGGTTCCCGCGCGGAGGCGGTCGAAAAAGCGCCGGTAGCCGCCTCGCCCAAGCAGTCCAGCAAGGCTCCCATTGACGACGCGCCGCGTGCCACCGAAGCGAAAACGCTGTTGCGAACCGGATCGGCAGATCGCCATCTCATTAATGACGAGCCAATCGCTCCACAGCCAATGACGCGCCCGCGCTCTTACAAGGATCTGGACTCAATTCCCGATGACTTTGACTAGCGCTTTGCTGAATACTGGTCGCGGCGTCATGGTTTAAAGGCCCCGCGCGGCAACCGGGGGGTTTGGACAAGGCACAGTTAACACGATGGAATTCTGGCAGCTTCTTGGCAATCTTCATCCCAAGCTCGTTCAGTTTCCCCTGGTGCTGTTGCTGGTCGGGCTGCTGTTTGACGCAGCCGGCCTTATCAGCCATTCGCCGCGATGTCATTTTGCCGCGAAGATTCTTTCATCCCTTGGCACGTTCATTCTATTGGTAGCTTTTATCTGCGGCATCTATGCCGAGATTTGGGCCGGTCGCGCCGGCATTCCAATCGACCAGATCGAATGGCACGAGCTGATGGCCAACATCGCCTCGTGGGGGTTTGTCATCCTGATGGCGTGGCGCCTTTTTCTGGACGGGCCAAATCGAAAATCGCTGATCCTCTATACCGTCGTCGGCTTTGCCTGGTACGTTCTTCTGGTCATTACCGGTTACCTGGGTGGCCGGCTTGTATTTGATTATGGCGCCGCCGTTATAGGCGCGCGGGCCAACAACGCAATTTCCCTGCATGATCTCAACGCCCTGGCCACGCGCCAAACCGATGAAAACCTCCGCTATTCGGAGATGATGCACCACATTTTCGGATGGCTTACCCTGGCGCTCTCGGGCTCACTCTTCGCCCACGCGTTGTTTCCCAGGAAGGGAGATAAGCTCAAATGGATTGCTCCGGCGCTTTTAGCGATGGGCGGTATTTTCCTGTTCTTCTTTGCCGACCTCGATCTCTATCGCCTTCTAGATCCGCGCCAGTTGCGCGATCGCGAAGTTCAGCTCCATAAAACGCTGGCGATTATTCTCACCGTCATCGGCGGCATCGGCCTGCGCCGGTTCTATCGCGCGAGGCATTCAGCCGCCGCGGGAATTACGTCGCCTTTTTCAGGCGGCGCCAATGGCGCTGCTGCAATCGCGCCCGCCGGCGGCCTTTCGACGCCTTCGAAAATCGTGGCGGTTATGGCGCTGATAGGCGGGGGAATGCTGTTCACCCACGTCCACACGGTAGCGCCTTATGCCAACGTCGCCGCTGGAGTGTATATCGCGCATGTGGTCATGGGTCTGACGGCTCTGGGGATCGGCGCCACCCGCCTGCTGCAAGACGGCCTTCCCAAATATCGCCGCGTTCTTTCCGTGGCATTTGCGACGCTGATGTGCCTGGAATCGGTTCTCCTGGTCACCTACAACGAGGGCCTTCCCTGGTACATCGGTTATGGCAGGTACAACCGCGATGGACCCCACGCCGGCACGGTTGCCCCTTATGGACCAATCCGTGCCGAGCTTACGTTTGATGCGAAGTCAAACCGGCTGGATTTATATGTGCTGGATCGATTCAAAAACACGCCCGCGCCGGTGCCCACCAGCGCCGTGACCGTACTGATTTCCCGCGGCTACACCGAGACCGGCATAACACTCACAGCAGAAAATGGCGGGCCTGCCGCATCCCATTTTTCGGCGGCAGCGCCGTTCCTTAAGGATGCCTTCTCCTTTTCAGCGCGGGCAGCGTTGCCGGTCAACGACGAATTGAAGTTCGGATTTTTCGATCCCTGGGTCACGCCGCAGATTCGTCCGGTGCCCCCCAATGAGGTCGCGAAATTTCAATGCCCGATGCACGATGGCGTCGTCTCTGAAACACGCGGCGATTGTCCGCTCTGCGGCATGCCCATGGTGCCTATCCTGTTCTCGCCGCGAACAACCCTGCACGATAGCCAATATGATATGCGCCTGGTGACGACGCCCCAGGCAGGCCAGATCCATCCAGGGGAACCGGTGTTGCTGCGCTTCACGCCGATGCGCGGCTCAGAAGTGCTGCGCGATCTGGCGTTGGTCCACGAGCGCTTGCTGCACCTGATCGTTGTGTCAGCGGATCTTTCCTTCTTCGATCATGTTCACCCGGTCATGCAGCCGGATGGCTCGCTTATTTTGTCTTATACATTTCCGCGGGCAGGCCCGTTTTTGCTTTTCGCCGATATTACCCCGCGGGGCGAGCGCAGCCAGATTTTCCGCCTGCCTGTCAATGTTGTGCCTGCCCAGCCAACCGCTGAGCTGCTGACGGACATGTCTTCAATTGTCCCCTCGCCGGCGTTGTGCAAGCCGCTTGCGGATGATCCAACAATGACAGCGCAGCTTATCTTCCTGCCGCGCAATCCAACGGCCGGTCTGCATACCGATTTTCTATTCCGGTTGGTGCAGGATGGCCGCCCCGTAAATGATTTGCAGCCCTACATCGGAGCCATGGGCCACTGCGTTGTCATTTCCCAGGACACGCTAACCTATCTCCATTGCCACCCCGAGCAGCTTTTTGCCCCGGACCAAAACGCGCGGGGTGGCCCCGACATCTCATTCCACACGATTTTCCCTAAGCCCGGCCTGTATAAAATCTGGGGCCAATTCAAGCATGGCGATAAGGTCGTGGTTGCCGATTTTGTGGTCGACATCCAACCCTCCATACTCCCACCCAGCGTCGTTAACTTCTTGCTCGATGATTAAAACCGCCAATGCACCCAACGGCTTGTCTAGAGTCGGTTCCCTTCCTAGAAAGTGCGACAAATTAAATCGATAGGCAGCGCTGGCCGTCAATATGTCGCGTTCCACGCCCTTATTTCCCTTATTTCATTGATAGATTTGTATTGGAAGCCCGTGCAGAACCCGGGCATGGCCTTTGCCCTTCCTAGAACATCTTAACAAAGGAGACCGAAATGGGACTCGAAGATGTAGCAGCGGGTAAAGCGAAACAAATCCGTGGCAAGGCGAATGATATCGCCGGAGCTGTAAAGGGTGATACCGGCCAGCAGATCAAAGGCAAGCTTCAAAAGGCTGCCGGCAAGGTTCAGGAAGAAGTGGGCAAGGAAAGCGTTCGGCAGCGCAGCGATCGGTAAAGCGCGTCCGGTGGCGATCCTCATCCAACTTGCAACACACCTGCCGGTCACTGGCTTGCTCGGGGCCGGCAGCTTTTTGGTGGAAACTTAATCTGACGCGGCTGGGCCGCGGGAGTTTTTTTATGAGTCCGCAGCGAATGTTGGGTATTGTTCTGCTGGTCATTGGTATCGGCGTTCTGATCATGGGAATGAATGCGACGCATTCCATCGCTGATCAGACCACGAACACCTTCACCGGCCATTTCACCGATCACACGACCTTGTACATCATTGCCGGTATTGCCCTAGGAATCGTCGGCTTCGTTATGGCGCTTTTTAATCCGGGTGGCAAAGGCGTCTGACCCCCACGGCCAGTAGCCAGTTGTTCCCCTCCCCAAGAATGATTGCACGGGTGGAATTTTCCGCCCGTGTAATTTTTTTTGCAAAAAAAACCGCCGGTTGCGCTTATCGCATCCGGCGGTGGGGATTGAAGAGCCTCACGGCCCCTCACCCTATATTCCAAACCAGCAATCCGTTAGTCGGCGGCCTCGGCCCCTGCGGCCTGGGCCCGGGCGGCGGATTCTTCTTCCGAGCGTGGATGGATGCGCAACACGCCGTCTTCCATCACCGTTCGAATTTTCGCAAGCGCCTTGTTCTGAATCTGCCGAACCCGTTCCTTGGTTACACCGATGATCTTACCGACTTCTTCAAGAGTCATCGGTGAGTCCTCAGCCTGTTGCCAGTTGAAGCGGCGGCGAATAACCGTCTCCTCGACGCTGGAAAGATCGGCCAAATTGCGATCAACGATAGCTTTCAGCTCATCAATGCAATCATCCTCGATCTGATCCCGACGGCGATCGGCCCAGTCGCTCTTTTCCAGATCGGGTTCAAACTCAACCGGGAAACGATTGCGATGTTTTGAGGCCTTCATCGCGGTACGGCTAAAGGCCTTCAAAATCGCCCGGCACGCATAGGTGCTGAACTTGAATCCTCGATCGATCGAAAACTTATCGACCGCCCGAAGCAAGGCCATGTTTCCTTCGCTGACGACTTCCGAAAAATCCACATCACCCAGGCGCGTGCGCTTGGCCATCGCCAACACCAGCGCCAGATTTGTGCGAACCAGATATTCACGGAAGTGTTCAAACTTGCGGTGCCATTCCATGAAGGATTGCGCGCCCGAAAGCGTCAACCCGCTTTTGCGGAAGTGGCCCTGAAGATCGAGCAATTGCTTTTTGGCATAGTTGAAGCGCAGGAACATCATTCGTTCCTCGGGCGCCTTCATCAATTGTGGCGCGCCGGATGGCATGCTGCTCGGCTCATCGCGCGTGGGCTGATACCAACTCGTGAGGGGGAGCTCGCGCTCCGCGTCCTCGGTGAACAATTCTTCTTCAACATTTTTCCGGCGGAAAGTCGGGCTATCCATAAAGGCATAGTTCTCTTCCATCAGCCGCAAAACCTGCTCGCGCAAAGCTCTGGGGATGGGAGCAGCCCGACGAACCCGCTTCGCATTCATCACTACGGTGGCCATTGTCGGCCTCCTTTGCCTTGGCTACTATGCAAACCGCATTCAATTTGACACAAAATTCTTTGCGGCGTTGCGATCGTCCTTTATTCTACGTAATGTCCGATCGCTTAGTTCAATCTCTAAGTTATTGAACCAGCGTGTTTAGCAGCTTATTCCCCTGTGCAATTTTTCACAGGCTGAGCTTGGTGGATTCATGACTCGCGCCGGCTTGAGACCGCGCGATCGGTGGGCAAAATAAGTGCCCTTTATTCTGATTTGGCATATCCGACCAGGAACTTCCTGCCAATGGCGAAACTTTGTTTAGGTGGCAGTTTCAATCCCATTCACTACGGGCACCTGATCTGCGCCCGGGCCGCCGCGGAGGCAATGGGGGCTGACGGCGTCGTCCTCATCCCAACGGCAGTTCCGCCTCATAAGCGGGAAGATATGGAGATAGCTTCACCATTACATCGATTGGAAATGTGCCGGCGCGCCGTCCAGCACAACGCGTTTTTTGACGTCGACGACCGCGAAATTCGTCGCGGCGGACCCAGTTTTACGATTCTCACCGTCCGCGAGCTTCATTCCCAAGGATGGCCGCTGGTTCCCTGGCTCATTGGCGCGGACATGCTCAACACGCTGCCGAACTGGCATGAAGCCCAATCGCTTCTCACTGAAGCACAATTCGTGGTAATGGCCCGCCCCGGATGGACCCTGGATTGGAATTCTCTTCCCCCGGCTTATGCGAAACTGAAGGAAGGGGTTGTGCTGGTCCCTCAGATCGACATCAGCGCGACCGACATCCGCCAGCGCGTTAAAAACAACCGTCCCATCGATTTTCTCACGCCGCCCGAAGTGGTGAAATACGTTCTGGAACACAACCTCTATCGATAGAAGAGCCATCGCGTTCGACGCGAAAGCCTTCAAATTGGTTCAGGGATCGGTAAGCTTCGCTGATGATTAACCATTACGACATCGCATACGGCCTGGGGGTGGGGCTGGCGGCGCCGTTTTGGTTGAGCAAGCCCTCAGCCCGGCGAAAAGTCCTGGCGGCATTCTCCCAGCGCATGGGGCGGGTTGCTGGGCGCGATCTAAGCAAGCCCGCAATCATGATTCACGCCGTCAGCCTCGGCGAAATTAACGCGACCCGGAATCTGGTCGATTTGCTGCGCCACCAGCGCCCCGGGCTGCATTTCATCGTCTCGGTAACCACTGAAACCGGCTTCAATCGAGGTCGGGAGCTTTATGGATCGGTTAATGATGTAACGCTGGTGCGGTATCCCTTGGATTTTTCATCCGCCGTTGATCGCCTGCTGGATACTTTGCGGCCGGCCGTGGTCATCCTTCTTGAACTGGAAGTCTGGCCTAACTTCATCCGACACTGCGTGCATCGCGGCGTGCCGGTGCTTCTGATCAACGGCCGAATCACCGAATCCAGCTTTCGAAAATACAAAGTCGCCAAACCATTGGTTCGCGCGATGTTCTCGCGCCTGACCCACGTCTGCGCGCAGGAGGAGATTTATGCCGACCGATTTGTCGAGCTTGGTGTTTCCGCCAGCCACATCAGCGTGACGGGCACCATGAAATTTGATACCGCCCAGCTCGCGGATTCTGTTGCCGGCCAGGATGAACTGGCTGCCGCGCTAGGGCTCAATCCAGGCAAGGAGCGCATTTGGGTCTGCGGTTCAACCGGCCCCGGCGAAGAACAAATTGTGCTGGAGGTCTATCGCGATCTGCTTAAACAGTTCAGCGATCTTCGCCTGGTCATCGTTCCAAGGAAACCAGAGCGATTCAATGATGTTGCCGATTTAATCACCGCCAGCGCGTTTGGATTGATTCGCCGTTCAAACCCCCAGTCAGCGACTTCCGCCAGCAGCCCCCAGGTGGTGCTGGGGGATACGATCGGTGATTTACGCAAATTCTATTCACTGGCGAATGTGGTATTCGTTGGGCGAACCCTGGTCGATCTCGGTTCCCGTCAGCACGGCAGCGATATGATCGAGCCCGCGGCACTGGCCAAACCCGTCGTCGTCGGGCCGTTCACCGCAAATTTCGCGGAGGCCATGAATCGCTTCACCGAGGCCAGCGCCCTGCGCGTCGTCACCGATCCGCTTTCTCTCGCCCGCTGCATCATCCAGATGTTGACCGACACCCCTCAGGCCGCCGCGATGGCAACCCGCGCGCGAGAGGTTGTGGCGCGGGAGCAAGGCGCTACCGCCAAACATGCCAGGCTCATCCTCGAAAACCTGGACCTGGCGGTGCCGAAATGAAATTTCTCGATCGCCTGGAGCGCTCCCTGCGGGATTACGCCATCCCCAATCTCACCCTTTATCTGGTCTGTCTGCAGCTTGGTACGTTTTTCATGTCGAGGGTGCGCCCTCAAATTGTCGAGCGAATGATCCTCACCCACGAAACGCTTCTCGCCGGCCAATGGTGGCGCCTTCTGTCGTTTGTCATCATGCCCATTTCGTCCAATCCCATTTTCGCCGTCTTTGCCATTTATATGCTCATGATGATGGGGACAGCCCTCGAAACCCAGTGGGGGGCCGTGCGCTACAACCTCTTCCTGCTCGTCGGCTATCTGGCGACCGTCCTGGTCGTTTTCATTCCCGGCGCGCAGGTTACCAACGCGTTTTATACCACTTCAATTCTGCTGGCCTTCGCCACGCTGTATCCCGATTACCAGATTATGCTTTTCTTCTTCTTCCCGGTGAAGATGAAATGGATCGCCGCTTTGGTCTGGATTGGATATGCGGTCCGGTTTTTGGAGAGTGATCTGGCAACCGAAGCCGCCATCGCGGCGTCGATCGCCAATTTCCTGCTCTTCTTCCACGGCGATATCCGGCAATGGCTGAAGGCCTACCACCGCAAAACCAAGGGCGAAATTGCCCGCGCCCAGTTGCGCGGAGCGGAGCGAGAACCGCGCCATGTTTGTGCCGCCTGCGGCATCAACGATGTCACCAGTCCCCGCGCCGAATTCCGCTATTGCCCCCAGTGCGCCGGCACCCCCGCCTACTGCATTGAGCACATCCACAACCACGTCCACAAATAAATCAGGCGCCGCCCGGCGCCTGGGTTCCATTTGCTGAAACGCTCTGGGGTCTCTGTTCTTTCTTCGCCGCGCAGTTCGCGCAATGTGCCGTGATGCAAGGCTCCACATGCGCCGTCGCGTTTCCCTCGCCGACCGCCAGCTCAATTTCGTATTCAATCTTGCTGGCCACCTGGTGGCTCCGGTTAATATCCCACCACGCGGGAACGACCAGGTGAAAATCCACCCAGTGATATCGCCCGCTATGTCGGTGCCGCAGCTTGTGATAGCTGCAAATGTGCGGCTCCACGCCCCCCGGCCCGATATGTCCGTCCAGAATCTGCCGCAGCAGCTTCTGGTCCCCCGCGTCCTGCTCATCCATCAGGCCGGCGGTCGACCGCCTCAGTAATTGCACCCCCAGATACGCGATGTATGCCGCCACCAGAAGCGCCGTCACGCTGTCCACCCATTGCCAGTCCGTCAGGTGGACGATCGTCAGGGCGATCACCACCGCCACGCTGTCGATGGCGTCCGTCATCAGGTGCGTGCCGCTGGCCTGAAGGGTGATCGATCCAAACCGCCGTCCACTGTTCCAGAGATAAAGCCCCAGCAGCGCGTTCACCAGAACCGCCGCGGTCATGATGATCAGGCCCGCTTCCAGGTGAATGCTGACGCCCCGCTGAGGATAAAAATAGGAATTCAGCACTTTGGCGACGATCAGAACCGAAGCCAGCAGAATCATTGCTCCTTCGATGCCCGCGGAAAAAAATTCGATTTTCCCGTGGCCGTACGGATGCTCCTTATCCGCCGGCCGGTGCGCAAGAATGATCGAATACAGCGCAAAGCTGGAAGCCAGCACGTTGACGATGTTTTCAGTTGCGTCGGAAAAAATCGCGTTGGAGCGGGTCAGAAAAAATGCCGTGAATTTGACCAGCACCAGCGCGATGCTCGTTCCCAGCGAAATCGCCGCGGCGCGAAGCTCCACGTGCGGCGGAAGGGCGGGCTTGGCGGCGGTGTTGGTGAGTTCCATTAACGTGTCGTTACCGGGTGCAAAATCTGCCAATTTTGCGTTCCATTGTAACTGTCCGGATCGCTACATTGTAGCTGATGCAAGAGCAAATCGTTGACGCCGGGGACGCACGGCATTTTCCGCCCCAGGATCTGAAAGATTCCCCCGATGCAATCGCCCAGGATGTCGAAAATAAAGTCCCCAGACAGCGCCGCTGGTATCAGATGCTCGGCCCGGGCCTCATTACCGGCGCTTCGGATGATGACCCCAGCGGCATCGCCACCTATGCCCAGGCCGGCGCAATGTTCGCCTACGCGATGCTCTGGACGCTGGTCCTCACGCTGCCGCTGATGGCCGCCACCCAGGAGCTCAGTGCTCGCATCGGCCGCGTCAGCGGGCGCGGGCTGGCGGGAAATATGCGCCGCTGTTACGGCCGCTGGCTGGTTCTTCCGATCGTCTTTCTGCTTGTCGCCGCCAATGTCATAAATCTCGGCGCCGATATCGCCGCCATGGGCCAGAGCGCGCAAATGCTGATGCGCCACGGCTCTCCACTTTTATACGCCGCCGCCTTCGCCGTGCTCTCACTGGTGCTGCAGGTCTTCATCCGTTACGCGCAATACACCCAGTATCTCAAATGGCTTTCCCTCGTGCTGGTCGTCTATATCGCGACTGCGTTCCTGGGCCACGTCCACTGGAAACAGGCGATGTGGGGCGCCGTTTTTCCCCATGTGGCATGGACGGGAGGATATCTATCGATGCTCGTCGCCGTCATCGGGACCACCATCAGCCCATATTTGTTTTTCTGGCAGGCATCGATGGAGACAGAAGAAATTAAATCCACCCCGAACGATAATCGCCTCAAGAAAAGCCCCGAGCAGGCGCGCGACCAATTCGAGCGCATTCGCATCGATACCTATGCGGGCATGGGGATTTCCAACCTCATCGGTTTTTTCATCATGCTCACGTTCGCCGTCACCATCGGCTCGGACCCCAACGGGAATCATCAGATAAATTCCGCCCAGGATGCCGCCGCCGCTCTCGGGCAGGCGCTCCATGTGAGTGGGCATGGGATGGTCGCGCAATGGCTCTTCTGCATCGGTGTGATCGGAACCGGCATGCTCGCCGTGCCCGTCCTGGCCGGATCGGCAGCCTACGGGGTTTCCGAAGCCATGAACTGGGGCGTTGGCCTCGATCGCAAAATTCATCGCGCCCGCGGGTTTTATGCCGTGCTCGCGGCCGCCACGCTGCTGGGTCTGGGCATTAATTTTGTCCATGCCATTGACCCCATCCAGGCCCTGGTCTGGTCGGCGGTTATTAACGGAGTCGTTGCGGTGCCCGTCATGGCAGTCATGGTCCACATGTCCGCCGATCCCCGCATCATGGGAAAGTTCGCCAACGTTGGTAAAGGCGTCCGCGCCTTCGGATGGCTCGCCACGGGCATCATGCTCCTGGCCGCGATAGGCATGTTCGCCACCTGGGGAAAATAAACAGAGCCGCCACGCCGCAACCAACCGATAATGCCGTGGCTGGTGATATTGATCCGAAATTCGCGTTATCCGCCCGTTGAAATCTTGTAAAAACGGATCGCGCGCTAATAATGATGTTCCGGTTTGTGACCGACCAAACTACGGTGTAAGCGGAGATCATGATGAGATCAGCCAACATCGAAGCTCAAATCGCCAATAAAATCTCGTTGCTGCGCCGCTGGGTGACTGCCCGTCTGGGCGGCATCGCCCATGAGAAGCGCGTCGCCTCCCTTGCCGCCGCGCTGGTCCGCGCCACCGCGCCGCTGCACACTCTCTCAACTCAGGAAATGCGAACGCTCAGGTGGGGCGCCCTCGTTCACGATGTCGGCCGCAGCGTCAGCGACAAAAATCACCCGCTCATTGGCGCCCGCATGATCCTGCGCGATCGATCGCTTCCCCTGAAAAATCGCCAGCGCCGCGCGTTGGCGTTTCTCGCACGTCATCATCGTGGCACGGTTCCCATCATCCATGAAGACCGCATCCTCCGTCCCCACGACGATGCCCCGGCGCTTCGACTGGTCCTTGCGTTTCTGCGCGCCGCCGATGGACTCGATAGCCGGTCCTTGCCCTCCCCCAGGGTAAAGTTCCGCCTGCAAGGCCGCGTATTGAAGATTAATTGCTGGCTGGCATCAGATTCCCCCAAAGCCCGCCGCGTCTTCTCCCGCCGCAAGAAGTTCCGGCTGCTGGAAGAAATGCTGGGTTGCAAAGTGCAGGTGGCGATCAGATCAACGTCGCTAACCCGGCGACTACGCCTCGCGGCTTAATGCCGCGGCTAGACCAGTCTTTATAATATGTCGCGCGTCTTCCGCCCCGTCTCAATCCGGCAATTCCCCAATCCCCTTCGGCTCAACAATCGGCTGCCCGTTCATCTTATGCCGATAGTCCGATGACATTTTGTAAACACTCACCCGCGCCCGCATGATGTTCCCCAGCGGCCGATGCGCAGCCAACCCATGCCACGGATTGAACGACAATACTTCATCCACATATACCCGCCGCTCGGGGCTGTACGCATCCTGCTTACCTCTTCCGGCCAGGCCACCGAAGGATCCTCCACCGGCATGGTCTTCAAATCCGCGCAAAGCTGCACGCCCACCTCCCACACCGCCGTCTCAGTCTTGAAGAATTCAACCACCGCATCCCGCAACCCAGAAAAATGAAAGTTCACGCCCACGTGCTTCTTCGCCAGCGCTTTCAGATTCTCCGATATCGGCTTGAAAATGATTTTCGCGATGTAGTCCCCATAGCGCAGCGCCGCCGTGCTTCCGTATGTCTCGCCAAGAATATGCGTCTCGGGATGCCCAAGCTGGGCCAGCGTCCCGCTTTCCGCGCCGACCAGGCCCAGCACCGCGTTGGTGCCCCGAGCCACGTTCGAGACCAGCTTCTTGAAAATTTCCGGATCATTCGCATTCTGTTCAATAATGTGCTGCAGCTTCAAAAAGGCTTTCACATCCGGCGCCCCGAATGACTTGGCATTCACAAACACAAAATCCTGCGTCACTTCCCCCGCATGGCCAGGCAACATCTCCATCCCTTCAACCCCAACCACCTTCACCGCCATCCCGCGCGGCGTCGAAACGCTGTCCGCCAGAATATCCCCCGGCACCGTCGAGAACCGCACAATCGCCGGATAGGTCCGCGCCACCCCAAACAATCCCTGCCGCAGCTTCTCAGGCAGCCCGTCCGAAACCTTCAACTCCGCCTTCAACAGCCCATGGCTCTTGGAATGCACCGACCGCACCGCATGCCGATACCGATCATTCATCAGCGCGCTAAGCCGGCCCATCACCGCGCTGATCTCAGCAATGGTCTTCTCCTCATCCGGCTGCTTGGTTTCGACGGAATCAGAGTATCGAACGTAATCGGTGGCTAACGTTGGCATGACAAGTACCTTCTGATTCTAAAAAAGGCCGCGCGCTCGATTCCTCGTCAGAGGCGGCAGGAGTCGAATCGCGCGAATTCATCTGGAGATCGCCAATCTACCGCTGAGTTCTTCGGAGCCACAATCGGCAAAATTAATTCTCAGCGGTTCGATTCATCCCAGCTGAGTGTGAACAGTTCGCGTTGCTCAGGGGTGCAAGCGGGCAGTTGCTCGTCAATGATGGCTTGCAGTTTCTCGAGTGTATCGGTCGCCACATTTCCACCGCATCTACCTCCGATGATGGTCGGCACATAAACTGCCAAAGGATATTTTTCGAGCAATATTGCGATAAAAGCAACAATCTTAAAAAATAAATCTTTTCAACCTAAAAATAATTTTTATTCGTTGTGCGACAAACGTTTAGAAAGACCACGAAAGTAGCCAAACACGAAAAATATCCAAAAACCTTCACCCTTTGGCCCATATATGTAGGGTAGCGTATTCCGAATCGTTCCACATCGTAGCCCTTGGCTTAAAGTTGACCTTGCCGCAGCTCAAAAATCCGAATCGGCCGCGGCCTCCCGGCAATCGGTTCCTCGCGCTGAATCAACTTCCACCCGCGTTCCCCAATCCAGGTTAAAAAAGCATCCCCGCTCTGCCGGCCCGGCTCACCCAGAATCACCGTGCCGCCCTCAGCCAGATGCGCTCTCCAGAAAGGATCCAGAAATGCCCACTGTGCTTTTTCATACAAAATGTCGGCCCCAAGAATCAGATCGAATTTCTCCCCCAGCTGATCCTTCTGCCAGTTCAGCCGCCGCGCCCGCGCCCGATCTGCAAAGGGAAGTGTGTTCAGCCGCGCAAACAGCAGGGCGGGCGCTTCCAGGTCAGCCAGTAAAACGCTCGCGCCCCGCGCTGCCGCTGCCGTCCCGGCCAGTCCCATACCACAGCCCAGGTCCAGCACCGAAATCCCCGTGTGCAGATCCATCCGCGAAACAACCGCTGCTACCGCCCGGCTGCTTTCCCAAAGCTCAGCCCAGTAAGGAAGGTGGGGCGGGTCCGCCAGGCGCACCCCTGTCTGCTTTTCCCGCAGATCCTCCTCCGCAATGATCTCATCAAGCACGCGGTCGGGTTCCAGAATCCGCGTGAAGCTGAATGCCACCGTTCCAAATTGCAATTGCTGGGTTGTAGTCTGATGTTTTCTATGAATGCGCGCAAGCAGGCGCTGTCTGAACGCCAGAGATGCCAGTTGCAAATCGTCGTTATTCACTGCGGCGGAGCGACTTGTTCAGGATGCAGCGGCGTCGGAATGGAATCCATATCCAGCGTCTTGGAGCCAACCGTCCGGCCCACGAAATAAATGGCCACCCCAATTCCCATGCAAATCAGAAACGTCAGCACCGAAGAAACCATCGCCCCAGCCACCCCAATGCGCAGCCGACCAACGCCCGCAGCCATCCACAGCAGCAAGATCCAAAGCAGCGCCAGCAGCGGGGCGATCCAAATTCCTATGTAAGTCCCCATGTAAGAGCCGGGAATCAGCGCCACCAGGCTTGGCGCCATCAGATAGGCCAGTGTGTTGTGCACCAGCTCGGGCGATACCTTGGTGGTCATGTCATAACCAGCCAGCTTGAAATACAGCCCCGAGGCCACCCGCGGAAGCATAAACGCCCCAGCCCCAACCAGGACCGCCTGAATCGCCGTGTTCACCCAATACTGGTTCGCAATGAGATTGACGTTCGACTTGTAATAAACGAAATAATCAAAGGCGGACTGAATGAATACCGCCATCACCCAAATCACCGCGCAAACCATGGCAAACGAATTGGCTTCGGCCCTGCTGTCCGGACGCCGCATTCGGTTCAGCGTGGCCGCCGGATGAAACATCAGGCCCGTGGCGGTCTTTAAAAAGGAGGATACCGACCCGCTGCTGTTCCGATCTTCCCAAGGCACCCCCGGCCCGGGGATCATCAGATCATACAGTTTAGCCGCTTTAACCTCTTGGGAAGCGATTCGGATATTGTCGGGAATATACGTTTTTGCCATAGGTTCACTCCCCCGCAAACGCCTATTGTACCACATTCCCACAAGGGGACAGAAATGAACGCATTGTTTCCAATTCTCTTACAGAAACGCCAGAAAGTTGTTAACCTTTATTCCGTGAAACGCTTTGCGAACCAGCTTTTGCTTGCCCTGGTGGCTTGCCTCGGCGCCGCCGGATGCTCCTCCAAGCTCGAAACCGGTTATGACCCCACCCGGCTGGATATGTCCCTCGCCCAGCGACGAACGCTATATGCAGATCCTTTTAGCCAGGAAGCCCAGGAGGCATCAAAGGATCAACCGTCTCAGGGCCAATCGCGTCGGCCGGGACAATATTAAATTTTCAGTTGAGCTCGCCCATATTCTTTGAGCATCCTCGGGCTCTCAGATAAACGTAAAGCAACGTCTGAATTGGATAAGGCTTACGTCTTTCGCCTAGACTATGGGGATTAGGTGGTACCCTTGGCCCCAATCGATCCAAACCAGTTTGTCGAGCTTGTCGAGCCGCTGCTCGCTCAGCAGGATCTTTCGGGCTTGCTTGAACTGCTCAAATCGAAATGGCATTCTCAGCAAATTCGTGATCTGCTCCGCTCGCCGCATTCCGATGCCAAGAAAGTTGCGTTGCTTGCCCTCGCCCTGGTCGGCCCCACCTGCTGCGTCGAGGATTTGTCCATCCAATTGAAAGACCCCGACCCCGTCCTGAATCAGCTTGCTGAGCACGCCCTTTGGGCCGTCTGGTTTCGTGGCGGCAAAACCGCCGACGCCAATCAGGCTGTCTGCCACGGCAGCCAGGCCCTCAGCGATCGCGATTTCCCCGGCGCCATCCGCCTTTTCAACAAGGCCATCGCCAGTGATCCCGATTACGCCGAAGCTTACAATCAGCGGGCAATTGCTTATTACCTGATCGAGGATTACGAAAAGAGTATCGCCGATTGCCGCCGTACCATTCGCCGCATGCCTTGTCATTTCGGTGCCTGGTCGGGAATGGGCCATTGCCACGCCCACCTGAACCAGATTTCCGAGGCGATCGAGTCTTACGAAAAAGCCCTCTCCATCAATCCTCATCTGGAATGCGTTCGTGAAACCGTGGACGAATTGAGAAAAAGAATCTAATTGCAGAGGACGCTCATCTGCATGCGCCGCCAGCCCGCAACATCCCAGCAATTCATCGCATCCGTCCGCTGGCGGATGATGCTGATTCGCATTCTCGAATCCATCGGCATCGCCTGCGCCGTCGCTTCCGCCGCCGGGTTGTCGCTCTTGCCCATTTTCTGGATGCGCAACCAATCAGGCCTGACGCTCGCGGAAGCCGCGCTCATCCTGGCAGCAATCTGTGGATTGATGTGGGGAATCTCCGCAAGACCCACGCCATTGGAAGTCGCCACGGAGGCCGACAAACAGTTGAAGCTGGATGACCTGCTGGCCACTCTCCTCTCGATCCATCGGCAACCCAGCAATGATTTCACCACGCCCCAGTGGATGCGGACGCTGGAAGCAATTGCCGATCAGAAATGCCAGGGTGTCAAGCCATCATCCATAATCGCCGCCCGTTTCGGCCTGCGCGGCTGGGGCGCTATGGGCGCCTCCGCCGGCCTGCTCATCACTCTGGCCATGCTAACCAGCACCCAAAATCCACGCTCGGTGATTGCCTCAGAACCCGCTGAACCAGCATCAATCGCAAACAACATCCACCAAAGCGCTGAGGTGACCGCCAACAACCCCACCCCGGCTGCCAGACCCGCTGGCACAAGCCCACTGACCGAAGATTCCAATCGCGCCGCGGACCCTGAAACCAACGATGCATCACCAGCGGCTAAACAGGGATCGATCCCCAAAAATCTGCCCGGCCCATCTGGACAAACCACCGGCGCCGGAAGTGGAACAGCCGTAACGCACGCGGAAGTGAATTCACCGAAGCCCGTTTTTCAAGGCAATGGTTCAACGGATCGCGCAGTCGGGGGAACGGTGTCGACTGGAAACGGTCCAGCCAACACCGCCGGAGATGCAGCCCAAGCCGCCGGTGGCAGCGTTGCGCCCCATTCATCCGCCAATCGCCCCGCTCCATGGATTTCCCCCGATTGGCCGGCAAACTCCGTCGCGCCCAACACAGCCGTCCGCGCCGGCAGCATTCCAGATGAAGACGCGGACCTGATCAGGGATTATTTCAAGCGCGACTGAGACCGGATAGCCCAAATTATTAGATTGCAAAAGGACGTATAATATGGTATATTTACCATAATGGGCGAGGGTGAAGCGGCCGATAAAAATAAGGATAGGCCGGTTCACTTTGTGGGTGCGAGCCGACAAGACCTTCGCGGTTTTCCTGACGAAGCGCGACGTGATATCGGATTCGCGCTCTCCTTTGCGCAGATGGGAAAGAAGCATCCATCGGCCAAACCCCTTAAAGGGTTCAAAGGCGCGGGCGTTCTGGAGATCGTGGAGGATCACCGAGGTGACACGCACCGTGCTGTCTACACGGTACGCTTTGCAAAAGCGATTTATGTGCTTCACGCATTCATGAAAAAGAGCAAGAGCGGCATCAAGACGCCGAAACACGAAATAGAGTTGATTGAAAGACGTTTGAAGACCGCCGAGGAAGATTATCAACAGTGGCTTAAGGAGAACTAGATGAGCAGCCAAAAACATAAAAACACGGCTGAACGCGAAACGGTCACGCGCGGAACCGCCAACCTGTTCGCGGAACTTGGATTTCCCAAAAGCGAAGCGGCCGACCTCAAGGTAAAGGCCAAACTCGTGCTGCGACTTTATCTCCGAATTAAGGAACTCGGCTTAACGCAGGTCACGGCAGCCGAGCGGTTGGGCGTCAGTCAGCCCGATGTGTCGAAACTGATGAATGGTCGCCATTCCGGCTATTCGATCGACCGGCTTCTCGCGTTTCTTAATGCTTTGGAAGTGGACATCGACATCATCGTTCGGCCAAAGCATCACGGCCGCACCATCCGCCGCGGCATTGTGCGGGTGAAGGAAGTCGCCGCTGCGTGAGAATCACCGGGAATTTAAGCACATAAGTAAATCGATTAGGCCGAGCCAAACTGCGTCCTCCGCCCCGTGAGCAGCTCATAAACATCGACATACCGCTGCCGTGTCCCGCTCACCACTTCCCCCGGCAGCGCTGGCGCGGGCGGCGTCTTATCCCAGGTCAGGCTCTCCAGATAATTCCGCACGAACTGCTTATCAAAACTCGGCTGATCGCGCCCGGGCGCATATTGATCCGCCGGCCAGAATCGGCTGCTGTCAGGTGTGAGCACCTCGTCAATTAAAATGATCGTGCCATCCGGCAGCTTGCCGAATTCAAATTTCGTATCGGCGATGATCACGCCGCGCGATCGCGCGTATTCAGCCGCCTGCGTGTAAAGCGAAAGCGTCCGCTGGCGAAGCACCGCCGCGTCAGCCTTACCGATTCGTTTCTCCGTCTCCGTGTAATCGATGTTGATGTCGTGCCCGGATTCTTCCTTCGTCGCCGGGGTAAAAATTGGCTCGGGAAGGAGATCGCACTGCCGCAACCCCTCGGGCAGGGCGATCCCGCAAACCTTCCGTGTTTTCTGGTATTCCTTCCACCCCGACCCAGCCAGATACCCGCGCGCCACGCACTCGATCGGCAGAACCTCCGCCCTCTTCACCAGCATCGATCGCCCCGCGATCTGCTCCGCGAACGGACGAAGCGAACCGGGATAACGCGCCACATCAGCGCTGATCAGATGATTCTCAAATTCGGAGGCGAATTTCTCAAACCAGAACAGACTCAGCCCGGTAAGAATCTCCCCCTTATCCGGAATTCCATTGGGCATGATGCAGTCAAACGCGCTGATCCGATCGGAGGCGACAATCAAAAGCTGCTCCCCCAGATCATAAACATCGCGCACCTTCCCTCGCCGAACCGGAAACGGCAAAGAAGATTGCATCAACGCGCCAGACATGGGGGCAGATTAAGGCGAAGAAGAACCGTTTCCAAGGGCAATCGCTCCCCACGGGCATGATTCTCTTTGTCCGATTATTTCCAAGCATTTGAGACGCTCGGCCTCTCTGCTAAGATGCCCCAGCGGTTATGCCAACCAAGTTTGAGATCTATCGCAACGGCAGCCGTCTCATGCAGTTCACGCCCGTGGCGGCGATGGCCATGGGACCGGAGAGTGTGCCCATCCCCTCGGAAATTGTTTTCCGCGACGGCTACCTCACCATGATTCGCGGCGACGAACATGCCGCCGGCATCGCTCTCATGTGGGACATGGGCACCCAGGGCGCCTTCCACCTGGAAACCACGCGCCTCCTCAATCGCGAGCGGCCCTACAACCTCAACGTTGAACTGGCGCGCTTCCGCCTCATGAAGATCGTCCAGAAGCAGGAAGACTGGAATCTGTTCGATTTCCCCAAGGCTGAAAAATTCATCCAGCGTTTCAAGGAAGCCCAGGGCCTCTTTGCCGATGCCCTGGGCAGACTGGATGAACCGGTGGAAGCCGCCAGGCTGGCCGACCATTCCCTGGCTATTTCGCTGGACCTTTCCGAGCAGCTTGCCGCCTTCCACGGCGAACTGCTCATCAATCGCCGCAAGGCCGGCAACACGTTCGTCAAGCATATTTTCGGCTGCAAGATTGACCCCGTCATTCAGAACCAAAAATACAAAGACACCCTCACCGGCAGTTTTGATTACGCGGTTTTGCCCATCCGCTGGAAGCAAATTCAGCCCCAGGAACAATCGTTCGATACCGCGCCGGTGGATGAATGGCTCGAAGTCCTCGGTCGCAAACGCCTGCCAATCGTCGCCGGCCCCCTGATCGATCTCACCGACGGCGAAGTCCCCGATTGGATGTATATCTGGGAAAACGATTTCGATACCCTCCGCGAACTTTGCTACGAATATGTACAGAAAATCGTCACGCGATATCGCAAACAGGTGGCGGTCTGGAATGTCTGTGCGGGGTTGCACACCAACAATGTCTTCCCGCTGACGTTCGAACAGATCATCGAACTCAGCCGCCTTCTGGTGTCGCAGGTGAAGACATTGTTGCCGACCGCCAAAACGCTGATTACCATCAAACAGCCGTTCGGCGAATATCATGCCCGCAGCCGCGCCGCGGTGCCGCCCATGCTTTACGCGGAAATGGTGGCTCAGGCTGGTATCAATTTTGAAGCTTTCGGATTGGAATACGAGATGGGCATCCCCGCGCCGGGAAAATATACGCGCGATTTGTTTCAGTACAGTTGCATGCTCGACAAATTTTCCACGCTGGGCCGCCCGGTATTTTTAACCGGCCTGGGCGTCCCGGGCCGCCATACCCCAGATCCGCACGATCGTTCCGAGGGCCGCATGGATCCCAATCTCGCCGGCCACTGGAAACGCCCGTGGGATCCCGAACTTCAGGCCGAGTGGATGGCTGCCGCCTATCGCATCTCGTTGAGCAAGCCCTACATCGAATCCATCGCCTGGGAAAACCTGGCGGACATCAACCCCAGCATCCCCTCCGGCGGCCTCCTGGACGACATGCTTCGCCACAAACCCGCCTTCGCCAAGCTCCAGGAAATGCGCGAGCAATTCCATTCCTGGCAGCGGAAGCCATAGAAATTGTTTGGGGAATGAATTTGTTCACCGCCGAGCGATCTCTGCGGTTTCCGCTGCAAAAATTGAATTCATTGACTTCACTCAGAAGTGTCCCATGCCCTTGCCGCCGCTCTCTCGCTCCCGGCTGCCGGAACTTTGGACGCGATTGCAGCAGCGCGGCCTGATCGCGATCTTCTCCGTCATCCTGATCGTGCTGGGCATTCGGCTCGCAATGAACCGCGCGATGATTTCCGATCCACCCCCAGCCCGCGGCCCCGCCGCCGAGGAACTGGCCGACCGGCTCGATCCCAACACCGCGACCGCCGCCGAGTTTGCCGCCATTTCCGGCCTGGGCGAAAAACGCGCTGCTGCAATCGTGGAATATCGCAGCCAATTTGTCGCCAGCCATCCCGGCCAGCGCGCGTTCGGCAAACCCACGGATTTAGAACACATCCGCGGCATCGGCCCAGCAACGATGGAACTGCTGGAAGCCTATCTCGTTTTTCCAAACGACCCTGCCACGCGCCCTTAAGCTACCGGCGGACTATAATCCGTCTCGGGAGATTCGTTCATGGCCGATTTTCAAGTTGTCAGCCCCTTCAAGCCGGAAGGCGACCAGCCCGCCGCCATTGATAAACTCGTAACCGCCATCCAGCGGGGAGAAAAATATCAAACCCTCATGGGCGTCACGGGTTCCGGCAAAACCTTCACCATGGCCCACACCGTGGCCCGGATAAACAGGCCCACGCTGGTTATCTCCCACAACAAAACGCTCGCCGCCCAGCTTTACGAGGAATTCAAGGAACTGTTCCCGAACAACGCGGTCGGCTATTTCGTCAGCTATTACGATTACTACCAGCCCGAAGCGTACATCCCGCAGCGCGACATTTACATCGAAAAAGACGCCAGCCGAAATGATGATCTCGATCGTCTGCGCCTCTCCGCCACCAGCAACCTCGTTAGCCGAAACGATGTGCTGCTGGTTGCCTCCGTCTCCTGCATCTTCGGTCTTGGTTCCCCTGTTGAATACAAGGCGTCTGTTCTCCCAATCCGCAAGTCGGAGCCGACTGATCGCGATGACATGCTGCGCAAGCTCATCGATCTGCAATACGCCCGCAATGATATTGATTTCAAGCGCGGCACCTTTCGCGTTCGGGGCGATGCTGTCGAACTTCATCCAGCCTACGAGGAATTCGCCTATCGCATTGAATTCTTCGGCGATGAAATCACCGCGCTGGACACCATCAACCCGCTGACCGGCGAAATTCTGCAAAGCCACGATCAGCTCTTCATCTATCCGGCGGTTCACTACGTCATGCCCGAAGACCGCGTGCGGGCCGCCGCCCAATCCATTCGCGATGAGCTTGATCTTCAGGTCATGCGCCTGCGCGGTGAAGGGAAGCTGCTCGAGGCCCAGCGCCTGCTGGCCCGCACCAAATATGATCTGGAAATGCTCCTGGAAGTCGGCATCTGCAGCGGCATCGAAAATTACAGCCGCCATCTTGATGGCCGTAAGCCCGGTGAAAAACCCTACACGCTCATCGACTATTTCCCCAAGGATTTCCTGCTGATTATCGATGAATCGCACGTTACGCTGCCGCAGATCAAGGCCATGTACAATGGCGATCGCCAGCGCAAGCAGGTCCTGGTCGATCACGGCTTCCGCCTTCCCAGCGCCATGGATAACCGCCCGCTGAAGTTTGAAGAATTCGAACAGATGTGGAACCAGGTGGTGTTCGTCTCGGCGACGCCTTCCAAACTGGAGCTTGAGAAAACCGGCGGCGAAGTCGTCGAGCAGGTGATTCGCCCCACGGGGCTGGTCGATCCGGAAATTTTCGTGCATCCCGCGCAAGGCCAGGTGCCGCACTTGCTGGCGCAGATCAAGGAGCGCGCCGAGAAGGGGGAGCGGGTGCTGGTCACCACGCTTACGAAGCGGCTGGCCGAAGACCTCAGCGCGTACATCCAGGAAGCGGGCTTGCGCGGGCGGTATCTGCACAGCGAGATTCAAACGCTGGAGCGCGTTGAAATTCTCAGCGATCTTCGCAAGGGCGATTTTGATGTGCTGGTCGGCATCAACCTTCTCCGCGAAGGTTTAGATCTGCCGGAAGTTTCACTGGTTGCGATCCTCGATGCCGACAAAGCCGGCTTTCTGCGAAGCGAAACGTCGCTGATTCAAACCATGGGTCGCGCCGCGAGGAATGTGAATTCGAAAGTTATTCTCTATGCCGATTCCATAACACCGGCAATGAAAAGCGCCATGGACGAAACCCTGCGCCGCCGCGCGATTCAAATGCAATACAACACCGAGCACGGCATCACCCCCACAACCATCGAGAAGTCTATTCGCCAGGGTCTGGAGTCCGAAATGAAGGCCCGCCGCGCCGCGCGGGAAGCGATCAACCAAAGCGAAAACCAGTTCGATCAAACAGAGCTCATCAAGCTTCTGGAGGAGGAAATGCTCCAGGCGGCCAAGAATCTTGAATTCGAGCGGGCTGCGCAACTTCGCGACAAGCTCAACGAAATGAAGGGCATTCCCGCGATCAGCAGCACCAGGAAGTGGGATCCGGAAGTCACTGAAAATGACCAGCGCGTAAAAATCTGGCAGCCCAAGGGAAAATCCCCGCGCGCCAAGCGCGCGGCCAAATAGACAGTGCCGCAAAAATTGCACTGATGGGATTTCAACAACACTTCATCTCTATTGGTAGAACGTATCGCAAAGAGGGATAGAGATTTATCGTCGCCCGCGCCGTAACATTTCGGCTGCGGATGTTGATCTCGCTTATCGCGTTCAGAGGATATTGCGCCATCACTGCATGATGAGGAGTAACAGAATGTTCGGATCCCGCTGATGAACCCAGAAACAATTGATTATCGGACCCTGCAATCGCGGGAAGGCAGTCTGCCGACTCCGGTCCCGCGGGCTTTGCCTGTGGCAACGCGACCCCATCGGCGCGGCGTCGGGCGCTGGGTGCTTTGGGCTATCGTAACGGCGGTTCTCGTTGCGGGCGTCTATTTTGTCGTGGTGCGGATCAAGCAGAGCCAATCCGGCGCAACCGCAGCCGCCCGCGGATTCGGTCGCGGCGGAGCGCCGCCGGTTGTCGCCGCCCAGGCCAGAATCGGGGATGTGCCGATCTATCGGATTGAGCCGGGCACCGTCGTCCCGTTCAACACCGTCACCGTCCACACCCGGGTTGATGGCCAGCTCATCAAGGTGGGGTTCGCGGAAGGGCAGATCGTCAATGCCGGCGATGTTCTCGCCCAGATCGATCCCAGCCCATTTCAGGCGCAACTCATTCAGGCCCAGGGGCAGCTCGCCCGGGATCAGGCGCTGCAGCAAAATGCCAGCCTTGATTTAAAGAGATACCTGGACGCGCCCACCAATACCTTCACCCAGCAACAGATCGATACGCAAAGAGCGCTCGTCGATCAATACGGCGGAATCGTCAAAAGCGATCAGGGCAATGTTGACAGCGCCCTGGTGAATCTCAACTACTGCACCATCACCGCGCCGGTGCAGGGTCGCATCGGCTTGCGAAATGTCGATCAGGGAAACATCGTCCATGCGGGTGATGCAAACGGTCTGGCTGTCATCACACAGCTTCAGCCGATTTCCGTGGTGTTCTCCATCGTGCAGGATGACATCAACCAGGTCATGAACAACTCGGCCAATGTTCCGCCTCTTGAGGTTACCGCGCTCGATCAGGACGTGCGCAACGTGCTTGCCAAAGGAACGCTCACCGCAATCGACAGTCAGGTTTCCAACGGCACCAACCGAGTCCGCCTCAAGGCGCGATTTGAAAACCAGAACAATGCGCTGTTCCCCAATGAATTTGTAAACGCCCGTTTGCTGCTGGCAACCCGCAAGAACATGGTGATCGTGCCATCAACCGCGATCCAGCACGGCCCGGACAACCTGATTTTTGTCTACGTTGTCGGAGCGGATAACAAGGTGGAAGTGCGCAACGTAACCCTCGGCCCCGATGATAATGAATTGGCCTCCATCGAAAGCGGTCTATCCGCCGGCGAAGTGGTGGTGACCGACGGCGTTGATAAGCTTCAACCGAACATGACCGTCGTCATGCATCTCGTCGATGCCAACCCTTCGGGCGGCAGCACGCGGCCTTCGGCTGCCACGCGCGCTTCACGCCGGCGCAGCCGCCCCAGCGGCGCAAGTGGCGGCGGAAACGCTCCCGGTGATGGTCAAGGTGGAAGTGGTGGGGCGGGGAACGCCCAATGAGCCCGTCCCGGCTGTTCATCCTGCGGCCGATCGCCACGTCGCTGCTCATGGTGGCAATTTTGCTGATTGGGGCCGCCGCCTATCGTCAGCTGCCGGTTTCCGCCCTGCCTGAAGTTGATTACCCCACCATCCAGGTTCTCACCTTTTATCCGGGCGCCGGGCCTGACGTTGTTGCTTCTTCCGTCACCGCGCCGCTGGAGCGGCAGTTCGGCCAGGTGCCGGGCTTAAACCAGATGACCTCCACCAGCTCCGCCGGGGCATCGGTCATCACGCTGCAGTTCGGGCTTAGTCTTAATATTGATATCGCCGAACAGGAGGTGCAGGCATCGATCAACGCCTCGGGAACCTATCTGCCCAGGGATCTGCCCAATCCGCCCATCTATAACAAGATCAACCCCGCGGACACGCCGATTCTGACTCTCGCATTGACCAGCAAAGCGCTACCGCTCTTTAAGGTGGAAGACCTGGCCGATACGCTGCTGGCGCAAAAAATATCCCAGCAATCCGGTGTGGGCCTGGTCAGCATCAGCGGCGGGCAGAAGCCGGCGGTGCGAATTCAGGTAAATCCGACGTCGCTTTCCTCGCTGGGCTTGAACATGGAAGACCTGCGGACGCAAATCGCCGCGGCCAATGTTGACCAGGCCAAGGGCAGCTTCGATGGCCCCACCCAGGCGCGGATCATTGGGGCCAACGATCAGATTCTCTCCAGCGCGCAATATCGCCCGCTGGTCATCGCCTACCGAAACGGCCAGCCCATTCGGCTTTCGGATATCGCCGATGTGATCGATGACGCGGAAAACGTGAGAGAAGCCGCCTGGATGAACAATGATCCAGCGGTCATCGTCAACATTCAGCGCCAGCCCGGCGCGAACATCATCGATGTCGTCGATCGCATCAAGGCAATTCTTCCCTCGCTACAGGCTTCGCTGCCGGCCGCGGTGAACGTGAATATTCTGACCAATCGCACCATCACCATTCGCGCTTCAGTATCGGATGTGCAATTTGAATTAATGCTCACCATCGTGCTGGTGGTGCTGGTGATTTTCGTGTTCCTGCGCAACATCCCCGGCACGGTCATTCCCAGCGTGGCGGTGCCGCTGTCGCTGGTGGGGACTTTCGGCGTTATGTATCTGCTGGGGTATAGCCTGAACAACCTGACCCTGATGGCCCTGACGATCTCCACTGGTTTTGTTGTGGATGATGCGATCGTGATGATCGAAAACATCACGCGCTATGTTGAAGAAGGTGAAGCTCCTCTGGCCGCGGCCCTCAAGGGATCAGAGCAGATCGGGTTCACCATTATCTCCCTCAGCGTTTCACTGATCGCCGCCCTGATTCCGCTGCTGTTCATGGGCGATATCGTCGGCCGTCTTTTCCGCGAATTTGCCGTGACGCTAAGCGTGACCATCGTTGTATCGGCATTTGTTTCCCTCACGCTAACCCCCATGATGTGCGCCCTGCTGCTTCGCCATAAGCCGGAGGCTCAACAAGGCTGGTTCTATCGCACCAGCGAGCATGCGTTCAATACGATTATCGAAAATTACGGTCGCACGCTCCGGTGGGTCCTGGGCCACCAGCCGACGGTATTGCTGATCGCGGCGGCAACGCTGGTCGTGACCGTGCTGCTATACCTCTACATCCCCAAGGGCTTTTTTCCCGTGCAGGATACCGGCGTCATCCAGGGCGTTTCCGAAGCGCCGCAGGATATCTCCTTTGACGCCATGGCCAAGCGCCAGCAGCAACTGGCCAAGGTCATTCTCAAGAACCCGGCGGTGGAAAGCCTCTCTTCGTTTATCGGCATCGACGGCACCAACGTCACGCTCAACAGCGGACGAATTCAAATCAACCTCAAGCCGCTGGATCAGCGGAAGATCAGCGCCAGCGACGTCATCATCCAACTGCAGCAGGATTTGGCCCAGGTTGAAGGCATTACCCTTTTCATGCAGCCGGTGCAGGATCTCACGGTGGAAGACCGCGTGAGCCGCACGCAATATCAATACACGCTGGAAGACCCCAACGCCGCTGAGCTGGCAACCTGGGTTCCGAAGCTGACTGACAAGTTCAAGCAACTTCCCCAGCTTCGCGACGTGGCGACGGATCAATTGAACCTGGGTCTGTCGACGCAGGTGGTGATCGATCGCGATACCGCCTCGCGCCTGGGGATCACGCCGCAGATGATCGATGACACGCTTTACGATGCCTTCGGCCAGCGGCAAGTATCAACCATGTTCACCCAGCTCAATCAGTATCATGTGGTGCTGGAGGTCAAGCCGCGCTTCCAGAAGAACCCAGCGGATCTTGACCACATGTACATCAACACGCCCACCGGCACGCCGGTTCCGCTGCGATCTTTTGCCCGCATCGTGCAGACCACCGCGCCGCTGGCGATCAACCGCCAGGGGCAGTTCGCCGCTGTCACAATTTCGTTCAACCTCGGGCAGGACGCTTCGCTGGGCGATGCGGTGCAGGCGATCAACCAGGCGAAGGATGAAGTGAATCTGCCGCCCAGCATTCAGGCCAGCTTCCAGGGAACGGCCCAGGCGTTTCAGTCTTCTCTTTCCAACGAATCGGTGCTGATCGCAGCCGCGCTGATTACGGTTTACATCGTGCTGGGCGTGCTTTATGAAAGCTACATCCACCCGATTACCATTCTGTCCACCCTTCCCTCCGCGGGCGTGGGCGCATTGCTGGCGCTGATGTTCTGTCGAACGGATTTCAGCATCATCGCGCTCATCGGCATCATCCTTTTGATCGGTATCGTCAAGAAAAACGCGATCATGATGATCGACTTTGCGCTGGAGGCCGAGCGCAAGGAAGGCAAATCCCCGACCGAGGCCATCTTCCAGGCATGCCTGCTGCGTTTTCGGCCGATCATGATGACCACCATGGCCGCGCTTTTCGCGGGCCTTCCCCTGGCGCTGGGCTCAGGCACCGGATCTGAATTGCGCCGCCCGCTGGGCATTGCCATCGTTGGCGGACTGATCTTCAGCCAGATTCTCACGCTTTACACAACGCCGGTGATTTACCTCGCTTTTGAGCGCCTCGCCCGCCGCGTTACCGGCCGATCTCCCGCGCCGGTGGAATTCGAAACAGGGCCCTCGGCTGTGAATCCGGAGGTTGTGTGAGCCTCTCCGCCCCGTTCATTCATCGCCCCGTCGGCACCACGCTGCTGACAATCGCCATCGCGTTGGCGGGAATGCTGGCGTATCAATATCTCCCGGTTTCGCCGCTGCCGCAGGTGGATTTCCCCAGCATTTTTGTGAATGCCAGCCTTCCCGGCGCCAGCCCGGAAACGATGGCGTCGGCCGTCGCCACGCCTCTGGAGCACCAGTTCACGCGCATCGCCGGTGTAACCGAAATGACCTCCAACAGCTCGCTGGGCTCAACCTCGGTAACGCTGGTTTTTGACCTGAGCCGCAACATCGACGCCGCGGCGCGGGATGTGCAGGCGGCCATCAACGCCGCGCGGGGCGATCTTCCCGCCAACCTGCCAAGCAACCCCAGCTATCGGAAGATCAACCCCGCTGATGCGCCCATTCTGATTCTTTCTCTCACTTCCGACACCTACACTCGTGGCCAGATGTATGACGCTGCTTCCTCAATCCTGGCGCAAAAGCTTTCGCAGGTACAAGGGGTCGGGCAAGTGAACGTCGGCGGCGGGGCACTGCCCGCGGTGCGTGTCGAAGTGAACCCCACCGTGCTGAACGCGATGGGCATGAGCCTGGAAGACATTCGCGCCTGTCTGGCCGCGGCCAACGCAAACCTGCCCAAAGGGGCGCTGGGCGACAAGCGTCGCACATGGGAGCTTTCGACAACCGATCAACTGCTCAAGGCAAGGGAATATTTGTCGCTGATTGTCGGCTACCGCGACGGCCTGCCCGTTCGCATGAGCGACGTGGCGCAAGTGACCGATTCCGTGGAAGACATCCACACCGGCGGCGTTGCCAACGGAAAATCGGCGGTGCTGCTTATCATCAGCCGCCAGCCGCAGGCCAATATTATCGACACCACCGACCGCGTGCTGGCACTGCTGCCGGAAATGCAGGCGCAGATTCCCGCCAACATGCACCTTCAGGTGGTGATGGATCGCACCTCCACCATCCGATCCTCGGTGCATGACACTGAAGTCACGCTGTGCGTATCCATAGTCCTGGTTGTGATGGTGGTGTTCCTCTTCCTGCGCGATTGGAGATCGACCCTCATACCCAGCGTCGCGGTCCCGATTTCTCTTTTGGGCACCTTCGGCGTGATGTACCTGCTGAACTACAGCATCGACAACCTCTCGCTGATGGCCCTCACCATCTCCACCGGTTTTGTGGTGGATGACGCCATCGTCGTTATCGAAAACATCACCCGGCATCTGGAAAAAGGGCTCTCGCCGCTGGAGGCGGCGCTGGTGGGCGCCAAGGAAATCGGTTTCACCGTCATGTCCATCAGCATTTCGCTGGTGGCGGTGTTCATCCCCATTATGCTGATGGGCGGCTACATCGGCCGGCTCTTTGGCGAATTTGCGATCACCCTGGCGGTTGCCATCGGTGTTTCCATGATCGTCTCGCTGACCACCACGCCGATGATGTGCGCTCTGCTATTGCGACCAAAATCTGAACAGAAGCACGGCGGGCTTTACGCGGCTACCGAAGGGTTTTTCCAGTGGATTCTGCACGAATATGAAATAACCCTGGCCGCCGTTCTGCGGCATCCACTGATCATGATTCTGGTCACGCTGGGCACCATTGCGTTCACTGCTTACCTGTATGTCATCGTCCCTAAAGGGCTTTTTCCCCAGCAGGATACGGGTCGCCTTCAAGGGACAATTCAAGCCGATCAGGACACATCATTCCAGGCGATATCTAAATTGCTGGCACGATATGAAACGATCGTCAGCAAGGACCCAACCGTCGAAAACGTCGTCGGCTTCAGCGGTGGTGGCCGAGGCGGTGGGGGCGGCAACACAGCGCATATGTTCGTAACGCTTAAGCCACTGGCGGAGCGCAAAATCAGTGCTGATCAGGTCATTGCCAATTTGCGCAAAGCGGTCATCCGCGTCCCCGGCGCAACACTGACATTCCAGGCCGTTCAGGATCTTGTATTTGGGGGCCGCCAAAGCGCGGCACAATATCAATACACGTTGCGCAGCGACAGCCTGGCCGACCTTTTAAAATGGGCCCCCAGGCTGGCGGCCAAGATGCCTTCGTTGACGGGCATCGTCGATGTCAATACCGATCAGCAAAATCACGGTCTGCAGGCCTCGCTGGTTATCGATCGCGCCATCGCCTCGCGCCTGGGCGTCACGCCGGCGGCAATCGACAATGTCCTTTACGACGCCTTCGGCCAGCGCCAAGTCTCCACCATGTACAGCACGCTTAATCAATATCACGTGGTGATGACAGTCGAGCAGCGGTTCTGGCAGAATCCCGATGGGCTGCGATACATCTACGTCGCCGGCACCGGTGGACAATTGGTGCCGCTGGACGCCTTTTCACATTATGAGCCGACAACGACATCCCTGTCGGTGGCCCATCAGGGAGAATCGCCCGCCATTACGCTCTCCTTTAATCTCACGCCGGGCTTTGCGCTGCCGACGGTGCAAAATGGAATCGAGCAGGCTATGTTCGACATGGGAATGCCCGCCTCCATCCACGGGAACTTTGCCGGCACGGCTAAGGTCTATCAGGACACGCAGGCCAACCAGATGATGCTCATCATCGGGGCAATCATCGCGGTCTACATTGTCCTTGGGATTCTCTATGAAAGCCTGATTCACCCGATCACGATTCTTTCAACAATTCCCTCGGCGGGTGTTGGCGCGCTGCTATCGCTTTTGATCTTCAAGACCGATCTCACGGTCATCGCCATGATCGGCATCATTCTATTGATCGGCATCGTGAAGAAGAACGCGATCATGATGATCGACTTCGCGCTGGAGGCAGAGCGCAGGGAAAATAAAGCGCCGCATGAGGCCATCTTTCAGGCCTGCGTGCTGCGTTTTCGCCCGATTACCATGACCACGATGGCTGCGCTGCTGGGCGCGCTTCCCCTGGCACTGGGCGGTGGCGTGGGATCAGAAATGCGAAAGCCCCTGGGAATTGCGATCATCGGCGGGTTGATTTTCAGCCAGATGTTGACGCTTTACACAACGCCCGTTGTCTATCTTTATCTGGATCGATTCACGTTATGGCTCAAAGGCAAACCCGCGGGTCCTCGCCCCGCTCTTCAGCCTTCATTTCAATAAAGTTTCGGGAACGCGACATGACGTTTTATGCCGCGTTCCCGAAAAAAAAGTTCATTCACGATTCAATATCGCCTACCGCGTTCCACCGCGCGGGCTGTTAGGCCCCGAAGGTGGGGGCGGGTTTGCCGGCGCCTGGGGCGCGGGCTTGGCCGCTGGCGCAGGCGGCCTTGGAGCCGGCGCAGCGGGTGGCGGTGGAGCGGGTTCATGATACGCCTTGGAACGCTGCTCACCTGCCACGCGGGCTTGATAATCCTTGTTCAGATCACTATTCGAAGAGCCCGGCGCGGGCACCGGCTTTTCGCGCGGGACATCTTGGTGCGGAGCCTCTTGTTTCGGCGCCTCCGCCTTGGCAGGTTCCTGATGCGGAGCATCGGCCTTGGCTGGTCTCTCGCGCGGCGCCTGCGTCTTGGGATTTTCCTGAGAAGGCGAAGGCGGCGTGGGCTGAACGCGCGGACCTTCGGTGCCGCCGCGCGGCAATATCACGCGGGGTTGATCCTGTGGTGGTTGGGCGGGCGCTGCCGGCGATTGCGAAGCATCACCTCGGACCGCATTATCGCGCGGAGCATTGTTGCGGGGCCCCTCACCGCCGGGCTGCGGGTCGTTGGGCCTTTGGTCCGTCCGGTTGGCCGCATCGCGGTTTCCCGGTCCCGGCTGGCCTCCGCGGGCATCAACGCCGCGCTGCGCATCGTTGCGCTGCGCGACATTGTGTGGCGCTTCAGCGGGCGGGGCAGGTTGCCACTGGTTGTGCGCATTATCGCGCTGTTGCCAGCCGTCCATGGTTCTGCGGTAAACATTGCCCTGGGGATCCGAATAAATGTCATTTCGGGCGGCGTCATTTTGGTTACCGCCCGCATCGCTTTGGTTGCGGCGATCAGCGGGTCGCTGGTTATCCTGGATGATCTCGCGGTGCAGATCATTGCGGCGCTGGTACACATCGCGGGCGTAGGTGTCGCGAGGAGCGCGATTTTGCGCCACCGGGCGGGCGGCAATTTCGTCACGCACGAACCGGTCTCGCACCTGGGCGTCGCTGTGCCCGTAGGTTGGGCGGTAGCCGCCGTAGCCGAACCATTGCCCGCCCCGTCCATCGAATTTTTCTTCCGGTCGCACCCAGGTCGCCCCGCCAAATCGCATTGCGAAGCTGAAACCCCAGTGACCGGAATAGGTGTTGTAGTGGGCGCCGTAGCCGAAGGTCAGCGGTCGCGGCACATAGAATCGTTCGCCTTCCCAGGGGTGGTAGCGATAGCCGGTGCCGTAGATCACCACGCCGTCGTGCACGTAACACCCGGTGTATCCCGGTGTGTAGCCCACGTAGCAAACGTCCGGCGTATAACCGTAAACGTGGCAATACGTCACCGGATACAGAGGGCAGGAAGGCGGAATCGCATAAACTTCCTCCGGCACGCGCGTGCAGATCTGCCAGTTTCCTCTCGGTGAATCGCACTGATACCACGCGGCGTGGTAGCAGCAATAATATTGCCCGTTGTCTCCGATGACGGAACCCGCGGTGTTTACCGCGTAGGTGAGCTGCGTGCCTTCGATCGGCTGGAAATTAGGATCACCGTCATATTCCACGGGCGGCTGGTCGTATTGATGCCGGTCAATCGCCGCGGTCTGCGGAATCGCCGTGTCCGCGATCGCATCCTGCGCGGCCGAGGTCCCTGGAATATGCGCCAGCACATCTCCCTTTTCACTGTTGGGTGGAATGTGCTTGAAATCATCCGGGAGGCGATCCGCCGGAACATTGATCCACGGGCCATGGCGCGAAGATGCTGAATACCAGCGGCCCGAAAGCAGCACATAAACCTGCTGATTATCGATCGACATGAAAACATCGGCATCGGTATTAGTGACATAAAGCAGGCTGGTGCCGGCAATGGTGCTGAGCTGCGGCTCCCCCTCGGTCCAGACAACTTCCGTGGGTTCGGTGGCGGTCACAATCTCCAGTCCGCGCGCCTGATCGTCGGAGATCGGTTGCTGTGGATCCTGATAACCGGTCGATTCCGCCAGCTTCGAAACACCGCCCGGCACCTGGCCGGAAATCTGGTATGGCCCGATGGGATCGGGCGCTTCAAACCACCGGCCTGCGCCTTTGAGGTAATACCTTTTCGTATCGGGATCGAGTACGACGAAGAAGGGCGTATTTACCGCCTGGTAAAGGTTGGTGTCCTTCACCTGTGCGAGCCGGGGCGTCCCATCGAACTGCACTTTCATTGCCGGGTGATCCATAAACACAATTTTCGGGGGATCACTCTGCAGCGCGGCGGCTTGAACGTTTTGCTTCTGGATCGTCTCCAGCATGGTCAGCAATTGATCCAGCGAAAGCGTGGCGGGGTGGGCAAGAATTACCTGTCGCACCGCGTCGGCCAGAACTGGCGCGGCGACGGGGTCTTCTCCGGGAAACTGCGTCTTAATGACGTTCACATCGACGATCCGCACCGTGCGGTTCACCCGATCCGTCTCAACCCGGCTTTGCAGCCAGATGGCCCCGAACACCTGCTGGGTTTGATTGGCGGGGATAACCGCCACCGCGGCCCGGGCTTTGATCTGGTCGCCCTGGAAGTCTTCCAATTGTGGCTGAAAGATCGTGACTTGCGCGCCATCGGAAGCGGTAGCCTGCATGGGCCAGCGCGAGCTTTGCGCGGCCGGGTCAACCGGGGGCGCGGGATTATATTGCTGCGGAGGGATGTTCTGCTGCGGGTCAGGAAAATAACCGGACGGCTGTTGTGCCACCGCGCACGAAAGGCTTCCGCATGAAATAATTCCAGCCAGAATGACTCGGGGAAACACGAAAATTTTTGACTTCGTTTTCATGGCGATAATTTCCTCGTAACCCCTGTTAAGACCCCAGCGTTGGCATCGATCGCTCATTTAGGTTGACACCTTCCGCCGCCCATGGTTTGCCAGCCGCCCTCAAGCGATCGCTGCCTATCGACCGATAATAACTGCGCTGTCTCCGCCAGAGCGATACTTTGGCGCTGGCCTTGAAAGCGAAAGGATTCGCAATGTCATCAGTCAACCTGACGGGCGCTCCAAAGAGTTTATATCAATTCCTGCAATCGGCGTCCGCTGACAATAACGCGTCATCCGCCCCGAATAGCAGCAACAATTCCAGCGCCATCCAGACTCTCTCGCAGACGCTCTCAGGCGCCCAGCATCATCGTCATCACGGCGGCGGGTTCATGCAGAAGATTCAGCAGGCGGTGGCAACCGCGCTGCAAGCCTCTTCAAATTCCAAAACCACCGATCCTAACCAGGTCGTCCAGAACGCGATTTCCCAGGTTCTCAATGGGGGTGCCAGCACCTCGAATTCCGATACCGACGGCGGTGAAAGCGATCCAACGACGGCCGCCCCTGGCGCATCCTCTGGAACCAGCGTCAGCAGCTTTTTTCAGACTTTGCAGAAGTTTGGGATCACGCCTTCACAATTCCGGCAGGATTTTCTCTCGGCCCTGCAGAACGTCCAGGGCGGCCAGACAAATCCGAGCGCCGCGCTGCAGAGCGTTCCGTCAGGCCTGGCCGTGGATACGCTGGGCTGAATCATTCGGCGCGCCTATGCCCGTTTTCATCGCCTTTTCGACGACCCACCGGATCGTCGTCCCCTGCACTAAAATTGAGAATGCTACAACGCCATAGGTGATCGGCACGATTCGATCGCGCATCGCGCCACCGGGCAGCGAAAGCGACATCGCAATCGCCAGCCCCCCGCGAAGACCGCCCCAGACAAGAATTGCCTCCAGCCCGCGGCTTTGTTCCACCTGAAGGCGCACCGGGCGAACCGTCGCAATCACTGTGAGCCAGCGCGCCAAAAGCACGGCGGGAATCGTCGCCATGACTGCGACCAGCAGCTTCAGCGAGAAGGGCATTGCCAGCACCTCAAGGCCAATCATCACGAACAAAACCGCATTGAGGATCTCATCGATCAATGACCAGAATTGCGTCAAATCGCGTGAAATATCACTGGTTAAGTTCAGCACTCGGCCATGATTTCCAATCAGAAGCCCGGCGACAACCACCGCAATGGGACCGGAAACACGCAGGGTGTCCGCCAGCGCATAACTTCCCATGGTCAGGGCCAGGGTCATCAGAACATTCACCTGAAAATCGTGGGCGCGCTTGATCAGCAGGTAAACAAAATAGCCGCACATGAGCCCCAGTGCGGCCCCGCCAACGGTTTGCTGGAGGAACAACCAGCTAATTCCTCCGAGAGTTACCAACGCCTTGTTTTTAATAAGCTGGCTGAGCGTAATGAACAAAACCACACCGATGCCGTCGTTGAAGAGCGATTCCGCGGCAATGATCGTCTGGACACTGTTGGGCGCTCCGGCGCGGGTCACAAGGCTAAGGACCGCGATTGGATCGGTCGGGGAAATGAGCGCGCCGAACAAGAGACAACTGAGCCAGTTAAGCTCCAGGCCCACGCCGCGCATGATCAACCAGACAATGCCGCCGATGATGAACATGGAAGCGATCGTCGCAAGCACCGCCAGCGCGCCGGTCACACCGCGCTGGCGTGAAAGCTCGTTCAGATCGACGGTCATCGCGCCCGCAAAAAGAAGGAAGCCCAGCATCCACTGAAGAAGCGCCTGGCCAAATTGAATTTTGTTCAGGAATTCCCGGGCGATGTTTTGAAGACCCAGGGACAAGCCTAACTTGCCGAGGAGGATGATAACCAGCGACAGGACCAGCGAAATAAGCATGACGCCGATCGCGGGTGGAAGCTGAAGGTATTGGTGGTTGAAGTAGCTGAACAGCGCGGTCAGGACAATCAACACAGCGATAATATCAAAAAGCCCCATAGGCCTTGCGATAGTCAGCGTGGGTTTTGTAATTGCCCGGCTCTTCGGCGGGCGAGGAGATCACGATCTCATTCCATCGGCGTGGGATGGCGGCGATTGAGGATCAGACGGCGATGGGGCGATTTTTTCCAGAACAGAAACAAGCTTTTCCAATGAGACCGGTTTAAGAACGTGAGCGGCGAACCCTGCCCTGGCGACACGGTCAATATCATCGGGCATGCCGAAACCGGTCAAGGCAATTCCTGTCAGGCCATAAATGTCGGCCAGTTCACGCATCAGATCGCACCCGTCCCCGTCCGGAAGCCCCAAATCGCAGAGGGCGAGGTCAAAACGCTGCGCGCCTGCCAGATGCCGCGCCTCGGAAATACTGCCCGCCACCTCCACGCGGTGGCCCAGCCTTACAAGGCTGCGCGCGAGGCACTGGGCCGAATCGACGTGGTCTTCGACGAGCAGAATGGACTTTGCATGCGTCATAGATTTGCCCGAAAGTCCCTTGGCGATTGCAGAGCGATGCTATTGTAACCGGCGGTGACCGCGAATCAACGGCAAACCCATCTGAGTCATGGCTTTTCAGTTCTCAGTTATTTTACGATGGATGGCTTGTAGGGCCTTGACGGGGTTTGCCGCGAAGGTCCGGAGTTGTGCTGCTCGGTTTTTGACGCCCAGGGTTTGCAGCATTGTCATGAGATGAAATCGCAAATATCCAAAGGTTGCAAATGTAGTCATTCGAAAAAGGAGCGAATGTGGTTCTACTTTGGCTTGCTGACCGTAATCTTTGCAGCTTGGGGTCATAGTTACTGGCGGTGTACCACGACCACCTATGCGTCTGAACCTCTGAACCCATTTTGATGACCGCCGGAGGGAAGTCACAATGGATTGTTGGAATTGAATCATCCGTGGACGGCTTGGAATTGTTTCATGGTCGCGCGGTGGGTTACGATGTCAGCCAACGGCAATTCGAAAGTTTGCATTGGAGCCATGGGCATTTACACTTCATGCATTACAACTACTGCCGGATTCACCAGACGCTCCGAGTTACTCCGGCGATGGCCGCTGGCCTCACCGATCATGTATGGGAGTTGGAGGAATTGGTGGGGCTGCTGCACTGACCGTCCTTATTTATCCGCCGCAAGGCGGACCGCTCCCGAAATGTCGATCGCGCCGATTAGCTGGGACGCTTGGGAATAGCTGATCCGATTGTACTGCTGGTGAGCCGTGAGTTCCCAAACAACTCCATAGGGGACAAGCACGGCTCCTTTCACGCGAAAGTCGGAGTGGAAAATTACTACAGCCAGAAAATCAAATCCCGCTTCTTTGGCGGCGGAAATCTCCACTCGCTCTTCTAGGCGGCCAGCTGCCGGAAGTTGCCGGCATTTCACTTCCACGCGCCCATATAGCCCGCACAGAACGTCATGGCCTTTGTTAACCCGGCTTGCAACCCGCTGGCCACCGAGCGATTCGGCGATTAAAACTTCAGCATAGTCGGACGCATCGCGGATTCCATGGACTTGAAGCGAAGCACGGACGCGGGAAAGCTGCTCCATTAGTTCGCGTCTCTTCTGTTCTGGGACTGAGGGCATTAAGCCAAAAGCTAAGGATTGCAGAATTAAATTTCAAACTGACCCACTACCGCCCAAACCGGTTTCTTGCATCTCTCCCCTTTTTTCTGTAGATTCCACACCCCGCTCAAACCAGCGGGTAGTTGTTGCAAAATGCTTTCAGGTGATTTATGGCACATAAGAAGGGTCAAGGCTCCACCAAGAACGGTCGCGATAGCAATGCGCAGTATCGCGGCGTAAAGGCCTACGGTGGGCAAGTCGTTAAGGCAGGCTCAATTATCATCCGGCAGCGCGGCACAAAATTCAGCCCCGGCTTCAACGTCGGCATTGGCTCGGATGACACGCTTTTCGCCCTCAAGGAAGGCAAGGTTGAGTTCGATGGACGGAAAATTCATATCCGCCTCGTCGAAGCAGCCGCTGCCAAGGCCTGACAAAACTGTTAACCGCTCCATGAACCGCCGAAGACACGAATATAATTCGTGTCTTCGTGCATTTATGATTCTACTGATGTGCTCCCATGTTTATTGATGAAGCCAGAATTCATGTGAAGGCCGGCGACGGCGGGGGAGGCTGCGTCTCCTTCCGGCGCGAAAAATACATTCCCAAGGGTGGCCCCGATGGCGGCGATGGTGGCAACGGCGGCAGCGTCATCATGGTTGCCGACCCCAACAAAGACACCCTGCTGGATTTCTCCGGCCGCCATCACTGGAACGCCCCGCGCGGTGAATCCGGCCTCGGCAAAAAAATGTCCGGGCTCACCGGTGAAGATCTCATCATCGGCGTTCCCCCCGGAACGCTCATTTACGATGAGGAATCTCACACCCTTCTCGCTGATCTGGACGCCCCCCAAAAGCGCGTCGTCATCGCCCGGGGCGGCAAGGGGGGCCGCGGAAATTGGCGCTTCAAAAGCTCCATCGTACAGGCCCCGCGCTTTGCGGAGCCCGGCACAGAAGGACAACAGCGCCATCTAAAACTCGAACTAAAACTCATCGCCGATGTCGGTCTCGTCGGCATGCCCAATGCCGGAAAGAGCACACTGCTAAGGGCCATCTCCGCCGCCCGACCGAAAGTCGCCGATTACCCCTTCACCACGCTCGACCCCCAGCTAGGCATCGTCGAACTCGATTCCGAACGCCGCATTGTCGTCGCCGATATTCCCGGCCTCATCGAGGGCGCCCGCCATGGAGCAGGGCTTGGAGTAAATTTCCTGAAGCACATCGAGCGGACGAAAATCATCGTCCACATGCTCGATTTGTACCCTTCGGATTATTCCGATCCAGCCGAAAATTACCGAACCATCCGCCGCGAGCTGGAAGCCTTCAGCCCCGCGCTTTCCGAAAAACGCGAACTCGTCGCCGCCAACAAGATGGATCTGGCCGTCGACAACGAGGCGATCAATCACCTCCGCCACCAACTCACCGGCAAAGAAGTCTTCGCCATCAGCGGCGCAAGTCACCAGGGGGTTGCCCCATTAATGGATGCCCTGTGGAAGATTCTTCAGCAAATAAAAATCGATCAACCCGCGCCCGCTCCATTATCCCAAAACCCTGTTTTGCCATGAATTCCCCAGCCCATCTCGATGTCGCGCTCAAGGAATGGCAAACGGTCTGCGCCGCCCTTGAATCAGGCCGGCAGATCATTCTCCTTCGCAAAGGAGGCATCTCCGAAACCGAAGGAAAGTTCGAAATCGAGCACGGGCAGTTTCTTCTATTCCCAACCTTTCTGCACCAGAACGTTGAGATGTTAAAGTCCTCCGAGCACGCGGTATTTCAACCCGCCTCCGCCGAGCCGGCAGAACTCACGATATCTGCCTGGGCCTCCATCACCGACATCATCAAAATGCCCAGCCGGTCCGTGATGGATCGTCTGGACGCCCAGCACATCTGGTCCAGCCCGCTGATTGATATGCGCTTCAATTATCGCCCCGATCGTCCGCTTTATCTGCTGCTCATCCGCGCGTTTCGATTGCATCAGCCCATCAAGATTGCAAACACGCCCGACTATGCCGGATGCAAAAGTTGGGTCCCGCTGGATCAGCCCATCGCCACCGGAGACGCTCTGCCGGTCCTTGATGACGTTAAATTTGAAGTTCTTCGCCAGCGCGTGATCAATCTAATCGCCGCCCCAAAGCCAGCATGATCTTCACCGCCTCGTCAATTTAGCGCGGCGCCGGCCACTGAGCCGCCCGACCCTCCAGCACACCCATCACATCCCGAACCACCCAGCTCATATTCTCCATGGCGGTTCCCGTTCGTGCCGCCAGGTGGGGCGTCAACAGCACATTGGGAAGACCAAGCAGCGGAAACCCGGGTTCCGGCGGCTCAGGAGAATAGACATCCAACGCCGCCCCGAAAATTCGCTTCGCGCCAATCGCCTCCGCCAGCGCGCCAGCGTCCAGCACTTCGCCCCGGCTCGTGTTGATCACCACCGCCGTCGGCTTCAGCATCGCAATCTGCTCGCGGCCAACCAGGTTTTCATTGCCCGCGCGCATGTCAACGTGAATCGTCAGAATATCCGCCTGCTGGTACAGCGCGTCTCTTTCCACTGAATGGGCCGCAAATTTCAGTTGGTCCGCCACGTCCAGCAAGTCGTTGTAAATCACCCGCATCCCAAAACCATTAGCGGCAATGCTCCCAACCCGCCTCCCCACCCGCCCCATGCCCAGAATGCCAATGGTCATCTCATTCAGTTGCCGGCCGCGAACGGTATCTCGAATGCGCTTAAATTCCTTCGGCTCATACACGCTGTCACGAAAGAACTCCCAGGGCCGCAAAAGCTGCAAGAGATACCCAAATACAAAATCGCCCACCGCCAGCGTATTTGCGTCCGGAGTGTAAACCACTTCAATCCCGCGCCGCCGGCACTCAGGAACATCAATGTTCTCAAGACCCACGCCGCCCCGGCCAATCACCTTCAACAGCGGCGCGCGGTCAAGCAGGCCGGCATTCACCTTCGTATAAGTGCGCACGAGCATTCCCTGCGCTTGCGCCAGCGCGTCGCCAAATCCAGCATCCGTAAATTTCATCTCGATAACCCTGGCCTGCTGGCGCAGCCAATCCAAGGGCCGCGCGTCCGATCCTTCCGTCACCAGCACACAGGGCTTTGCGTCCATGGCGGCAGTTTATCCTCAAGCGGCCTTCTTGTGATCCGCCCGCGCACGGTTATTGTACTTGCGTGGCCCTTCCACTCGCTCTGCTCCTAATGGCGTGTCTGGCCGCTTCGGTTGTCGCGTATGGCGCACACCCCTTCTGGGCGCAATACCCCCATGGAATCGCTTTCATCCTTTTCACCCGCCGATTGCAATGGCCCCTCCTTGCGGTTGTGGTTGTATTTTGTCTGCTTCTTCTGGCGTTAATTATCAGCGGTCGCCGTCGGGCGTGGTGGCTGATCGGTCTTTCACCCGTCCTGGCCCTGCTGCTGCATCGCTTCGCGCTGGATCCCGACCATACGTTTCTGGTCAACAGCCAGCCCATTTTCGTCGGCGCCGATCAGGCTTCGTTTGTGGCTGACGATGATTGGGTGGTCGGCCTGGAGAATGACGGCAACACTACCGCCTATCCGTTTGCCGCCCTCTATTCCTCTCCCCTGGTGGTGCAGGCAGATCAGTTTTCCCCCATGCTGCTGATGTGGTCCCCCTTCGCGAATCGAGCGCTCGCGGTGGGGATCGATCGCTCGATCAAGGCGCGCGAGCTGGAAATTGTTTCAATGCCCGCCAACACGCTCATCGTTTACAATATGCGCGTCGGGCAATTCATCAATGGCATTACCGGTCGAACGATGAATGGCCAAAAGCCCGAGGGCTTCACCGGTGTCATATCCACCACAAAAACAACCTGGAAACAGTGGCGCGCGCTGCATCCCCAAAGCCGCGTCCTGGTGCCCCTGGAAACCGGTGCCAATGGAGTCGCCCCAAACGGTCCGGTGCTCCCCTATTTTCCCATGCCCAAGGCCGTCGCCACCGAAGAACAGGTTAATACCGTCGCTTTGGTTTGCACAACGCGGCCATGTGCGGTGCTCGACCGGAAAATTGGTCTGACACCCGTAAATGTGTCGAGTCCACCTGACGCGATCTTGCTCTTTCGCGATAGCGCGACCGGACAGGTGAATGCGTTTGACCGCCAGTTGCAGGGAGATTTATTTCCCCTGTTTCGCGCCCATGCTTCCCAGCGCCAACCCTCGGCCGCGATGATTGATACCGACAGCAATAGCTCCTGGACAACGGGCGGCCTGGCGCTTGACGGCCCCCTCAAGGGCCAAAGGCTTCACCCGCTCAATGTGGACGACGGTGTATATTTGAGTGTCCTTCGCGTCTGGTATCCGGATTTGCCGATTCTCTCCCCCATGGCCCTCCCCCCTCCAACCGCGCCTGTGCGCGAGCATGCGCCCACCGGGCGTCGCAGGCGCTTGCCGGCCGGCAACCGGTAGGGCATCGCGCCGTCGAAATCGCAAATCTTTTATATTTTCGTTTTGAATCCCATGGCTCGAAGGGCGCACCAACCGCTCCTCGCTTCGAAAATCATAAAGCCGCCACCCGCCACCAGGCTCGCCGACACCATCCAGGCGAATTCGCCTCCCGATTGAGAGGCCCACAGCGCGATCAGCGCCAGGCCAATCACCCCCACCAGCAGCCCCGCGGCAAGCCGGGCGCGTTTTCCCTTGGCGTCAATATTGCAAATCATAAGTGCTTTCAATTATAGGCGGGAGTATCTTAAGCCGTATCTGTTCAGATTGACGTTTCCGGCAACGCTCTCCTCGATTCCGCTCAACCCAGTCCGTTGCAAACCATTGCATTTTTGATGGGTCTAATTATCGGACACAACGCTCCAATGCTATAATTCATCTGTGCTTGCCCATCTTCGTTGCCGATGGTGGAGATATCGAGTTATAGCCAGGTGGGATTGATGCGATATGGTGTAATTATGGCGGGCGGCTCGGGAACGCGGCTCTGGCCGCTTTCACGAGGGAACATGCCCAAGCAGCTTTTGCCGGTAATCAACGGCAAAAGTCTGCTTCAGCTCAGCTACGAACGCCTGCGCGGAATTTTGCCACCCGGGCAAATCTTTGTCTGCACTGGTGCTGCCCATGCGCAGGCCGTCCTGGCCAACCTTCCAGAATTGCCCGCTGAAAATCTTCTCGGCGAGCCCATGGGGCGCGATACCGCCAATGCCATCGGGTTCTCTGCTGCTGTTTTGCAAAAGCGCGATCCCGAGGCCATTTGTGCGGTCGTCACCGCCGACCATGTCATCGAACCTGTCGCTCGATTCCAAAAGAGTGTTGAAGCAGGATTTGAGGTGGTCGCCGAGCGCCCCGCGGCGCTGGTTACTTTTGGCATTGTGCCCACCCATGGCCACACCGGTCTCGGATATATCCATCGCGGTGAATCGCTGGGGACAACCGGCGCCTACAAGGTTCTGGGTTTTTATGAAAAGCCCGACAAGGCAATGGCCGACCGCTATGTGGAATCAGGCCGATATTATTGGAACAGTGGCATGTTCGTTTGGCGCTGCGACACCGTGCTCAAGGAAATTGCCACCCATCTGCCAGGTTCACATCGCGGGCTGTCTCAGATCGCGGACGCCTGGGGCACTGATCGCCAGGACGCCGTGTTGCGCGAGGTCTATCCCCGCCTGCCCAAAATCAGCATCGATTATGCCGTCATGGAGCCCGCCAGCCATGAAAAAGGATCTGCCCACGTGGTCGTGGTGGAAATGCCCGTTGATTGGCTGGATGTCGGCTCCTGGCCCGCGCTGGCCGAAACTCTCCCAGTGGATGAGCACAACAACGCGGTGGATTGTCCCACCGGGCTTTTCCTCGATTCTGATGACAACGTCATCATCTGCCAGGACGCCAACCATCTCGTCTCGACGATTGGCGTCAGTGATATGATTATCGTCCACGCCCGGGATGCCACGCTGATCTGCCCCAAGGATCAGGCTCAGCGCGTCAAGGAACTCGTGGCCAAGGTCAAGGACAAGTACGGCGATAAATTCCAGTAAGTTTGAGACTCAAGCCCGATGCGCACACTTGCGATTGATCTGGGCACCGCTCGCGTCGGATTGGCGCTAAGCGATGCGGCCGGGACACTATCTTCCCCACTAACGGTCTTGCGGATCACATCCCAGGTTCAGGCAATCGAAAAAATTATCCCGATCATTGAAGAAGAGGGCGTCCAGCGGATTGTTGTCGGTTTACCCCTGAACATGGACGACAGCGTGGGCCCGGCCGCTCTCACCGCAATTGCATTTGGCCGCCAGCTCGCCCAACGCAGCGGCCAACCCGTAATCTATGTCGATGAAAGGCTCTCCTCATTCCAGGCTGAACAGGATCTCCGCGACCGCAAGCGCAGCGGAGAAAAAATCACCCGCAACGCCAAAAAGCAACGATTGGATGCCCTCGCGGCCTCGGTTTTTCTTGAAGCTTTTTTACAGCAAAAGTTGCCGGCTATCGACGTGGATTCAATCTGAACGCCGCTCCTGTTCCCCAAGTCGATGCTCCCACCCAGAGGGCGCCAGTGCCACTCGCAATTTATCGCCGCCTTCCAGCCAGATGCCGGGCTCCGCGACGATTCGGCCAATCCGCGCGCCAATTTCACAATCCTCATTCGCCGTGAAAAGCAGTTCGTAGTCCTCGCCGTCGCTGAGTGCGTGATTGAGGGCGGTAATTTTATCGCGCCCGCAGAGCTCCACCGCGTCCGCGTGAATCGGTATCGCGTCCGCTTCAATAATCGCGCCGACCCCGCTGCCCCGGCAGATGTGGACGATATCACGGGACAGGCCGTCGCTCAGATCAATCATCGACGTCGCAATTCGGCCCAATCTCCTGCCCAACTCAATTTGCGGCTTGAAGTTGAGGTGCCTGCCCAGAATACTGCCCCCCAACGGTCCGGTAACGAATATTGCATCGCCAGGCCGCGCTCCCCCGCGCGTCAGAGGCCGCTGGCCGGCGGAAGTTCCTAGAATCGTCACGCACAACGTCAGCCTTCCCGGCGTCGAGCCTGTATCCCCACCCACAATCGGGCATTCAAAAACATCAGCCGCTTCCCGCATGCCCAGGTAAAGTTCCTTCGCCCCTGCGAGCGATATCGATTTCGGCAAAGCCACAGCCGCAAGGGCAGCGGCCGGAAGGCAAGCCATTGCGGCGCAATCAGAAAGATTGCGGTTCATCGCCTTAATCCCAATTTGCCTCAGTGTGTGCGCCGATGAATCGAAATGCACGCCGTCAATCACCTGGTCCATCCCAACCAGCAGCAGGTCGTTCTCGGGCCATTTCAAGACGGCCAAATCGTCCCCAACCCCCACTTCAATCAATCCGCTCGCCTTGGCCTGCGCCAGCGAGCGTTCGCGAATCCAGTTGATCAGATCAAATTCACCTGCCATGGTCGGTAATCCGGTCCTTCTCAATGAAGCAGGCGATTTTCAATTGCTGGCCATGCCGCCGGTGGGCGCCCACCAACGGATTCATACAACGAAAGATGGTCCGCGGGCAAAACCACGAAGTCGTCAACCCCAGCCAAGCGCGCGCTGTTCAAACTTACGGGCCCATCATTGTTTGCTGCGGCGTCCAAAAGGTGAGTGGCCTTCTCATTCATCGCTGTTCGGGTTTGCCGAAATCCCCATAATCTGGAAAGCCTATTTCCAAGCAATTGCGACGACATCAGAAGAACGTTTGCCTCAACGCGATGAATGATGGAACGGTCCCCCGCAATAATCGTGTAATTCACACCCATTCGCCGTGGCCGCTGATTCAATTCCCTTAGAAATTTAGAATCTGGCCGCAAATCACGACCCGCCTGGCAAAGCCCTTCATTGATGATCCACGCGGGGCTCCACTCCGCGTCGCAATGGTATTCCGCAAGATCGTTCGCGATCTTGTTGACCACCGCGAATTTCGCCCACGTCGAGCCGGCGTTCGGTGGAGCTACCAAAATCAGGTGATCAACATTGCCGCGGAAATCCGCCCCCTCTACATAGCTGCGAGCGATCAGGCCGCCCATGCTTTCGGTGACGAAATCGATGCGGATATTCGGATAGGCATCTCGCAATTGATCCATGCTTCGCGCCAGCGCCCCAGCGCTTTGAGCCAGGGGCCGCTCGGCGGGATAAACAAAGCACCCGGTTTGGAACCCATCATTCGACAAAAGGTCCGCCAACGCCCCGCAACAGGAAATGTTACCATCCATGCCATGAATCAAAATAACCAGCGGCTTATTCGCATCGAGCAAAGGCGGTACAAAAAGACCAAAGCGGGCATTCTGCCGGGCGACGGCGACCGGCGCGGTAACACTTGTAAATCGAATGAGGGAATCGCAAATGCCGTCCCAGTCCCTGGGTAGTTTGTCGGGGTCAAGCTCAATCGACAGGGCATTACGCTCCACGGAAACATGAAACCCATCGCCCAATCCTGCGTTCAACCCGCGGACCGCTACCCATCCATTGGCGTTCTTTAAGTCCAGCGAGATATGCCCCAATAAGCTGCCAACGGCTTCATTAGGCAAGTGAAGTTCATCAGTCAGACATCTACTTAAAACTTTGCAAGAGATGCACCCATCCACCAGAGGCACGCTGGCTCTAAGCACTGTGGCGTCCGCGAACCCGCGATTAAGGCCGACTATCGAACAAAAAAAAACGGCCAAAATGACGGAGGTATTGCGAGCAATTATCCGATATGTGATCGAGATTGAATAACGCATTAAAAGCACTTGTTGTAACGGCGACCTTTTTAAGTAGAGTGTTAGTTAATGTAAAAGTTAGGGGGCACTGCAAAATTGCCCACGCGGTAGTTGTACGAAATAGCGCGAACTCGTGGACCCTATCCGACCGATCATGTTAGGTAGATAACACTACGCAGGATAAGGGTCTAGGCCGATAATGAGAACCCATCATGGATAGCCAGATTACGCCACAAACTCCCCGCCGACATGTCGGAATGAGCTATAAATTTCAGCGCTTGCGGGAAAAATTGCGGACAGCCGTAATTTCCGGCGAATTGAGCGGCAAGCTCCCGGGCGAACGCGAGCTGGCCCGGCGCTTCCATGTCAACGCCAAAACGCTCAGCAAAGCCCTCACCGACCTCGCCGCCGAAGGCTTGCTTCAGCGCAGCATCGGTCGTGGAACGTTTGTGAAGGGTTCCATGTCCGAAGCATCGGAAGCTCAGGGGCGTTGGCTCCTCATCGCCGATGCCCAGGGCCACGGCGCTCTGGTCGAAAATCTCAAATTGCTTAATCCACAGGCTGAAATTGTTAAAGATGTTGCTTCTCTTCGCCCCAGTTATCTCAACCAGTTCTCCGCCGTCATCGATCTGGCATCGGATACGCCCGAATCATTTCTTCGCGATTTACTTGTCCGCAATGTTCCGGTCATCGCCGTGGGGCGTGAACCGCGGACTTATTCGACCAATGCCGTTGTACTGGATGCCACATTAGGCGCAACCCAGCTTACCCGGGATCTGGTGCTCGGCGGACACCGCCGGTTCCTGGCGGTTGAACCGCGCAACCGAAAAACCATCTCTGACGCAATCCGCCAGGCCGGCCTGCGATATGCCTCGGACGTCACTGTTGATGTCTGCTTTCCCCAGGATGTCGTCTGCGCAACCGAATATGGTGCGACTGCCTGCGTCTGCGATTCCGTGCAAGCCGCCCAGCAAACAATCCAATATTTGCAAAAAGCGAATATTTCGGTGCCGCAGCGCATGTCGGTGACAGCCATTGGCGTCTCCATCGAAGAAATCCCCTGCACCGGCTACTTTATCGCGGCTTCGCAGAAAGCTGCCGCGGTCGCCGATATTTTTCGAAGCACGCAGCCTGGGCGGCCCACAACCCTTTGGCTGACCGGTACCCTGGTCGACCGCGGAACAACTTTGCCGCTTAGGTCAGAACAGCACGCCGAGCAGGCCCCAATGTCCATCGGCCACTTTCCAACACTCACCCTTGCATCCCGAACCAGCGTCGGCTAATCTGCCGGGCTCGATTTTGGATTGTGAGGATTTTGATGCCACGCGTTTGTCATTTTACGGGCAAGAAAACCAGTTACGGTAACCAGGTTACCCATCGCGGCAAGGCCAAGTACCTTGGCGGCGTGGGCACCAAAATTACCGGCGTCACCCGCCGCAAGTTCATGCCGAACATTCAGAAGGTTCGCGCCGTTATCAACGGCCGCATCGTCCGAATCAAGGTAAGTGCCAAGGCGATTCGCAATGGCTTGATTTCAAAGCCCGTCCATCGCAAATACACAAAGCCCGCCGCCGCTCCGACAGCCGCTTAACCGAACGTCTGTCGCGCCCAATTTGGTGCGCCATGCGTTCGCTGGTAGGCGGCAACCGGCGAGTTTTCCTGCAATTCGCCGGTCGCATTTCGGTAACGGCGGGGGCCTTTCATCCCATCCAACATGTCTGAACAAAAGATCACACTGGATCAGGTTCGCCATGTAGCCAAGCTGGCTCGCCTCGCCCTGGATGAACCCAAGCTCGAAAAACTCGCCAGACAACTCGAATCGATTCTCGGCTATGTCGCCAAGATCAGCGAAGTTGATGTCACCGGCATCGAGCCCATGGCCCACGCGCTCCCAGTCCACAATGTCTTCCGCGAAGACGTCATCGAGCCCAGCCTCCCTCTGGAAAAAGTTCTGCAAAACGCGCCCGCGACCGACGGCCCGTTTTTCAAGGTGCCCAAGGTCATCGGTGGTGATGAAGATTCCGCGGGCTAGATCCATCAATGGCTTGCCGCGGCCTGACATCGGGTAATGAATGCTATGCTCGCCTACGACACGCTGCTAACCGCCCGCGACGCGCTTCTCGCCAGGAAAGTTTCCTCGCTTGAGCTGACCCGCCAGGCCCTCGCTCGCATCGACCGCATCGAGCCGCAAATCCTCGCCTTCAACACCGTCCTCCACGACCGCGCCCTTCAGCAAGCGCGGGACGCCGATGCCGGCAAGCGCCCCGGCCCCCTCAGTGGCATCCCCATCGCCCTCAAAGACAACCTCTGCACCAGCTACAGCACCACCACCTGCAGTTCGCGCATGCTCGCCAACTTCAAAGCGCCCTACGACGCCACCATCGTCAAAATGCTCGAAGCCGCTGGCGCGGTCATCCTCGGCAAAACGAACCTCGACGAATTTGCCATGGGCTCCTCCACCGAAAACAGCGCCTTCAAAACCACCCGCAACCCATGGGATACATCCCGTGTCCCCGGTGGCTCCAGCGGGGGCTCCGCCGCCGCCCTCGCCGCCGGAATGTGCTGCGCCTCCATCGGCTCCGATACAGGCGGCTCCATCCGCCAGCCCGCCGCCCTCTGCGGCGTCGTTGGCCTCAAACCCACCTACGGCCGCGTCAGCCGCTACGGCCTCGTCGCCTTCGCCTCCAGCCTGGATCAAATCGGCCCTTTCGGCTGGACTGTCTCCGACGTCGCACTTCTCATGAACGTCATCAGCGGCCGCGATCCCAAAGACAGCACCAGCATCGATACCCCCGTCCCCGATTACCTCGCCCAGCTTAATCAGCCCCTCAAGGGCCTTCGCCTCGGCATCGCCCGCGAATATCAATTAGCCGCGGGGATGGATCCCCAGGTGAAGTCAGCGATCGACGCCGCCACAAAAAAATATCAGGACCTAGGCGCCCAGCTCATCGATGTGTCTCTCCCTCACACCGAATACGGCATCGCCGCCTACTACGTCATCGCACCCTGCGAAGCCAGCAGCAATCTCGCCCGCTACGACGGCGTTCACTTCGGCCATCGCACCGCCGAGCCCGTGAAGGACATCATCGAGCTTTTCAGCAAGTCCCGCGCCGAAGGCTTCGGTGAAGAAGTTCAGCGCCGCATCATGATCGGAACCTACGCCCTCTCCAGCGGCTACTACGATGCCTACTACCTTCGCGCCCTTAAAATTCGCGCGCTCATCAAGCGCGATTTCGACCAGGCCTTCGAAAAGTGTGATGCCATCCTCTGTCCCACCAGCCCCACACCCGCGTTCAAGGCCGGCGAAAAAACCGGTGATCCCCTCCAGATGTATCTTTGCGATGTTTTCACCGTCACCTGCAACATCGCCGGCATCGCCGGCATCAGCCTCCCCTGCGGCTTCACCTCCGGCGAAAAACCCCTCCCCATCGGCCTCCAACTCCTCGGCCCTACCTTCGGCGAAGAAAAACTCCTCCGCATCGCCCGCATGTACGAAAATGCCACCGACTGGCACAAACGCCGTCCCGCGCTCAACTGAAGTTCGGCATTGCAATGAAGATCGCCCTCGCGCCGATCCCAATTGCCGGCAGATCAAAAGAATTCATTCTACGGGTTTTATGAATAGTCAACTTTCCCAGGGGTCAATCAGGAGCACGCCAGTCGCTTGAAAATCCGCCGAGTTACGCGTCATCACATGCAGGCCATGACGAAGGGCAGTGGCCGCAATTAACCCGTCAGCAACCGGAATCACCCTCCCGTTTTTGCCAGCCTTGGCGGTTACCTCTCCCCAGATTCGTCCTGTCTCAACATCAACGGGAAGAATGCGAGAACCATAGATCTGTTCAATTTGGGTGAGCCATGCCTCAAGTTCACGCCGACGTTTTCCCTGAGCCAGACGAGCAACCCCGTTCACAATCTCCCCGATTGTAATCACGCTAAGAAAAAGGTCCGTTTCCGGTGTTTCGCTCAGCCGTTGTCGCACCCGGGCATTCGCTTTCGGACCGTGAACGGTCGAGAGGACGCAAGTGTCGACCAGCACCCTCACAGTTCAACGCTCCGCATCGGCTCGGAACCGCGTTTTGGGATGATCCCTTCCAGGGAGGGGCCATCAAGCAGCAGTTGCTTGAAAGTCGGAACCTCTCCACTCAAAGCGCGATAGGCAGGTTCAGCGATCACAACCACCGCATCGTTAAGACGGCGAATTGTTTGCGGACCCTCTGTCGTCGCAAGTGTTACAAGTTCGCTGAGGCGATTTTTGGCTTCCGCCAACTTCCATTCCATGCTGAACCTCAATAAGCTAGATCGCCTAGATATTATCGGATAAAACAGCCCCATCTGCAAGAAAAATTGCCGGATTCCTCAATGCGCCTTCTCTCCTGATATTCCGAGAGACGCCCAAGAGCGGAGGGCAAGGATTTCGCAAACCCCCAGCCAATCAATGGCTGGCCGAAATCAATTCCACATCAAAATAAAGCGTCGTATCCGGCGGAATGCTTCCGTCCGGTGTCCCGCCCGCGCCATACCCCAGCGCTGCCGGAATCACCAATTTCCTCATCCCGCCCGGCTTCATCCCCGCCACGCCCTCGTCCCACCCCGCAATAACCTGGTGCGCGCCCAGCGCGAAAGTGAACGGCTGATTGCGGTCATAAGAGCTGTCGAATTTCTTGCCGTCTTTAAACGTGCCCGTGTAATTGACTGTCACATTGTCCCCAGCCACCGCCGCCGTGCCGGACCCTTCCTTTACATCCGTGATCATTAACCCCGACGCGGTCGTTCGCGTATTCCCCGCCGACGCTGATGCCGAAGGCTGCGTGGAGGCATCCGCCATGGGAGTCGCCCCCGTCGCCGCGGGCGCGGTTGCCTGGGCCGGCGCCGCCACGGGCGCTTCACCCTGCGAGCAACCCACTGCCATGAACAATCCGCCGCAAACCAAAGCCGCCAAAGTCTTTTTCATATCTGCCTCGTTTGAAAGAAGTCGGAGAATGATAGTGCATCAGCCGGCCAAGATGAAGGAGGGGGAATCACCTATTTAGCGCACTTTTCGATTTGCTGGCGCGCTTGGGCCGGTTAGATGTTACGGTTGTCTGACAAAGGAGTCATGGCATGGAAGCCTATTCCCAAAAGGTTCGCGAACAGATTCTTGTCGCATACGAGGAAAAGTCGGAAACTGCGGAGATCGCCAGGACATATCATCGTCGTCAGCACTTGAAGGATAAGCGCGACTCTTATGGCGTCCAGGTAAGCTGAAATGATTGCCATCATCGCGCACAAAAATGGATGAGGCTCCATGGCCACTAATTCTAACCAATCGTCCAGCGGTTCTACAAAACCGGCATTGTTTTTGTCAAAAACAATGCCGGTCGCGTTGCTTTCGACGTCCCTGGCCGCGACATTGAAAGAAGGTAAGATGACAACGCGGACTGCAATGAGAGGCAACCCGATTTATTTCACCCGCTGAACACATGTCCTTGAGGAACCGCACATGAAATTGTCCTTGATGATCGTCTCCGTATTCGTATGGGCGCTGCAATTTGGTTTTCAGCCAACGTTTGCGCAGTCAACTATGGCCACTGCTGCGCCATCCACGCAACCATCCACCGCGCCTTCGGACGATGCCTACTTGGACCCGCCGCAGGTTCCGTTGTCTGCTGGGCTGACATCTCTTTTTGACGGGAAATCGCTTGCGGGGTGGGTTTCAATTCCCGCAAACAACTGGGCGGTGAAAAACAACGCGCTCGCCAGCCTCGGTCTAGGCCGCGGCGTGATCTACACCGACAGCTCTTACGATGCCTATCGCATCGTGTTTGATATTCGCCACATCATCGGCAAGAAAGACCACGCTCCCTGCGTCCTGTTCTTTTGCACCGCGCCGGCCAACGGCGCCAAACCGCTGGATGCGCTCGCGGGTATCCAGTTTCAGGTCCCGACCGGCGATCACTGGGATTATCGAAAAGGCCACAACAATGCGGGCAAAGGGGAGTTCACGACCATCACGCGCCGTAAGTTTAACGTCCACCAGTGGAGCCGCGTTGAAATCCTCGTCGATCCCTCCAACGGCACTGCCCGCATGGCTGTGGCCCAGCCCGTCGGAAGCAAGGCGGTGGAGATCGTTGATTTCAAAGACCCCACCGCAGGCCGCAGCGGCCCGTTCGCCCTGCAAATGCACAACAAAGGTCTATTCGACGAATATGCCAACCTGGCCATCGAGTTGAACCCCACCGATCACAATCTGCTGACGACCAAATGATGAATCCAAAAAAAACGTAACGATCAGTCTGTGTTACCGGGGCACTCGCCCACTGGCGATTTTATTATGCGATGGCGCGACATTTATAATTCCACGGTTTTTCCCATAGAATTCCCTCATGACACGGCTACAAGACATTCTGGCGTTTAACACGGAATTCGTTCAGGCGGGGCAATACAAGCCATTCCTGACCGATCGTTACCCCGACAAACGCATGGTGATTCTGACGTGCATGGATTCTCGGCTGCTTGAATTGCTGCCCAAGGCGATGAACCTTCGCAATGGTGATGCGAAGATTATCCAAAATGCAGGGGCGATCGTTTCGCATCCGTTCGGCTCGGTGATGCGCTCGATCCTGGTGGCCGTCTACACGTTGATGGCCGAAGAGATTCTGGTGGTGGGACATTACGATTGCGGAATGACGGGGTTGAATTCAAAAGCTGTTCTCACGCAGGCGAAGGCTGCGGGAATTCCGCAATCCACTTTCGACACGCTAAATCATGCGGGGATTAATTTAAGCCAGTGGCTGACCGGGTTTAATTCCGTTGAGGAGGGCGTGACGCAATCGGTAGAGATGATTCGGTCTCATCCGCTTTTGCCCAGGGATTTGCCCGTGCATGGATTGATCATTCACCCGGAGACTGGAAAACTGGATGTGCTGACGGATGGGTCGCGGAAATGAGCAGCGGAGCGCCGATGCCATGGTCGGCACGCCGCCAGCTTCCGTAAACCAATGCCCCGCCTCAGCTTTCCCGGCAACGAATTTTCGCAGGGCCAGGATCATCTAGCCCCCAATTGTCGAATGATGTCGACCCAACCCACCGCGGAATTCGCCCCATCTACCTCGGAGAGCAACGCAACGGCCGCGGCTGTCCTCTTGCTCGTGGCCGTTACCCTGGCCGTTTATGCGCCTTCGGTCTTTCAGAATGGATTCCTCAACTGGGATGATCAGGGCCAGCTTTTTAAAAACCCGGACTTCAATCCACCAACCTTCCACAGTGTTTCTGGTTACTGGTTCACGCCGCACATGAGCCTGTACATGCCCGTAACCTACACCCTTTGGGGAATCACCGCGGCCATCGCGCAAACAAGCCCCGATTCAGCCGGAATTACCCTGAACCCAGCCTATTTCCATGCGCTGAACCTGGTTCTACATATTGCCGTCACGCTCATGGTGTTTGCGATCCTGCGCCGCTTTGAGTTTCGCATCTTTGCCAGTTGTGCTGCCGCTATGGTGTTTGCAATCCATCCAATACAGGTGGAGGCGGTTTGCTGGGCCTCCGGCATGTACACGGTGCTTTCAGGAGTTTTCGTTCTTGCCGCCGTTTTTTTATACAGCAGCTTCAGTCGGTCTGTCGCGGATCGCGCTCATTCAATCAGCGCCCCCAGCAAGCGGCGCAGTGTAATTCTCTATTCAACTGCCACCTGCGTCTTCGTGCTGGCGATGCTTTCAAAGCCATCAGCAGTGGTCGCGATTCTCCTGGCGGCAATCCTCGATTTGCTTGTCGCGCGTCGTTCATTGTCCGCAACCGTAAAGGCCCTGGCGCCATGGGCCGTGCTGGCCGCGCCGCTGATCTACCTTCTGCGGCAGGTGCAGCCCGCATCAATTGTTGCCGATCAACCCCTCTGGTTTCGCCCGGTCATTATGGCGAACGCAATCAGCTCATACCTTGTCAAGCTGGTATTCCCGCTGAATCTCGCGGTCGATTACGGTGACAGCCCAATGTGGCTCCGCGCGCACCCAGCCGCGTTGCTGATGATCGTGCTTCCGGTTGCTGTCGGTTGCATCGCCTTGACGGCGCGCCGCAGAGCCCCCTGGTTTCCCGTGGGGCTTGCGCTGTTGGCCAGCGGCGCATTGCCGTTCCTGGGCCTGATGAAGTTTGATTTCCAGCATTTCTCCACAGTGGCGGATCGGTACATTTATCCCGGAATGCTGGGGGTATCGTGGATCATCGCGGGCGTCCTCGATACCTGGAATAAGATCGCGACGCGCGTTGTCGCAGCGGCCCTCCTCCTGCTGTTGGCTAGCTTGTCGTTTGTGCAAACCCAGGTGTGGCGCGATACGGGCACGTTGTTCGCACATAACCTTGAAGTGAACCCCACCAGCCTGCAGGCCAACAGCAACCTGGGTTTCCTGGCAATGGCCGACGGCAAAGTTGATGAGGCGATCGCACACTATCGCAACGCGCTGATCGCCGACCCACAGGACCCCGACACCAACGCCGACCTGGGCAATGCGCTAATGGCGACCGGCGCGCTCGATGAAGCGATAGAGCATTACCGGGTCGCGCTGCGGCTAATGCCGAACGATCCGAGGATTATCAACAATCTGGGAATCGCGCTGGCGCGATCCGGTCACCTGCGCGAGGCAGCTACGGAGTTTGCCACGGCGATCCGTCTCGACGAAGGAAACACCGATCCCGCCAGGGATGTGCGCGCCGGCGCGCACATAAATCTAGGCCTGATTCATCAGCAAGCGGGAAACCTGCCCGCGGCAGCCGACGAATTCCGCCAAGCGCTGGTTGTCGACCCACATTCCAGATCGGCGGCCATCGCTCTACAGCGGCTAAATGCCCATTTGTCGACCAAACCCGCAAATTGATATGGATTCCCGATTAAAGCCAATTGCCCTGGTACACGTTGGTGTCCGACGTCCGGGAATCGCTGGTCACCCACAAAATGCGTAGGCATTAAAACCCTCCACCGCGTTCGGATGGCCGCGGCTTACCCCGCATCCACCCCGGCCGCTTAAACGTGGCGTCCGGCAAATCCTCCGGCAGACCAAATCCAAATTTCGACATCCGCGAAACCCACAATTCGGATTCCCAGGAAGAGAACTAATTTGAAAGCTTCTTGGGGATCTCGCCTTTGTCGCGCATTTCCTTAACGAGGTTTGCCGAGGTATCCACGCACAAGGCGCAGATATACACCTCCGACAGCCCCTCGACGTGTCGTCCGGTTTCGCGATTCGATTTGCCGCAAAAGCTGCAATGGGTAATTCTTTTGATTTGGACAGGAGGGCTGCTCATCGAAAAAGATTGTAACAGCACAGATTGCACAACTTCGGAAATTCGAAGCGAAATTTTCAGTACAACCGCCGCCAAGGGTGGAACATTCGTTGCACTCCCCATGCCCCAGGCGTACATTGATTAGGATGTTGTTCATCTGGCTATTCTTGGGCCTGCTGGCGGGGCTTGCCATCGGGGCTGTGGCAATGGGTTTGGTTGGGGGACGGGAGTTCCGGCAGCAAATTGCCGACCTGCAAACCACCACCGCCCTTGCCGACCAACGGCAGGGGGATCTCGCTCAGCAGCTCTCCGCGGAAAAAATCCAAACCCAAACCCTGCGCGATTCCCTCTCCGCTTCTCAGCGCGATCTCGCCTCCGCCTGCGCCCAGTTCGATGGCGCCCGCCAGAATCTTCTGGAACAGCGTAAGTTGCTGGATGAAGCCCAATCGCAAATGCGCAACGCTTTTGCATCCGCCTCCTCTGAAGCGCTGGCGCGGAACAACGAAGCATTTCTTCTCCTGGCCCGCGAAAAGTTCGCCACCCTTTCCGCCGAAGCCAACGGAAGCCTCGATCAGCGTAAGGAACAGATCGACGCGCTGCTCAAGCCCATGCGGGCGGTGATGGATCAATATCAGCTGCGGGTCGTCGAAATTGAAAAATCGCGCGTCGAATCCTACAGCATGCTGCGCGAGCAACTCGGCTGCCTGGCGGAAACGCAGCGCACCCTGAACACCCAAACTTCGCAACTGGTTACCGCGCTTTCTCGCCCAACCGTTCGCGGCCAGTGGGGCGAAATTTCTCTGCGGCGGCTGGTGGAGCTGGCCGGGCTTTCCAGTCGCTGTGATTTTGTCGAGCAGGAGACCGTGCAGACCGAGCAGGGCCGCCTGCGGCCCGACATGATCGTTAAGCTGCCTGGCTCGCGCGATGTCATCATCGATTGCAAAACCTGCCTCGATGCATTTCTTGATGCGGCAGCCGCAACCGATGAAACCATCCGCCGCGGGCATTTGCAGCGCCACGCCCAGCAGCTCCGCAGCCGCGCGCGGGAGCTGGGGGCGAAGAATTACTGGTCGCAGTTTTCGCAGTCGCCGGAATACGTCGTCATGTTCCTGCCGGGCGAGGCGTTTCTTTATGCCGCCATCGAGCACGATTCTGCCCTCATTGAAGACTGCCTGAAAAACCGCGTTATCGTCGCAACACCCACCACGCTCATCGGCCTTCTCAAGACCATCGAATTCGGCTGGCGCCAGGAAGAAATGACGCAGAACACCGAACGAATTCGCAGCCTGGGCGTGGAACTGTACGATCGCATCGGAACGCTGATGGCCAACGTCAGCAAACTCGGAAAAGGCCTTGCCGGCGCGGTGGAGAGCTATAATTCAGCGGTGGGGTCGCTGGAGACGCGCGTGCTGGTAACTGCCCGCAAGATGGGCGAACTCGGCGCGCGAACCGATAAAGAAATTACCGAGGCCCCGGCGATTGATTCCGTGCCCAGGCAGATTTCTCACGATCTTTTCGCTGCCGAAAGTACCTGAAAACCGGCGGCGAGTTTTAAAACGCGCAACTCCTTCTTATCCCCTCCCCTGGTGTACCAGCGGAAGGGGGCCATTGACGAAAAGACCCGCATCGCATGACCGGCATCCCGCCCAATTCTGAGCCTTCCCCGCCCGCTGTGCTGGACTACCGCTCCGCCGGCAAGCATCGCCCCAGGCCCGATCCATTCCCCTGGCTTGCGCTATGCAGCGCCATCACCGGGCTATTCACGATGATCGCGATCATGTTCGTCATCGAGATGGCGCTTCTCATTGTGACGGGGTCTTTCACCGGCATGGTTATCGATCCTTCCGCGCAATCCATCCTCGGATGGTCGTCAGTCGCAGCCATCTTTTTTTGCTGGGTTTCAATATTGCTCAGCAAAAGAGAACGCGGCCAGGCAGAGCTACGGAATCTTCCGCGAATTCCCGATTCGGTTGGGCTGGTTTCTCCGGTACAACAGAGAGATGAGCCAACCCTCGCAGTTACCGGTCACGCTTGAATACATTCGTGCCGCAGCCCATCGAATCAAAGGCGCGGTCTATCGCAGCCCGTGCCCCTATTCCCTGCAACTGAGCCGACTGTGCGGCTGCAACATCTATTGCAAGCTCGATCATCTGCAAATGACCGGCAGCTTCAAGGAGCGCGGCGCGCGCAACAAGCTGATGCTGATGGATGAAGCCCAGCGCCGCGCGGGGGTAATCGCCGCATCAGCCGGTAATCATGCGCTGGGATTGGCTTATCACGGGCAGTTGTTAAAGATTCCGGTGACGGTGGTCATGCCCGTCTGGGCGCCGCTGACGAAGGTTTCCCACTGCCGATCGCTTGGGGCCGAGGTAATTCTCCAGGGAGAAAGTTACGACGATGCACGGCGACACGCGCTGGCCCTTTCCGCCCAGCGCCATTTGCAATACATCCCCGGATTTGATGATGCCGACATTATCGCCGGGCAGGGGACCATGGCGCTGGAGATTCTGGAGGATGTGCCGGATGCTGATGTCATCATCGTCCCCATTGGCGGCGGGGGGCTGATTTCGGGAATCGCAACAGCAGCGAAGGCCATCAAGCCCCGGATACAAATCATCGGCGTAGAACCAACGCACGCGCCGACGCTTTATCAATCGCTAAAGGAAGGGCATTTGGTACGAATAGACGCGCAGCCAACCCTTGCGGACGGGCTGGCTGTTTCCGAAGGCGGCAAACTATGCTTTGAGATCATCCAGAAACTTATCGATCGCGTGATCCTGGTGGATGAAGGCCAGATCGCCCTGTCGATCCTGCGGCTATTGGAGCTGGAAAAAACCGTGGTGGAGGGGGCCGGCGCCGTCCCGCTCGCGGCAGCGATGGACAAATCGATGGACCTGGCGGGAAAGAACGTCGTGCTCACACTCTGCGGCGGCAATATTGATCTCACCATGATCTGGCGCGTCATCGAGCGCGGCCTGGCAGCCGATGGACGCCTCTGCCGGGTCACCGCAAGACTTTCAGATCGACCAGGATCGCTCGCGCATCTCGCATCCGTTCTCGCCGAAGCCGGAGCAAGCATCAAAGAGGTCAATCACGACCGCAACTTCGGCCCAGCGGATGTGGCGCGGGTGGTGGTCAATTGCATCGTGGAGACACGGGATTTCGAGCACATCCAGCAGATCGGAAAAGCGTTGGCGGCGGCGGGGATTGATGCGACGATTGCCTGAACGCGGTTATTGTTCTGGGTCTGGAAAATTCGGGTTTACCGCGGAGAGCGCAGAGATCGCGGAGATAAGAAATGAAATTGAAAAACAGCCCCGCGCCGCGCTCCGAATCTTGATTTAAGTGACAAGACTGAATTTCTCTTCATTGATTCTCTCCGCGTTCTCTGCGTTCTCCGCGGTAAATCATCCGCGTTCTTGCCGCGAACTGATAAGTACAGCCGGGACTTCTCCGCATTCAGGGCACCGCTCGGGCGTCGCCCGCAGGTCATACCCGCACGCGGTGCATTGATTCGCCCTCCGCCGGCCATCCTTAACTGAAAGCAATCGCCATTTGCGTATCCACCAGAGAAGCAGCGCCGTTTCCGGCAGCATGATGCTCCACATCGGGGCGGCTGTATAGGCGAAATAACGTCTCCGATTCTCGGTTACATTGTACGAAAACCGGCTGCTTCTGAATAAGAACCCATGGTGGGTATTGCTGACCACTGCCTGGTCCTGTTTAGACGATGGCGCGGATTCAAATTTGAAATGGGATCCATTCTCAAGGGATCTCATGTTTTGCAACCGCTGCGTGCCAACGAAGATGACGCCTCGCATTGAAGCCAAAGCTCCATTCCGCGCAACAAACTGATCGGGCTGCTGAACGGCGCGTTGATCCTCCAGAACTGTGAGCCCGGGGCTTCTCCAGATGAATTCGCACATCAGTTGATCGGTGAAAAAATAGCTGCGCGCCCAAAGAGCGAGGGTAGCGACCCAAAGCACCAGCATAAGCAGTAGAAGCAATCCGCGGATGCGAAGGGAAAGTGGCCGCATGACCTGGATTGTACCGTTCTAATGCGTTTGAGACTTAAGGCGATTACAGATGCACGCGCCGCGTGTATACCCACCATTCAATCATCAGCAGCGGCAGCGCCCCAGCCGCCACAAGCCACCACCACAGCTCAAAGCGGCTTTTTGTGGCTACCTCAACGTGGCTTTCGCTGCCCTTGGTTCCCGGCGCGCCGGACGCCGGCAGCAAATTGCTTTCGGTTTCACTTAACAAATTCACCGCGATGTTTTCATATTGAGGCACGGGCGGGTCCGTCGTGTAAAGCCCAACCTGATTCAGTGCCGGCAAAACAAAATCCCCGGTCGGCGGAATCTTCAATTTAATTTTGCCCATCGGCCCGTCCAGGGTAATGGAATCGAGATTCGGATCGATCTTCTGCAGGTTGGATCTTGGAATTCGCAGGGTAACGCCGGGATCATAAGACGGCCGCACATCCATCTCCGTGCCCAGCGCCATATATTGCAGCGTCTGATTCAGGAAGATCGGCCAGACCGGTTGCAGCGGGAAATTGCTGGGGAGAATATCGAACGGCAAAATCAGATGAATCGCGCGGTTCTCACGGTCCAGAACCATCAGCGGGCAATTGGTCCCCTCAACCAGAACCTCGGAATTCAGCGTCGGCATCAGCTTATAGGCATGCGCCGCGTATAGTTTGCCAAGGTTCATGTGCCTTAGAATGGGGTGATCGCGCTTCCAGTCCAGCACTTCGTTATTGTCTTCAATGACCCGCTGGCCGACACTGTCGACCGCCACTTTTAATTCCAGGCCCGGCGGCACGCAGCCGAAATAAATCGCCGCGCCGCTATGCGGCACTTCCTCCGGTTTCAGATCGTCGTCACGATCAAAAACAATAATGTCATACGGTTTGGGAAGCTTCTTGCCCCCTTCGCTGGCCTGGGGAAGCGCGTGATATTCCGGGGGTGTCATGGTGTCCAGCGTTTTAAGTCGCTGCACGCCCAGCCCGTGTTCCAGAAACCAATTGCCGTCGGTGACCAGCAGCACGGAAAGAATTTTCGGGGGCGGTATCACCACCACGGCCGAATCATCAGCGGCAAGCTTATCGGGATTGCCGCTGACCTGTTCGACCTTGATGACCGCCGACGTCGAAAGCTGCTGGGCGGGGAATTCAATGCTGGCCTTGGGCACAAAGCCGGCTGCGATAGCCTGGCGCTGCTGTTCGTCGGTGTAATTTTCGGGAAGCAGATTAACGCTGCCCGCGCTGCGGACATGCCCATCCACGCTCATCTGCACCTGCACGTCGGTCACCGGGTCCGGCCCGTAATTGGCCAGCCGCGCGAAGACCTGAACTTCCGTGGGTGCTTCATAGTTCCGCCGGGCGTTCATCGCCACGATGGCGATATTCTGAGCGCCGGGTGAACCAATCTGCTCGAAATGCAGAATTCCCTCGACACTCACTTTATCCGAATCCTCGGCCCGTCCATCGGAAAAAAGATAGATATCCGGCGCTTGGCGCGTCTGTCCCGCCGCCTCCGCGGCAGTAAACGCAGCCTGCGCGTCCGCCAGGCGATAGGCTGATTCCAGCCGCGTCTTTCGATCGGTCGGGGTGATTGAATCGATCGCATTGTTGAGAACCCGCGCGTCGGAAGTGAAGGGCTGCACCGTTTGCGCCGAATCATCGAAGGCGATAATCATCGCAGCGCCATCGCGGCCCATGGTGCTGACGAGGTCTTTGGCGCGGCGCTTGGCCTCAGCAAGGCGCGTCTGGCTGCCGGGCATGTCAGTGGCGGACATCGAGGCGGATCGATCGATCATAATAATCGCCCGCGGCCCCGCGCCAGGCGTGTAATTGAGAACAGGCCGCGCCAAGGCCAGCAGCAATGCCGCCAGAATCAGCATCTGCAAAAGCAACATCAGATTTCTTCGCAGCTTCTGGAACGGTGCGTTCACCTGCAAATCCTGAATGGCTTTTCGCCACAGTAGCGTGGAAGAGACGGCCTGCTCCCGCCGGCGCAGCTTCAGGAAATAAAGCACCAGCAGCGCGGGAATGGCAATCGATGCAGCAATGGCTGCGCTCGTTGCATTAAGAAAATGAGGAAACCAGTTCACCTTATTTATCCCAGCAATCCGCGCTGGCGGAGGTAATTCAGCACCAGGGTGTCAAACGGAATCGCCGTGCTGCTGAAAAGATAGGTCCCGCCGCGGCGCGTCAGATATTCCTTCAGAGAAAGGCAGTACGCGTTGAGATTCTTTTTGTATTGGGCAATGAGCGGCTGGGTGATGGAGACCTCCGCCATATCGTTGTCTTCAACATCCTTGAGTTTTAAATCGCCGACCAGATCAGGCTCGATCTCCTGCGGAGAAAGTGACTGCACGCAAAACAGATCGTATTTCCCGCCAGCGACATAGCGCAATCCCTGTTCGAATCCTTCCTTTACGAAGAAATCGGACAGCACCACGCAAACACCCTTCTGGCGATGCGTAAGAGCAAACCGCTTGCAGGCGCTGGCAAAGTGGCTGGAGCCATGCGGCTTAAGCTTGCCGATGAAATCCATAAGGTGCGCCACGCGCTTGCGGCCGCGCAGCGCCCCAGTCTCAGCCACAATGCCATCCGCCATGGCGCAAAGGTGAACCCGGTTGTAATTCACCAGCCCGATGTACCCCAGTGCCGCGGCAACCTGTTTGAAATATTGGGCCTTGTTCGGCGTGCCGTAATCGCAGCTGGCGCTCACATCCAGCAAAATGTAAAGTGACAGATCTTCCTCTTCCAGAAACAGCTTTAGAAAAAGCTTGTCCAGCCGCGCGTAAATATTCCAGTCGATAAAACGGAGATCATCGCCAATCGAATAATTCCGGTAATCCGCGAACTCAACCGATTGCCCGCGGCGCTTGGATCGTCGCTCGCCCTTGAGCTTCCCGGCCAGCAATTTGCGCGACATGATGTCCAGCTGATCCAGCCGGGACATGAAGCTGGGGTCGAGCAGCAAATCGCGTTTTTTTTCCAGGGTCGTTGTCATAAAGATTTCATTCAGCCGCGGGCGGCAAAATTATCGTCGCGCGACGGCCATTTCTTCTTCCACGGTCTGCGGTGTTTCCGCCAGAATTTTCTCAAGCACCATGTCGGTGGTAATGCCTTCAGCTTCGCCCTCGAAATTCAGGATGACCCGGTGCCGCATCGCAGCCACCGCAACTTCCCGAATGTCCTTGAAGCTCACATGGAACCGCCCATCCAGCAGCGCGCGAACCTTACTGGCCAATGTAATTGCCTGCGCCGCGCGCGGGCTGGCCCCCACGCGAAGGAACTGGTTGGTCATCGGAATCGCAAAAATCCCCTGCGGATGCGTTGCCAGCACACAGCGAATCGCATAATCCTGCACGTGTGGTGCGATCACAACGCGCTTTACCAATTGCTGGTGTTGAAGGATGCGCTGCCCATTTAGCACGGGGCGAATCTCCACCTTGTGATCGGTCGTGGTGCGATTAAGGATTTCGCGAAGCTCCTCGCGTCCGCTGTATTGCACGATCAACTTATAAAAGAAACGATCGAGCTGCGCTTCGGGAAGCGGATACGTCCCTTCCTGCTCCAGCGGGTTTTGCGTGGCCATCACAAAAAACGGTTCTTCCAGCTTGCGGACCTGCCCGCCCGCTGTCACCTGCTTTTCCTGCATCGCTTCCAGCATGGCCGATTGCGTCTTGGGCGTGGCTCGATTGATTTCGTCAGCCAGCACAATCTGCGCGAAGATCGGCCCGGCCATAAAGGTGAATGCACGATGTCCCTGGTCATTTTCCATAATGACATTGGTGCCGATGACATCCGCGGGCATCAGGTCGGGCGTGAACTGAATGCGGCTGAATTTTAGATCCAGCGCGCTGGCCAGCGAACGAATCAGGGCGGTCTTCCCCAGCCCCGGCACGCCTTCAAGCAGGGCATGGCCGCCAACGAACAGGCAGGTAAGAACGCCGTCTATGATCGATTCATGCCCGACGATCGCCTTACTAATTTCCGCCTGCACCGCCGCATAATCCTGGCGAAACTGATTGCACGCCGCCTGAATCTGCGGATCGACACCGGGAACATTTGCCGTGGATTGGAATGACATAATCAGCCCTTCAAAGTTGAAACGGGTTCAGCCCGTTCGAAATCAATTGCGACTCATTCAATGTTTTGTTCCTGTTGCTTGATCTTTTGCTGCGCCCGTCGCTTGGCGGCCAGAAGCCCGCCGGTGTGTTCACCGGCGCCGGGCGCGCCCTTGGGCTCACCCAGTTTTGCCCCGCTGCGAAGCGGAATATTGGCAGCGCCGCCCACCACCGCGGACAAATCGCCAGCAACGCCTTCGCCAGCGTTAAATTTGGCCCGAGGATCGGGAAGAGATTCCCCTTCAACCGGCACGGTGGAATCTGAACTTACAACCGGGGCGGCCGGCCGGAATTTCTGCTCGGCAACTTCATCGCGAACGCGCTTAAGGCTGTCCAGCGTTTGGCGATTATCAACCTTCTGGTACGTGACCGTGAATTGCCGCACATAAGCAGCCGACGCCAATGCCATGCGTCGCATGGCGGCATAATCCCAGGCGATTCGCCGCACCGCGACATCGATCAGAACAAGCGCCAGCAATACGGGAAGCAGCAGATCCCAAATCGATTTTGGCGATTCACTGACCACCAGCCCGTCGCGGCTGAAAAGATCAGGCGATGCCGCGTCAAAAGGCGCGAGAACCCGTCCACCGGTGCGCTCGGCAATCTGCTGAAGAATCAGGTCATTGCTTTGCAGGTCGCGCAGTTCCGGAGAGCTGTTAACCACCGTCCCGGCGCGCAGCATGCCGCTCTTGCCGTTCTGTCCGGAGTATTGCAGAGCACAGATATAGTTCCCCTGCGCGCTGGCATCAAAATCGGCCTCATAGGTTCCGGGGCCGGTCTGCACCAGGCGAACAGGGTGGGGCGTAAGATCATCGCCACCCGCAATGGTTCCCTGAACCATCAGGAAGTTGTTGAACGCATCGTCTTCCTTTAGCGCGTGAACGGTAATGTGGCCCTTGCTGCCATCCACAGCCATGTCCGTTTCAAAGTCACTGGAAATGGGGGAGCGCGAAATACCGCGAACCAGTTGCGACCAGAACTTTTCATACATGGGGGTGCCCACCCAGTTGGCATCCCACCGGTTGAAGGCATCGCCCGTAAAGACGGCTGATTTCCCCAGCCCCGCCTGCCAGAACGCCAGCACAGGATCGTGCTTCGGACCCGCGGTAATAGGGGCCTCCACCAGCGGGTTGTCGCGCCTTCCAGTCAGGTCCATCCCATAAAGCGCGGGCAGCGGCCCGGGCGGAATCCCCTTCAGCATATCACTGGGGCTTGGCGCGAGGTTAAGTGCTACGCCGTCCCGATATTCCTGCACGATGGTGCGCTTCACCACCGTGGCTTCCTTGATGAAAATCTGTGGCACCGTCGCCATGCCGTTGGGTTCGACCGGGCCATACGATCGCCCGCCGGTTGCCTTGGCGATTTCCCGCATTTTTGGTGCCACATTACCGGGTGTATGTGGGCAGACGGTTACCGTGGAAATACTAATCTTATTGTCGATGCAAACTTGGATCGTAGCGTCGCTAGGAGGCTGAGGATCATCATCCGTAATAATGATGATGTGCTTGGCCTTGGCATCGGATTGAATAAGCCCCGGGCTGCTGCCGTCCCCATGAATCGCAAGGTTCACCGCTTCATCAAAGCTTGGCAGATCGCCCAGTTGCCAATTCTTAATCGCCGCCAGCACCTTGCTGCCGTCCCCCTTGGGGGAAAGCGGCGCGTCCCACCGGCAGCCGGCCGGCCCATTGGCCCAGCCGTAGCTGATGACGCCCACTTCATCCAGCGATGACAGCGCCTCCATCGCCTTGATGGCGCACTGCGATCCCCAGTAGTTTCCATCAGCAGCTTCGGCCGGGTCCATCGCGAGAACCAGCGCGCCCTTGGGAATCTGGCGCTGCGCGGGAATCTCCATCGTGACCGGGAGCTCCTGCTCCAGGTGCGACCCTTCCCAGCCGCCCGCGCCAAAGGTTTGCGGGCCGCCGATCATCAGCAAGCCGCCGCCCGTGTCGTGAACGTAACTCGCGAGCATGTGTTCCTGCTCGTCGCTAAGCCCACCCGTCCCGCGCGGCACATTGGCAAGAATCACCGCCTGGTATCCCTGAAGGTCAATGGGGTTATTGGGGAACTGCTCGGGCGAAATGGAAACCAGATTTATTTTCTCAGCCAGCAGCGCTTCGCGAAGAAATTTTCCGGAATCCACCTGGTGTTCAGGATCGGTATTGTCAACAAACAGCACCATTCCCTTGCCGTTGACGAAGGTAAACGTCTGGGCAGATTTGTTATCGAGCTGGCTGGCGGCCGGCTCGGGCTTTCCGCCCACCGCCGCGCTTACGTTGCTTACATCGCTGATCGTCGCCTTGAATTGATGAACGCCTTCAGTCTGCGGCGGCACCTGGAGACGATGAACATTGGGCCCAGGCTTAAGGCTGATGCGCTCCGTGGTTTTGCCGTCGCGGAGGGCCATCAGGTTGCCGTTGTCAGTGACGGAAAGATTGCCCTCCACGGTCGTGTCGTTTTTATTTTGCAGGTGAACTTCGATTGTGAACGGCTGCCCCTCCTGGCGGGCATTGGGGGCGATGAAGTTGTCCATCATCACCTCGTGCTCAACGTTGTATTTCAGCGGCATCACGTCAATCGGCACGTGCTGGCTCGCGGCGGCGGCAAGTGCGGCATTCAGGTCGCCCGCCGTCGCGTTGCCGTCCCAGATCAGCAGCATTCGGTGCGATGAATCACCCGACATCGATGCCAGGCCAAGCTGAATGGCCGCCGCCGCATCGGTGCCGGTTCCGGGTCCGCGAACGGCGCGGGCCTCCAGCGAAAGCTTTTCGCTGGGGATGGCATCAATATACGACCGTTCATTGAAGCTGATCTCACCCACTTTATCGCTGGGTTTGCGAGAAGGGCTTCTGTCCCCACTCACCAGCTGAAGCAGATAGTCATCGATCGAGGTTTGAAGGAATTTGCCGGGAAAATCATGCACCAGTTCGGTCGAGCGGCTGATGTCGCGGACTATCATCAGGTCCAAATCCGTATTGCGGCGAACCCATTTAATGTCGCCCAGAATCAGGATCACCAGCAGCAGAACCGCAAGCCGCATCGCGATGGCAACCCATTTCCGCGCGGCTCCCAAACCCGCGAGCGATTTGATCCCCAGAAGAACGATGATCCCGCCCAGCCCGGCGAAAAGTCCAATCGCAACCCAGGGCGAAAAATATTCCAGCCGCAGAGCGCCGTCGGCCAGGAAAAATAACTGTGGTCGCATGAGGTTAAGGTAGGCCAACATTGTTGGCATCAAACATTAACGGAAGGGCAAAACGCCTATTGGCCATCCTCTTTTTGCATCGCACTGAAATATTCCTTGACCGCCTGCTGCGCCTCGCGGGAGACACGATCCTGATCGACTTCGTCCGGCTCGTCCTTCTGCGCCGCCATCGCCACATTTTGCAGGCCCGCGACTGATTTGCCCGGATCGATCCCGGCCTTAACGTATCGGCTGGCCAGAATTTTGCCGCTGGCAATGTCTTTTGAGGGATCAACCTCCTGCTTGGTCTGGTAGGGGGCGGATTCGATTCCCGTGTTCTTCGGACCGCCTTTCCCATTGGCTCCGGGATTCCCGCCCGGTGGGCCCTGGCCGTTCTGGCCGGGCTTGTTCTGCCCGGCATTCTGGTTGCCGTTGTCGGCGACCTGCTGATTCTGCTCGCCTTGACCAGGGTCGCCGGGGTTGAGGCCCGCCGCGGCATCAGCGGCCGCCTGGGCAGCGGCATCAGCAGCGGCTTTCATCGCCTGGGCGTCCTTCGCCTGAGCCTGCATTTGCCCAAGCTGCTGTTGAATGCTTTGCTGGGCCTGCGCCATCTGCTGCTGGTTGCCACCACTCTGCTGTTGCCCCGGATGTTGGCCGTTCTGTTGCTGCTGTTGATTGCCTTTTGCCTGCGCCATTGCCGCAGCCAGTTGCTTGGTGCTGGCCGCGAGCGCCTGGGCCTGTGCCTGGCTGTTGGCGATGCCCTGCGCCTGGGTCATCAGTTTTTGAATCTGCTGTTGCTGCTGCTGGGTGGGACCCTGGCCGTTGTTCATCTGCTGGGCCATTTGCTGCGCCATCTGCTGCATTTGCTGCTGCGCCTGTTTGTTCCCATTCGCAGCCTGCTGCATGGCTGCGGCCATCTGCTGTGCCTGTGCTTGTGAAGCGCCCATCTGCATCAATTGCTGGGTCATCTTCTGACTCACATGCGGATCGTTGGCGGCCTTGGCGAGTTCCTGAGCCAACGCCTTGGCCTGATCGACAACCTTTTGCTGCTCTTCCGGCTTCATTTTCTCAAAATCGCCCACGGCCTTGCCCATGTCCTTCATCGCGGAATCAAGGTCGCCCGCCTTCAGTTCATTCTGCGCCTTTCCCATCGGGGTGGAATCGTCCTTGGCACTGGCCATTTCCGAAAGCTGATTCTTGGCGTTCATGGAAGTCTGGAACTTCTCGTTCTTGGCCAGCTCCTCCATCATCGCCTTGTTGTAATCCTGCAGGGCTGAGAGGGCGCTGCGGCGGGCGTGCAATTCGTCGCCGTCCTTGGTCTGCGTGGCTTTTGTTAACGCATCAGCGGCGCGGCGAATCGCTTCATTGTTCGTGGTGAGCTTAGTGCCTTGTTCGATTTTCGGCAGTTCGCGGAGAATCTTGGGATCGAGCTTGGGCGTAGTGGGCTGGGGGAGAAGCGTTGCCTGTGCAGCAGGCGGCTTGGACAATATATGAAACGTGGGAAGAAACACCGCCGTGCAGAATGCCGCGACGAAGATTGCCACCGACCAGTAAGCCGGGCGGGGAAATTCCAGAGGAAATCTATTGTAGAGGCTGACGTTCTGAGCCGAATTTTCCGCGTCCTTAACAGCAGCTTGAGCAAATGGATCAGCCGAACCGCGAACGCACAACGCCGTGCTGAACTTTTCCTTCAAATCCAGAGACTGATCAATCGCAACTGCGGCACTTTCCCGGCTGGGCCGGCGAACAAGGCTGTAAACCGCTGCGACCGCGACGGCAACGCCCAGGCCGCTCCAGAACAGCGGCCCCGCATATCGCACGGATCGGTCCAGCACATGCTGAAGAATGATCGTCAGCCACACCACTGCCCCAAAGACAAGCGCCGACCAGGCCAGGGCGCGAAAGAACAGCCCCAACGTCAGCTTGTTGCGAACGGTCAGAATATGCGAATCCAGCCGATTCATGGAGCCTCCCGTCGCGATGCCGTGGTATGGCGTTAGCTTCGCCCGGCGACCATTTTACGCCTCCAGCCCACGGCGACAAGCGCAAAGCCGCCCCGGCAGCTATATGACTACGCGGTCCGTCGAAAGTTTCAGCTTTCGCGGGGGAGTTGCGCCCGGCGTTTCATCCAGCGTGGATATCATGATAATGGTCTGCCAATGTCTCGTGTGCCCAAGGGATTCTCGTTGTTTCTGCTTCTTTGGGTGGCTTGGCCCATTCTCGGGTGGGCGCAGAATGCACCCACCTCCCAGGAGGAGCGACCCAAAACCCTCGCCGAATTGAAGGCGGAAGACGAGAAATTGACGGATTTCCGCTATGCCCGGCTCAATAAGTTACCGCCACAATCCATTGGCGAAATTCTGGATCTGACCTGCCGGAACGACCACCTGGAGTTCGATTCACCGTTAATCCAGTCCGCCCCGGGCGATCATCTGGTCCCGCTGAACGCCTCGCCCATGATCGCCATGGTATCCACATTCAGTGGTCCGCCCCTGGGCAGGGTTTCCTTTCAATTTGAGGCGTTCGACTTCTCCGATCCTGATTTGATCGATCGCCATCTCCAGCTTCTGGCGTCTCCAGCTCTGCTGCACCTCGCGCGCGATGTGGAATACATCGATAAAACTGAAACCGTTGCCCTGTTACAAAGCGCGGTTGGATTGTCGCTGCATATTCAATTGATCACTCAGAAAGAAGGCGCCGACGCCCAGCCCACCCACCAGAGTTTTGCCGCGCCCACCCTCAGCCGCCTTCGATTTGAGAATCTGGCCGTCTACGAGCAATATCTTCGACCGTTATTCCGTGAGCTGGGCAACGAACAGGCCGGCTTTGCCATCGACGCAAAATTCGCCTGGCAGCTTTTCGCCGACACTTGGGCGCCACCCCCTGAACTGGCGCGGCAGACCGATGCCCTGGTCGCGAAATTAAACGACAACGATTTCAGCACTCGCTCAAACGCGGAAAAGCAATTGCGGGCCCTCGGTCAGCAGGCCGCCATGTATCTTCTTCGAATCGATCGGAAGTCTCTAAGCTTTGAGCAAAACGCCCGGGTGGATGGGATTGTTCGCCCCTATCAGCCCTTGACGCCCGACCAGGTAAAAGCCTCCCGCGATGACCTCAACGTGCTTCTCGATTGCCTGTTCACCGATGACACTGATTTACGCACGGCGGCACTGGAACACTTGCAGGCGGTGGTCGGACACGCGATACCATTCGATATGAATCAACCAGTCGCCAGTCGATTGACAGCCATTACGCGCCTTCGCCGTGAGCTGGCCCCGACAACCCGCCAGGATTGAGCTGCCATGACGATGCAAGACGATCTACAGAAGACCACCGCCCAGGCCAGCATCCGCCGCACGTTTGTCGCGGGAGTATTTTCCTTCGTGCCGCTGGCCGTCACGGCGTTCATCATCTGGTGGATTGACACAAAGACCCGCGTCATTACCCAATGGCTTTTTCATCACGATATCCCGCTGTTGGGCGTGTTGATCGCATTGGTCGCCATCTACGTCATGGGCATGATCACCAGCAGCCTGCTCGGACGATTTTTCCTGCGCATTGTCGATGGCGTTTTGATGCACGTCCCCATCGTGCGGCATGTATATGTCGCCTGGAAACAGGTTGCCCTGACCCCCGGCGGCACGGAAGGCATGTTCTCCCGCGTCGTTCTCATTCCCGATGAAACCGGAACGATGAAGCTGATGGGCTTCACCAGCGGGCGCATCGTGGAGGGTGAGTTTCCCTGTTACTGCGTCTTTGTGCCATCAGCCCCAAGTCCGGTCAACGGCCGCCTGTTCTTTGTGCCGCTTGATAAATGCCTCGTGATTGATATGTCCCCGGAAGAGGCATTCAAAATCATCCTGTCCACCGGTAACTATGTTCCACCCCTTATCGCAGCCAATAAAGGTGATGCAGCGGCAAAAACCGCGCATTTATTATCCGAGACGTTGCCCGAGCGCATGTCATGATCGCTGGAAAAATCTTAACCCGGGTGCAACTTTCCCCTGCCCTCGATGTCAAAAAGATCACGCGACGGAATTCGCCGTCGCTAAAGCGGAGACAGATCATGCGGCGAACGATGCGAAAAGCGGCGCTGGCGGCTGCCCTAACCACCAGCGGAATTTTCTCGGCGGTTCTTCCCTTCACCTCCTGCTTCGATGCATCCACCACATGGGCGCAGGAAGCATCCACCGCCCCATCCGACGCGAAAACCAACGTGCCCGTAAAAGCCGTGATCCTTTATTCAAGTGGCGTCGGCTATTTCCAGCACGCCGGCCTGGTCAAGGGCGATGCGACCACGCAATTGCAGTTCAATACAAGTCAAATCAACGACGTGCTCAAAAGCCTGGTGCTTCAAGACAAGGGCGGCTCTGTCTCCCAGGTTACCTACGCCAGCCAGAACCCGTTGGAAAAGACGCTTAAAAGCTTTCAGGTGGATATCACCGCCAATCCTTCACTCGATCAATTGCTGAACCAGCTGCGCGGCGCCAAGGTGACGCTGGATCTCGCCGGCGAGCATCCCACGGGCACCATCCTCGGTGTCGAGCATCGCATCAAGCCCGCCGGGGAAAATAAGACGGTGGATGTGCCGGTGTTGAATCTGGTCAGCGGGGCCAGCATCCGGGCGATTGAGCTAACCGACGTGCGCGATCTCCATTTCGAAGACCCCGAATTGCAGGATGAACTCACCAAGGCGCTCGTCGCGGTCGCGGCCTCGCGCGATAAAGATAAAAAGCCCGTGACAGTCCATTTCAAAGGAACCGGCGAGCGCGAAGTTCTGCTCGGCTATGTTGTGGAAGCGCCGGTATGGAAGACCAGCTATCGGCTCGTGCTGGGCGATCCTCCCAAGGACAAAAATGACAAGCCGATCACCAAACTGCAGGGCTGGGCCATCGTCGAAAACCAGACGGACAACGATTGGAATGATATACAGCTAAGCCTGGTCAGCGGCAGGCCAATAAGCTTCATCGAGGATTTGTACGCTCCCCTGTACCTGCAGCGGGCGACCGTGCAGCCGGAACTTTATGCGAGCTTACAGCCGCGGGTTTACGAAGCCGGTAATACAAGCTTCGCGCTATCCGCTGCTGGAATGCCACAGGATGGACTGCAATCGAACAAAGCAAATATGAGCCAGGCCTTAGATCGCCGAAACGCCGCGATGGCCTTTACCTTGGCCGATGCGGCTCCCCTGGAGCCCGCCGGATCAGTTCTATCTCAAGCCTCAGCCGCTCAGCTTGGCGAGCTATTCGAATACACCGTCGGCAGCGTCAGCCTGCCGCGCCAGAGTAGCGCGATGATTCCCATTGTGACCGATGACATTCAGGCCGAGCGCGTCAGCATATACAACGCCGCGGTGATGCCCCACAATCCGTTAAACGGTGCTCGCCTGAAGAACACCACCGGCAAGCACCTCCTCGGCGGCCCGATTACGGTTTTGGATGCCAACACCTATGCCGGCGATGCCCAGATCGAAAACACGCCGCCCGGCCAGGACCGCTTAATCAGCTATGGTGTTGATCTGCAAACCACCGTCCAAACCGGCAATGACAATTTCACCGATGAAATCATGACGGGCAAAATCGTCAAAGGCATCATGCAGGTTACGCACAAATCGGTAAGCACGATTGTCTTCAATGCCCAAAACAAGGGCGATCGCGACAAGACGCTGATTATCGAACAGCCGATTCAATCGGGTTGGGATCTCATCGACACCCCCGACCCAATCGAAAAAACGGATAGTCTCTATCGCTTTCAGCAGGTTCTCCAGGCCGGCAAGAGTTTGAAGCTGACCGTCAAGCTGCAGAACGTCCACAACGAAACCTTTGTGATATTGAACACGGACGTCGACGCGGTCATTGCAATATCGCGTGGCGGCGCCATCCCCAAAGATGTAAAGGACGCATTAGTTAAGGCAGCGGGCATCCGGCAGAATATCGTTGGTTTAAACCGCGCGCGCGATGAAAATCGCGCCAGCCAGGCCGCCATCGTTGAAGACCAGAAGCGCATCAACGAAACGCTGCGCACGATCGGCCAAAACACCGACCTCTACACCCGCCTGATGAAAAAGCTGAATGACCAGGAAAGTCAGTTAGAAAAGTTGCGCGACCAGGAGGCCGACGCCTCCAAATCCATCACCGACAGCCAAAAAGAGCTTGAGGACTACCTGGCGAACCTCAATGTCGGCTAATCTAGCGGGTGAATGCTTGTCTGGCTTTATTACTTTCTTTTACTGGCGCTGCTGGCCGGCGGTCTCTTTCTCGTCCTGCTTACCCTGCCGGGCTTGTGGCTCATGGCCGCTGCCACCGCTGGTTACGGCGTCCTCACCCATTGGCGATACTTCGGCGCCAACACCCTTTGGACCCTGCTTGGCGCATCCCTCATCGCTGAAATTGTCGAGGTCGCCCTCGGCGGCGCCGCCGCCAAAAAAGCGGGCGGCGGGCGCCGGGCGATGATCGGCGCGCTCATCGGCGGAATTCTTGGTGGGATTTTTCTAACCGTCATCCCCATCCCCATCATCAGTACAATCGTTGGCATCTGCCTGGGAAGCTTTCTCGGCGCCGGCGTTTGTGAAATGGCCGGCGGTGAATCCGCAGCCCATTCCCTGCGGGTGGGGTGGGGAGCCGCCAAGGGCAGATTCATAGGTCTGGTCGCCAAATTGGGCATCGGCGCCGTTATGGTTTTGATCGTTGCCGTCGAGGCGTTTCCGTTCAATTTCTGATCAAATCTCCCCGGCAAGTTGCCCCTGGGTGTCGGACGGGATATTGTTGTGTAGTTAGGGTGTTGTTTGCATAGGTTTGACGTGTTGGGCGAGGGTCTATGGCCGTCCAATTTATCCTGGGCCGGGCCGGTACCGGAAAAAGCCAGTGGTGCTTTGATCGCATCCTGGACTCCTTGCGCGCCTCCCCGTTGGGCCCCACCATATTCTGGATTGTCCCGCGCCAGGCCACCTTCCAGGCCGAGCGCCTGCTCGCCTGCGCCGGCGGAATGGGCGGCTATTTCCGCGCCCGCATCGTTTCTTTCGATGATCTGGCCCGCGAGATTCTCATGGAATGCGGCGGCGCCTCCGCCGGCGAAATTTCCGATATCGGCCGGCGGATGATTCTGGGCCATCTGCTCCGCAAGCATCAGCCGCGACTTAAATTCTTCCAGGGCGTCGCCCACCAGCCCGGCGTGGCTGCGGAAATCGATGCCACCTTCGCCGAATTTCAGCGCTGCAATCAAACCGCTCAAGAAATCGCCGGTGCGATGCATCAGCCTGGCGAAGGTCTATCCGCCAAGCTGCATGATCTGGCCCTGCTGCATAAGGCGTACGAAGAATTCCTCGGGCAGGATCGACTCGATCCGGAGCGACGCGCCGCCCAGGCGCGAGCAGCTATCGAGCGCTGCTCTTCCCTCCGGCAGGCGGAAGTGTACGTCGATGGCTTTTACGATTTCAGCCGCCACGAGCGGCAAATCCTGGTCGGGCTTGCCAGGGCCTGCCCCGCACTCAACATCACGCTGACAATCGATCCAAAATCCGATTGCATTCTCGATCCGCACCCAAATCTCGATGAACTCTCGCTCTTCCACAAAACTCAGGAAGCCTACCGGCGATTGTGGTTTACATTTTCCGAAGCGGACATCGCGGTCAGGAAGCCGCTGCTGTTGGACAAGCCCAGTCGATTTGCCCGCGCGGAATTAGCGGCTGTCGAGGATTGGGAGGGAAGCGGAGCCCCGCAAGCCGAAGGCGCGATTCGATTGGTCGCCGCGCCCGATCGCCGCGCGGAAGTAGATGCCGCCGCGCGCTGGGTAAAAGAGCTGGTAGCAGGGGGGGCGCGCTACCGTGATATCGCCGTCTTGATGCGCGGTGAAGAAGATTACCGCGATCTCATCGACGCCTCCTTTCGCGAGCACGGCATTCCTTTTTTCGCCGACCGCAGAAGGACCGCTGCCTATCACCCGCTCTTGCGGCTCATTCGCGCAGCCCTCGCGGTGGCGAAACAGAATTTCTCCCACGATTCAATGATGGCGGTCCTTAAAACCGGACTGGTCGGGCTGAATCCATCCGAAACCGACGCCTTGGAAAATTATGTTCTCCTCCACGGCATCGCCCATGACGTCTGGATTTCCCCCACACCCTGGACAGGAAATCGCCAGCTGTTCGCCGAAACAGATGAGCAGCACCAGGCGCCCGTGCCTAGCCAGGCCCAGACCGCCGATGCAACCCGCCGGCGGGTGATCGATCGATTGTTGCCTTTCGTACATGCGGTGAGCGGGCAAACTCCCTCCGCAACGCCGGGTGAAAACCGGTTGCCTGTTACACCCGTCCGCGACTACGCCGACGCCGTCTTCAAATTGCTCGAAGCCTTCCACGTTCGATCCCAAATCATCAAATGGATGCAGCGCGCCGAAGAACAATCGCGCCTCGAAGAGCGCGGCGAACACGAACGCGTCTGGAAAGAGCTGGTAAAACTTTTCGACGAACTGGTCGACCTATTCGGTGACGAGCGAATTACCCTGGATGATTTTATCGCGATCATCGATTCCGCGCTGGAAGGGTTCGATCTTGCCCTCGCGCCGCCTACGGTAGATCAGGTATTGGTCGGGCAGGTGGATCGCACCCGAACACCCCCTCTGGCCGCCTGCGCCATCCTCGGTCTTTGCGAGGGCCAGTTTCCTCAGGTGAGCAGGGAAGGCACCGTATTTTCAGATGCGGATCGCCGGGCGCTATCCGTACAGAAAATCGATCTCGACCCCGATACCCAGCGGCGGCTGCTCGATGAAATCTTCTGGGGCTACATCGCCTTTACGCGCGCATCCCGGCATCTTCTTCTCATCCGCAGCATCGCCGATGCCAAGGGCCAGCCCACCGCGCCATCGTCCCTCTGGCTGCATATCCAAAAGAGATTTCCAGCCGTCGCCATCGAGGCCGCCCCGCGCGAAGATGAGATGTCAACAGCGAATATCGCAACGCCCAGGCAGCTCATATGCGCCCTCATCCGCTGGGTGCGCGCCGGTGGAAACCAGGACAGCCCCTGGGCAAGCATCTACCATTGGCTCGCTACCCGCGCGCTTAAATCCGATGCCATCGATACCGTTCGCCACCGCGCATGGAAAGCGCTCAGCGAGACGGCCATGGCCCACCTCTCCCCGCAAGCCGCGGCTGGACTGTTTGCATCCCCCATCAACGTAACGATCAGCCAGCTTGAAACGTTTGCAGCATGCCCATTCCAGCATTTCGCCCGTTATGGCCTGGGCCTTTCGCCGCGCGTCCAGCGGGAAGTCGGCGGCGCTGATCTCTCGCAGGTTTACCACGACGTTCTGGATCGCCTGGTGCGCGATCTCATCCAAAACAAAAAAACCTGGGTCGATCTGGACGAAGTCGCGTTGGGCCGCGCTCTGGCTACTCTGACTGCCCAACTCGGCAAGCAACTCCGCGATGAGCTGATGCTCTCCACCGCGCGCAATCGCTATCTGCTGGATCGCATCGAAAGAACGTTGCATTCGGTAGCCGCGGCGCAGCGGGCCACCGCTGAACGGGGTGGTTTTCAGGCTGCCTTCACGAACGTCAGATTCGGCGAGTTAAAACCAAAACCGTCGTCCCCCGCATATCCTCCTCTGGCGATAAGAACCCCCCGCGGGAACGAAGTCATGGTGCGTGGAAAGATAGATAGGGTGGACATCATGCCCGATGGCTCCGCCTGCGTCATCGATTATCGCCTGGCCACCCAGCCCCTGGATAACGCCCGCGCGTTTCATGGCTTATCCCTGCAAATGCTCACCTACTTGCTCGTCCTGGAAAAGAACGGCCGCCATCTGACCAAGGCCGGCAGCCTCACCCCCGCGGCCGCGTTGTGCGTTCAGCTTCTTCGCAGCGCAAAGGATGCAAATCCGCAGGACGCGCTATCTCCGGATGACCCCGCGTTCAATCTGCGGGTAAAGCCGCGCGGCATTTTCGATCTGCGCTATGCCAGCCAGCTCGACAACCAGCTGACGAAGGGTTCCACCTCGGAAGTGGTCAACATTTTCGTGAAGCAGGATGGTGAACTGGGCCGTCCCGGTGCTTCCGATGCTGTGCTGTCCGATGATTTCACCGCGCTATTGGCCCACGTCGGGCGCAGAATCGCCGAGCTGGCCGATCGTATTGTCGCGGGAGAAATTGGGATTCGCCCGTCGCGTCTTTCCCGCTGGACACCCTGCAGCAAATGCCAATTCCATGCCATGTGCCGCTTCGAACCGGCCCCCGGTGGCTATGTCGAGCTCACCACCATGAACCGCGAAGAAATGCTCAAACGGGTGATGGAGGGCGATTAAAATATGGCCGCCTCTAACCGAATCTGGACCCCTCAACAGCTGGCAGGAATTCAAACCGTCGGCTCCAGCATTCTTGTCAGCGCTGCCGCGGGCTCCGGCAAAACCGCGGTGCTGGCCGAACGCTGCGCCCACCTGGTCTGCGACGCCGCCAGCCCGTGCAATATTGATCAGCTTCTCGTCGTCACTTTCACCGAGTCCGCCGCCGCAGAGATGAAAACGCGCATTCAGCAGGCCCTGCGCGATCGCCTGGCGCAAAAATATTCCGCGCGCCTCGCCCGCCAGGTGGCCCTCGTCGAGCACGCCCATGTCAGCACCGTCCATGGGTTCTGCAATCGCCTCTTGCGGCAGAATTTTCATCGGGTGGGGCTTGATCCCAATTTTGATATTCTCGATGGAGATGAAGCAACGCTGCTTCGCCATGAGGTTGCCAGCGATCTTTTCCACCGCTGTTATGAATCAGATGCTTCCGGCGCCTTCGGCCGCTTTATCGACGCCTATGGCAACGGAAACGATGAACAGCTCATCACCCAAACGGTAGCCGCCCACGAGCTGCTTCGCAGCCTGGTCAACCCCAGCCGGTGGATCGCCAAGTCACAAACCGAAATTAGCGAAGCCGCCACCAAACCTTTGGAATTGTCGGTGTTGGGTAAGCAATCAATCGAGCAGATTAAAGAGCTGCTCACCTGCATCACCCGCCAGTGCGAGGATGCTCAAAACAGCATTCCGAACCTGGGGCCGCGGTTTGCCGGCTATATCGCCCAGTTGCAAGAGCTGGCATCTACCCTGCGCCACTGGTCGCAGGTGCTTCAGGATCAGGGCCTGACCATGCTGGTCGGTGAGTTTCAGGATTTTCGCCTTCCCAGGGCTCCCAACATTTCCGGCCAGCCCCCCAACAAGGAAATCGCCAAGGGCCTGCTCGATGCCGCCAAGGCTGCCATAATGAAAGGCGAGCTTGCCCAGCGACTTTCCATGACCAGCGAGCAATGGCAGCAGGGGATGGCTGCCATCGCCCCCCATGCGAATGTGTTCCTGTCGCTCATCCAGGAATTCGGCAAGGAGTATGATCAGGCCAAGGCATCTGTCCGCGCCTTGGATTTTGCCGATCTTGAGCGCTACGCCCTGTCGGTGCTGTGTGAAGACACCAACGCCAACGCGCTAAAGCCCTCGCCGGTTGCCTGCGCGCTTCACAGGCAATTCAGCCATGTGCTGGTGGATGAATACCAGGACATCAACGAAATTCAGGATGCCATCCTCACCCTCGCCAGCCACGAGCGCGCCCCAACCGCCAATCAGTCCGGCAACCTCTTCTGCGTGGGCGATGTAAAGCAAAGCATCTTCCGATTCCGACTGGCGGAGCCCGCAAGATTCCTGAAGCGGCAGGAGCGTTTCAACACTGCCGGCAACGCACACGGCCAGGTCATCTATCTCCGCGAGAATTTCCGAAGCCGCGCGCCATTACTGGATTGTGTGAACGCGGTCTTCGAAAAACTGATGACCCGCGATGCGGTCGAGATCGAATATGACGATACCCACAAGCTTCTCGCCGGCAAAGTTTTTCCCGCAACGGGCAACGTGACAGTCTTCCCCGGCGGCCCCATCGAGCTTCACCTCCTGCCGGCAAATCTAGCCGCCCAGAACCCGGACAACCCGGAAGAATCCGAAGAAGCCGAGCCCGATGCCGACATGGAGCGTGCCGATTACGAGGCCGTCCTCGTCGCCCGGCGCATCCTGCAAATCACCGGAAAAGACGGCTCGCCCCCAATGAATGTGTTGAAGCCCGATGCTGCGGGGAACCTTGTTTATGCCCCGGCCGGTTTCGGCGATATCGTAATCCTTCTCCGGTCCCTGCAGTTCAAATCCGATGCGTTCGCCGATGTCCTGCGCGGCCACGATATTCCAGTTCACAGCGAAAAAGGAAAGGGATTCTTCGAGGCCACCGAAGTCCGCGACATCCTCTCCCTGCTGGCCGTGCTCGATAACCAGCAGCAGGACATCCCCCTCGCCGCCGTGTTACGCAGCCCGCTGGCCGGCCTGCCCGATGTGGATGATTGCCTCGCCCAAATCCGCCTTCGCTATCGTGACGACAAGGAAGAATTGCCCTTCCATCAGGCCGTCGTTCGTTACGCCGCCGAACAGCAGGACGATCTCGCCGCCCGATTATCCGATTTTCTGGAACAGTTGGACGATTGGCGCGATCAGGCCAACAAGCGCCCTGTTGCCGAGCTTCTCTGGCGCTTGTATGACGACACCGGTTACCTCGCGTACTGCGCCGGCTTAATCAATGGCCAGCAGCGCGTCGCCAATCTGGTCCAGCTGCACCAGCGCGCGGCTCAGTTCGGCGGGTTTCGCCGCCAGGGGCTTTACCGGTTCCTGCGTTTCCTTGAAAACCTGCGGGAACAGAAAGAAGTCGCAAGGCCATCGGTTATTGGCCAGGCCGAGCAGGTTGTCCGCATCATGAGCATCCATGTTAGCAAAGGCCTGGAATTCCCGATCGTCATCCTGCCCGACCTCGGCAAAAAACATAATCTTCAGGACACCCACGGCGCCATCCTTTTCGACCGCGCCACCGGCCTTGGAATGTCCGTCGTCGATCAGGAGCGGCTGATTCGCTACCCCTCGCTTTCCTCCGCGATGGTGAAGACAAGCCTGCATCGGCAAACCCTGGCTGAGGAAATGCGCCTGCTCTATGTGGCCATGACTCGTGCCAGGGAGCATCTCATTCTCGTCGGCACCTGCCCCGAGGCCGCCAACGAAAAGTGGATCATCCAGTGGCACAACCACCAGGGGCCTCTGCCGCGCGATCATGTGCTGGGCGCGCGAACGATGCTCGATTGGCTCGGCCCCGCGGCCGCCATGACCCTGGGCGCTCATTCACCCGTGTTCCAGATCAAGCAATACCAGCCAGCGATCGTTCGCGAATGGCAAAACCCCAGGAATCTGCGGCCGGTGTTTACCGACCGCCAGCAGAAAATGGCCGAGCTTCAAAAGCTAGACACGCCGCCCGCGACCAGCGAAGACGGCGCGAAGGCGATAGCTCGATTCGAAGCCGCCTACCCCTTCGAGCCATTCACCCGATGCGCCGCAACATCGTCCGTAACGGCGCAAACAAAGGGATCACCCCAGATTCTCGATGACCCAGACACTGAAGCCTCGGCGAATTCACAGGCCCCCTTTGAACGCAGGCTCGATCTGCCTGTCTTCTACGCCCAGTCCGCTCCAAAGCCCACGGATATCGGCAACGCAATGCACCTTGCCCTCATGCACTGGAATTTCGCGTCCGTGACAGACCCTCCTCAAATCGAGCGAGAAATCGAACGATTAATCGCGAGCAAATTAATCTCTTCGAAGGAAGCCAGCCTTATCGACCGCCGCGCCCTCGTCTGGATGCTTAACAGTCGCGTCGGCCAACTTCTGCGCGAGAACCATGTCTCGCTGATGCGCGAGCTGCCCTTCGCCCTGGCCATAAGCCCCACCCAGATCGAATCACCCGCCGCCGCCGATCCAATGGATCAGCTCATGGTTCGCGGCCGCATTGATCTGCTTGTCCAGACCCCACGGGGCCTGGTTATCGTCGATTACAAAACCGACAACGTAACCGGCCCAGCGGTCGCCGAGCGCGTTGCGCTCTATCGCGGGCAAATGGATTTCTATCGAACCGCGATCGATCGGGTGACGGGCCGGAAAATCGCCGCGATCTATCTTGTGTTTCTCACCCCCCAATTGATCGAAGAAGTGTGAAAAGTCAGCTCCCAATCGGACCGAACAACGTCTTTTCTCGCGATGTCATCATGTCCATCGCCAGATTTGCCGCATTGCGGCTCGCCCCCGGCTTGTTGATCCCGCGAATAAGATGATGCAGCCTCTCGCGCTGGTTTGCCAAAAGCTGTGGGTTGCGCAGATATTCAATCGCCTTGGCAGCCACCGGCGCGTTCGAACCGTACCAGGGAATATATTCCGGCACGATTTTCTCGTGACTGTCGTTCAGAAGATTCACCAGCGAAAACGTCCGCGTCTTCACAATAAACTGTCCGGCAAGATTCCAAATCACCGGGTTCAGCCGGTACACCACGATCAACGGCACCCCATGCCCCGCAATATGCAGGTTGTTGGTGCCGGATACCGCCACGCAAAGATCGCAGTGCGCAATCAACTCGTCAAAGCGGTTCATTCCAAAACTGAACGGCCCAATCGTTTGCACGCCGTCGCTCGGCGCGGCGCAGTCCCCTGGCGGCGCGGATGGCGCCTGTGAGCTGGTTCGAGCTTTCCAGCTTCGTAGATGCCGCTCGACGACGTCGTGCGTCGAATGCATTGTGGGGATCATGAACGTGGCAAGGGGAAAGGCTTCCAGGATTTGATCCGCTACATCCAGCAAATTAGGAAAATTTTCGCTGGCCACGCGCGATCTGGATCCTGGCGCCAGGCCAATCACTGGTGGGCGGTTGGGGAAATGATCCGCCTGGTCCTCCATCCGCTGGCGCGGCAGGGCATCAAAAAGCGGGTGTCCCACAAACGTCGCTTCCACGCCATGATCGCCGAAAAACTTTTCTTCAAATGGCAGGATACAGGCAATCCGGTCAATGTACTTCTTCAATTTCTTGATTCGCCCCTGTCGGCTCGCCCAGACCTGCGGCGCCACGTAATACAGAACCGGAATCCCTTGGTCATGCGCCAGCTTTGCCCAGTGCCAGTTCATCGCCCATGAATCGATGCAGATTTGCAGATTTGGTGGACTGGTTTGGAAATAGCGCGATGTCCAGCTCAGCATCCGGCGCAGTTCGACATACCGAAACACCGCCCGCCAACCCATTGCCGCGCGCTCAACCGTGTCACGATGAACGACGGCCCCAGCCGCCCGCATCTCGTCGCCGCCAAGCCCTTCAATGATAATGCCGGGGTCAAGAGCGCGCAGCTCCCGGATGAGGTGACCAGCGTGCTGGTCGCCACTTGCTTCGCCGACGGTGATGAAGACCCTCCGCGCCATTTTCGCAAAGTGCAACGAATCGATTAGATCGTGTCAAGTTCGCGCCATCCTTTCAACGAACGGACCGCGCAGGCTATAACTATGGACGGCCACCATCTTACCAGATTAAAGGAAGAAACATGCCCAAGCCGCCGACCGTTACTCGCCGCGATCTTCTCAAAACTTCCGCAAGGGCTGCCGCCTGCGTCGCCCTGGCCCCCTGGTTGCGCCAGGTTGCCTTGGCAGCCGACCCGCCGGCCGCGCCAAGAAAAAAAATCCTGTTCTTTACCAAATCATCGGGTTTTCAGCATTTCATGATCGAACGGCCAAAGGACAGCCCCCAAACGCTCTCCAGGGCCGAGAAGATCCTGACGGGCCTCGGCGCCGCAAACGGGTTTGACATCACCTGCTCCAAAGATGGATCTCTCTTTTCCGATCCCGCAATCAATGACTTTGATGCCTTTATTTTCTACACCACGGGCGATCTCACCGAAGCAGGCGCTGACAAAACCCCGCCGATGACCAAAGCCGCCAAGGCACAATTCCTGCAATCGATCAAGGACGGCAAGGGCTTCATCGGCCTGCACTCCGCCACCGATACGTTTCATTCCAAACCCGCGTCCCCGCCATCGAAGGAACTCATCCGCGATCAGAACGAAACCGGCGCCGATGACTTCGACCCTTACATTCAAATGCTGGGAGGTGAATTCATCCGCCACGGCGCTCAGCAGCCCTCAATCCTCCGCTGCGCCGACCCAAAATTTCCCGGCGCCAGCGGGTTTGACGGCGCTAAATTCGTGGAAGAATGGTATTCCCTGAAAAACTTTGCCCCTGATCTACACGTCATTCTCATCCAGGATCCAACCGGGATGAAAGGCCCGATGTATTCCCGCCAGCCCTTCCCGGAAACCTGGGCCCGTGGCGAAGGGAAAGGCCCCGTCTTTTACACTTCAATGGGTCACCGCGAGGATGTCTGGCGCAAAGCTGAATTCACCAGCCTGCTGGTCGGGGCAATGAATTGGGCAAGTGGCCGCGTGGAGGTGGACGTAACTCCCAATATCAAAGACGTCACGCCACAGGCAGATCCAAAACCGTTCCCCGCATGATCCGATTGCTTAGCCTCGCGCCTGCACATCAATTTTTACGACGTTAACCACGCTTTTTTGCGTGTTAAGCGCCTTGACGCATGGCTGGACCATGTTTATTATCCCAATATCTCTAATTCTATAGAAATAGTAGGAGATAGTCGAAAAAAAGTAATGGCCGGGTCGGGATGGTGCGGATCACCACCAAGTCCCCGGAAGGAGCAGAGCTGTCATGAAAATCGCACGGAAAGCCTTCACATTGGTTGAACTATTGGTTGTTATTGGAATTATCGCAATCTTAATTGCAATTCTTCTCCCCGCCCTGGCCAAAGCCCGTGAAGCCGCTAATAACGTCAAATGCTCCGCCAACCTCCGCAGCATTGGCCAGGCCATGGCTCAATACCTGGCCGACAACCAGAACTTCTTCCCAGCCTCCAATTACTACAAGGGACTAGGTTTTGACCCCGTCACCGGGCAGATCCCTACCACGCCAACCAGCGGTTATGTCCACTGGTCCAGCTTCCTGTTTGGCAACAAATCAGCGCTGGGCACCGATGTGCCGTTCGAATCAGATTTCGGCTGGGATATTTTTCAATGCCCAAGCCTGGTCAACGGGGGGCTCCCGCCTGCCAACACGTATCAGGGTAATAACGATGGTCTTTCAAACGAGGCCGGCGCCCAGATTATCGATTGGCAGGCTCCCCGGCTGGCCTACACTGTAAACGAGGCTCTCTGCCCCCGCGGCATTTTCCAGAAGGGATTCCGAGGAGCCAACCACATCTACCGGTATGTCCGCGTGTCCCAGGTGAAGGATAGCGCCGGAACCATTCTCGCCACCGAGCTGTGGGGAACGCAAAACGCGGCGACGACCTACTCACTGATCGACAACGTCTCAATCGTCAGCAACAGCCGCCGCCCATTGAGCGGATTCAAATCCACCATGGGCCCTGATTCCCTCTACACCGCGCCGGCCAGCGGCCACCTTAATTTCTCGCAGCCTAAAGACCTGACTCCAGACCCCCAGTTGCAACTGCAGCCTGGTGGCAAGGTCCAATCCACGTTGGATTACGTTGGCCGCAACCACGGCAACCGGCGAACCGGGACGGTTGCTGGTGACACGCGCGGGGGCTGGGATCAGCGGCAATCCAATTTCCTTTACGTCGACGGTCATGTCGAATCGCGACATATCGTCGACACCATCTATCCCAAGAGCCAGTGGGGCGAACGCTTTTACACGCTGTCCGATATCAAGGTTTTACCCTGAGGAGAAGTCCATGCGCACGAATAACCGCTGTAGTCGCTGTTGTCGATATTCAGTCGATCGGCCTTCCAGGCACGTTGATGCCAGTTACAAGAAATCACCATAAGGCTCCCCACGGCGGGAGAGGAGAACGATTACATGAGCGCAAATCTCATTTCAATCAAGAAGACCAGCAGCGTCAAAAATTCATTGCGAGGAACCAGGAAATTTCTGATCCGTCGGGCAGTACTCATCGCAGCGGCGACGACCGCGGTAACCACCGCCTCCCGCGCAGGCACCGGCACTGCGACCAATACTTCAGGCCCGGTCCAGCAGGGCAACACCAGCGCTGATCCAAATTATTACACCGACACCGGCGCTCCCTTCACGCTAAACAACCCCGCCGTCACCATTTCCTTCAGCGGCCAAACCGCTCTGCGCAACTTTTTTACAACAGCGGGGGTAAGCCTTCTGCAACCGGGAACCTCCATCACCCTGCATGATGGCACCGGCGGCACTGCTGTCACCTACACCGCGACCAACAACGACAACACGCTGGTGCAGCTGGCAAACCCCAATTTTACAACCCCGGACTTAAACCCCGGATCACCCGGCTCGCCCTCAGCCGCCGACGCGCAAACCGCCTCGGCAATTCAATTGCAATGGCACGAGCAGGGGTCCATCGACGGATTTGTCGACCTGTTAAACGACCAGGCTGGGTTCGTGCAGGTTGCCCAGGGAGGAACCGGCCCGCTCTCCAATCCCGCGGCGCGAGGACCTTCCAGCTCAAATCCAACCTGGATCAACACCAATAAATTCACTGCTGCCGGATCGGCAAATGGTTTCACACTGAATGCCGCCGCCAGCAATGCCACACCCGTCTACGGAACCCTCAGCGATATCTACAACACCTACGACACCACCGTGTATACCCCTGCCACAGGCGCCAACCTGCTTGGCGGCCAGAACCGCGTCCAGTTTTCCGTGGGCGAGTATCCAACCGAAGCGTTGGCCGTGACCGGCACTGCCAGCGTGTTCGCAACCGCGGGATCGGCCGGCTATGGCCAGGGAAATCCAGCACTCAACAAAGCGTCGAACCTTACCGGCCTGGGTGTCGGCAATACTAAACAGCAATTCCAGCCCAATTCCATAGCCAACCTTTCAACCACCAAGATCAATCCGCAAACCGGCGCACTCTATCCCACCGGCCCCTGGAACACCGCCGGTACCGACAACATCGCAACCGCAACCGGCGCCGACAACATCACCAGCGTCCCCTTTGCCGCCACCGCCGTCACCTATTCCGCCAATCCCGGGACAGGGCTGACGGAAATTAACAAAAATGACGCTCAGTGGCTCCAAACCACCGGCCGCCTGCAAAACGGCGCGCTCTTCAACGTTGTCGCCCGCACTGTAAACACCGGCCAGCGCGCCGTCTTCGCCCTTAACTCGGGTGTTGATCCTTCCTGGGCAGTGGGCAGCAATGACAACGGCAACAGCACCAGCACCGCCAACGCCAACGCGCAACATTCCATCGGAACTTCACTCCGGTTCGACGGTAAGACCAGCGGTACCGAAGCGGAGAAGACCATCGCCCAAAGCCGCATGTCGCTCGGCGCGCTGTCGGTTCCAGAAGCGCGCGCTGCCGCAAGCAATGCTCCGGTTCGCTCGCTGAATGTGGATTTTAATGATCTGACCGACCCCACCGTGGGCGGCAATATCGATAGCTCCAGGTTCATCGGCGCGAATTTTAATTCCATTGTCAGCAGCGATTCCACCTTCCGTTATCAGGCGGTTTTGATTTCCCACTTCAACACCGTGAAAGCGCCCAACACCAATCTCGCTGGCTTAAGTTCGGCTGCCTGGGCAAACGTTCAGTCATTCAACTCTGCAAACCCAGGCGACGCTAGCGTGAGTGGAATCAAGGGTGACACGAAGGGAACCATCGGTAATTTCGGCCCACAGGCGAGCAACACCACCGGCGATGTCGCCGCCTTTCTCAGCAATATTGTCAACAGCATCGGCACCGCCGGCGCGGGCCTCACACCCAGCAGCCTGAGTGATCCCGCGGACAGCCTCTATCTCAACGGCTTCCTCACCCCCAACATTCTCAACTGGACCCGCACCACCGACGGCGGCGCCATTACGCCCGTGACGCTTAACAGCAACGCCTTCTCATTGCAGCAATCGGTTTCAACCAATTACGGTTACCTGTTCACCACCGATCTCTCCGCCGGGGCGCACAATGAAACGATTGGCTCCGCCGCCACCTATGGCGCCGGCAACAGCGCCGGCCCTGCCGTCAACGGCGCCATCCCAATCACCGCTAAAAATGCCGATGGCAGCGCGGCCGCCAATGGAGCAATTGCCCCAGCAGGTAATTATTTATTCGGGAACTTCAACCAGACCGGCGTTCGTGATTTCTCAGCGGTCCAGCAATCGGTGAATGCCGCCCTCTCTTTATATGCCGTGGACTCCGCTTCTGGCGGCGCGAACAACATCTTCACCGGTGCAACCAACAGCACCCCCGTCTCCTCGCTTGTCGGTACACCGGCCTGGGTGACAACCGGAACCAATTCCAAGGGCGATCTCATTACCCTGGGCGATTACAACGGTGACGGCGCATTCGACGGTCAGGATCTTTACCTTCTTGCCACCGGCGCCGCGCTGGCAGACAGCACCAACACAGCCACGCTTTCCGCCAGTGCATCCAGCTTTGCCGACGTGGTTCGCAATCCGAATATCGTTTTACGGAAGAACGCCGCGCTCGACTACGTCAGTAACTATTTGAATGTAACCAGCTACACCGCCGGGGCCACATTCCTCAGAAGAACAGGAAGGTCCGTGCTCACCGGCGCGGTGCCCTCTGGCGCAACTGATCTCGGCTCAACTGATCCCGTCACCGGACTGGAGCAATTCACCTACGATCCAACCGGCTTACACGCATTCGACAAACACGACGTAAACCGCGATGGGGTGGTCGATTTCAACGACGCCGTGCTGGTCGATCAATACAATGGATCGACCTACCACAACCTCACGCAGTCGCTTGCGGCAACCCAGAAGGCCCCGGTAACGGGCGCGACGCTTCCTGTCAGTTTGGTTGCGGTCCAGCAGGTGGACGGGGAAGTTGCCATCGGCGCTGGCGACCTGACCGAGCTAAACTCTGCGCTAACCGGAACCGGTAACGCAAACTGGTATGGATATAGCCTTCAGAAAGCTGGTCCTGGAACCATCGATTACGAGCGCACCGGTGGAACGAACATCGTTTACGCCAGCGCATCGTTTGAGATTTCCGCCGGCGCCGTTAAAGTCGGTGGCTCGCTCGATCCCTTCAGTGACAACACCGCCGGCGCCACAGCGGGCAATCATGTCGCGGTTACCGTCGATCACGGCGCTTTGCTTCAATTGGTTAACGGCGCGACCAGCACCGTCACCAGCTTGACGCTTGACCTGGCCAGCGGCAGCAAAGTCGATCTGGGGACCGGCAGCCTCACGCTTAGTTACAGTTCACTCGCCAATCCCAACGCGTCCATCCGTGGCTACATCTCTAATGCCTACAATGTCAGCGGAACGCCATGGACCGGTCCGGCGGGCATTACGAGTACGCAGTTAGACGCCCATCACGCCGTCGCCTTCGCCGACGGTTCTGACGGTGTCGTCACCAACCTGCCCGCCAATCGCTCGAGCGCTGTCCCCGCGGGCGGCGTGCTCCCGGCCAACAACGAACTAGTCACCTACGCCTTTGCCGGCGACGCTAACCTGGACGGCAAGGTCGATTTCTCCGACTTCGTCATTCTCAGCAACCACTTCGGAGGCACGTTCACCAATTGGGATCAGGGAAATTTCAACTACGACACCGGCGTGGATTTTTCTGACTTCGTCATCCTCAGCAATAATTTCGGTGAGGGCGTAACCGCCGGCGACGGCGCCAGCGCAACCCCCATTCAGCTGGCCCAATACAATTCCCTGGCCGCAAGCCTGGGTATTTCCAAAAGCCAGATTTCCGCATGGGATGCGCAAATCGCAGCGTTGCCCGAGCCCACATCAGTCAGCCTGCTCACGCTGGGAATCGCTGGGCTTCTGCATCGCCGTCGAAGGCGACTTACATAATCGATCAGACGAGCCGAGTGCCCCACGCTCCGGTGTATCGCCCTGGCACCACGCCAGGGAATGCACCGGAGCATTTTTCCTGATCCACATAGAAGGGATGAGTAGCTTACGAGGTCCGCGCCGCCTGCCCTTTGTCCCGACCGGGAAATTCCGCTATAAACGCGGGATATGGAACGTACGCTCATCATTCTAAAGCCAGACGCCGTCCAGCGCGGCTTCTGCGGTCGGATTCTCTCCCGGTTCGAGGAAAAGGGCTTTCAGATCGTCGGCATGAAGTTCATGCAAATCTCGCAGACTCTCGCTGAAACGCACTACGCCCCCCACAAGGGCAAGCCGTTTTATGATGGCTTGGTACGATTCATGACCAGCTCACCAGTCATTGTCCTCGCCCTCGCCGGGAAGGATGCCATCACCATCTCCCGAAAAATGATGGGCGCCACCTTCGGCAGCAAGGCCGAGCCAGGCACCATTCGCGGTGATTTCGGCGTCAGCAATTCCTTCAATCTCATTCACGGCTCAGATTCCCCTGAAAGCGCCCAGCGCGAATTGGGCCTCTTCTTCAAACCCGAAGACCTTTTGGAATGGAAACCCGCCATCCAAACCTGGGTCTATGACATCGTGAAAGGCCAGCCGGAGTAGCCCGCCGTCGAAATGAGATGCTGAAACTCTGCGACCGTTCGATCTACGCGATCGTCTTCTCTATTTCTTCCAGAGACGCCACCCCATCCGCCACCAGCCGATACCCACTTTCCGCCAGCGTCATATAGCCGCGCGGATCAATCGCCTTGCGGCATTCCTGAATCGTCGGCGTCTTAAGAATGATATCTCGCACGGAAGACGTCGTGCTCAAAACCTCAAAGATGCCGCGCCGCCCCAAATACCCCGTGCCCAAACACCGCCGGCACCCCTTGGGGCTGTAAATCTTTCTCACGCCCGTTACCTCTGAGTCCGCCATGCGCTTTATCTGCTCCGGGGTCGGCGCCTGGGCGACTTTGCAATGCGTACAAAGCTGCCGCACCAGCCGCTGGGCCACAACCAAATGCAGGCCCGAAGCCACTACATAAGGCTCAACGCCCAAATCCAGCAGCCGGAACATCCCGCTGATCGCGTCGCGCGCATGCACCGTGCTGAACACCAGGTGCCCCGTCATGCCCGCCTGCACGCCCACCCGCGCCGTCTCAGCATCCCGAATTTCGCCGATGAGAATCACGTCCGGGTCCTGCCGCAGCACGCTGCGCAATAGCGCCGAAAACGTGTTCCCCTGCGCCTCGTTCACCGGAATCTGCGTCACGCCCTCAAGCTGAATTTCCACCGGGTCTTCAATCGTCACCACATTGCGTTGTGAAACATCGATATCCCGCAGAATCGAATAAAGCGTCGTGGTCTTGCCCGATCCCGTCGGCCCGCAAACCAGGATCATGCCCGATTCCTGATCCGCCGTCCCCCGGATAATCTCCCTCGCCCGCGCCGGCATCAGCAGCTCGTCCACGTGCAGCGGCGCGTTGGCCGCATCCAGCACGCGAATCACCAGCTTCTGCCCGTGCATCGCCGGCGCGAAGCTCACGCGATAATCCACCCGCCGTTCCCCGCCCTTATCCCGCGTGGAAGGAACATGAACCGCAAAATGCCCTTCCTGAACGATATTCTTCTGCGCGATATCAATGTCGCTAAGCACCTTCACCATCGATGAAAGTTTGATGCCGATGTCTTTGTTGATCTTCACAATATCAACCATCGACCCATCAACGCGCCCGCGCACATGCACATCATCGGTCTTGGGCTCAATATGAAGATCGGTCGCCCGACTTCGGAAGCAGATCAGCAGAATCAGCCGCATGATGTTGACCGACTCACTCATATCCCGCGTCCGCGGCCCCGAATGCGCGATCTTCCCCCGGGCGTTAATCAGCGAAATATCGTTTTCCGTGAAGGCGCGATCCGCCAGTGAATCCGCCCGCTCGCGCAGCATCTTTTCGTATTCACTGCCGCCGCTGGTATCAACCGCCTTCCGCGCCGGCGCCGCGGGTTCCGATTCCTCGTCCTCCCCCACAAGCCCCGCCAGCTCTTCCACCGCGCCCGCTTCATGGTCCTTCGGCGTGGCGTTGGGGGGTAGCGCGATGGGAACAATCAGCTTCATCTCCGTCTTGCCGATCGAAACCACATCCCCACTCATCAGAACCGCCGCCTTTACCGGCTTGCCATTAAGCCGGGTCCCGTTCCGCGAATCCAGATCACGCACCAGAAACCCATCTGTCGCCTTTTCGATAACGCAGTGAAACCGGCTCGCCATCGGCTCTTCCAGCACCAGCAAATTGGTGAAATTCCGACCGATTGTGAGCGGTCCACCATCCAGTTCCACGCGGCGCGGCCCAGCAGTGTCTTTGATCTCTAAATACGGCAAGCCCATTACGTCTACCTCGCGACCATCATTCAATATGAGACGAATATTGTACTAAAAATCGAGGGTGCTGACCAAGAATTGCGCAGCCAACAGACTTACACGCCGCAAGAAAGCTTCCATTTGCCGCTTTGCTCGAAAAACCGGCACGGGTTCTCGTAAAAGATCGCGCTCGCCTCCGCCTCCGTATGCCCCCGACGCCGAAACTCCAGCATCGTATCGATCAGCGTCTGCGGCCCCGATTCCCCCCAGTCACTCGCGCTGTTCACGCAAATCTTTTCCCGCCCAAACATCTCCAGCATGTCCGCTCCCCGCTGGGGCGTAACCTTGCTGATCGGGTAGATCGTCAGCCCGCTCCAGAACCCCGCCTCCCGAGCCATCCGAATCGTGTGCTCTTCGCAGTGGTCAATCAACACCCGCCCCGGCTCGATCCGCGATTCATTCTTCAGGATGTCCACGATGATCGATGTCCCTTTGTGCTTATCTTCCAGGTGGGGCGTGTGAATGAGAATCAGCTGATGATGCCGCGCCGCCAGATCAACCTGCGCTTCAAAAATCGCAATCTCATTTTTCGTATTCTTGTTTAGCCCAATCTCCCCAATCCCCAGCACGCGCGGATGCGCCAAGAGCGGGGGGATAAGCCCAATCACCTCCCGCGCCAGACTCACGTTCTCCGCTTCCTTGGCGTTAATGCAAAGCCACGAATAATGCTCGATCCCATACCGCGCCGCCCGCAACGGCTCCACATCAAGCAAATGATGAAAATAATCCGCGAAGCTGGAGGCCGTGCTCCGATCAAACCCCGCCCAGAACGCCGGCTCGGAAACCCCGACCACGCCGCAGCGCGACATAAACAAATAGTCGTCCGTCGTGCGACTGATGCAATGAATATGCGGGTCGATCAGCTTCATCGTTGAACAGGGGTGGTATCGCTGAAAATCATCTGCACGCGTTCCGCCCGATCAGGCCGCTTCTCCAGCAAAACGCCGATGCCGCGTCTGAGCTTTTCCACGCGCGCGTCTGTCTGCATCTGCTCGCCGCCCGCTGCCCGATCAATCCGATCCAGATCCGCCGCCAGGGCAAGACAGCGCGCTCGCATTTCAAGATAATGTCGCTCAAAAAGCGCGCGTGCATCAGGAAGCTTTTCCGCCATCCTCAAATTGTATCCGCCCGATCAAAAAACTTCCCTTTCCCAGCGTCGCAGGGCTCAAATCCCGCCCCAATTGCCGGAAATTTGTCGCCTCTTAAAAGAATCAAAACAGGAAGCAAAAAATTTGCTGGATTCTGATTTCGTGCCTGCATAATATGCAAACATGTGAGAAGGAGCTGATCGTTTTCAGACTCTTTTCACGGCGATTGCCGAGGTGTACTCCCCACGGCAAGCGATTGTTCCCGGAAAGGCGTTTCCGGGAGAAAGGGCCCGGCGGCGAGATAGTACAAGGCGCGAGCGGGGACAAACCTCCCCACTTCATACTAAGGCCGGTGTCCCAGGGCGATGTGAAATCGTTCCCAACCCGTGCCGACAGTCACCTTGGAAAAATGCTCGCGACGGCTTGGCATAACCCCGGGGCGCTGTCCTTCGACATGCTGCCCTGCTGAATAGGAGGTGATCCGTGACCAATTCTGACTGTACGAGTGGGCTGCAATAGCAGCTTTCGCGGGTGAGATTCCCGCGATACACGCAGCTGCTAAGGCAGCTCAAGCGGAGGGCGCAGCCCCTTCCGCACGCAGTGCAAATCTGCAAAAGCCCGGTCCCTCTGGATCGGGCTTTTCTTGCTTTTCAACCGCGCAAAAAAAGAGCCACCCAACACATTGCGTGGCTCTTTGTTCTCGTGAAACCTAGCTTCAACCCTTCGGCGGTTCCTTCGCCTTGAGCCAAGGCATCATCTTCCGCAGCCGCCGCCCGGTCACTTCCACCGGATGGTTGTTATCCGCTTCATAAAGCCGCTTGAAATTCTTCATCCCGCCTTCAAATTCCGCCCGCCATTCCCTGGCAAACTGCCCGCTGGTGATTTCAAGAAGAATCTTCTTCATCTCCGCCTTCACCGCCGGCGTAATCACCCGCGACCCGCGCGTCAGATCCCCATACTCAGCCGTGTTGCTGATCGAATACCGCATGTAATCCAGCCCGCCCTGATAGATCAGATCCACAATCAGCTTCACCTCATGCACGCATTCAAAATACGCCATCTCCGGCGGATATCCCGCCTCCGTCAGCGTCTCAAACCCCGCCTTAATCAGGGCCGAAAGCCCGCCACAAAGCACAGCCTGCTCCCCGAACAAATCCGTCTCGCATTCATCCTTAAACGAAGTCTCGATGATGCCGCTCCGCGCCCCGCCAATCCCCCGCGCCCAGGCCAGGCCAAGCTCCCGCGCCTTCCCGGAAGCATTCTGATGCACCGCCAGCAAACAAGGCACGCCGCCCCCGCGCTCAAATTCACTCCGAACCAAATGCCCCGGCCCCTTGGGCGCCACCATCAGCACATCCACATCCCTGGGCGGCACAATCGTCTTGAAATGAATATTAAACCCGTGCGTCGCCCCAAACGCCTTGCCAGCCTTCAGATGCGGCGCAATGCTCTTGGCGTACACCCCAGGCTGCACCTCATCGGGCAGCGTCGCGATAATCAGATCCGCCTGCTGCACCGCGTCTTCCACGGAAAGCGGCTCAAACCCATGCTGCGCCGCCAGCCTGCCGTTGGAACTGTCCTTGCGATTCGCGACAATCACCTTCACGCCGCTGTCCCGCAGATTCAGCCCATGCGCATGCCCCTGCGACCCAAACCCAAGAATCGCCACGGTCTTGCCCTTAAGAGCATCCAGCGGCGCGCCATCCTCATAAATCATCTTCAACTCAGCCATAAAATCCTCCAGAAATCGGACCGGCGATCGTAGTAGGGCGGGGGGGATGTGTCAAAACGGGGGCAATTTGAAAGCCGACTCAGTTCCCGTCATCAGTTTTGGGCGGGGTTTGCCCACATTCAGGGCAGCGGTTGGGCGTAGCACGCAAGTCGTAGCCGCAGGTCATGCATAGGCAATCTCGAAAAGTTCGCCGCCGTATTACAATGGACCCATTGGCAAAATCCCCAGAACGAGGGTAGCAACCTCGCTTCCATCGGAATACTGGCATGCCGGTGTCGCCAGTCGCCGACAGCCCGATGGCCGATGAATGGGCCGGCCACTAAGACGTCTCCCGAATTCACCCCACCCCAAATCGCTGAATCGCTTTTAAAAATATCAAATTTTGTTCTTGACAATCCTACCTAGGTTAGGGTATTGTTCGGTAATGGTCTTGCCTTGCTTTATTCTCCGTTCCGCGGCTCAGGCGCATTCTCAAAACCAAAGCAGTACCGCAAGTTTTTTAAAAATGCCCCATGCCCCAGGGGGGTGCGACGGGGCATTGTGGGGCATTTCGGGGCATTTGTAGAATTCTTGTGCTTGCGACGTTGAGTTCTCAGTATGGGTGGGGGGAAACCATTGCCCGGCTTTGTCACATCCGATATGAACTGCCTTGGCGGGTTTCAAAGTTTCAAACTGCCGCGGGAGCTTACCGATGAAATACACCACGCTGGGTCGAACCGGCCTTAAGGTCTCACGCATCTGTCTGGGCACCATGAACTTCGGCCCCCACACCACCGAGCCGGATAGCTTCGCCATTATGGACAAGTCCATCGAGCTGGGCATCAATTTCTTCGATACCGCCGACGTCTACGGCTGGAAAAAGGGTGAGGGCGTCACCGAGCAAATCGTCGGTCGCTGGTTCGCCTCAGGCGGCGGGCGACGTGAAAAAACCATTCTCGCCACCAAGGTCTTCGGTGACATGGCTCAGGATCCGCTCGATCTCACCATGAAGGGCGGCCTGAGCGCCCTCAAAATCCGCCGCGCCTGCGATGCAAGCCTTCGCCGGCTGAAAACCGATTACATCGATCTTTATCAAATGCACCACATCGCCCGCGAAGCACCCATGGACGAAATCTGGCAGGCCATGGAATTGCTCGTCACCCAGGGCAAAGTCATCTACGTCGGCAGCAGCAATTTCGCCGGCTGGCATATCGCCCAGGCCTGCGAATCCGCCTCTAAAAAAGGCCTTCTCGGCCTCGTCTGCGAACAAAGCAAATACAGCCTCGCCGCCCGCACCATCGAGCTTGAAGTCCTGCCCGCCTGCCGCAACTACGGCCTGGGTGTGATCCCCTGGAGCCCCTTGGATGGCGGCATGCTGGGCGGCGTGCTGCAGAAGATCGAAAAAGGCCGCCGCGCTTCCGATCAGGTGCAAAAACGATTGGACTTCATGAAGCCGCGGTTGCAGGAGTGGGAAAACTTCTGCAAGGAACTGGGCGAACAACCCGCGGATGTAGCCCTCGCCTGGCTGCTGGCCAACCCCGTTGTCACCGCCCCCATCATCGGCCCGCGCACCATCGAGCAACTCACCGGCTCCCTCCGCGCCCTGGATATCATTCTGGGCGACGGAGCCATGAAGCGCTTAAACGAAATCTGGCCCGGCCCCGGTGGGGAAGCCCCCGAAGCTTATTCCTGGTAATCCAATGAAATATCGCAAACTCGGCAAAGCCAATTTAAATGTCAGCGAAATCGGTTTCGGCTCATGGCAAATCGGCGGCGAATGGGGCAAGCCCGATGATGAAGAATCCATTCGCGCCATCCACCTCGCCATCGAGCAGGGCGTCAACTTCATCGACACCGCTCTCGTTTATGGCGAAGGCCACAGCGAGCGCGTCATCAGCCGCGCCGTCGCCGGCCGGCGGGAAAAGTTCGTCATCGCCAGCAAAGTCCCCACCAAAACCTACAAGTGGCCCGCTCTTCCAAACCAGTTGGCAAAAGATGTTTTCCCCGCTGACTGGGTCATCGAGTGCACGGAAAAATCGCTGAAAAATCTGAACACCGATTACCTGGATCTTCAGCAACTGCACGCCTGGACGCCGCCGTTCCTCCAGCAAACCGAATGGCTCGATGGATTCAACAAACTCAAAAAACAGGGCAAAATCAAATCGTTCGGCGTCTCCTCCAACGATTGGGATTCCTACGGCCCAACAGACCTTATTAAGAGCGGCCTCATCGACAGCGTCCAGGTCATCTACAATATTTTCGAGCAGCGCCCCGCCGAACAATTGCTCCCCGCCGCCCTGGCCAATAAAGTTGGAATCATCGCCCGCGTGCCATTCGAAGAAGGACTCCTTACCGGCAAGATGGGTCCGGAAGTGAAAATCGATCCCGCCGATTGGCGATCCAATTGGCTGACGGTCGAGCGCCGCCGTGAAGCCGCCCCGCGCGTGGAAGCGCTCAAACAATTCCTCGCCCCCGATCGTCCCACGTTAGCCGCGCTCGCCCTCAAATTCTGCCTGAGTCATCCAGCCGTGTCAGCAGTAATTCCCGGCATGCGAAAAACCACGCACGTCAAGCCCAATTGTGCCGCGTCCGATGGCAATCTCCTTCCACCGGATATTCAGGAGAAGATGCGAGCGCATGCCTTCGTACACGGTTGGGCCTATCCCTGGGCGAATTTCGGATGACCCAAACCAATCAGCTTTCACCATTCCGCAAGCTCGCCAACCCATCGAGCTATCAGGCCTGCTCCTGGGATCTCACCACCGAGCCAATCGGCCGCGAGCACTGGGTCGCGTTCTTCAAACGGCACCTGGAAACCATCCTCAACCTCGGCATCGAAGCAGCCGTCGCGCGCGGCCAGGCTCGCGCGGAAATCGTCGCGCATGCGGACGCCTGCCGCACCGAATTCATCGGAATCTTCGACGCCTTCAGCAGCAATCCCACAGCCTACGATCGCGTCACCATCCTGACGCTCGACACATGGCGCGACCAATGCCTGCGTCGTCACGGATTTGTCGATCCGTTTATCGATCTGAAGAATCGGGAAAATGAAAAAACACTTCCACTTTTGCCAACCGTCTGTCGGCAGATCGACGTCCTGACCGGCGAAAAGCAGTTGGAAGCAATCATCCTCGGCATATTCGCCGGCAATATCTTCGACATGGGCGCCGAAGCCACCGCGCGGGCGTTCCTGAACCAAAGCCCGGATTTTTTCGCCACGCGCGCGAGCATCACGCCGCGCCCCTGGCTGATTGACGATTACGACAGTCTCTCGCAAAGATTGCTCAGCAGCCAGGCCCACCGCAAAGCAGTCTTCTTCATCGACAACGCCGGCAGCGATTTTCTGCTCGGTGCAATCCCCATGATGCGCTGGCTCGCCCAGCGCGGCACAAAGATTGTGCTGGCCGCCAACGATCGCCCCACCCTCAACGACATGACGATCGCCGATGTTCGCCAGTGGTGGCCCCGCGTGCTACAGGCTGAGCCATCGCTAAAAAATCTACCGATTGAATTCGTCGGCACCGGCACCGGCGAACCGCTGATCGACCTGAGCCAGGTGAGTGCAGCGCTAAATGATGCATCAAAGGATGCTGACTTCGTCATTCTCGAAGGCATGGGCCGCGGCGTGGAAAGCAATCTCGATGTCCAGCTCTCCTGCGACGTGTTGAACATCGCAATGATTAAGGATCAGGCCGTGGCGGACCGTCACCACGGCAAGGTGTTCGATGTGGTTTGCCGTTTCCGTCGTACCCTATAGTTTGCGGCAGTTGTGCCCATCGCAACGCACTTAAATGTAGGGGATTAGCTTGTAGAACGGCGATTTTGAAGGTGTCGATTAATCAGAATTTTGTTGACGGCTTATCACCACTTGAGTACGCTCGACATACAGTTCTTTATGGGGAGTTTTGGGTGACCAGTTCGGCACAAAATTTTCGCGTCAATCCGATGCCGATTTTGTATGAGTTGCCGGGCAATATCGATTTTTTGTCAAAGCCGTGGCTCAGGATGGAGACCCGCAAGGGCTGCGTGGGCGGTCGAGACGTAGAACACCTCCATCACCTTGGCAAATTTTCCATTGCGAAGTTATGCAACTCGGTGCCGCAAGATATTCCAAAATACGATCTTGCTGAAATGAATCTTATCTGTGCCTACGGCCTTTCCGGTAAGCACGACATCGAAATTGAGGCGATGCTAAACACGCTCGATTCCTGGGCAGCGCGCGTCGCCGATCATACAGCCAGGCGGATCGGTCTTTTCCACAAGAATCGCGCCAAATTCGGCTCGCTGGCGCAATTCCGAATCACCGCGATGATTCACGTCTTGACCAGCGAATTCAACATTCATTACAACCTCGACCGCATAACTGATCCGCAGAATTGGGACGATCCTGAAGATGGATTTATCCATGGTTTGCTAGGGCCACAGCGTCACGGAACATGCGCTTCGCTTCCCGTCTTGTTAACCGCGATTGGCCGACGTTTGAGTTATCCCATTAAGCTGGTGACCGTCGGCAACCACTGCTTTTGCCGGTGGGATTCGCCGGAGGGACAGTTTAACATCGAATATGAGCATGGAGGGCTGAACTCGCATCCCGACGAATTCTATACGCACTGGCCTCACGAATGGACGCCGCAAATGCACGCCTATCAGCGCAAGCAGCGATGTTGGCTTACGTCACTGACGCCGCAAGAGGAGTTGGCGTATTGTCTTCATCTTCGCGCGGTGCAGTTAAGTATTGCCCGCCGGCATGTAGAAGCGCACGCCACACAGGTGATTGCGTGCCAGCTTTGGCCAACTCACTACAACAAGATTTGGGTGCCCCATCTAGTCACGAAGATGCTTTATCCTGAGGAGAATTTTCCGCGGGATCCCTGTGAAGAGACCGCCGGCAAGACTGCCTTTGCCCGGCTTGTCAAAGAGAAGGGCGCGGTCGTTATTCAATCTTCAGATTCCCGCGCGCGATGAAAGGAAGGACGGAGCATGTATTGTTCACAAATCGGCCGATTCACGACGATGGATGACTTTGAAGGCGATCAGGCTGATCCCATTCACTTACACAAGTATCTGTACGCTGGCGCGAACCCGGTAAATAACTGGGACCCTCGTGGACATGATTTCGGCGAAGTGCTCGCTGTCGCCTCCATCGGGGCGCTGCTTGGCACAATTGGCACCGTAGGAATCAATTACGCCACAGGGCAGCATCACAGCCTAGTTACTGGCGCTCTTTTCGGCGCGGCTGCGCTTCCCCTTGCAATAGCATTTCCAGTATTTGGTTTGGGACTTGCCGGCTACGGCGGCTACCAAAGTTGGAACTTGACTTGGCAGGTTTGGGCAAATCCAAGATCGACCAATGGGCAACTCGCGGCGTCTCTTGTGATTTTTGGCACATCGATATTCGGTATCTACTCCGCAGGCCAAAATGTTGCGGCGAATGGATGGTACAACCCAACATTTACCCAGCCAGCCATAACCTCCGCGCCCCCGCTTAATGCTAGCACCCCGCTCAATCAACTCTTTGATGGTGTTCCGGACAATACAATGGTTCATGGCTCCGATGCGCCTGTTGGCGATCTCGCGCAAGGCGTGCGGCCTTCCTATGCGACCGGCAAGTCATATTGGTTTCGATGGGGGGACATCAAGAATTTAACTGTAACCCAATACCAAGGCCTTGTGGGCGGAATGGCTCGAGGAGGGCTACCTGATTCTAATACATTTGTCTTTAAGCTCGAGAGTAGCACTAGTGAAGGCAATTTTGAGCTTGGAGCGAAGGCACTTGGTTTCTACCAGGAATATACATCTGGTAATACTATTGTTCCTGACGCAGGCGGCGTAGTTGGTCCAAAGGGCTAAAATGCGGAATACTAAATTTTGGAAATAAAATGACTGCGGCTGAACAAGCGTCTGAAGTGGCATTGGCGATCCGGAATGACGTGATCATCAAGAACATGCAACGCCGCGAGCCTGTTGTTGTGGAAATTCCAATCGGTCCGGAAGGGAAATCATTCGGCTTGGTGGTTAATTTTTACATCGGACCCGAATTTCTATCACTATCCACCTTGTGGATTTTAACCGTGCCATTAATCCGTCAGCTTTTCCTCACCAGCAGGCTGGATATATTTAAAGTTATTGAGGTTCGGGTGATGACTTTATTAAATGAGAATTCTCCGGAGAGAGTTATAACCTTACGTTCATCCGTTAAAGATATTGATGAAATACCGGCGAGAGAAGAAGAGGATTTAGCACGGGATATCTGGGACGGCGAAAGATTTGACTGCTATTGGTATCGAGACAAGAATTCTATTTCGGCTTGAGGCATAAGTGCGCGTTGAAGTAAAGCTGGGCGATATCTTAGAGGAGCCAGCGGATATTTTGATCTGTTCTACAAACGTGTATTTGCAGCAATCTGGTGGAGTGGGCGGTGAAATCTTACGACGCTATGGCGATACCATGCAGCAGTCGCTAAACCGCTGTTTGATCGACCGTGGTCTAAAATATGTGGCGCAAGGCGAAGTCATCGAAACCGCAGGCGCGGGTACACCCTTTAAGCATGTTTTACACGCTGTGGCAGTGGACGTTTGGTATCGTTCATCCGCGCAAATAATATCGAGGGTGCTCCAAACAGCATTCAAGATGACATCAGAGCTTCGCGCCAAGAAAGTCGCCGTTGTTGCATTAGCAACCGGTTTCGGCCGACTAAGTATGAGCGAGTTTGGAAAAGGCCTAGCGACCGCGCTAATGGCTGATTATAAACCTTTGGAAGTAATTGCGGTGATTGTTCGTCAGCAGGAACACGCTGAGATCATTCGTGAGGAACTTCGCCAACTCCCTAGCCACCACGTCATTGCTGAATAGTTCACTGGATGAGAGCATATTGTGACGAAGGAAAATTTTTTGTTCATTTCGAGTTTCGTAATCGATCCGTTGTGGAACTTGGCGGTGTGGAAGGGAACCACGTTCAGATGGCATTCAGGCGGCGAACAACCCCCAATCATGGGTATCGTATTTGAGAAACCAACCGCGGCACACGATCTTTTTAGCAAATGGATCGCGCGATTCGGGAACGCGGACCCACTTGAAGAGTTGCGTCTTTCAATCATTGAAGGCGAAATTCCCGGTCAACAAAGCGGCTACACGGTCCATGTGACTCCGGAAATTGAAGGCGCGGATGATTACCTCAAATTATCAGGCACTAAATCGAATTTCTTGCCGGTGCCATTAACGAGTCGTGTCAATAGAATGTACACCAGGCCGGATAATTCAGGGCCACTTATTCAATTCAAACACGAATTTTCCAGGCACAAAGAGTTTCTATTTGCTCCAGTGACCCGTCGTGGCCACGATCAATTTTGGATAGATATTGAAATGGGAATTGTCAAACGAAAAATTTACTTTCGAAATGTGGCTGACCTTCGTAACGAGGATATCGACATCGCGGCAACCAGATCACCTTCGCCAATAACATTGTAATCGGACGATCACCAAGGAACTTTACAATGAGCAATTTTAATTTCCTGCCGCAAATGGAATCGATTAATGCTCGGGTTCGGATTTGTGCCGACGCGATGCCGGTCGCTGCGTTCACAACCAGCCCACTCTGGCAGGAGGCAAAATGGTCGGGCACAACCTTTCGATGGAACCCCGATCGCCCGGTAAAAGTGCCGCCGATTATGGGCATCTGCTTCAGGAATGCCGACGTCGGCAGGAAACTGTTCAGCCAGCTCGTGGATTACCATGGCAATCGTGACGAGCACGAGGAAATCCGAGTCTCGATTATCGAAGGCTCACCGCCCGGCCAGCAATTCGGCTATTCGGTTCACATTTGCCCCGATCCTGAAAGCCTCGCCGCCTATGCCACCGCCGCGGACCTTGTGCTCGATCCCAAGCTAATCCGCTTCTTTGGAAGGTGGAACCGTCTGTATCCAATTCCCGGTCAATCGTCGCCGCCACTGCTCGAAATGTTCAAGCGAGGTCTTGAGAAGCATGGCGAATTCATGTTGACTTCCGCGACTATTCGCGAGGATGGCCAACAGTATTTCGATGCCCAGATAGGATTGATAAAGCACAAGATCGAATTCCGAAAGTTGACCGACATCACCAGCGAGGATGACCCCGACGCTCTGGCGCTAGCGATGCCAGCGCTGGTTCCGCCACGCGGCGGTTCCCACCACTAATAAAACTTGCCGTTGTCTAACGCTATTTCGAGAGTGAATTGACGCTCCCATTCCATCCGCATACCATCGCCCAGCCCAATGGGATTGGGCCAAGACAGACTCGAGGAGACGAATGTTCAATATTGATCCGCGAAAACTCGATCCGGCCATGATGGCGCGTGCCGCCCGCTACGTCGGCGATCCCGCCGCCGCGGCTACAGCGGCTCTAAATCCGGTCAACATGCCCGTGGCCATGCCCGGGCCGCCAAGCGGTGGCTACAACCGTTACCGTGAAATGACCCTCGAAGAAATGCTCCTGGAAAACCGGGTGCTGTTTCTGGTGGGGGAAATCAATCACGTCAGCGCCAGCCGCATCATGATGCAGATGCTCTACCTGCAGAGCATGAAACGCGATCAGGACATCAACCTCTACATCAACAGCCCCGGCGGCGTGGTGGATGATACGCTGGCGATTTACGACATCATGCGCTTCCTGACCTGCGATATCGCCACCTACTGCATCGGCCGCGCCGAAAGCGGCGGGGCGATTGTCTTTATGGCCGGCCGCAAGGGAAAACGCTTCATTCTGCCCAATGCCAAGGTCATGATCCACCAGCCGTTTGGCGGGGTGTATGGCCAGGCATCGGATATTCAGATTCAGGCGGACGAAATCCTCAAGACCAAGGAAACGTTGATCGCGATTATGTCGCGCTGCACCGGCCAGCCGGTCGATCGCGTTGGCGAAGACAGCGAGCGCGACCGGTTCTTCGATGCCAAGCAGGCCGTGGCCTACGGCATCTGCGACGAAGTGCTGGGCGAGGATTCACCCGCAGCCATCGCCGCCAGTGATGCCACCAAGCCCAAGTAGACTTTGATTGATTGAGACATGCTCTACGTTGCCATCGACCATCCCGCCATTTCCTGCCACGATGTGAATCGTCAGGCGCGGTGGTACTGTGAGAACCTGGGCATGCGGGTGATTGCGTCGGATAAATCCCAGCCGCCAAGCATGTTGCTGGGCTACGATCAGGACGCGACCGGCCGCACCATGGTGGAACTCATGCCGGTGAAAGATGCCGGGCCGCAACCCGCGGATGTGCCGCGCTATCAGCCCGGTTTACGGCATCTGGCGCTGCGGGTCAGCGATTTTGACGAGGCGTATCGGCGCCTGAGCCAATTGGGCGTCAAATTCCTGTTTGAGCCGGTGCAGGCCGTGGGCGGTGGAAAGCTGGTCTCTTTTCGAGATCCTGAAGGAAACGAATTGCAGATCGTTCAAAGAAGCCAAGGAAAGTAAGCTCCAATGTACGACAATACCCTGATTCCCATCGTCATCGAAAAGTCCGGTCGCGGCGAGCGCGCCTATGACATTTACTCGCGCCTCCTGAAGGACCGCATTATCATGCTCAGCGGCGCTGTCACCGATGACTCGGCGAGTGCCATCATCGCGCAGCTGCTGTTCCTTTCCAACGACGGCCCCAAGGCGGACATTCAATTTTACATCAACTCGCCGGGTGGCAGCGTCTCCGCGGGAATGGGAATTATCGACACGATGCGCTTCCTGCGCTGCGATGTCGCCACCACCTGCATCGGCATGGCGGCCAGCATGGGCGCGTGTCTGCTGGCGGCGGGCAAGAAGGGCAAGCGATCTGTCCTGGCCAATAGCCAGGTGATGCTGCACCAGCCACTCATCGGCGGCGTGCTGCAAGGTCCGGCGACCGACCTGGGCATTGAAGCCAAGCATATGCTTCGCCTGCGTGACCGGCTCTACAAACTGATGGCCGAATTCACCGGCAAGCCGCCCGAAACCATTCATCGGGATTTCGATCGCAACAAATGGCTCTTTGCCGAGGAAGCGGTTGAATACGGTTGCGCTGACCGTGTGCTGGATCGCGCCCCCGAGCCGGTTGCCGGCATCCAACGGGTTGTTGATGACGCGGCGGACTCCAAGGAGTAATTGGCAACGTCCCCAAGCGAGGATTGGCCATGAAATCTCCTCCCAGCCGAAGGCCGCTTCGCCGTTCGCTTATTGCAGCCCTCGCGTTGTTATGCCAGCTTGCCGCCGCCGGTTGCAGCAGCCCCAGCGCTGCCAATATCGCATTGCGAAAACAGCTCCAGGATCAACAGGCCCGGGTCGATAATCTCCAGCGCCAACATGAGAGTGACGCCGCGACAATCCGAAGTCTGCAATCGCATGGCACCACGGTTCCTTCGCTGCCCGAAGATCAGCTAGATCAGCTCTATACAACATCGGGATTGCAGTTTGGCCGGCTTACCGGTGGCTATCACCCTGACGCCAACGCCGAGGGCGACACGATGCTCAAAGTGTATGTCGTGCCCATCGATCAGCAGGGTGATGCGATCAAGGCTGCGGGCGCGTTCCATGTCGAGCTGTTCGATCTCGCGCTAAAATCAGACAATCGCATCGGGCAGTGGGATTTTGATTTGCAATCAACCAAAGCGGAATGGCGCGGCCAGGGTCTTCTGTATTCCTATGTGCTGGATTGCCCGTGGCAAACCGTGCCGACACATTCCGATCTTCTAGCGCGAGTCAGCTTCAGCGACGCCCTCACGCATCGGGATTTCACTGCTGACAGGCCGGTGAAAGTTCAGCTTGCAAAATGAAGGCGATCTGAATTAAGGGGTTTCCCGCGTCAGCGTTCTGATGCCGTTCTTATCCGCCACGATTGCATCCGTCGCCAGGTTCAAAAACAGGCCGGATTCGACAATGCCCGCGCGGCCGCAGAGCAGGAGATTGAGCGCGTCCGGATCGGATATGCCGGCGAATCGGCAATCAAAGATGTAGTTGGCGTTATCGGTGAGGAAGGCCGTTCCGTCGGGCTTACGACGAAGAACCGGCAGGCAGCCAAGACCGCGCAAAAACCGTTCGCTGGCTTCCACGCCGAATACCGTTACTTCAACTGGAAGCGGCGATTTCGTGCCGAGTTTGTCCACAACCTTGGACGTATCGGCGATGATGATTAGTCGCCGCGAGTTTTGCGCAACCAGCTTTTCCCGAAGAAGAGCGCCGCCCAGGCCCTTGATGAGCGCCAGGCCCGGAGCGATTTCATCAGCTCCATCGACGGTGACATCCACTTCCTGGACCTGGGCGAAATTCACAATGGGCATATCCAGTTCACGGGCCAGTTGTTCCGAGGCAAGGCTCGTGGGCACGCCGCGCACGTTGTGGAGGCGGCCTTCGCGAAGAGCCGTCGCCAGGGCGGAGATGAAGAACCTGGCGGTGGAGCCCGTGCCGAGGCCGACGATCATTCCATCGCGGACAAATTGAAGAGAGGCTTCGCCCGCTCGTTGTTTCGGATCCATGGACGCAGAATAAGCGACGATTGCCGCTGGTCAAAATCGGCAGGGGAAAAGAAATGATCGCGGAAGAATTTTCAACCGAGAAGGACGACGGCATCGCTGACCAGCTTGGGCAGGTTGGCCGTGATGGTGTCGATCATAATCTGGGTGATACCGACTTCGGCCAGGGCGGCCAGATCCAGCTCATCATGCAGCGCGGTCAGGCAGAAACCGTGGCCGCCGCGGCAGCAGAGCACGTCGGCGGTATGAACAACACTGACGATGACGCGCGCGTCATCGCCGAGGCCAGCGGGGTTGTGATGGTGCCCGGCGACGTGCTGGCAGCTCATGGGAAATTTCCATTTTTCGGCCAGGGCTTCGCCCATCATTTGATGGTCAACGCCCAGCGCCTGGCGCTCAGCTTCGCAGAAATCGCCACCATTCTGGAGGACATCGGCGCAGACTTTTCGTGTTCGTTCCGGCCATGTTTGAAGCTCGACGAGTATGCCGGTGTCGTGGATCATGCCGGCGAGGAATGCTTCATCCGGGAAAGGGAGGCGCATGAGCTTGGCGAGCTCGCGCGATGCGACGCCGACGGCGATGCAATGGGTCCAAAGATCGCGCACCGACTTTCCTTCGCACAGGTTGGCTCCGCGGAACAGTTGCCCCAGGCTTGCGGCGACAGCAACATTCTTGATGGCGTTAAGGCCCAGCAACACGATGGCGCGCTCGACGCTGCCGATCTGTCCCGGTAAACCGTAAAAGGCGCTGTTGACGATTTTGAGGATGCGCGTCACCAGCGCGGGATCATGGGCGACGATCTTATGGAGTCGGCCCGCCGAGCTGCGCGGGTCTTCAACGGCGGTGATGATTTGCGCGGTGATTTCCGGCAATGTCGCCAGCGTCGTCAGATTCTTGATCGCCTCGCGAACCACGGTTTTTGGATCGGCAGCAGTTGTCATCGCCATGGACATATCAACCTCTTGTTTCTTATAAGGCTTATCGAATATGCGGGCGTGGCGCTTAAGAAAGGAATTGGGGTGGTTCAGTTCCAAGGGCTTAACATTATAGATAGTGCCGGCGCCCGCAGGGGACGATGTTTTATCGCGGGTTCAATAAGAAATGAGTTTTCGCAGTAAACGCTCATTGATGCTTGCGCTGGCGAGGATTCCGGCGATTTTGACGCCGGTTCTGCTCCCCTGATAGGGATTGCGGGCGCGGCCATGGCGCGGGCGCGTGTCCTTAATAATGGTTGCCAGGGCCGCGGAAACGGCTTCTTGCCGATATGGAACATTCCGCACATCTTCACATCGCTCGCGACCGAGCTGGCGTGGGCCGATGTCCACGACCGGTGTTCCAAAGCTGGCAGCCTCGATGATCCCACTTGAGCTGTTGCCCACGAGAAAGGCGGCGTCGCGCAGGAGGCCCAGGAATAACCGGCGGGGAATATCGCGGCGAATGATGACGCGCGGATCGCCGTCGAGTTCTTCCCAGCATCGCATGATGCCGCCAGAGCCAGGATCGTTGTTGGGATAGATGATCACAGTGGGCTTGAATCCCGCGCGCAACGTTGCATTCAGAATGAGTTTGGCGCGAGAGAATTCCAGCGCCTCGTCGGCGGCCATGGGATGGAGCACCAATAGCGCAAATTTTCCGGGAGCAATGCCGACGAAGGCTTGTGCAAGTTCCCTGGAAGATGCTGCCGCCTTGCGAATGCCGTCGATCGCTGGTGAGCCGACGCGATGAATGCGCCAAGAGTCTTCACCGAGCTTCAGGATGCGCCGGGCGCTATCGGCGGTAGCGGGGAAATGGATATGAGAGAGCTTGGTGATGGCGTGGCGGAGGCTGTCGTCGACCTGGCCCAGGGCGCGATCGCCGCCATGAACGTGGGCCACGGCAATGTTGCTGAGGTGGGCAGCCGTCGCGGCTGCGAGGGCTTCGACGCGATCGCCGACGACCAGTACGAATTGTGGTTGCAGCGACGCAAAGGCTTTGCTTAGCCCCGCGATCGCGTTGCCGGTCGCTTCCGCAAGCGACGTCTTTTTCCACGGCACCACGGCATCGATCGGCATTTCACGGCGCAATTGACTTAAGCTGTGGCCATGCTTTTTGTCGAGATGCATCCCCGTGACGACGATTTGCAGGTTCAGCCGGGAATCGGCGCGGATTGCGTCAAGAACTGTGCGCATCAACCCAAATTCGGCGCGCGTTCCGGTGACGAAGCAGATGTTTCGGGGAACCGATTTGGGAGTTTTACGCGGCATCGCTGATGATCTGCCAGGTCAACATCTGTCCTTTGCGAATCGATTGGCCCATGACCAGGCCGACCATCGATGGAAAAGCGGCGGCGGGAATTCCCGTTCCGGGCCGCTGCACGGTGAGGTCTTCTTCACGAAGGAGGTGGCCCTTGGGCAGATCGCGGACGGCCACGAGGCTCTGGCGGCTGACGTTGCGAACGTCGCGCTCGATATCGAGTACGCGGCGGGTTCCACGGCCTTGCATTTGCTCGGCAACGCGGAGGAGCTGAACGTACTGCTCGAATTCCCGCGGATCGGCGCTGGCGGAATGATCCGGACCTTTGGCGGTGCAATCGTAGGTGATGTGCTTTTCGACGATGCAGGCGCCGGCGGAAACAGCCAGGGCGCCCGCGATGATTTCGGTGGTGTGATCGGAGTAGCCAACGGGCAGTTCGAACCGGTGATGCATTTCGGCGATCCAGGAGAGGTTGGTTTCTGTTGCGGGGGTTGGGTAGCTGCTGACGCAATGGAGGAGGGCCACGGCGGCATCCCAGCCGCGGAGCCAGGCGACGCTGGATGAAATTTCGTTGATGTTGGCCGCGCCGGTGGAAACCAGCATGGGCAGGCGGCTTTGGGCGCAGCGGCGAAGGAGCGGCCAATTTACAACATCTGGCGAAGCAATCTTGATGGCGGGCAATTGCAGGGCTTCGATTTGATCTACATCATCCTGGGAGAAAGGTGTTGCCAGGGGAATCATCTTGCGATGCTTGATCTCATCCACAACTTCGCGCAACTCGTCATCGCCGAGTTCATAACGTTCGAGCATGGCGCGCGGGGAGACGGCGACTGTGGCGGCCTTTTGATAGTTGGCGAATGTCCCTGAGCTGTGAATCAGCTTGTGGGCCTGAAAGATTTGCAGTTTGACGGCATCGGCGCCGCAATCGGCCGCAATGCCGACCAGTTCGAGGGCGCGGCCCAGTTCACCGTCGTGGTTCACACCAATTTCCGCGACGACAAGTGTTTTGCCGCCGGTGCAGGGTTGCCAGCCGTCAATGTCAATTTCTTTCATGCTACTCTCGTTTGGCAAATGTTGGATGATTCGGATTGATGGGAGGCGCGCTCCCGCAAAATGGCTTCAGCGAGGAATAGATCCCGCGTTTCGTCGATTTCCACGGTCTGGCCGATTTCGGTGCGAATTCCACGCCGATCAACGCCAAAGAAGGCGTGTGGATCTTCAGGATTGGCCCGGCCGCGCAACATCGAGGCGCGCGAGACGGCTACGACTGCCCCCTCATGAAAAAACATCGGCGTTAGATCCTGGCGACGATGAATACTGCCGGGCGTGACGGCTTCCACGCGGTCGCCGATTAATCGGCTCATCCAGGCGGGATGCCATTTACCGACGGGGCAGAAGGAGCGAACGGAATCGCACTTGGTCTGGTCAAGAAGGTCGATGGCGCGATCGATGACGCCGGGTGGCCGCAGCGGGACGTTGCCGTAAAGGACGACGAGCGCGTCGGCCTTCGAGCGGTCAGCGGCTTCCGCGTTTTCCATGGCATGCAACATTGCGTCCTGAACCGAAGCGGACGATGTGGCCAGCTCGGGCGGTCGATCGATCACGCGAAAGCCATTCGATGCGGCGTGCTTTTTAATTTGGGGACAATCGGTTGAGACCACCACCGAGGTGAGTAATTCTGAAGCGCGGGCGTGGTCAAACGTGTATTGGATGACCGAATGGCCGCAAAGCGAACGGAGATGCTTGCCGCGCAGTCCGACGCTGCCTTCCCGAGCCAAGATTACACCAAGTACATTCATCGCTGCCTCAATATTGCTGACCGTGTTATGGCCGATGCCAATCCCTGCACCTGGAACAAAGCGAATGCCGCTGCCAATTGCCGACCTGATGATCGCGGCGCAAATTCGCGGCCGCTGAACTCCAAATGTCCGCGACGGAATTCCGGCCGGCGGTTCCCAGGGGCATCAGGCCCTGAATATCCTGCTCGCAGGCGACGAAACGACCATCACTGAGAACCGTCAACCTTTTTGCCAGCCGAGCGCAGGGGCGGCGAAGAGGAGGTTCCATATTGGCGACGGAAACATCCGGCATTTGCCCGGCATAACCGGTTGGGCCGGTGACGACGGCGCAGCCGAGGGTTCGCAGCCAGTGGTCGTACCAGGGTTCCATCTCGGCGAGATTTTCATTGAGTTTGACGAACGTGGGCACGATGAGCGGCGTGCCGCGACGGCTGTTGAGCCGGCGCTGAAGCAATCGGCGCAGGTTTTCCATGGCGGAAGCCCAGCCGTCGGCGCCCATCACGGCGCGGTAAACTTCCGCGGAGAGCGCGGGCATATAGACGGAAATTACACCCACCGGCGAATCCGCGAGGCGATCGATCGTTTCATCGCCCGCGAGCAAATCAGTTTCGAGGGCGATCGCCTCGATGCCGGCCTGGTGGGCGTGGTCAATCAGATCGAAGAGTTGCCGGTAGAGCAGTGGATCGCCTACCCCTGAGAAAACAAGCCGAAGATCGTCCACCTCGGCAATTTCATCGAGCAACGCTTTTGCGGTGTCCAGCGGCAGTTCGGCGCGTTCCAGTTTCAGATATTTTCCTGGCCAGTAGATTGGAGCGCTCATCCGCTCAACGTTTAGTTCGATGACGACTTCGCGCGGCATTCTCGCGGTGACGGTTGCGTCGGAGAGGGAATGAAGCAGTTGCTCGGCCTGGGTTGAGATGAGCTGGCCGTTGAGATGGACGGTGCCGGTGGAGATGCGGTCAATCTGCCGTTCGGAATCAAGCGAAAAGCGCTGGGTTGTCCGCGCGATGGATGCCGGGATGGGCACGCAGGCGGGCGTGGAAATCGGATCGCGCTGGGGTAGATCGGGTCGATAGGCGAGCATCGCGCCGGGATGAGTGTCGCTGGTGGAGAGCTGGGCCAGCAGCGAATTGCGAATCAGGACACCTGATAGCCCGGGGGCCGCGGGAGAGAAAAAGAAATCTATTTCGTCGTTCTGCTCGGCATGTTCGATCATTGCATCAAGCAGGGTGGGATCAACGAGGCCGGCGGCTGGATCGATGAGCAGGACGGCGTCGCTGTCAAAGTTCTGCTGGATTTCGGAAATCCAGCCGGCATGGAAGCCGCGATCAAATTCGCAGGTTGAGAGGAGGCCACCGCGCCAGCCGTCGGCCCATCGCCGGGCGGCGGAAATTGCCTGCATCCGCGGAAGGGCCACGCGCGGCGATCGCACGGAGCAATAGGCTTTTAGTTCGCCCGCTATGGGTTCGACCGAACCCAGCTGATCTTCCCAGCAGGCGACGGCGGTGTGGGTGATGCGACGGGAAGCGGCCAGGCGATAGAGCGTCCAGGCCAGAACTGGCTCGCCGCGGAAAATGCGCGTCGCACTATTTCGGCATTTCCCGCCTTCGGCATTGTCGCTTGCTTCGTGCAGCATGGAGAGGACAGCGGTGACTTTCATGCGGCCACCTTCCGCTGGGATTGGCGGGTGAGTTGTGCGAATACCTCGTCCATCAAATGTGCGAATTCCTGGGATGCGATGATGACGGCTTTGACGTTATCGATATCGCGCTCGACCTGGCGCTGCTGGCGGTCGATGCCACTGAGGCGCTCGGCGGCCAGGCGGCGGTCGCGCTCGAAGCGCGTCAACTCGGTTTGCTGGGTGAACTGCGTGATCTGCATGTATGTTTGGCCCAGCACATCCATCCGGGCGCGCAGTTCGTCGATTCTGGCGATCGCGCGGTTTACACGGGATTGATCCGCGATGTGGTCGCGCACTTCCTGCAGCAGGGGCAGGGTCAGACGGCTGATGTCTTCAATTTCGACCGCTTCTTCTTTGCGTTTGGCAATGCACTGGCAGCAAGACTCGAGCAGGTCCCACCGTAACTGTGGGGCGTTTTGCGGGGCGGCTGGCAGTGGCGCTGTGCAGTATTTGGCGATGGCCTCAGCCAGGGGCATGGCGGTTGCGCCTCGCTTGGCGGCGCCGCCTTCGGTCGCGTCGATAATTCGGGCCTTGGTTTTGCCGAAATCGCGCTCGAACTGATGCAGATAGGTGAACAGGCGCTCTTCAGTGTACATGGGGCGGCCCTGATAGTCGGGGATCTGGCGGAGGATGGGGCGATCGCGAATGATCTGCTCCCATTGTTTCATCTCGACCGTGCAGAAGCGTGAGAGTTCGGGGCGCCAGACATCTTCGTAGCTGGTGCCGGGGGCGTAGCAGAGGCCGTCGCTGAAGCCCAAATCCTGGCCAATGAAGATAATTGGGTCGCACTGGAGGTATTCCGCAAAATAAAAGGCCAAGTGGGCGACGGTGGCGCCGCTGGTGAGGGCCGGTTTGTTCAAATTCAATTCGCGCAGAAGGCCTTCGGCAAAGTCATTGCCGATGACGTTCACGGGACCGGTCATCATGTCGAGGATGGCGCAGGTCGCCTTCGGTTCGGCGATCAGCTCTGTGGTGAGGGATTGCGGCAGTTTTTCGAAGAATCGCGAGCAGATTTCGTGGTAATCCAGGGACGTCACGAATTGCGGGACCACGCCCATTTCCAGCAGCGGCTGCAGGGTGGTTTGCACGGCGATGATGACGGCGTTTTGCTCCAGGCCGGCCAGGAGGTGTTTGTTCTTGCGAAGAGAAGGCCCGGCGGAAACGATGATTGCGGGCCGGGATTGATAGTGGGTATTGAGCCGCGCGAGGCTGGGGGTTGCGGCGTACCAACCAATATTTTTTGCGATGTTTTCCGCGGTTTTGCGGCTGTTGAGCACCAGGGTGTTCATGTTCGTCCGGCAAAACGCGGCGAATTCAGCCAGCCAAATTTCGGTCTGGTGGTAGAACGGTTCGTTGAGCTGGCGGCTGGAGGCATGGCTGATGATTTCCGTGCCCATTGAAATCAGGGCGGTGTGCGGGGTGAGGCGCTGAAAGAGCTGGGCTTTTTCACCCTCATAAAACCACATGACGCGGTGGCTGCGAATGAGCTTTGAAAAATCGCGATGTTCCAGGGCCGTGCGAATCATCCGAAGATCAGGCTCGAACATGCAGAAGATAGCTTCGTCGCTGGCGCGGTCAAAGAGCTGTTCGAGGTGATATCCGAGGCCCAGGCCCAGGACATAAAACGTCATCTTCTCTTCGATTGAGACTCCATCCAGGAGGCGCCTGGCCTCTTCAATGGGTTGGTGGCGGCTGTGGAGGTAGACGCGGCGCCCGTCGGAAGTGAGGATTTGGACGGTTGGGGCGCCCGCCTTGGATTTTTCGGTGGAGTAGACGGCGTTTTCATCCAATGATTCAATGGCGGTGGCAAGTTCGGGATCAGATTCCCAGAGGGCGGCCAGGTTGGCGAGGATCGGCGCGTCTTCCGCGGCGATAAACCTCTGCGATGAATCGACTTGGGCTCTCATGGACGGCGGTTCCCGTATGGATCGCTGGCAATAGCGCAGGGCAGCGTTAGCCCAGCGGCTCGGCGCAGCATGCGCCTTTGATGATTTATCGGACCTGCACGCCGGAAAGTTGAGCCATTTCATGGCAGCCATCACGGATTTGGTTCTCCATACACCCTGGTGGATCGCGATTCTTATTGTTTTGGCGGGGGGCGGGATTTGGTTCTCCGCCAATCGCCGGCAGGACAAAACCCTGCTGCGGCTTAGTCTGGCGATTGTCGGAATTGGGTTGTTGCTGGGAATTCTTGGGGTTCTTTTTCCCAGCGACCGGGAAAAGATGGAGAAACGGACCAAGCAACTGGTGGCGGCCGTGAATAAGAACGACTGGAATGCGCTGTCTATGCTGCTGGACAAGAGCACCGCCGTGGGCACGGAATCTCACAATGTGGCGGCGGGACGGGATGCGCTGGTTGAAGCGGTGAAAGCCACATACGAGCAATGGAGCGTGAAATCTGTCTCGGCATCCAGCGTTGAAAGCAAACAAACGGATACGCTGATTACCGTCACAATGAATGCTTATGCTGACACCGAAAAAGCGGGTCCTTCGCTGAGTTCGTGGCAGTTTGATTACCAGGAAACGGGCGATTCGTGGGTGCTGGAGAAGATCACTTTGATCCGCGTGGCTGGGGCTTCCCCGGACGAGGTTTTCGGCGGGATCCACTAGCCAGCGGCCAGGGCTGCTTGTTCCATTCCTTGAGCAATGCATATTCGGTCAGATCGAACTGGAGGGGCGTTACGGTGATATAGCGCTCGCGCAAGGCGGCGACATCGCTGTCGTCTTCGGTCTGGCGGAGGGTGAAGACGCTGGTGTTCCAGAAGTAATCGCGGCCCTTGGGATCGGTGCGGCGTTCGTAGGTATCGTTCCAGGGGCGGACGCATTGGCGGACGACCTTAACGCCGGTGGGGGCCTGGCCGGGAGGCAAGCCGGGGATGTTGACGCTGATGACGTGGCCGGGCTTGAGGCCGCGCTTGAGAATCTGCTGGATAATTTGGCGGCCGTATTTGGCGGCGCCCGCGTAATCCGGGGCGAATTCGCGGCGTAAATGCAACGAGAGGGCGATGGCGGGCAGGCCCAGGAAGCCGGCTTCGATCGCGGCGGCGACGGTGCCGCTGTAGAGGACATTGATGCCGACATTGGCGCCGCTGTTGAGGCCGGAAATGACCAATTGCGGCCGCTTTGGGAGGATTTTGGTGACCGCGAGCTTGACGCAATCGGCCGGGCGGCCATCGACCGCGACGCCGGTGATTCCGTCTTCGAGCGTGACCTGCTCGGTGAGGAGGGGGGTGTGGAGGGTGATGCCGTGACCGGTGGCGCTCTGGACGGAATCGGGGGCGACGATGTGAACATCGCCCAGCTTGGTGATCTCCCGATAAAGCGCGGCGAGGCCGGGAGCGAAAATGCCGTCGTCGTTGGTCAAAAGTATCCGCATGGGAAGGGGAGTATACTGGAAGTGCGGCCTTTGCTCATCGCAGATGTTGCGATCCTAGAGCGCCTTATGATTCGACTTACCCGCGAGCAGGTTCGGAGCATTGATCGTATTGCGGTCGAGCGGTATGGCATCCCTGGCATTGTTCTGATGGAAAATGCTGCGAGGGGGGCGGCGGATGTCGCGGAAGCGATGCTTGCGGGGAAAGCTCGGGGAGAGGTGTTGATCTTCTGCGGCGGGGGTAACAACGGGGGGGATGGTCTGGCGGCGGCGCGGCATCTGCATAATCGTGGGTTTAAGGTCTGCATCGTTCTCACCACCGATTCCGCCAAATACGGGGGCGATGCTGTGATCAATTGGCAGATTGTTCAATCGATGGATTTGGCGGTGATGCCGTTTGATGCGGCGGCGATTGTGAATCGGAAGCCTTCGCTGATTCTTGATGCGATTTTCGGGACGGGGTTGACGCAGGCACCGCGCGATCCGTTTGGGGAGATTGCCGGAGTGGTGCAGGGGTTGGGTGTGCCGATTCTTGCGATTGATATTCCCAGTGGGCTGGATTGCGATACGGGTAAGCCGCTGGGGCGGGTGTGTATTAGAGCGAATCGGACGGTGACGTTCGTCGCGGAGAAGGTTGGTTTTGCGCAGCCTGCGGCTCGGGAATTTTTGGGGGAAGTAATTGTGGCCGACATTGGGTGTCCGCGGGAGTTGATTGATGAGGTTTCTGGGCATTGAGTGGGGGAATTCGATATCGAGAATTGGGGAGGCGGCGTGCCAACGTTGCGGGTTTGATTTACAATCCCGGAGATGGTCGAACTTGGCGTGAATATCGATCACATCGCGACGCTGCGGCAAGCCCGGCGCACCTATGAACCGGACCCGGTTTGGGCGGCGGTGGAGGCGGAGCTTGGCGGGGCGGATGGCATTACCGTGCATTTGCGGGAGGATCGGCGGCATATTCAGGACCGCGATGTGCAGCGTCTGCGTGAAACGGTTCAATGCAAATTGAATCTGGAACTAAGCATTGTGCCGGAGATTGTGGAGATTGCGCTGCGGACGAAACCGGATCAGGCGACGATCGTTCCCGAGCGACGGCAGGAAGTGACAACCGAGGGCGGGATTGATCTTTCGGTTCAGGCGGATCGGATTGCCGATGTGGTGCGGCGGTTGAAAGCTGCGGGGGTGTTTGTCTCGGCGTTTATCGATCCGGATGAGAAGCAAATTGCGCTGGCGGCCCAGCAGGGATTTGATGCGGTTGAGCTTCATACGGGTGAATATGCCAACGCGGAGGGCGCGGCTGCCGGCACGCAATTGGAACGGCTTGCGCGGGCTGGCGGTTGGGTCCGGCAGCGTGGTCTGCGGCTTCATGCGGGTCATGGGTTGAACTATCAGAATGTGGGGCCGGTGGCGGGGATTGAAGGGATGCGCGAGCTAAACATTGGGCATGCGCTGATCAGCCGGGCGGTTTTTATTGGGTTGCGCGAAGCGGTTGTGCTGATGAAGCGCGCGATGGATGCTGGCTCAGCTTAAAATTTAAAATTACATACGGAGCTTTTATGTTTAAAGGCGCTTTTACCGCCATGATCACGCCGTTTCGCGAAGGAAAAGTGGACGAGCAACGTCTGCGCGAGCAAATTGAGTTCCAGATCCGCCAGGGGATTGATGGACTCGTTCCGGTCGGCACGACGGGGGAATCCCCGACGCTGGATTTCAAGGAGCATGCGCGGGTGATCGATTTGACGGTGCAATATGTTGCGGGCCGGGTGCCGGTGATTGCGGGGACCGGCGCGAACTCAACGGCGGAGGCGCTGGAGTTGCATCAGATCGCCAAGCGGGCGGGGGCGGCGGCATGCCTGTCGGTAAATCCGTATTACAACAAGCCGACGCAGGAAGGGCTTTACCGGCATTTCATGACGCTGGCGGATCGAGTGGATCTGCCGATCGTACTTTACAACATTCCGGGCAGGACCGCGGTCACGATGTCGGCGGAGACGGTGGCGCGACTGCGGAGGCACAAGAATATCGTGGCGATCAAGGAATCCACCGGCGACATGAATATGGCCAGCGAGATCGCCAGCCTTTGCGATATCACCATTATCAGCGGGGACGATTCGTTGACTCTTCCGCTGATCGCGATCGGGGCTACGGGCGTAATCAGCGTGCTGTCGAACGTCATTCCAGCCCAGATTAAGAATTTGACCAAGCTGTGCCTGGCGGGCGAATTTGCCCAAGCGGCTGGCCTTCAGAAACAACTTTTCAAGACGATGCGGGTGATGTTCCTGGACGGCAACCCCGCGGGCATCAAGCACGCGATGAGTGCCGCGGGCATGGACAGCGGCGAGCTGCGCCTGCCGCTTTGGGAGGCCAGCCAGGGCACCAAAAAGCAGATCGAACTGTGCTTGAAGGAAATCGGCGTGGCGGTCGGCTGATCTTTCAGGACCCATGACCTTTCTGTGCGTTCCTATTTTCGTTACCGAGCTGGCCAAGGCCCGGCGCGATATTGCATTGGCCGCCGAGGCTGGGGCGGATATGGCGGAGCTTCGTCTCGACCACATGGCGACTGAAAACGGCGTAATCGACGAAATTCTGAGCCAGGCGCTTCTCCCCTTTATTCTGACCTGCCGGCCGACTTCCGAGGGTGGCTTTTCCGCCTTGACGGATGCGCAGCGACTGGAAATGTTGACAGGCGAACAGGCACCGACGGGTTGTCTTATCGATTGGGAATTACAATCAGCGCGGGAATTCCCCGTTTCTGGTTCGGGACGGTGGATCGTCAGCTTTCACGATTTTCAGGGTCGGCCGCCGAAGCTGTACAACCTCATCAATGAAATGAATCAACTGCCCGCGGATGTGAACAAGATTGTCTGGCATGCGCGTACCATTCGTGACAATTTGGAAGCTTTGGAGCTGCTTCAAACCCGAAGCCGCCCAACCATTGCGCTTTGCATGGGGGAGGCGGGAATCATCAGCAGGGTGCTGGCCAAAAAATTCGGCGCGTTTCTGACATTTGCCTCGCTGGACGCAACGGAATCGACAGCGCCGGGACAGATCACCATTGCCGACATGAAAAAGCTGTATCGATGGGATGCGATCGGCGCAGCGACGAAAGTGTTTGGCGTTGTGGCCAGTCCGGTGCGGCATTCGATGTCACCGGCGATTCATAATGCTGCGTTTGACGCGGTGGGGTACGACGGTGTTTATCTTCCCATGCTTGTCGAGCCAAGCTACGAGAGCTTTAAAGCGTTCATCGAAAGCTTCATGGCTCTGAAGGGGCTGGATTTGTCCGGTCTTTCGATCACGATTCCGCACAAGGAAAACGCGTTGCGCTATCTGCGCGAGAAGGGCGGTGCTATTGAGGAATTGGCGGACCGTATTGGGGCGGTAAATACAATCGCCTTTGGGCGTGATGGCGGCGGGGCGCCAAAGCTGAGCGGTACAAACACCGATTACGCGGCCATTCTGGACAGCATTACGACAAAATTAGGAATCGATCGTAAGGGGCTGGCGGGTTTGCGGGTCGGCGTGTTCGGCGCGGGAGGAACCGGGCGTACGGCGGTGGCCGCTCTGGCGCATTACGGAGCGCATGTGCTGATTTACAACCGCACCCCCAGCCGCGCCCAAGCGTTGGCGGATGAATTAAACGGACATTTGGGCAAGGTTGTTTCCGTGGAAATGACCGAATTGCTGGCGTCGAAATGCGATGTGTGGATCAACACAAGTTCGGTCGGCATGCATCCGAATGTTGACGAAAGTCCGTTGGGTAATGCAAAGCCCATGTTTACACCGCAATCGGTGGTCTTTGATACGGTGTACAACCCCATAAAGACGCGCCTGCTGACCCAGGCGGAATCTTGCGGCGCGAAAATAATTGGCGGGGTTGAAATGTTCGTTCGCCAGGCGGCGGCCCAATTTGAGACCTGGACTCATCAATCTGCGCCAACAGATGTTATGCGCCAAATCGTTGAAAAGCGGCTTGGATCCCTCGCCTGAATCTCACGCGGTTTCAGCTTAAATATTATTAATTTGGGGCGCGATTTCTCATTAACTGCCGTCCAAATGCCGATTTCCGGCTTATTGTTGCTCTGACACTTGGACGGATCGATGCCGGAAAACAACTCGGAAATGCTTCAACAGGCTGTAGCTCGTAATACGGGAGCGGTTCTTTCGCTTCCGTCGGCGGGCATGTTGCGGCATCACAAATCCCGCTTTCTCGGGGAAGTGGATGGTGGCGTGCTGATGGAAGCACCACCAGGCGAGGGGCCGCTCATTGCCGACCTGGTTACCACCGCTGATCCTTGCGGCGTTTCATTTCGGCACGGCGTGAATAAAGTGATGTTTGCGTCACCCATTTTGAAAACGCAGGCGGGATTTCGCATCAATGCCGGAACAACTCTTGATGCGGTTCTTCTGGCGATGCCGCGCGAGATTAAATCATTGCAGCGCCGAGCGGACTACCGCGTTGAAATCCGGACCGATTCTGGAATGGCCATTCGCGTATGGCGCATTGGTGATAGATCGTATCTGAAGGACCAGCCGCTGAGCGCCCAGGAAATCAAGACGGAAATTTGTAATCTCAGCGTTGGAGGAGCCGGGGTGCGGTTTCTCGGCAAGGATGGAGCTTCCCCGAAAGTAACCGCGGATGACCGGCTTCGCGTTCAACTGACCTTCGATGGCAACAAGTTATTGATTGAGGGGCGAATGCGAGCGGAGACGGCGGTTTTGAGCGACGGCACGATTTCCACCGGCATCCATTTCAAAAAGCTGGATAAGGATCTGGAAGGCCGGCAAATCACGGCACAGCTCACCCGAATTGTTGGAGAACTCCAACGCGAGGAAGTCCGGCGCGCCCATATCGCTGATAGCCAGGCGGATTGAGTTATTAGGGGCGTTGGGTTTTGAGGCCTTGGAGTCGAGAGCCGCTTAGAGCGTGCTTTCCTGCTGAACGATCACGTCGTAAATTTCCTGACCGGTTTTAGCCTGATTCAGAGCCTGGCGGAATTTATCAATCGTCATTAATCGGCTGATGCGCGCTAGGGCATGGATGTGCGGGCCTGTTTTGTCCGGGGGGGATGTCAAAAGCCAGATAAGGGAAACGGGCCGTCCGTCGATTGATTGGAAATCGATTGGCGTTGAAAGTCTGCCGATGGCCATTACCAGGTTATTTGTTCCGTTGCACTTTCCGTGGGGAATGGCCAAGCCGTTTCCGATGCCGGTGGTTCGGGTGGTCTCGCGTTCGAGCACCGCATCGAGAACCGCCTTGGGGTCGGTGATGTCGCCGTTTTTGGCCAGCAGCGCTACGAGCTGCGATATCGCATCATTTTTTGATTGCGCGGCGAAGGGGACCAGAATGTTCTGGGGCTTGAGAATTTCCGTCAAATGCATGAGACAACTCCCGCAAGATGCAACGCATTGGATGCCGCGCCGGAGATAACGCAACCCGATTCGAATCGCGATCCACCGACCGAAAAAACGAAACCGAAATCGTACCCAGCCGCCCCGCGCGAAGCAACCTATTCCGAAGGTCTTTTACGCATCCTGGGTGGAACAAATCCAAACGCGAGGCATCCCAGCATGAGAGTCCAGAATACCCAGAACGCAGCACTTGAAGGATGCTGAAAATCAATATTCTCCGGATGTGGCGACTGATGGATTGCCCAATCGATGATGAGTTTTGCGCCGATAAGTCCGACCAACAGGTAGGCGCTGCCATTGAGTCTGGGAAAACGATCGAGCAGCCTGGCGAAGACCGCGGCGGCGAATCGCATGAGCACGACGCCGAGCATTCCACCGGTGAAGACCACCCAAAGCTTGGGGTGAATCGCTCCCGGTAAGGTTCCCGCCGGGGGGCCACCGACCAGGGCCACCGCTGCCAGGATGGAATCTACCGCGAATGCTATGTCGGTCAGTTCGATGGCCGCGACGGTCGGCCAGAATCCGGCGCTGGGCCGGGAATGGGACGGGATCGAGGGATTGGGCGTGTTTTTCGTCCTTTGGCGATCGACGAAAAACTTCAGGGCAACCCAGATCAGGTAAAGACCACCCAAAAGCTTGATGACCGACCAATGCATCAAATAAGCGGCCAGGAGCACAGCAATCAAGCGAAAGACGAGCGCGCCAATCAGACCATATGACAGCGCCCGCGTCCGCAACGCCGGCGTCAGGCGACCGGCTAGCAATCCCAGCACAAGGGCATTATCGATCGATAAAACGCCTTCGAGGACCACCAGGAGGGCGATGGTTGGGAGATCATTGACAGAAAAAGTTTGTCCAAGCATGGAACAGAAGATTTCCCGGGACTAGCGAAGCGGTCCCGCGCTTCAGGTGCCGAAAATTCGGTCGCCGGCGTCGCCCAGGCCAGGAAGGATGAATCCCTTGTCGTTTAATTGGCGGTCCACCGCGGCGCAAAATATAGGAATCTCGGGATGCTGGCGATGCAATGCGGCGATTCCTTCAGGGGCGGCGACGAGGCAGACAAATCGCATGCTGTTGACGCCGGCTTTCTTGAGAAACTGGACAGCAGCGAGCGCGCTGCCACCGGTCGCCAACATTGGATCGATCAGCAATACTTCGGTGGAGGCAATGTCGGGGGGGAGCTTTTGATAGTAAGAAACCGGTTCGAGAGTGGTTTCGTCACGATAGACACCCAGGTGTCCCAGCCGGGCATCGGGCAAGATCCGTAAAACGCCCTCGGCCATGCCCAGCCCCGCGCGAAGGATGGGAACGAGGGTTACCCGCCTGGCCAGCACGCGACCGGTGGTCCTTTCCATGGGCGTTTGCACCGGTCGTGCCATGGTGGGCCAATCGCGCGTGACCTCGTAAATCATCAGCGACGCAATTTCGTCAAGCAAGGCTCGAAACCGGCGATGATCCGACGTGAAATCCCGCAATTCGGTTAACTTGGTCTGCACAACCGGGTGATCGATAATAATGACGTTGGATACATGCACGGTGCTCCAAGGTAAGTGCAAACCGCTCGCTGGTAAATACCGGAGCGGGAACGGCGATCGTGGGACGCGGGCGTAGCGGGGCCTGGCAATCTTTTTGGATTCCGTCCCATAAAGCCCATTGCAATTCCAATAACTGACGGCACAATAATCTCGAAACCGAACCACATGGTTTCACTCAAATCTCACCCCAAGCCGATATATCTACCACTAAAGAACGCCTTTGCGCGGGTTTCACCTGGGATGGCATTGAGCTTGCATTACCACGTAGCTCATGGCGTGGACGGGAATGAATGGTCGGCGTATTGGTGCGCTGGAGTTTGAGAGGAGAGCGGCAATTGTGTTGCTGCTTTCGATGGACGGCAATGGTTTGTAAGCCAGCCGTTCCGATTTGGTTCGTTTGGAGGAACCTGTAACTTATATGGACGATGATGACCCTCTGTCGGATTGGGGCCTGCGGTCAGTGGAACTGGCCGATCAGCCGACAATAATGCCCTTCTTTGAATGCCTCGACGAGCCGCTATCGGATTACACTTTTTCGCAAATCTACACCTGGCGCAACAGCCTGCGCATCCTGTGGACGACGCTCCACGATCACCTTTGCATCTTTGCCAACGGATCCGGCGATCTGACGCTTTTAATGCCCCCTATTGGACAGGGCGGGGGTAGTGCCGATCACGCATTGCGCGCGGCCTTTGAGTTGATGGATGACTACAATGCCGGCCATGGGGTCCCCGATCACTCGCGGGTTGAATACGCGAGCCAGGAACTGATAGACCGGCTGGATCGCCGGGGAATGCTGCTGCAACCGATGGGAGCGGATTACGTTTACGACATCAACCGAATGATCGACCTGGCGGGGGGAGATCTGTCGAGCAAGCGACAGGCGAAGAACCGCTTTTTACGGAACTATCGTTATCGCGTTGAAGGCTATGACGCGGGTCGGCACCTGGAAGAATGCCGGCGGCTGCTGGATACCTGGAAGATTCACCAGGACGCGAGCCACCTGGATGAATTGAATTCCAATGCGATCAAGCGGCAGAAGGAATCAATTGCCACGGACCTTACGCTGCAATTTGCGTCGCAACTGAGGATGAAGGGAATGGTGGTTTATGTGGGTGATAACGAGGCCGCGGACGCTGATTTGTCGATCCGCGCGTTTACGTTCGGCGAATTGCTGGGGAAGAACCAGAGCAGCATTACGATTGAAAAAACCGCGTTAGATGTTAAAGGGCTGGCCCAATTTATATTCAGCGAATTCAGCCGGAACTGGCAGGACAGGCCACTGGTGAATGTGGGGGACGACTGGGGGCTGGAATCGTTGGCGTGGACCAAGATGAGCTACCGGCCTGTGAAAATGCTGCAAAAATTTCTAGTGCGCAAGGAGGCGGTGGTTAAGGTGGCGGTTCCGGCGCAAATGAAGGGGGAGACAATTGCGCTGGACGAGATTCCCCAGGCATCCACGACAGCCGTGCGCATAAGGCCGGCCGCGAAGGACGATTTGGCGGAGATCGCGGATCTGGAGAAGGCCTGTTTCAGTTCATATTCGCTGAACAAGCGTCAATTGCAGTATCTCCAGCAGCGCGACACCGCGGTGTTCCTCGTTTCCACGAATAATGAAATTGTGAGCGGCGAGGGAATCGCCCTGGTTCGCCAGCACAAGCGCGGGCTTTCGGGTCGGATATACAGCCTGGCGGTGCGCCAAGAATTTCGAGGGCACGGTGTCGGACTGTTGCTGCTGGAAGCGATGATCGGTGAACTGGCGACCCGGGGTGTTAAACGGGTGTACCTGGAAGTCGAGCAATCGAATACGCCGGCGATTGGGCTTTATGAGCGCAGTGGTTTCGCAACCATCGGACTTCTTCCCGACTATTACAGCCAGGGTAAACCGGCCATTCACATGATGCGTCGAATTTCCGCTGAGCCGATGCTGTTTGATGAGATGGGCGAAGCGTTAGAGGGAAGCCGATCGCGTGCAGTTTCGTCATAGGGAAAATTGCTCCCTGAGACGAAGACTACGACCGAAATCTCAGAGTCATTGAAAATCTTTGGTGGATCGAAGCAATCATGGGACGTGATTCTTCACTGGTTTGATCGAGGCGTCAACCCGTTTTCTGCGGATTCGTTTTGCCAGAAAGGTGAAGGGAATTGCCGCGGTAATGGCTACCCAGGCAAGCGCCATCATGGCGCGATTTTTCCGGAGGCGCCGCCTTCCGTGCTTGGTAACCTCGAACGCACCACGGTCGGTCACCGATGCGGCGGCTTGTTTACGGTTCTCTTTTTTGTCTTCTTCCACGTCTTACGAACATAACATCCCACTTTAAATCCGGTAACGAACAATCTATTCGCCTGGATAGGCCAACGGGACATCGCTCGGCGACCTCCGTCGAGCTTTGGCTGGGAATAGGCTCATTTAACCCGCGGTTGCAAGCGATCCCGCCGGGAATCCGGCCCAGCGGCGAGAAGAGGATAATTGCCCAATGGGCCAACCTCGCATATCCTCTCCCCTCCCTTACGGCGGGAATCGAATTCGAAACGCTTACTTTTGAGCATTCACGTCGATTCATCGCAAGCGGGGAGTGCGTAGCTCAGTTGGTAGAGCAACGGACTTTTAATCCGTAGGTCCTGGGTTCGAATCCCAGCGCACTCATTGAATCTTTGTGAACGCGCGGCGCCGACTTTTAGGGACCCGGCCGCGAATCGGGAGGGGTTTTTAGGAACTGGGCGATCCCCAGCCTGGCAAGATGGAAATTAACCTGATGGTTTTGGGCGTGGGTAACAGCCGACTGGCTGTGGGTATCTTTCGTTCCGGGGAACTTGAATACGTCAACCGTCTTTCGCTGGACCGGCGCGAAGACTGGGCTGCGCAGCTTGGGCGTGCCTGGTCTCAGATTGCCGGGTTGCCGCACGCCTCGGTTGCGGGGGCAAGCGTGAACCCTTCGCTGGACGAACTACTCGGCAAATTGATTCAGGAGGCATGTGGCCTTCAGATTCAGTGGGTTGGGAAGGAGCTGGAAGTTCCTGTTGAGGTGCGCACTCAATCGCCTGGGGAGACCGGGATCGACCGGATCCTGAACACTGCCGCTGCCTTTGAGCAGATTGGGAAGGCGTGTGTGGTGGTGGATGCTGGGACAGCCATCACGGTTGATCTATGCGACGACAATGGGGACTTCCTGGGCGGCGCGATCGCACCGGGGGTGAGCATGATGCTTGACGCGCTGCATGAGAAAGCGGCGCAGTTGCCGCGGGTGGATTTTGATGTGCCCACGCCTGGCGAGGCGGTTGCGGATTCCACGCGTTCGGCGATTCGTCATGGAATCTTTTATGGCATCCGGGGAATGGTTCGGGAGCTGGTGGAAAATTACGCGACGGAACTCGGCGCGTGGCCCGACGTGATCGCGACGGGTGGGGACGCGGAAAAGCTGTTCAGCGGCTGGGAAGTCGTCCATGCTATTTCGCCCGATCTGACTCTGTACGGAATCGCCCTGGCCTATTCGAACCATCACCTCAAAAATGAATTGTGATAAAAATCCAACCCCGAGCGATGGGGTGAAGGGCGATCATGCCCGGTGCGGGTAATCACGAGAGCAATCCCAATGTCGCGATGCTTCTGACGCCGCGGGCCCGCGATGGGACGGGGGCAGCGATTGCGGTTGTTCGCCTTCGCGGGGCGCGAACGGCTGATTTTCTCCAGAGATTTTTTTCCAAACCAGCGGTTCCGCAACGGCCAGTGCATGGCACGCTGCACAGCGGTGAGGAAGAAATTGACGATCCGGTGGTTGTCCTTTCGTCTGACCGCGAGTGGGCCGATCTGAATCTGCATGGGGGGGCATGGGTTATTCATGAGGCGCTGGAACTTGCGCGACGGGAAGGGTTTGCGATTTTCGAGAATCTGGGTTTGCCGATTCCGCAAATGGCTTTAAGCGAAATTCATTCGGTTCTGGATCGGGAAGTTGTGGCCCATCTGCCGCTGGCCCGAACCGAGATGGGAATTCGCGCGCTGCTTGGGCAGCCTTGGGCATGGGCCACGGCATTGCGGGCAACGCCGGCGGTCTCGGCAATCTTAAATGACCGATCGCTTTGGCTGTTGCTGCATCCGCCGCAGGTGGTCCTGGTGGGGGAGCCGAACGTTGGAAAATCAACACTGGCGAACGCACTTTTCGGTCGGGATCGCTCCATTACCGCGGATGTTCCCGGAACAACGCGCGACTGGGTAGGGGAAATCGCCAACATTGATGGACTGGCGGTGATGCTGGTGGATACCCCGGGAATCCGCCAGACCGCTGACCCCCTGGAGCAGGCTGCTATCGCGATGAGCGCCGGAAAGATCCAGGAAAGCGATTTAGCGATTCGGGTATTGGATGCCACGCGCCTGCCCCTGGGTGAATTCGAGACTGGCGGCGGCGGCCTGGTTGTGGTTAACAAAACCGATTGTCCCGCAGCGTGGGATTTTGAATCAATCGGCGCGATTCCGATATCCGCAAAAACGGGAACAGGCATCGATCTATTGCGGGAACGGATCAAAACCTATTTCGGTCTAACAGGGGAATGGAAATCACGACCGTGTTGGTGGACGTTGCGCCAACGCGAGATTCTCTTGCGCGCCCTGGCAACGCCGGAAGCCCTGGAGGAATTAGCGTGAGATTGCGAATTAGCTTCCGACGAGCCGCGCGATATCCTGGTAAGTCACCAGTAAGAACACGCCGAGAATCAAGGCTAATCCCACCATTTGCACGATCTTCTGGGCATCGGGCGAGAGGGGTTTGCCCTGGATTTTTTCGAGGATGAGAAGGGTGAAAAGGCCACCATCCACGATTGGAATCGGGAGGAAATTCACTACCGCCAGGTTTGCGCTGATCATGGAAAGGAACCAAATCAGCCAGTTGGCGCCCTTGCCCGCCAGCTGCGCACCGGTGGCGAACATACCGACCGGACCCATGGCGTTGCGGGCGCTGACCGCGCCGGTCGTCATGCGCTGGAGGGTGAGATAAAACTGAAGGATCAGGTCGCGGGTTTCGATAATGCCCCACTTAAGATCCTGCACCGGGTTGTTCGACTGCTTGGTGCCTGGCATCTGGTCCAGGAAAAGCAAATGGGCGAGAGTTACACCGCGCGCGGACTCGATGTCGGCGACACTGAGCGGGATCGTGACAGTCTGGGGCTTTGAATCGCCGCCGTCGGCGATGTATTCGATGGATAGGGTATCGCCCGCTTTGGCATTGGCGACGCTATCGCGGACCTGAAACCAGTTGCTAATCGGCTTGCCGTTTATTGCGGTGAGCGTCGCGCCTTCGGGGATCTTTTCATATGTGGAACTGTCGCGCTGAACGTGCGCCACAATGAGGTGTTGCTCGTCATATCCAAGGCCGATATTCAAACCGCGTTTGCCATCACCGATTTTCGCGGAGGGAACCAATTGAGCGACGGTCCTGAGTTTATCTTCAGCCAGACCTAACACCATCAGGGAAACCGGTTCTTGCTTCTCGCCGGCCTGGGAAATGGTTTGTTTAATCTGCCCCACGGTTGGATGGGCGATGTGGTCGTTACCGACGCTGATATCCGCAATGACATCACCGGGCTGGAGTTTGCCCAGAGCCGGCGATTTGTCGACGATGGTGGGCACACTGGCTCGAGGTTCCATTCCCAGGAAAGCCAGATCTTCCTTGCCAAAGGGCTGCTGGAAATGGGGCAGAATTGATCGATGCAGGATTTTTCCGTCAGCAGTGCGGATCGTGAGGTCCAGAGGTTTGCCGTCGGAGGCATCAAGGGCGGCGGTAAGCTTCCAGAACTGGTCCTGCTGCGCATCCTGGCCGGCGATTTGCGTGATTGTGTCTCCCGGTTCCACGGTGAGGCTTTCAGGCGGATAGGTCTCCTTAAGTTTTGCGGGGTCCCATTCTGTGCGATTGGTGATGTCAGGGCCACGCAGCAAAACCGGCCCGATGACACCCAGGGCTAAAAGGCCCTTGGGGTCGCCGCCGACGTGGGCTGGGGTGACACGGAGAGTCTCTTTCGTACCATCTGTATGGCGGACAAGCAGGGGCACCGTCGCGCCCTGTTCAGTGAGGGCTACATCGAGAACGATCTTACCGAAGTCACCGCTGGTGTCTTTGCCGTCGTAAGAAAGGATGTAGTCGCCCGGCTTCAGCGCCACATGGGCGCCTTCGGAATTAAGGGCCTGGGTAGCGGGGCTTTGAGATTCGACGGACCCTACGATTGGCGGCGGCACGGGATATCCCATGCGGAAGACGACCATGAAACCGATGGCCGCAAGAATCACGTTCATGATTACACCGGCGGAAACGATGAGCATCCGGCCGCGGATGGATTTATTGTTGTAGGCGCGGGGATCCTGTGCAATCAACTCGGGCCGCAGATCGTCCTGGCCGAGCATTTTTACATAGCCGCCCAGGGGGATCCAGTTCAGGCGATATTCGGTTTCGCCGTATTTGGAGAGATCATTAGGAGCGACCGCGCCTTCGCCGGCCTTTCGCTGGATGTCTTCCAATTCGGTGCCGGTGGATCCCCACCGAATGCCCATTCCCTTTCGCCAGGAAAAGATCGCCGGACCGAACCCAACGGCGAATTGCTCGACTTTCACGTCGCAATATTTGGCGGCCAGGAAATGTCCCAACTCATGAAAGAAGATTACAAAACCGAAACCAAATGCCAGGTAGGTATAGTCCTTGGCCAAAAGTAGAGAATGAATCATGAATTTTCCTGCGCAAAACAGGGTGCGTTTTCTTGCGAGCTTTTCAAGCCCTGGAACTGTGTCCCGATAATATTAAATAGAAATATGGGACGAATGTTTCAAAATAACCGCGTTCGCCGCCTCGCGAGCCCATCGGTCCGCTTCGAGCAGATCGTCCAATGTGGGCTCCTCCTGAAGGCGATGGGCATCGATTGTATGCTCCACAGCGCCATAAATATCACCAAACCGGATGTTTCCGGCGATAAAGGCCGCAACAGCCACCTCATTTGCCGCATTTAGGACTGCCCCCATTGTTCCGCCCGCGCGGGCAACTTCCTCGGCGAGCCTTAACGCGGGGAAGCGATCAAAATCCGGGGGCTGGAAGTTAAGGGTGAAGGGCTTGGCCCAATCCATGCGCTTGCCGCAACCGTCGGCGCGTTCGGGATAGGTCAGGGCATACTGGATGGGCGTTCGCATATCCGGCGGGGACAATTGAGCGATCACTGATCCATCCACGAATTCAACCATGGAATGGATCACCGATTCGGGATGAATGACAATTTGCACATCTTCCGGTTTAAGATCAAACAGCCAGCATGCTTCGATAAATTCCAATACTTTATTAAACATCGTGGCGGAATCGATGGTGATTTTATTTCCCATTCGCCATGTAGGGTGATTGAGGGCATCGGCCAGGGTTGCGTCGCGAATTTTTTGCGGGGAGGCATCCCGGAAGGGTCCGCCGCTGGCGGTGAGAATGACGCGGCGAATGTCGCAAACCCGGCCGCAGCGCATGGCCTGAAAGATTGCGGAATGTTCGGAATCGACGGGCAAAAGTGGGACGCCGAGCCGGCGGGCTTCGGGGATGAGCAGGGAACCCGCAACGACCAACGATTCCTTATTTGCCAGGGCAAGTGTCTTTCCCGCGCGGACAGATGCGAGGGCGACAGGAAGGCCGGCGGCACCGACCACAGCCGCGACGACGATGTCTACATCGTCGCGCTCGACGAGATCGACCTGCGCATTTTCACCCGCATAAACCTCGGGACCGGCGCTTCCCAAGAGGCGTTTGAGGTCGCTCGCCCGCGATTCATCGGTGATTGCCACGGCAGTTGCCCCGCAGGTGATGGCCTGCTGCGCGAGCTTTTCGACCTGTCGATGCGCGCCCAGCGCCGTAGCTTTGTAGGGGGGGCCGAGGTGTTTGATGACATCCAGGGTGCTGCACCCGATCGATCCAGTGGACCCAATAATCGCGACACGTTTTTTCACATGGAGGATAATACTGGAAGGCCATTGCGATTCCCATGCGGATGCAGTGGACCTTGTTTGGGCCATTGTGTTTCGACATTTAAGTCGACGCTGGAAGCGATTTGGGATCCGCGAGCATCTTTTTGAATTTGTCTTTTGTGATGTCGCAGAGGTATTTCCCATCGAGCGCCTCTACAACACGCCACTGCAAAATCGGCGGCGATGTGGGAAAGCTTAGGGATGGCCGGCAAGGACCTGGCCGACGGCGATGTTCCATTGCGCATGCAGCGCGGTGGCGAGGGGATGAGCCATTCGCGGAGTGAAAGCCAGTTCGTCGATGGGCAGCGTGGTTAACTGGTGGATGGAGGCGTATACCCCCATGCCGAGGAGGCCGGCGAGGGCTGCGCCGAGGGGGGAGAAATCGGCGGTGGACGAGAGGATGATATTGGCGCCAACGATGTCGGCAATGAATTGCATTAGAAAGCGGTTGTGAGTGGCTCCGCCGTCGGCGCGGATGAGGGTGAGTGGAATTTGACTGTCGGCTGTCATGGCGTCGAGGGCATCCTTTATCTGATATGCGATCGACTCAAGCGCGGCGCGCAGGACATGATTGCGGGTGGAGGAAGCGGAGAGGCCCACGATGGCGGCGCGCGCGGTGGGGGACCAGTAAGGGGCGGAGAGGCCGGTGAAGGCGGGGACGAGATAGACACCGCCGTTATCGGGGACGGCGCAAGCGGCAGCTTCGGTTTCATCGGCGGAATGGATGAGGCCAAGCTGGTCTCGGAGCCAGGTGATGGTGGCGCCGGCGTAGGAAATGATGCCTTCGAGGCAATAAGTGGCGCTGCCGTTGTGTGTCCAACCGATGGTGCGAATGCCGGTTGAGGGGAGGTGGGTCCCGGTGTTGAGCAGGATGGACGAACCCGTGCCGATGGTGATTTTGGCCTGGCCGGGATTGAAGCAGCGTTGAGCGAAAAGGGCGGCCTGGGAATCGCCCATGATGCCGACGATGGGCAGGTTGGCGGGCAGGGCGGGGCAATCACAGAGGCCAAAACGGGAGGAACTGTCGCGCACTTCCGGCAGAGCATTGATCGGAACATCAAAGAGGTCGCAAAGTTCCTGGTCCCACTTCAATGTACTGACGTTGAAGAGCAGGGTGCGGCAGGCGTTGGTGGAATCGGTGGCGAATGTTTTGCCATTGGTGAGGCGGTAGAGGAGGTAGGTGTCAATCGTGCCGAAAAGGGCTTCACCGGATTCGAGCCTGGGCCTCAAATCGGGGCATTCCCGCAGAAGCGCGGTGAGCTTGGGAGCGGAAAAATAGCTGTCGATTTTTAGCCCGGTTTTGGCGGAGACGAGATTGGCATGGCCGTCGCCAATGAGCTGGGCGCAGACGTGGTCACCACGGCGACACTGCCAGACGACAGCGTTGTGGAGCGGGCGGCCGGTTGCCCGGTCAAAGATCACAAAGGTTTCGCGCTGATTGGAGATGGAGAGGCAGATGAAGCTGGAATATTTTTCGGCGGCGGATCGGATTACGGATTGCGTGTTGCGCCACAATTCTTCCGCATCGTGCTCGATCCAGCCGGGGCGTGGATAAATCGGCCGATGTTCGATTGAGAAGCGATCGATGAGGCGGCCCCGCACGTCAAAAACGACCGCCTTGGTCGCGGACGTGCTTTGATCCACGGCGAGAATCTGACGGGGGTCCGCGTTCATTGGGTGTTATGGCGCAGGAGTGTCTGGGCGCGGCCGGCGAGGCCTTCCATGGAAATTCCGTAATGGCGGAAGATATCCGCCTGGCTTCCGGTGACGGTGTGCTCGTCGGGGAATGCGGCGATTTGGAAGGGCAGGGAAATGGCAGCCTGCATGAGCGTCGCGGCGCAGGCTTCACCGAGGCCGCCGAAGACGCTGTGCTCTTCCACGGTGATGAGCGCGCGGCATTCGCGGCCGGCTTTAATCACGGTTTGCAGATCGAGTGGTTTGATGGTGTGCATCGAGATGACGCGCGCGCTTAGCCCCGATTCATGGAGCGCCCCCGCGGCCAGCAGGGCATGGATGACTGTTTCACCGGTGGCGATAAAGGCAACGTCTGTACCCTCGCGCAGGGTGCGCGATTTGCCCAGCTCAAAACTAGGATTTGCCGCGCTCAGGTTGAAAATCGGCGCTTTGCCGAAGCGGATGTAGGTGGGGATTTTTCGACCAGCGGATTGGCGGATGATTTCGCGCGTTTCGAAATTGTCGGCGGGAACGACGATATCGATGTTGTTGATGGCGCGCAACGCGGCAAGATCGTGCAGGGAATGATGAGTTGAGCCGAGTGCTCCATAACTGACGCCGGCTGAGATACCGACAAGTTTGACCGGCATTTCGGAATAGGCGACATCATTTTTAACCTGCTCAAGCGCGCGGGCAGTGAGGAAACACGCGGGAGAAACAGCGAAGACAAGCTTGCCAGCGGAAGAAAGACCCGCGGCCACCCCGACCAGATTTTGTTCGGCGATGCCGAGTTCCACGATCTGATCGGGCAACGCCTGGGCGAATGGGCCAAGCTTTCCCGAGCCGCGAGAGTCGCTGGTGACGGCGAGAACGTTGCGGTTGGTCCGGGCGATAGTGAGGAGCGTATCGGCAAATTCTTCAAGATTTGCGCGGCCCATTGTTAGGCGGAGTTTTTCTGCCATCACTTTTGCCTGGGGCGAGTACATGGAGGGGGCGGGTGCGCTCATCGCGCGACTCCGGCAGGGTTGGTTAAGTGGGCCAGAGCGGCGTCGAGTTCGCGCATTGCCGCAGCGTATTCGGCGTCGGTGGGCACACCATGATGCCATTTGACGACATCCTCCATGAAGCTGATTCCTTTGCCTTTGATGGTGCTAGCGATGACGACCTGGGGTTTGCCCAGATCATTGCGCGGCGCCAGCACGTCTGTGAGGTTTTTGAAGCTGTGGCCGTCGGCGGTTTGAACGTCCCAACCGAACGCGCGGAACTTTTCATCAAGGGGTTCGTTGCTGCAAACATCGCGGGTGCGACCGGAGATTTGAAGCGTGTTGTGATCGACAATGGCCGTCAGGTTGCCGAGGGAATAGTGGGCGGCAGCCATCGCGGCTTCCCAGTTGGAGCCTTCGGCGAGTTCACCATCACCCATTAAAACAAAGACGCGATAATCGCGTTTGTCCTGTTTGCCGGCAATGGCGGCTCCGACAGCGACGGAAAGTCCGTGTCCGAGCGCGCCAGTGTTATGTTCAATGCCGGGGACGGCGCGGGTAGGATGCCCGACGAATGGAGAATCGTACTGGCAAAGGGTTCCAAGTTTTTCTTCCGGGAAGAAACCTCTATCCGCAAGTACAACATAAAGCGCTTCAACGCAGTGACCCTTGGATTGGATATAGCGGTCGCGATTTGGGTCGGTGAACATTTTGGGGGAGACCCGAAGAATGCGGTTGTAGAGAACGTTAAGGATATCGACACAAGAAAGGCTGCCGCCCGTGTGGCCGGCGCCGGCCTGCTTAATCCAGCGGAGCATGCTTCGGCGATAGGCGACGGATTTAAGCGCCAGATCGTGATCAGAGAGATTCATGCTTTTTTCCGTGGTGAACCGTGGACCAGCCGAGGTAGGTGCCGCACGCCTCGGCAATGATTTTGGCGGTGTGGGAGGCGTTGACGGCGACGTGGTGTTCGTAGCCGTTGATGCAGACATACCGAAGAAGATTCTGCAAGCCCGGTATGTGGGCGACGGCGCGCTGGCCGAAGGTGTTAAGCTGGTCGTCGGTGGTTTGGCCCTCGCCCACGTAGCCACGGATTACACCCGAGGTATCGTCGGTTGTGAATCGGGCATAAGTGAGCGGACCGGCGGAATTGCGGCCTTCCATCGCGCCGTAGGTATTTTCGATGCCCAGGGCTGAACCTAAAATCGGGGCGGTGGCGATGCGGGTATCGGGGGCGAAATCCTTTGGCCAATTGCCGCAGTGAAAGAGCACGCATTTTTCGTCGTCGTTGCCGTAATTATTGTTCCAGTCCACGAGGGCGGAAGGTCGCTGCGAAGCGAGCGACAGCGCGTACATGGAGAGCGCCCCCGTGACATCGGTTTCACAAGCGCTGGGCATAAGTTTCTCGGACATCATGCTCATGCAAGTGCAGGCGTTGCAGCCCCAGTTTTGCTGAAGGCTCGACCAGCACTGGATAGCGGTGGCGTCCAGCGCGTTGGCGGCGATGAAGTCGTCCAGCACGACGCCGAGCCGTGACATTTGGAGCATTTTTTCGAGTGGGATATCTTTGGATGGAGCATAGGCGTTGATTTCGTCCAGCTTGGCCTTGACGCGTGCATCGCCGACCGCGAGTTTTCCGGCATTCCCGAGAATTTCCGAAAGGTCAACGGTGGTGACGCTAATGCCGTAGCGTTCAAGAATTTTTTCGCTGTATCGCACCGTGTTAAATGCGCCGGGGCGGGCGCCGATCGCGCCGAAGCGTGCACGACGAAGACCCCGGACCACGCGGCAAATAGAAAGAAATTGTTCCAGGTCGGCCTTGAAGGAGGCATCGGTGGGGTGTACCACATGCCGGGTTGTGAGGGTGAAGGGGATATTGGCCTGCTTGAGATTGTTGCAAACGGAAATTTTGCCGCAGAATGCGTCGCGCCGCCGCGCGATGCCCAGGGCGTTGAGATCGTCGGGATAACCCTGGACAAGGACCGGCACGTTGAGCTGCGAGAGTTTCAGCGTGTCGGCGACCCCTTTTTCGTCGCCGAAGTTTGGAAGGATGATGAGGACACCGTCGATTTTGTCGCGGTTCACGCGGAAAAGATCAGCGCATTTGCGGGCGTCGGCGTGGGTTTCAACCCCTCCCAGCTTGGATTGCTCGGGGGTGAGCATGACCGCTTGTATGCCGCTGGCATCAAGAATGGTCTTGATGTCCTTGCGGGCTTCGGCGACCAGAATGTCGGGGAAGAAGTCGCGATTTCCGATAATAACAGCCAGGGTGACGGCGCCGCCTGGATTGGACATTGATGACCTCCGTTGTGTGGCAGTCTGACCTGTATTTGCAATAACTCTACCTGTTTTGCACCGAATACTTCCTGTAAAATAAGTTTGATGGCACGATTTGATCCATTGCGTCCCGATTTTGCGCCTTACGGTCTGACCGTCGAGCGATGGACTCCCACGCTGATGCCCCGCCCAGATCGGCACAATGAAATTGAGGTGAATCTGCTTGAGCGGGGCTCTATTACCTACCTGCTGGGGGGAAGGAAAGTCACGATCGAGGCGGGACGCATGACCGTGTTTTGGGCGGCGATTCCGCACCAGATCATCAGTGTCGGCAACGAGACGAGTTACTATGTAGCGACGGTTCCGCTCGCCTGGTTTTTGCAGTGGGATCTTCCAGCCCGGCTTGCGGAGCCGATTCTGCATGGCCGAGTAATTTGCGAAGCTCGATCCAAGGAATCGGCGGGGGCGGTGGCAACATTTGCCCGCTGGCATCGCGATCTGGCGCGGCCCACGCAGATTAAACGGCGCGCTGTGCTGCTGGAACTCGAAGCGCGCCTCCTTCGCCTGGCAATAACATTGCCGACGCATGGAATATCGCGGCAATCGAATGCGCCGGCCATGGGTTCGCCCGCGCTGAGCAAAGCGGAGGAAATCGCCTGCTTTCTTGCCAAGAATTATCAGCGGCCGCTTTCCATAGCTGATGTGGGCGAGGCTGTCCGGCTTCATCCAAATTACGCGATGAATCTTTTCAAAAAGGTATTCACCATTACCCTCACCGAATACCTCACGCGGCATCGGCTGTCACACGCTCAGCGATTGCTGGCCACCACGGGGGGGAAAATTCTGAGCATTGCGATGGAATCGGGGTTTGGCTCGGTTAGCCGCTTTAACGATGTTTTCCGGAAATCATTCGGATGTTCTCCTCGCGCTTATCGAGAAGAGCACCGATTATGATTCCGACGCATTTTCCCGAAGGCTTCGTCCTTGCCGACCTTAGAATTCAGGATGTTTTTGTAAAAATTCGCGTAGACATTTCGGCGAATTATGCGATAATCTTTATTGCGCGGTGATTGGACGCGCGAGACCCCAGGAACGAGGAGAAATGGGCTGTTGTGTTGGCGGGCGTTCTCCTAAACGCATCCTGGGGGGCATCTGCCCATTTTAGATGCCGCCTTTCGCCCCCGTGATCCAAATCATTTTATAACTATTTTTATTGGTCGGACGCAATCGCGTGAATCAGGTCTTTCCTGCTTAGATACGGCATTGTGGAACGCTTGGCATTTAAAGCTGATCGCACGCCTGCCTAAAAACTATTTTGAGGGAACGAGGGATGTGGTTTTAGCGGCACATCGTAGTTCGAACCGCGCCACATCAATCGCCGTTACATTTCGTGCTGGAGATAACAATGGTTTCTGTCAAGCGTCACACTCACAAAAAGAAAGCCGGTTCTCAGTTGGCAATTATCGAGCAATGCGAAAACCGCCTGCTCTTTGCCTTCGGGTTCGTCGGCCACAGCGACGGCAGCTTTACCATCGATACCGGTGGGAATACCGTTTTCGTTGTTGACAAGGGCGGCAACATGACGTCGCTCCTGCACAACGGAAAGCAAATCCAAACCGCGGGCAAAACGGGCCACTTCGAATCCGGACTTCCCGGCACCGTGAAAACGACCATCACGGAAAACAGCGCTAAAGGCACCATCCTTGTCACGGCAGCGAGTTCCAGCAACGGTCTGATTCAGTATTACATCGCGAAAAAAGGCGATGGGAATGTCTATCTCGATACATACGCTTCCAGCTGGCCCGGTGAAATGCGCTACTATTTCTCATTCGATACCAACCTGCTCACCAGCGGCAATAACGCCAACAACCCTTCCAACTATGCTTCAGGCAACAAAAACCTGGAATCGCCGGATACGGTCGTCAACACGAAAACGGGCTGGACCTTCTCCAAGTTTTACGGCAATTCCCGGATGATCGATCCCGGCTCGTATCGTTTCGGCCTTACCGGCAACGGCATTGGAGCGTTCTTCGACATCAGCTCCCATGAAAAGCAATCCGGCGGCCCGTTTTTCAGTGATATTCAAGGGATTACTTACTACATGTGGTCTGACCATGCCCAGATCGAGCCATTTCCCGGCACCTTCCGAGCTGGGCTGCAAGGAGGCTACTCGATTGCGCTCACCAACGGTGGTCAGCCGGGCCACATCGATTATTCCTTCTACGATGGGCTGGGCCTGAAAGGGTACGTCCCGGCCTCAGGACGAGGATCGATAACCGGCGCTTCCACGACGAACGCCCGTGGCGTTAATACCGTAGTGGCCCTGGCCAACAACAACGGCCAATACTGGGCAACCGCGCGCGGCGGACAATATACGATCACAGGCGTCCTTCCGGGAACCTATACCGAGACTCTTTACCAGGGTGAACTTGCCGTCGGCAGCCAAACTGTGACCATCGGCGCGGGAAAGACCACCAATGCCAATATCGCTGATACACGAACGCAGCCTACAGCCATCTGGACGATTGGCACATGGGATGGAACTCCGCTGGAGTTCGAGAACGGGCCAAAATTCCGGACCATGCATCCATCCGATTCGCGCATGACCCCCTGGAAACCCGTGGATTTCTTCGTGGGCACCTCGGCCACCGACACATTCCCGGCTGCCCAGTGGAAGGACATTGGGAATATCCCGACGATTCACTTCAACCTCACCGCCGCGCAGGCCGCCGAGAGCCTTACGCTGCGTATCGGCAGCACCGACACCTTTGCCGCCGGCCGCGACTTCATTGTGGTCAACAACGGCAAGTATACGAGTCCGCTGCCCGCCTCGGGCCCCGAGCCCGATGCTCGCACACTGGTTCACGGCACCTACCGTGGCTACAACCACACATGGACGTACACCATCCCAGCCGGTGTTTTGGTGTCTGGCGCAAATACCATCAGTCTCCACGTCAATGCCGGCACTGGTTCGACGCAGTGGTTAAGCCCCTCGATTGCTTATGATGCGATCGATCTGGTCACCACGGCGAGCCTGAATGGCGGTTCCATCGGCGCTGCGGCGGTCGCACGCTTTGCTGCAGTGGCCCCGGCAACTACGCCTGCCAGTGTGTTCAGCAGCACGGCCATCGTGGATAACACAATAAAGCAGCTACTCGTATCGCCGGATCTTGTAATCACCTGATCGGCGGTTAAATGCGAGAACGAGATATCTCGCATCCAATGCAATAAGGGCATGTCCAGCCGCAGCATCGGTTGGACATGCTCTTTTGCTTGCGCCAAAGGCCAATCGTACCGTTTATGCATAGGGGGAAAACCCGCGGAGGAAAATACAGTGGGGCTGAAATCTTATTTGACAGGAAATATCCTTCAGAATTCAGGTAGACGTATCAGAAATAAAGGTCAACGTAGACAATCAGTTCTGGCATGAGCGCGCAGGAGCGAGGAATCTATGATTAAATTTTCGCGGATACTGACCCAGAGTGCGTTGGCTTTTTTGATCTGCCTGGCGATATGTGGGTGCAAGCCCAAGGAGGGTGATGCCGTGGGCACACCAACCACGGCACCCGCCGACGCGGGTCCGCCGAGGGTGGCGGTGATCGTCTCGACGCTGAATAACCCCTGGTTTGTGGTGCTGGCCAATACCGCACGAGACCGAGCGAAAGAGCTCGGCTACGACGCCACAGTATTCGACTCGCAGAACGACCCCGCCAAGGAAGCCGCTAACTTCGAAAACACGCTGGCCTCGGGATACAAGGCGATCCTGCTTAACCCCACTGACTCCAAGGGCTCGATTGCCAATGTGCGGAAGGCGAAGGCGGCGGGAGTGCCGGTCTTCTGCATCGACCGGGAGATTGACGCGACCGATGCGGCCACGTCACAGATTCTGTCAGACAGTTATTCGGGGTGCGTGGCGCTTGGCCAATATTTTGTGAAGCAGGTTGGAGAGCAGGGGTCTTATGTCGAAATTCTTGGAATTGTTGGCGACAATAACACATGGAATCGTTCGAAAGGATTCCATAGCGTTGTCGATCGCTACCCAGGACTGAAAATGGTTGCCCAGCAGAGCGCGGACTTTGACCGGGCCAAGGCGCTGGAGGTGCTGGAGCCGATTCTTCAAGGGCATCCGGACATCAACGCGGTCTTTTGTGGAAATGACGCCATGGCCATGGGGGCCTACCAGGCACTGCTAACCGCGGGCAAGGCGGACAAGGTAAAGGTGTTCGGGTTCGATGGCGCCGACGACGTAGTCAAGCTGATCGGAGAAGGTAAGATTACAGCGACGGGGATGCAGTTTCCGAAGCTGATGGCTCGCACGGCCGCTGACGATGCGGACAAATACATCAAAGGGGAACGCAATTTTCCGCAGAAGTATCCGGTGGGCGTGGAACTGGTGACAAAGGATAATGTGACGAAGTTCGGCGATTACGGGCGCAAAACCAATACCCAGTAGGATGCCGAGGATGATAATTCCCCAGCGTAAATCCTGGGTGATCTGGACGGTGGGTTTGCTTGGCCTGGCCGTCCTCTTCTGGTGGGCTCCGCCATTTCACATCGTGCGGCTAAAGGCGGCCCAGCAAGGGATAACAGCGTTTGACGCCAAGGTGTTCGTTGACGAATTCTGGTCGGACACGCTGATCAAATCGCTCGATCACGCTACCGATGCGGCCGTTCTTGTCGCGGAGATTCGAAAGGATCCGAAAGCGGCGCGCCAGAAATATGGGCATAGCGCCGGGTTGGGCAGCGCGTATTACTTTTTCATTGCAGGGGAGGGTCGCGTTGTATCAGTCAGCCCCGATGAGGTTTCGCTTTCACTAGATTTAAAAGGCTCCAGCGCGGATGTTGCCCTGGAAACCGGAAACATTTTCGGCAATGCGGTTCGCGATGGGACGGGGCTGCTAAACGTCAGCGACTTTGCTGATTCGCAGGATTTCAACGCCATTTCTTCGGAGATTAACCGGCGGATTGAAGAGAAGGTATTGCCGGAATTGCGTGGCAAGGCCATCGGCACAACTGTTCATTTCGCGGGTTGCGTTGAGATTGCTGATGAGGAGACGGATCTGCATCGTCTGCAAGTCGTTCCGGTGTCGGTCGTGCTGCGATGAGAGGCTGGGCTTTGGAAGAAATTTCAGAAATCGTCTTGGAGGCGCGGGGGATTTCAAAATCCTTTCCAGGCGTGCAGGCCCTGCAGGAGGTCAACCTTGTGCTTCGCCGTGGCAAGCTGACAGCGCTGCTGGGTGAAAACGGGGCGGGGAAATCGACGCTGATGAATATTATTGCCGGCGTATTTGCCCCCGATGCCGGGAAGATACTGCTGGATGGGCGAGAGGTCCATTTTACCAATCCGCGCGACGCGCAGGCCCGCGGCATAGCGATGATCTTCCAGGAACTGAACCTTATTCCGCATCTCTCCGTGGCTGAAAACATTTACCTTGGGCGGGAGCCGGTCAATTGTCTGGGCATGATCGATTATGGAGCAATGAACCGCAGCGCGGCCACGTTGCTTGAACGACTCGATCTTCCGGTCAAGCCGACCGCAGTCGTCGCGGAGCTTCGTGTCGGGCAGCAGCAGGTGGTGGAAATCGCCAAAGCGCTTGCTGGCGATACCCGCATCCTCATTATGGACGAGCCGACGTCCGCCTTAACCGACCATGAAATTGAGGCGCTTTTCCGCATCATTGATTCCCTTAAGGAAAAGGGCGTGGCGATTGCCTACATTACCCACAAGCTGCAGGAGCTTATGCGCATTGGTGACGATGCCGTTGTCATGCGCGACGGCCGGTTGATCGCTTCCGAGCCGCTGAAGAATCTGCGGCATGACGAAATCGTGCGGATGATGGTGGGGCGGGAGCTGAAGGACCTTTATCAAAGGACGCCGGGGGCCGTTGGTGAAGAGATACTGCGCGTGAATCAGCTTTCCCTGAAGCACCCGCAACGTTCGGGGGAGTTATTGCTTCGCAATATCAACTTAACAATTTGCCAAGGCGAAGTGCTGGGCATTTTCGGCTTAATGGGGGCTGGTCGCACCGAGCTTTTGGAGACACTTTTTGGGCTGCATGTTCGGGACCGCGCCGGCGATGTTTACATTCGAGGTCGCAGGGTTTCGATCGATTCACCTTCGGACGCGATTGCCCTGGGTTTAGCGCTGGCGCCCGAGGATCGAAAGAAGGAGGGGTTGGTGCTGGACATGAGCGTGTCGGAAAACACCAGTCTGGCATGCCTTGCCCGTGCGTTACGTTTTGGGTTCATTCATTCGTCGGCTGAAGAGACGCTTGTGGGCGGAGCGATCGAGCGGTTCCGCGTTAAGACACCGTCACTGCGGCAAGCGGTTCGCAACCTCAGCGGCGGCAACCAGCAAAAGGTGATCCTCGCGAAGTGGCTGGCCACCAATCCACAGTTGCTGTTGCTGGATGAGCCCACGCGCGGGATAGACATCAACGCCAAACGCGAGATTTATATATTAATTGATGAACTGAAACGCAGCGGGCTGGCGGTTTTGCTGGTCTCCTCGGAGTTGCCCGAAATCATGGCGATTTCAGACCGTATCCTTGTGATGTGCGAAGGCGAAAATACCGCTGAGTTTGCGGCAGGCCGGGCCACCGAGGAAAGGATCATGAGCGCGGCGCTGCCGCAGGTGAGCGCCGCCTGATGGATACGGCGATTCTGAAATTCAGCAGGAAGTCGCTGGCACGGTTTCAGTCGCTGATTGCGCTGGGGGCGATGGTGCTTGCGATGACATTGCTGTCACGCGAATTCCTGACCGCAAATAATGCCCGCATTATCTTCCTTCAGATTTCCGTGAATATATGCCTTTCCGTGGGCATGACGCTGGTTGTGCTGACAGCGGGTATCGATCTTTCCGTGGGGGCGATCCTAGCGTTGTCGGGGGCGGTAGCGGCGGGCCTTCTTAAGAACGGAATAGCCCTTCCGCACTTTGATCTACTCGTGCAATTTACCGTTTTCGGGGCGATCCTGGCGGGGGTTTTCACTGGCCTGCTTCTGGGCTGTTTCAACGGAATTGCGATTACGCGGTTTAAGCTGCCGCCGTTTGTGGCCACGCTGGGCATGCTCAGTATCGCCCGGGGGTTGACGATGCTTTGGACCGGTGGATTTCCGATCACCGATCTCGGCGCCGGCTTCGGCTACATTGGAACCGGGGTGTTCCTGGGCATTCCCATGCTTGTTTGGATCTCAGCGGGCGTGGTTGCCGTTTTCGTCGTCGTGACGCGCAAGATGCCCTTCGGACGCTACATATACGCGATCGGGGGGAACGAACGTGCAGCGGTACTCAGCGGCCTGCAAGTGAACAAGATCAAGCTGTTGGTTTATACACTGGCGGGCGGGCTTTCAGGCCTTGCGGGATTAATCATTGCGGCCCGTCTGGATTCCGCGCAGCCCAACGCCGGTTTGGGATATGAGCTGGATTCCATTGCGGCTGTCGTCATCGGTGGCACATCGCTGTCGGGGGGCCGTGGGTCTGTCATGGGGACGGTGGTTGGCTGCATCATCATCGGGGTGATGAACAATGGACTGGTCGTGCTCAATGTTTCGCCCTTCTGGCAACAAGTCGTTAAGGGATTCGTTATTTTGGCGGCGGTTGCCATCGACAAAAAGAGTGGTCGCGAAACGTAATACATCACCTCAAGCTACTGGGATGCAAGCATGGCAAGTCCTTCGAAGGTTCAAATGCTTGATAACGAAAATTACTCCCGCAAATCATTCCCATCTTGCCACAGTGTTCCGATCCTGATCTTGGTAGGGATTGTCGCAATCACGGCGGGCTCTCTTTTCACTCCGGAAGTGGCTGCGAAAGGGCCAACCGTGCAGCAGTGGGATGAGTGGGAAATAACGTTTACTGCCTTGCGGGACTACGCCAATCCGTACACCGACACCAGCCTTTCCGTGGATTTCACCGGTCCGGATCAAACTATTATTCACCGGCCGGCGTTCTGGGACGGGGACAAAACCTGGCGCGTCCGATTTGCCCCGCCGCGCCTGGGACAATGGACATGGCGGACTACCTGCTCGGAAACGGCCGATACGGGCCTTCACGGCAAAGAGGGATCGCTCATCGCAATGCCTTACACCGGAACAAATCCATTGCTGGAGCATGGATTACTACGAATGTCACCCGGCCATCGCAACGTCGTTCACGCTGACGGTACCCCGTTCATGCTTGTTGGCGATACGGCCTGGTCCTTGCCGTGGCGCGGCACGACCGAATCGGTTGGTGTTTATGCCGATGATCGGCAGAGCAAGGGTTTTAATGCGGTCCTGCTCATGAGCATTCAGCCGGACCGCAAAGCGCAGGGGCCGCGCGACAGAACCTCCGTCGGTGGCTTTGATGTTGGCTTCGAAGACCTTCCTTCTGGGCACCTCACCCAAATGAACGTCACTTATTTCCAGTATATGGATAAGCTGATGTCGATCCTGGTGGGTCATGGAATTGTTCCCGTCTATCAGCCAGTTTTCCAGGGATATGGATGGAAGGGACTTGGGGCGCTGGGGCGTGATGCCATTCCAGCGGAGTATGCACGGTATTGTCGTTATCTCGTTGCCCGATATGGCGCGGCACCGGCCATCTGGTTGGTGAGCGCCGATGGTACCGGGCTTCAACCGTGCGTTGAGGCGGGCGGCATTGAAATCTATGAACAGGATGCCTATCACCAGCCCGTGGGGATTCACTATAGCCCTGCTGACGGCTCGAACCCTAAAAACCCAAAGGGGCATGGCAACCGTTCGCACCAGGATGCTGAATGGCTCGATTTTCAGTGGTGCCAGACCGGGCACGGAGGCCTTCACAACGTGAGCAAGGTTGCGCTGATGCACGAGAACAAACCCACCAAGGCCGTCGCCAACGGAGAGCCGACCTATGAGGGAATTGGTGATCCGCAACGTGCGGCGGGATGGTGGCAGGGGAATGAAGCGTGGTCGAACCTTACGGCCGGAGGGACGATGGGCGTTGTCTACGGTGTTGCCTCCTTGTGGCAATGGAAGTTATACGCCGACGAACCAGGGTGGCCGAAGTGGGCACTGGACAACGAAACGTGGCGCGACGCCTTGAAAAAAGAGGGCAGCCAATATGTCGGCTATATCTCAAAGGCATTTTCTGGATACGACTTCATCGACATGACCCGGCATCCGGAACTTGCCGGCGGAAAGCCGTGCGTTGGAATTCCCGGGAAGTTCTATGGGGTGTATGAGGAGCAAGGCGGTGACACGACGGTGTCTGGGCTTCAAAACAGTCTTGACTATCGCTGGTTCAACCCAAAGTCTGGACTATGGACAGAAGGCGGCAAGACCAGCGGAAGCGAGTTGAAAATTACCGCGCCGGATACCGGACCCTGGGTGTTGTTTATTGGTGATAAAAGTGGAAATGGGATTTTAAGGAAGTAGACATTTTGCAACATAACGGAGATCGATCATGAGTAAAATAAAGGCAAATTCCGAGCTGAAGTCTCATTCGGTGGTTTCGCATGAGGTCTGGCTAAAAGCCCGCAAAGCGTTCCTGAAGAAAGAGAAAGAATTCACCAAACTGCGCGATCAGCTGAACCGACAGCGTCGTGAACTTCCGTGGGAGAAGGTCGAAAAGCAGTACATCTTCGAGGGTCCTGAAGGCAGGGAAACATTGATCGAGCTTTTCGAGGGAAAGAGCCAGCTCGTTGTCTGGCATTTCATGTTCGGCCCGGATTGGAAGGAAGGCTGCTCGCATTGCTCATTCTGGGCCGACACTTTCAACGGGAACATCCTACACCTCAGGGAACGCGACACGACGATGATCGCCATCTCGCAAGCGCCCCTCAAAAAATTGAGCCCTTCAAGAAACGCATGGGTTGGAATTTCAAATGGGTGTCATCCGCCAACACGGATTTCAACTTCGATTTCCATGCTTCCGCTCGTCCAGAGGAACTGAAGGCCAAGAAGATTTACTACAATTATCGTGAAATCGAGCCATTTTCTGATCAGCTTCATGGCGCCAGCGCTTTTTACAAAAACGACGACGGCAACGTGTTCCACACGTATTCAACTTATGCCCGCGGCGTGGACATGCTGAATGGCGCCTATCAATATCTTGATTTGACCGCCAAAGGTCGGGATGAAGACTGGTCGTCGGATCATCCTTCGGGATGGGTGCGCCATCATGATAAGTACACGGCCTGAGGGAAGTGTCTTAACACAGACCCGCATGACCGGGGATTGTCATCCTGATGCGCTCCGCCCGGACCGCGCTCGGGTTGGTCTGGAACTCCGCGCTACGGCTGCATTGGTCATCACGGCCGGCGTCGTCATTACAATTTATTTTTGTCTCTCCATGTCCGGTGGCATGCTGATGCCTGGGGGATGGACGATGTCCATGGTCTGGATGCGCATGCCGGGCCGAAGCTGGCCATGCGCGGCCGCATCGTTCATGTTGATATGGGTTGTGATGATGCTTCCATCTCTTGCGTCGATATTGATGGGCTACCGTCGTTCGATCAGTGGGCCCAGCGAACGGTTTGGTTCACCGGCCGCAAAGACCCTCGGAACATATCTGTTTTAAATTTTCTCAAGTGGAATTTAAGAAAGTCCGGGTCGTCTTCGCCCAGCTTCGAGTTGTGACACAAGAAAAACAAACGCATACACGTCAATTCCATGGCATTCATGGTCAGACGATTTTGCCGCTCCAGTTAATCTGGGGGACCTGCCAAACGCCTTGCAAGGGGTGAAATTTATGAACCGCTTTCAAAAAAACGGCCTTGGCACCCCGCTAAGGCCATTTTGATCACCGAACTGCCGGTCGGGTTAACTCGAATGTTTGGATGCCGATATTACACGAGCGGCGGCTTCGAGTGCGTATAGAGGAAAAGCACCCGTTTGAAGAACTGGCGAACAAATCTTGTCTTTGCAAAACGGGCCATGCAAGGGTCGCTTGGTCTGCTTTTCAAACAGTGGTTGGGTGGGCTGCAGCTGAAATCTTTCCTTTTGAATGGTGCGCACGCATTGGGGTTTAACGCGCCTGGTGATGCGCTGGCCGCGGTGGGTAAGGGTAAGGCTCCATCGCTTCGATTGCGGTGGGCGATCGAGATTGTGATGGAGCAACTGGAGACGAGAATCCTTTATAGTTGGGTCGGGGCGACAAGCGGCAATACCAACGATGCAGCCCATGATTATAACAATGCCGCGAACTGGACCGGTGGTGTTATCAACGACAACTTTTCCACCGCCACGCTAACCGCCAATACGACCCTCTATTTCAGCGCCAACCGGACGACCACCGCGGGCATGAACCTGGGGTACGCGGGGAATTTCGATCTGACATTCGAGTCCAACAACACCACGGCGCGAACCCTGACGCTGTCGGGGAACATCACCGGTGATTTCGGTGGAGCGGCCAACAGCCGAACAGTCACCATCGGGGATGCAGTCGATCCGTTAAACATTGACCTCGGCGGCGCTACGCGAACATTGAACGCGAATACCGGCGATACGCTGGCGGTAAGCAATGTCATTTCCAACGGTGGATTGGTCAAAGCCGGTGGTGGCACGCTGACGGTGACTGGGGCGAACACGTATACCGGTGGCACCGCGGTGAATGCCGGGACTCTGCAGGCGATCAATGGCACGGGCGCGACGTCGGACATCACACCAACGCCGTTTGGGGATACGACCACGACGGTAACGGTGGCTAGTGGCGCGACCGTCTGGCTGGATCATCTGCTTGGCGGCACAAACAATATCGTAATATACGCCAACAATTTCAGCGGGGCGGGCACGGTGAAAGTGACTGCTCCAGGAGCAGCTTCGGCGTCGAGCGCCCAATTATCTGGAACTCTCAGTGGGCTTACCGGCACTCTGGATTTGTTTCCCAACTCCGCCAATTTTGGCAAAATTGAGCTTGCCGGCACCACCAATGGTGACCAGCCAGCAGCCAGCGCGACGATTAAAGTTGAGGCCGGCACGACGCTTTATCTTACAAGCGGCTTGACGTATGCAAGCAGCATTCGGCTTTTTGGCGGAGGAAACTCCGAAGGTTACGGCGCATTACGATTTCAAAACGCGACAACGGTTTCCGGTTCCGTCACGCTAATGGCTGACTCCAGCTTCGGCGCCCACTCCGGCGTTGCAACTGGTTCCATCACTGGTGTGGTCAGCGATGGTGGCAACGGCTATTCGTTCGATGAAGGCGGGAGTGGCGCAATTGCCTTATCCGGGGCGAACACCTATTCGGGTGGCACAACTGTCTTTCCTGGCGCTGAACTGGACATCAATGGTTCCTCCGCAATCGGTACTGGGCTTCTGACAATCAATTCCGGTGCGACGATCGACAACACCAGCGGCGGCGCCATAACGCTTTCGACGAACAACACACAAGCGTGGAACGGCGATTTCACATTCAACGGCAGCAATCCATTGAACCTGGGAACGGGGACGGCGACGATGAGCGCCAGCCGGATCATCACCACCGGCGGCAGCGCCGCGCTCACGGTCGGTGGTGTCATCACCGATGGGGCCAGCACATTCAGCCTGACGGAAACCGGCACGGGCACGCTGGCAGTCACCGGCGCTAATAATTACGGTGGGGGAACCTTCATCAACGGTGGAACGCTCAGCTTTGCCAATACATCGCTGAGCACGGGCAACGTCACTTTCAGCGGCAATGGCACGCTTCAGTGGAACGGGTCAAACACCCAGGACGTCTCGAGCAAGATCCAGGCGATCGGTTCTGGGATCACGGCCACGTTTGATACGAACGGAAACAACGTCACGCTGGCCAGCGTGCTAAGCGGCGCGGGCGGCATCGCAAAAGTTGGAGCCGGGGCATTAACGCTTCCGGCGGCCAATACCTTTGCGGGGGGCGCGATGCTGACGGTGGGGCAGTTGAATATCAACAATGCCGCGGCCATCGGCCCCGGCACGTTCACCATCAACGGCGGCACGATCGACAACACCAGCGGTGGGTCGATCACGCTTAGCAACAACAACGCCCAAAGTTGGAACGGGGATTTCACGTTTGCCGGAACCAATCCCCTGAACCTTGGCACCGGCGCGGTAACGCTTGGCGGAAACCGGCAGATCACTACCACCGCCAATACATTGACTGTTGGCGGCAATATCGGGGGCGCCTTTTCAATTGCCAAGGCCGGCGCGGGCACGCTGGCGCTGGGCGGGGCCAGCACCTATTCCGGCGGCACGGTCGTTCTTGCGGGCATTCTTCAGGCTTATAATGCCTCAGGCGGCACCAGCAGCATCACACCAACGCCGCTGGGCAGCACATCGTCCACGGCGACGGTCAACAGCGGCGCGACCCTCTGGCTTGATTACCTGCTTGGCGCCACGAACAACAATGTTACATATGCCTACGCCTTCGGTGGGGCCGGTACCTTGAAAGTGACGGCGCCTGGAAGCGGAGGGACAGCTTCTACTAGCATACTCACGGGAAGCCTCAGCGGCTTCACCGGCATCCTCGATTTGTTCCCCAATAGCGGAAGTAATGGAAAGATTCAGCTAAAAGACTTGACGAACGGGGATCAGCCCTCCGCCAGTGCAACCATTAAGATAGAAAGCGGAACCACACTCTTTCTCTCCACTGGCTTGACGTACAGCAGCAATATCCAAATCTACAGCATGGGCAACGGCGAAAACCTTGGCGCGCTGCGCATTGAAGGTGGCACCACGATCTCCGGTAATGTTACCTTGATGGCAAATGGCTCCGTGGGCAGCAACAGTGGCTTAGGAACCATCACCGGTGTGATCAGTGACGGTGGCAATGGTTACTCACTGACCAAGGAGGGTAGTGGTGAAATCGCTCTTTCGGCCGCCAATACCTATTCCGGCGGGACAACGCTGTCGACGGGCAAACTGGATATTAACAATGCGGCCGCACTTGGCGGAGGCGCATTCACCATCGGCGACGCAACGACGATCGATAACACTAGCGGCGGGGCGATCACCCTCAGTAACAATAATGCTCAGACCTGGGGCGGAGATTTCACGTTCAGCGGAGCGAACAGCCTGAATTTGGGCACCGGCGCGGTAACCTTGGGGGCCAGCAGCATCGTCACTGCTATCGCCAGCACGCTCACGGAAGGTGGCATTATCTCCGGCGCATTCAGCCTCACTAAGGCCGGTGCTGGAACCCTGGCTTTGAGCGGTGCGAACACCTTCAGCGGGGGCGACGTCATCAATGCCGGTACTGAGCTGATAAACAATGCCAGCGGTTCGGGCGCCGGTACCGGGGCGGTTACGGTTAATGCTTCGGGAACGCTCGGAGGAACCGGCGGCGTGAGCGGATCCGTTACCGTCAATTCCGGCGGCACCCTTTCGCCCGGAGTTGCTGGTTCAGCAGTCTTTGCAACAGGCAATCTAACCATCGCCGCCGGCGGCAATCTCAACGCCGACATCAACTCCAGCACAGCGGGCACGGGTTACGATCAGGTTAACGTCACGGGCACTGTCAATCTGAGCGGTAACCTGAACCTCTTTGGAACCCGCACTGTTCATGCCGGCGATCCGATCACGTTGATTAACAACGATGCCGCGGATGCCGTTACCGGCACTTTCGCCGGGCTAGCCGAAGGCGCGGTTGTTGCGCTGAACGGCGTGAATTACACCATTAGTTACCACGGCGGCACCGGTAACGACGTGGTGCTGACCGATGCGTCCCCCAGCGTAGCCACCGCCGCCGCGGCTTCGCCCTCGACCGTCACCGGCACGAGCAGCGCGCTGAGCGTGCTCGGCGCTTCGAGCGCCGGAGAGTCATCGCTGACGTACACGTGGCTGGCGACGGCCAAGCCCGCGGGCTCGACGCCGGTGTACAGCCTCAACGGGACCAACGCGGCGAAGAACAGCACGGTGACGTTCGACCGCTATGGGAGCTACACGTTCACGGTGACGATCAGCGACGGGACCAACAGCGTGAGCAGTTCGGTGAGCGTGACGGTGAGCCAGACGCTGACGAGCATCGCGGTGGCGCCGGGGACGGCGGGCCTGAACGAGAACGGAAGCCAGCAGTTCAGCGCGGTGGCCAACGACCAGTTCGGCATTGCGTTGTCGAGCCAGCCCGGGTTCGCCTGGAGCAGGACGTCGGGGATCGGATCGATCAGCGGGACGGGATTGTACACGGCTCCGGGGGCGGCCGGGACGGCGACGGTCCAGGCGTCCAGCGGGGGGATCAACGGGACGGCGAGCGTGACGATCACCAACGCCGCCCCGACGGTGGCGACGGCGGCGTCGGCGTCCCCATCGACGGTGACGGGGACGAGCAGCGCGTTGAGCGTGCTGGGGGCGGATGACGGCGGGGAATCGAATCTGACGTACACGTGGCTGGCGACGGCCAAGCCCGCGGGCTCGACGCCGGTGTACAGCCTCAACGGGACCAACGCGGCGAAGAACAGCACGGTGACGTTCGACCGCTATGGGAGCTACACGTTCACGG
>JALYJB010000006.1:0-20476 GCA_030775485.1 Planctomycetota bacterium | reverse complement strand
GCCAGCAGTTCAGCGCGGTGGCCAACGACCAGTTCGGCATTGCGTTGTCGAGCCAGCCCGGGTTCGCCTGGAGCAGGACGTCGGGGATCGGATCGATCAGCGGGACGGGATTGTACACGGCTCCGGGCGGTGTCAGAGGATTAGCCGTCGTACAAGTGGCCGTCGGTGGAATCTCAACCAGCGTGACAATTAATGTCGGGCTTCAGGCTGCCGGAACCCCACCGCCCGAAAACAATGGCGGGAGCAACAACGGTGGTGGGAACAAAAACGGCGGTGGCGCCAATGGCGGTGGGATAGATCCCGGCACCGGTGATATGGCTGGAGGCGGTTCAAGCAATGGCGGCGGAGGGTCTGCCGGCACCGGGGGCGGCACGGGGCTTGGTAGCTGGGGGACTGGAAGCGGCGGCGCACCTGGATCTGGAACAACTCCGCCAGCCGACAACGGTGGAGACTCCAATGACGACGGAGCGGGAGACAATACAAACACTGGACCCAACCAGGGCGATAATGGCGGGACCGATAAACCGACGAAACAGAAGCCGGCAGCGGCTGGTGGACCGTTATCCGATTCTGCTTCGGGAGATAGCGGTTCCAATAAGCGAACAAATTCGCGAGGTTCTTCAGCGGATTCGCAGAAGCCCGATAGATCAATCAGCCGCGCGCCTCTCGCCCGCCTGGTTTCCGGAGCCGCCAGCGATCGCCTCCTGGCGTCTGCCTCGGTGGAAATGGCGCAAGCGACGGATACGGCGTACATTGAATTGGGTGATCGCCAACAACTGCAGGTGCAAAGTCGCAATGCCGCAAATGAAATCAAAGAGCAGAAGAAACAGCAACAGGTTGTCGAAAGTGTTGCCGCATCGGTGACAGCTACGGCGGTTGCAGGTTACTTGGTGTGGCTCATCCAGAGCGGGTCACTGCTAATGAGCGCAATTAGCACGCTTCCGTTCTGGGGTTGGTTTGATCCGCTCCCGGTGCTTGACTCTTGGGAGAAACGCAAGGTCCGTCGCGTCAAGTGGCGCTGGTTCCGCCGGCGACAGACTAGACCGGACGCAAATGATGAACATGAACTGGAAGGCATTGTTGATTAAGAAAGCCGTGAGGAACCGCGAGTACGCAGACTAGTCAATAAAGGACCATGAAACTCAACTCATCTACCACGTTTATCAGCTTCGGCCTGGCGTCATTGACGCTCAGTCTGGTGCTTATGGCGCATTCATTAGGCATTGCTCCGGATGAGTCCCAGGAACTGTTGCGGGCGCGCATTCAAACAGCCGAGCTTGTGGCGGCACAATGTTCACCAGCGGCGATAGCGGGGGATATGGGGACAATGTCCACGATTCTCAAGCATGTCGGCGCGCGAAATGCGGACCTGTTGTCCGCCGGACTTCGTAATTCGAGCGGAAAGCTCATTTATCAATATGGCTCGCATAACACGCAATGGTCGATCGGCGATAACAATCCGATTGCTCCCACGAAGCTGACGGTGCCGATCGCCAGCGAGTCGGGCGACTGGGGTTCGGTGGAATTCTGTTTCCGTCGTAACGTCCGGACCAATTCCAAATACCTTTCTCCATTTTTCAATGGATTGATCGCTAACCCGCTGGTTCGTCTGGGAGGATTCGTATTCGGCGCGGGTTTCATTGCGTTCTACCTTTATCTCCGGCGGACTCTGCGCTATTTGGATCCGTCCAGCGTAATTCCCCCGCGCGTGCGAGCGATGTTGGATGCGATTACCGAAGGCGTTATTGTGCTCGATAAACCCGGACGGATTATTCTTGCCAACGAATCGTTCTGCCGGGGCGCCGGAAGGACATGGCAATCCTTGCAGGGACAAAAAGCGGATGAACTGGGCTGGAAAAGTGTGCGCGGGGAGGAAGCAGCCGAAGTGCTCCCGTGGACGAAAGTCTTGGAATCCGGGCAGGCCGCCAAGGGAATGGAATTGTCGCTGGAAGTAGAGCAGGACGAAAAAGAGGACGCCGAAAGCTCAAACGAAATGCGGCGCCAGCGCATTTTTTCCGTGCATGCCGCGCCCGTGCTGGGCCCGGACGGCCGCATCCGCGGCGCCCTGGCAACCTTCGATGATGTTACCGAAGTCGAAAAGATGAATCTGCTGCTCAAGGAATCTCGGGACGAGGTTGAGCGGCAGAACACTAAATTGCGGATCCTGGCCACCACAGACCCGATGACCCAATGTCTCAATCGTCGTTCGTTCCTCGAACAATTCGAGGCACAATGGCAGACGTTGGATCGCGGAAAAGCGAAACTGGGCGTGGTCATGGTCGACGTCGATAAATTTAAAAGCATTAACGACCAATATGGGCATGCTGCTGGCGATACGGTATTAAAAGAAGTGGCTCGGGTGTTACGCATGTCGGTTGGCGAGGGCGGTTACGTCTGTCGGTACGGCGGGGAGGAATTCTGCGTCTTGTTGCCGGGTCGCGATGCGACCGGAACGGAAATGATGGCCGAACACCTGCGCCAGGCGATCGAATGCTGGGATTGGGCGATCACGCCGGTAACGGCAAGCATGGGCGTCGCTGGATCCGAGCAAGGGGCGGCGGATGTCAAAACGTTACTCGACCAGGCGGATAGCGCGCTATATGCATCCAAACGGAATGGCCGAAACCGCGTTACGCGATGGGGCGACCGACCCGCCGAACCCGCGCCGATTCGATCCCCCGCACTGCCGGTAACACGCCCGCGCGAAGAGTCAGCGCCCATGTTGCTGCGCGAGACGCGCAGCCGACTCTCATATTTAGCTATCGCCACGGCCCTGGCCCATCGGCACCCCAGCACGGCGTTGCATTGCGGCCGTGTCGCCGAATACTGCTTGCGCGTCGCGCCAGGAATTCTTCCGCCGGATCAGGCCGCAGAATTAGAGGTTGCCGCGCTGCTGCATGACGTGGGCAAGATCGGCGTGCCGGACGCGATTTTGAACAAGCCGGGTCCCTTGACGGCGGAAGAATGGCAGATCATGCGCAGCCACGATCTGATGGGCGTGGACATCGCCTCTGCGGCTGGCATGCCATCAAATGTAATCTGCATCATTGCCTCCCATCATGCAACATATATAGAGGCGAAAGATATGTGCGCAGACGCGAGCGAATATATGCGCACGGCCGCCCGATTGCTTTCGATTGCCGATGCGTTCGATGCCATGACCAGTGAACGACCGTACCGCAGGCCAATTCCCATCGTGGACGCATTCAAAGAGCTTCGCCGATGCGCGGGCAAGCAATTCGATCCAGCCCTGGTTGAGCACTTCATTGTTGCGATGACCAGAGGCCAATCCACCGCTGCCGACCAATCCAGCCGAGCGGCATAACCAACGGCTGGCTTAAATGGCTACATTAGCCGCGGTTGACACGCCGATTTGCGTAGGGGACCGCGCGGGCGCTGGGGACCATACATTTCGATCGCACATCGTTTGGCAGACTGACGATTAGACCAACTCCTCCAATGCCGACGGAAATTGATCCACTTATATGAATTGGCGGGTTTTCGGAATGTCACGCCGTTGGCATCCGTTTTGATGCGACATTGAGTTCTTCACAGCTTGGAACAAATATGGCGCGATATAGCACAAAATTAGGTGTCTCTCACTACTCTTTTCCAAGTTTGAAGGAAGTCATGGCGAAAGCGTCGCCAATGCGGTCGGGAGATTGTCTGGCGAATCTGGCGGCTTCCAGCGCTAAAGAACGAGTGGCTGCGCAGATGGTTTTGGCGGAAGTGCCGCTTGGTAGGTTTCTTGAAGAGCAGTTGATTGACTACGACACGGATGAAGTCACACGGCTAATTTTGGACGACCATGACACCGCCGCATTTGCGCCGATCAAGGATCTAACTGTCGGGCAATTTCGGGAATATCTGCTTAGCTATGAAACTACGACTGAGGTGCTACAGGTGTTGGTCCCGGGTTTGACGCCGGAAATGGTCGCTGCCGTGTCAAAGCTTTGCCGGAATCAGGATCTGATTCTAATAGCCTCCAAGTGCAGCGTAGTGACGAAGTTTCGCGGGACGCTGGGGTTGTCGGGGCGGGTTTCGGTTCGCCTGCAGCCGAACCATCCCACGGACGATTCGAAAGGCGTGGCTGCGAGCATATTGGATGGGTTGCTTTACGGCTGCGGCGATGCGGTCATCGGAATCAACCCAGCAACCGACAACGTCGCCATGACCTGCGATCTGCTGAAGATGATGGCGGAAGTGATCGAGCGATATCAGATACCGACGCAATCGTGTGTATTAACTCATGTAACCAATTCATTGCGCGCCATTGAACGCGGCGCGCCGCTCGATCTGGTATTTCAATCGGTCGCGGGCACGGAGGCGGCTAACAAGAGTTTTGGGATCACCCTTTCGCTGCTGAAGGAATCGCATGAGGCGGCATTGTCGCTGAAACGTGGAACTGTGGGCGACCATTGCATGTATTTTGAGACCGGCCAGGGAAGTTGTCTTTCAGCGGGGGCGCATCATGGCGTGGACCAGCAGACGCTGGAGACTCGCGCTTATGCCGTTGCAAGAAAATTTCGGCCGCTGCTGGTCAACACGGTGGTCGGGTTCATCGGGCCGGAATACCTTTATGATGGAAAGCAGATCATCCGCGCCGGTCTGGAAGATCACTGTTGCGGAAAACTGATGGGTTTGCCCATGGGAGTGGATGTCTGCTACACGAATCACGCGGAGGCCGATCAGAACGATATGGATACGCTGCTGACGCTGTTGGGGGCGTCCGGTGTAACTTTCATCATGGGCGTGCCGGGCGCGGATGACATCATGCTGAATTACCAGTCGACCAGCTTTCATGACGCCAGCTATTTGCGGGAAATTATGCACCTGAGGCCCGCGCCGGAATTTGAAGAGTGGTTGCGGCGGATGAAGGTCATGGACAGCGCGTCGCGACTTCTTCCAATCTCGCGGGAGAATCTGCTGCTGGGCAGTACGCCGGAGGTCGCGATATGAGCCAGGGGCGTGCTACAGACGATCCCTGGCGCTCATTGCGACAGCACACTGCAGCGCGAATTGCGCTGGGGCGCGCCGGCGGCTCGCTGCCCACCGCGGAGTTACTGAAGTTTTCATCTGATCACGCCGAGGCACGGGATGCGGTGCATTCAGAACTCGACATGGAACGTTTGCAGGCAGACTTGCAGGGTTTGGAATTGCCGATAGTCCAGGTGGCATCGCGCGTGAGCGACCGTTTCACCTATTTGCAACGGCCGGACCTGGGGTGCGAACTTGACGACAAGAGTCGCAGCAATCTCCAAAGCATTTCGAAAGGAAACGGAGACGGGTTCGATATCGTGCTGATCGTTGCGGATGGTTTATCGGCCTTGGCTGCACAGATGCATGCAACTTCGGTAATCAGTGAATTGGTCGCGCTGTTGCGAATCGAAAAATGCAGCGTGGGGCCTTTGGTGCTGGCGCGATTCGCGCGTGTCGGTTTGCAGGATGAAATCGGACATGTATTGCACGCGCGCGCCGCCCTGATTCTGCTAGGCGAGAGGCCGGGACTCGGCGCAGCCGACAGCTTGGGCGCTTATCTGGTGTTCAATCCGCAGCCAGGAAATAGCAATGCCCAGCGGAATTGCGTCTCGAATATTCGACCCGCTGGCCTCCCGCCACGCGCATCTGCGGAAACGCTTCATTATCTTGTGATGCAAAGCCTCACCCGGCAGATCAGCGGGATAGAGCTAAAAGATGAACGAGGCGGCACCGGGCGGCAAATCGTAAATCAGGTGCAAAGTCAGCGATAATCCAATTCCATATCCTGATGCTTTTGTTATACGCGATGCGCGCGAGTTGCCTATATCGGCGCATCAACTGGGGGACGTATTTGCTCGATCCGGAATCCGAAGACCGACCGACGATATTCCCCGGCTCACGAAAATGATCGAGCACGCGAATCTGCTCGTTGGGGCGTGGGTGGGAGATTTGCTCGTGGGGGTTGCTCGGGGGCTGACCGACTTTAGTTATTGTTGCTATCTTTCAGACCTTGCGGTAGACCGCGCCTATCAGAAAAAAGGGATCGGAAGGGCGCTCATGGATCAAATCCGACGACAGTTGAGCGACGAGATAACAATCTTGTTGTTGGCAGCTCCCGAAGCCAAGGACTACTACAAGGGGCTGGGATTTGAATGGGCGGAAAGTGCCTGGCGAATCCCGCGTCGAAAATAAACACATCTCCGTTTGCCTTAAAGCGCGGCAGTCCATCTGAAGAGGAAAAAGTCCAGCACCCTTCCAAAATCGAAAAAACGAGATTTGGTACCTCCCATGTATTGTTAATAGCCGATGGCACGCGCGTTGCAATGCCAGATTCAACCATCCGATCGCTAGCCGGTGATGACCAAAACAGATCTCTGAAGTTTCACCGATGCATCCTTCCAAGGTTTCAGGAGATTAGCTATGTCCACAACTAATGTAGCTGCGTCAGGCACTGGCGGATCGGGGCATGCCCCCGAAGAAAAGAAGACTGGGGTCTATGGCTTAAGTCTTCATCGCCTTTCGCCAACCGAAGTGATGGCACAGTCGGTCGCTGTCATTGCCCCCTCGGCGTCTATGGCGGCGTTGATATCACTGGCATTCGTTGCGGCTGGCAATGCCACTTGGCTTTCGTATGCCGTGGCGGGGATCGGTTTGTGCTTGGTCGGGATGAACGTCAACCAATTTGCTCGTTTATCGGCGTCACCAGGTTCGCTTTACTCCTACACAACGATGGGCCTGGGGCCGATGTTTGGTGTTATGGTGGGTTGGGGCTGGTTGGTTGCCTACCTCGGATGTGGGATCGCCATCGCAGGCGCCGCAGCGAATTTCATGCTGCTGCTTTTTCATTCGCCTACCGGAGTGGCATGGCCTTATATAGCTTTTGCGATAGCCATTATTCTTCCCTGGTATGTAGCCTATCGCGACGTAAAACTCTCAGCCAAACTGATGTTATGGCTTCAGTTCGGCAGCATGGCCCTGATCATGTTGGTAATGATCGCAGTCTTTATGAAGACCGGCTTAAAGGTTCATATCCCTCACCTGACGCTGCAAGGGTTTACAGCCAAGGGGTTCTTCCTGGGTCTGGTGCTCGCAGTTTTCTGCAATATTGGATTTGAAAGCAGCACGGCGCTGGGCGAGGAGGCAAAAAACCCTCTGAAGACGATCCCGCGCGCTGTTATTGGCGCGACGGTCATTTCCTCAACGTTTTATGTTCTTGCCAGCTTCGCGATCGTCGGTGGTTTTGCCGCTGCCGGCGCGACCCTGGACGGGAACGCCGACGTTTTGAAAACACTTGCCGTCTACGTCGGGATGGGGTGGCTTGCACCGATACTGACGATCATGGTGCTCATCAGTGCATTGGGATGTACGTTGGGCAGCTTTACCGCTGGCTGTCACGTCTTGTTCGTAATGGCCCGCCATGGGGTAGTGCCCTCCGCAATTGGTGGGGCACACAAGACTAACGAAACACCAGGAGTCTCGGTCACCCTCTGCGCCGCGGTGTCGCTCTTCATTGGTTTTTTCTGCATGAAATACTGGGCCATGGGACCGACCGATATTTTGAACGATGTCTCGACGATGGCAACTTATGGATTCCTGGTTGGATTTGTTCTAATCTCCATTGCAGCCCCGCTTTACCTCAAGAAGATCGGCAAGTTAACGCCTAGCGCAATTGTGATTTCGGCACTTGCGATTTTGTTCATGGTGGCTCCAATTGTGGGCAGCTTCTATCCGTTGCCTGATCCGCCGATTCGCTATTATCCCTATATTTTCATGGGATATCTGGCAATCGGCGTGATCTGGCTGTTCGTTCTATGGACACTGCATACGGGAGTTATTCAGAAGATCGAGGCTGATCTTGAAGATATCGGAACCCGATACGGCACGGCTGCTAAGGGGGAACTTATTCATGCGGAAGTGGAAGGCGTTGCCGATCCAAGCGTGGCGGGTGTTACCGCTTGAGGCGAGATCGATCGAACCTTGGAAAATTCGAATTCAAGGCTGACGAGATGCAGGTTTAGCGGTTCTTAGAGAATGGATTCTCTTCGGACCGGCAAGTGAACTCCCAGCCGGTGAGCCTTGGCGTAAAGCGTTGTCCGGCTGATGTTCAGCGCTTTGGCCGCGCGAGACACATTCCCGCGATGTTCCGCCAGCGTTCGACTCAATAGCTCCTGATCGAGTGATTCATGAGCGGCACGATATTTCCCGTCGATGTCGGTTGACGGGAAAACCTTCTGGGCCGAAAGCGACGAGCTGCTGAGCAACGGCTGAAACGCGTTTGTTAATGCCAGAACATCGGTGTCAAACGTATCTCCATCGGTGAGCGCCACCGCCCGTTGACAGAGGTTCTCCAGTTCGCGGATGTTGCCCGGCCAGGCATGGCTGTTCATCCATTTCCAAACCGTTGCCGACATCTTCAACGGATTCCGACCCTCGCGCCTGCTGTACATCTCGATGAAATACCGCGCCAAGAGGGCCACATCTTCAGCCCGCTCGCGCAATGGCGGCACCCGAATCGGGACGACATTCAGCCGGTAAAACAAATCCTCTCGAAATTTTCGCGCAGCAACCATCTGCGTTAAATCCTGATTCGTCGCGGAGATAAAACGGATGTTGAGCTTAATCGTGGTCCGGCTGCCCACTGGTCGAATCTCCTCTTCCTGCAACACCCGCAAAAGCTTGCCTTGCAGCGATAAGTCCAGGTCATGAATTTCGTCCAGGAAAAACGTCCCGCCGTCGGCGCTGGCGAGAAGACCAGGACGATCCCGATCGGCCCCGGTAAATGTTCCCTTGGTATGTCCAAACAATTCGCTTTCCAGCAGGCTGGCAGGAATCGCATTGCAATTAACGACGACAAACGGCTGAGAATTGCGCGGCCCCTGTTCGTGAAGCAGGCGGGCAATCAACTCTTTCCCGGTTCCGGTTTCTCCGACAAGAAGCGCTGGAGCCTTGGTTTGTGCAGCCTTCACAATAAGGCGTCGCAGATCCATCACAGGTGGAGAGACGCCAATCAGGCGGGTGCCAGCCGAAGCTGCAGCCAGCTGGTCCTGGAAACGTTTGCGCTGTTGTTGTTGCTGCTGTTCGCGGTCGATGAGGATGTAGGTTCTCTCCACCTCTGAAAAGTCCAAAGGCGGAGACATGAGAAAGTCGAATGCCCCCGCGCGCATCGCTTCAACGGCGCGGCGCGTGTTGCGGTCGGAGGTGATCATAGTCACAAGGCAATCGGGGTTGGCGGCGTGAAGTTCGGCGATAAGTTCAATGCCATGCGGATGCAGGCCCACAAACGCCGCGTCAAAGGCCGATTTGCGGACAGTTGGGAATGGATCCTCATCCGAGCCCAGGATCGTGTTCGAATTTCCCCGGTCGGCGAGCCACCTGTGCAGCTCACGCTCTTCATCGTTGTAGTGAAATATCTTCAAGGATAACTAACTTCGCGGTCGGGTGTGTTCATTATCTGATCAATTGACACAAAATGTCAAATATTGTCCGGAATATGAACAATTAGGGCGGGGTTGCAATTCCCGAAAGCCAAGGTTGTCAGACCCAGCGACTGCGCTCTTTGGAATGCTGGTTGCTAATGGGCTTGGTAGCTCCGCGCTCCGAGGAATGTCTCCCCCATGTCAAAGTCAATTATTCCTAGCACTACTGAACTCAGCCGACTCGACAGTTTCGGAAACGGCGAAGCGGAGTCTCCGGTGGCAGCACGTTCATTCAAGGACGTCACAGATGCGATGGGGTTCCTCCGTCAGCATCAGATTCGATATGTTCTCGCGCAATTCGTGGACATTCACGGCGTAGCCAAGACCAAGAGCGTTCCCGTATCCCACTTCCAGGATATTTTAGGTGACGGAGCTGGGTTCGCGGGGTTCGCGCTCTGGGGATTCGGCATGGAGCCGCACAGCCCGGATTACATGGCTCGCGGGGAGTTAGACACGCTGTGTCTCGTGCCATGGCAGCCTGGCTATGCACGCATCGTTTGCACGGGCTACGTGAATAACAAGCCGTATCCCTATGACACGCGCTGGATATTAAACCAACAGGTCAAGCGTCTTGCCGAGCGCGGATGGATGCTGAATACCGGGCTTGAGCCCGAGTTTATGCTGCTCTCCAGGCGACCGGATGGAACCGTTTGCTCGGAAGACGATACAGATACGCTCGATAAGCCGTGCTATGACTACAAGGGTCTTTCGCGCAGCCGGCTGTTCCTGGAGCGCCTCGTTGAATCGTTGATTCAGGTCGGGATAGATGTCTATCAAATCGATCACGAAGACTCCAACGGTCAATTTGAAGTGAATTTCAAATACAGCGATGCCACGACGACGGCTGATCGAATGGTCTTCATTCGCATGGCCGCGGGGGAAATTGCCCGAGAGCTCAAGACGATCTGCACGTTCATGCCCAAGCCGATGAGTAATCGCACCGGCAGCGGCATGCACATGCACATAAGCATCGCCCCCCTTGAGAGTGACATCAATCTATTTTCCGACGCCGGCGATAAGAACAATCTGGGACTTTCAAAACTGGCTTACCAGTTCATGGGCGGGCTGCTGAAGCATGCAACATCCCTGGCGGCGCTGTGTGCGCCGACCGTCAATTCCTATAAGCGCCTGGTTGTAGGCAGAAGTTTGTCGGGCGCCACCTGGGCACCGGCCTATATTTCCTATGGTGACAACAACCGGACCAGCATGGTTCGGGTGCCATTTGGGCGGCTTGAACTGCGTTTAAGCGACTCATCCTGCAATCCGTACCTTGCAACGGCCGCGGTAATCGCCGCGGGGTTGGATGGCATTGATAACGATCTCAGTCCGGGTTCGCCTCACAACTTCAATCATTACACGGCATCTACCGAGGAATTGACGCGCCTGGGCATCGGAATGTTGCCGCAGTCGCTGCATGAGGCGCTGACGGCCCTCGAGAAAGACACCCTGTTTTCCGACGCGCTCGGCGCGGATTTCATCAAAGAATTCCTCATGATCAAACGGATGGAATGGGTGGAATACCAACGGCATGTATCCGATTGGGAAGTCGAAAGATATTTGCAGTATTTCTAGGAAATCCCCATGTGCGGCATAGTTGGATTGCTCATCAGGAATCCGGAAAAGCGCGCCTCGCTCGGCGAATGGCTCGCGCCGATGTTGGTCTGCATGAATGATCGCGGGCCAGACTCAGCCGGCCTTGCCGTCTTCGGCTCATCCTCAGGCCGCCGCAGGCATTTCAGCCTGTTCGCATCGCACCCGGATACGGATTTCACTGCACTAGCCTCGCGGTTTACGCGAGACAGTGCCATTCCAGCTGAAATCAATGTGGTGGATCATCATGCCGTGCTGACCGCCGGTTGCGACCGAAGCGAATTCGTGACCTGGCTGACAGAAGCATATCCCCAGGTTCATCTCCTGTCGGCGGGGCATTCAATTGAGATGTTCAAGGATGTCGGCACGCCGACGTCCCTCGTGCTCCGATATGATGTCGCAAGTATGCACGGCACACATGCCGTCGGGCATACACGGATGGCAACAGAATCTGCCGTATCGCCCGCGCATGCCCATCCATTTACCGCGGGCGAAGACTTCTGCCTCGTTCACAACGGCTCCCTTTCAAACCCCTACAGTCTCCGCCGGAGGCTTGAACGTCTCGGAATCCATTTCGAGACCGACAACGATACCGAAGCCGCTTGCCGATTCCTCGAATGGCGCATGCGCGAAGGCGATACGCTGGAACAGGCAATCGAAAAGGCGTTTGATGAGCTGGATGGTTTCTACACCCTGCTGATGGCGACACCCACCCGCATGGTGCTGGTAAAAGACCCATTCGCATGCAAGCCGGCCGTGGTCGCCGAAACCGACGATTATGTGGCGGTCGCGAGTGAATTTCGTTCCCTAGCGCATTTGCCCGGGGTGGATAACGCCCGATTGTTCGAGCCGCGGCCGCAAACCATTTATTCATGGAGTGTTCAATGAGCATTGCGACGCCGCGTCCCCGGGAGGCGACGTTGCCGCAGGTGGTAACGCTCAACGCCGCTCAGCTTGTGGTGAGCGATATCAACAGATTCCTGCATCACGATGTGCCAGCCCGTGAAATTGGCACGGTCAACATCGAGCATCCCGCCGGCATGCACAATCTGGCGGTGGGGCTGCAGGTGCCGGTAGAGGTCAATATCCTCGGACCCGCCGGCTATTACGCAGGTGGCATGAACAAGCATGCCCACATCACCGTGCAAGGCAACGTCGAGCGCGGGGTCGCCGAAAACATGATGAGCGGAACCGTCCACGTCACCGGAAATGCCAGTGAGTGCGCCGGCGCCAGCGCCCACGGCGGCCTGCTCATCATCGAAGGCGATGCAGCAGGGCGATGCGGTATTTCCCTAAAGGGAGGAGATATCGTCGTCGGCGGCAGCGTTGGACACGTCGCCATGTTCATGGCGCAGGCCGGCCGTTTGGTGGTCTGCGGCGATGCCGGACCAGGGCTGGGCGATTCGCTCTATGAAGCAGTCATCTACGTCGGTGGAAAAATCGAAGGCCTGGGCGCGGATGCGCGGGAAGAAGCAATGGCCGACACAGATCGAACTATGCTCGCCGAGCTGCTCACAAAAGCCGGGTTGATTGACGTCGTCCGTCGCGGTCTTGCGGGATTCAAAAAAGTCACGTCGGCCCGAACCCTCTACCACTGGAATTCAGCCAACCACGAATCGTACTGACAGATTTGCGGAGAAAATCGAATGTCGAATGTCCCCCGCGCCGTCCTCGAAGAAAGTGCGTCTTACAATCAGAACGTGCAGTCATACATCCACCAGGCTGCCGAGCGCGGGTTGTATGACATCCGGGGCCTCGGCGCGAAGCGGCGGATACCCACCTTCGATGACCTCGTGTTCCTCACCGCGTCAGCATCGCGCTATCCCCTGGAAGGCTATCGTGAAAAGTGCGTGACAAAGACGGTCTTAGGCAATCGTGTAGCGAAAAAGCCGATCGTGCTCGACATCCCGATCATGATTGCCGGAATGAGTTTCGGCGCTCTGTCAGGCAGGGTGAAGGAAGCGATCGGCCGTGCCGCATCGGCAGCGGGCACAAGCACAACAACCGGCGACGGCGGGATGACCACCGAAGAACGCCAATCATCCAAAACCCTGGTCTATCAATGCCTTCCAAGCCGTTACGGCTTCAATCCCGATGATCTGCGTAAGGCAGATGCCATCGAGGTCATGCTGGGGCAGGGCGCCAAGCCGGGGGGCGGGGGCCTGCTCCTGGGTCAGAAGATCAGTCCCCGCGTGGCTCGAATGCGCACGCTGCCCGAAGGGATCGATCAGCGCTCTGCCTGTCGGCATCCGGATTGGATGGGGCCGGACGACCTGGCGATCAAGATCGAGGAGCTGCGCGAGATCACCGACAACCAGATTCCCATCTACGTAAAAATGGGCGCAACCCGCGTGAAAGAGGATGTGAAGCTGGCGATCAAGGCGGGCGCTGATGTCATCGTGATCGACGGCATGCAGGGAGGCACCGCCGCCGCCCAGCAGGTCTTTCTCGAACATACAGGCATTCCCACCCTGGCAGCTCTGCGTCTGGCAGTGGAAGCATTGGAGGAAATGAACGCCATCGGGGAAGTGCAATTAGTCATCGCCGGCGGAATTCGCACCGGGGCCGATGTAGCCAAGGCCCTGGCAATGGGGGCCGACGCGGTTTCCATCGGGCAGGGCGTGCTGATGGCGCTGGGATGCAATCAGACCTATTATCAACTGGGTGGCGCGACCGAAGCAGATCGGCGCAGGATCGACGTCACCAAGGATTACGAAGCCCTGGGCACCGCGCCGGGCTATTGCCATCATTGCCATACCGGCCGCTGTCCCGTGGGTGTTACCACGCAGGACCCCATCCTGGAACAGCGGCTGGATCCCGCCACAGGGGCCCACTGGCTTGAGAACTACCTTCGCGTGCTGACAATGGAAGTTACCACCCTTGCCCGCGCGTGCGGGAAATCCAACGTGCACCATCTGGAGCGCGAGGATCTAGTGGCGCTGACAATCGAATCGGCGGCGATGGCCAGGCTTCCGCTGGCGGGTACGGATTGGATTCCCGGCGTGACCCATCTGCCACGCTCGGCCTCGCTTGCCGGCGCAGCAATCGTATGAAAACTGCCTTCAAAAAGGGCAGCCGGCGCGGATGGCGATGAGCGATCTAAAAAATAATTTTGATGTCATCGTCGTCGGCGTGGGGACCATGGGGTCGGCAGCGTGCTACCAGTTGGCGCGGCGGGGTGCTCGCGTCCTGGGGCTGGAACGATTCGACATCCCGCACGGCATGGGCGCCGCTGCCGGCTTCTCGAGGATGATCCGCCTCGCCTACTTCGAACACCCTGATTACGTGCCCCTCCTGCGTCGCTCCTACGCATTGTGGGAAGAGCTCGCCAAAGAACTGGGGCGCGAAGTCATTCACATCACAGGCGGTTTGATGCTCGGCCCGCCCGGCGCGGCGGTGCTGGAGGGAAGCCTGCGCTCCGTGCGGCAATATGATTTGCCTCACGAGCTGCTGGACGCAGCTGAGGCGATGAAGCGTTTTCCGCAATTTAAACTGCCCGAAGATTACCGCGTATTGCACGATCATAAAGCCGGCCTGGTGCTGCCCGAGCGCGCGGTGGCCGGATATGCGGAGCTGGCTATGCGGCGTGGCGCGGAACTCCATGGGCAGGAAGCGGTCGTCTCCTGGGAATCATCGGGCCGGGGAGTGGTCGTGCGCACGACGAAGGAAACCTATAGCGCTGCAAAGGTGATCTTCTGCGGCGGGGCGTGGACCGACAAATTAGTGCGCGATCTGGGCGTTCCGTTGACCGTCACGCGCCAGCCGCTGGTCTGGGTTTGGCCCAAATCCCCTGAGCTATTCGAACTCGGTAAATTCCCGGTGTGGATTCTGGAACATCGTGATGGATCAAATCACTATGGGTTTCCCATGCTGCCCGACAATCCAGGGTTCAAACTAGCTTCACACAAGCGCGCGGAAAAGACCGACGCGGAGACGCTCGACCGAAGCGTTCACGATTCAGATGAGCAGGCCGTTCGCGGCACCCTTCGCGATTTCATTCCCGAGGCCAATGGGCCGCTGCTTTCTGTGCGTGTTTGCATGTACACCAACAGCCCGGATCACCAATTTATTATTGACCGGCATCCGAAGCATTCCAACGTAATCATCGCCTGCGGATTCAGTGGACACGGATTCAAGTGCGCCAGCGGAATCGGACAGGTGCTGGCCGAGATGGCGATGGATCAGCAACCCTCATTGCCAATGGAATTCCTGGGGTTACATCGTTTCGGAGTAACGGCGTGAACCCGAAAGAATTGGACGGCCGGCTCGCCGCGGTATTAGATCAAATTAAATCGCGTCACGACGCCGCGTTGGCCGAGCTCAGCGATTTCCTCCGATTTCCAAGTGTCAGCGCCGACCCGGCACGTGCAGTAGAAATTAAGGCGTGCGCTCAATGGCTCGCGGGACGGATTTCCGCAACTGGATTGACAGCCGAGGTCGTGCCGACAGCAGGCCATCCCATCGTGCTTGCCAGAAACGAGCATCAGCCCAATCGACCGACCGTTTTATTGTACGGCCATTACGATGTTCAGCCCCCCGAACCGCTGGCGGGTTGGATCACGCCTCCTTTTGAACCCACGATTAGAAAAACCACGACCGGCACTGAGGCGATCTTCGCTCGCGGTGCCGCTGATGATAAGGGCCAGATCTGGGCGCACATGGAAGCCATCAGCGCGTGGCAGTCGGTCGGTGGCGGGCTTCCCATCAACCTCATCTGCCTGTTCGAGGGTGAAGAGGAAGTCGATAGCCACCATCTGGCGGATTTTGTGAATACCCATCGTGAAAAGTTGCGCGCGGACATTGCGGTGATCAGCGACACCAACGGCTTTGCCCGCGGCGCGCCCGCGATTACCACCGGCCTCCGCGGATTGGTTTACAGCGAGATCACACTCCGCGCCGCGGCCAACGATTTACATAGCGGCATTCACGGCGGCGCCGTCCGGAATCCCGCATTGGCGTTGGCAGCCTTGCTGGCAAGATTGCATGATGAATCTGGACGCGTGACTCTCGACGGATTTTATGACGGCGTCGAATTGCCCAGCGATGACGAGCGACGCAGTTGGGCCGGCCTTGGGTTCGATGAAAAGGCATATGCCAACGGGCTGGGTTTGGCCCGCAGCATTGAGACCTTGGGTGGAGAGGCGGGATATACATCGCTGGAGCGGAAATGGGCGCGGCCGACATGTGATGTCTGCGGGCTGACCTCCGGCTACCAGGGACTAGGGGCGAAGACGATCATTCCCGCATTCGCCAGGGCGAAAATATCATTCCGATTGGTGGCGGGCCAGGATCCATTGCGAGTGCGCGCGGCACTTGAGGATTTCGTTCGGGTTCACACTCCGAATGGGCTTGTCGAGATTATTTCGCACTTCGCGGCGGCGCCCGCTGTGCTGGTCGATCATCGCGGCCGATGGGCTTCCGCGGCGGCGGGGGCGATTGAGAAGGGTTTCGGTGTGGCGCCGGTATTTATCCGCGAGGGGCTGACCATCCCCGTAGTGAATCTGCTGAAGAGCATTCTGGGGCTGGACACTTTGCTACTTGGGTTCGGATTACCCGACGACGCTCCGCACGCACCCAATGAGAAGTTTGATCTGGAGAATCTGCGTGGCGGGGCACAGACCGCAGCCGCGTTGTATCTGGCATTGGCTGTGTTGCGAGATGCCGCGGATCATCCTCTTTGACTCGTTAAAACGACGGGGGCCTTCCCCCAACTTCATGACAATCAATACACTTCACTTGTCGCCTATCCGGGCATGTATTTCGCTGGACACATGGACACTCGATACGGCCAATTTGAACCGCCCGGGAAATATAGACATACAACTCGATCTATTGCTGGATTACAACACTAACCCGCCTTTATACCCGAAGTGGCAGGAATACTTTCGCACGTACCAACCGCCAATGCTTATCGCCTGGGGAAAGAACGATTTCATCTTCCCACCAACCGGAGCTGAACCCTACAAGCGCGACATCAAGGATTTGGATTTCCATCTTGTGGACTCTGGACATTTTTCGCTCGAGGACAAGAGCGAGGAGATTGGGGACCTAATGATCAAATTTCTTGACAAGCACGTTGGCAAGGAATCGGTGATTGGGATGACGAACGAAAGACACCACTCCAGTGATGCGCCTTGAACATTAATTCGCTCTTTTGGTCCCGGAGTACGTACGAGCGAATCTGTTCAAAAACGCCACGGACCAGGCTTTCAGATCGTCAAAAGTCCCAGGGCTGATTCCGCGAAGACGGCTCGCAGCTCCTTGACGTCCGCGGCGGATAAATCACGCATGGCGGGGGGAATTTTTTTGTCGCGTTTCATGAAGTGGCGGAACGCCGACAGGAACAGGTCCGGCCTGGCCTCACTTTCAACTTCAATCGTTTCGGGAAAGGAAGCGTCGAGGATCGTGACGCCTTCATCCGACATTTCCATCAGCTCTTCCACCCAGCGCAGGACGACGGCCAGCGGCGCTTCCCTGGGGAACCGCTGCGCTACCAGCGACAGCAGATCGGCGCGCGTGGGGGCGTTCATCAGCAGTGCCAGGAAGAACCGATGCTCGGGCTCGGTGATCATGCTGCGCAGGCCTTTGATGACATTGCGGCGCGCTTCTTCCCGCAAGGTTGCTGCGACGCCGGCAGCCAGCGCACCGTGCTTCTTTTGGAGTGCCTTGATCGCGGCGCCCCATTCGCCCAACTGCTGGAGATACTCCATGCAGTGTTGCAACACGAAGAAACCGCGCTCGAAATCCAGGTCGGCGATCATCTCCATCACGAGTTCCGCATAGGCGGTGTCTTCGACCTGCTCCAGCACATCGAGCAGCTGATTGCGGCGCACAGTGAGCAGGTCGCTGTGGAGGGGATCGATCGCAATGTGCGGCGGCAGGTAATTATACTGGGGCCCTGTTCCCGGATCGTGATGGGTGCGCACCACCACGGTGACCGACGGCGAATCCAGGTGGAACAGGGAATGAATCGTCTGCTGGCCGGAGACGATCGGCACGGTGCGCCCCGATTCCAGGATCTCCATCTTTTTCATTCGCAAATTGCCGACGCGCATGTAGGGGGTGACCGGCCGGGCCTTTTCGAACTGGTAATGCGCGTGAATGCTCGACCCGTGCATGACATGGAACGCGCCTGAGAATTCGTGCTGATGGATGGCAGTGGTGCCGTCCATCCAGAACAAGAGTTGGATATAGAACCGCGGGTCCTTGTAGACCACCAGCTCCGGCTCGCCGAATTCGGAATCCGTCTGAAAGGGTTGATCTTCACGGAGGAGAAAATCGCGCATGAACGCTGGGAGATCCACCCGCTTGGCTGGGGGCCGCTCGTCGAGCGCGGTCCGGGCGATCTCGGGGAACATAAGGAGAGAGAAGTTTTGCCGCTTCCAGCGCTCCAGGATGGTGCGACCGAGCTCCGTGAAGAATGCTTCCATCCGCGCACTATACCATGCCGCCCGGCGGCGCTGGCGCGGGCCAGTGGATGAATCAGGTCCCAAATTCAGTAAGAACGCGGATTGTTTCGGGCTTCAGGCCGTCCTCCTCCATCGCCTTCTTACCTTCGGGAGAGGCCAGCAGCGCGTTGAGTTTTGCCATGTCCGGCACGTCCAAAAGCACGCCGGAGAAATTAGGCGATTTGGCATCGCGGAACGTGCGGGCTTTGATTCCAATTTTCGCGAAGATTTCGTGACGGCTATTCGTTTTCCGCTGCCACGCTTGCGCCCACTGATCGCCGTTCTTAACCTCGTGTGAGATGAAAATAAGTGCCATCGAAATTCCTCAATCGAGATAGTTTAAAGGTAGTCCGTCGGGTTGCGGGTCAGTGTATCTTTAAGATGGTAATTTGAAAGCTTTTGGATCAGGCAGGTCGCCAAAAAAGCGCGTAAAACCTCCGGCCGGCGGCGCTGAGTCCTGGGGAAAAATCAATAGCGACGAAATATTCGGGAAGAAAAGCGCTTGCCGCGGGCAACCTAACCATAGAAACGCACTCGTCTGCTTGGTTGTTTCCGCAACAGGTGGAAAGAGCGGCGAGGCGTTCAGGGTATTTACCTGGGAGGTTGCCGTGCTGAATCTACACACTGACAACGATCGATTCAGGTCTATTGTTTTCTCGAATAAGCCTATTAGGAAATTCATACTTGAGGGACTGGAAGATCGACGGTTGATGTCGTCCTCGATTTGTTCCGGGGGACAGCCCGCGCTGATGCCCGACGGCAATGGAAAAGCGGGCGACGCTATTGAGTTCAGCCTGGCGCCCACGGCGATCCAGAATGGGCTGGATACGCTGGCCACAGCAGATGGCTTGACCGCGCCGACCTCCACGTCCACGCAACTGGTGTATCTCAACAATACCAACGGCGTGGAAACCTACACCATGAATTTCACGTCGACGGGGACGACCACGCAAATCACCGTCGATCAAAATGGTAATCCCGTCACTGCGCCGGTAAAGACGACGACAACCTGGAACACGCTCAGCGGCACCGGCGCGGGAAGCAACAGCGCTGCCGCCGGCGAGATATCGGCGATCGCAACGGCCCTTGGCCTGACCGCGCCGACCTCGACAACCGTTGTGCATGTCAGCACGACCTCAAGCGGCGCCGTCACCTACCTTGTTCGGCTGGCAGGCAATAGCGGGCAAGGAAAAACTGTCATTAGCGTAGATTCGAACGGCAACCCCGTTGGCAACGAGAGTATTCCGTTCAGCGCGCTTCCAACGATCATTCAAAGCGGTCTGAACAACAACGCGCCCGCTGGGGCGACGGCGATCAGCAGCACGTCCGCGCAGAAGGTGAAAGTTCGCACGGTTGACGGTGTGACGACTTACAGCGTGACGTTCAGCAGTTCCGGCACGCAAAGCGTGGTGACCGTGAATGCTGCCGGCAAAAAGACAAGCCTGCCTTTGCAAAGCACCACAACCTTTTCCAGCCTTACATCGAGCCAGCAAAAAGAACTACAGGCGTTGGCAACGGCCGATGGCGCTTCCACGATCAGTCAGTCGCAAACCGTTTACGTCTATGACGAAGCCAACGGTACGACGATTTACAGCGTCAGGCTTAATGCTACCGGAACGGATGACAGCGGCGCAAGCTATACCTATCAGCTAAGCCTGTCGATCGACCAGAGCGGCAATCCCACCGTGCCGCCAGACCAGGAATTTGGTGGAAGCGGTTTTAGCGACCGCGACTATGGGGTGTTCGGAACGGCTCAATTTGGAGCAGGGTTTGGAAGGCGATTTTAGCACCGACAAGATTTCTGAATCATTGAACCTCCTTCCCCTCCTAGGCGGGGCGACTTTGTCCGGTCGCCCCGCCTTATTATGGTGCGCCACGCATGTCGAGTGTTTAGGAGGTGAAAGTCCTCTACGGGCCGTAATGAGCGGAACCGTCCGTCTAAGCAAGGGTGTGGGGCGCGAGGTCGAATCTGAAGGAAGCGAG
>JALYJB010000005.1 GCA_030775485.1 Planctomycetota bacterium | reverse complement strand
GGGGGTGGCGGCGGCGGATTCGGCGGCGGCGGTGGGCTGGGTGGCGGGGGTGGGGGTGGCGCGCTCGGCAGCAACGTCATTAACCGCGGAAATAATAACAACACCGGCACGCGCGGCGGCGGGGGTGGCGCCGGCTCCGCGAGCGGCGCTTTGTCTGATCTTACCGGCGAGGTTTATGTCGTCGCCGATACCGATACCAATTCGCTGCTCATCGCCACGGCCACAAAATATAAAGATGAAGTCCTGAAAGTAATCGAACAGCTCGATCGTCCAGTTCCCCAGGTGCTCATCAAGTGCCTCATCGCTGAAGTCACTCACGATAACACCGATGATCTCGGCCTCGATTTCTCCGTGCTTAATCTCCGGCCCAGCGGCCGGGGCGCGGGCCTGGTCCAGAACCTCGGCAACGCCGCCTCTTCCGCCACCAATGGTGGTTTGACGGTTCAGTTGCTCGAGCAGAACCTCAGCGCTACCTTCCATATTCTGCAAAAGCAGGGCAAGCTGGATGTGCTTTCACGGCCCTACATCCTCACCAGCGATAATCAGGAAGCCAACATCCTCGTGGGCCAGGAAGTGCCGTTCATTACCGAAAGTCGCCTTGATACCAACAACAACACCATCAACACCATCCAATACCAAAGCATCGGCATCATTCTTGATGTCATCCCCCACATCAATCCCGATGGCCTGGTCATCATGGATGTCGCGCCGCAGATCTCTTCGCTCACCGGACAAACCGTCCCCATTCAGGCGGGCGTGAACGCTCCGGTGTTTGAAAACCGCTCGGCGAATAGTCGCGTGGGCGTGAAAGACGGTGAGACCATCGTCATCGGCGGCCTTATGCAGGATCAAAAAACACAAACCGTGGAGAAGGTTCCGATCGTCGGCGATCTGCCCTTGATCGGCCCGCTGTTCCAGCACAACAATGTGGACAAAACCAAGACCGAGCTGCTGATCTTCCTCACGCCGCACGTTGCCCAGGTGCCCGATCGGCTCCTGCCGATGTCCGAGGATGAAATGCGCGGCGTGAAGCTCACGCCCTCGGCGGTTCAGCCAGGCGTCTTCCAGGATCACATGGTGGGCATGGCCCGCGGCGGCTCTTCCACCCAGCCAACGGTTCCGTCATTGGCGGTCCCATCGTCCGAGGGAAGCTCTATCTCAACCCCCGAGCCCCAGTTGCCCGGCAGCCCAAAATAACCCCAGCGGCGCAAAAGTTATGAGGGCCGTCGCCACGGTCGCTTGACGCGGCTAAAGCATTGATGGATGAATTAACGATGCAAATTGCCTCCCCATCCCGGTGCGGCGCCGCGGGCTGCGCGCTCCGCGTTGCAATGGCCTTCATCACCTTTGCCCTGAGTGCCTGCCAAACCGGCGCGGCCAGACCTAAAGGCGCGGATGCGCCGCTGCCACCCCCGGTGATCGTTTCGCAGGGGCCGATCACGCAGGACACCGTCGTCGGCAGCGATCCCTGCGCCGCGCGACTCCACGACATCGAAGGCATGCTGCTTTACTACTACGCCGTGAATAAGAAAATGCCCGAGAAGCTAGACGAGCTCAAACCCTTCGCCGACATCGACCAAACCCCCGATTTCAGGTGCCCGGAATCCGGCTTGCCCTATCTCTATTACCCCAACGGCCTCTCCACCATCGGCAAAGACAAACTCATTGTAATCTGCGATCCCGAGCCGACCCATGGCGGCAACCGTTACTGCATCTTTGTTTCCCCCCATACCGCCGGCAGCGCCCTCAGCGCGGAAGTCCTGCCGCTGCCCGAAGGTCTCTTCCGCGGATATTTGCCGGCGCAATAAAACAGCGATGGCGCACCAATCTGATGCGCCATCCAGGGGAATATTTTAATTCGCCAGCCGCCGGCGTCGCTCAGCTTTTCACCTTGGATAAAAACGAATCGGCCTCGTTGATCGATGCCTCCATGTCCGCGATCAGCTTCTGCACGTCGGTGTCAATCCCGGCAGCCGTGCTTTGCAGCGAATTAATCGCCGCGGCATTCAGGTTGTGCTTCATGAACAGGACCTGATCGTGAAAAGCCCGCAACACCGGCTGCATTGATGCTTCGGACTTGCGCATCAGCGAAATGAGCTGCTTATATTTTTCCCTGGTCTGGTTCAGCTCCTCCTGGCTTTTGGCTTTCAAGTCGGGGTTGTCGTATTGCCCCAGTTCGGTATCCCATTCGGCGAACATGTCGGTGGCTACCGAATCGATCGACTTGATGTTTTTGCTCACATCATCCGCGCGAGCCACGCAGCTTTCGTAGGAAGAATTAAGCTTCCCGTATTCAGCTTCCAGATCCCCGCCATTGAATTTCGTCAGTTCCTGAAATTTCTGCATCGTGGTTTTGAACTGTCCCTCCGCCGCTTTCTGGTCTTGCTTGCCGGTCTCCACCCGGCTTACCAGAATATCGCGCTTCTCATACCCCAGCTTTTGCCACGCCTTGTAGTAAACCGTCGAGCATCCAGAAACCAGAACCAGGCCAACGCAGCCGATTTGAAATAATCGCTTGAGATTCATTGGTTTTCTCCGCTGTATCCAATCGACACGTCCAGCATGGCCCGGAATTCTAACCATCCCCATCGTAACAGCCGGGCTTGACCGGGCAATCCTTCGCTCAATTCCTGGCGATGCCGGCCCGGGGCCGTTTCCTGGCAACTTCCTCAGCCAGTGCTTCTCTCACGTTCGCGAACAGCCCCGTCCAATCCCCGCGCGACGGGCAACGGAACAGCCGCATTGTCGGATACCACGGCGTGTCCGAGCGATTCAGCAGCCAGCGCCAATCCGGGCAGAACGCCAGCAGGTTCCAAACCGGCCGGCCCAGCGCGCCGGCCAGATGCACAACGGATGTGTCGATCGATATCAGCAAATCGAGATGCTGCAGCACCGCCCCTGTGACCTCGAAACTGTCCAGCCGCGGGCCCAGGTGAATCAGGTTCATCCCCTTGGGCGGCCGGGCAATCTGCGCGGCTGGGTCCCCCTTCTGCAGGCTGTAAAATGTCGTGCCGGGAATGTCCGCCAATGGCGCGAACGCCGCCAATGATGTCGAGCGGTTGTGGTCGTTGGCATGCGTCGGACGCCCGGCCCACGCAATCCCGATTTTGTAATTGCGGTCCGTGCGAAAGAAGGGTTCCCACTCGGCTGCGATCGCGGCATTATGCGAAAGATAGGGAATTTCCGCCGGAATGGTTTCCATCGTGGTTCCATACCACAGCGGAACGCTCATCATCGGGCACGCCACGTCAAAGGGGGGCGGTGTTTCCCCCACGGGCACCAGCGCCTCCACGCCTTTAAGCGTCTTCATCAACGCAACCTGTTCGGGCGTTACTTCAAGAACAACCTTGGCGCCGCGCTGGGTGAGCAGCGGCGCATATCGGCAGAAATGGATCAGGTCTCCGTGCCCCTGTTCCATCGGCAGAAAAATGGTGCGATTTTTCAGGTCCGCGCCGTCCCATTGGGGGCAATCCGAATAGCGGCGCTTTTCGAAATTATATTTGTGCCAGCGCCATTCCTGCTCGCGCCAGCCGCGCTGAAGATCGCCGTGCATCAGCGAGGAAAGGCCCAGTCCGTCATGTCCGTTGGCGTTTTGCGGATCGAGCTTTATTGCCTGCTCAAATGCGCTGATGCTCTCCGGAAGACGGGCCTGATCGGCGTAGGCAATGCCCAGGTTGACGTAGGCATTGGCCAGCTTCGGGTTAATCTCCAGTGCCCGGTTAATGTATTTTAGCGATTCTTCCGGCTGGCCCAGCGCAAAGAGAATTGCGCCAAGCGTGTTATTAAACGCGGCGTCGTCGGGATCAAGTTCCATGGCCCGCCGTGCCAGAACCAATGCCCTGGGGTATTGCCGCACTCGAATGCCAATTTCCGCCAGGTTGTGAATGGCGTAGGGATAATTCGGCTTCACGCTGAGAATGTTGTTGTAAATCGCCTCGGCTTCACTCAGGCGCCCGGCCAGGTGGTGCTTCACCGCCACCTGCATTGCCTGATCGATGGAGAGTTGGTCCGCCATGAATGTCTTCTAAGAAAAGGAACGCGACAAAAAGATTGACGAAAAATCGAGCTGTTCCATCCGTGGCATCTTCATGGGGTCGTAATATTCACGGGCTGGGATCGCGTTTTTCCTGGTCACCCGTCTTGGCCGCCGCCCCGGAAGTTTCCGATCTTCTGAAAATCGCCAGCACCCGATCAAGCGAAACAACGAACAACCGGTTGTCGTGCTCCAGCTCAACGGGGATGGCTTCGCGCGGATCGAAAAGCACTTTGTCATACTGGCGAATCGTGTGGTCCTCGTCGTTCTCAATCGCCTTGCTGATCGCAATCACCCGCCCCGTAATCACCGGAATTTCATGGGAATCTGGCAATACAATGCCGCTCTTGGTCTGGCGCTTGTTGTCGTCCTTCCGCACGACGACGCGCTTGCCGATGGGCTCGATAACGTCAAACTCAGCGGCCTTGCCGGTTGGTCGAATAGCCATGGAATCATTATATCCCAACGGAATTGTAATTCGCGTGCTTTAACGTCTGGCTTGGCGCGGACGCCCGCGGCAACCAATCCGCGATGTTGTTATTTTTCTTCCCCAGGCGGAATTTCAGGCTCTTCCGGGGGCTCGACCAGATCCTGGGCAATGCGGCTGAGGAAAAACTGCAACTCGGATTGCGCAACCGGCGCCGGCAGCGGATCGCGTAAATCATATTGGTGGCTATGGTCTTCACCACTGTCATCGCCGCGCTTTTCCCCCTCGGTGATGATGTGGTGCTCAAACGTCACGCAGTCTTCATGGCTTTGCATGATGACCAGCTCGCCCCATCGCCAGGCCAGGTGAATGCGCAGCGAAAGCTGATTTCCCCATGTGCTCACGCGATGCACGATTCCCGCTGTCGAAAGCATCTTCACCAGATTATCCACGGCCGGCAGTACGGCCCGGTTGAGAAACTCAGCATAGTTCTGATTGAACTCCGCCATCCGCACGACAGCTTCACGCTCAGCCGCGAGTTTCTCGGGCGGCACATCGCGAAACGGCCCCACGCGATCAAGCCACCACTTGGCAAACGCCTTTTCCAGCATGGTTCAGAGGATAGAAGACGGAGTGATGCAAATCCAGCAGAAAGCCAGCGCCAGCGGGCAGATAACCCGCGCAAAAAGCTGGCCGACTCGCTTGAGTCGGCCAGCCCTGGCATTGATCTGATCGCGAAGGAGTTACTCCTTCACTTCATATTCAGCGTCGATGACATCCTCATCTTTCTTCGCATCCGGCGCAGCGCCGGTGGTGCCGCGATCGGTGCTGGCTTCGGGGCCGGGGGCGGCTCCGGCCTTGGCCGCGGTGGCTTTGTAAACCTCTTCGCCCAGCTTCAGGCTGACCTGCTGGAGGCTGTCCATCGTCTTTTTGATGCGGTCACCGTCGTCGCTCTTCAGAGCATCCCGGAGGTTGTTCAGGCTGCTTTCAATTTCGCCGCGAATCTCGGCTGAAACCTTGTCGCCGTGTTCGCGGAGCGATTTTTCGGTTTCATAGGCCAGCGCTTCACCGCGATTCTTAACGTCGATTGTCTCGCGGCGCTTCTTGTCTTCAGCAGCGTGCGATTCGGCGTCGCGTTTCATCTTCTCGATTTCGTCCTTGCTCAGGCCGCCCGCATTTTGCACGGTGATCTTATTTTCCTTGCCGGTGGCTTTATCCTTGGCGGCAACGCTTAGGATGCCATTCACGTCAATATTGAACGTCACTTCAATCTGTGGCATGCCGCGCGGCGCGGGGGCGATCCCTTCCAGATTGAACGTGCCCAGACGGCGATTGTCAGCGGCGAATTCGCGCTCGCCCTGCAACACGTTGATCGTCACCGCGTTCTGATTGTCCGCGGCGGTCGAGAAGACCTCAGCCTTGCTGGTCGGAATCGTTGTGTTGCGCGGAATGAGCACCGTTGTTACCCCGCCCAGAGTTTCAACACCCAAAGACAGCGGTGTGGCGTCGAGGACGAGAATATCCTTCACCTCGCCGGTTGCGATCGCGCCCTGAATGGCAGCGCCAATGGCCACCACTTCGTCGGGGTTGACGCTGCGATTGGGCTCCTTGCCTTTGAACAGTTCCTTCACCAGACGTGCCACCATCGGCACGCGGGTTGATCCGCCGACGAGCACCACTTCATCAATCTGTTCAGGCTGAAGCTTGGCGTCCTTCATCGCATCGACGAGCGGCTTGCGGCACTTTTCCACCAGCGGCCCGATCAGTTGCTCCAGCTTGGTGCGTGTCATCGTCACCTGGAGATGCTTGGGGCCGTTTTGATCCGCCGTGATGAACGGCAGGTTGACGGTCGTTTCCATCGCGCTGGAAAGCTCAATCTTGGCCTTTTCCGCGGCTTCCTTCAGTCGCTGAAGCGCCATCGGGTCCTTGCGAAGATCGATCCCTTCGGTGCGTTTGAATTCATCTGCAAGGAAATTGATGATCACCTGGTCGAAGTCGTCGCCGCCCAGGTGGGTGTCGCCGTTGATGCTGAGCACTTCGAACACGCCGTCGCCAACGTCCAGGACGGAAACGTCAAACGTTCCCCCGCCCAGATCGAAGACACAGATTTTTTCATTCTTCTTTTTGTCCAGACCGTACGCCAAAGCGGCTGCGGTCGGTTCCGGCAGAACACGAAGGACTTTTAGGCCGGCAATTTCACCAGCATCTTTAGTTGCCTTGCGCTGGGCGTCGTTGAAATACGCCGGCACGGTAATAACGGCTTCAGTCACCTTCTCGCCGAGATAGTCTTCCGCGGTCTTTTTGAGGTCTTGCAGAATCATTGCGCTGATGGCTTCGGGTGTGTATCGCTTGCCGCGCACATCCACCTGCACCAGCTCCTCGGGGGCGCCAACGATGGTGTAGGGGACCATCTTTTCCTCGCCAGCGACTTCGCTGTGACGACGGCCCATGAAACGCTTGATGCTGAATATCGTATTCTTGGGATTTGTTACCTGTTGATGTTTCGCAGCCTGCCCGATGATCCGCTCGCCCTTTTCAGTAAATGCGACGGTCGAGGGCGTGAGGCGGCTACCCTGGGCGTTGATCAGCACCTTGGGCTGATCGCCTTCCATGATGGCGACCACGCTATTGGTTGTTCCTAAATCGATTCCAATTATCTTTGCCATTGAGTTGCTCCCTGTCAGGCGACCCCCCGCCCGAACCATTTGGGCAGGCAAATTCGCCGAACTAACGATTCAGGGCAAACAATGTGCCACATGGCACATTTGCATTTTCGTTCGCAAGACCTTAAATAAGAAATACTTACAAACGAATTCTACTTTGTACATACGTGGGCCGCGCGGTAACCCGCATGCCAAATCGACAGTCGCGGGCAAAGGTCTGTCTATCCAAGAATCCTATCTCCAAAGTTGGGGAAAAGGGATTGGCCTAGGGGCTTCTTCCACCATGTTAGTCGATCCCTGGACTTGCGGGTTGCGCGGCGCGGGGCCAAGTTCCAGCACGATGATCTGGTTCTCGCCTTTTTTTTCCCAGGCGCTGGGGAGATAGAGGGACCGGTTGCCGCCCACTTCCCAGTAGCGGCCCAGGTTGTGCCCATTGACCCAGACGAGGCCGAAATGCCAGGGTCGCATGTCAAGATAAGTCTCACCAGGCTCAGCCACGTTGAAGGTTCCATGAAACAGGCTTGGGCCGGTCGGCATCGTGCTGGCCGCGGGGCCGCTGCCAATCAGGGGGGTGGGATCATCCAGCGGCAGGGAAAACATCTGCCAGCCCAGCAATGCCTTGCCATCCAGCTTGGGGTCTTCCTGAAGTCCCTTGCGGCCGGTGTCTTGCTTGAAGGGTGAGCTGGTGCGGCCGATGTTGTGCACCAGGATGTCCAAGGTGCAGGCGCCGGGGCGATTGAGGGTAATCAGCGGGCTGGGTTTGCCGAGATGGACATAGTTTTCGGCGACGACTTTGCCGTCAATCATGACGAAGGAGTAATCGAGGGCTTTGCCCAGATCGAGGCTGCCTCTGATGCCGTCCTCGAACTTTTTTCGGTAGAGCACAAAGCCGTAGTTCTGGTCCATGTCTTCCATGGTTTGAACATCATCCGCTGTGACCGTTACCGGCGGAAGGCGATCCAGCAGGGGGGCTTCAAGCGTGAGCGCGAACGGCGGCAGGGAGATGACGTCTGGATCGCCCGGGATGGCGGGAGGGTTGACGCCCGTCTCCTTGATGAGCAGATCGCGCATGGCCCGGAACTTGGGCGTCACGCGACCCAGTTCATCAACCGGGGCATCGTAATCGTAAGTGGTTTGCACGGGGCGGTTGCTGTTGGAGCCGGCGGAATAACCGAAATTGGTGCCGCCGTCGAAGACGTAATAGCAAAAGGAAAGGTCTTTGTGTTTCAGCAGCCAACGGGTGTCCTTGAGCTGATCGGGAATGCTCTTTTTGGCGACGGGTTCCCCCCAACGCGAAAACCAAGCGGTGTAGATTTCGGGGGAATAAAGCGGGTAGCCCCGCGGCGCGCAGACAGCGGTTGCCTGGGCGATTTTTTGTTCGCTGTTGGCCATACCGTTGTAGCCGCGGAGAACGCCGGGGATTCCCTGGAGGTTGCTCCAGACACCGCCGCTGTGATCGCAGGTAAAGAGCTGGGCATCAAAGCCGGCGTTGACGAAAATATCGTGCAGGGCGTTGAGGTACGGGTTGATGGCGCTCAGTTCGTTTTCCATCTGCACCATGAGAATCGGGCCGCCGTGGGTGACCTGAAGATCGCCCAGTTGCTGGTGCATCTTCTCGATGTAGGATTTGCAGTAGCCAAGGAAATTGGCGTCATTGGCGCGAAGGCGCATCTGTTTGTGCTTGAGCAGCCAGGCGGGGAAACCGCCGAATTCCGTTTCGGCGCAGACATAGGGGCCGGGGCGGAGGGCCACCCAAAGGCCGTTGTCCTGACAAAGCTGAACAAAGCGGCGGACATCATTGTCGCCCTCGAAATTGAATTTGCCTTCGGCTGGCTCGAGCTGGTTCCAGAAGAAATAAACGCTGACGGTGTTAAGGCCCATGGCCTTGGCTTTTTTGATGCGGTCTTCCCAGAACTCGTGGGGGATTCGGGAGGGGTGGATTTCGCCCGCGATGATGCGAATGGGTTGGTCGTCGATCCAGAATTTTCCATCGTGCAGCGCGAACTGATGAACCTTCCCATCAGGCGCCGGCAAATCAGCGGCGGCGGGGTGGGTGAGGATCAGCGGGAGAAGAAGAATGATCGATAGGACGACAGACCTGGCGACACGAGCGCGGCGGTTGGTTCTCATGGCGAAGAATTACCATCGGGCCAGAGGTGGATGTCAAGTGACACACCGGCTGCCCGTGGTCTTTGGTAGCTTCCCAGGGTTGGGTGAACGGAGCCTAATGGAGTTCGAGGAACGAAGTCATGGGGTCGTCGGTAAATTCAATAATCTGGTTGGAGAATTGCCGCAGGAGGCGCTCGATCTGACGCGTGGAACAATTGCCCACGTTGAGCCAGATTATTTTTGGTGGCGATCCACGCAGAAAACTTCGCTGACGGAAATCCGAATCTTTGGAAATGATGATATAGCCATGTTGCTTGGCATAGTCCCACACGGTTTCGTCATCCGCGCGTTCGAGCGTGACACCCCGAAGATGCATGGAGCCGGGGAATAGCTCCGCCAGCGAATTTGCCAAGCTGTGGGAAAGGTTCTGGTCGAAAAGGAGCTTCACGCGGATAGAGTCACCAGTCTACGTTCACGATCGGCTGCAAACGCGAAGCATGCGCGGATGTCTTGCGGCGTCAACTCCGGAAAGTCATGCAGGATGTCGCTTTCGCTCATGCCGGAAGCAAAATATTCCAGTACGTCGTAAACGGTGATGCGCATTCCGCGGATACACGGCTTACCACCGCGCTTAGCGGGTTCGATGGTAATGAGGCCAATATAATCCATGGGCATAACGATTCCATCGGCTGGCAGCACGTCACACGATACCTCGATTATAGCGAAATCGCGCCGTAAAACCCAGCAAATTCGCGCCGATTGGGAGTGGACCAGACGCCCTTGCGCTGCCCTTGGGGGCTCTTCTGTACCTCATTCCCCCTCCCTGTTAAACTTTCGCGGCCTTGCGGCAAATCATTCCTGATTCTGGCGGCTGGAGCGATTGATCGGAGGATTGCGTGCTGGTTTGGGGTCTAAGTGTTATTGACTGGGCGGTCATCCTCGCATTTCTGGTTTTGCTGCTGACTATTGGGCTGAAGGCTTCGCATGGGGTTAAGAAGGAAAGCGATTTTTATCTGGGGGGTAGAAGCCTGGGGCGGGTGTTGCAATTCTTTTTGCAATTTGGGAATTCGACTGATTCAACTGGCGCGGTGCAGGCGGCGGCGGCGGTTTATGACAGAGGCGCGGGCGGGATCTGGATTGGGGGTTTGCAGACTCTTTTTATCACGCCGTTCTTCTGGTTCACGCAGCCTTGGTGGAGGCGGGCGCGGCTGATGACGATGGGGGATTTGTTCGTCGATCGGTTTGACAGCAAAACCGTTGCGTCGATCTATGCGGCCTTCAGCGTTTTCGGGGCGCTGCTGAACATGGGCCTTGCGAATCTGGCGACTTACAAGGTCTGCACGGCAATGGTGCTGGTGGCGCCGGAGAATTATTCGGCCAAGGATAAGGCACAAATCGCGATGTATGACGAGTACCGCGATTTGAAGGCCCAGATCGCCGCGGGGAAGCGCTCGGCGAAGGAAGAGCGGTTTGTCTTCCTCGATAATCTGGCGTTGCGCGGGCAGCTTTCTTCGTCAATTTCGTATGTCAGGCCGCTGCCGTTTTATGCGACTTATTCGGCGATCGTCGGCGTCTATATTGTACTGGGCGGGTTGCGCGCCGCGGCGATTACGGATGCCTTGCAGGGATTGTTGATCCTTGTGATGTCCGTTCTGCTGATTCCGATCGGGCTTCATCAGGTTCACGGGTTTGCGGGGCTGCATATGAAGATTCCGGAAGCGGTTTTTGACGCGACATCGAGCACGCGCTGGTACACGGTTGCGGCGATCTGCTTCACGAGCCTGCTGCAGGTGGTGGGGCTTCTGCACAACATGTCCACCGGGGGCTCGGCGAAGGATGAAGACACGGCGCGTTTTGGCATGATTTCCGGGGCGTTTACCAAACGCTTTGTGCTGATTGCCTGGATGCTTTGCGGTTTGCTGGCCCTTGCGCTGCTCAGCAAACTTTCAGATCCGAACGAAGCCTGGGGGGCGCTTTCCCGCCAGCTTTTGCCGGCGGGGCTGATTGGGCTGATGCTGTCGGGGATGTTGCTGGGGCATATGCCTTCGGTGGGTGTGTGGGCGGTTTCGGTTGCGGGGCTGGCGACCCGGAATGTGTATAAGCCGCTGTTTAGCGGGAAATCCGAAGCGCACTATTTGCGGTTTGCGCAATGGAGCGTGGCGGGCGTGCTGGTGATGGCGGTGGTGTTTGCACTGATGGCGGACGACGTCATCAATGTTTATACGATGATGCTGACGTTCAATTCATTCTTCGGCGCAGCGGTGCTTTTGCTGCTGTTCTGGAGGAGGCTGACGCCGGTTTCGATCACCATAGGCTCGGCGGTTTGGATCGTCGTTCTGATTATCATTCCGTGGGGGCTTCCGCTTTTCTCTTCGTTCAGACAACAGCCCGCGCTGCTGGCGACGACATCTTCCAATGTGGCGATCTATTTCGATCATGTGGTTCGGATTGACCCCCAAAATCCGCTTTCGGCGCGTGAGGGAACGGGGCGTTTTAACATAGAAAATTTCGCCCTGCACTGCGCGGGAGTTCCGGTGGAAACGTTTACGCCCGCGGGATTTCAAACCGTGCATTGGCTTTTGCCGGGTGTATTTCCATTCGTGCTGTTGATCGCGCTGAGCCTGGCCACCAAGGCGAAGGAACTTGAGCGCAGCGACCGGTTCTTCGCCAAGATGCGAACACCGATTGCCCCTACGCCGGAGGAGGACCGCCAGCAGGTGCAGCTGAGCTATGACAATCCGCATCGTTTCGATCATCAGAAATTGCTGGGCGGATCGAGTTGGCAATTTACGAAATGGTCCTTGAAGGATGCTGTTGGGTTCTTCGGGTGCTGGGTGATTGTGGGTGTGATTCTCTGGGTGCTTCACTTCGTTTTGAGCATTGGAAAGGCGTGATAACAGCTTGTTGCGCGGGCGATCCATTACGGGGGTGGTTTTCAGCATCGGGCTGGTGGTGGGGTGGTTGCAATCGGTTGTGAATGGGCAGACGGTTGCCTTGCCCCAGGCGACGGTTCAGGCTCCTTATACCTGGCGAAATGTTCGCATCGTGGCGGGGGGATTTGTGCCGGGGATTGTGTTTAGCTCCAAGCAGCCGGGGTTGATTTACGCGCGGACGGATATTGGCGGGGCCTATCGCTGGGATGATAAAGTGAAACATTGGGAGCCGCTTCAGGACTGGGTTGGGCCAGCGGATGCGAATCTGATGGGATGCGAAAGTATTGCGCCCGATCCGATCGATGCGAAAAAAGTTTATTTCGCAGCCGGGATGTATTCGACCGGCAAGGCGGCGATTTTGCGGTCATCTGATGCTGGGACGACTTGCCAGATCGCGCGCGTGGCGTTGTCGATGGGCGGGAACGAAGATGGGCGTGGGATGGGCGAGCGGCTGAGTATTGATCCATCGGACACGTCGGTGCTTTATTTTGGATCGCGGCATGATGGGCTTTGGTTGAGCCGGGATTCTGCGGTGACGTGGGGAAAAGTTTCAACTTTTCCGTTCATGGGAAACTCAAATCGCAATGCTGCGGGAATCAGTTTTGTGCTCTTTGATGTGCGGGATGGGGCGGATGGGAAGCCGCGGGATAATATTTATGTTGGGGTGGCGGAGATGGGGGTGGCGAATCTTTTTCGCAGCATGGATGGAGGGAAGAGCTGGGTTGCGTTGCCGGCGCCAATGGATGGGATGATGCCGCACCATGGGGCGATTGATGCGGTGGGATCACTTTACGTCACCTTCAGCAACGGTCCGGGGCCCAATGGCGTGACGCGCGGCGCGGTTTGGAAGCTCGAGTGCGATTCGGGGAGATGGACGGATATTACACCGGGCGGCCCGCCTAATGCGCGAGGCGGGTTTGGCGGGCTGGCGCTTGATCCGCGGCATCCGGGGACGGCGCTGGTTTCGACGATCGATCGATGGAACACCGGGGATGAAATTTATCGCACGATTGACGGCGGCGCGAATTGGAGTCCCGTCAGTCCCACGGCTCAGCGAGATGCTTCGCTTTCCCCTTATCTGATCTGGGGCGATGCCCGGCCGAAATTCGGGTGGTGGATGGCGGGGGTGGCGATTGATCCGTTTGATTCCAATCATGCGCTCTATGGAACCGGGGCGACGATCTGGGGGACGGGTGATCTGACGCAGATTGATAAAGGCGGCGGCACGCACTGGACGGTGGCGGCGGATGGTATTGAAGAGACGGCGGTGCTGGATTTAATCAGCCCGCCGGTGGGGGCGCATCTGATTAGTGGGCTGGGGGACATTGGTGGATTTAAGCACGATGATTTGAATATCGCGCCGCTGGGTGGAATGAGCAGCGGGCCGATTTTTGACAATACGAGCAGCCTTGATTTTGCGGAGCGCGCACCGTTGATGGTGCTGCGCGCGGGGACACCGCATAAGCGGGGGGAAGCGGGGCTGGCGCTGAGCGTGGATGGCGGGACGAGCTGGAAGCCTTTGCTGCTGGCCGGGTCGAACGGCGCGGCGGTGGCGGTTTCCGCGGATGGGGGCAGCCTGGTTTGCGGAGCGCGAAGCGGGGGGTATGTATCGAAAGATCATGGGGTGACCTGGAGGCCTTGCGATGGATTTCCGCAAGGGGCGCGGCCGGTTGCGGATCGGGCGGATGCGGCGATGTTTTATGCGATCAATTCGTCGAGCATGATTATTTTCGTGAGTCGGGATGGGGGCGCGAGTTTCAAGCCGATTGTGTCGAGCGGATTGCCGGGGCAAAATGGCGGGCGTGGCATGCGTCTGCGGGCGGCGCCGGGAAGGAAGGGGGATTTGTGGCTGACGAGCCGGGGTGGGCTGTTTCATTCCAGCGATGGGGGTGTTTCGTTTGAGAAGATTGCGGGGGTCCGCAGCGCGGTGGCGGTGGGATTTGGGAAGGCGGGGGCGGGGCATGAATATCCGGCAATTTATTTCGCGGGCGCATGCGACGGGCTGGCGGCGATTTTTCGATCTGAAGACGGCGGGGCATCCTGGAAGCGGATTGATGACGAGGCGCATCAGTTTGGGGCGCTGCCGGAAACGGTAATTGGCGATCCGCGGGTGTTTGGGCGGGTGTACCTGGGGACGAACGGGCGCGGGATTATTTATGGTGAGCCGGTGGGGAACTAGCGATGAGTGAACTGACGCCAGGCGAATCTCCGCCACCGATTGGTCCGATTCGATTGGATTATGCGTCGGCTATGCCGCCACCGCCTAATGTTCGCTGGATCGCGGTGCTTCAACGCGCGCTGCTTCGATGGTTGCTGGCGATCTTGCTCTTAGTGGTTCTGATCGGGTTTCTGCCGAACACTCCATCTAGTTTTTGCTATGTTGTTCTCGTTGTTTCCCTATTGGTTGTTGCGGCAATTACTTTCATGCTTGGTATCGAAATCTACGGAGCCCCGCTGGGCATTCTTGCGGGCTTGGGTTCCTTGATTGTTTGCGTAGGCGTTGGAGTGATTGTGGTTTTGATTGTCAATTACAGCGCTTCACGACTTCTGAGGCGGCATGGGTTTCAGGTTGGAATTATGGGCGCGGGTCTAGAGCAGTTTGAACCAAAGTAGCCGTTGCTTGAATTTTCGGTCCTCGATCTCAACGTATATCGAACCGGTACATCACAACAGAATAAGCGGGCGCGGCCAGGGCGTGGTCTGGGTTGGTGATGTCCCGTTCCTGGATGGTGATCTGCGGAATTTTGCCGGGCTCGTTGTAGGCTTCGGGGTCGCCGCTGATTTCCCAGCGTTTTGCCGCATCTTTAAGCTTGAGATCGCCTAAATCCAGCGTTATTTGCTGGCCGATGGATTGCGGATTGACGACAGCGACGGTGATGGCGGATTTGTCGGCTGTCCAGGCGGCGGAAATATCGTAGTCCGTGGATTGGCTGGGGATTTCGATGGGAATTGTGCCGAAATTGTCGCGATAAAGTTCAAGGGCCAGGCCGGTGGTTTCGAGGCTGGCGTCGGTGCGTGTGGTTTTGATGCAGCCCAGGACGTTTACGGTTTGGGCGTAGTTGGCCATGAAAAATAGATCGCTGTTACGGAAGAATTCGTGCAGGCCCATGGCGACGCCCAGGCCATCTTTTTCGTGGTATTGGCAGCCGAGTTCACCGTAAACGTAATTGCCGTACCAGTAGTTCCATTCATCCATGACCAGGCGAATATTTTTGCCTTTCAGCTCGGGAATGTCCTTGCGATAGCCGCGATGGGCATCGGCCACTTTTTTGATGGCGACTTTCAGCTGGGCGATGTGGGCGGCGTTGTCGGTTTTAATTTCCTTGACGTAAATATGCTCGCTAAGATCGGTCATGTTTTCTGAGCTGTTGGTGAGCATGTTTACATCCCAGGTGCCGATGTTTCCGACAGCGACGAGCTGGGCCTTGGGATCAATCCTCCAGATGGCCTGGGCGACGGTGTTGTTTTTCTGGGTATAGAGATGGGGCATCATGTAGCCAAGCTGCCATTTGCCGAACATTTCGTTACCGACGGCGAAGAATTTAACGGCGAAGGGATCGGCATGGCCGTTCTGGGCGCGGAGCCTGCCCATTTCGGTATTGGCTGCGCCGTTGAAGTATTCGACCTCCGCAGCAGCCTGTTCGGGGGTGCCCAGGCCGGTGTTGAGGGCGATATAGGGCTCGGAGCCGAGCATGCTCATGAGGTCCATGAATTCATGAATGCCGACGTCGTTGGCTTCGATGCTGGTCCAGGCGGGGTTTTTGCGCGGGGGGCGTTTGTCGCGCTCTCCCAGGCCGTCGCGGAAGTTGTAGCCGCTGACGAAATTGCCGCCGGGCCAGCGGTAGGCGGGGGCGTTGAGTTCCTTGAGCAGGGCGAGGGTGTCCTGGCGGAATCCATGAATATTATCAGCGGGCATGAGTGAAAGCGCGCCGATCTTCAGCGCGCCCTTGCCTTTGCTGATGATTTCAATTTTTGCGTTGTTTGAGCTGGCGGCGGCGGAGAATTCCAGCGGATAGGCCTGGAAATCATCGGTTATTTTCGCGATGGATTGTTCGAGGGTTTTCCCGTCGTCACCGGTGATGCGGACGATAACGGGCGCAGCAGTGGCATCACCGGCGAGGATGATGCGGCCCGTATAGTTTTTCCCCTGGACGAGCGCCAAACCATCTTCAGAAATGCCGGTCTCGGATAAGCCGGTGAGATGAATGACCGGGGTTTGCGCGCCGACGTAGGGGTGGTCCTTGTCCATCGACACACTGGCGGCGGGGCCGACGACTTTCCATGGGGACGCCTTGAGGAAATGAAATTCGCCGGCATTCCACTGGCGGTCGGAGCCGGTGCCCCAGGGGTCAAACTGGTCGATGATCGGGTAGAAGAATTTGCGGTCTTCGATCATCTCGGCCCATACCCCGCCGTAGATCGAGCGGCCCAGATGCTCGATGAACTGGCTGTAGATGTACGGGGAGATTGGCGTTTTGGTGTTCTGCGGATCAATCCTGATGGTTTCAGCCGGCGCGCGGTGGCAGAGCAAGGCGAGGGACAAGATCGCGGCGCAGAGAGACAGAGGCTTGCAAATCATGGACGGGCTCCTTGGTTTTCTCTTCCGCCGTCTATTTTGCGGTAGGCGCATCGGATGTTGCAATAGTGACTGACGATGGAGCCAGATCCGGGGCTGTCGCGGTGAGGGTAATCGGGCCAGCCGCGCTGTCGGCGCGGATGATGGCATAGCAGATGCCGCGATAGGCGCTGTGCTGGCTGGACTTGAAACTCTCGTGGCAGGCGGGATCGCCGTTATCGACAGCGGCAATTTCGCCGGGGCCAGAGAGTTTGAAGGTCACCATTTCGGTGGCGCTGGGAACGGTTATGCCGTTTTCGTCGACGACGGTGGCGCGAACGAAGGCGACGTGATTCCAATCCGCGGGGAGCTTGTCCTGATCTGCGGAGAGGATGATTTTCGCGGGTTGGCCGGCGGTGCGCAGTTCATCGGTTGCGACGGCCTTGCCATCATTGCTGGCGATTGCCTTGAGGCTGCCTGCTTGGAAGGGGACTTTCCAGACGCGGGGGGAATCATCCGCGGGTTTATCCTGTGCGCCGAGGGATTTTCCGTTGAGCTGCAATTCGACGGATTGGCAGTTGCTGTAGACTTCGATGCTCCAATCGTTGGGCACGGAAATGGTCTGCCAGGCCTTGTCATCGAACGCGGCATCCTGCGCATTTGTGGCGTCTCCCCTGGTGAATTGCCAATCAGGATCGAATGACGTCATTACACGCGCGCCCGAGTTTCTGGCCACTGGGACTTTGGCCCCATAAGCGCAAGTTGCAAACAGAGCTGCGGACACGGCGGCCCATCGGAAAAAACGCATGGATAGCTCCTCCAATCGACGTGTTGAAAATGCGTGTCAACAGCGCCGGATCTTCCTGTGGCTTGGATGGTCAGGGGAAAGCCCGAGCTTATGCTCCGGCACGGAAAAATGTATTCGTGCTGGCTCCAACCTAATTGATCTTACCGGGAAAAGGGGATGTTGTTGCCAAACTTCTGTTTGGCGGAATTATTGCAGCCGTTTTCAGGGGGATTTTTGAATTTATAGGGGTCCGAAATTCGCGATAAAATTGAAGGGGGCGGGAAACATTCCATTCCGCGGGCGTGCCAATTGCGTATTTGCTGGAGCGACAACTGATCAACCTCCAAGGCTTGCCTCCCGCAATTGCCAGTTACCATCCCGGCGACTGAACACGACGCGCTGGCTCATGTGATGTTTGGGCAGGGAAGCTTCGATTTCAAAACTGCGTGCATCGGAAATGGCGCCGGGCAGTGGATTGATTTCGAGTTTCGCGCCGCGCTGCCGAAGGGTTTCCGGCAAAACGGGGGAACTGAGGGGAGTATTTGCCGCGTCCAGTTGGACACTCAATGACTGAGTGCCCGCAACCAACAGCTGCCGCAACTGGGCCTCTTCCGCGAGAATCATGGTTCGCCTGACCTGGAGACTGGTGCTGACGGCCAGCATGGCCAGGGTCGTTACGACCAACGACAGCACCGCCACCGCCAGAACCATCGCTGCGCCGCGTCTTCGTTTTGCAGGGTGGTTCATGGTTTGACCTTCGCTGCCAGGAGCACTTGGCTGACAGCCTGCATGGGAACGGCGGAGACGGCCTTGTCATCGATTACCACCAGAGATGGGCCTTCGCGCTGGAAATGCCAGCCCTTTGCATCGACATCCCAATTTTGATTTTGGGCCAGGGCGTCGGTCCGCTGGAGTTTGCCATCCGCTTCAATGTGCCAGGTTGAAATGGTGTTGTCGCCCAGGGTGACGACGGCCGTTTGTGGATCGCCAACGCGGATGTCGCTGGATCCCCACACATCATTTCGCATGCGCAAGGCCGCTGAATCTATTCTGTTCGTGCGGTCGTTCAGCTTTGCGGTTTGTGCCCAGAGATTGAGCATGGAACTACAGAGTTCCGTTCCCAGCCCGAAAGCGATCACGATGAGGCCAAGCGCGAGCAGCATTTCCATAAGGGAGAAAGCGGGCCTGCGGCTTGATCGCCGATAAGGGTGGGCTTTCATTGGGCGCCTCCCTGTGTTGTGGCTGGGGAGGTTTGGGGAACCAGGCCAATAAGCTCCGCGGCGCGTCCCTTGACGCTTCCCCGCACCAGCACCCAGGATTGGCCGGCCAATTGGGGGGAAGTTGGGAGAACGCGCAGCGCAATGCGCTGGCTGGAGTTTGCTGGTTTGGGGACCGGCTGGCCCGTTTGCAGCGCGGTGAGCGCGGATTCCGCGAGTCGAGTTGCCGCGCGGGAATCATCCATATATTTCGAACTCGTCTCTTCGCCATGAATGGCGGCAATGAGAACACCCGCCAGCGTGGTCATGATTAAAATCGCGAACAGCGCATCGACAAACACATAGCCACATCGGGGGGAGATTCGCGTCGGCATTTTCAAAAACCTCCGGCGTATCGCGCGGTGGCCCGCGTGAGCGCGACCATCGGCTGAAACACACTAAGAGCGATAACCGCGACGACCGTGCCCAGGATGAATACAACTGCTGGCACATACGCGGCACGCAAAATGGCCTGAGCGCGGGCGAACCGATATTCGTAGAAGTTTGCCAGGAATGAAGTGACGGCCAGCAAGCTCTGGTCATCGCGCGCGGTGGCGAGCATTCCACTCAGCAGCGGTGGCAATCCGGCGTGGCGCGCGGCGGGTCCGAGCGGCTGCCCGGCCTGGATCTTCTGAGCGCAGATTTCGGCGCGGCGACGAACCACGGGGCTGGCCTGGGTTTGGGCAGCATCGCGGAGGGCCTGATCCATCGGAATCCCGCTTTGGACGCTGGTGGCCATCGATCGACACAAATCGGCCAGCCCGCGATTGCGAACGTAGCCGCCGGCAATGGGAATCCACCACAAAATGCGTTCAACAAGTTCCCCCGCGCCAAGAAGGCCGGGCATTCTGGCGTAAAAGATAGTGGAATAAGACCAGACAAAAACCACTATAAGAAGCGCGGCAACAACGCACATGAAAGGCGGAGCCAGGACACTTATCAACACAAATTTTGTGACGGGCGGCAAATCGATATGAAAATCGTGGAAGAGCGACATGAACTTGGGGAACACGAAGAGATAGAGTGCCGACATGACCAGAAGCATCATCGTCAGCACCGCGAAGGGGTAGACCTCGTAAAGCGCGATGGGGTCGGTGGCAGTCACCGGGCGGGAGCGAGAGGCATTGATTACAAGCTGGCGTAGAATCTGAGGAAGCCGGCCTGATTCCCGGGCCAGGCGCATAGCGCTCACGGTTCGCGCGGGCATTTCGGGTGATGCTGCTGACAGGGCCTCTTCGATGGGTTGGCCCTGCTCGAGCGCCTCTCGCATGACGCGCAGCCGCGCCGATAGCGCCAGCGATTCGGAGCCCATTGCCGCCTCCAGAGATTGCGGCAATGGCAGTGAAAGTTGAACGGCTTCATTCACATAACTTAGAAGTCGTTTCGCATCCTCGGTGCGGCTTAAACGGACGTTGCGCGCCCGCGCTACCACTACAAGGAGCGCGAAGGGAATGGTCCATGCTAAGAGGGCTGGGGCATCCGAGTTAAAGCCGTGGAGGTTTACCGCGTTTTCGACGAACGCGGCTATAAGAACCGCAAAGCCGAAAGTCATGATGAGCATCATCGTATTGCCAAAACGGCGATTGCCAACGATGGAGGGACGAATGAAGAGCCCCATCCAAAGAAGTGTAAAGATAGCGTCCAGCACCAACACGGTTATCGCATCATCGCTGGAGCCCTGTTGCGTTGCCGTGATGATAAGGATGGTGGAGACCGCGGCCGCCGCCCCGATGACGATGGCGCGAATCGCGGAGCCGAACGAAATTTGGTTGCGGATGAATTGCATGGCAAAATTAGTGCATGGGTCCACTGATCGCCTGGATCAGGGAGATAATCGGCGCCAGAACCGCGAACATGACGACCGCCACGATGAGTCCCACCACCACCAGAACCAGCGGCATGAGAATGCCCTGGACCGACGCGAGCCGAAGTTCGGCCTGTTCCTGATAAATCTGTGAAAGCGTGTGCATGGTGGCGGGAAGATCACCGCGAATGGCGGCCATATCCATTGCGCCAAGAACCGTTCCCGGAATGACGCGCAGCCCATGCACGCTGTTGATCGTCTGGCCGACGGAAATTGCTCCGACAAGATTCCTCCCGTCGGCGCGGAGGGCGGGTGAATTAATCGCGTCGCTGGCCAGATCGATCGCCGCGGGCAAATCCATGCCGCCGTCGACACCCAGGGCCACGGCATCGGCCCATCGGGCGATCAGACTGCGGCGCAGCACCGGGCCGATGATGGGACTGGGAAGCAGTAAAAATTCGCTGACGGCTGAGAGTCTCCCTGACAATCGAAAGAGAACGCCAATCACGAGCAGCATCACAATCAGGAACGCGACCGTCCCTAAAAAGCGCGGGTCGGAAATTATTCTGCCGGTGGCAAGAACAAATTGTGTAATTGCCGGCAGCTCCGAATGAAAATCGCGGAACATGATTTCGAAATTGGGAAACAGATCGATAACGATAAACAACACAACTCCCACCAGAACCCCGATCACCATGATGGGATAGGTGAGCGATTGCCAGAGCATGGCTCGAAGGCGCTGGACCAGCGTGAGATGCCGGCTGAGGTTCAGCAGAATTCCCGGAAGATTCCCACCGCGGATTCCCGCGTCAATTAATCTGCTGTACAGGGGTGGGAACTTGCTGCGATGAATTTCAAGGGCCTGGGCAAGCGTCGTGCCTTTTTCAAGCTCAGCAACAACCTGGCTGATGGTTTGCTTGACGCTGCCACTTTGCAATTCATCGGCAATCAATCGCAGGCCCTGCTCGACGGGCAGGGAAGCTCCGGTGAGTTGCGCCAGTTGCTGGTTGAAGGCCAGAAAATCATCCGCTCCCATGCGCCGGCCGCGTGGTGGGCGTGGGGCAATGTCGAGTTCGATGGCCTGAAGCTGAATCGCCTCAAGGCGCTGCTGGGCGAGGGGGGCGGTCGCGGCATCGATGGTGCCGGAGATGGGCTGCCCATCGGGCGTCATGGCCTGGTAAGCGAATGTTGGCATTATTTGCGGTTGATCAGTCATGGCTTTCTTCCAAACGTTGAATGGGCAACATATTTGACGGAGCCGATCCCCGGATCTTTCAGGCGACGCTGGGCCTTAGGGCTCGGTCGGTCCTGATGAGGCAATGATGGGTTGAACGTCCGCTGGGTCGGCGATCCCTGCTTCCACCATCGCCCGCGCCGCGTCCGCCAGGCTCTGATGTCCGGGTTGAGAGCGGTAAACTTCGTGCAAGGAATCCGCATCAGAATGCGTCAGCACGGCATTGCGCAGCGCGGAATCCATTGAAACAAACTCAGCTATCGGTACGCGGCCGAGAGTGCCCCCTTGCGGATTTTTCCGGCGAACCAGCCGTTGCGACACAACACCGTAAATGCTGCTGGTGAGCTGATAAGGTTCGATTCCCATTTCCAGAAGACGCGCGATTGCTCCGCCGGGGGTTGCCGCATGAAATGTGGTGATTAGGCGATGGCCTGAAAGCGCCGCCTGCACGGCGAGCGAGGCGGTGGCTGCATCGCGAATCTCACCCAGCATCAGCACCTGCGGGTCCTGGCGAAGAATGCTGCGCAGCGCGCGCTCATAGGTGAGCTGACCGAACGGGGACACTTCGATCTGCGTGACGCCGGCAAGATTGCGCTCGACCGGATCCTCAAGCGCAATCACGCTGATTCCCCGCTCCGCTTGCACGATCCGGCGAAGCAGGGCGTAAATGGTTGTCGTCTTCCCCGAGCCCGCGGGGCCGGTGAGGATCAGCATTCCGGCTTCAGCGCCGGCAAATCGCAGCAAGCCCTCAAATACAGGACCCGGCAATCCCAGTTCTTCAAGCACGGCGGCCTGGACCTGATCGGCCGGCATGCGAACCGCGGCGCGCATGCCGTGAATGGTGGGCATCACCGCCAGGCGCAATTCGACGCTTTGATTTGTTTGCGGCGCCATGATGGAAATGCGCCCTTCCTGCGGCACTTCCAGCCTATAGGTCAGCAGTTTGGCCATCACCATCAGGCGCACCACCATGGCGCGAGCGGTGCTGATCTCAATCTGCTGGATGGTTTGGAGCGCTCCATCAATGCGAAAGCGCAGATCGAAACTTGCGGCCGCGGGCTCCCAGTGCACATCCGAGGCGCGGCGCTGAAGCGCGTCTAGAAGTATTTGATCGACCAGCGCGCGGATATCTGGGGGTGGAGCGGGTTGCATCTTCAGAATCAGAGACGGAGGCGATCATTGGGAGTTGCAGCCAAATGCGCGGCCATCGCGCTCCTGCAAGCCGGCACGGTAATTCAGCCGGGAAGCAACTATTAATAATGAACGGATGCGCGCACGGAAACCGCGATGCGCGATTGATCGAGACAAATTAGCCGCGCGTGAGCCGATACAGGCCCAGGAGAATGAGCGCCGCGCCCACAGCGGCGAGGACCCCTCCGTTATGTGTGCCGATGAAAACCAGACGTCCGGTAAGTCCGCCGATGATAAATACGACGCCGATGATAATATTGACAACCCCGCGCATGCGGCGGATCGTATCTAAACGTAGGTCATTTTGGCAAGCGGTTCGAAAGTATGTACCAGACGACCATTCAAAGCCCCGCAAGGTGACTCTGTTTTTGTTTCGACATCTGCCTACCCTTTTTCATAACCAAATGGGTCGTTTCGGCGCGATTGGCGCGGCTTTAACAAAACTGGCGAACCGGTTTAGCCGATAGCAATTGCGAAGGAATGTCACAATGTCGATGAATTTGTCCGCTGATCTTTTCAATGAAATTGTCGCCAGCTTACGATCTGACGGCCCCGATTCGCGCGCCCAGGAAAAGCGGACGCAGGGTCGCGTTGGGCTGCGCTGCACGATGGACCTTGTCCCCTTTCCAACCCCCGAAGGCACCAGGCCGACCACCGTCTGGCTGCGCGATATTTCCATCAATGGCATTGGTTTCGTTTCCTCCGCGCGCGTGAGCGACAGATCAGAACTCATTGCCCGCCTGCCGCGCCCCAATCAAACGCCCCTTTCGATTCTTTATAAGGTCCGCTATTGCCGGCGCCTCTCCAGCGATCTTTTCAGCGTTGGGGCAAGCTTCGAACATGTGATGCCCGATGCCAGCGGCGAAGTTGCCACCATCGGCAAATTCGCCAAGCGAAGCGCGCCGTAATCAGGCCTGGCGGATTTCCCCGAAAACCAGGCGATCGCGCCCACCCTGTGCCGCTCCGCATTCCGGGCAAACATCGCCCTTGATCATCAACAACGAATACCCGCACGAGGCACACGCCGGCGGCCGCAGCACAAGTTGGATTTTCATTCCGCAGCCGCAGATGGATTCAGTTCCACTGGTCAGTGTATGTTTGCGATTACAGATGGGGCAGGTCATCACGGCCGTTAGTTTTTCCATGGAAACAAGCGCCGTCGCGGCGGGCCTGGCATTCAGGCGACCAAGAATTGCCAGCGCCAAGGACCCGCATGCTGCAAGAATCGCACACGCCGCCGACAACCTCTCCAAGGGCGATTGGCCATTTATTGTCCCCCCGGTTTGGACCTCTGTAATTGCCGCAAGATTCGTCAGCACGCCTGTCGCGATCATGGCGGCAATCGTGCCATAGGCCAACCATTTAGACCTGGCTGACAAGGGACAACGCAACGCCAGGTTTGCGTGCGCTACAACCACAGCAATCGCAATCAGCCAACCCAGCGGCTGGATATGGGTCGCCCAGGTGACGTTGGAATAGATCAAAACGATCATGATCCCCGCCGCCACCGCCGCGGAAATAACACCCACCCAGCGCCAATGCCACCGGTCGGTCCCCAGTCCAAAAAGGCAAATCGCCGCAACGATTCCCGTCGTCAGCAGCACCCAGCCGTAACCCCAGAAATTGTCGGCCCAGGTTGGCCCGTTCCACAACCCGGCGCTGGCAAAGGCAGGCGCCATCCATATACAGAAAGCCACCGCGCAAACGCCCAGCCCGACAACCGCGGCCGCAAATCCCCTTGGATGACGCAGATAGCGAAGAAAAAATACCGCCGGGATTCCAGTGATGGCAAGCGTGGCCATCAGGGCCAGAATCGTTTCTTCCTGTCGCCGGAAAAAGCCGGACAACCCCCAGATCAGCAGCAGGCTGCAAACAAATTCCGCCGCCACCAGCGCCACCGCGAGATAACAGGCCAGCACAGCGTCCGGGGACGAAAGCGCCCGCGTAACCCCCATCACAATAGCCGCTGAAATCGCCACCAGAATGAGCGTCGCAATGGCCTCCCCCATGACGCTGCTGCTCCCCGTCAAAACCGCCAGCGCCCCAAGCCCAGCGGCCACCGCCAGACACCCAAGAATGATGCGAAGGAGAACGCGCCGATATGCCATGATTAACCTCCCATTCCCTAAAGTTAGCGGTTACTAGTATATCGACGGAGCGCCGTTTTGCAAGGGATGATGCGCCTGCATTTTTGGATTGAACCACCCGGCCCCGCAAGGAAAAACGGAGAGGGGGAGATTCGAACTCCCGCTACCTTTCGGCAGACCGGTTTTCGAAACCGGCGCATTCAGCCGCTCTGCCACCTCTCCAAGGTGTGTTCACTTCCTGCAAATCCGTGGTTTCCCGATTTTGCGGGTGTTGAGCGCGATGGTACCGCATCCGATTTCACTTCGCCAGATTGCCTCAAACGCGCCTGAGATTGAGCGCTGACATCGTGGCAGGTCGCTCTCAGAATCGTTGGCCATGGGGGCCTAAGAAGCGTGCGGCACATCTTTCGTGAATTGGCAGAAATTGCCCCCTTATAAGCACCATGTATTCCAGCTCCGAAGTCCCACGCCTGGCTCTCACCAGCGATCCGATCTCCTCGGTGGCTATGTGCAATTAGCCGGCGGGGATAGTACAACTCCATTCGTAATCTGAACCAAGGAGCTTGCCATGCCCGCTACGGATGATGAATTGAAGAAAGCCCTCAAGGCATTCAAGAAGCGAATGAAGCTGACGTTGCTCGACGACAATTCAAAGATCGGCCACGGACCGCTAACCGGTGGCCCAAAGGACCAGATCGTGGCCATTCAACCGCCGGCGGGGTTCGGAAGAGAAATCTGGGAAGAGCTGGCGGATAAAGGGTTTCTCAAACGCGATACCATCGGGTTCTACGAGCTCGTGCCGGGGAAGTAATTTGCACGGATGAAGTCAGCGGTTTTTTCTTGCCAATATTGAAAAGGCGCGGTCGACCATCATGTATTCTATAGCCCGCACCGTCCGCATGTTGAAACCCCCGATTCCCCCATCGCCGAGCCCAGCAAGGACGAATACTTTAAAGCCGGCCCGAAAATGCATAACCCTTTTTTCGCAATAAGGGGGTATCGAGCCTATGTCACGCTCGCCGCCCCGGTAGAATTCGGGCATGGCTTTTGCAATGCCGGGTTCGCCGAAGATTCGCCTCAAGGGGCTGCTGCGGCTTATCGCCGCCGGCTCGTTTTTATTCACGGGAACTTTGCATTTTCTTGACCCCGAAATGTTCCAGCGAATCGTGCCGCCTCGTCTTCCCGCGCCAGCCGCGCTCGTTGCAATCAGTGGCATTTGCGAAATCGCCGGCGGCATCGGGCTGCTGATTCTCCCTCTGCGCCGCTGGGCCGGCGTGGGCCTCATTGCCCTGCTTATTGCGGTCTTCCCCGCAAACATCTATATGGCCCTGGCACCGGACAAACCGCCCGCCTCCCACTTCCCACACTGGGCCCTCTGGGGAAGGTTGCCCTTTCAGGGAATTCTTATTCTGTGGGTATGGTGGGTGGCGCTTGCTCACCAAAACGAGCAATCAGCCACCGCTGTTTAGTCGGAAAAGGGAAAGCACGCGCGGCTAAGTGCGAAGTTGCAGCCGTCAGGGCGCATTCTTCTTAAAACCGTTGCATTCACGGGGGCATAACGGTGAGAATCCGATCATGGCTCGTCTGCGCGACATCTCTCCCGTGCTCAAGCATTTCGGAACCTGGGCATTCATCCGCCGCGTCGCCCAGCAGGTCAGTGAGGACAACATTCTCGTCTGGGCATCGGCGCTCGCTTACTCCTGGCTTTTCGCGGTCTTTCCATTTCTAATTTTCCTTCTTACCCTGGCGCCGTATCTGCCCGCCCAGGCGCGCAATTCCGCCATTCGCAATGTGACTTATTCCGTGACGACCATGCTGGGCAAAGCCGCCTCCACCGTCAACGACAACCTGGAAAACGTCATTCAACACCGCCGGCGGGGCCTGCTGGGCATCGGGCTGGGTGTAAGCTTATGGGCCGCCAGTGGCGGCATGGCTATGACCATGGCCGCGTTTGATCAGTGCTATGACATCCGCCGGGGAAGACCCTATTACAGGCAACGGCCCCTCGCCATGGCCCTCACGATCATCGCCGCCGCCTGCATGCTGTCCGTCATGGTGTTGCTGCCCATCGGGTCCGCTGTTCAAACGTGGTTGTGGCATCGCGGACTTTTCACCGTGCCGCTGGCAATTGGGTTCAACATCGCGCGATATCTGCTGGCCGTCGTGCTCTTGTTATTTCTCCTCGCGGTGATCTACTACTTCGGTCCCAGCATTCATCAAAAGTTTGTTTTCATAACGCCGGGTGCCGCTTTCAGCATCATCGTGTGGCTGTTCCTCGATTACCTGTTCCGCTTCTACGTTGACCGGTTTGCGCGATACGACCAAACCTACGGCACAGTTGGCGGCGTGGCCCTTCTGTTGCTGTTTTTCTATATCGATGCCGTTGTGCTGCTCATCGGGGCTGAAATCAACAGTGAGATTGATTTTCAAATGTTCGGCGAGGTAACCGTGAAGAAGGGCGCCATTGCCGCCAAGCCACCCGCCTATGACGCACCGGCCTCGGGTTTAACCCAGGAACTTTAAGGGACTCAACCACCCATCATATTCTCGCATCTGCATTTGTCGTTTTGATCGCGCTCATTTCCATACCCATGTCACGGCATGTACAGAATTTAGCGGGATTCTAAAGTTCTCGTTAGGATGTTCCCTATGACACTTCCAATCAATCCTGTTCCGGGCAACTCCGGCAAAACACCCGCCTCGCAGGCGGGGCGAAACGCGCGGCTCGGAACCTGGTTTTTCCTCGTTTACTGCGTTTTCTACGGCGGCTTCATGCTGCTCACCACCTTCAAGTTTGAATGGATGGGTGAGCCGGTCGCGGGAATGAACTGGGCCATCCTCTACGGCATGGGATTGATCATTATTGCATTCGTCATGGCCGTCCTCTACATGTTCATGTGCAGTCCGGCGGGCGATCACGCGTCGCAAACTTCCAGCGTGGAGGCAAGGTGACATTCGAATCTTCCTGGCTGGCGATTGCGGTCTTTGTTTTCTTTGTTGGCATCGTGCTGGCCATCAGCTTCAGGTTGGGCAGCAAGGCAAAAAGCGCCAAGGGTTATTACGCCGCCCACGGTGAGATCCCCTGGTTCATCAATGGAATTGCCTTCGCGGGCGATTATCTCTCCGCTGCATCCTTCCTTGGCATTTGCGGCCTCGTTGCTTTCTACGGCTATGACGGCTTCCTCTATTCCATCGGCTACCTTGCCGGCTGGGTGGTGGCCCTGTTTGTCATTGCTGAACCGCTCAAGCGAATGGGCCGCTTCACCTTCGCCGATGCGCTGGATCAGAAATTCAACAGCCGCGGAATCAAACTTTCCGCTGCCATTAGCACGCTGGCCGTCAGCATCTTTTATCTCATCCCCCAGATGGTCGGCGCGGGCACACTGGTTAAGCCCTTGCTGGGCCTTCAATATTGGCACGGCGTCGTGCTCGTCGGCGCTGTCGTCATTCTGATCGTGGTAACGGCCGGAATGATGTCCACCACCTATGTGCAGTTCATCAAGGGTTCGCTGCTGGTCATCTTCTGTTTCATCCTCGTCATCATGATTCTGTATCGCGGCCTCCAGGTGAATGCCGGCTCGCACGTCTTTGCGACCCTTCCTCGCCTTGCCGTCGAAACCGCGCCAGGAGCTACCGTCATACCGCCCGAGGCCGGCTGGAAAGGCAAGAAGTACGAGCGCATTCGCGGCGCCGACGGAGTGGTCTCCACTTGGCGCGTCCTTGATGGAGCCATGCTCAGCGAAGCTCAGACCCTCACCACGCTTCCCAATGGCAAAAAACTCGCCAATGGCAGGCCCCAGGGGCACGATGCTTCCAAAGGCCAGGGCGATCTTTATTTTGTTGGCCAGATTGCCAAATTGGCCGGCGGAAAAACCGAAACCGGCCCGGTCGGCCCCATCGATTTCATCACCGCTATTCGCGACAGCACCGTCATTCTCTGGCCGGCCGATCCCGTGCCCATTGTTGATGCGGACGGCTCGAAAACCACTGTTTACTTCCAGAACCCCATAGCGGGTTCGTCCGTACTCAAGCCGGGCGGTTCCCCCAGCTTTAAAGGCGTTCGCGGCGTCAAATTCGCTGACAAACTGAACTTTCTTTCTTTGATGCTCGCCTTGTTCGGCGGCACCGCTTCCCTGCCGCATATTCTCATTCGTTACTACACCGTTAAAGACCAGGCCGCCGCCAGAAAATCCACCGTCGTTGGCATCGCCAGCATCGGCTTTTTCTACATTCTCACGCTTTTCCTGGGCCTGGGCGCCATGACCAGCGGCATGCTCGATCCATCCAACAACAACATGTCCGCGCCCCTGCTCGCAAAAACCTTCGGGGCCCTCCCCTTCGCCGTGATTTCCGCCATAGCGTTTACCACCGTGCTGGGAACCGTCAGCGGTCTCATCATGGCCGCCAGCGGCGCGGTGGCGCACGATCTGATGAGCAACGTCATGAAAATCCACCTGACGGATCACGGCAAAGTGGTCGCCGGGCGCGTTGCCGCCGTCTTCGTCGGTATCTTCGCCATGTGGCTGGGAATTAAATTCGAAAAACTGAACGTCACTTTCCTCGTCGGCTGGGCGTTCAGCGTCGCGGCCTCGGCGAATCTTCCCTCTCTCATCATGCTGCTCTTCTGGAAACGCACCACCAAACAGGGAATTACTGCTGCCATCATTGTCGGCATGCTGGCAAGCCTGACCTGGATTCTGATGAGCGGCGACACCTACCGCGATGTCTACGGCCTGGATATCACCAAAGTGCCTCCCTTGGTTCCATTCAGTCAACCAGGAATTGTCACCATCCCCCTTGGCTTTTTGGTGCTGATCGTGGTTTCACTGCTCACGCAAAAGCCAGCGGTCGGCTTTGCGAGCGCGATCAACGAACGCCAGGCAGTTGAAGATGCCGAGCAGCGCGAGCCCGGCGAGGCATAATCGCACTAACCGCCAGGCGTCAATCCAAAAAAAAGATGGGGCGGAAGTTGGCCAGTGCCGCTTCCGCCCCATTCTCTTTTAATTGTCGGATCCAATTACTGAGTATAGGTGATCACGATGTTGTCGCCGTTCTGCACCGCATAATTGGCGAACTGAACGTTATTAACGCCATTCACCGTCATGGCAATCGTGTGCCCATTGCCAAGCGTTTCAAATTGTCCGATCCCCGTCAATCCGAAGTTCACGCCCCAGTGATTGAAGAAATCAGCCAGGGTAAATGTCCGCGTGACGTCCGACCGGAAATGGATATGACCGTTGGCGCTGGTCGCCATCGCGGTGGAATTGCCCAGCGGCGATGAACCCGCGTTCAGCGGAATCACCACCTGCGAAATAACTCCGCCCAGATTCAGGTTGATCGCCAGCGATATGTTGATCGCCACCGCCGGACTGGCACTGCTGAAGGTATCCACCTTGGAGATATAAGCCGCATTGCCCGGATCGGTGATGGTGGCGTTGTTGCCGATTGCAAAGGAATTGTTGCCACCACCCCCGGTAAGAACGTCACTGTTGCCGGTTATGGCAGCAACGGTGTCATTCCCGCCGCCGGCAAAAACCCGCGAGTCGTTGGCGCTGGTGAGCGGCGTTCCGCCGTTAGTCGCAAGGAAATTTTCCCAGTGCGCGGCGATGAAATCATTGCCGGGGCCGCCTTGCAGCGTGCTGTTTCCGCCGCCACCGATAATCGTATCATTGCCATTTCCGCCGGTGATAAAGTCATTCCCGCTGCCGCCCACAAGCAGGCTGTCAGCGTTTCCGCCGGTGATGGTGTCGATTCCCGGACCGGCGCGAAGCGTGTCATGTCCGCCGCCGCCTATGATCTGGTCATTACCGCTTCCTCCATTGATGACGTTGTTGCCACCACCGCCAAAGAGAACGTCGTCTCCCTGCGCGCCGAAGATTTTGTTATTGCCCACGCCGCCGCGAATCGTGTCGTTGCCGGGTCCGCCATAGAGAACGTCCGGCCCGTTCGATCCACTCCCATTGATGAGGTTGGGGCCAAGCTGTCCAAATACCGTATCGCTGCCCGTTCCAAGATTCACACCCAGCGTGCCGCCCACGTTGAACCCGCCAAAATTAATGATATCCGCATTCGGACCTACCGGCGTGGTGTTTTGAGGGTCGCAGAAGACCGTTACTCCGTTGGTAATCGAGGCCTTCGGAAATGAAGCCGTCACAGTGTTCACGCCGGGAGTGATGATCGCAAACTCGAAGTTATTCGAATTATTCGGATCAACCGCCATGGAAAACTGATCGCTCTGCGCCGTCCCCGTGATGGTGACCAGCCCATTGGTCAGCGTAATCGTGTCTGGCGCGCCCGAAAGCAGCCGGCGATATTCGAGGGCTTCTAACGACGCGCCGCCACCAATCTTTTTATTCGATTTCCGCTTCCCAGTAGAACGCAATGCCATTTGATTTCTCCGTTTTAAAGCAATTCCTCGTCAATTCCGTTTGCCGAGGCCCCCGTGAGTATAGAAGCAACGGGTTTGGAACGCCATGCGCGAAAACACCAGAAAGATGAACCCTTTAAGCGCGAAAACAAGGTAAAAAAGACGACAATTAATACAACAAACCCAGAAGTCCCGCCCCAACCAGAACGTATGTGGCATTGATTCTTGTTCGCAGGAGAATCACCAGTGCCGCCCCAATCAGGATCATGCTCAGCAAGCGCCAAGGCCCCGAAAGCGCCTGGCGGCCCAGAGCCACGCAGGTGGCGCCAATCAGCCCAACCACCGCCGCGTTCATCGCGTTCAGCGCTCCCCGCGCCCCCGGAAGCATTCGCAATCGTTCCAGCCACCCGCCGAAAATCCCAATGATAATAAATGCCGGAGCAAAAATAGCGGCGGTCGCGATAACGCCGCAGACCACGCCCCCGACGAGTCCCCCGCCAAAATTGTCATAACCAAGAATAAAGCCGATGAACGTCGCGGTCGTAAGCAGCGGACCCGGCGTAACCTGACCCACCGTCACCGCATCAAGAACCTGCTGGCTCGTAAGCCAGTGATGATGATCGACAAACGAATCCTGCAAATACGTCACCAGCAAATACCCGCTGCCAAACAGCGTCGCCCCAATCTTGAGAAAGATCAGCGCCATTAATACCGGCATCGTCACGCCACCGGCAGCCGCGCCGAAGATCGCCGCCAGCGGGGCCATTGCCATCGATCGAAGCCTCACCGAAGGCCCCGCCCGCAACGCCCCAACCACGCCAGCCGCTCCAAGAATCGCCACATCCATCCAGCCCAGCCCCAGGCGGTGATTCAAAAGTTCCCCCATCGCAGCCAGTAGCGCGATCATCGCGCCCAGGGGATCTTTTATTGTCGATTGGGCAAACCGCATCGCCGCGACCGCCACAATCGCCACCACCGCCGCGCTCGCCCCATGCATGAACCCGTTGAATCGCGACAAATGATGAAATCGTACATAAACCCATCCAATCGGCAGAATGATCAGTACCGCCGGAAGGATGAAGCAAATGCCCGCGACAATCAGGCCCCGAACGCCGCCCCGCAACCGGCCCAGCCCAATCGCCAGTTCCGTCGAATTGGGGCCGGGAACAAAATTAATTGTCGCCAGCAGATCAAGAAAATGCTGCGGTTCAAGCCAGTGGCGACGATGAACCAGCTCCTCTTCCATCAGCGCCACATGCGCTGCCGGTCCACCAAACGCCGTGAACCCCAAAAAGGTAAAATATCGGGCGATTTCCAAAATTCTCCCCGGTGGGGGAGTCTGGATCGAAGCTGGCTGAGTCCCTGAATCTGTCACGCCGCGCAATGTCGCGCGGCGGTCACCCCAGGTCAAGCCGCGCCCCGCACGTTTTCCATCTGTTCAGCGCGGAGCCAACCCGCTCAGCAACTCCGGCAATAAATATCTACCGCGTCCGGATTAAACCCCCGATTTCATGCCACAGCGGATGTTACCGGACCGCAAAATCGGGTAAGTTATCCGAGCCCGGCTAGTGGACGACAATTATTCAGAGCCCCCTGCTAAGCGAAGCATTTCGCTTGTTCGCCTCTTCGCCGGGAGATTACTTGTGGAGGTTACTGTCGTGGCCAAGTCGATTGCCGAATGGATGCGCGAAGGAGAAGAACTTTACGCCAACGCGATGACGGAATTTCAAGACCTGGAAGCGCAACTTCATGATCTGGAGAAACGTCTGGTCGCCAAACAGGGTGAGGTGAACCAGATCGCTGAAATCATCGGCAAACCCGTGGTGGAAGGAACCCGTCGCCTCACCGCTCAATTGATCGATGATCGCGGCCCGCAATCAGTGCCCAATTCCTCCGCCACCATCGCCCGCGCCCTCGCCGGACGAAATCTAAATCGATGAGGCCCAACCCCTCAGTGCAGCACGCTGCCAAGCCGAATCAATAGATACCTCTGCCCCTCGTCCTCCCATATTTTCTGATGATGTTCCTTGTTGAAATCCGCTTGCCAGTCAAACAGCGCCTTGCGCATGGGCTTGTCGTCGGGCAATTCAATTGCTAAATCCTCGGTGCCATGCCCGAACGCCAATACGCGTTTCGCCCCCAGGGCCAGCAACTGGTCGGCCAATGCCATTGCCTCCGATTCATTAAGCGCGCCAACGTTTCGCGTATGATCCTGGTTGAACCAGTCCTGGATTTCCATTCCATGCTCGCCGAGGATTTTGTCCTCCACGAATTTATCTTCTCCAGGCTTAACGTCGGCAGATTCAAAAATCCTGGCAATGGATTTCGAGCCATACAAAGAACCCCCCGCAACAACAACGCCCACAAAAAGAAGGATGATCCATCGAAACAGTCCGCCTTTGCGCCCAGCTTCAATTTTCGCGGATCGATCCGAACGTTCGCGGGGATACGCCGCCGGCGAGAACGCACTGGCTGGCCGCCCTCCCGCGGGGCCAATGGGGTCTTCCGATACTGAACGAGGCAGCCTCGCTCCATTGCCCGCAGGCCGCTCGGTAGATCCTTCCTCCAAAACCGCGATTGCCTCGGGTTGCGCCTCAGCCGGTTGCCCTGCTCCGGGAGAATCCCCCAGCTTGCCCGTCTGCGGCGCCGCGTCGTCCCGGCCCTCTTCCAGCGACCCAGGCCTCGGCGCTTGCATGATGCATCCACATTTGCATCGAATCCGCTTACCGGCAAACTGCGGCCGATACGGTCCGCTCCGACCGCATTCCTCGCAGGTGATCCGCAGTGTGTTAGCGTCCGACATGCAATCCAAACCCCATTATCATCACCCAAAACGCACAATCAGCATCGTCCAGACCGCCATAAAAACCAACGGCAACATCATCGGCGCCGAAAACCCCATCGTCCGGGTATAGCCAAACCCCTGCAGCGGTGGCAACCCATGTTCCTGTGCATGCGCCTCGTACGGCTCAAAAGACACCCGCAATCGCCGCATGACCATCGCGCCGGCCACAATCGCAATAAAGATCAATGCGCCAGCAATAATCGCGATCAACGGAATCACCGTCATCAGTGTTGTGCGAATCCCCTCATTTGATGACATCCTAACCGGCGAACTGGTCGAAACAATGGCGTAAGCGGTGAACAAAAACGACTGGCTGCTCAAAAACCAGTTCAGCCGCTGGGCCACCAGGTCATCTTCGTGCTGAATCTGCGCCCGAACCTGATTGTAAAGATCGGTCACAGGCAGCAGCAGGGGCCGTGTAGTGTTGTCGGGCGCCATGGCAAATAGTCCCCAACCGGTTACGCCGCTCGTGGGTTCCGCCGCGTCGGTGAAATTAGCCCGGGATTGCGCAACAATCAATCATTGAAGGCGATTCCAATCCGTTCTCAATGATATTGGTTCGGTCATCAACTGCTTTTGTAACAATATCACCCCTTGCTATTCGGGAAATAGAAAGCGGATGATAAAAGCCGAGCAAAAATTGCAAATGGCAGAATGTTGCCACAATGTCACGCGTTTGCCACATGCGAAGAATGTTCAAGCCTTTAACTTTGCACAACTGCCTGATATAGACGGAATAATGTAAGGTGGACCACACACCATCGTTCACCTCCGATACGTAAGTATCCGGTCCTCGAAACCAGTCGAGAAAAGAAGCACGATTTTTCTTGTACTGTCTATTTTGGAGCAGCCCATTTTTGCCGATGAAGATCATGAACCGCGTTCAGAATAAAACCGTGCGGAACACAACCAAAAGGTGTGCAGCCGCTATCTACCATAGTACATGATTGGGAGACATGGCTTTTTGCACTGGTGGCCTTAATTCCCGATCATGGGTTGATTTCCGCGTAAATTGGACCTTAAATCGTCCGCAATAACGATTTACAGTCCGTGGTGCAGTGTTCCAGGGATGGCATATTCCGTGCCTTCCGGCGTAACTGAGACCAGGAGCGACGTTATGGCAGGAAAACGAGCGATTATGCGCATCCAGCTAGATGCAACAGCCAAAAGCGAGCTAGACAAGCTCTGCGAAAAACGCGGAATGACCCAAATCGCGGTCATGACCCGCCTTGTGGGTTGGTTCGTCCGCCAGGATGATCTCATACAGACCTCCGTCATGTGTTCCCTTTCCGACGGCACTGTTGCGCAGCTTGCAAAACAATTATTGAAGCGTCTGGCCTCTGAACGTGGTTCAGGGTCGGGTGAATCTAAATAGCCGATCGAATCTCAGCGCCCGATGTAACATCGCCGCGCCCCCCGGCCCCATCACCGTTGGCCGGTTAGCCCGACGGGTTTTGCGCCAGCACTTGCCGGCTACCCGACTGGCTTTTTCCTCTGACTCTTTACGGACAGTGATTAAATGCCCACCAATACCCCTCGTCGCGTCATCATGCGGATCGAACTCTATCCCCAGGCAAAAGATGGCCTGACGGATATGTGCGATCGCCTCGGAATGACGCAGGTTGCCGCCACAAGTCGCATCATCGAATGGTTCACCGATCAAACCGACGTCGTTCAGGCCGCGATCCTGGGCCTGTACCCCAAGGACATCCGCGCCGAAGTGGCCGAAATGATCCTCAAGAAAATGGCCGCCGAACGCAAGAAATCCTGACGTAGTGTTAATCCCCGGCGAACGAATTCATGGCGAACGAGTTCATCCAGACGCTTTTTATCGCCGCCGGACAATAGAAAACAACTGCATTCGTCCGATCAGCTCCCTGAAGTGCCCACTATATCCAGTGGCTACGGCAGTTGTCAACGAATGCCAACTGGTGTGTGCGCCCCGCCTCCGGCGCTGTCCCCCGGCCAAACACATCCAACTCCCAACATTCCAGACACCGCCCAATCTGGAGCACAGCCAGCTAACGCCCGCGATTCGGACAAACGCCGCCGTAAAGACAAATGCGGGCGACATCAGGGTCATCGAATTCAAACCGAAAACCGGCTAAACTCCTCGCCGCTCCATCAAAATTCAAAGGGCAATTGCGATTGCCAGCATGACGGGGATCAAGAATGAAGCAGCCCGATGAGAACGGCCTGATCGAGCGCACGGTGGAGGAGTGCAAGCTCGCCCACCAATCAGACACATATTTCAACATGGCCGAGCCGTACATCGAACAGCAATGGGATTGGTGTATCTGGCCGGCCATCAAACATGCGGATTTCAGCCGCGTCCTCGAATTGGCCCCAGGTTACGGCAGAAATACCGCTAAATTATTAAACCATGCTCGGGAAATTCATCTCGTGGATGTGAATCAATCCTGCATCGACCACTGCCGCCGGCGCTTCGCCTCATACACCGGCCCGTGCAAGCTGTTTTACCATGTCAATGACGGCAAGAACCTCGCCGCTTTACCCGCCAATTATTTCTCCTTTATCTACAGTTGGGATTCAATGGTCCATTTCGACCGATTGGTCGTCCGGCAATATGTGCTGGAATTCGCCCGCGTCATGGCCCCGGGAGCCAGTGGGTTTGTCCATCACTCCAATTACGGCACTGTGTCGTCCAGCTCGGATTGGCAAAGCCATCCCCACTGGCGCAGCAACATGACGGCCGATCTGTTTCGCGATTATGCTTCAGAGGCAAATCTGCGGGTCGTCTCGCAGCGCCTCGTGGATTGGGAGAATGAAAAATGGCGGTGGAAAAACCGCGATGCTGTCCCACCATCCATGACATCCCACCGCGCCGGCGCCAATGACACCAACAATGCTTCAGCAAAGGCCCAGAACACCGATTGCATATCCAATTTCCGCAAGGCACCCCGGGGAGGTTTGGGGATATTTTCGGACCTCCCGCCTTCCAACAGCCTCGCGCGCCTCCTGGTATTTGCGTTACTGGCTTCACGCGCGGTACCGCTCACCCAGGCAGCAGAGCTCGCTTCCACTAAACCCGATGCCGTCGTCGCCGCCGACGGCTCCGCTCAATACCAATCCGTCCAGGATGCCATCACCGCCGCTCCCCAGCTCGCGCCAGGAGATCATCCCTGGCTCATTTCCATCAAGCCCGGCACGTACAAAGAACACATTTACATTCAGCGCGAAAAACGTTTCATCTCACTCGTCGGTGAAAGCGCCGCCAACACCATCCTCACTTACAACCTCAATGCCAATATGAAAGACGCCGACGGCAAACCCATCGGCACCTTCGCCACGCCCTCAACCTACCTCGATGCCGATGATTTCACCTGCAAAAACCTCACCTTCGAGAACTCCGCCGGTAGCGTCGGTCAGGCCCTCGCCATCCGTATTGACGGCGACCGTGATGTCTTCACCGCCTGCCGATTCCTCGGCTGGCAGGACACCATCCTGGCCGATCGCGGCCGCCATTACTTCGCCGACTGCGACATCACCGGCGCCGTAGATTTTATCTTCGGCGGAGCCACCGAATATTTCGACCACTGCCAGATCCACTGCGCCGGCAACGGCTACATCACCGCTGCCTCCACGCCCGAAAACCAGCCGTTCGGCTTCGTCTTTTCCCATTGCCGGATCACCGGAGCCGCGCCCCAGACCCGCGCCTTTCTCGGCCGCCCCTGGCGAGCCTTCGCTAGTGTCATCTTCCTGAATTGCGAAATGTCCGAAGTGATCAGACCCCAGGGCTGGAACAACTGGAAAAAACCCGAGCGCGAAAAAACCGCGCGCTATGCCGAATTCGCCAGCACCGGGCCGGGCGCAAATCTCTCGGCCCGCGTCCCCTGGGCCAAACAACTTACCACCGCCGAGGCAGCGGAAATCACACCCGCAAAAGTCCTCGCCGGAGCCGACGATTGGAACCCAGCGCCTCCAGCTACGCGACCGGAAAATTAACCCGGCGTAACTTCACTGCGGGTAATCCACCGCCAGCGTCCATTCCACCACGCTGCTGCCCGGCAATGGCTTAACCCCAAGATGCCGCAGCATGTTGAGGCACTGCGCCCGATGATGCATGCCGTGAGTCGCAACATGAGTCAGCACAGCACCGCGGGTAAACGATCGCGTCTTCCCCTCCCGCGAGCGCGAGATAATTTCGTTCAGCGGATGCGCCCTGATTAGCGCCGCAAATTCCGGCGCAATCTCATCCTGCATTCTCTGCAACTCCACCGCCGTCCGATGCGGCAGCAATTCCGGCCGCGGCCGAACGTCACGCCCGGCCAGCCCGTTCCCCCAGCCCACCATCGCCGCCAGAATATGCAGCGTCGTATCGTGCAGCGTGCCCATCCCCATCTCAAACTTCTGATGGAATTGCTCGGGAGAAAGCGCCTCGCACGCCTTAAGAATCTGCCGCGTCGCCCACGTGTCGTGGGCCAGCAGAATGTCCGTCGGGTTGCTGGTCGGCATCGTCGCTCCTCAAAAGAAAATCCTCCCCAGTTGGGAAGGATGTGGATTTTGATTGATCGTCCGCCGCGGCGCCAAACCCGCCGCGGCGGACGAAAGTTATCAGGCGATAACGCCGCCGTCGACATTAATCGTCGCGCCGTTCACAAACGCCGCCGCGGGCGAAGCCACAAAGCCAACCACCGCCGCAACTTCCTCCGCCTTGCCGTAGCGGCCCAGTGGAACCATCGCCCGCATGGCGCCCGCCATCGCGTTGCTTTCGTTGTCCGGGTTCATGTCGGTATCAATCGGCCCCGGCTGAACAACATTAACGGTGATCCCCTGGCTGGCGAATTCCCGTGCCCAGCCGCGCGAGAACCCCGCAACAGCAAACTTCGTTGCCGCGTAAATGCTTCCGCCGGGGAATGGCACGCGCTCTCCAATAATGCTTCCAATCGTAATGATGCGCCCATTTGCATTCAGGCGCTTGGCGGCCCGCCGCGTCACCTCAAACACCGCGCGCACGTTCACATCAAACGATCGGCTGTAATCCTCGGAAGTTGCCTCAACCAGCATTCCGGTGATGTAAACACCCGCGTTGTTCACCAGGATATCCAGCTTGCCGCCGTGAGTTTTATCAATCTCGGCAAAAAGCTTATCGACATCCGCCGGCACCCCAACGTTCCCGCCAATCGCATGCGCCTTCCCGCCCGCCGCGCGAATATCCGTGACAACCTTCTGCGCCGGCCCCGAAGATGTGTTGTAATTCACCAGCACTGTCGCGCCCAGCGCGGCCAGATGCCTGGAGATCGCCGCCCCAATCCCGCGGCTGCCTCCGGTAACCAGGGCAACTTTTCCCGACAAGATCGATGGATTCGAAACGCTCATGATAGTTCTCCTTCCCGCGCCGCATTCAGTCCTAACGCAGCGGGAAATATTGATTGTTATCTAAATTTATTCCCATTCCCGAAACACGGACCGTTGTTCCGGAAAAGCGCGGGTTACGACCCCGCTGAAAGTCTTTTCGCTAATTCACTCTGGTACGCCGCCAGGGCCGAACGGCGCGGGCTGAACAACATGAATTGCCCTTCGCGCCGGCCTTCAATGAGGCCGGCTGTGGTCAATTCCTTCAAATGGTGCGAGATGGTCGCCTGCGAAACGTCGAATTCATCCACCAGCTTCTTGCACGCCAACTCATTGGCCTGCCGTGCAATGCGCTCGAGAATGGCAAACCGCTGCGGGTCGGCCAGCGCCTTGGAAATCTGGTTGAAAAGCTCGTCGTTCATAGGTGGCAGCGATTCAAATCGCCGCCACCAATTAGATAGGCGTCTAAATATCGAAGGTCAAATAAAAGCGCGCGATTGGTCCATGGAAGGCCGTGAATGCGAATCCGCAAGCCTAGTTTCCCAGCGGCGTTGCAACGTTTCGGTTGGAGGGATCGGGCGGAAGAGTAAAGTTTGCCAGCAAGTCCGGATGCGAAGGATCAAACGGCTTCCAGTCATCCACAACACTGGCTGCCAGGGGCAGCTTGTCGTCGATAATGCCCTGCACCACGCACTTGGCGATTTCATAGCTGCCGTAATCGCTGTGGTGGGTCCCTTCGCGGGCGTTGGCAAAAACCGGCGTAATGTTCGCTTTGCCCAGCGCCTCATAAAACCTGGCGCTGATGTTCTGCAGATCGATGAACGCAACGTCCTGCTCCTTGGCAAGCTCGCGCACTTTGTCGGGGAACTCCTTGAAGGAATTGGTAATCTGTCCGTTCGCATTAAAGCTCTTGCGGCTCACGGGCGTGAGAATCACGGGCGTCGCGCCTTTGGCAATCGTCTCACCCACGAGCCGCGCATAAAACGCCTTGTACTTCTCCGGCGGCTCATTCGCGCCGGCCTTCATGTCGTTGTGGCCAAACTGCACGAAAACATAATCCCCTTTTTTCAGGGTGCTCATAATCTTGTCGATGCGCCCCTCGGCATAAAAGCCGCCCAGCGTCTCGCCCGATTCCGCCTGGTTGGCAATCACCACATCACCCTTAAACCAGCGCGGCAGCATCTGTCCCCAACTGTTAAATGGCTCACTTGGCTGATCGCAAACCGTCGAATCGCCGCAGAGATAAACCGTCGGAAGCTCATCCGCCTTTTCGATGCTGAGCGCGCACAAAGCAGGGTGCTTGTCGCTGAACTCGAAGGTGAGTTTGTCGTCCCACTCCGCCCATTCGCCACCGGGGTTTTTGCTGGTCTCGCGCCCCTTAAGCTTCACAGCGCCGCCGCCGGGAATCCGGGGCTGACGCACGTTGGCGGTGATGACCGGCGAAATAATCTCGCCCGCGCTCGTATGCGCCTGCTCCAGCGCCAACCGGCGAAGCTCGGTTTTCACCGTCGTAACCGATTCGCCATTGCTATCGCCCAGCGTCAGCGTGATACGGTAATTCCCCTCCGGAACTTTAACGGAAAAGAAAAACGGATGATCGGAAGTAACATAGCCGGACCTCAGCGCCTCGCTGCCACCACGATCAACAATGGTGACTTTCGAGCCAGGCTCAAATCCATAACCAGTCGTGTCAGAGTATTGCGCCGTCGGCGCCACCTGCACATAACCCGGCGCGCCGGCCGAAGAGAAGGAGAACTTCACGGGTCCCGCGGTGTCGGCAAAAGCCAGGGTCGCCGCCGCCAAAGTCATTACGCTGCAAGCTGCAACAGCGGCATTCGATTTCAACAAGTGCTTCAACATGCTGGGAATCTCCAAAACAGGCGCGCTGCGAATAGCGCCGCCTCACGCATCATCTGGAACGAACTGTGGCTCCGCCTCTGGGCCGCTGATTGTCTATTACCGTTGGAAGAGCGTTTTGTTGGATGTTTATTTCAGGGACGAAGTGCGTTACGCGGAAAACTGAAAGGCTTCCCGCTCCAGGAAATTATCTTCATAGGGGCGGCGACCGCGCATCCACGCCACCAGCGACGCGCCAAGATAAACCGGCACAAACAGCGGTCCCCAGCGCTCGCACTGCCGCACATGCACGCGCTCATGCGCCCGCGTGGCTTCCAGCAGATCGAGGTCTCGGCCAAGAACGACGTGTCCCAGCGTCATCGCCGAAGCGCCGCCGTGAAGCACCAGGCCAACGACGCGGCGAAGATAGAACTCGCTGGCGCCGCCGCATATTTCCAGAACGCCTTGAACCACCTGCGCTCGGCCGCCGCTAAGCAGAGTGACACCTGCCAGAACCAACCCCAAAAGGGTGGTCGGAAATGCCCAAAGGTATAAAACCCAACGCAACATGGTCACTAATCGCAAAACCAAAATATATCTCAATATTGCTCGCTCGGAAATCCGGAATATTCTGGCGCTTTCGTTCGAGAAATTGCCTTCAAAACAGCGCCCGCAACAACTGGTTCCAATAACCGGTGGACAACCTGAGACAATCTGATGTTCCAACGTTCCAAAACCAGGCTCGGCCGACAGGCCGTTCCCAGGCGAGGCGCGCCATTCATCCAAGCCTCCAAGCCCGCATCAGCAACCGCTATTTACCACCAACACGTTATCCACACGCTCAGTCCGATAAAAACAGATACATCATCAAGTGAGCTATAAGGTTACATGCTTCCAGTGGAACTTATCCACATTATGCGCATCGCCATTACTATGACTATGATTTAGGTAATTTCCAATATCCTATTAATAGCGTTAGACTCCCAGCGAGTTCTTACACCCTTCAGGATGAAGGGAGCGGAAAGGCATTCTGCATGAAAGTGATCTGCAATCGCGGAGCGTTACTCGACGCCCTGAACCTCACCGGCAATGTTGTTGCCGCCCGAACCCCCAAGCCCGTTCTGCAGTGCCTGAAGCTGACAGCGGAAGACAACGCCCTGACCATTGCCGCGACCGATCTGGAAGTTGCCATTCGATACCGCGACGACCAGGTCCAGATCGAGCAGGCAGGCGAAGCTTTGCTGCCAGCAGACAAGCTGCGTGATATCGTTCGCGAGAGCATCGATGACACGCTATCCATCGAAGTCACTGGCGAGACCGCCCACATTCGCGGGCAGGATTCCCACTTCAAAATCTTCACGCAAAAGGTCTCCGATTTTCCGCCAGTTCCTGACTTTGAGGGTGAGCCGGAAGTGGAAGTGCCGGGCGGCGCGCTCAAGCAGTTGATCAATCAGACGCTTTTTGCCACCGCCAAGGAGAGCACACGCTTCGCCTTCAACGGCGTGCTGGTGGTCGCCAAGGCGAAGAAGATCGCGCTGGTGTCAACCGACGGGCGGCGGCTTGCCATGGCCAAGGGCGATCTGATCAACGGCGACAAGCTGGACAAGGACGGCAAGACCGCGATCGTTCCGTCCAAGGCCCTGAACCTGATCGACAAGCTCATTGATGATCCGCAGGAACCCATTGGCATTCAGTTCCGCGAGAACCAGATTATCCTTCACACCAAAAGCGCCACGTTGACCAGCAACCTCGTGGAAGGGCAGTTTCCGCCTTACGAAGATGTCATCCCCAAGGAAGGGGACAAAAAGATGTCCGCGACGACAGCGGACTTCCTGAGCGCCATCCGCCGCGCCGCGCTGCTGACGACTGAAGAAAGCAAAGGCGTGCGCCTGGCCTTCAGCAAAAAGGGATTGATCCTCACCAGCCGATCACCCGAATCCGGCGAAGCAACCATCAACTTCCCGTGCAAATATGAAGGCGCTGATATTGAAATCGGCTTCAATCCGCAGTTTGTCTCCGATGCGCTGCGCGTGGTGGATACCGACGAGGTAAGTTTGGAGATGACCGCGCCCAATCGCCCTGGACTTCTCAAGGCCGGACCAAATTTCCTTTACGTCATCATGCCGGTGAATCTGCAATAGGGTGTATTGATGATTCGTGGCACCGAAGAACTTCGCCGCCTCACGAATTTCAAAACCAACAAAGCGCCTGCCGCCGTTGCCCTGGGCGCGGAGATGATCGATTTTTTCCAGCACTCGGTCGCCAAGCGACAAACCAAGCTAGTAAAAATCGCCGAATGCTGGGCAGATCTGGTGCCGGAAATTCTGACCGATCATTGCGCTTTGGAGAGCTACACGCGCGGCACACTCAGCGTGCTGGTCGATACGTCCAGTCATCTCTACGAACTCAAGCAACTTCTCCTGGCAGGCCTGGAACAGCAGCTCATGATCGCCTGCAAAAGCGCCGGCCTGCGGAAGATCACGCTCAGGCACGGCCGCTGGTACGACGGCAATCAACGGCTGCGATTCTCGCGGGATTAGATTCTTGGATTCCCTTCGCCGCCAGAGAGATCATTTCCCAATGTCTTCATTCCAAAGCCGCGGGTGTTCGCGGATGAAGGTGGCCATCATTTCAATGCATTCCTGATCGTGCAGATCGATGACTTCGACGCCCTTGGAGCGGAGAAATTCGGTGCCGCCGGGGAAGTTGACGCTTTCGCCCGCGACGACTTTGGGGATGCCGAACTGCACCGTCGCGCCGCTGCAGAGGTAGCAGGGCATGAGCGTGGAGTAGAGCACGGTATCCGCGTAGGTGGATTGCCGGCCGGCGTTGGTAAGGCAATCGATCTCGGCATGGGCCATCGGGTCGCCGCGCTGGACGCGGCGGTTGTGGCCGCGGCCGATGATCTGGTCGCCGCGCACCAGGACGGAGCCGATGGGCAGGCCGCCTTCGCGCAGGCCGGTCATCGCTTCCTCAATCGCGGCGCGCAGGAAAGGATCAGTCACGCCGGCAAGGCGCGGGAAAGTTGGCGGGATCAATTCAACCGGCTTGATGGGTTGATGCGGAATGCTGGTTAAGTCGGAGGGCTGAAGCTGGGCAGCCTGCTGATTTTCCAGGCGGATTTGCTCGTAGACTTCCTTGCGATGCACGGAGATTTCGCGCGGCGCGGTGATGCCCAGCCGCACTTTGTCGCCCCGAATGTCAACGACGGTTACTTCGATCTGGTCACCGATGATGACGGTCTCATCGCGTTGACGGGTCAGCACCAGCATGCGGCGCCTTTCTTGGCAAATGATCGGACAAACACTCAGGGGATGCGCCAATCCGTTGGCCGCGCTCACCGAAGCACCGATTGATTATAGCCTGAAATTAGATTCGATGCCGCGTTTAGGCGGAATCCTGCTGTATTTTTTGCAATTATTTCGTGTGAACGGGCGAAGTGAAGAATTTAGCTCAGCGGAATGTTCTTATGCTGCAGGCGCGGAAAGCGCGGATGGGTGGGCCGAAGCTTGGGGATGCGGATGATCACGTGATGATCCTGCCCGGCAAGGTTGGCATCGATGGATAGCGCGGGGCCGCCGCCCAGCTTTGCAATGGCGCTCGCCGCTTCGGGGAGTTCTTCCCGGGCCTTCTGGCCCTTCATGGCAAGCATCACGCCACCGGGTTTCACCAAAGGCAGGAGCCATTCCACCAGCCAATTCATCTTGGCTACCGCGCGGGCCACAGCCACATCAAATGTTTCGCGCATATCGTTAAGCCCGGCGGCCTCGGCGCGGATGGGCTCGACAGTCACATTGGCCAACCCCAAATCGCGGGCCGCTTCGAACAGGAACACCGCTTTCTTCTGGGTGGATTCGATCAGCATGACGCTGGCATTGGGCCGGGCGATGGCCAGGACAATTCCGGGCACACCGCCGCCGCTGCCCACGTCCGCCAGGCGATGCGGGCCTGGGGGAAGCTGGGGAAGCAGGGTGAGGGCATCGGCAATGTGCAGAAGCTCAGCCGCAGCAGGCTCGGTAATGCGCGTGAGGTTCATCCGCTCGTTGGCGGTGAAAAGCAGCTGAAGGTATTTGCGGAGCTGCGCGTGTTGATGGTCGCTGAGCGAAACGTTCGCCCGCGCGGCCAGTTCGTTCCAGAGGGGATTTGGGGCCGTTACCAAGTTTGAGATTTTCGCCCCTTGGGTTGGAAGAAGAGCATTGCTGCTAACTGAGCGCCAAGCTATTTCGTTGCTCGCGAAGCAGTCTTCGATGCCGACGAATCGCGAATACCGCTTCCAGAGTTCCGGTCACGGAAAACAGCGCGATATTAATTATTGCTGACAAAATATAAAGGTGCCCGATACCGATTCCCGTCGTATCTGAACGCGCGATGGTGGCATAAACCAATAACGCACCTGCTGCCATTCCGAACACGAATGTTCTGAAGGTTCGATACCACTGCGGATAGTCGGCGTTCTGATTCATCGCTCTTGATAATCCTCGTCAACAGGAATTGTACCAGCAATGCCGTTTTTAGGAACCGGTTTCTAACTGACCGCCGCCGGATTTGGGGCGATGTCGCTCACTCGCCGGGAATATAGCTGATGACGCCTTCGAATGTGCTGCTGGCGGTGGCGTAGCGCTTTTTGGGGATTCTGCCAGCCTGGTAGCTTAGCCTTCCGGCTTCCAGCGCGTGCTGCATGGCGCGGGCCATTTTCACGGGGTCTTTGGCGTGGGCGATGGCGCTGTTGAGAAGAACACCATCCGCGCCAAGCTCCATGGCGATGGAAACATCGCTGGCCGCGCCGACGCCGGCATCGACGATGACGGGATAAGATGCGTCGCCGTCCTTCAGCGTTTCCAGGCAGAGAGAAATGTTGAGTGGATTCAGCACGCCTTGGCCGGAGCCGATGGGGCTGCCTGCCGGCATGACGCTGGCTGCGCCCGCTTCCTTCAGGCGGCGGGCGGCGATGGGGTCGTCACTGGTGTAGCAGAGAACGGTGAAGCCTTCCTTCACCAATTCTTTGGTTGCCTCAAGTGTGCCGACGGGATCGGGCAGCAGCGTTCTTTTATCCCCAAGCACTTCCAGCTTCACCCAGCCCGCGCCGGGGTTTTTTTGTTTTTCAAGCAGCTCGCGGCCCAGCAGCGAAACGCGAATGGCATCTTCAGCGGTGAAGCAGCCGGCGGTGTTGGGGAGAATGGTGTATTTGGTGAGGTCGAGAAAGTCCAGAATGCTGCGGCCCTGCTGATCGACCAATCGCTCGCGCCGCACGGCGACAGTGACCACCTGGCAACCGCTGGCGGCAAGCGCCTGCTGCATGAGCTCGTAGGTGGCGTATTTGCCGGTGCCGACGATGAGGCGGTTGGTAATCTCGAATTTTCCGATGCGCAGCGGGTTCATGGAGGGACGATTATAGGCGATTTTTCATCCGCCGCCGACAAATGTCACGATTTCGATCTCATCATTGGGTTGAAGTGGCGTGGCGTATTTGTCAGCGCGGATGAGCCGTCGATTGAGCTCCACCGCGACCTTGTCGGGGGTGAGCTTGTGAAGGGCGAGGATGGTGTGGATATCGCTGGCGGGAGGAAGTTCGCGAGGCTGGCCGTTGATTTTGACGAGCATGGGGAAAGGGTATGAGGGAGAGGAAAGATCGTCAAAGCAGGTTAATGGACTACGCGGGTTTTTGCCCCACGCGCATTTCCGTGCCGGCGCGGAGGCGGGCGATGTTGCCGCGGTGTTTGTAGATGATCATGACGGGGACGAAGATTGCGAATGCCAGTAGCGGGAGCTGCGCGCCGAGGATGTCCCAGCCTTTCAGGTTTCCGATGATGGCGTAAATGATGGGGAAGGCGGCGGCGCCGATCATCGAGCAGAGGCTTATGGTTTTCGTCAGGGCGAAGACGATGAGGAAGACGATGACGCCGAAGAATGCGGGGAGGGTGAAGAACGGGAAGATGCCCAGCAGCACGCCCGCGCTGGTGGCGACGCCTTTACCGCCTTTGAATTTCATGAAGATGCTGAAGAGATGCCCGACGATGGCGGCGAAGCCCACGAGCATCCAGAGCAGGTAGGTGAGGCGATCGCCCGCGGTGAAATGCAGAGCCGCGCCGGCCAGCAATGTGGGGACGGCGCCTTTGAGAAGATCCAGCGTGAAAACGAGGGCGAAGAATTTTCCGCCCAGCAGGCGGCCGATGTTGGTCGCGCCGATGTTTCCGCTGCCGGCTTTCCGCGGATCGATGCCTTTGGCGAGGCCGACGACCAGGCCGAAGGGGATGGAGCCGATGAGGTAAGCGGCGGGAATCAGGGCGATGAGAATCTGCGCTGGGGTCATCCGTGAATAGTGTAAACTGGGGGCATCGGCAAATCGACGATGCGTTGTGTGTCCCGTCAGGCGCTGGTTTCTTGCGCGCGGCCCGCGAATGAAAACAGCGGCCCGGTGCGCATCGATCTAACGAAAGGCACATCCATTTCTGCCAACTATTTCGAACCAGCAACATCCATCAAAGTGAAGCCGACCGCCTGGGCCGCCGCAGGGCCATAAGGCTAACGGCCCCCAGCAGCGTGAAGCTTGCGGGTTCGGGGAGATTGTCATTTTGTAGAATGCTCGTGGTCACAAAGAGGCCGTCTTCGGGTTGGTTGGGGAACGCGCCATCGACGGTGACGCCGTTGATCGCGTTGACGTCGTATATGGAATGCGTTGTCTCACCCGTCACGATGATATCGCCCTGAAGACCCGCAAACTGGCTCGCACCGGCCATGACCACGTTGGTGTTATAGTTGCCGCCGTAGAGCCCTTCCAGTGGGCTTCCACTGGCACCAAGATTCAGCGGAACAAAGTCGAGCTCTTCCGCGGAGGGGACGGTGGCGACGGTTGTCATCGCGAAGGTATTGGGCTTGATCGCGCGGATGGAGCCGCTGCCCTCGGAGGCCACGAAAAGCCAGCCGTTCATTCCCGGCCAGTTGCCGCCCAGCGGCGCGACATCCAGGCCCTCGGTGTCTTCGCCGGTGGAAGCAATCTGCGTGGCATTGCCGGCGCTGTCGACGGTGTAAACGAAGCCGTTATGTGTGGTGACGATCATGTCGTGGTTAAACGTGCCGACGGAATCGAAGGTAATTCCGCGCACCAGACCGTTGATGCCACCTGTGGAACCGTTGACGAACAAGCCGGGATCAGCAACGCCGGCATTGGTGATGTGCTGAATGTTGTTGCCGGAGGCGACATATACATCCCCAACGGGAAAGCCGCCCAGCCCAATGGAGCTGGAGACGTAGTGTTCCAGGCCGTAGTTCACTGCAAGGGTGACGGTGCCGCCGAAGGGCTGGATGTTGCCGCCGGTAAGATTGGTCGAGTACAGCAGATTCTGGCCGCTTCCACTATCCAATATTGAACCGACAAATTTATTGCCGGCAAAAGCCCAGCCAATAGGAGCGCCGCCGATGGGATTATTTGCGATGAACGGGGTCGGCGTAATGGCACATTGCGCCGAAATTGCCCAGACGACCACGCACAAAGTGGCAGCGATAATGCCAGCAAGGGGGTTGATGTTCTTTTTCATTTGGAGGTTCTTCCTTCGGTAAGAGAATGAGGGTTCGTGGAGATGCCAGAGATGCGCAAGCAGTTCGACGCCGCGGATTTGGTGGAATAATTTCGCCGGCAGCAAGCTGAGCTTGAGTTGGGATTTTAAACTTTGTTGCTGGCGACGCACCGTACCTATTCGTGTACGTACATGTTTTTGTGGAGGGTCTAGGTGGGATCGGCGGCTGGTTAACTGGAAGGTGGTGGGAATCGGATTGATAACGAGCTGCGAAGAGTTAATCGGCGAGGGGGTAAACCAATTCCAGTCGCAAATTGACGAGGGCTGGCATGGGTGAGGATACTTTAGAGGCAGCGAGCAGGATTCTGGATTATGCCAGTCCGCGCAAGGAGCGGACTCCGATATTCACGACCCACCGCACATTAATGGCAGTAGTCGCCGTCTTCATTTTGGCATTGGTTCTGAGCGTAATCTTGGACGATTCTGGAATCGCAGCTCTTTCAATGTGGCTCAGTGGTGTCTTTTACATTTCAGTGCGTAGCGCACAAGAAACGCGCGTGGCAGTTATTTGGCGCATTCTGACGGCGTTGGCGGGAATCTTTTATCTGTGTGCGGCATGCTTGTGTTGGATCGATTTTTGGCGAGAGCCGTGGACTACTCAGCAAAACTGGGGTTGGTACTGGCAAGACGTGGATTTTCGAAATGGAGTTTGGATTCTGCTTAGCGCTATCAGCATGTGTGTGATTGTGCGCTGCATGGCATACTTTACCCGCGCGAAAAATATTCCCCACAAGGCGAATGAACATCTCCCGGTTATCATGTTGCCATGAAGATTTACACCAAAACCGGTGACGACGGGACGACCGGGCTGATTGGGCGGGAGCGGGTTTCCAAGTCTGATGCGCGGATTGAATGCACGGGTTCGGTGGATGAATTGAATGCGTGCATCGGGCTGGCGGTGATTGGGGCGGTGGCGGAATTGGGGGCCCGGCTGGCGGTGGTGCAGAACGAATTGTTTGTCATTGGGTCGCAACTGGGAGCAGCAGAGCCGGCGGCGCGGTCGGGGTTACCGGCATTTGAAGAATCGAGCATTTCCCGGCTTGAGATGGAGATTGACTCGGCTGAGGCGGAGTTGCCGCCGCTGCGGAATTTTATTCTGCCGGGCGGGACGGAAACCAGCGCGCGGCTGCATCTGGCGCGGACGGTTTGCCGGCGGGCGGAGCGCGTGCTGGTGGGGTTCTCGCACGATCGGCCGGTGCATCATTCGATTCTGACCTACATCAATCGGCTCAGCGACTGGCTGTTTGTGCAGGCACGCTGGGCGAACCATCGGCAGGGCGTTGCGGATGTGATCTGGACGCGGTGAGGGTGGAAGCGGGAATCGGCCACAATCACTGATTTCCGTTACCGGGCGAATCAGTGATTGTGGCGACTCCTGTTAACGCTTTTATTTCTGCCGTGGGGGCAAGACCAGGCTGCGGACGCGAAGAATGGTGGGGTTGCTCTTCAGTTTTTCCAGAAGCGATGCTGGGGGTTGGCTGTCGGTCTTGAGGACCATGAACGCGGTGGCTTTGCCACCCGCGCCGACGTGGCGGCTGATGACCATGTCAGCGATGTTGACTTTCGCGTCACCGAAGCTGCTGCCGACGGCGCCGATGACGCCGGGCTGATCCTGGTTCATGATGAGGACCATATTGCCCTCGGGGATCATGTCCATGCTGAAGTCATCGATGCGCAGCACGCGCGGGAGGCCGTCGGCATAGACGGTGCCCAGCACGCGGTGGCTTTCGCCATCGGGGCCTTCGGCGCGGATGCCGACAATATCGCCGACCAGACCCGCGGGTGGATTCGGTTCGTGAATGGTGACGAGGCTGATGCCGCGACTGCGGGCGATGTGCTCGACGTTGATGAGGTTCACATCGGTATTCAGGTGCGGCTTGAGCAGTTCCACCGTTGCCAGGCGCAGCAGGGTGTTCATCAGCTTGGGGGCCTTGGTGCCGCTGACGCGCAGGGTGATGGTCTTGTAGCCGCTGTCGCACAGACCGGGGAGCAGCGCGCCGATGCGGCGGGCGAGATCGGCGAAGGGGCGCTCGTCCGCGGGAAGGTCGAGCTTCAAGCCGCCGGCGTTTACCGCTCCGCGGATTTCGCCGTTGTTGAGATAGGCGACGATCGCCTTGCAGGCATCAACCGAAACGGCGGTCTGGGCTTCGTCGGTGCTGGCGCCCAGGTGGGGCGTGAGGACGACGTTTTCCAGGCCGAAGAGCGGGTGATCCTTGGCCGGTGGCTCGACCGCGTAAACGTCGAGGGCTGCGCCGGCGATTTTCTTTGCCCTAAGCGCTTCAGCCAGGGCGAATTCATCGACCACTTCACCGCGGGAATCGTTCACCACCAGCAGGTTGGGGCGGCACTTGGTGAAGAGGCGATCGCGGTTGAGCAGATGCCTGGTTTGCTCGCCGCCTGGCACGTGGAAGGTGATGACGTCGATGTGAGAGAGGAATTCATCGAAGTCGCGTATTAGCTTCACTTTGCCGTCAAGGGCGGTGGGGGATGGGAAGAACGGGTCGAACCCGACCACATCCATCTCCATGGCCAACGCGCGGGTGGCGACGGTGCGGCCAATACGGCCCAGGCCGACGACGCCCAGGGTTTTGCCGGCCAGTTGGGTGCCTTGGTAGACGCTGCGTTTTTTCCATTCGAGCGCGCCGGTTTTCAGGGCTGTGTGGGCCTGGGGAATCTTGCGGGCCAGGGACATCATCAGGGCCAGGGCATGCTCAGCGGTGGAAAGGGTGCTGGCCTCGGCGGTATTGAGAACCAGAATGCCCTTGGAGGTGGCGACTTCGAGGTCGATGTTATCGACACCGACGCCGGCGCGGGCGATCGCCTTAAGCTTACCGGGCTTTTCCAGCACCTTGGCGGTGACCTTGGCGCCCGAGCGGACGATCAGGGCATCATAATCCCCAACGATTGCCGCCAGTTCATCCTCCTTCAGCCCGACCTTGGCGTCGAATTCAGCTTTATTCTGCTTGAGAAACTCCAGACCTTCCTCAGCCAACTTGTCCGCGACCAGAATCTTCATCAAAATCCTCGCTTGTTTGAGACGAAAGGGCCAAATCGTAAGGAGGTGGGTTGAGCACTTCAAGGACTTGGGGGCTAAGATCGCTTATTGAGCTATGGCGCAACAAAATAAAAACCTGTGGGGATTGGCAGCCATTATGGGCATTTTTGCCCTCACGTGGACGGCGCTGCATTTGATGCAACCCAAGGAATTGGTGCCTTGGCGCTATAATTTTGAGGGTGCCGTGCAGGAGGCGAAGGCTTCGAAACTGCCGATTTTCATGGATTTTACAGCAAGCTGGTGCGGACCCTGCCAAGCCATGCGGCATACAACGTGGGCGGATCCATTGGTCGCCAAGGCACTTACGGCGTATGTGCCGCTGTCGATTGATATCGATGCTAATCCCAATCTGGCGGCGGAGTTTGGGGTGCAAACGATTCCATCATTTTTTGTATTCGATGCTGAATCCGGCAAAATTCTGAAGGAGTACAGGGAAGGGGCGCTTGCGGCTGGGGAATTTTTGAGGTGGCTGAAGCGGTGAATGGGCGGATGACAAAGCCCGGGTGGCACGTCCCGGGCTTTGGTTGTGTTTTGCGGAACGAAGTTGTCGTGCTTCTTAAGGGTTGGGGCTCATGTCTTTGGTGAGGTCGGCGCCGGTGGCGTCTTTGATGCGTTTAATGAGGTCCGCCGGGCTGGTAATGGGGGCGTAGCGCAGGGAGGGAAGGACCTTGGCCAATCCGCCGTCGCCCGCCTGTCTGATCCACGAGACGATGACGCGAACGCCTTTTTGGGTGGCGGCATCGTCATATGCGGGGACGAACTCCGGCCGCAGGACGCTTACGTTCATGGGGTTGATTAAGTCGATGGCTTCGGGCTTGAGGGGGTTGCGTGGATTGCCGGCAACGAGGCTCTGGGTCATGGTGTCGCGGGATGAACCAACGACCATCGCGGTGTACTTCACCGAATAGACCTGGGCGATGCTGCGGCCGAACCATTGCTGGGGAATGGGCAGCTTCAACGGGTCCATGTAGGTGCTTTGCAGGAGCCCCAGCAGTACGTTTCTGGTTTCGACTTCGCTGAGGTACATCTCCGCCGACGCATAACGGTTCTCGAAATCGGAGACGGTTTTGGCCAGTGCTTCGTGTTTGGCAGCGGGGGTTGGCGCGTTATCCAGGGGAATTAAGATGACCTGGTCGTCCATGGGCACATCGAGGGAAATTTTGATGCCCGAATCGTATTCCACGTCTTTATTGAAGCGGTTGTAGTGATAGCGGGGATCGGTCCAGCCGGCGTCCATCAGATCGATCAGCTTTTGGCGCATCGTGGGCATGTAGAAGATGGCGGGCTGGAGGGTGTCAAGCTGTTTGAGCTGGGGCACCAGGGTGACGTTCAGCGCATCGTTGACGGGCTTAGGATCGGTCGCGGCGAAATCCGCAAGAATCTGCTTAACCACTTCGGGGCCGTTGCGCTGGATTGAGTTGATGACATCCGAAGGCATCGTGGAAGGCCGGGTTGCAGCCTTGATGTCGGAGAGTGTTTGCCTGACCCAGTCATCATTCTGCGGTTCGCAAAAGACCGAGCGATCTCCGACCCTGATGAGATGAAAGCCGCTGGGAATGACAGCCGCATGACGTGGAGGGGGCGCGGACGCGACCGCGGGGGGCGCGCTGGTTTGGCCGCGCGCCATTGAGAACGAAAGAACGGTGGCAAGGCCCAGGACCAGGAGGGAAGCGCATCGGTTGTTCATACGGACATGACGATAGACCACGATTGGACCGAACGCAAACCACGGGCGAATTTCGGCGTTTTCCGCAGAGCTATCGGCACCATTTGCAGTCGCATTTGTGGTTATCGGACGTTGAAGGTTGATAATGGGAATTCAAGGGGCAATGTTCGCCCGGGGATTTGGCTTTATCGCGGCAGGGGCATCCGCAGCCGTCGATCGACGGTTCGCGATCCATCGCTTCCAGGAATGGGTTGCCGCAGTAGGAGACACCGCAGCGAACAACGCGCAGGTGGCATCGCTCGCAGATCGCGGCACGGGCTTCCCACTGGGGGTGAACGGGCTGGAGACCGACATTTCGCAACCGCGCCTGGAGATAGCGGCGGGATGCCCGGAAAATTGTTTCAGCCAATCCGGACCGGCGCGCTAATGTGGCCATGTGGGTTATTATCGGCCTTTGTCGTGAGCTGGGTCCAAATTTGCCGACCGAGGGGTTGACGACGACTGGCTGGACGATAGCGTTAGCAGCTTTACTTCAACCATCGGTATACACGTGTCAACGCAGTCGCGGCCGCCCTTAAACAACAAGCCGGGCGTCGGTTCTTCTCCCGGCGCTTCCAACGCGGAATCCGATCCTTCGGGAGATGGGTTTGGGGTGACCAATCCTCTTTCGGCGGGAATGACCGGAGGCCAGCTTCTCGCCTGGATGTTTCAGTTCATCCGGCCGGTGAGCGGGCTGGTGGTTATGGCCTGCGTATGGGTTGTGGCGGCGACGGCGGTGGATACCTTCACCATCCGTGAAGCCGGGGAGGCGATCAATCAGATTCAGCATATTTCCGCGATGGAACAAGGAGCATCGCGCAATTTTTTCCATTGGATTGGATCCACTGATCCTTCCACGGCCCATCTCCGGTGGATCTTGTCGGTGCTGGGGCTGCTGATTTTTTCGATGCTGATCGTCCGCTACTGCAAAGAGACGGCCAACGCGCGGATGAGCATGGAAATGGTTTTCCATATTCGCGAAGCAGTGTACGACAAGCTACAGCGGGTGGGATTCGGGTTTCACGATGCGCTGAGTTCCGGGCAGTTGATCAACCGAGCGCTGACGGATCTGCAGAACGTTCGCCTGTTCGTGCAGACGGCGGTTTTGGTGTCATTGGATATCGTGCTTTCGGTGGCTTTTAACGTGATCCTGATCTGGACGCGCAATAAATGGCTGGCGGTATTGTCGCTGATTCCGCTGCCGATCTGGACGTATTACATCCTGCAATTCAGCCGCAAGATTCAACCGGTGGCGCGCCGCGTGATGGAAGCGGAAGACCGCAACGTTTCGATTATTACGGAGAGCATCGCGGGCGTGCATGTGATTAAAGCATTCGCGACCGAGCAGCAGGAGATCGCAAAATATAATGACAATTGCCAGACGTTTAAGGATCGCGTGCTGACGCGGATTCGAATGTTTGCGAACTTTCAGCCGGTGATTCGCTCGATCGCGATGGCTTCGAACTTATCGTTATTCCTGGTTGCCGGGATTTTGATGCTTCGCGGAAAATTCGGGCCGGGCGATCTGCTGATCCTTGGCGGGGCGATGAACGCTATTCTGGCCAAGTTGCAGCAGGTAGGAACGATCAACGAGCAATATCAGAATGCGATGGTCTCATCGCGGCGGCTGCATGAAGTGTTGATGGCCGCGCCCACGGTGCCGGAATTGCCTGCTGCCCGGCCAATGCCGGCGGGAGCGGGCGAAGTGACGTTTGAGAATGTTTGCTTTGGGTATGACCCGGCAAAATATGTGATTCGCGACATCAGCTTCCGCATCAAGGGCGGCAGCGTGGTGGCCATCGTCGGGCCGACCGGCGCGGGGAAGACAACGCTGGTCAATCTGATCGCGCGGTTCTACGACCCGCAAAGCGGGCGAATCCTGATTGATGGGATTGATCTGCGCGATTTAGCGCTTGCAAGTTTACGGACGCAAGTGGCGTTTGTGTTCCAGGAGACCTACCTGTTCAGCGATACGGTGGCGGGAAACATCGCGTACGGCCGCGTGGGCATCAGTCCTGGGGATGTGGAAGCGGCCGCGCGGCTGGCGCAGGCGCATGAATTTATCGAAGCTTTGCCCAAAGGATATAGCACTTTGCTGGGAGAGCGCGGCGCATCGCTTTCGGGCGGGCAGCGCCAGCGGCTGGCGATTGCGCGGGCGATTGTGACCAACCCGCGCGTGCTGATTCTGGATGACGCGACGGCCTCGGTTGATCCGGAGACGGAGGATTTAATTCGTCGCGGGATGCGGCATGTCATGCATAGCCGCACGACGTTCGTCATCGCGCATCGCATCAGCACGGTGAAGAGCGCGGATCTGGTTGTGGTGATCGAGCAGGGCGGAATTACACAAATTGGCACACACGCGCAGTTGATGGAGCAGGATGGGCATTACCGGGAGATTGCAGCGGCGCAATTGAGTAGTGATGACCAGCCGCTGGCGGATGACCTGCTGGCCGAAGGATCAGAAGTGAATCCATGACATTCGAAGGGTTGAAGAATCGTTTTCTAAAGCGCCGCGGCGCGTTCGCCGCGGGGAGTGGTCGCCCGGCGCAGCCGCTCCCTGAGATTGAGACCGATGATGAAGATCGCTATCGGCCCATTCAGTGGCCACTGGTGCGACGGCTTCTTGGGTCGCTGGCGCCGTTTAAAAAGTGGTATTTCGCGGCGATATCGATGGGGCTGGCGCATGTGCTGCTGGACATGCAGGGGCCGCAGTTCATCAAGCGGATCATTAACTACGGTGATAATTACGCTCAACACCAGTTGGCGGGCGTCTCGTTAGAGCAGGCATCGTGGCATATCGCGGGAATCATCGGGGCCTGGACGCTGGTGTTTATCGGGTCGGTCATTCTTCAGCGGTTGACGATCATCATCATGACTCGCGCGGGCGAGAGCGTGCAGTTTAATTTCCGCCAGAAGCTTTTCGATCAGCTCCAGCGGCTTTCGATGAGCTACTACGACAAGACGAAGCTGGGGAGAATCATCAGCCGCTGCACAAGCGACATCAGTGCGCTGCGCGAGGTGAACGTCTGGGGAATCTGGCAGATTATCGCCAACGGCACGATCATGATTGTCGCGGCAGGTTACATGCTGCGCGAAAACTGGCGGCTTTTCCTGGCGGTCGCCTGGCTGGGGCCGGTGCTTTATGGGTTGACGCTGGTTTTTCACCGGCGTTCGTCCAGCGTCTATCAAATCGCGCGCGAGGGTTTCACGCGGGTCAGCACGAACCTGGCGGAGAACATCACCGGCATGCGCGTGGTGACGGCGTTTAACCGGCAGGACCCGAACCTGGATGTTTTCAATCGCCTGCAGGAGATCAACACCGCCAACAACATGACGGCGGCGCGCATCAACGGCATTTATCAGCCATTGCTGGAGGTCATTCGCTTTGCCGGGCGGGTGACTATTTTGCTTTACGGCGGATACATGGTGGCGGCGGGAACCATGAAAAACGGCGGGGGGTCGGTGGTGGCGACCTATTTGTACTGGGACTGGTTCATGGGTCCGGTCATCACGCTGGGCGCTTTTTATACGCAGTTGCTGATGGCGATGGCCGGGGCCGAGCGGGTGTTTGCGCTGCTGGACATGGAGCCTGAGGTTTACGATTTGGCCAAGGCCAGCCCACTGCCGCGCATTGCCGGGCATGTGCGGTTTGAAAATGTTGTGTTTGGTTACAACCCGCAGCGGCCGGTGCTGCACGGGATTAATTTTGAGGCCGCCCCCGGGCAAATGGTGGCGCTGGTTGGCGCGACGGGCAGCGGCAAGAGCAGCATTATCTCACTGATCGCGCGGTTCTATCAGCCGCAGACCGGCCGCATTCTGGTGGATGAGCACGACATTCGGTTCGTTACAGGCGATTCGCTGCATAAACAAATGGGGCTGGTGCTGCAGGTGAATTACCTTTTCACCGGCACCGTGATGGAAAACATCCGCTATTCGCGGCCGCAGTCAACGGATGACGAGGTGATCGCGGCGGCGAAGGCGATTGGGTCGGCGGATGCGATTCTGTCGCTGGCTGATGGCTTTCACACCGAAGTGGGGGAGCGCGGGGCGAGCATGTCGCTGGGCCAGCGGCAACTGATTTGTTTCACCCGCGCATTTCTGGCTGACCCGCGCATCTTCATGCTGGACGAAGCCACCAGCGCGGTCGATACCGCGACCGAGCTTCTGGTGCAGCAGTCGTTGGAAAGGCTGCTGCAGGGGCGCACCACATTTATCGTGGCGCATCGGTTAAGCACGATCATGCGGGCGGACATGATTCTGGTGATTGACGCTGGGAACATTATTGAGCGCGGCACGCATCGCGAGCTGCTGACAAAAGACGGTAAATACGCCCACTTATATGAGCAGTTCTCACGGCATACCGATTGAAAGCTCGCGTGAAACCGGGGTTGTTTCGGTCGCGGCTATTTCCCCCAGGCCGATCCGGCGATATCGTCCTTGCGCTCCGGAGGTTGGTTGTGATTAAAGTTGCAATGATCGGCGCGGGCAGCGTTGTTTTCTCCAAAAATCTTACCGGGGATATTCTCTCTTACCCGCAGTTCAAGGGCGCGACGATCAGCTACATGGATATTGATGCGGGCCGCCTGGAGGTTGGCGCGGCGCTGTGCCGAAAGATGGCCGGCAGCCTGGGGGCGAATCCGCGCATCGAGGCGACGCAAAATCTTCGCGAGGCGCTGGCCGGCGCTGATTTCGTCATCAACATGGTGCAGATCGGCGGGTTTGAATCGACACTGGTTGATTTTGAAATTCCGCGCAAATACGGACTCAATTTCACGATCGCCGACACCACGGGGCCGGGCGGATTGTTCCGCGCGCTGCGCACCTATCCCATGCTTGTCGACCTTTGCCGCGGGATGATGGAATGCTGCCCGCGGGCGCTGCTCCTCAATTATTCAAATCCGATGTCGATGAACATGCAGACGATTTCGCGCACCAGCGGCATCGCGGCGGTGGGGCTGTGCCACAGCGTGCAGGGAACGTTTAACTCACTGATGAACTACCTGGGTGAAAACCCCGCGGAGGCGGATTTCATCTGTGCCGGCATCAACCACATGGCGTTTTATTTGAAAATGGAAAAGGATGGGGCTGATCTTTATCCGCGACTTTTCGCGGCGATGAACGACCCGGCGATTTTCCAGCGCAATGCCGTGCGATTTGAGCTGATGAGACGGCTGGGATATTTTGTCACCGAAAGTTCCGAGCACAACGCGGAATACAACCCGTATTTCATCCCGCATGGGCCGGAAGCCATTAGCGCGTTTAAGGTGCCCATCGACGAATACTTGCACCGCTGCGAGAAGAGCGTTTGTGAATTTGAACGGATGAAATCGCAGAGCAGCGCGCCTGAGGCGATCGAGGCGCGCCGCACGCAGGAATACGGCAGCACTATTATTCATTCGATGGTCACCGGCACGCCCAGCGTGGTGTACGGGAACATGCCGAACGGGGGATGCATTTCAAACTTGGCGCCGACGGCGATTGCCGAGGCTCCGACGCTGGTTGACCGCAACGGTCCGCGGTTCACCACGGTGGGGGAGTTGCCCCCGCAGCTCATCGGTTACATGCAGCCGCATGTGATTCAGCATGAATTGTTCATTCGCGCCGCCATGGAAGGGCGGAGGGATCATGTTTATCAGGCGGCGATGTTTGATCCACTGACGGCCGCGACGCTGCCGCTGGATAAGATCGTGGAGATGTGCGACGAACTGATCGCGGCGCACGGGGATTTGCTGCCGCCACTGAATACCAGGACGCTGGTGCCGACCAGCGGAAAGCATTTCGGAACGGTGGACGTGAAAGAAATTCGGGGGAGCTGGGAACAGGCGCGGGCAAGATCGGTTTCCGAGGGGAGATGATCGCAGCTTGAATCAGGGGCGAATCTTCTTCAGATAATCCGCGCCAGCGACAGCAGCGGCCCGGCGATCCGGCAAATCGAATGGATCAAGGGTTATCCACCCCTTGTAGGCGGCTTCGTCCAGCAGTGAAAACAACGATTCCCAATTGACTGATCCAGCGCCGATGGCCGCGGGCCTGGCGCGCCGATCCGCGCCGGCAACCGCATCACGTCCGCGAACGTGATGCATCATCATCCCCAGGCGCGAAAAGATTTCATGGGCGGACCATTCGTCGCGCAGCATGGCGACCGGGTCGAAGTCGATCCCAAACCAGGGACAGGCAGCGGCGCGCAAAGCGCGCTCGAGCGCGGCGAAGGAGGCGAGATCGCTTCGGAACGCCAGCATCACCCCATAGCGATCGGCGCGGCGACCGAGTTCGGCCATGGCGCCATCCACGCTGGAGGCGAAGACGGAATCGAACTTTTGCGGGGCAATATCACCGTTCGTCGCGGCCGGCGCTGGGCTTGTGGGCCTGGGGATGATAATCAACCCAGCCTCTTCGGGCGCGATGGACGGTTTGGGTTTGAGCTCGGGCGGCGGGGCGGGAAGTGGCCCGGCTTCGACGCAGACCAGCGGCGTCTGCAATGCCCGGGCTGATTCCAGGACAGACTGAAGCCTGCTTAGCAGGGCATCAATATCGGCTGCTGGGCCGAATCCCTTGGAGCCCAGATCGAAGCGCAGACTTTCGAGCGCGATTTCGTGCGAGCGAATTACCTGGCGCAGCTCGCGCTTTCCCGAATCGGAAAGCGAGGTGATATCCAGCTCGGCGGTTCGCACATCGAGTTGGATGCCCTCAAAGCCCAGGCTTCGCGCCTGGCGGGCGGCCGCGCGAATTTCCGCATTCAACGCTGAAGCGACGATTGCCAGTTGCATGGGACGATTCCTCGCCCTTGACGGCGACAGCGATGGTGAATCACGGGCTACTTAGCCGTTGCCAGGCGCGATCGTTTTTCCATAATCAGCTTCAGCAGCGCCTTGTGTGGATCAGCAAACTTGGCGGTGCCTTCCTGCATCAGCTTTTCTTCCATTTTCTGTTGATCGACCTTGGAATCGATTTCATCCAGCACTTCCCTGGACGGCATCTTGTCGACCTGGCGCGTGTAGGACTTGTTCAGCTTTTCAACCGCGTCGTTGGTGGCGGGGGGGTTGGTCTGAATGTCGCTGCCCGCAAGAGCCGCGACGTATTTATCGGCGGGGTCGGTCGTTTTTTTTGTGCCGGTGCTGGCAAAGATAATTTCCTGCTGCAGCTTCAGGCCCTTGTCTTTCCAGAATTGCTGGTTGAGCTGCCAAAGTCGTTTGGCATTTACAATGCCCACCAGACCCTGGGCAGCGGCGGACAGGGTGGGCGCATACTTTTCCGTGTAAACATCAACCCGGCTGACGAAGATGCTGTAGACGCTTTTGAATCCGTCGAGGCCGGCTTTTCTGCGGGAGGCGCCGCGCCAGACCGCGTCGCGGGCGAGCTTATATTGCCGTTCGGAAAAGATGAGGGTGACGTTCAGCGTGATGCCGAGCGAGGCAAGTTCTTCGACGGCCCCGAGCCCGGCAGCGGTGGCGGGAACCTTGATCATGCGGTTCTTGTGCCCGGCGGACCACTTTTTTCCCAGCTCGACATATCGCCGCGAGCGATCTTCAATCGATTTAGGGGCAAGCTCGAGGTCTTCCAGCAGGGGATCAAGCTCAAAGCTGACGTAGCCGTTATTTCCCTTGGTTTCTTCCCAGACCGGGAGGAAGACGCTTTGCGCTTCGGAAACGAGTTTGTCGGTCATGGCCCAGGCCAGGGCCTGGTCGTCGCCGCCGTTGTCCATGAGGGCCATCATGGCGTCGTCCTGTCCACCGCCTTTGAGAATATCGGAGACGATGATTGGGTTGGAGGTTGCGCCGGTCGCGCCCAAAGCCCTGTTCTTGCGAACCAGTTCTGGTTCGATCGAATCGAGCCAAAGCTTGGTTCCCGTTGCGATCAAAGATTTCAATGACATGGCGATATCCTCATATTTGTAAAGCTGAGACCAGTAGCTGAAGGTCGATTGTATTCTGCAAAGCCGGCGCGCGATAGCGCCAGAAAATAATATGTTTGGTTGAGCGGGGGAGCTCAATGTGGCGTTCGGTTCGTTTCCGATATCCGAATCCTTACAATTCCGACGTGGTGAATCCGAGAATCAACCTGTCTGCTGTGCCGGATTACGAGGGGCCGGCGAATCCGTGGGCCAGCGGGTTCGTGAATCCGGTATGCACGATTCGTTGCGAGGCACTGACGCTTAGAACCACGGCCCGCGTTGGGGCAAGCATCATCACACAATGGGATGACCCACTGGACGCGCTGGGGTGGATGTCGAAGACATATTGGCCGGGCGGGGGCCGGTGGATTGGGTATCTAAGCTATGACCTGGGGCGGTTGTTTGAGAAACTTCCCGATGGGGCCGTGGATGATTTGAATCTTCCGCTGTTTGTTTTCACCTATTGCCGGCGCGCTTCTGAGCGGATTTATGCGCCAGAGCCCGCCTATGGCAGCTCGGATACGCCTCTGCAAAGCAATTTCACCCGGCCAGCGTATGAGGCTGCTGTCGCCCGGGCCATCGAATATATCAGCGCCGGCGATGTGTTCCAGGTGAATCTCTCTCACCGGTTTAAAGCCGGGCTGAAGGTTCATCCCGCGGCTATATACCATTACCTTGTCCGGCATACGCCAAGCGCCTATGGCGCGTACCTTGCCTACGGCGATTTCGTGCTGATCTCAAATTCTCCCGAACTTTTTCTGCGGGTTGCGCCCGATCCCGAAAACGGCGGGCGGCGGATCATCACCCGCCCAATTAAAGGTACACGGCCCAATGCGCCAGGCATGGAAAATGAATTGCGCGATTCCGCCAAGGATCAGGCTGAGTTGAACATGATTATCGATCTGGAGCGGAATGATCTTGGCCGCGTTTGCACCATAGGCAGTGTCAGGGTCACCCAGCCGCGCGCGATTGAAGTGCACCCGACGGTTATTCACGGCGTCTCAACTATCGAAGGGTCTTTGCGCGACGACGTGAGCTTTGTCGATTTGCTGCGCGCCATGTTTCCCGGTGGCAGCGTGACCGGCGCCCCCAAGATTCGCGCGATGGAGATTATCGACGCGCTTGAACCCACCCGCCGAGGGCCTTACTGCGGCGCGATCGGATATCTCGATGCTGATGGCACCATGCAATTCAACATTTCCATCCGCACCATGATTGTGAAGGAGGGAATGATTTACATCCCCGTCGGTGGCGGCGTGGTGGCGGATTCCAACCCAGCAGCTGAATACGAAGAAACCCTCGTGAAGGCCAAGGCGATGCTGGCGGCCGTCGGGTTATCGGTGAATGCGTAGTGTCCATTAAATACCCAGCGTTGCGCAGCCGACGTTATGGCAGGATTTTTGGAGGCGATAGAATCGTTTATTCGCTCTTCTTGCATGGGTCATGAGTAAATTGGTTCCTTGCGTTAGACTTGCGGGCATGGCTGAAGACTGGGTTAACGGAAGCTTTGTGGACGAGTTGCATGCGACGGTGTCTTTGCGCGATACCGGCCTGCTTCATGCGGCTGGCGTTTTCACCACGATGCGGGCCGACGATGGGCGTATTTTTCGTGTGGACCAGCACTTGGAGCGCCTGCGTAATTCCTGCAAAGCGCTGTTCATTCCCCTGCAATACTCCAATGAAGCCCTGCGCGGGGCAATTGATGAAATTCTGTCGCGCAACAGCCTGACCGATGCCCGGCTGCGGCTGACCGTCACGCGCGGCTCGGCGCGGCAGGATCCGCTGCACGGATTGCATCTGGAGCCTTCGGTTTTCCTCACCGCCACCAGCCTCGAACCCTATCCGCCGGAATATTATGAGAACGGCCTCACCGTCATTGTCCTGGACGAACAAAAGCTGAATCCGTACGACATCCAGGCCGGCCACAAGACGCTGAACTATCTCTCGCGTCTGGCTGCGCTGCGCGCCGCGAATACGCGGGGGGCGGGGGAGGCATTGTGGTTCAATGTTCACAACTTTCTTCAGTCCGGCAGCATCAGCAATGTGTTTCTTGTAAAGAACGGCGCGCTGCAAACACCGCCCACGCCTAAAGATCTTCAGGACGAAAAAATTGCCGCGGGCACAGCCTATCCCAAGAGCGCGGTATTGCCCGGCATTACGCGGCAAGCCGTGCTTGACCTGGCGGGCGAGGCCGCGATTGACGTTCAATTGAAGGGGCTGACGATCAATGATCTGCTGGAAGCAGATGAGTGCTTCGTAACGAACAGCATCATGCAGATCATGCCGGTTTGCAGAATCGAGCGCCGCGAACTGGGAACGGGCCGCCCCGGCGATCTCACCCGGCAGCTCATGGCTGGGTACAACACAATGCAGCAGCGCGATTAGGAATTTTTCAGAACGATTCGCGAGAGTCTTATGCAACTATCCAAAGTCGTTGAATCCCTGGAGAAGCTCGCTCCCGTCCATCTGGCGGAACCATGGGATAACGTGGGTCTGCTGGCGGGCGATCCGGACCAGAAAATTTCTCGAATTCTATTAACCATCGATTACACCCCGTCTGTTGCAGCTGAGGCGGCGGACGCCGGATGTGATCTGGTCGTCGCCTATCATCCACCGATCTTCGCACCGCTAAAGCGATTAGCGCCACCGAGCCTGGTGTTCGACGCAATCCGGCGGGGAATTGCAATTTATTCACCCCACACAGCGCTGGATGCCGCTGAGGGTGGAACCAATGACATGCTGGCGGATGCAATAGGCATGAGCGATCGCGGTCCGCTGCGCGTTGGGGCGGGTAAGGCCACGCAATACAAGCTCACGGTATTTGTGCCGGAGGAAAAGGTGGATCAGGTGGGACAAGCCCTGTTTGAAGCCGGGGCGGGGCGCATCGGAAACTACACATCCTGCAGCTTTCGAAATACGGGCACCGGCACATTTTTCGGGCAGGAGGGCACGAATCCGGCCGTAGGGCAAAGCGGCCGGCTTGAGCGCGTGCCGGAAGTGCGGCTGGAAACCGTGGTCCCGATTTCCAAGGTGTCGGCCGTGGTTTATGCCCTTCGCAAATCGCATCCCTACGAAGAGCCCGCGTTTGATCTGAATGTGCTTGCTGCAAGGCCCCAGGCCACCGGGATGGGACGAATCGGCAAACTTGCGGCAATAGCCCGCCAGGATCTGCTCGCCCGTATTAAACGCGAACTGCAAATTTCCCATCTGCTGGTGGCTGGCCCCACGGGGGGCAACATTACCCGCGCCGCGGTGTGCGCCGGCGCTTGCGGTGAATTTCTGGACGAGGCGATTGCAGGCGGGGCGCAGCTTTATTTAACTGGAGAAATGCGTCATCACGACGCGATCAAAGCAGCGCGCGCGGGCGTTACAGTCGTGTGCACGCTGCATTCCAACAGTGAGCGGGCCGTGCTGAAGCGCGTGCTGACCCACCTGAGCGAAATTCTGGGCATGCCGCCGGTTGTCATCAGCGCTGCTGACCACGATCCGTTTACGATACTATGAACAGCATTGCAGTTTTACGGATTGAGCAGCTGGTCATCCGCGGGCGGCGGCGGTCTTAACTCGCCGTGACTCATTTTCTCAGCAAAAAATATTGAAGACAAATGGACCGCGTCACCCAGTTGGGCTAAAAAGGCCGCCTCCGTATGTGGAAATGGCGGGGGCGAGGAGAGCACCATGAAAATGAAGACCGGATGGTTGGGCTTGTTTCTTGTCTCACTGGCCGCGGGAGCGCCCGTACTGGCACAGACCGCTGGTGACAAGGCGGCCCAGCCGGCCACCGTGCCGTCGTTGACCCCCGCTCAGCAAAGGGGGGCAGCTTCACTTCCATCGGTGAATGAAGACATGCTTACACCGCTTGGGACAATCAAGGTACTTCGCTCCGCCGTGTTGAAGGGCGATGCGCTGTCGCTGAGCAATATCATTCACGGCAAAGACGACAAACAAAATAAGGTGATTAAAGCGTTTGCGTACAACAATGCCGCCAAAGCGGGCCTGCGTGCCGCGCTTTACAACCGGTTTCCCGATCCCGCGCGCGATCCCGTTGCGTTGGCCAACAAGCAGATCGACGCCTCCAATCCGCAAATTGACGCCATGACGGAAACCGTCACCGGTGATGAGGCCGTGGTTAAGGACCCCAATGCCAAGGCCGCTAGCCCGGAAATGGATCAACTGCACTTCGTCCGGATTGATGGCCAATGGAAGATCCCTTTTGAATCGATCTTCCCCCCCGGCAGCACGCCCGATCTTGCTGGCGTGGTGCAAACTTTAAATGTCGAAAGCGGCGTGTATGACAACGTGGCGTTCGATGTGAGCGCGAGCAAGTTCGCGACGTTCGACGAAGCGATGCAAACGCTTAAGAAGAGGATGATTCAAGCGGTCGTGGCCGCTGCCTCCACGCAACCTTCGGCAGCGGGTAAGCCGGCGACGCGGCCTTAATCATTGGTTGGTTTCGGGGAAGACGATTAAATTTTTCCGGCAGAACGCGATCATTCGCGCTTACCGGTGAAGTAGCGGATCTGCTTCGCCTGAAGTTGCGCCATGAAACTTCCGCAAAAAAAGATTCCGCTTCCGCGGGCAATCCTGTTTGACATGGATGGGACATTGACCCAGCCGATCCTGGATTTTCCAAGGCTCAAAGCTGAAATGGGCATTGGAACAGAACCGATCCTGGAAGCACTGGCGAAAATGGAGGGAGCGCGCCGCGAATCCGCCCTGGCGATTCTGGAGCGATTTGAGGAGCAAGCCGCCGCCGAATCCACCCTGAACCCCGGCTGCCGGGAACTTTTGGAATGGATCAATCAACAAAAACTCGGCATCGCGCTGATTACTCGTAACAGCCGGCGCAGCGTGAGAACATTTCTTCAGCGTCATCCCCTGCCGATCGACATCCTGATCACCCGTGAAGACGGCCCCTTCAAGCCAAGCCCCGTGCCGCTGGGGAAAGCGTGCAAAAGTCTAAAAGTCTCACCGGGAGAGGCGTGGATGGTGGGAGATGGCCGTTATGATGTTGAGGCTGGCCATGCCGCCGGCATTGCAACGGTCTGGATCAGCCACGGGCGCGAGCGGGCATTTCCCGCCGAGCCTTGGATTGTCGTGGCTGATCTGTTCGAACTGGCAAAATTGCTTCAGGAATGCCATTCCGACCCATGATGCGCCTGCGATTCATGGACATAATGCAACCGATGGGCTGTTTCCGGGTCTGTATACTGGTGGAGGATCGCCGATGTCTGCTCGAAGGGAAGTTTTCGCTATTCTCGTGGCGACAATCGTCGCTACGTCCACGCTCATTTCGCGGCTCGTGGCAGCAGACGCCCCGGCGCCGGCGACTCAGCCGATCGCGATCAAAAATTCTTCCAGCATTGACGATATTCTCGATGCCCTCGATGCCCGCGGCAAGAACCTCCAGGATTTTTCCGCCGATGTGAAACTCTCCAACACCGACGCTGCCAGCGGGGATGTCACTTCCAGCTCCGGCAAAGTAATTTTCCAGCATTTACCCGATGGCAACGCGCGTCTTCGCGTCAGCTTCGACAAGAAACAGGTTGGCAACAAAATCTTCCCCGAAAATCACGATTATACACTGGATGGCGCGTGGCTGGTCGAGCGCGATTATCAGGCGAAAAAGGAAGTCCGCCGCCAGGTGCTCAAGCCCGGCCAGAAGCTTGATCTGCTGAAGCTGGGCGAAGGGCCATTTCCACTTCCGATCGGTCAGAGCAAGGAGGACGTCAAGAAGCTGTTCGAGGTGAAAAAGGTGGATGCTGCCAAGGATGATCCGGCCGGCACCGTCCATCTCCTGCTGACACCCAAACCGGACACCGCGTACGCCCACAAGTTCAAGACGATCGACATTTGGGTGGCATTGGACGGCGCCATGCCCGCGCGAATCGAAACGCTCGACGCCAACGGAACGGTTGACAAGGTAACGGATCTCTCCAACGTAAAAATCAACGCAGGCCTGGGTGACAAAGATTTCACCCAGGCCCCTCTCCCTTCCGACGGGTGGGAACAAATCAACGAGCCCTACGGCGAACAATGATCGATTCAAAAAGAAAACCCCGGCATGGCCATGCCGGGGTTTTCTGATTCGCAAATTTCCATTGGAGCCGACGCCCCGATGGATCATTTACTTGATAAACAACATTTCGCGATAGGTCGGCAGAGGCCAAAGTTCATCGCTAATCATGGTTTCCAGCTTGTCGGCCGACGCGCGAAGTTCGACCATCGCCGGAAGCACATGCTCTTTAATATGCTTGGCATGCACAAAAGCGTCGCCATCGTGATGATGCTCCGCCTTCTCAAGCGCGATGATCCCGCGCGACAGATCATTGATCGTGCTGACGACCGCGGACAGCAATTCAACTCCCGCGGGGGCGGCGGCGCCGGCTGATTTGGCAGCGGCCACGCTTTCTCCCACTTCCTTCTGGAACTTGAGTGCCGCCGGCAGAATCATCGTCTTGGCCATCATGATGGCGGTCTTGGCTTCGATCGTCACCTGTTTCACGTAGTTTTCGCTGAGAATGTTGAACCGGCTCATCAGTTCCTTCTCGGTGTAAACTTTGTACTTAGTGAACAGCTCGATCGTGTCCTTGCGGGTGACGACGGGGAGCACGTCGGTTGTGGTCTTGTAATTCGGCAGCCCCCGCTTGGCGGCTTCGCTGTGCCATTCTTCAGAATAGCCGTTGCCATTGAACAAAACCTTCTTGCTTTCCTTGACGATGGGGGGAAGCACTTCCTGAATCGACTTGTGCAGATCCTTGCCGGCCTTCACGTCGGCTTCCAGCTTGCTGGCAATGAAGTCAAATGATTCAGCCACGATTGTGTTCAACACGGTGTTGGCCCCGGCGATGTTGGCGCTGGAACCGAGAGCGCGGAATTCAAAACGATTGCCCGTGAATGCGAACGGGCTGGTGCGGTTACGGTCGCCGGCTTCCTTGGGAAGTGGCGGCAACACCGAAACACCGGTGACAAAGGTTCCGCCGCGCTTGCTGGTTGTTGCCGGACCCTTCTCAAGCTGATCGAAAATATCCTGTAATTGATCACCAAGGAACACGGAAATAATCGCCGGTGGGGCTTCATTGGCGCCCAGGCGATGATCGTTGTTGGCGGACGCGATCGAAAGGCGAAGTATTTCAGCATATTTGGCGACTGCCCGCACGGTGGCCACGCAGAACACCAGGAACTGCGCGTTTTCGTGGGGTGTTTCGCCCGGATTCAGCAGGTTTTCGCCCACATCGGTCGACATCGACCAGTTGTTGTGTTTCCCGGAACCATTGATGCCGGCAAATGGCTTTTCATGCAGCAGGCATACCATGCCATATTTTTCCGCGGTTTTGCGCAGAATTTCCATGGCCAGGTTCTGATGGTCCGTCGCCAGATTGGAATTCTCGAAAATTGGCGCCAGTTCATACTGGCCGGGCGCTACTTCATTGTGGCGCGTCTTGATCGGAACACCGAGCTTCAGAAGTTCGAATTCAGCGTCCGCCATGAACGCCAGCACGCGCTCGGGAATATTGCCGAAGTATTGATCTTCCAACTCCTGGCCCTTGGGTGGGGTTGTGCCAAAGAGAGTGCGGCCGGTGGCGATAAGGTCCGGGCGCAGGTAGTAGAAGTTCTTGTCGATCAGGAAATATTCCTGTTCTGGCCCGACGGTCGTAAACACGTGGCCGGCAGCGGTGTTCCCGAAAAGCTTCAGGATGCGCAGCGCCTGCGTGCTGAGGGCTTCCATCGATCGCAGCAGGGGGGTTTTCTTATCAAGCGCCTCACCGGTCCAGGAAAGGAACGCGGTGGGGATCACCAAAGTTGAGCCGTTGGCATGCTCCGCGATGTAGGCGGGGCTGGTGGGATCCCAGGCGGTGTATCCGCGGGCCTCAAAGGTGGCGCGCAGTCCGCCCGATGGGAACGAGCTGGCATCGGGTTCGCCCTTGACCAGTTCCTTACCGCTGAATTCAAAGAGGGCCGCGCCGCCGCCCATGGTGGGGGAGAGGAAGCTATCGTGTTTTTCAGCGGTTACGCCGGTCATCGGCTGGAACAGGTGAGTGTAATGCGTCGCGCCGTGATCCATCGCCCAGTCTTTCATGGCGGCGGCAACCGCGTCGGCAATGGTCGGGTCCAGGGGCAATCCCTTGCGAATCGTCTTTTGCAGCGCTCTGAAAATGGGCTTGGGCAACCGGGCTTGCGCGACCTCCTCGGTGAATACATTCGCGCCAAACATATTTTTGACGTGCGTGGTCTTAAAATCGACGTAATTGAGCTTGTAGCGAGTAGTTGCAATCGTTTTGATCGCATCTTGGCGTGGATTCGAACCCATTGGGGAGGTCTCCTAGGAGAAAAAGAATGAAACAAAGGTTCAGCGAGCCACCCCAGCGGGTGGCACGGAGCGCGGGAAGGTGAATGTAGCGAAACGACTCCATCAGTCAAGAAATTCTTTGCCACAATATTTGATCTGACGCGGAGACGGCTCGACACCAAAAGCGCTCGCGGGCCGAACTCGCTTCGTATAACTTTCATCCAATGAGAATCACCAAAGTTGGACTGTTTGGCGTGGGTTTGGATGCCTATTGGCCGCAGTTTCAAGGGCTTAAGGATCGGCTGGAGGGGTATGTCCGCAAGGTCGAAACACAGCTAAAGCGGCCCGGGATTGAGGTTGTTAATCTCGGTCTAATCGATAACCCCAAACGCGCCATGGAAGCCGGGCATCAATTCCGCGAGGCGGGTGTTGAAATCATCTTTTTGCATGTCACGACCTATGCCCTGTCATCCACCATTTTGCCTGTCGTTCAGCGCGCCAAGGTACCCGTCGTCATTCTGAATCTTTCGCCCACCGCAGCAATCGATTACGCAACGTTTAACAAAATAGGTGATCGGACGCGCATGACCGGTGAATGGCTGGCGAATTGCAACGCATGCCCGGTACCGGAGTTCGCCAACGTTTTAAAGCGGGCCAGGATTCCGTTCCATCAGGTCACCGGGATGTTGGAAGATGATCCAATCGCCTGGCAGGAAATTGGCCAGTGGATCAATGCCGCTCGCGTCGCGGATGAGATGTCCCACAATCGCCTGGGCCTCATGGGCCATTACTACGGCGGAATGCTCGATATCTACACCGATGTCACCCGGCAATGCGCCTATTTTGGCGGGCACATCGAAATGCTGGAAGTTGACGAGCTGGCGGCCCTGTCAGCAGAGGTCAGCGAATCGCAGGTCAGGGTGCGCCTCGAAGAATTCGCGGTCACTTTTGATATTCAACCGGATTGCCCGCCTGAGGAACTTGCCCGCGCCGCCCGAACCTCGGTGGGGCTGGATCGGCTCGTCGAAAAACACGACCTCGGATCAATGGCCTACTACTATACGGGCACCGGCAACAAGGCCAATGAGGAGGTCATCAGCGCGATTATCCTTGGAACATCGCTCCTGACGGCCCGCGGAATTCCCGTGGCTGGGGAATACGAAGTCAAAAACGCGCAGGCGATGAAGATCATGGATACGTTCGGCGCTGGAGGCTCATTCACCGAATACTACGCAATGGATTTTAAGGACGATGTCGTGCTGATGGGCCACGATGGGCCTGGGCATATCGCGATCGCGCAGGGCAAGACGAAGGTGCGGCCGCTGCAAGCTTATCACGGCAAGGTAGGACAAGGCGTGTCGGTGGAAATGTCCGTAAAACATGGCCCCGTGACGCTTCTTTCAGTCGTCGAAAATGTGGATGGAACGCTTATGCTGCTGACGGCCCACGCCGAATCCGTGGCGGGACCAATTCTGGAAATCGGAAACACCAACAGCCGCTATCGATTCAGCATCGGCGCGCGGGCGTTCGTCACGGAATGGAACAAACAAGGCCCGGCTCACCATTGCGCGGTTGGCGTGGGACATCTCGGCGATCAGATCAAAAAACTGGCGGCGCTTCTGCAAATGGATTGCGTTCAGATCTGCTGATGGCAATCGACGGCTGCGGCGACGCTGACATTTTCCCCCTGGAGTGAATGATGGGTCCAAACCCTTATGAAGGCGTACTTTACCACTGGATTGGCGGCCTGGCCGCAGCCAGTTTTTATATCCCTTACAAGGCGGTCCGCCATTGGTCCTGGGAAACTTATTGGCTGGTGGGCGGCATCTTCAGCTGGATTCTCGCGCCGATCATTTTTGCGTTTATCTTAGTGCCTGACCTGCCGGCAATCTTAACCCATGCCCCCACTAAAGCAGTCGCCTGGGCATTTTTCTGGGGGCTTATGTGGGGTATTGGTGGACTGACTTTTGGCCTGTCGATGCGCTATCTGGGCATCGCGCTTGGCTACGCGATTGCCCTGGGGCTTTGCGCAGCTTTCGGTACGATCATGCCACCGTTGTTTAACGGAGATTTGGCGCGCCTCGGAACCGATCACCCGCTGCAGGTGGTGCTCCTCGGCGTCGCCGTCTGCCTGGTGGGGATTGCGATCAGTGGCCTGGCGGGAATGTCCAAGGAATCTGAACTCAGCGACGATCAGAAGAAGGGGCAGGTTTCAGAATTCAACTTCTTGAAGGGGTTGATCGTGGCCATGTTTGCGGGCGTGATGAGTGCGTCATTCGCCTATGGATTGAGCGCCGGCAAGCCGATTGCACAAGCTGCCCGCCAGAGCCTCATCGCCGATGGCCGGGTTGATCTCTGGCAGAATCTCCCCGTGCTGATCATCGTGCTCCTGGGCGGCTTTATCACCAATTTCCTCTGGTGTCTGATCCTCAACATCAAGAACCGCAGCGGCGGCGAATACTATTCAGCGTTTCGCACTCGGGATGTCGCGGAACTCAGCGCCATTGAGGGAGTAATGAACTCGGATTTACATCAACTGCCTTATCAGGCTGTTGCGAAAACGCCCGAACAACCTGTGCCGCTGGCCTGGAACTATCTGTTTTCCGCGCTTGCGGGGATCACCTGGTACTTCCAGTTCTTTTTCTATTCCATGGGTCAGACCAAGATGGGGAAATACGATTTCTCCAGTTGGACACTCCATATGGCCAGCATCATTATCTTCAGCACGCTGTGGGGAATTGCCCTGCGGGAATGGCACGGGACCAGCAAGCGCACCCATGTGCTGATCGGCGCGGGCCTGGCGGTACTGATCGGTTCTACCGTTATCATCGGGTACGGCACGCACTTACAGGCCCTGGCTGCAAGTCATTAGATGGTCGATGCTGGCAATGCACCGTTGTTCATGGAATCATTTCAAATCTTTGTTTTGACGCGTTGGGGCCGCAGCGGTATTGTCGCCGGGCTATCCAACCGCTTATGGATTCAGGAGGCTTGCGGATGTCCCCTCAAAATGTGCTCAAGCTTTGTAAAGAAAAGAAGGTCCAGTTCTTCGATCTGCGATTCATGGACTTTCCCGGCCTCTGGCAGCACACCACCTGCCCTATCAATGAACTTACGCTGGACAGCTTCAATCGCGGTTTCGGATTCGATGGCAGCAGCATCCGCGGCTGGCAGGCCATCAATGAATCCGACATGCTGCTCGTTCCCGTTCCCGATTCCGCGCGCATCGATCCGTTCATGCTGCACACCACGCTGTCGCTGATTTGCGACGTACGCGACCCCATCACCAAGAAGGAATACTCGCGCGATCCGCGCTCCATCGGCCGCAAGGCTGCGGCCTACCTCAAGAAGACCAAGATCGCCGACACCGCGTTTTTCGGGCCCGAGCTTGAGTTCTTCATCTTCGACCAGGCGTTTTACGATCAGGGGATCAACTTCGCGAAATATTATGTCGGCAGCCGCGAAGGCATCTGGGGACGCGGCGAGGAAGACCCCAGCAACCTGGGCTACAAGGTGCGCTTAAAGGAAGGCTATTTCCCCACGCCGCCGATGGACACGATGCAGAACATCCGCAGCGAAATGGTCGCTACGCTTATCGACCTGGGGATTCCCGTTGAGGCCCACCATCATGAAGTCGCCACCGGCGGCCAATGCGAAATTGACATGCGTTTCCAGGATCTGGTCACCATGTCCGACAACGTCATGATGTACAAATACGTGTGTAAAAACGTGGCAGCCAGGCACGGCAAGGTCGTCACATTCATGCCCAAGCCGCTGTTCCAGGACAATGGCTCAGGAATGCACGTGCACTTCAGCCTCTGGAAGGGGGACAAGCCGCTCTTTGCCGGGAATAAATATGCCGGCCTCAGCGAAATGGGTCTGCACGCCATCGCGGGAATTCTTAAGCACGCGCCAGCACTTTGCGCGCTATGCAATCCCACAACCAATAGTTACAAACGGCTTGTGCCCGGCTACGAGGCCCCGGTGAATCTGGTCTACAGCAGCCGCAACCGCTCGGCTGCCATTCGCATTCCGATGTACAGCGACAACCCCAAAACCAAGCGGGTTGAGTTCAGGTGCCCAGACGGCTCCTGCAATCCATACCTCGCCTTCAGCGCGATCATGATGGCTGCGATTGACGGAATCCAGAACAAATTAGATCCGGGCAATCCGATGGATAAAAATATCTATCACCTGACTGCCGCGGAATACGAAAGCATCGATTCGGCGCCTTCGTCGCTCGAAGAAGCGCTCAACGGCCTGGAAAACGACCACGAATTCCTTCTGCAAGGCGATGTTTTCACCGCTGACGTCATTCATTATTGGATCAAGTACAAGCGCGAAAACGAGGTGGACGCCATCCGCCAGCGGCCACATCCGTACGAATTTTGCATGTATTTCGATATCTAATCAATTTTCTGCCCCGGATTGGTGATTGACTATCGCGGTTTGAGCGCTGCCTGCCGTATAATCCGGCTGCCGGCGACGGCTGATCTGTAAGTGGTGTAAATTACTCTAGTAATATTAAATCGTACGCTGCGATAAGCTTTTCATGTCGAACAAGCAACCGTCCGCCGGCAATCTTCGGCTGATCGACCCAGCCGACACGCTGCGGTTCATGTTTGCCGTGGGGATCGAGTGTTCCTGCCCGGTAATCGACGGGAACGTCCGCGTCGATCAACTGCGCGATACCGGCCACTACGAGATGTGGCAGACCGATCTCAAGCTTGTCCGCGAGCTGGGGCTCCGCTACCTCCGCTACGGCCCGCCGATCTACCGAATCTTCACCGCCAAGGGTGTCTATGACTGGTCGTTCCTCGACCCTGTCATGCATGAGATGCGCCGGTTGGGCATTGTGCCCATCATCGATCTTCTGCACTTTGGGTTGCCCGATTGGCTCATTGATTTTCAGAACCCCGATTGGCCCAATCATTTTGCCGATTACGCTCGCGCGTTCGCAGAGCGCTATCCCTGGGTGCGGTATTACACGCCGGTGAATGAAATTTACATTACCGCGCAATTCTCAGCCGCATTCGGCTGGTGGAACGAACGGCTCAAGAATCACACCGCGTTCCTTACCAACCTTAAGCACAGCGTCCGTGCCTCCATTTTGGCGATGAAGGCCATTCTCGATCTGCGCCCTGATGCCATCTTTATTTTCAGCGAATCCACCGAATATGTTCACCCAGGTGGCCCGGATATGGTCGAGCAGGCCGTGTTCATGAACGAGCGGCGGTTTCTTTCGCTGGACCTGCTCTTCGGCCATGACGTCTCAGCGACCATGTACAAATACCTGCTCTCCAGCGGCATGAGCCCGGAGGAATACACCTGGTTCCGCGACCAGCGGCACTTGCGTTCCCACTGCATCATGGGCACCGACTATTACATCACCAACGAACACGTCATCCGCTCCAACGGCACCAGCGTGGGGGCGGGAGATGTCTACGGCTACTACGTCATCACCCGGCAATATTTCGATCGATACCGGCTGCCGGTCATGCATACGGAAACCAACCGCACCAGCAAATATGCAATTGAATGGCTCTGGAAAGAATGGATGAATCTTCTTCGGCTTCGCGAAGATGGTGTGCCCATAGTCGGCTTCACCTGGTTCGGGCTGCTGGACATGAAAGATTGGGATTCAGCCCTGACCAAAATGCGGGGAACGGTAAACACCGTCGGGCTTTACACGCTGGGTCGCAAGCAGCGCAAGGTGGCAAGGGAATATCGCCGGTTGGTGGAAGAGTATTCGCAATTGCCGATCAGCAGCAGTAAGTTTCCAATATTAACCGCCTGATGACGACAAGCCCCATCAACCCGGAGCGCTGGAATTAATGCTGAACGTGATGGCGCTTATCTCTTATCCGCATATCGATCCGGTCATTTTTAAGATTGGTCCGGTCGCAGTCCGCTGGTACGGAATGGCCTACCTCACCGGGTTTGTGCTGGCTTATTTCGTCTTGTTACGGCTAGTCCGAACCCGCGAGCTGCCCATTTCCGCGGATGCCCTCTCAGACCTAGTCGGCTGGCTTGCGTTAGGCGTCGTCGGTGGCGGAAGGCTTGGATACTGGATCTTCTATCATAAGCCCGAACTGGGCGAAGTTGAGCCTTGGTGGGAACCGATTGCCATCTGGCATGGAGGCATGAGCTTCCACGGCGGGTTAGTCGGAGTCATGCTCGTCCTGTTCATCTGGACGCGATACAAAAAGCTCTCGTTCCTTCAACTCGCCGATTGCATGGCTTTGGTCACCCCCATCGGCCTCTGCCTGGGCCGGATCGCCAACTTCATCAATGCAGAACTGGTGGGCCGGGAATCCAGCGTCCCCTGGGCAATGATCTTTCCGGGCTACACCCGGCCCAGGCATCCTTCGCAGATTTACGAAGCGATTCTGGAAGGCCCCCTGCTTCTGGGCCTGGTATGGGCGGTGCGATCCTGGAAAAATCGGCGCATTGGGCAAATCGCCGCGTCCTTCGTGGTGTTCTATGGCATCTTGCGGTTCGCCGTCGAATTCACGCGCGAGCCGGACAAACAACTTGGATATGTCGAATTCGGCTGGCTGACGCGCGGCCAGGAGCTGAGCATCCTCATCGGCCTGGCCGGACTGATCTGGTGGGTGTCCCTTCAACTTCGCGGAAAGCGTTACGAACCGCCCGCGCCGGTCACCACGGCATCGCGGGTTTCGGAAACCCCCACGACGCCGCCAGCGAGTCCGCGGCATTCTCCGGGTCCTCGTTAGGGAACCGGCCCCCGTGCCGAAGATAGGCGTGCGCCAGTTCGTGCGCGATCACCCACCGCGCAAATGGCACGGGCCGGCGGTTTATCGTTCGATTCAGCACCACAGAGCGCCCCGGCTTCCCCGGCGCGCTAAACCGCACAGGAACTTTCATGATGGATTGCGGCGCCGGATCGTAATCCCAAAGCACAAACCCCGGATCATCCATCAAATCCACCCGAACGTCGTGCGGCAGATTCGTGAATACCACCGCTACGTGATCGCGAATGGACCCATCCAGTCCAAACGTGCTTAGCCAGTGGTCGATCTCGCAGGGCATCGGTCCCATTATAGCCGAATCCCGGAAGAGGTGTTTTCCTCTCCCGGGATTCGATCGTTCAATCAGTCTCAGAAGAGCAATATTCAGGAGCCCTGGGTGGCCTGGTAGTGATAATTTAACGCTTCAGCTTCGTTGATCGGCTGCACCTTCGCCCGGCTGGGGCGATCGTTCTTGCTGATCGCGGATTTGATCAGATCCTGCATGGTCTTCACGGTAACTTCCCAGCTGCTTTGCCGGGCTTTTTCAGTCGCGCGGGCGAGGCGATCCTTATCCGGGTTCCGCATGGCCCGCTCGGCAGCGTCAACAAATTCCCCGGCGGATTTCACGACATCCACCAGACCCGTATATTGCCGAACCACATCCAGCACCGGCGTGCTGATGACCGGCCGGCCCGTCGCGAAATACTCCAGCGCCTTGGTCGGGTTGATGTATTGCGTGGCGGAATTAATCGCGAACGGCATCATGCACACATCAAACGCCCGGCAGTAATTGGGCAGCACCTGGTAATCGCGCTGGCCAAGCCAGAAGAGATTGGGCGAATGGGGTAGCAGGTTGGGATCAACCTTCACCACCGGTCCGACCATGGCAAACGACCAATCGGGACGCATCCGCGCCATCTCGCCAACCATGCCGTAATCCACGCGTTCATCCACCACGCCGAACCACCCAAGCAGCGGACGATTCATAAAATCGATATCCGGCGGAACGGTAGTGCTTGGATCCTGAGCCAGCGAGAAATGACTATATTCCACGCCGCAGCCGAAGAAGTGCACGTTGCCATGCCGCTCGCGCTTCTTCAAAGACAGCTCATATCCGCCAGCAAAGACAACATCCGCATGCTGCATGAGCCGTGCTTCATTGGCAACCAGCGATTTCGGCGCGCCGGTAAATTGCGAAAGCTCATCCATCGAATCGTAGACAATTCCCCGGTTTTCGAAGTGGCCCAGCGACCAGGCAGCATCCATCGGGCTGTAATACCAAAGCAGCGGCTTATCGAAGCTGCCGTCGATGTCGTTCATTTCTTCCAGCGCGTATCGCGTGTACTCGCGAAGCTTTTCCGGAAGGTTGGGATTCGTGCTCCAGCTCGGCGCCATGTGCGGGCATGCCACCACAACATTGGGCATCACACGATGGAATTGCAGATCGGGCTCGGTGCCTTCCGGACGATCAAAGAACGGCTCCTCAACGAACAGCACCGGATGCTTCTTGGCAAAGCGCGAGAGAAACTGCTGCGGGCGCTGCCAGACAAAACCCCAGCGCAGATGGCTGAAGACGAGAATTCCATAACGGTCGGTAGATTTTTCCTCGCTGACAGAAATCGCTGAAGCGCCATCCGTTTCCAACTCTTTAAGCCGGGACGAAGCAGCGGCCAACTGATTTGCGACGCCGACAGCGGTCAGCACTTTCCCGTTTCCGTTGCCTCCGTGTCCGTTGCCATTACCATTTCCGTGGCCATTCCCATGACCATTGCCATTTCCATTGCTGCCATGCCCGTTGCCATTCTTGCCATTACCGTTGTGGTCGTGGGCCTTCTCGCTGCTGCGCTCCACCCGGGCCTCGATCGTGGCATGATCGCCCAGCAATTCCGCGAACAGTTCGCCGATCGGCGGTCCCTGTTCTTCCGATACCGAGGGCCGGCTGATGGTTTCCAGCTTGCCGACACGTTCCTCACCACTCTCAGCGGCACTGCGCATCACCTGAATCATCGGCGTTGAAGCGCGCTGCAGGGTGCCATCACTCTGGCGGTTGAATTTAAACAACCCCACCTGGTGAATTTTGCCGATATGGTGCGTCATCGCCCCATCCCAATCGATTTGATCCAGCAGCGGCCACCAGATCAGTCCCAGCATAGGGACGCCCTGGCCGCGCAGTCGGGCGATGTGATCGATCGTCAGGTCGAGCCACATCTCGCGGTTCATCACCGAGCCTTCAATGCTGGTCTCGGTGAGCATCAGCGGCAGACCATAGCGTTCGTAATACTGCGTGGCGATGCCGAAGAGTCCCATGGGGTTGTCAGCACGGCGCTGCCGCATCACGCCGCCCACCTGATCAAGCTGCCAATCGCTATGCGGGTAATAATCCAGCCCCAGCACATCGGGGGTCTGCGGATTGGTGCGGAACCACTGCAGATCAAGCTCGGGAAGTCCATATCCCACCAGCCAGGCGTGCATCGGGTGGTCCGCGTCCACCCGGCCGGTGAGAAGATCCATCACGACAAAGCGCCGAAGGTTGCGGCGCTCGACTTCATTTTTGAGGGTTTGATGGCGCGTCTTGAAATGCTCAGACGCATCGCACAGAAGCACGGTCGCCTCCGGCATCGACCGGCGAATCGCGCGAATGCTGCGGCTCACGCCCTGCACCACCCGGCTAAGGACCGGCATGTACCCCTTCCACTTGCGCGCGTGGGGCGGCCAGAAACCCAGGTCGCCGCTGAAAAGCGCGCAAACCAGAGGCTCATTGCATGGGCACCAGGTTTTCACCGACGACCGATATCGGCTCACCAGTGCTTCGGTGAAACGCTCCAGCGCTTCGGGAAATTCCGGATCACCCACCGCCTGCTTAAGCCATGTTGGTGTGCCGAAATGCATGACATCCAGCATCAGCTCGATTCCCAGGCGATCCGTTTCTTCAATGCGTTTGTCCGCCAGGCTCCAGTCAAATTTGCCGCGCTCCGGTTCCAGCTGGTGCCAGGGAAGCGAATATCGCAAATGCTTAAGGCCCAGTTCCTCGCGAGCGCGCCGAAAGTCTTCTTTCCAGAATCGATCATGCTGGGTCCACTTGAACTGGTCGATATCCAGATGCGGCACGAAGGAGCATTCCATGCCGGCGCCCCAAATGAATTCCGGGAACGGCAGACTGTTGGCTGGCACTGATAGCTGCTGCTGATGAGCTGTTTGATCGGAGGTAAGCCGGCTGGTGGAATTTTTCTTTTGCCGTAATTCTGAGTTTTCGATTTCCATTAACATAGGCGCACTCTCTTCCTGGCCAAGGCATGGGGCTTGGCAAAAATTTAACGGTGAGGCTAATGCCTGGTGAGGCTCATCCCCCCAACGGGGGACCGGCGCGATAAGTGCGCCTTCTGAAAGAATTCGCGTACCCGAATGGCCGGTGCATCCTCTTGATGGAGGAATGGCGGTGCCAGCCCTTGAATTAGCGGGTTCCGAACTGTTTCATTCGACTGTCAATATACCGGCTCCAGGTGGGTATCCCTGGAGTCGCAACGGGTTCCCTGCACTGCGGTTTCAGCCAGCTCAAAGTGAAATCCGGCACGGGACAAGTCACCTCTGGCTTGGTTTTGTCGATACCTTGTTTTTCAATCTTTATTTTTTTCATGTAACTGCCTCGCCCAAAAAGGGTTTTCACATCGTGTGAAGAACCAGAGCAAAGGCCGTGCCCAATGTAGCAGGCGGGAGGGCGCAGGGGACCCGTAAATCGAAGAATAAGTAGAAAAATTCGAGGAATCGCTAAAGAAGAATTTTTGCTTGGTCGATTGAATTCAAATTTGCCATGCTCGCGAAGCGCGTTTCCAGAGACACAGTGTCTTAAAACTGACGACAGGTTGTCGGCAGTGCGGTTCAGTTCGCCGGTCGGGTGGTTGGCAAAGTTGTATCGCTGATGTCGGTGGATGGCGCGGTTTTTCGGGATGGAGTTTGCGGGGCAAGATCATCCAAAAGCGTCGCGGTGGCTTCCACTTCAATGCGGCCGTTAAGGCGCTGGGAATCAGCGTTGTATTCGCCGTGAACCAGTGGTTCAAATGTTGAGCATCCCTGGACCCGCAGAATCTGCGGTTCCACGCCGTGGGTGGTCAGGTAATCCGCGGCGGCCTTGGCGCGGCGCAGAGACAGATCCATGAGCTGCTCGGCGGGTGTGTTCTCAGGCATATCATCCAGCGAGGTGTGGCCTTTCACCATCACGATGTTGCGATGACCTCGAACCACATTGGCGACTTCATCCAGTTCCCGCTTGATTTCGTCGGTTAGCACGTCGCTGCCGCGCTCGAAAAGCATTTTGCCGCCTTCGGTCGCCTGATGGGACGGTCGAATGTTGGTGACATCAGGGTCACTCCCCTGCGGCCCCTTGGGATCGCGCGGCGAGCGCCCACCGTTGCCGGGGCCATCGAGCTTAACCTTCGACATGCCATTGATGATCATCTGCATGTCAACAGGATTTTTGCTTTGCGGATCGGGGGTGTAACCAAACCCAGCCCGAATTGAGGCCTCCACTTTCACCAGATAATCATCAGCAGATTCAGAGCTGCCTTTTTTTCCCGGATTGGGCTTCAAAACCCACAGAATCACGAAGAACCCCATCATCAACATCACAAGATCGGCGAATGTGAAGATCCACTCCGGGCATTCTTCGCATTCGGTCTTCTTGCATTTGCAGGGCGCGGACATGGATTGATCTTTCGCCGGAGCTGCGCGTCGGGCAGCCAAAGGTTATTGTTTATGCCGCCTTGGGTATCGCGGCCTGCTGTTTGGCGCTCAGGAAGCTCATCAGCTGCATCTCCACGACACGCGGATTGTTGCCGGCCTGAATGCTCAATACGCCCTGCAGTATGATTTCCTTGGCGAATACTTCCTCATGGCTGCGCATCCCAAGCTTCTCGGAGATCGGCCCGGCGACCAGATTTTGCAGCATGCAACCGTAAAGAGTTCCCGTCAGGGCGATCGCCAGGGCCTGGCCAATGACGCCAGCGTCGCCGTCCAGATGCCGGAACATCGCCACCTGTGCGATCAGGGTTGCCATCAGTCCGAAGCCGGGGCCGAACTTGGCCAGTGTGCCGAAAAAATGCTTGCCATGCTTGTGGCGTTCGGACATGGAATCAATTTCGATGCGGAGAATGCGTTCAATGATCTCCGGGTCAGTGCCGTCGATCGTCAGTTGCAGCCCACGACGCAAAAAGGCATCGGGGGCCTCGCGGGCAACTGTTTCCAGCGCCAGCACGCCATCGCGTCGAGCTGTCTCGGCGTATTGCACCATTTCCTTGATGACGTGATCGATGTGAGCGTCCTTATTGAACGCCCATTTCTTCAGATAGGCCATGGCCCCGGTGATCGTGTGCAGCGGCATGGAAAGCATTGCTGCTCCCAGCGAGCCACCAACCACCAGCAAGATCTCCGGCGGCTTGAAGTACGCCCCCATGGCGCCTTCAGAGGCGTGGAACATGGAAAACAGCACCACACCCCAGGTGAGCACAAAGCCAATCAGCGTGGCCAAATCCATGGCGTTCCCGTGCGTTTATGATCCTCCACTGCCGACCGTTAAAGGGCGATCGCGCGGCGTCTCTATGGCCGTTCTTTCGGCTAAATCAGGGCTAAAGAATGAAAGTTATTGGACGACCTCAGCCACAACCCGCCTCATATTTTTATCCTCGGGTCCGGTTGCATTGGCATTTGTCTTGCGAAAGCTCCCATTACGCCACAGAGGCAATCGGGTCTGCTGCGGTGCAAAGATCAGCTTGGTGATATCGTTTTCGCCAGTTTTGGCGAGCCACCCGGCTTATCAGTGACATCTGTGTGATTCAACCAAAGCGAGGTTCATATGCGTAAGCGAATTGTCTATCTTGCGGTGCTGGGTGTCTTAGCCGGCTGTTCTTCGTCCAATGACATGTCGTCCAACCCTTCAAGCCAGAATGTCCCGCCAACCAGCGGGCAGCCCACGGGCAACATGCAGAATCCGGGCGGAAATGGAGTGAATAATCATGACGCTCCCAACGCGATGGCAACAGGCTCCACCGTAAGCGGCGCCTCCTCCAACTCCAACATCTCCGCAAGCGGCTCCGCCGTAAGCGAGCAGGACCGCAGCTTCGTGCATGATGCGGCGATCGGAGGAATGAGTGAGGTGCAGGCCAGCCAGCTCGCCAGCCGGCAATCGTCCAACGACAGCATTCGGCAGTTCGGACAGATGATGGTCACGGACCACACCAAGGCCAATGACGAGCTAAAGCAGATCGCCACCGGGAAGGGAATTTCCGTGCCGGACGAACCGGACAGCAAAAATCAGATGATGCTCGACCAGCTCAACAAATTGAGCGGTTCCCAGTTTGATCAGAAATATATTCCAGGTGAAGTGAGCGACCATAAGGACACGATCAAGCTCTTCAAGACCGAAGCGGAACAAGGCCAGGACAGCGACCTCAAGGCCTTCGCCGCCAAAACTTTGCCCACTCTGGAACATCATCTTCAGATGGCCGAGGACGCGGCCAGGAACGTGCGTTCAGATATGTCGAACAACAACGCGGGCAACATGGGGACAAATTCCAACGCCCCCACCGGAACCAACGCGCCCGCCGACCTGGGCAACCCAGGCGCCGGCCAGCCCGGCACCACCCGAACACCCGGGCAATAACCCAGTCTGTTGAGATTGACCGAGGGATGGCTTCGCATGCGCGGAGCCATCCCTTTTTATTTGCTGGATGAAGCAGGGCCAGACAAGGGCGGGGGCATGACATCGTCAAGAACGCGATGCAGACGAGCCTTGCCAACGTCGTTGGCCTTGGCAGCAACCTCCGCGAGCACGCTGTTAGCCTTGGGTCCCATCTCAACAAGCGTGTGCTCGGCCTGCTCGGCTTCCGTGTCGTCAGCGGCATTCGCCAGCGTTTGCGCCTGGGCGCGGGCGTTTTCGGTGCTGAATTTGCTCTCCGCGTCGCGCGTGTCGGAGATTGTCGTCTTCAAATAGGAAAGGCCATCCCCGCCCAGGTCGTCGGGAGTAACCAGATAGACGATTGCCATCGCTTTCAAATCGTGCAACTGCGATGTTCGCGGATCAGCATCAGACCCGCTGCGACTCCACGACAGATCCGCCTCCGGCCGAAGGAGAAGGATGAATTGCTTGCCCACCTGATCGCCGGCGAGGCTCTGGTTGCATTCCGTGCTGTCGTCCGGCCCTTTGACGAAGCGAACTACGGAAATGCGGTCACCGGTTTTAGCGGCTCCATCCAGCACGTCCGTCACTTCAAATGCATAAAGGCGATATTCCGTAATTCCGCTGGCGGGCTGGGTTGAAGCCGAATCGCCCAGCGGCACGGGGTCAGCAATCGAGATAAGTTTCGCGTTCACGATCAGGGTTGACCACTGCACCGCTTTGGCATCCGGATTTGCCGTGAGGCCGGCTCGCCCGGGAAATGGGCATGCGAGAAGGAATGCAACAACCAACAGACCCATCGCGCGCGATTTACCAAGAAACATGCAACCTCCGCTAAGCTCTAAAGTAACGTGCTCATATCATAACGGCTGTCACAAAAAATTATTGATTTTATGGGATAGAGTTGATTACCCTTTAACGCAGCTTCGTTTGAGGCAGGTTGAATTCCATGGGAAATGAGCCGTCAACCAGGGACGATGGGGTTGCTGTCGCCAAACCGGCCGACAAAACCAAGCAATCCAAGCCCGAAAAAAAACGAAAACCGGGCCGGCTTCCACCCTACAACGTCGTGCTCTTGAATGATAACGATCACAGCTTCGCCTATGTGATTGAAATGCTCGGGGTGCTTTTCGCCCATCCGGAGGAAAAAGGATTCGAGATGGCCGATGAAGTGAATCGCGAAGGCCGCGTAATCGTTCTGACAACCCACAAAGAAATGGCAGAGCTAAAGCGCGATCAAATTCATGCCTATGGCACCGATCATCGCGTGGCCACATGTCAGGGATCAATGTCTTCGGTCATCGAGCCCGCGGATGAGTGATTGCCGATCACCACATCAAAAACGGGCTATGCAGGACCGCATCTCTAGCCGCATCGCCAAGCGACTTTGAATCAGCGTGGGAGAACATCTGCTTCAGTTCCGCCGGGTCGGTGATCGCCGAATTTGTCGAATTCGGTTGCGGTTCTATCCGGACCGGAATTGGCGCATCAGCCGGTCCTGAAAGGGCTGGTGCTGCTGTTTCAGCAGGCTTAAATTCGTAGGCGGCGGGAATTTCCTTTTGCATCGGCACAACCAGCGCCTGCGGAGGAGCCGCAACGATAGGCCCGGGTGTGGAACCATCGGTGGGCGTTGACCCGTTGTTAAACACCACCACAGCCAGCAACAACAGCGCGGCAGCCGCGACGTAAGAAAAAATTCGACCGGTGCTCAATGGCGCATCGCCGCGGCGCGCCGGACGCAATCGCGACCACCATGCCCGCTTCGCGTGAATCACCGCACGCGGCGAACGATTCGAATGGTTCACCGCGATGACCACCGCTTTTTCCGCGGCAACATTCGCCACAACGGGCAGCGGCGGCGCCTCCTCCAGCGAAATTGCGGCCGGTTTGAAAATCTCGGTGATTGGTTCTTCCGAGCGGGCCGCCGCCAATTCCCCAGCGGACGATGGCTGCGAGCCCACCTGAAGCGAAAGATCGATCGGAGACCGCGGCCGCGGCCTCCGCCGGCGCGGCGCAAGATCCTCCGCCGACGACTGCGGCTGGCTCGGAGGTTTTACGCGGGCCTCGGCATAAATTGAATCCCAACTGCTCGAGGCGATCGCCGAAAGCAGGCTCCCCACGTCCTCCCGCTCGTAGGAAACCGGGTCTTTGGGACGCGGCTGCGGACATGGATTAAAGCCGCTGGACGTATCACCCTCGCCCGGCATCAGCAGCGTGAATCCCGAAAGGGTGCCCGACAGAGATTCATTTGGATCGGTTGGCCGCGCGCTTTTCGGGCGAATGGCAAGTTCAGGATCGAGCACGCCCTCGTGGAAAATAATTTTCGATCGACCCACCCGAACCACATCGTTCTCGTGCAGAACGCGCGGCTCAATCAATTTTTCACCGTTGAGGACCGTGCCGTTCTTGCTCCCCAGGTCCACCAGAACCCAGCCTTGAACGTTCTTTTCAAGGCGGCAGTGATGGCGTGACAGAAGAATATCGCGAACGGAAATGTCGCAATCCGGGGCGCGGCCAACCACCAGCGCGCCGCTGATTTCACGGTGCTCGGTTTCCTGCCGGTCGTTATTGACCACGAGGTAGGGCATTCAGCGCAACCAAGGCTCCGGACTCCTCCGTGAGACGCCGGGCATGTGTGATATCGAATGATATGTCGCCCGAACTGTAGTTTTCGTCAAGCAAAATCTTAAAAATGGAATGAATAATGTTGCGCAAGTTCACCCCAAAACCCCGTTGCCTTTTAAAACCCCTTCTCGGCGATCTCAACCGCCTTCAGCATCGCCTTGGCCTTGTTCATGGTTTCTTCATACTCGCTGCGCGGGACGGAATCAGCCACAACCCCCGCTCCCACCTGCACGTCGTAAGTCCCGTTGCGCCAGACAATAGTCCGCAGCGCAATGCAGGTATCCATGTTGCCGGCGTAGTCGAGATAGCCCACGGCCCCCCCGTACGGGCCCCGCCGGGTGGGTTCCAGCTCATCAATAATCTGCATCGCGCGAATCTTGGGCGCGCCGCTGACCGTCCCAACCGGCAGACTCACTTTTAGCGCGTCTAATGCGGATAACCCCTCTTTCATTTCGCCCGTTACATTGCTGGTGATGTGCATCACGTGGCTGTATCGCTCCACGCTCATCACATCGCTGACGCGAACCGTTCCGGTCCTGGCAACCCGGCCCACATCGTTGCGGTGCAAGTCCACCAGCATGATGTGCTCCGCCCGCTCCTTCGGGTCGGCCAGCAGCTCTTTTTCCAGGGCAAGATCTTCCGCCGGGGTCTGACCGCGCGGGCGCGTTCCCGCCAGCGGTCGGCTGGTGACGATTCCGTCCACCACCCGGCAAAGAATCTCCGGGCTCGAACCAATCAGCGTGCAAGCCGGGCTCTTCAGATAGAACATGAACGGCGACGGATTGATGATTCGCAACGCCCGATAAACATCAAAAGGATCGGCGCTCGAACTCACGCGCAAGCGCTGGCTGGGAACGAACTGGAAAATATCCCCCGCCTTGATGTACTCCATCCCCGCGCGAACCATGTCTTCAAACTGATCTCGCGTGCAATTTGCCGAATACGCCAGTGAAAGCGCAGCCCCCGGATCGATCTCTCCCAATGCGGAAATCGGCGGCTGCTGCAACCGCGAGACAATTTCATCAATCCGCCGGCAGGCGTCGCGATAGGCGGATTCCACGTTTCCAGTGTTGATATCCGCGTTGGCGACCACCTTAATCGTTTTGTCCACATGGTCGAAAATGACCAGCTCCCCATACAGCCCGAACATCAAATCAGGCAATCGCCGGTCGTCTTTCGGTGGGGATGGAAGCTTCTCCCCCTCGTAATAGCGAATGGTGTCGTACCCAGCGTATCCAACCAGTCCGCCGGTGAATGCCGGCAAATGCTTGTCGTGATGGTATCTGGTCTTAGGTAGCAGTTTTTGCAGATCCGCCAGCGGATCGGTGGTTTCAAATTCCGTCGGCTGTTTGCCGGCTTGCTGAATCGAAGCCTGCCCGCCCGCCACCTGATAAACCAGCTTCGGCCCCGAAGCGATAAAACTGTAACGCCCGATCTTTTCCCCACCGATGACGCTTTCCAACAGAAAAGCATGCTGCTCGCGCCCCAACACCTCAAACGCCGAAACGGGCGTTAATCGATCAGCCAGCAATTGGCGATGAACCGGAACAACCTCCGCGTTTTGCGCCGAAACCGAGAACTCCGCAAAATCCGGGAAATACCGCCGCATGCTCGGCAAGTTAAAGGGATCGGGCTAAAAGTCAAAGAAACCAGGTTTAAAAAAGAGGGCAGGTCAATCCAGTGACCTCTGGAGTGAACTTTCGACCTTTACCCCACCACCACAAACCCTAAACTTTACACCCAGATGCCCTTCGAAATCTCCACAACCCGTCACTTCTCCGCCAGCCATCAGCTTCGCCTGACCGACGGCTCCATGGAACCGCTCCACGGCCACAACTGGGTGGTGCGAATTGTTGTCGCCTCCGAATCGCTTGATGACATAGGCGTTGTCATGGATTTTCACGAGCTCGAGCGCCTGGCGGATGCGATCATCAAGCCCATGCACAATCGCCATCTCGACGAGCTTGCCGCCTTCGCGGTGGTTAATCCGTCCGCCGAGAATCTCGCGCTGCATATCGCGCGAGCCTTGAGCCTCCCCAGGGGGGTGTCGCTGGTATCGACGGAGGTTTGGGAAACTCCTGAAAATTCAGCACTTTATCGGCCCTGAACGCCCCCGAACCACCCCCGGTATTTGGTTGACCCGCGATGCCGCGCTCAATAGGATGAAGTGTGCGAAGAACAGCGGCGATGAACCGATAGGATTCATGGCGCGACTTGGTTTTTGCCACGCAACTGCTCCGCAAGATGTTGTTTATTTATGAAATGTGATAAATGCAATAAGCCCGCCACCGTACACCTGACAGAGATTCAGGGCGGCAAGAAGCTCGAAAAGCACCTTTGCGAGCAATGTGCTGCCCAGACCGGCGGGCTTCCCGTCAAAGCCCATACGCCGATCAACGAACTATTGACTAATTTCGTGCTCGCCCACAGCGGCAAGGGCACCGAAGCCGCCGCCAGTTGCCCCCAGTGCGGCATCACCTGGGCGGAATTTCGCCAGACCGGGCTTCTGGGCTGCGAACACGATTACGGGGTCTTTGAAAAAGATTTAACGCCGCTGCTTCATCGCGCCCACGAGGGCGCCACCCATCACCTGGGCAAGGTGCCCACTCGGCGCGGCGGCACCAGTGTTCCCGCCAAGCGGCAAATGGATCTGACCCGCCTGCGCAAGGAATTGGCCCGCGCCGTGGAAGCTGAAGATTACGAGCGCGCCGCCAAGCTGCGCGATCAGATCCGTCAGGCCGAAGGAGCCGCGCCTCCCCAATGAAACTTAATGATCTGACAACCCAGGCTGGCGAATGGCTTCGTGGCAGCGGACCGATGAGCGAAGTCGTCATCTCTTCGCGCATCCGCCTGGCGCGCAATATCGCCGGGTTCCCCTTTCTTTCCCGCTGCTCCCGCGCCCAGCGCACAACGCTTGAACACAAGCTGCGGGATACCATTCTTGGCGCCCGCCTTTCCCAGAAAACGCTTTATGTCGAGCTTGATTCCGCCCCGGAAATCGATCGCCAATTGCTCGTTGAGCGCCACCTGATCAGCAAGCCCCTCAAGGATGCCGAGGGAGCGCGCGGCGTGGCGATCGGTGAAAATGAAACGCTGGCCATCATGGTCAACGAGGAAGATCACCTCCGCATTCAGGTCCTCCGCAGCGGCCTGCAACTGGAAGAGGCGTGGGAACAAATCAACATCGTCGATGATCAGCTCGAAGAAACGCTCGACTTCGCGTTCCATCCCCGCTTTGGTTATCTCTCCGCCTGCCCCACCAACGTCGGCACCGGCATCCGCGTCAGCGTCATGCTTCATCTGCCGGCGCTGAAATTAACCGGCGAAATCGAAAAAGTGTTCCGCGCCGCCAAGGACATGCGCCTGGCCGTTCGCGGCCTCTACGGCGAAGGCACCGAAGCCACCGGCGATTTCTACCAGATCTCCAATCAAACCACGCTGGGCAAGGCCGAGGATGAGATCATCAGCGACTTCAAACATCTGGTGATTCCCAAGATCATTGATTACGAGCACCAGGCTCGGCGCACGCTGATGAACGAGCGCACCCTGGCCCTGGACGACAAAGTCTGCCGCGCCCTGGGCGTGCTGCGAACCGCCCGACTCATGGAATCAGAGGAAACGCTGACGTTGCTAAGCCACGTGCGCCTGGGCGTAAATCTAAACCGCGTAAAAGACATCGACATCAACAAGGTCAACGAGCTTTTCCTGCTTACCCAGCAGGCGCACTTACAGAAAATCCTAAGCAAAAAACTAGACGGCGACGCCCGCCGCGCCGCCAGAGCGGATTTCATCCGCCAGCGATTGAGCGCGAATTAAGATCACTTCGACGGTAGGAAAGGCTGCGGTTGCAGCACTGTCGCCAGCCAAATAAAAACAGTGGGCGAAAAAAGATCAGATTGTTTCTTCAAATAATCCTGTCAATCGCATCTGTGGTGCATGCGGAACGGGGATTTCTCCAAGCTCGTCGGTTAGAAGCAGCTTCCGCAAATCATCGTCTGAAAAACCAAGTCTTGTCCGATGTATTTCCAAAAGTTTGTCGAAAGTTTCGGGCGTTTCAAAAGGAAGTGGCTCAGGTTCCCTTGTACGCATTCCACCTGCCCCTAATTGCGTGAACAACCGCCGGTATCTCGATTCGGGTATGACGCTCAGCTTGTAAGCGCGGTGGATTATTGCGGCCATTGATACGCCCCATACCCGTTTTAACCGCAAAGCTGATGATAGGTCTAAATTCTGAAGGTCACTTCGGATTTCGACCTTAGGCATCAAAAACTCATTGGCAAACGCATTCGCTTCAACTTCCGGGTCGCCAATCGCTGTGGCGAAATGCATAACCAAATGTCCTAATTCATGCGCCAAATTAAAACGGTGACGCTCGCCGGGAACATTTTTGTTTAAGAACATTAGCGGTGGTATACCAGGAATACGAATGTTTGTTCCGTCGATGTAATCGGTTCCAAAATCAATAGTGAAGATGATCGCTCCGGCATTCTCTAGGACCTTGGTCAAATTATGAATGCGGCCCGATGGCAAGCGAAACGCGCGTCGCAATTCTTGCGCGGCAGTTTCTGGTTTTCCGGCAACCTCATTCAATGGGATAGACGGAAATGGGAAACGCTCCTCGATTGCCGCGCCTCGAAGCAATCGTACAACTTGGATTTTTCTGATATTTGCCTCTGCCTCAACACGTCGCTGAGATTTGGCAGACAGTCTCGCCCGTTTGCGGTATAGAAAATCCCCTCCAAGTCCCACGAGTAAGTCAGGCTGCTGCAAAAGCTCTCTTTCATAGTTCAACGCTGTACAGATTTGGTCGCGATGATAATCGGGAACTGGAATGGCACCGATTTCATATTTTGAAATCGTGGCTTGTGCCGCGCGAATCACCTTGGCCAAGTCCTTTTGTGTCCAACCGCGGGATTCGCGCGCTAAAACAATCATGGCTGGATTTACTGCCATTTCAAAACCTCTCCTCGCTGGCAATCGTCAAGCAGAAAAACCATTAAGCTGAATCACGGATTTGCTGGATGATTTGCCCCCATTCCTCTCTTTCGTTTTGCCTCGCTACTACAATTGCAGGGGGAACATCTGTTTCCGCCCCAGCACCGTAAGAGGGATTTTGGTAAACATGAACCTCGGTGATCGTCTCGCTATTTTCACCAGGTCTTTCCCTCACCAGAAAAAGGCGGCCCATCCATAAGCATGAGCGACCAGCCTGTGTGTATTCGTCTTCTATCGTGTGCGCGAGAGTCAAGACCGGAAGTTCAGACGGATCGGGTTCCATTGAAGCAAACAATCGGCCTTGCGCCTGAATCGTCCGGTTTCGCTCGGTCCGATTACGATGAATTGTTTCGCCGTCAGTGCGTCCCCATCGCAAAACAAATGGCATATCCGGATTCATTTGGCAAAGCAGATAATCCAATCCCTGCCCATCAGGTTCTTCACGAAGAGCAAGCATTGGTTCTGCAAGATCACAAACGTTTCTAAAGTTATTTCGCCAAGCCCGATGAAGATCGTTTGCTCTCTCAGTCTTGCGGGGAAGGCCAAGCATCGGAATCGCGGCATGAAAGTCGCGAAGTGCGGCCTTCCCGACTCGCGCAAATAAGGGAAACCACGGCTCGAGCATATGCACAAAATCTTGGTTTTCTGGTTGGCTTTCCCTCATGGGGCAAAGCGTAAGTTTTGCCATGCGCAAATACAAGCGAAAATATTCATAGTAATATTATATATTTAAATCCAGTATTTATAATAATTTATGTTATTTTCATCCGCCTGATTCCGTAATTTCGCGGCTATTCTAAGAAAAGTGTCTCTGCGGAGAGGTTGACTGCGGTCGCATTTCCACCAGTCATGTCGAGCGCCAAAACATGACCTGCTAATGAATTCCCCACCTAATTTAAAACGTTTTCCGCTGCCGCGCCGTCGAAATATTTAAAATCTTCCGATACTTCGCCACCGTTCGCCGCGCCAGTTCAATCCCCTGCGCCTTCAATCGATCCACAATCTCATCATCGTTCAGCGGGTTCTGGCTGTCTTCGCTCTCCACGATCGCCTTCAGCTTTTCCTTCACCGCATCCCAGCTCATGTCTTCTCCCTCAGAGCTGGTGGTGCCACCCGAAAAGAACCGCCGCAGCGGATAAACACCCCGCGGCGTCTGAATCCATTTCTCCGAAACAGCACGCGAAACCGTTGCCACATGAATCCCCAGTTGCTCAGCCACCAGAATCATCGGCAGCGGCTTCAAATGTTCCGGTCCGCTGTCAAAGAAATCCCGCTGCGCATCCACCACCGCGCGAATCACCCGCATTATGGTGCTGCGCCGCTGTTCAATGCTTTCAATCAGCCAGCGGGCGTTGCGAACATTATTGGAGAGAAACTCGCGGGTCTTCTTATCCTGGCTGCGGTCCTTAATCATCTTGCGGTACATGCCGCTGATGTAAAGATTCGGCGCCGGGTCGTTGGTCATCTCAATTTCGTATTTATCCGTGTCTTCGTCGTAATAGATGATCGCGTCGGGGGTCACAGCATGCGCTTCGTTGCCATTGATCTGCTTCCCCGGGAATGGGTTAAGCCGCCCCAGCCGCCGCACTGCCCGTTGAATTTCATCAATCGGACGGCCAAGCTTTTTGCTGATCTGTGGGTACCGGTTCATCTCCAGATCTTTAAGGTGTTCCGTAATCAGCGCCCGCTCCAGCACAAAATCGTGCCCCTCGCTCTGCGCTTCATCATCATCCAGATTCTCAAGCTGAATCAGCAGGCATTCCTGCAGGCTCCGCGCCCCAACCCCTGTTGGCTCAAGGGTTTGAATAAGTTTAACCGCCTCCTGAAGATCGGGAATGCTCAGCGGAACCTTGGATTCTTTCTGCACATCTTCCAGCTTCACCCGAAGATACCCCTCGGCATCCACATAATTCACCAGCGCCTCGCCCGCCTTGCGCACCGCCGGCGTGCATTCCACAAACGCCCACTGCGCCAGAAGATGTTCAACCAGATTCGCACCGCGGGCAGCGGTGTTATTCATGGCATCCATCTTTTTGTCGCGCTCGCCGTCGTAGCTGGATGAGGCGCGGTAATTCCCCCCGTTCGTCGCGAATTCTTCGTTCTCGAAATACTCGCTGATCTTGGCCAGACGATCGAAATCTTCCGACTGGTCCGAATTCTCCTTTACAACCAGGGCCTGCTCCCCCTCGGAAAAATCTTCCTGCCGGGCCTCAATCTCCCCATTCCCCTCCAGCGCCGGCGCGGTCGGGTCGGCTTCGTTCTCCCGCACTTCCAAAACAGGGTTGTTCTGCAGCTCCTGTTCGATGCGCTCTTCCAGCGCCATCAGAGGCAGCTGGAGAATTTCCATGCTCTGGATCATGCGCGGCGTTAAGAGCTGCCGCATATCCTGACGCATTGATGCTGATTGCGTTAACTGCATATACAAAATCCACTTACACCCGATAACATAAAAAAGGCACAGGTTTTGCTATCGGTGTAAATATAGCATCGGCTTGGCCAATGGCCAAGAAGAAAACTAAACCATCCCCCGAGGTTTCACTTTCAAATAGCGATATGCGGTTTTTGCCAGCGCCAGCACACTATTTCGAGGTCGTGGCCGGATCGAAAGGAACACCCATCTCCTCGGGAATGATCGGCCTGACCTTCCCATCCAGGTCAGTTGGGTCATATTGAAGCTCGTATTCCAGCGGCATCACATACCCAAGCGCCGAAAATCCCCAAAACTGTGTCTGCCCATTCCCGCCGCCGGTTTCAGCATTGTAATACTCGCGGGTTACCGCGTTCTCTTCCAGCGCCATGTGAAAGCTCTTGTAAGCCAGGTCGCGAGCCACGTCCTTGAATCCGTAATGCATCAGGCCATGGAAAATCATGTAATTGGTCGGCATCCAGGTGGATCCACGCCAATTGCATTCTCGTTTCACCGACCCCTGGTAATAGTCCGGCTCGGTCTTCGCATAGCTCGCGACCGGATATTTCAGCCAGAACTCCTTTTCGTTCAGCAGGTGTTCCTGAACAATGCGCCTGGCCCGCTGGGGCGTTGCCACCCCAGCCCACAAAGGCATAAAGCCCGCGATCGACTTCACCCGCACGGTTTGTCCCGTCTTTTCGTTGCGGTCGTAATAGAACCCGTCCTTCTCATCCCACAGAACATCGTTAATCAGTTTCGAAAGCTGATTGGCATGATCGAGATAAGCTTTCTTGTCCTCCTGCTTCCCCAGCGCGTCAGCAATCACCGCCATGGCGCGCATCTCCCGAACCAGGAAGCAGCTAAGGTCCACCCCTTCCACTGAAAAAGAATTCAGCGCCCCAGCCCGGCTCCACTGGTTGTCCATGCCGCTGTGATCCGCGCTGTTCCACACCGGCAGACCGTTATGGTCCCCGTCGTAGGTGAACCAGTGATCGACGAATTTTTTCAGCCGGTCGTAATAGTCGCGGCGCACCCACTCATAATCGTCGTTGCGCATCTTGGTTCCCATGACCAAGAGCTGCGCCAAAAACGGCTTGAAATCCTGCCGATCGCGAAATTTAATCAGGCTCCGCGAGATGTACCCGTCCGGCTGCTCGCGTTTGAGAAACAGCTTGAGGTTCGAAAAACAGTACGGGCTGATGTTGTAATAGGTTAGATACACGTTCTCGAAATACAGATCCCAGTCGTAAAATTCGTTGTAGGGATATCCGGTAATCACTTTCTCATCCGACCCCGGAAAGCTGCGAAGCCCCCGCGTGCGAATATCCGAGTTTACCTTCGTCAGCCGCGCGGTCAGCTTGTCCCAGCTTTCATCGCCCGCAACGCGCAACATCGCGGCGACCGCGGGCGACTTCGGGCTTGGCGCGGTCGTGGGGATTCCCACCGCCAGGCCGGTGCTGCTGTAAATCCCAAAAACAGCCATCAATACCGCGACGCGGAAACGAATTTTCATGGAGCTCCCAATGCTTGACCTGCCATTCTCTCGATCCGCCGCAACGATCGTGAAGCGGTTGCGTATTTAAGAGTACCACCTAGGATAACGATTGTTTCACGGATATCCGTCGGTCAAACAAAGGAGGATTGCCATGCGTTCCACCCTGCATATTGCCGCGGTATTTGGCTATATCGCCGTGGGCCTCGCAGCCGGCTGCCAGCAATCACGCCCAAGCAGCAGCGCCGCCGTAAGCATTGATGGAAATACGGTCGTCCTCGCCGCGGACGCACCCGCAAAATCGCCCCTGCGGGAAATCACAGCAGCCATTGCAATCGTTCAACCTCTCAGCGACAGCAAAGTGGCCGGCAAGGTCACCTTCACCCAGTCCGCCGACGGCGTGATGGTCGTCGCCGATATCACGGGCCTCACCCCCGGCAAGCACGGATTTCACATTCACCAGTTCGGCGACCTGTCAGACCCCAAAGGCGCCAGCGCCGGTGGACACTACAACCCCGAAGGTGAAGCCCACGGCCTTCCCGGCTCACCCCACCATCACCCCGGCGACATGGGCAACCTCGAAGCCGACGCCGACGGCAAAGCCCACCTGGAAATCACCCTCGCCGGCGCAACCCTCGCGGGTGACAAGGACCCTATCCTTGGCCGCAGCATCATCATCCACGCGAAGGAAGATGACGGCGGCCAACCCACCGGCAACGCCGGCGGCCGAATCGGCGGCGGTATCATCGGTGTCGCCAAGGTGAAGTAGGTATTAGCATTCGAATGGAGATCAAAAAAAAGGCCCGGGAATCGTCCCAGGGCTTTTCGTGTTCGGTGGCATTCGGCCGTCACTTCTGGCTCGCCTGCTCGATAGCGTCCCGCAGCCCCTCAATGTTCGTCCATTGCTGCCGCGCAATTAGATTTCCTTGCTTATCAATCACAACGGCGCCGTTCGGCAGCGCCCCAAACGCCGTCGCCGCCTCGTCATCCATCGAATCGACCGCCATCGGAAGTGTGATCCTCAACGTTGCGCGGGCATATTCCGCTTCTGCCTCGCGCCCGGCAAAATCCTTCGCCTGCTGAACGCTGATGTGTTGCTCCTTGTTGCGGTCGATATCCCACTGGCCAGCCGGGTACGCCTCGCGCGTGTAAATCACCAGAAACGACGCGCGTGTTCCCACCTCCCCCTTCAGCTTTTCCATCGCCGCGGCATGATCCCGAAACGTAGGCGCCGAATACGACCCGAATTCGATCACCAACACGCGCCCTTTGAATGACGACAACAGCGCCCTCGGACCCTTCAGCTCATTAATGCGAAGATCAGGCGCCGCCCCACCAACCGCTAGCGCGGCAGCTTGCGCCGGAACCGCCGATACAACCCCATCAACCGGCTTGGCTGCGTCTGCCGTCGAACTGCTGGTTTCAACCATTCCAGTTGCCCCGCTGGCCCGCGTCGTCGCGGTCCGGTTTGCGGTCCCTGCGCTGCGTTGCTGAATCAGCTCTCGCAATTGAGTCATCTGGTCCGGCGTCAAAATATCCGAGAACTTGTCCCGCATGTCCGCCCGAATCTGCTGCACCCGCGGGCCGATCGGCTCCCCATCGTTTGCCTTGAGGCGCAGCTCGTCGATTTGCTGACGCGCCTCCGAGATTAACTTGCTGATCTTCTGTTTCTGATCGGCGGAAAGATCAAGTTCCCCCAGCGCCTGCTGCACAACTTTCAATTGATCCAGAGGCGCGGCGCCAGCCCCAGCGCCTCCCCGCGCCCCAAAAATCCCCGGCATCTTCTGTCCCAGCGATTGGGCTTGCTCCGCGGTCAGCACCGCATCAACCTTCGTGCGAAGTTCATCCAGCACAGGTTTAAGCCGCTGAATTCGTTCTTGAGGCGTCAGATCGCGCAGTTCCGGCGCCAGTTGCCGCGTCTGCTTCGCCATGTCTTCCAGGATGGAATCGATCCGGGTGTTTTGGTCATCCGACAGCCCGAGTTCGCTGAGATTGGTGCGAATGCGCTGCACAATTCCCTGCCCGGCCGCGCCTGGTCGATTACCTCCATGCCGATCATCCAGTGCCCGCGTGGCAGGCGCTGTCGCCTGCCCTATGGCAAGTGGGCCTGCCCCCAGCACAACCACCCCGCAAAAAAACAAAGAAACAAGTTTTGTTGACCAGTTCATGATTAACCCGTTGCAAAGATAGGTCCTGCATTTCATCTAACGCCCAGGTCGAAAAATTATTACTTTTCCTCGAGCTGCTGCTGTTACGTCCTAAGTTACCGTTTGACGCTAAAGGCGATGATCGGCTATGCTTATGGCACTCCCACCGGTCCCACCCAGCCGTGGCGGCATCAGGGGCCTTTTTGCGATGTACCAGCAGGAGAATTCCGTGATTGGACAACCCCAACGCCCGCTGAAAGCCAGGCGGATCGCTTCACTCGCTTTCGCAACCACCTCCATGCTGCTGGCGACACTCGCTGGTTGCAGCCCAGCGTCTGACAAATCGGCCGCCGGCCAGGACTCCGGCAAAGTCGTCGTCCTTACCGAACCCGCTTTCGTCGAGGGCTGGAACACCCAGCTTCGCATGGACAGCGGGGAGACCGTCAAAGCCATTTATGTCACCCCCGACGTGGTCGATGACACGGTTCACGTCGTCACCGACAAAAATTATGATCACGTAATCCGCCGCACCACCGGCGACTTCCTCTTTTTCAATCAGATTGGCAGCCCCGGCGCAACCCTCATGGGCCCGCCGCTGCTGATTCCCCAGCGAATGGTCTTCCTCACCGATCACACCCTGGAGGTCTATCGCCGCAACGGCCATTTCGAAAAATCCATCGACCTCCACGCCTTTATCAGCAGCCCGGGCGTTGCCAAGGGAAGCCTCGTCTATCTGGGCCTGGCGCAAAGCGGCGGTGAAGTCGCCGCTGTTGAAATTAATCAGGAGGTCAACCCCATTCGCTGGAATGTCATCACCCGCGGCGCGGTCGATGGCGCCCCGGCCATTTCAAGTTCGTCAATCTTCGTTGGCAGTGAAAGCGGCGGCTTGCTCGGGCTGGCCGATGATCATACCTCCGCCTGGCCCACCCTCGATGACAGCACCTTCATGACCTCCGGGAAAATCCTCGGTGATGTGAAGGCCGATTCTGACAGCGTCTATGTCTCTTCATCCGACGCGCAAATCTATTGCCTCTTTGCGACGACTGGGAAAATCCGGTGGCGCTATTTCGCCTCGGCAGCCCTCGACAAAGGACCTGATTTAACCGCCACTTCCGTCTATCAATATGTCCCCAACGAAGGCGTGGTCGCCATCGATAAAACAGTCAAAATTCCGCTGGAGGGTTCGGACAATAAATTCCTCGGTGAAAACCCCGTCCACCCAGCACGATGGACCTGCGCCGATGCCGTCCGCTTTCTTTCCGAAGACAAGAAGTTCACCTATGTCCTGAGCAAATCCAACACTGTCCTGGCTCTGGATAAACAGACCGGTGAGCGCAAATTTGAAACCCATCGCAGTGACCTGGTCGCCTTCACCACCAGCAACAATCCCAAGGACGCCACCATTTACGCCGCGACGAAGGACGGTCTGGTCATCTCAATCCGACCCGTCACAACGCCCGGAACCTCCGGTGAAGTGGTTTTTATCCAGGCGCCGCTCAATGCCGGCCCGCTGGCCTCCGCGGGAAATTGAACGAGCTGCCAGAATTCCACAACAAAACAAGCTTCCTATGTCTGATCTGATCCCAGTTCGCCGCGCGCTCCTCTCCGTGTCTGACAAAACCGGCTTGATCGAATTCGCCACCGCCCTCTCGCGCGAATTTAATGTTGAGCTCATCAGCACTGGTGGCACCGCCAGATTTCTCCGCGACGCCGGCCTGAAAGTCCGCGATGTTTCCGACGTCACCGCCTTCCCGGAAATGATGGACGGCCGCGTGAAGACGCTGCACCCGAAAATTCACGGCGGACTGCTCGCCCTGCGCGATCATCCCGAGCATCAGGCCGCGATGAAAACACACGGCATCGAGCCTATCGACCTGCTCTGCATCAACCTCTACCCGTTCGCCCAAACCGTCGCCAAACCCGGTGTAACCTTTGACGAAGCGATCGAAAATATAGACATCGGTGGCCCGGCCATGATTCGCTCGGCTTCCAAGAATCACAGGTTCGTCCTCGTCGTCACCAGCCCCAATCGCTACGAAAAAGTCCTGGGCGATCTCCGCCAGCACAACGGCTCTTCCTGCGGCAACCATCGCCTCAAACAAGCCCAGCGCGCCTTCGCCCAGACCAGTGAATATGACGCGGCCATCGCGGCATACCTCAAGGGTGTGATTGGCCAGGAGACCAAAACGAATGCACAGCCCGAGCCGGATAATCAGGAACTCCCAGAGCAGCTCAACCTGCACCTCACCCGCCGCCAGACCCTGCGCTACGGCGAGAACCCGCATCAGAAAGCCGCGCTCTATGTCGATGATCGCAAAAGCAATGAAGCCTCCGTCGCACATGCCAAGCAATTGCACGGCAAAGAGCTGTCCTACATCAACCTGCTCGATGCCGACGCCGCCCTCGCCTGCGTGAAAGAGTTTTATCTGCCCGCTGCCTGCATCGTCAAACACACAACGCCCTGTGGCTGCGCCGCCGCAAATGATTTGCCCACCGCGTTCCGCCGCGCGTTTGAAGGCGATCCGCTCGCCGCGTTCGGCGGCATCGTTGCCCTCAATCGCGAGGTTGATCTGCCCACCGCTCAGGCCATCACGTCCATCGATAAGCTGTTGGAAGTCATCGTCGCACCAGCCTTCGCCGCCGACGCACTCCAGCTTCTAAAAGACCGCTGGAAAAATGTCCGTCTCCTCGCCACCGGCCCTCTGGGCCAGCGCGACGCAGCCGAAATTAATCTGCACAAAATCGCCGGTGGATGGCTGCTCCAACAGCGCGATCTCGCCGGCGTGGATGAATCCGCCTGGAAGGTTGTCTCGCGCCGCCAGCCCACCGAGCGCGAACTGGCCGACCTGAAATTCGCCTGGCTGGTCTGCAAGCACACCAAGAGCAACGCCATCGTCATCTGCAAGGAACAAATGCTTCTCGGCACCGGCGCCGGCCAGATGGATCGCCCCAGCGCCGCGCGGCTCGCCATCGAAAAAGCCGGCGCGCGAATCACCAGCGCTGTGGCTGCGAGTGATGCATTCTTCCCCTTCCCCGATGGCCCCACGCTGCTTCTGAACGCGGGGGTGACAGCAATCGTTCATCCGGGTGGATCGCTGAAGGATCAGGACACCATTGATGTCGCCAACGCAAAAAACGCAGCACTGCTGCTCACCGGCCGACGGCATTTCAAGCACTAGCGCCATGCAATCGACCCGCGAACTCATCGTCGAACCCATCGGCCTCGATGTTGAAACATTGGCGCGGCCCATCGATTGGCAGACCCTCTTCGGCAACGATCATCCCGTCGAAATGGAAATCGGCACCGGCAAGGGCACTTTCCTGACCGACCAGGCCAGGGCGAGACCTGAAACAAACTTCTTCGGCATCGAATACGCCCGCTGGTTCTGGCGCTATGCCAGCGATCGCCTCCGCCGCAATCACTGCCTCAATGCCCGCATGGTCCGAGCTGAAGCCTCTTTTTTTCTCCGTGAGTTTGTCCCCAATGCCAGCCTCTCCGTGCTGCACATTTACTTTCCCGATCCCTGGCCCAAGAAACGCCATCACAAACGCCGCCTGATTCAAAAGCCTTTTACCGCGGAAATCCTGCGCGTGCTGGCAGCGAATGGCCGCGTGCAGATCGTCACCGATCACGGCGATTATTTTGAGCAGATCGAGCAGGTCATTGCTGACTCGGCGCTCAAGCCCATCGAATACAATCGCCCAGGTTCGGTGGCCGAAGGGGAGTTCGTCGGCACCAATTTCGAGCGTAAATATCGCCGCGATGGCAGGCCCTTCCATGCGATTGCCGCCATTAAAGCTTGAAATTCGCGCGGTTTACGCGACGTTTTCATAAATTCAGATCCGCAGGCCCATTCGTCCGATAACCATTGAGTTGTTTATCCGAAAGGTCTGCTTATGAAATCCTGGATGTTGATCAGCGCGACCCTTTTCTGCCTTGCACTCGGCAGCGGTTGCGTCAGTGACGGCCAGCCCGCTCTCTTCCCCAATCCCGATCCCAACCTCCGCAAAACGTCCGCTGAGCTTGCGGCCGACGCAGCCAAGCGAGCTTACGAATCCGATGCCGCTCGCGGCGGCCAGGCTGCCGCCCGCGCCCAATACGAATTGATGGATCACCGCTTTGATCTGGTCAACCTGTCCGATATGGACTGGGCAAACGTCGAGGTCTGGATCAATCAAAAATTCGTCGTCTTTGTTCCAGAAATGCAGAAGGGCGTCGACAAGCGCCTCGATTTTGAAATGTTCTTCGACAAGGACGGACATCACTTCGCCACCGATGGCGGCAAAAACCCCGTCCAGAACCTGGAAATCTACCGCGACGGCAAGATCTTCACCGTTCCCGCGACGCTTGAGTAACTACTCGAAGCTGCAACCCAGTCGTGCCAGCAGCTTGGCGCCGTTGTCGTGATAAAGCTTCTGCAGAACATCATCCGGCAGCGCCAGCCCGCGCATCGTCGGTTGTTCTTCCTCCTTCAGATCAGGATCAAAAATCGGGCTGGGGCCGATGTAAGCGGTCTCCCAAAGTTTTCTGTGCGCCCAGAAACGGCTGGCCAGAAAATCAAACCCGCGATCATCGCCACTGACCTGATCACTCCCGAAGATAATGCGATCCGCGTTGCGAATGAAAAACTCGCGGGCCGCATCGCGCCGCGCGCTCACTTCCCGCACCATCCATCGCGTCGCGCTGCAATCCAGATATAGATTCGGAAACTTGTCCAGCAGCGCCTGAAGACGCGGCAGGTTTTCCGGGTTTCCGCCCAGGTGCGCGCCGAGCCAGAGATGCTCGCGATATTCCTCCAGCACGTTTTCCCACATCGCGTAGTGTTCGTCGCGCGTGCCGAACTTGGCGGTGTCGGTGTATTTGCCGTTGTACCAGGTGTCGGGGTCACCGATGTGGCTCATCAGCATCATGCCGCGATCAGCAGCCGAGCGAATAACCGGCCGCAGCTCGGGTGAATCAAGCCGCATCTTCCGGGCCACCATCGTTCCCGGCGCCATGTGGAATTTAATGATCCGGCTTCCCAGGTTATAGAACATGTCGAGCCGTTTAAGCCAATCATCAATGGATGGATTCATCCACGCCGGCACCGTGATGAACTGAATTCTGCCAGGCCAATCGCGCTGCAGGCCCAGCACCTCTTCCAGCGGCGACATGGTGACAAAAGCATCAATCCCGAAATGACGCGCCGCCTCGAACCAAACCTTGCCGTGTCGCGCCGCCAGTAGATGGCTGTGAAAATCGATGACCGTGCCGCGCACATGAGGCCGAGGCATCGGCCCGCGAAAATCCAGATCGAGCCGGTTGTGTTCCGGCTTCTTCGGCGGGGCGTCGGGCATTGCTGTCGCACTGCTCATTCACACAAGCCTATGCCGATGATGCGCGCGGTTCAAATTCCGATTACGCCTGTTTCAAACGCTCGACCGCCGATTGCAGCTCGGGGAGAAGGGCGGAAAGCTGGGCCAATGCCTCGTTCTGGTTTTCACGGAAGCCCCTGGCCATCTGGGCGATGCCGCGCAGGAGCTTGATATCGGGCTCATCGGCGCGGGCGGCGATGGTGGCGGTCATCTGGCGGACTTCTTCGCTGGCTTCGGCGCCATCGGCGGAAAGGGGCGAGCGGCACAGGCGCTCGAAATCAGCCAGCTTGTCGGAAAGGTCTTTCCCTTTTTGCTCAATTTTTGTCGCATTGGCCTGCATCATTCCAAGCTGACGATTGGTCACTGATTTGGAATATTCATTGACCAGGGTGACGACCATGCGTGCCGGCGGCACCAGGGCGCGTGCGGCGGCGGAAATGCGCGTGCTCATCTGTTGGGCTAATTTATCACTGGAGGCGTTGTCCGCGGGCGACGGCGCAGCGCGCGGCGGCGCGGAGCGCGGCGCGGCTTCGACGGCGGCGGGGGATGGCGGTTCCTCGCGGCGGGCGAGCGACTCCATGCTGGGCGCGGTCGTCAGCACGCTGGTGAAGCCGTACAGCGGCCCCAGCGCCAAGTAGTGCGGCTTGAGGCGTTCCCAATCTTCCCTGAGCATTGATTCCACGCGATTCAGCGCCGCTACTTCATCACCGACGATCTGCGAGTCATGGAACTGGCGGATAAAAAATTTGCGAAGATGTTTGAACATCATGACGTCGCCGACGATGAGCAGGATCAGCAAAGCGCCGCAGATGGCGTCGCCCACGGGTTTAAGGAACTCGGTCGGCGCAAACGCAAGAATTCCCGCGACGGCGGTGGGCAAAAGCGCGGCGTGATAGAAAGTTAAATCGGTGCGGGCCATGCGGGTTCCCAGCTTTTTGGACGCGATCAGCGTTGCAATCAGAGCGCCCACGCCGGCGGCGAGAAAATTGTTGGTGCTGATTAACTGAAGGCCGAAGGCCTGGGCGGTAAAGGGTCGAACATCCTTGGCCCAGAGCAGGGAGCAGCCGATGAAAAACGCCGCGACGACGAGTCCCGGCAGCACCTGAAGCTGCCAGGTGCGTTTATGCACGCGATGCGCGTGGATGAGTGAATCTTCCTGGCCTGGGACAAGCATGCCGGCCTTGGCGGAGGTGTCCAGGCTTTCCAGCCAGCCGAAGGAGTCGAACTGCTCCCTGGCTTCCAGCATATAAGCCGACGCGAGTTTTCCGCGCACGGCATGGAGCATGACGGCGGACTTGGACTGCCACTGCGGGTTATCCAGGCCCCGGCGAATTTCCTGCAGCCCCTGTTGAACATGCTCGCCTTCGAGCAGGGTGGCGGCATATTTGGTCGGGTCGTTGCGAATTCGGGTGAAGGGTTCGGCCATAGCGACGACGATCAACGAATTGCCGACGAAAAAGGCGCGATACTTCTGCTGATCGAACAGGTAGCTGATGTAGATGACGTTGGCGCGGAAGATCATCAGATCCTGCCGCGCCAGCCGATCCACCAGTTCCCTGCGCGATTCGCGCACGAGTTTGGCCGCGGCTGCTTTCACCGCCTGCGAGGGGATTGCTTCAAGGAGTTTCTCAGGGACTGAAATTGCTGAAAAGTGATTGACCAGTCGGTAGTCTTCAGTTTTCACCTGCGGCTGAATGAGCTGGCCGGCCGGATGGGTGACGACCGTCATCCGGGTGGGGAGGTCACCACCGGTGGTGCGGGTCGCCAGCGCCATCATATGAAAAGGACGCTGAGAGGCGCCGGTCAGGACGATCTGGGAATCGAGATCGGCGCCGGATGCAGCCAGCGAATTCGCCCATTTCACCAGGCGGATGCGAATGTTGGCGGCTTCGCCCTCATCAAGCTCGCGTGCTTCGATAAAGGGTTTGAATGTGATTCGCACGTCGTCGCCGGTGCGAATTTGTCGTTTGCTGAGTTCATCAAACAGGATATCCCGATCGGCGCGCGAAGCAACGCGCGGCAGCGCTGGCAGTTGCGGGGTGGCGACCGCGCCCTGTTTGGCGTCGGCTGGTGACTGTAACTGCGGCGGGATGGTGGAATCGGCCGCGTTGGGCGACACGCCGGCGGAAAGTGAATCGGCGGCGGGCTGGGGTTCTACTGACTCGGGTTCGGCGGGCTCTGAGTCGGTGAACTGCGATTCCGGGCTGTCGGGGGCGAAGGTCTGGTGGGCATCGGCGGCAAGGGGCAAATCCACCTCGTCCTGGGCGATCGCGGAGGACGATGAGGGTTCATCTTCCTCGTCTTTAAACCCGATTTCCACGGATTCCGCCGCGGGCACATAGACCTGTGGGGGTCTGACGGTGGCGCGAGACGGCGGAGGCGGCGCGGCTGGCTGGGGCGGTGTTACCGCGACCGGCCGAGGGGCCGATGTCGCTGGGGCGCGATCACTATTCAGAGCCTGCATAAACGCCTGAGCGGATTCGAAGCGGCGCTCCAGTCGCGCGTAGGATTTTCGGAAGGCATCATCGAGTGAAGGGGGCACATTGGGGTTTAATTCGCTGGGCAGTTCCGCGCCGGTGGGGCGTTCTCCGGTGAGCATTTCAAACAGCACAATGCCGACGGCATAAATGTCGGATTTGACATCCGGCGCTGCGCCAGCCCGTTGCTCTGGAGCGACATACGCCAGTCCCACCCCTTGCGGATGGGCGCGGGCGGCGTCGCCGGTGGCGGTCGCATTGGCGGCGATACCGACACCGAAGTCCGTGACCTTTACCGAGCCGGGCGCGGAAAAATCGGTCGCAGCGGCATTTTCTTCGAGGAGAATATTTTCCGGCTTGATGTCGCCGTGCACGATGTTTCGTTCGTGCCCGAATTGCAATGCCGCCAGCACCTGGCGGAGGACGTTCACCGCCTGCGGAACGCTGAGCCGCTTCCCGGCAACCCAGGGCCGCAGGCTGCCCCCGCTGATTAGTTCGCTGATGAGATAAGGCGGCTGGGCGTTGGGATCAAAGCCGAGCGGGCGCACGATGTTTGGGTGGACCAGACGATGAACGACAACGCCTTCTTTACGAAGATTGGCCAGATAGTTTGGATCGGTGGGAATTTTGACCGCGGCAAGCTGGTCTGACCACATATGATGGTGAGCCCGCCAGACCTCGCCGTAAGGGCTTTGCCCCAGCGGCTCATCGATAAGATATTCTCCCACCCGCTGATTCTGCTGATACATGCGACCCTATTTGGCAAAGCCACGGTTCCCCTTCCGTGGGTGACCACCTAAAAGTGGAGATTAACGACAACGCCATCCACCCGCAATACGTGCGTAGAAAAGACGCGCAAACGTCCATAAAAGATCCCTTAATACTCGTTTCCCATGAGCGATTCCTTCATTAAATTAAATACGGCATACGCGGTTTTATTGGTTTGAAAGGACCAAACGGAGACGTCATAGAGGTCTTCCCGGGCGGGATTTGGGAATCGGCCCAAAAGATATTTAAGGGTGAGATTGAGGGGGTCGTTATATTGCTGATGTGATTCGACCAAAAGAATTTCGTCGTAGTTTGTGGAGTTGATGACCGACTCCAGGTGCTGCAAATCTTCGGGCTTGAGGACGCGAAGCATGGCGCGAGGCGGGTTGCGGTCGAAGAAGTCGGCGGGCGATCCGGTGCGGTCTTCGTCAGAGCGATACGGCCCGTGGTAGTAGTCAAAGGGCAACTGGCTATCGTCGGCCAGGAAGACGATGAGCCGATGTCGCGGCGGCAACCCCAGGACGTAGCGGGCCGCGCCTCTCCAATCTTCCTTGTGATCGTTGGCAAAGTTGTTGGCGAGGGTTCCGACACAAAACAAAAGCACGATCGCGGTGGCGAGGCGCGCGGCATTTCGGGTGGGGCGATTCAACCGCATTCTCAGCGGTTGGAACAAAAGCAACGGCATCGCTGCCGCCGATCCCAGAAACACCTTGTTCATAAGCAACGGCGTGCTGATGAGGCTATGGACAAGCACCAAAGCCGGCGGGAGCAAGACAAAAAGAAACAACCCAAGCGCGTCCTTTTGATCCGCGCCTTTCTGGAATCCCAAGGCTAAAGCCATCATGGCAATGAAGATCGCGCAGCCGAGATAGCCGGGCCAAAATCCGGGATGGAGATAGACGTGGGCCACGTCGAACAAATTCACCCAAAACCAGTTTGCAGGAACACTTATAAGCCAAATGGCAAGGTCAAAGACCGCGCCGGGGCTGAGATGATCGAGCCAGAATCCTTCGTGAACAAATGCAAGCTGGGCGGGTAAGGAGGTGATTGCCCACGGCGCATAAAGTATGCCGGCCGCCGCGGCGACAATTGCCCCGTCGATCAGGCGGCGCTTGAGGGAATGGACGGACGGCAGGACAAGCCAGACCGGCGCGAGGGCAGCGACGTACGGCATCATCATGTTGTGCGTATAGAGTGAGGCAGCGACTGCTAATGTCAGGGGGATGAGCCACCAGCGGTGGGTGGCTGCGAGGTGTTTTTGCAGGCACTGGAGCATTGCGACGGTGAGAAATGCCATGAGGGCATAGAAGCGGGCTTCCTGGGCGTAGAACTGCTGATAGAAGCCCAGGGCAAGCGCCCAGACGACGGCGGCGACGGCGATGGGGGCGCGGAGAAAGCGTTTTGCGAGAGAAACGGTGATGACCAGCGTAAGCACACTGGAGACAGCGGACAGCGAGCGAATTCCCAGCTCTGAATGCCCAAAAAGGGCGGTCCACGCATGGAGGCAGACGTAATACAACGGGGGCGCGGTGTCGGCGCGGACCAGACGGACGATTTCCTTTGCTGGATTGGTGATCATCCAGGCGGTGTAGCCCTCGTCGAACCAGAGGCTTTCCCGGGTGATATGGATGAAGCGCAGCAGCGCGCCGACGGCAACGCCCAGCCAGGTCAGGACGGGCCAGATCGGGAGTGGGGCCACCCTGGGTGGATCGGATACCTCTTGAGGGCGTGACACTTCGAGGCGGATGTTAACAACATCGCGCCGGAATTCGAGCAATTGGCGGAATTGGCTGGGTGAGATCAGCTGCATTGCGATTTTGCATGGGTCGAAGGTTACCGGCGTGCTGGGAAATTTCGGGCGGTTTCAAAAATGTCCCAAAATGCCCCGTCGCACCCGGGGGTGTGTGGGGCATTTGTCAGATTCGTGCGAAATAATCGCGACGTTTTTCCTTTGGAGGGCGCCCCACCGGTACCTGCCAACGAGGTGGGGGGAGAACGCTCCTTCCCACAGATATCATAACCTAACGTATGTTAGGATGCAAGCATAAAATATCAAATTTAATCGTGCATCGAGCAGCTTTTGAATTTTGTGGGTAAGGTGGGCGTGTTTGCTGTCCGGGGGGGCAAGGTTTTTATTGACTAGCGTGTTTGAAGAACCTAATGTGGCGTTCGGACACCAACCCCGAGCAGCGCCTGGCGAGCGTCTGCGCCTTACACCTTATGAATTATTTGTGAAGGCCGTCGCGAATCGCTATAAACGGCATTTCGAGTCGTTCTGCACTTGGCGCCTTAACCCAGAAGTATTCCGATGAGCGCAAATCCGCCCGCTGCGGGCCTTTATGATCCTCAGTTCGAGCACGATGCCTGCGGCGTCGGGTTTTTGTGCCACATTAAGGGGCAGGCGAGCAATCGTATTGTCTTGCAGGCCCTGCAGATGCTGGAAAACATGAACCATCGCGGCGCGTGCGGCTGCGAGGAGAATTCGGGGGATGGGGCGGGGATTCTGGTTCGGCTTCCTGACGCGTTTTTGCGCCGGAAGTGTTCGGCGCTGGGATTTACACTGCCTCCGCTGGGCCAATACGGGGTGGGCAATGTGTTTCTGCCGCACGATGTGGTGCAGCGGAATGAATGTCAGCGGATGCTGGAGAAGGTTGTAACTGAATACGGGATGGTCACGCTCGGCTGGCGGGATGTGCCGGTGAATAACAGCTCGGTGGGTCCGACACCGCGGCGGAGCGAGCCGAAGTTTCGGCAGATTTTCGTGGGGATGGGTCACTCGTTTTACAACCGGCAGGATTTTGACCGCCGGCTGTACCTGGTTCGCCAGCGGGCGGAAAACAGCATTGAGTTCAGCAGCCTGCCCGAGGCGGCGCGGAACATGTTTTACATCTGCGCGTTGTCGGCGACGCGGATTATTTACAAGGGGATGCTGACAGCGACGCAGGTGCGGGAGTATTTCCCGGATCTGAATGAGCCGGATTTTGAATCCGCGCTGGCGGTGGTGCATTCGCGGTTCAGCACCAATACGTTTCCATCGTGGGACCGGGCCCATCCGTATCGATACGTTGCGCATAACGGCGAGATCAACACGCTGCGCGGCAACCGGAACTGGATGCGGGCGCGGTACGGGTCTTTGCAATCGGATGTTTTCGGGGATGAGCTGCAGAAGATGTTCCCGATTCTGACGGAATCGGGATCGGACACGGCGACGCTGGACAACGCGGTGCAATTTCTCACGCTGAATGGGCGTAGTCTGCCGCATTCGATGCTGATGCTGATTCCCGAGGCGTGGCAGAACAATCACAAGATGGATGAGGAGCTGAAGGCCTTTTACGAATATCACGCGTGCATGATGGAGCCTTGGGATGGACCGGCGAGCATTGTGTTCACCAATGGCAGCCAGGTGGGGGCGGTGCTGGACCGGAATGGGTTGCGGCCGAGCCGATATTACGTGACCAAAGACGACATGGTGATCATGGCGAGCGAGGTTGGCGTTTTGCCGATCAAGCCGGAAGACGTCGCGAAGAAGTGGCGGCTTCAGCCGGGGCGCATTTTCCTGATTGATTTCAAGCAGGGCCGGATCATTGATGACAATGAGATCAAGCGGGAGCTGGTGGAGAAGCGTCCGTGGAAGGAGTGGATCAAGGAATACATGATTCCGCTGGACGATCTGCCGGCGCCGGGGAACGTGCAGGCGCCGGACCACGAGACTTTGCGGGTGCGGCAGCATGCGTTTGGATACACGACTGAAGATTTGAAGATGATCATGACGCCGATGGCGGCGACGGGGCAGGAGGCGCTGGGGAGCATGGGCGCGGACACGCCACTGGCATGCCTGAGCGACAAGCCGCAGCTTTTGTACAACTATTTCCGGCAGCTCTTTGCGCAGGTGACCAATCCGCCGCTGGACGCGATTCGCGAAGAACTGGTGACGAGCCTTTACACGTATCTTGGGCGCGAAGGCAATTTGCTGAGCGAAGAGCCGAAGAATTGCCATTTGATCAAGCTGAAGCAGCCGATTCTTTCGAACACGGACCTGGAAAAGTTGCGTGAAGTTTCGCACGGGGATTTGCGGGCGGTGACGCTGGCGATGCTTTTTAATGTGGCTGAGGGAGAAGCCGGGCTTGAGAAGGCGGTGGAAGGGCTGTGCGATGCGGCCGCGAAGGCGGTTCGGGAGGGGGCGTCGATATTGGTGCTTTCGGATCGCGGCGTGGACGCGGAGCGGGCGCCGATTCCCAGTTTGCTGGCGACGGCGGCAGTGCATCATCATCTGATTCGGCAGGGGACGCGAACGCAGTGCGGGCTGGTGATTGAAACGGGGGAGGCGCGAGAGGCGCATCATTTTTGCCTGCTGATTGGTTATGGGGCGGGCGCGGTGAATCCTTACCTGGCGTTTGAGACACTGGCTGACCTGCATCGGGAGAAGATCCTGGCGCCCGATCTGTCGCTGGAAACGGCGAAGAAGAATTACATCAAGGCGGCGAACAAGGGGATCCTGAAGGTTGCCAGCAAGATGGGAATCAGCACGGTGCAGAGCTATCGCGGGGCGCAGATTTTTGAGGCGATTGGTCTGAGCGCGCGGCTGGTGGAAAAATACTTTACGGGAACTTCGAGCCGGATTAACGGGATTGATCTGGATGTGATAGCGCGAGAATCATTGATGCGGCACCGGCACGGGTATCCGCCGATCCGGGTGAACGGCGAGGTGCTGGACAACGGCGGGAACTATCAGTGGCGGCGCGACGGGGAATTCCACATGTGGAACCCGGAATCGATCGCCAAGATGCAGCATGCGGTGCGGATTGGGATCGAGCGGCCAATCGACGGGCAGAAGGCGTTTAAGGAATACACGAAGCTGGTGGATGATGAATCGCGGCACCGGGTGACGCTGCGCGGGCTGATGCAATTTAAGGCCGCCAAGGCGATTCCGATTGAGGAAGTGGAATCGGCCAAGGAGATCGTCAAGCGGTTTGTGACCGGGGCGATGAGCTTTGGATCGATCAGCAAGGAAGCGCACGAGAACCTTGCGATCGCGATGAACCAGCTTGGCGGCAAGAGCAACACCGGCGAGGGGGGCGAGGATGCTGAGCGATTTAAGCCGGACGTGGATGAGGATGGCAAATTCATCATTGGTCCGCTGGGCAAGCCGATCTGGCGGCGCAGCGCGATTAAGCAGGTGGCGTCGGCGCGGTTTGGCGTGACGGCGGAGTACTTGATTAATGCGGAGGAGTTGCAGATCAAGATGGCGCAGGGCGCCAAGCCTGGCGAAGGCGGGCAGCTTCCCGGGCACAAGGTGGATGATTACATCGGGAAGATTCGGCATTCGACGCCGGGCGTTGGGCTGATTTCTCCGCCGCCGCACCATGACATTTATTCGATTGAGGATCTGGCGCAGCTGATTCACGATTTGAAGAACAGCAACCGCGAAGCGCGGATCAGCGTGAAGCTGGTGAGCGAGGTTGGCGTGGGCACGGTGGCGGCGGGCGTGGCCAAGGCGAAGGCGGATCATATTCTGATCAGCGGTGATTCAGGGGGGACGGGCGCGTCGCCGCTGACGAGCATTAAATATGCGGGCATTCCGTGGGAAATGGGCGTGGCGGAGACGCAGCAGACGCTGGTGATGAACGATTTGCGCGGCCGGGTGGTGGTGCAGACGGATGGGCAAATTAAGACCGGGCGCGATGTGGTGATCGGCGCGCTGTTGGGAGCTGAGGAATTCGGGTTTAGCACGGGTCCGTTGATTGCTTCGGGCTGCATCATGATGCGGGTGTGTCATTTGAACACGTGCCCGGTGGGGATTGCGACGCAGGATCCGGAGCTGCGGAAGAAATTTGCGGGCAAGCCGGAGCATGTGATCAACTTCATGTTCTTCATCGCGGAAGAAGTGCGGGAATACATGGCGCAGCTGGGCTTCCGCAAGTTTGATGACATGGTGGGGCAGGTGCAGATGCTGGAATTCCCCGATCTTGGCGACCACTGGAAGGCGAAGAATCTGGATTTGTCGGTGATTTTGTATCGGCCGGAAGTGGGGCCGAAGGTGGCGATCCGAAATGTGCAGAAGCAGGACCATGGGCTGGAAGCGGCGCTGGATAACAAGCTGATTCAACTGGCACAGGCGGCGATTGCGGACGGAACGGTGGTTCGCGCCGAGCTTGAGATTAAGAATGTGAATCGCACCGTTGGCGCGATGCTTTCGAGTGAAATTGCGAAGAAATATGGGCATGCGGGCCTGCCGGACGGGACCATTCACTTCAAATTTAATGGGTCGGCCGGACAGAGTTTTGGCGCGTTTTTATCGCGCGGGGTGACGCTGGAACTGGAAGGGGACGGGAACGATTACTGCGGGAAGGGGTTATCCGGCGGGCGGGTGATTATTTATCCGTCCAAGAAATCGACCTTTAAGGCGGAAGAGAACATTATTGCCGGTAACGTGATTGGGTATGGGGCGATCTGCGGCGAGATTTATCTTCGCGGCGTGGTGGGGGAGCGGTTCTGCGTTCGCAACAGCGGCGCGGATGCGGTGGTGGAAGGCGTTGGGGACCATGGCTGCGAATATATGACCGGGGGGCGGGTGGTGGTGATCGGGCCGACGGGGCGAAACTTCGCGGCGGGCATGTCGGGCGGGATTGCGTATGTTTATGACAGCTCGGGCCAGTTCAAGGATTTGTGCAACCTGGAGATGGTGGAGCTGGAGCGGCCTGATAAGCCGGATGATGAGAGGACGATTCGCCGGCTGCTGGAAAACCATGCCAGCTTAACGGGCAGCACGGTGGCGAAGGCGATTCTGAATGATTTTGAGAATGAGATAAAGTGGTTTGTGAAGGTGATGCCGACGGATTATCGGCGTGTTCTGGAGCATCGCGCTGAAGCAGAGGAGCGCGCCAAGCAGCTTTCGCAGCGGCAGAACTGAGCATATTTCGGTTTTATTCTCGGCACAATTTGCGTTAGGAATTGTCAGCAATGGGCAAGCCCACTGGTTTTAAGGAAATTTCCCGCGAAACGCCCAAGCGGCGCGACGTGAAGTTGCGCCTGCTGGACTGGAACGAAGTTTACCTGGACTTCGCGGATGAGAAGCTGCGCAAGCAGGGCGCGCGGTGCATGGACTGCGGCGTGCCGTTCTGCAACAGCAACAGCGGGTGCCCGCTGGGGAACATCATTCCGGAATGGAATGATCTGGTTTATCGCAATCGCTGGCACGATGCGCTGGATATGCTGCTGAAGACCAACAATTTCCCGGAATTTACCGGGCGGGTTTGTCCGGCGCCTTGTGAAGAGGCTTGCGTGCTGGGGATTAATGACAAGCCGGTGACGATCAAGAATATCGAACTTTCGATTATCGAGCATGCATTTAACGAGGGATGGATTAAGGCGCAGCCGCCGGAGAAGCGAACGGGGAAGAAAGTTGCGGTGGTGGGTTCGGGGCCAGCGGGGCTTGGGGCGGCGGCGCAGCTGAACAAGGCGGGGCATTCGGTCACCGTGTTTGAGCGGGCTGACCGCGTTGGCGGGCTGCTTTTGTACGGCATTCCGAACTTCAAGCTGGAGAAGCGTTTTGTCGACCGGCGGGTGAAGATCATGGAGCAGGAGGGGATTACGTTTGTCACCAACGCCAACGTGGGCGTGAACGTGAAGGTGGACGATCTTCGCCGCGATTTTGACGCGATTGTTCTGTGCGGCGGCAGCACGCATGCGCGCGACGTGGATGTTCCGGGGCGCAATCTCCAGGGAATTTATCTGGCGATGACGTATCTGCCATTGCAGAACAAGAAGAATCTGGGGGACCAGATCTTTGCCGAGCAGATGATCGACGCGAAGGATAAGAACGTGATTATCCTGGGCGGGGGCGACACGGGGGCGGATTGCCTGGGGACGGCGCTGCGGCAGGGATGCAAAAGCGTTCGGCAATTTGAATTGCTTGAGCGGCCGCGGGATGCGCGGTCGAATGAAGCGGTGATGGAGGGGAAGGTGCAGCCGTGGCCGCAGTGGCCGACGATTTTCCGCACGAGCAGCGCGCACGAAGAGGCCAATGAGCTGGCGGGGGATGAGGTCCGCGATTTTTCGATCAATACCAAAGCATTCAGCGGCGAGGATGGCGTTCTGAAGAAGCTGCATGGCGTTCGGGTCGAATGGGCGATGGATGCCAACGGGCGGCGATCGATGAAGGAAGTTGCGGGGAGCGAGTTTGAAATGCCGTGCGATCTTTGTCTGCTGGCGCTTGGGTTTGTGCATCCTGAGAAGGATGGGCCGATCGGTCAGCTGGGGTTGAAGCTTGATGCGCGGGGAAACATTTTGTGCGATGAGAGCTATGCGACCAGCGTGCCGGGCGTTTTTGCAGCGGGCGATATGCGGCGCGGGCAGAGTTTGGTGGTGTGGGCGATCAGTGAAGGGCGGCAGGCGGCGCGGAGCATTGATGCATTTTTGATGGGCAGCAGCGATCTTGGGCCGGTTATCAAGTTGTTCTGAATTTAGTTTCCTTAAAAGCGTGGCGCGGATTGGACGGGCATTTCGCCCTCGGCTTAGCTTGCGCGCATCGTTTTGCCATCGAAATGGCATCCAAGTACATTGGGGCGGTTGTTTTTGAGAGTGGAGTTTGAACCTTATGAATACGGATTCCCTGCAACCCCAGCAGCTTCATGACACGGTTTTGCATGCGCTGAAGTCTCAGGCGGTGGTGGATATGCATACGCATTTGTATCCGCCGGTGTTTGGGACACCCGTGCCGGGAAGTTCGGGAAAGAACGATCCCGCGGGGCTTTTGCTTTGGGGGATTGATGAGCTGGTGACTTACCACTATCTGGTGGCAGAGGTTTACCGGGTGGTGCCGGCTTCGAAGCTGCCTTACGAGCAATTCTGGAAGATGAGCAAGCAGGCGCAGGCGGACCATATCTGGAAGCATTTGTTTGTGGAGAGGACGCCGATCAGCGAGGCTTGCCGGGGGGTGCTGACGACGCTGCAAAAGCTGGGGCTGGATCCGAACGAGAAAAGCCTGACGGCATATCGCGCGTTTTTCGCGAAGCAGGACCCGAGCAAATATATCGATCGGGTGATGGAGATTGCGAATGTGACATCCATCACGATGACCAATCCGGTGTTTGACGATAACGAGCGGCAGCGCTGGTTGAATGACGCGAATTTGCTGGGGAGCGATTCGCGGTTTAAGGCGGTGCTGCGGATTGATCCGCTGTTGCGATCGTGGCCGACGGCGGCGAAGAAGCTGGCGGAGTGGGGATATAAAGTTTCGGAGGAAATATCGACCGGCACGATTGATGAGGTGCGGCGATTTTTGCGGGAATGGATCGATCGGCAGAAGGCGATTTACCTGGCGGTGAGCTTGCCGCCGGAGTTTCGATATCCGGCGGTTGCGGATGATGCGATGGGGCGAGCGGGGCAGGCGATATTGGAGAAGGCGATTTTGCCGACGTGTGCTGAGCGCGGGTTGCCGTGGGCGATGATGATTGGGTCGCGGATGCGGGTGAACCCGGCGCTGGGGGATGCGGGGGACATGGTGGGGAAATCGGACATTAATTCGGTGGTGACGCTTTGCCGGGAATTTCCGCGGAACAAGTTTTTCGTGACGATGCTGGCGCGGGAGAATCAGCATGAGCTTTGCGTGGCGGCGCGGAAGTTTGGCAACCTGATGGTGTTTGGCTGCTGGTGGTTTTTGAATAATCCGAGCCTGATTGAAGAGATCGAACGGATGCGGATTGAGCTGCTGGGGACGAGCTTTATCCCGCAGCATTCGGACGCGCGGATTCTGGATCAGCTGATTTATAAGTGGGAGCACAGCCGGCGGATTCTGGCGAAGGTGCTGGCGGAGAAATATGAGGATCTGCTGGAGACCGGGCGAAGGGTGACGAAGGCGGATGTGGAGCATGACGCGAAGCTGATGCTGCGCGAGAACTTCGCGACGTTTCTGGGAAATTAGGGCATATCTCTCGTGCATGCTTTGCGCGTGTTTGAGGCTTATTGAACGGGAATGGGGATGGCGGCGATGGGTTGCAGGTGAGGTTGGATGCCTTCTTTTCGCAGGCGATCGAGGGTCACGGCGTTTTCCAGTGAGAATCTTCCTATACGGGTTCGGCGGAGATCGGTGAGGTAGCCGCCGGTGTTCAGGGCGGCGCCGAGGTCGCGGGCGATGGCGCGGATGTAAGTGCCGCGGCCGCAATCGATCTGAAGTTGGAGGAGGGGCCAGGTGAAATTCAGAAGTTCGATATCGTGGATCTCGATCTGGCGGGGGGCCAGGTTAAATGATCGGCCTCGGCGGGCGAGTTGGTAGGCGCGTCTGCCGCCCAGTTTCATGGCGCTGAAATTCGGGGGTCGCTGGAAAATTTTGCCGACAAAATCCGGCAGAGCAAGCTCGATTTGGTTGAGGGTGGGCATTTTCGCATCGGGCGTGGGGTTTTCCGGCGAATCGATATCATCGGTTGGGGTTGTCGCGCCCAGCTTGATGACGGCCTGATAGGACTTGGGCTGGTTCATCATCGATTCACAGGATTTTGTGGCTTTGCCGATGAGGCACAGAAGAACGCCGGTGGCGAAAGGGTCCAGCGTGCCGGCGTGGCCGATGCGGGTGTGACGGGGGAGGAGCAGCTTGACATGTCCGACCGCGCGGGCTGATGTCATGCCGCCGGGCTTGTCGAGGTTGATGACGCCTTCAATCAATTTCATCGCTGATGATATTTTAGCTGCATTTGCTTTGGCGTGAAGTTTTTATTCGCATGGCGCGCGGTCCTTGTCTTTTGCGCCAGGGATCGTGATATTTAACCGGCATCAAGCAGGCGCAGCATGGTTTGGAATAAAGACCGCATTCTTTCGGAGCTTCGCCGCCTGCATAAGGCGGGGAAAGAGCTTTCCTACAACGGGCTGGCGGCCGCGCGACAACCGTTGGTTTCGGCGGCGGCATATCATTTTGGTTCTTATCGAAAGGCCGTTGAGCAAGCGGGGATTGATTATTCGAAGATCTCGCGGCGTCCGCGTTGGACGCGGCAGCAGATTATCGGGCTGATCAAGGCGGCGCGGCGGGGCGGGGAAGATTTGCACTGGTCGGCTGTTACGCGGCGGCGCGATGAGCTTGGCCGGGCGGCGTTTGCATCGCTTCAACCCAGGTTGTTTGGGAAATGGGAGCGCGCGCTGCATGGGGCGGGGCTTGATCCGGATGAAGTGAGCCGATATCGGCGCTGGGATCGGAATTCGATTGTGTTTGAATTGCGCTCGCGCGCCCGCGACGACGAAGACCTTAACAGTGGGGCGATTCAGGCGGATGATCCTGGATTGCATGCGGCAGCGGTGCGGCACTTTGGAGCATATGACACCGCGCTGCGGGCCGCGAAGTTGAATCCGGAAAAGATACGCCAGCGCCGCATGTGGACGAAGCAAGAAATCACACGGGGGATTAAAGCTTCGGGCAAGGCGGGGAAGAGCCTTTCGGATAGTGCTGTTCGCCGGGAGACACCGGCGTTGTATGGCGCGGCGGTTCGCCTGTTCGGCACATTCACGAAAGCCCGCGAAGCTGCCGGGATCAAATTCGTCCGAAAAACCCGGGGAAAATAGATACGATTTGGGCGGGAGGCGGCAGGGTGATGGTCCATTAGCTCGGGGCGAAGATCGTCAGCCCGAATCCTGCGAGTGCTGACAGAATCAGCAGCAGGAGCGCAGTCTTTTCCTTCGCCGTCCAGGGGGTTTTAAGCGACTCGGTCATGCCTTGCCGTAGCCGGTGGGGTGTTTGCTGAACCAGTTCCAGGCGGAGCGGATGATGGCTTCGGGGTCCTTGATTTTGGCTCCCCAGCCGAGAACTTTCTTGGCGCGGGAGGGGTCGGCGTAAAGGGCGATGGCGTCGCCCGCGCGGCGCGGGCCGTAGGCGACCGGGGGCTTTTTCCCCGTAACTTTTTCGGCGGCGGCGATGATTTCCTTGACGGAAAAACCGCGGCCGGTGCCCAGGTTGCAGTAGATTGGTTCGTTTTCTTTAAGTCGATCCATGGCGGCGATGTGGGCATCGGCCAGGTCTTCCACGTGGATGTAATCGCGAATGTTGGTGCCGTCGGGGGTGGGGTAATCGGTGCCGAAGACGGTGATGCCTTTTTGAACGCCCAGAATGGCCTGCAGGACGACGGGGATGAGGTGCGTTTCGGGGTCGTGGTCTTCACCGATGGCGCCGTCCATTGCTGCGCCGGCCGCGTTGAAATAGCGCAGAGCGGCGAACTTGAAGGTTTTGCTGCTGGCCGCCTCGTCGGCGAGGATTTGCTCGACCATCAGCTTGCTGCGGCCATAGGGTGAGACGGGGGCCTTTTTTTCGTCTTCGGTGATGGGGACTTTGTCGGGATTTCCGTAGGTAGCGCAGGTGCTGGAGAAGACGAATCGGTTTACACCCGCCTCCTTCATGGCTTCCAGCACGTTCACGGTGGTAGAGACGTTGTTGTGGAAATACATGAGGGGCTTTTCGACGCTTTCACCGACATAGGCGTAAGCGGCGAAATGCATGACGGTGTCGATCTTGAATTTTTGCAGCGCATCAAGGAGAGATTTGCGATCGTCCAAATCGGCAACGACCGCGGGAACTTTAAGGATATCGATGACCTGGCGATGCCCGCGCTTGAGGTTGTCGTAAATGACGGGGGAATGGCCGGCCTCCTGGAGGCGCTTCACGGTGTGCGACCCGATGTATCCAGCTCCGCCGGCGACCAAGACGTTCATTGCAGTGCTCCTTGTCGGGAATCAGGACATGGGCAGTATATGCGAGTTTTGGAGTTGGGGGTAAGCTTGTGAGTGGTATGGGGATGGAAAACAGCGAAGAAACTGAGCCGATTGAGCCGACGACTGTGTTGGAATACGCACGTTCCGATCAGAGACATGCCCATTCGAAATTCGTGTTTGCCCTGGACGTAGCAACCGATATTGCGGTCTGGATACTTTTCATGGATGCCGTGTGTGGATGGGTGATCGTCTTTGAAAATGCCTTTCGCGAATACCGAGTTGATTTGACCGAATTCGTTTACATGGCAATCGGTCTAATATTCTATAATTTCTTCGTAGTTTTGATGACATCATGGATACGGTTGGGAATTACCGAGCAGCAGTTGCAACCGCGCAGCGGGTTCTGGCGGTTTGCGGCAAGTTATGTCGGTTTGGGATTTCTTGTCATGCAAGTCTCGTCTCATGTTTCTGGCCAGGTTCACATCGCGCTTCTTTGCTTTCTGGCGGTGTGGATTTTTGGTGTGCCATTAGCAGGCTGGTTGATTCTTCTTGGAGAGCGTATTGCGCCAAAAAGCGGCTTCTTCATTGACTGGTAACTCTGCGAAGTTGCCTCGGCAGGCTATGCCCTGTATTTTACGTCCTCCGGGCAAAAGCGATTGGGGCTGTCGGAATGGGGATGGCCCCTGCTCGGACCCGATGGAGCGGGCGTTTGTGTTTTGGAGTCCCGATGGAGTTGGGATGTCGTTTTCGACGCCTTGGTCGATCCTGACGTGAAGCGTCCACCTCGGTTTTTGCCATCCGGTCTGAAATCGCTGTTCATTCCCTGTTATTCGCGCCCGCCATTCATTGTTATCGGACCCCGCAAGCCGCATAATCGCTTGGCGGTGGATCGGCGCGGCTGTCTTAAGGAGACCTTGTGATTTTCGATTCGCTCTTGGGCATGTTCAGCATCGACATGGGCATTGACCTGGGAACTTGTAATACGCTGGTGTGCGTCAAGGGCGAAGGCATTGTTTTGAATGAACCCAGCGTGGTGGCGGTGAAGAAGGGGACCAATCGGGTTTTGCAGAATGGCAACGCGGTGGGTTTGGTTGCCAAGGAGATGCTGGGGAAGACGCCGGGGTCGATCACGGCGATTCGTCCGCTGAAGGATGGGGTGATCAGCGATTTTGAGATTACCGAGGCGATGCTGGCTTATTTCATTCGCCGGGTGCACGGGCGCAAGCATTTCATTGGGCCGCGGGTGGTTATCGCGATTCCGTCGGGGATTACCGCAGTGGAAAAGCGGGCGGTGCTGGACAGTGCTGAGCGCGCGGGGGCGCGGCGGGTGTATCTGGTGGAAGAGCCGATGGCGGCTGCGATTGGCGCGGGGCTGCCGGTGACCGAACCGACGGCGAGCATGATTATTGACATCGGTGGCGGGACGACAGAGGTGGCGATCATTTCGCTGGCGGATATCAGCGTGTGCGAATCGGTGCGCGTGGCGGGGGACGATTTTGACGAGGCGATCGTCAACCACATGAAGAAGACTTACAACATGGCCATCGGCGAGCAGATGGCGGAGAAGATTAAAATCGAGATTGGTTCCGCGGCTCCGGACAGTGGGGGCGCGCCTACGATGGAAGTTCGCGGGCGAGATATGATCAGTGGGCTGCCGCGCAAGACGACGGTGACCAGCGAGGAAATTCGCGAAGCATTGCAGGAACCGATTACGCAAATTATTGCAGCGGTGACCCGGACGCTTGAATTAGCCGAGCCGGAACTGGCGGCTGACCTGGTGGAGAATGGGATTACGATGGCGGGGGGCTCATCACTTCTTCGCGGATTAACGACCGTCATCAGCAATGCCACGGGTCTGGAAGTTCGCCTGGCGGATGATCCACTCACCTGCGTGGCGCGAGGCACCAGTGTATATCTGGAAAACCTGGAGCTGTGGAAAGAGACGATGGAATCCGATGCGGACGAGGGATGATCTGAAAGCGAAAGTTACCGCGATTATTTTTGTGAATAAGCCCGAGCGTCAATGTCTCGTCTTCAATTTAACCAGGTTTTTTTCGGTCTCATGGCGCTGAGTTTTATCAGCGCGTTTCTGGTTCCACCGCGAATTACCGACTCGGGGCGCGTGCAGTTGGAGGGGTTGTTCATTCCGATATCGCGGCCCACGTATCGAATGGCCAATTGGCTGCGCGGAAGGGTTGCGCCGGATATTGCGAGCGATACGCGGCCGGACCAGGACATCAAACAGGAAAATCTTGCGCTTCGGCAGGAAGTTTCGCGCCTGGGGGCTGAAGTTGAGCGCCTGCAGGGCCTGGCAGCGGAGCGGGCGAGCCTGGGGGACCGGCAGAGCCTTTGTGAACGATTCACCGTGGCTGGCGTTGATTCCGGGAATCGCCAGGCGCTGATTCTTGCTGGGGATTTGCAGGGCGACATTAAAACTGGCCAGACGGTGCTGCATACGGGAGGACTGGCGGGAAGGGTTGAGGGGGCAGGGCTGGGCGGGGCGCATGTTCGACTGATTACCGATCCCGGATTTGTGGTGACCGGCAAATTCGGCAGTTATGTGAAAAACAATGACGGCTCGGTGAGTTACGTCGCAGTTTCGGATTTGCTTCCGATCGTCCAGGGCATGGGCAATGAGCAGATGAACGTGACCAATCTCTCATACGCGGACGTTGTAAAATCTGGCGTTAAGGCTGGAGATTTAATTTCGTTGGCAGATCGGATGTTTCCGAGGGATGCGCAGGGCTTGATCCTGGGCCGGATTGTGTCGGTTTCACGCTGGAAACGGGCGCCGCTATTCGCTGAAATTCTTCTCGAACCTCAGGCTGCCCTGATGCGTCTGAACGATGTGTGGGTGATGACCCGCGAACCGGAAGAAACGCTGCCGCGCTCGGAGTAGCGCCGCTTTTGCAGCCATGGATGGCCAATGCGTTGGATCAGCTTTTTTATTCTGGCTTATGTTGTTCTGGGACTGCAGACCGGAATCAGCGCAGCCATGCAATGGCGGGGCAGCGGGCCGAATTTGGTCCTGCTGGCGGTTGTGTTCATTGCCATCAACGCGCCGCGGGATGTGGCGCTATTGGGCTCATTTATCCTGGGGGCAATGCAGGATCTTTGCACGCAGGGGACGATGGGCCTGTATGCGCTGAGCTATGGGCTGGTGGCAATGTTCGTTGTCACCGCGCAGCAGGCGGTTTATCGCGAACATCCGTTAACGCATTTTTCAATGACGCTGATTGCCGGCTTGATGACGGCAGGGGTGCTTTACATTCACGACTGGCTGCGCCCGCCCGGCGCGGCTCGCGTAACCGATGCGGGGCAGCATCTGGCAGCAGTGCGATATCCGCTTTTACCCATGATTTACACAGCGGTTTACACGGCCTTGCTGGGTGTAGTGGTTCTTGGGCTTTTGCAGCGGAGCAAACGTGTTTTTCAGTTTCAGGCGCCTCGGCGGCAAAGAATGACCGCCCGCGGACGGTGAATGCCGGTTCGGAAATCTTTTGGGAGCAGACTAATGTTTGAACGTCGCCTGAAAATATTTCTGACGCTTCTGCTGGTGGCTTCGAGCGGACTGGTGCTGCGCGCGGTTCAGATTCAGTGGGTCCAGCACGATTTATGGACAGAAGCGGCCAAGAAAACGCTTCGGCAATCGCTGCGCGTGGATACAACCCGCGGCCAGATTCTGGACCGCAACAATCAGGTGCTTGCCCTGGACGAGCCTTGCATTGATGCCTGTGTCGATTACAGGGTGGTTACTGAGGAACCGGATGCGAAATGGATCAAGGAGCACGCGGATGATGATCTTCGACGCCAGCTTGGCGATCAATTCGCGCAAACGAAGCGATCGCGCGATTGGACGCTGATTGAAAGCGATGAAATGGCGCGTGTTCGCGCTAACCTGGATGCGATGTGGGCTGATCTGGCCTCCCTTTCCCACACGCCAAGGGAAGATATTGAAGAGACGCGGAGAACAATCGTCACAGGGGTCGAAACGCGGCGGCGCTATTTATGGTGGCGCAGTTACAAATCCGCCACCACCAGGCCGGATCATGAAGATTCCAAAGCGTGGTACAGCGCGTTTTTGGGCGACACGGGCGATCAGGACGATGTGGATAAGTTTGAGCTCGACATCGGCGAACAATATGCGCCGCAGGTTATTTTGTCCGCGGTTACGCCGGAGGTTTTGAGAGATCTTGCGCCACTGGTGGAAAAATATCCCGCGCTGAGTTTAAGGCCCGGCAAGCACCGGAAATATCCTTTTGGGGAAATTGCCTGTCATGTGGTGGGGTGGATGGGGCAGGTTGGCCAGGAGGAGATGAAAGACAATGACCCCAATGCGGCCGATGACCTTCGCAAGTATTGGAACAACGAAATTCTGGGGCGCGCGGGCGTTGAAGCGGCATGCGAGGAAACGCTGAGGGGGACCAAGGGGCGTTTGGAGAAAGACAGCGGCACGGATGAAATTGTTGCCAGTCGTGATCCGATCGCTGGCAAGGATGTGCACATCAGCGTCGATGTAGATATGGAAAAAGAGATTCTGGACGCGTTCAAGCAGCGCCGGACGCATACTTTTACTGACGGCACGGTGGATACGCGGTGGGATCAGCATGGCGCAGCGGTGGTGCTGGATGTGAAAACCGGCCAGGTGCTGGCCATGGTTTCCAATCCGGGATTCGACCCGAATCTTTTGGATAAGCAGTTTACCACCTGGGCACACAACGACCTTGATACGCCGATGCTGAACCGAGCGACGCAGATGGCGCTGGAGCCTGGCTCGACGGTGAAGCCGATTGTGGGCAGCGGGGCGATTACTGAAGGCATCATGTCGCCCACGGACACCATCGAGTGCACGGGGTATCTGGTTCTGCGCGGGCATACCTACTCCATTGGACGATGCTGGGTGGCGGCGCAGTTCTCTAACATTCTGAAGAGCGTCGCTCATCACCCGGTGCCGATCGGCTACGAGCATCCCACGGGGTTTCTCACGATTTCTGACGCGCTGGAGCGGAGTTGTAACGTCGTTTTCGAGACGATCGCGGATCGAATGGGCCTGAGCAAACTGAGCTTCTGGTTCAGCCAGTTCGGGCTGGGGCATCCGACCGGCATCGGCATCGAAGAAAAATCAGGAACAATTCCACCACCCTTTGATGCATCAATTCATTCACCGATGCGCATGAAGACATGGTTCGCCGGCATCGGCCAGGGGCTGGTTCAAGCTACGCCTCTGCAAATGGCGAATGTTGCCGCCACCGTGGCGCGCGGGGGAATCTGGCTTCGTCCGAAGCTGATGCTGGATTCACAGGACATAAACCGCGCCACCACAAGGCCCGCAACGTTGTTGGGTCCTGATTCGGTCGATCTGCACCTTTCAAGCCAGGCTATCGCGACGGTGCAGGAAGGCATGTTCCGCGTCTGCAATGAGCGTGCTGGCACCGGGACAGGCATCCAGCCGGAATTACAGGATGAAAAGCTGGCCGATGATCCCTTGATGCACATAGAAATCGCCGGCAAAACCGGTTCGGCGCAAACGAAACTCATGACAATACCGAAACGCGACAAGAATGGCGCGCAGGTGATCGTGGATGGGCGGTATCAGCATGATACTATTGACCTTGACGCACCTGGCACGGAGGGGTGGTACCACAGCATCGGCCCGTCGAAACACATGGTGCATGCGTGGTTCATTGGCTATGCACCGGCGAAGAATCCGCGCGTCGCATTCTGTGTGATGGTGCAGTACGGTGAAACCGGCGGTGTGGTGGCCGGCGCGATCGCGCATGATGTGCTTGAAGCGTGCTACCGTCACGGCTACCTTGGTCAGCCGCAATAGGAAGTGATTTGTCCGCGATTGCGATGGTGTTTTTCAAATAACATTGCGGTGGTGACTGACCGGAAGCAAGGCTGACTTGATCAATCACGGGGTAGTGATCCCGGCGACGATGGCTGCGGGGGCGTATTGGCAGGAGTAGAACATCGGGAATGTATTCCTGGAGCGGGCGCGGACGGGTTTTCCCACAATCGATGCGGGCAATTTGGGAAATTCGCTTCGCGGATTTCCAAACAAATTCCGCAAGGAATTCTCCCCGCGATGAACCGCATTTGGCGCCAACTCGCGATCGCAACCAACTGGCCGGTGCTGGTTGCGGCGACGGTCCTATCGACGGTGGGCATCATCAGCATCTGGGCGGATTCCGCGCCGGATGGTCCCAAACAACTGCTCTTTTTCTTTATCGCCCTGGGCTGCATGGCGGCCGTGCAGGCGGTCAACTACATGAATCTGGGACGATGGGCCTGGGCACTTTACGGTCTGAGCCTGCTGTTGATTATTTACACACTGGTCGGCGCCTACGTCTCGTTGCCCTTCATTCACCAGATTAATGGCGCCCATTGCTGGATTTCGTTTCCCGGATTTAGTTTTGAACCGTCGGAGCTGATGAAAGTTTCTTTCGTCATGCTGATGGCCCGTTATCTGCGATTTCGCAGCAACTATCGTTCGTTGCCGGGGCTTTTGCCTCCTTTTGCCCTGGCGCTGGCGCCGATGTTGTTGATTCTGAAACAGCCCGATCTGGGCGTGGCGGCTCTGTTCATTCCCACGCTGCTGGTCATGCTTTTCGTGGCCGGCGCGAAAATCCGGCATCTTGCAGCCATCGTGGCAATGGGTATTGCGGTGGTCCCCTTCATCTGGCTTAGCGGGCAGGAGGGCGTGCCGATTTTCAACCATCTTCCGTCATTGGTGCATTCTTATCAGCGCGGCCGCGTGAAAGACCTTTTTCATAGTGACCCTAAAACGCTTCGGGCGGGTGGGTTTCAGCAGGAGCGAGCGTTGGAAGCAGCCGGCTCGGGCGGTCTGACTGGAAAAGGGCTGGGCGTCATTCCCATCGGGAAAAGTGTTCCTGAGGTGCACAACGACATGATCTTTGCGATTATTGGCGAGCAATTTGGATTGGTTGGCTCCATTGCCGTGATCGCAGCTTATATCGTTCTGTTTGCAGCGGGGATCGAAATCGCCGCGGCCACGCGCGAGCCGTTTGGCAGGCTTCTAGCGGTGGGAATCGTCTCATTCTTGGCGGCGCAGGCGTTTTTGAATCTCATGGTCGTGCTGCGCCTTTTTCCGGTCACGGGCGTGACGCTGCCGTTTGTCAGCTATGGCGGCAGCAGCCTAGTGGCCAGCTATATCGCAGCGGGGCTGCTTCTGAATATCGGGCAAACGCGGCAATTGGTGATCGCGCGGGATAGCTTTGAATTTGATTGATACTCCGTGTTTTACGGTGTGGCTGCGGCGCTGTTGGATCAAAACAAAACCCCCGCGCTTTGACAGGGCGTTTTGACGCTTCTACATTTCGGCCATGCAGCGTGTAACGGTTTGCCTTTTTCTGCTCCTTGGCACTGTTGGCTGCTCTACATTTACCCCGGCGCCGCCGCCCCGCACGATCGAGGAAAACCAGCTTTTTGGCCCGGTGGCGATGAAACTCGATACATTTTCAAAGATTAAAGATCTGACGGGAACGGGCAAGCCGGATGGAATCGAAGCGCTGGTGGAGTTTGATGATCGCTTTGGGGATCGCACCAAAGCCGCTGGCACAATTTTCTTTGAGCTTTTCCTGTATCGCCCCGGCTTTCCTGACCCGCGCGGAGCACGGCTGGTGAACCCGTGGAGTTCCTCCCTCGCCGAGTACGGCGATCAGAAAGCTCACTGGGAACGCGCCAGCGGAGCGTATACATTTCGGCTGGCGTGCGATCAGCTGGCGTGGGATCAGAATTACGTCTTAACAGCGACGTTTGAATCTGGCGGGGGCCAGCGGTTTTTCTCTCAGATCGTCTTGAAAGGCTCGGCGGGCAATCAGTGAATCCCATGGTCCCCAGCAGCCGGAATTTGCTGTGGCTGCCTCCGGTTCCGCAATTCATTGAACGGGTTCGAAACGAACTTGGCGCGGATTTTGGAAACCGGCCCCTGCGCGTAAGCCGGGCACCGGGGCGGCTGGATGTCATGGGGGGAATAGGGAGCTACACCGGCGGCATGGTCTGCCAGAGTGCTGTGGAATGCGCTGCCGTCGTGGGGATTCAGGCGCGGCAAGATCGCAATATTCAGGTGTTTTCCTTTAACCTCCTGGATGAGCACGTTCCTTTCACGCTTCGGGTTCCACTGGATTCTCTGAACAAATATTCCATTGAAGCGCTACGCTCGGATTTGTCCGCTCCAGGTCGTCAGTGGGCGGCATACTTAGTGGGCTGCCTGGCCATCCTGCATGAGCGAGGCCTGATCGATTTAACAGATCCCTCCATCACCGGCCTGAACCTGGCGCTGCTCAGCAGTGTGCCAATCGATGCAGGCTTGGGAAGCTCAACCGCCATCGTCGTCGCGACTATGATCAATCTCATCGAACAGATGGATATTCGGCCCAGGATGCCGGCAGGGTCGCAACGCGATTATTCAATGCTGATCGCGGGGATGTGCCAGGAAGTGGAAACGCGCGTTGCCGGTACTGATAGCGCGTTAATCGATTCCATCACCAGCGGCACCGCGGAAGAGGGAATGCTGCTGCGAATGATCTGCCAGCCGAATGAGCAGCCTGCTTTTGTCCCGCTGCCAGTCGGAACGCGCATCGTTTGCGTTGACAGCAACATCAAACGAGTTGATAGCAAGCTAAAGTACGAAAAGGCTCGCTGCGCCGCATTCATGGGCCACAAGATGATCCTGGAAAAAATGCGCCAGCTGGGAACAGCTTCCGGTCAGACGCTGGTTTCAGACCCAATGAAGGGGTACCTGGCCAATCTGGACCCGGATGATTACAAGCGATTTTTCCGCCCCTATCTTCCGCCGGAGATTTCCGGGGCCTCTTTCCTGTCCACGTTTGGCCCAATAATTGAGCCTACAATAATCGTACAACCCGACCAGCTTTATCACGTGCTGGGCGCGACGGATCATCACGTTCTCGAAGCACGGCGTGTTCGAAATTTTGTGGGGCATCTGGAATCGGCTTCGACATTGCCGCGCGGCTCGTCGCAGCAGAAGTTGGCGCTGGATAAGGCAGGCCATCTGATGTACGGCTCGCATCTCTCTTATACGCGCGATGCTCTGCTGGGCGCTGATGAGTGCGATCTGCTGGTCGATCTGGTGCGTCGCCACGAGCCGGCTGGACTGTACGGGGCTCGAATCACCGGAAAGGGAAGCGGAGGCGCGGTTGCGGTTCTTGCTGACATTAGCCCCAGCGCCGATGCCGCGATTGTGAAAATTCTGGCGGAATATCAGGCGAAAACCGGATACCATCCGCAAGCGTTTGCCAGCTCGGGGCCTGGTGCGTTCGCGCTGGGCACGCAAATGACTGCTGAGATATGATTGCCAATCCCCAATCCATCGTCGACCGCCTGATTGATTTTCAGCGCCTGGTTCGCGACATGATCGTCGCATCGCGCGCTGCTGCTGGGTTGCACGAAATCCGCCGTTCTCACACCTCTGACACGATTTACCAGATTGATGTACAGGTTGAGCCGATCCTCGAAGCGTTTTGTCAGAAATGGGGCAAACAGACGTCGCTGATCCTGATTTCGGAGGGTCTGGAAGATGAGCAAGGGCGAGAAGTTGCCAGCCGTGTTTTCCCGTCGGGCGCGCGGGAAGAAGACGCAATGATTCGCGTGATCGTCGATCCCATCGACGGCACGCGCGGCATCATGTACGACAAGCGCGCCGCCTGGGCGCTGGCAGGCGTGGCGCCCAACAAAGGGCCGGGCACGCGCCTGGCGGATATTGAAGTTGCGGTGATGACCGAACTGCCGACCAGCAAGATGGGCTTCAGTGATGTGCTATGGGCGATCAAAGGGCAAGGCGCCCGCGCGGCGCGGGTTGATTTACAGACCGGCGCGGAAAAGCCGCTGACGATCGGCCCGTCCAAGGCGGAAAACCTGGAGCACGGGTTCGCGTCCGTGGTGAATTTTTTCCCCGGCATTAAGGTCATTTCGTCGGAGGTGATGGAGCACATCGCCCACGGCCTCATGGGCCAGGCTGATGTAACCCGCGCAAGTATTTTTGAAGATCAATACATCTCAACCGGCGGGCAGTTTTATGAAGTGATTGTCGGCCACGACCGCTTTATTGCTGACCTCCGACCGCTGGTCTATAAAATCCAGGGCCAGCCCGAGGGGCTTTGCTGCCATCCTTATGATTGCGCCACCTGGCTGGTGGCAGCAGAGGCTGGGGTGATTCTCACCGATGGCCTGGGAAACCCGCTGGATGGGCCGCTGGACGTTACCACAGGAATTTCCTGGGCTGCCTTTGCCAATGAAAACTTGCGAAGCGCGATACAGCCGCTGCTTCGGGAGTTTTTTGCCAAATCGGGAATTCGGGTTTAAGCGAAGAATTCAATACTTAAAAGCCAGGCCGGTGCCGGCCCAGACGACATTGTTTGCGGTGATGTTTTGGGTGAGCTTGTCCGAGTAAAAAACATAACCCTTCACATCGAACTCACCATAGCGCTTGGAAATATTCAGCAGTGAATTCAGGGAATAGGTTGCTGTCAGGCCAACCTCCGCGTGTTGCAGGCCGGTTTCGCGGGTTTCGTTCACAAAGAGGAAGAGCTGCCGAAGGTGATTGATATAGCCCACATCCGATTCAAGGGTGAGGGTGAGGCCGATGTCATCGAAAATGAAATCGTGTTTAACGCCCACCTCGAAATACCACCCGTTACTGCGCTGGTAGTCATATGCGGCCATTGCATAAGGCGAAAGAAGCGGCTGGCGGCTGTGCAGAAGCAGGGAATCATCCAGCGTCACCTTGCCGTAGACTTCTGAAGTATCAAACGTCTCCCGCTGCGAATAGATGTAGCTGATATGCCCGATTTCCAGAAGAAAAGGGCGGAGATTCCAATCGACCCCAATGAAGGGCCGAATTTCCTGAAAGCGGGAAACCGGATCATTTTCTTCGAGGTTGGTCAGCACGCCCACAAACGGATGGGGATACGCGCCCAGATCGAACGACATTCGGCCCTGCAGCACTAGGTTCAAAGAATTCCCCCGGCTGGAAATGGCGCTGTGATCCACCCCGCGATAAACGTATCGATTGTAGTAGGCGAAATCGACGTCGAAATGCGCGCCGCCCGCGTTAACGCCCTCGTCCTCCTTGGGTGGTGGGGGAATTGCGTAAACGCTGTTGTCGTCGGGAAGGTCGGCCGCGAAGACGGGATCGGCAGAGAGAGCCGCGCCGGGCCTGAGCGTGGGGTCTTTTGAGAGAATGGAAAGGGCGGTAGCGCGGTCTGGAAGCGTTAGCGGAGAAAATGCGTGAGTGGTTGCAGCACCGGATTGATTGGCATTGTCCGACGCCTCCAGCGGGCGGGCGATCAGCAGCATCGCCAACAGCATGAACCGCCAAGCACCCGTTCGCATCGCCGAACTCCTTAGTTGCCGCCGAAATGTAGCGACGCGGTGGGCAATTGTCACGGCAGGGGGGTCAAACGAGTCCAAGGTCCAGCAAAGCAGCTTCGGACATACGGGATTTATCCCAGGCGGGCTCCCAGACCAATTCGACATCAGCGCCTTTCACCTGCGGGATGGCTTCAATCTTCTTCTCAACTTCTACAGGCAAAGAGCCCGCCACCGGGCATCCGGGAGCGGTTAGCGTCATCTTCACCTTCACATAGCTCTCAGCATCAATATCGATTTCGTAAATCAGACCCAGCTCATAAATATTCACGGGAATTTCCGGGTCGTAAACCGATCGGATGACCTCCACAACCATTGCTTCCAGCGCCCGCTGGGCTGGCGTGAAATCCGGCGAAGATTTATGGGAATGAAGCGAGCCGAACACTGCGGGGAGCGGAACGTTAGCTCCCTGCGCTGGCAAAGGCGCGGGGATAAAATGGGAAGTCTGCACATCAGCAGCCATTTCTTCCTTCAATCGTTCAACCTTATTCGAATTGGGCAACACAGGAAGATGCTGCACAGCAGGAGCGGCATCAGCGGTCTTAAAATCTGGTGCGTTTTCTTCCATGACATCACGCGGGGGCTGGGGCGCCTTGCAGTTTTGCGAGCGATGCTGCTTCAGCGCGGATGCGCTGAATCATGCCCGCCAAACCATTGCGGCGGCCCATGCTTAAATGCTGGTCAAGCCCCAGGCGCTTTAGAAAGCCTTCAATATCAAATCCCAATATCGCTGAAGCGGATTGTCCGCTGAAAACACGTTCCAGCAAGGCGATCAATCCGCGAACGATGGCGGCGTCGCTGTCGGCAAGAAACTCGAGGGTATCGGCCGTACCGGGCCGGCGCTGAGCGGCCAGATGCACGGTGCTCATGCAGCCGTGAACCCGATTGGATTCGCTTTTCATCATGGGCGACATAGGCAAAAGCTTGTCGCCCAGCTCAACGAGGAACTGGTGCCGCTGCTCCCAGTCGCCCAGAAACTCGAATGTTTCGATCAGTTCGTCGGCTACTGCCTGGGGCGATGCTGCGGTGGCAGCAGGGAAGATGATGGGAATGCCTTGCGCGGGCTTGGCGGTCGGTTTTTTCGCCGCTGCGGAAGCGATAATACGCGCGAGTTCATCCGCCATCACGTCAATTTCTTCGCGCGCGTTGTAGACAGCCATCGAAGCCCGCGCGGTGGAGCTGATTTTCATGCGATCCATTACCGGCTGGCAGCAATGGTGCCCCGTGCGGACGGCAATTCCCTGAGCATCGAGTTGTGCGCCGATGTCCATTGACGACAGGGGGGGGCTTTCAATGATGAACGAAAAAACGTTCGCCTTCTCGCGAGCGGTTCCGATGAGCCTTAGACCGGGGATTGCTGAAAGTCGCTCGGTCGCGTGTTGGGCGAGCGCGTGCTCATATTTCGCAATGCGCTCAAGTCCCAGGGATGTTATCCAATCGATCGCCGCCCCAAGCCCGATGCCTCCCGCAATATGCGGCGTGCCCGCCTCAAATTTGTGAGGCAACACGTTGTACGTTGTCTTCTCAAACGTGACTGAGCTGATCATGTCGCCGCCGCCCTGGTAGGGGGGTATTGCTTCCAGCAGCTTGGCCTTGCCATACAGCACACCGATGCCGGTCGGCCCGTAAAGTTTGTGGCCGGAGAAGGCATAAAAATCGGCATCCAGCGCGCGAACATCGGTCGGGCCGTGGGCCACCCACTGCGCGCCGTCAATCAGCACCACCGCGCCGCGGACATGGGCCTTTGTGATGATTTCCTTGACCGGGTTGATCGTGCCCAGCGAGTTCGACGTATGCACCACAGCCACCATCTTCGTGCGGTCGCTGAGCAGGCGGTCGAATTCATCCATGAGCAACTCGCCACGATCGTTCATGGGAATGACGCGGATCTTCGCGCCCGTCTGCTCAGCGATCATTTGCCAGGGGACAATGTTGGAGTGGTGTTCCATCGATGAGAGAAGGATTTCATCGCCCGCGCGAAGAAACTGCCTGCCCCAGGATGAGGCAACGAGATTAATCCCCTCGGTGGTGCCGCGCGTGAAGATAATTTCGCGCGTCTCAGCTGCGTTAATGAAACGGGTGATCTTCTCGCGGGCCTTCTCATAGTCCGCGGTAGCCTGCTGGCTAAGCGTATGCACGCCGCGATGGATGTTGGCATTTTCGGTGCGGTAATAGCTGTCGATCGCTTCAATCACCGCCAGGGGCTTTTGCGTGGTGGCGGCGTTGTCGAAATAAATCAGCGGCTTGCCGTGAACTTTCGATTGCAGGATAGGGAACTGGGCGCGGATGGCCTGGACGTCCAAGGGGCCGCCGTCAGATTGCGGGCGGTTTGAGCTATCCGGCGTTTTCATCGGGCTTTTTCGTCGTGTTCGCCCAGGTCGGTGATGCGCAGGTCGCGTGGCAGGCCATGTTGCGCTGCCAGGAAATCTTCCAGCCGCCGCCGGAACGGCTCGACCTTAATTCGTCGCGTAACGTCGGCAGCAAAGGCGTAGGTGAGCAGGTGGCGGGCAGCTTCCAGGCCCACACCGCGCGAGCGGAGGTAGAACACCATCTCTTCGTTCACCGGCCCGGTGGTGCTGCCGTGCGTACATTTCACATCGTCGGCATAAATTTCCAGGGCAGGCTGGCTGTTCATCATCGCATCGTCGCTAAGAAGCAACGATTTGCTGTTCTGCTTTGAATCTGTCTTCTGCGCGCCGGGCCGAACGAGGATTTTTCCACGGAACACGCAGGATGACTTTCCGTCCAGCACATGCTTATAAAGCTCGTGGCTGGGGCAATGGTCTGCGGCATGATCTAGCAGTGTGTGATTGTCACAGTGCTGGTCGCCGCCCAGAATCGCCAGGCCGTTGAGCGTAGCATCAGCTTCGGGCGCGGCCAGGACGACGTTCAGATCGTTTCGCGTGAGCTTTCCGCCGAGCGTCGCGGAATGACTGACGAGCCGCGCCCCGCGTCCCAGTCGGGCGTTAAGCGTGCTGACGACGAACGCCTCGCGCCCACCGCGCTGCAGGCGATTGTGTTCGATTTTACTATGGTCGCCGGCAATGATTTCCGTTACCGGGTTCGACAGGTGAACCCCATTGCCGCCCACAAAGCTCTTCACCAGCGTCAACTGGCTGTTTTCTTCCGCGATGACCAGCACGCGCGGGTGCGATGCAGTCGGGTTGCCGTCAGCGGTTGAAACAAAGAGCAGGTGCACCGGCCCATCGAGGACAACGCCTTTTGGCAGATGAATTAGCGCGCCATCTTCGAGCTGGCTGGCATTCAGCGCGATGAACGGGTTGGATTTCACGTCCGCCAGGCTTCCCAAATGGCGCTCAAGCAGCGCGATATCTGCGCCGATGGCCTGGCTTAATGGTCGAATCACGGCTCCGCGCGGCAGGCGACCTGGGCGCGAAAGAGACGCTGCGTATCGGCCATTCACAAAAACAAGTTCAGCCAGCGCGTCATGCTCGAATGAGGCCTCAGCCGCCAACTGGCGGGCCTCATCGCTGATTGATTCCGGAGCAGGTAAAAATTGCGTTCGGGCGATAGGTTCCACGCTGGTAAAGCGCCAGTCTTCCTGCGATTTGTTCGGGAAGCCCACGGCGGCAAATCGTTCAGCCCCGGCGCGGCGAAATGCCCCAAGCCATGCCTGTTTACCGTCTGGCAGTGAGATTTCCAGCCTGGAAACATCCGGCATATTCGTGCCTTGTATTGGGGCTAATCGTGTCATGCGTACTGCTCGCCCTCAAGTCTCTTTTACAAAATTCCTCAAACGCCGGCGGCCATTTCGCGTTCAACCCAATCGTACCCACGTTCTTCCAGTTCCAGCGAAAGATTTTTATCGCCGGATTTAACGATTCGCCCATCCAGCATGACATGCACGACCGTCGGCTCGATGTAATTCAGCAGCCGTTGATAGTGCGTCACCAGCAGCAGGGCCCGCTCGGGGCCACGCAGGCTGTTGGCGCCATGGGAAACCACCTTCAGTGCGTCGATATCCAGGCCGGAATCCGTCTCATCCATCAGCGCCAGCCGCGGGTCGCAGACAGCCATCTGAAAAATTTCGTTGCGCTTCTTCTCTCCGCCCGAAAAACCTTCGTTGACGGCCCGATTCATGAAGCTTTGATCCATTTTCAGCAGCGCCATCTTTTCGCGAACCAGCTTCAGGAACTCTACGGTATCAATCTCCCCCTTGCCCTGATGCTTGCGAACCGCGTTCACAGCGGCCTTCAGGAAATAACTGGTGCTGACACCGGGAATTTCAACCGGATATTGGAAAGCCAGAAAAACGCCTTCGCGGGCGCGCTCCTCAGCGGATAGCTCCAAAAGGTCTTTTCCGTCGAAGGTGACGGCGCCTTCGGTCACTTCATAGGTTTCGCGCCCGGCCAGCACCTGCACCAGCGTGCTTTTGCCCGAGCCGTTCTTGCCCATGATCGCATGCACTTCGCCGGCATCGATCGTGAGATTAACACCCTTAAGAATGTCGCGGCCACCGGGGGCGGCTACGCGGGCGTGCAGATTCTTGATTTCCAGAAGGCTCATTTCAATTTCTTTCCTTCGCAGGCTGATGGTTAACCAACACTGCCTTCAAGGCTGACACCCAGAAGTTTCTGGGCTTCAACGGCAAATTCCATTGGCAGTTCACGGAAGACTTCCTTGCAGAAGCCGTTGACGATCATGCTCACCGAATCTTCCAGGCTGATGCCACGGCTCTTGCAGTAGAACAGTTGGTCTTCACCAATCTTGCTGGTGCTGGCTTCGTGTTCCGCCTGGCTGCTGGTGTTGCGGACTTCAATGTAGGGCACGGTATGCGCGCCACATTGGTCGCCCAGAAGCAGGCTGTCGCACTGGGTGTAATTGCGGCTGTTGGTTGCGTTCTTCAGAATCTTCACCAGGCCCCGGTAGGTGTTCTGTCCGTGGCCCGCGCTGATTCCCTTGGAAACAATCGTGCTGCGGGTGTTGCGGCCAATGTGAATCATCTTGGTTCCGGTGTCAGCCTGCTGGCGATGGTTGGTGAGGGCGACGCTGTAAAATTCGCCCACGCTGTCATCGCCCTGCAGAATGCAGCTGGGATATTTCCAGGTAATAGCTGATCCCGTTTCCACCTGCGTCCAACTGATCTTGCTGGCCCGCCCGCGGCAGGCGCCGCGCTTGGTGACGAAATTATAAATTCCGCCGCGTCCCTCCTTATCGCCCGGATACCAGTTCTGAACCGTGCTGTACTTGATGCTGGCCCGATCCAGCGCCACCAGCTCAACCACCGCAGCATGCAACTGGTTTTCATCCCGCATCGGCGCGGTGCAGCCTTCCAGATAACTCACCGAAGCGCCCTCGTCCGCAATAATCAGCGTCCGCTCAAACTGGCCGGTGTTTTTCGCGTTAATGCGGAAATACGTGCTCAATTCCATCGGGCATTTCACGCCCCTGGGGATGTAACAGAAGCTGCCATCGGTGAAGACGGCGCTGTTCAGGGTCGCAAAATAGTTGTCGGAATAGGGCACCACCGAGCCCATGTATTTCTTTACCAGCTCGGGGTGTTCGCGGACAGCTTCGCTGAACGAGCAGAAGATGACGCCCTTCTCGGCCAGTGTCTTCTTGAATGTTGTTGCGACGGAAACGCTATCGAATACCGCATCCACCGCCACGTTCGGGGATTCCACTCCTAACAACGCGGCGCGCTCGTTCATCGGCACGCCCAGCTTTTCATAGATCTTCAAAAGCTCGGGGTCGACTTCATCGAAGCTCTTTTTCTTTGCCTTCGGAGCGGAGTAGTAGATCGTCTGCTGATAATCAATTTTCGGATAGTTGACCATCGCCCAGGTGGGCTCGGTCATGGTTAGCCAGAGTCGATACGCGCGCAAGCGCCAATCCAGCATCCACTGCGGCTCATCCTTCTTCATCGAAATAAACCGGACGATTTCTTCGTTCAGCCCCGGAGGCGCGGAATCCGCTTCAATATCGCTGATAAACCCCCATTGGTACTCGCGATTTGCAAGGGTTTCGATTTCGGTTTCAGCAGTGGGCATGACAGAGCCTTGCGCGACCGGATGTCCCCGGTGGGCGTATGCGGCATGGATTGCCGTAACCTGGGGGACTTGCGGTCCACCGTTTAAGGAATCATTACAGAAATCAGGCGTTAAAACTGCTGCCACATCCACAGGAGCTGGTGGCATTGGGATTCTTGAAAACGAATCCCTGGCGCATCACGCCTTCGTCCATGAAATCGATCTCCGTACCATTGAGATACAGGTAGGACTTCATGTCGCAAAGGATTTTGACGCCGTTGGATTCCATTTCCTCGTCCATATCGCCCTTGGCTTCGGCGGTAAGGTCGAGCATATAGCTAAATCCACTGCACCCGCCGCCTTTAACCCCAACGCGCAGCTTGGTTTGGTCGCCCGGAAGTTCCTGTTCCTTGATGATCGACTGGATCTGGCGAGAAGCATTTTCGGAAAGAATAATCGGCATCGTAGCTCCTTGTAACTATTGGGTTCGTATCGGTTGGCCAACCGCAAATCGTGGAAAGTCGCAATCGGCGGTGGTTACCCACTAGTTGAAATCCGTTCTCAAGTATAAGGGCGATAGGCCGGGCATTTCAAGGGGATCGGACAACCGACGCTGCATTCAACAATAGAAGGGGTGACTTACCCGCCGAGCCCGACCGGGGCACCGACAGCAGCGGTGGACCGACCGTTACCACGTTAATGGACGCCAACCAACGCTTCAATTCGTTATCGTCCGGATCAAGGACCACAAATATCCGCCCACCCGCAGCACCAAGCGGCTCATTTTCCTCGTATACGTTCCGATGACTGAAATAGGTCAGAATTCGACCATATTTTTGCGGACAAAGAGTCTTATCCTGGAGAGTAGAAATTCTCCTAATTTCATTTGCCATAACGAGATAAGAAGGAAATCGACCTTCCTTGTAATGGGCCAGGAAGGGCCGATCGTGCTGCCGCAGAATCACGCCAATGCACTGGACAGTGTTGGGGACGATGCCCAGCACTAAAAGCAGGGCGAATATTGAGTTGCCCAGGTTCGGCGGAAAGCGTCTGGCAACGCCTTCGATGGTGAGCCACCACCCAATTACCAAAAGCGGAAGGATCTGCACGATATACCGGTCGTGAGAAACGAATAGAACCAGCATCACGATATTCATCGCAACCCAAAGGCCCCAAAGGGGCTGTCGGCGAATCAGGGCGACTCCGCCAACGAGTACAACTGTTCCGAAAATCGCGTTGAGCCACCCCATTCCCAGCGGCATCCCAAAAACAGCGCGGGCGGCGGTGAGGCTGAAAAGATCATGCACATTTTCCTGAATCACGGTGTGCAGCCGCGGGATCAAATCGTGGGTGAGCTGGTAAACCGCGACCTTTTCATAACTTTCCAGCGATGAACGGCTCGCGCTGCGGCGCGGATCGAGCAATAGGAAAATCACCAGAACGCCCGCGACAGTGCCCAGGGCGATCAGGCTTAAACGCCAACGCCCGGGGCGGCGCAGGGATGTCCACAGGAGGGAAATGATCCATGCGATAATCAATCCAATCGTCGTGGGCCGCGTACTTGCCGCGACGGCCAGGCCGACAATCAGCAGCGCCCAATCCCACGCTCTTGGGCGTCGATTGGAAGCGGCCTTCTCCTGCCCGAAGATCGCCTCGTGCCCGGCGAGAAACGCCATCACCCCCAGCATGGCCGGCACATCAGTCATGATCTCATAGCAATACCGGAAGAATTCATGGCTAAGCCCGACGCCCAGCGTAATAACGACGGCCCGGGGCCGATCAAACGCCAGGAGCACCAGGCGGTAGGTCAGGCCCAGTGCCGCAAGGCCGCAAAGCAGAATGAATCCGTTAGCGACGAACAGCGCATTGGAGCCGAAGAAATGGAAGATTCCAGCCAGCGCATAGGGCAACCCGGGGAGAGCGAGGGCATGAGGCTGATCGTGATAGGTATAACCGCGCCCCAAGGCAATATTGCGACCCAGCACGAGATAGAGCGCGCTATCGGGTTCGATTTGCCATTGGCCGTTGAAACCAGCCAGATAGATGATCAGCAGAGCGACGAACGCGGGTTTTCGCCAGCGGTCCAGGATAGACAGGAGATAATCCGACCAACGGAGGGGCTGGGCTTCCCGCGAGGCTTGGTCATTAACAAGCGCACTGTCGATCGCCGACATTATAGACTTCCACTTTTCGTCCCTGTCGCTGCGCTGCCGTATGCCCCGCGAACATTTGACCTTGCGTTCGCAAGGGTTCGCTACTGCCCTTTAATTTCCGTCCAAAGCTGGCTCATCTTGCGCATCGTCGGGCCGCCGACATCATCCAGAAATTCCCAGCCCTTGAGCATATCGGGTATCGGATAAATGTTCTTGTCGTTGATGATCTTTGGATCCACAAACTGCCGCGCGGCAGCGTTGGGGCTGGCGTAATTCACGCCGTTGACAATCCGGGCGCTAATCCGCGGCTCCAGAATAAAGTTCATAAACAGATAAGCTGCATCCACATTCCGGGCGCAAGTGGGAATGCAGACATTATCCAGCCAGATCGTGCCGCCTTCTTTGGGAAGCACATAGGCAAATTGATCGGGCTTGGCTGCCACCACTTTGGCCATCTGTCCATTCCACCCATGCGCGAGGATCACATCGCCGCTGGCCAGCTTGTTGTCGTAATTCATGCTGTCGTAGGTGCGGACCAGATCGTGCTGCTTCTTCAGCAGGTCGGCGGCTTGTCGTAAAACCGCTGGATCGGTCTCGTTGACTGATTTTCCCAGCTTCTTGAGCGCGACGACGAAACACTCGCGCATGTCATCGAGCATGAGAATCTGGCCCTTATATTTCGCGTCAAACAGGGGATCCCAGCTATCGATCGGCTCGATAATCTTTTTCTTATCGTACGCCAACCCCGTAGTTCCCCAGAGATAGGGCATCGAATACTGATTGCCGGGATCAAAACGCTGATCGAGGAACTGCTTGTCCAGATTGCCGAAATTCGTCAGGCGCGATTTATCGATCGCGAGAATCAGATGATCGTGAATCAGCGGTTGAATCGCGTAGTCGGAGGGAACCACCAGATCGTAAGACACGACACCCGATGCCAGCTTGCTGGTGAGAACCTCATTGGAATCGTAGGTATCAATTGTGACTGGAATGCCGGTTTGCGTTGTAAAATCCTTCACCACATCGTCCGGCAGATATTCCGACCACGTGTAAATATGCAGCTTGCCGTCTCCGCTGGGCGCGGTGGTCGGGGCGGAATTCGTTGCTTCCGGGGATTTACCGCACGCCATCGGAAACAGCGCAGCCAGGGATAGCACAAAGACAACCGCGATCGTTTTCAGACATCGCATCATACAGGTCATTCGCCAACTCTCTTCCCGCTCTGCAAGCGCTGAGCAATTAACACCAGCACCACCGTCAACGCCAGAAGCAAGGTTGAAACTGCGTTCACTTCCGGTGTCAGCCCGGTTTTCACCATGGAGGCGATTCGCAGTGGCAAGGTCGTTGAATCGGTGCCCGCCACGAATGAGGTGATGACATAATCGTCAATGGAGACAGTAAAAACCAGCAGGGCAGCCGCCACGATGCCCGGCAAAATCAACGGCAGCTTCACGCGCATAAAGATACTTGCAGGCCGCGCGCCCAGATCCATCGCGGCTTCTTCCAGCGATGCATCAAACCCGGCCAGCCGGGCGCGCACGACGACCACCACATAGGGGATGCTGAACGCAACATGTGCCGCCAGCACGGTGAGCAGGCTAAGCTCCCACTTCACAGCTGAATAGAAGGTCAACAGCGCGCAGCCAATGACGATTTCTGGAATGATAATCGGCAGATAAAAAAGCCCCAGCGTGGGTGTGCGCGCCGGACAATTCGGGCGCGCAAGAGCCAGCGCCGCCATTGTTCCCACCAGTGTCGCGATTAACGTCGCGCCGGCGGAAATCTCAAGGCTGTACCAGGCCGATTGCAGCACCGCCTGATCCCGCGCCAGCACGCCGTACCAGGCGTAGGTGAACCCGCCCCAGGAGGTCGCCAGCCGCGAGCGGTTGAACGACAGCGCTACCAGAACGATGAGCGGCCCATACAGGAACGAATATACCAGCACCGCCAGCGCCGCCAGCGATCGCCTTCGCGACTGTTTTTGCAGAAGTTCAGCCATTAGACCAATCCCTCCGACGCTGTGCGGCCGCGCGCGTAAAGCGCGTACGCCACCAGCAGCGCTAAAACCATGGCGGTCAGCTCAAACGCCAGCGCCGCCCCGAGGGGTTTATTCCTGCCGGAGGTGAACTGATCCTGAATCATGTTGCCAATGAGCATCGTCCGCGCGCCGCCCAGCATGTCTGAGACGATGAACTGCCCGATGCCCGGAATGAACACCAGCACAATTCCCGCGATAATGCCCGGCAGCGTCATCGGGACCGTGACGCGAAAAAACGTGGCGGCAGGCGGCGCGCCCAGATCGGCGGATGCCTCAAGCAGTGAACGATCCAGCTTCTCCAGCGACGCATAAAGCGGCAAAATCATGAACGGCAATTCCCCGTAGACCAGCCCAATCATCACCGCCAGCGTGGTATCCAAAAGCCGCAGCGGCTCATGCACCAGATGCAGATTAATCAGCAGCGAATTAAGCAGCCCCTGGTCGGCAAGAATCAGCCGCCAGGCTGCAATGCGAATCAGAAAGCTGGTCCAGAACGGAACCACCGCCAGCGCCAACAGCAGATTTTTCCGTCGCGGCGGCGCCACCAGCGCAATGAAATAGGCAACCGGGTAGCCGATGGCCAGACACAGCACCGTTGTCACCACCGCCAGCCAGAACGATCTCAAATGAATTCGCAGAAACAGCGGCTCCATCGAATCTGAATAATTGGACAGCACCTGTCCCGAATGCAGATAAGCGCGCCAATCCGCAATCGGCTGGGCGTTGCCCAGATCGTCCGCCTGGTGGAGGCTGACAAAAAACAACATCGCCAGCGGCACGAGAAATAGAGCGCCCAGGATAATCCAGCTTGGCCACAGCAGCGCCCAGGCGCGCCACCATGCCCCGCGCTCAGCGAACATGGGCGGCCCCCTTTCCTGGCGAATTGGTCGAAGAATCCGCGGCGCGAACCGTCACAATATGCGCCGGATCAAACCAGACAAACGCGTTCTCCTGAACCTGCGCGGAATCCGAATCCATCGGCTGACCGTTCTGCTCGCAAATCGTCAATGCCAGCCCCTCCTCAGTGCGCACGTGCCAGACGGTGACCATCCCCTGATAAATCCGCTGGAGAATCTTCACGCGAAGGCAGGCAAATCGCTCGCCCGCGGGCGATTCCGTGAAGCGCAACAGCAGCTTCTCGGGCCGAATTACAAAGACACCGGATGACGCGCCTGCGTTTCCATCTGGCAAAGCCAGTGGGTTTCCGCGAACCTCACGAATATCGCTGCTCAAAATATTCGTCGCCCCCATGAATCGCGCCACGAATTCCGTTCCCGGCTTTTCGAACACAACAGGCGATGGCCCTAACTGTTCGATCTTCCCGTTATTCATTACCGCGATGCGGTCGCTCATCGTCAGCGCTTCTTCCTGATCGTGCGTGACAAAGATGAACGTGATGCCCAGCGTTCGCTGCAGGTTCTTCAGCTCCACCTGCATCTCCCGCCGCAATTTCTGATCCAGCGCCCCCAGCGGCTCGTCCAGCAGCAATACCTGCGGCTCCAGCACCAGCGCCCGCGCCAGCGCCACCCGCTGCCGCTGGCCGCCGCTTAGCTCATGCGGATAGCGCTGCCCCAGGTTCCCAAGCTGCACCAGCGCGAGCGCCGCCGCGACGCTTTTAGCCGCTTCCCGGCGCGATGCATTTTTGTATCGCAGCCCAAACGCCACGTTCTTTTCCGCGGTGAGATGAGGAAACAATGCATAATGTTGAAACACCAGATTCACCGGCCTGCTGTAGGCCGGGATATGAGTAACATCCTGATTACTGAGAAAAATCGTCCCGCTGGTCGGCGATTCAAACCCCGCGATCATCCGCAGCAGCGTCGTCTTCCCGCAACCGCTGGGCCCCAGGAGCGAAAAAAATTCCCCGCGGCGAATCGAAACCGATACATCATCCACAGCGACGAACTGCCCAAACCGCTTAGTAACCGAGCGAACGTCGATGCTGTGTTCAACTTCAAGTTTGTCCATTCGGGGTGCTTGCCCATTCCTTTCGGCCAGAGTTTTATAATTCGCTACCGTCACGAGCGCAGGCAAAAATAAATTGTGCGTTGATTGTAACGCCGCTGGTCTCGATCTATTGGGGCGACTTCAATTTTTTTTTGCAGGGTTCGCGGCGCGGTATTACCGCGGCGAAGCTTCCTGCGAAGGTACTGTCTTCCCATCCGAACTCTGCGTCACCAGTTTCATCGGCGTAATCAGCACCTGTCCAACCCGCCGCTGCTGGACCGTCAACACCCTCGCCTGATACTTACCAAGACTCACCAAATCCCCCGCGCGCGGCCAGCGGTTGAGTTGCTGAACGATGTACCCGCCCACCGTATCCACGCCTTCCACCTCAAGCTCAGCAATCTGCAATCGATCGCGAAGATCATGCATCGGGTAAAGACCGTTCACGCGCACGGCGTCGCCGTCTCGTACCAGATCAGTGGGCGCCACAGGATCAAATTCATCTTCAATCTGGCCGACAATTTCCTCCAGCACATCTTCCATCGTCACGATGCCCTGGGTTGAGCCGTATTCATCCACCACCACCGCCAGGTGCGTATGGCTGGCCTGAAATTGCCGCAGGAGGCGGGGGACCGGCGTGAGCTCTGGAACGAACAGCACATCGCGGCGAATTTGCCGCAGGTTGAGCTGGCCCGAGCCAATCACATGAACCGTCGAGCCCGGCAAACCGGTCGGTATGGCGATCGCATCCCCCTCCGCATCCTTCTCATCCAGAAATTTCAGCTTGCCCGGCACCAGCTTCAGGTGGTTGAACAAATCCTTCATGTGAATCTGCCCGATCACCGTATCCAGCGTCCCCTCGCAAAGCGGCAACCGGGTATACGCGCTCCGCTGGATCGTCTTCAGCATCTCACCGATCGGCTGATCCACCAGCAGGAAATCCACCTCCGGTCGGGGCGTCATGATCTGCCGAACTTTCAACTCGCCAAACTCAAACGCGTTGGATAACAGCGCCGCCTTGCCCTTGGCGATCGTTCCCCGCGCCACCGCCTGCATCAGTAGCGCGCGAAGCTCCTCTTCCGTGTGCGGCAGCCCCGTCTCGCCACCCGCCATCTTCACGCCCACGCGCGTCAGGACCATTCGCGTCGCGGAATTCAACAGCCAGATCGCTGGGTAAAACACCCAGGTGAATACAACCAGCGGCACACCAAGAATGCCCAAAAGCCGGTCGGAATATTCAATCGCGATGTTCTTGGGAACCTGCTCGCCAATCACAATGTGCAGCGCAACCGCAATCGCAAAGCTGATGACAAACGCCAGAATCTGCTGCGCGCCGGGCGACAATCGCATCGCCACTGTCAGCGGCGCAAGAAGTGATGCCACGGCGGGCGCCGTCACCGCGCCCAGGGCAAGTGAAGCCAGCGTATTGCCCAACTGGCAACTGGAAAGGAACAGATCAAGGCGATTCTTGATCAGCAGCGCCGCCCGCCGCGACATGGTGCTGGGGCCGTCGGCACGCAATCTGGTGGCCCGCGCGCTCACTGCCGCAAACTCCGCTGCCACAAAAAACGCGTTGAGCACCACCAAACCCAGCGTCGCCAGAATCTTCAGGAATACATTCACAGCGTTTGTTTTAACGCGGCGGGCTGGCGGGTGGTAGCTGCCGCCAATGTCTGCGACTGCCTGGAAAGACGAATCCGCGAAAATTCCCTATACTCGGGCCGTGGCTTTTGATTTTTCCCCCTATGCCGCCGTCCTGCTCGATCTGGACGGCACCATCTATCACGAAGAGCACGCGCTCCCCGGCGCAATTGCTCTGCTGCGCCGCCTGCAATCCAGCGAAAAGCCCTTCGCCTGCCTCACCAATAGCACCACCAGCCCCATGCGAATTGTGGAGCGCCTGGCAAGAATGGGGGTCGAGCTGGAGCCCGATCGCGTCTACACCGCTGCCGCTGCCGCTGCGGATTACGTCATCCAGCACACCAAAGCCAAGCCGCGCCCGCGCATTTATAATCTGGCCACTGAAGGCCTGGCGGAAATGCTTCACGGTTTGGTCGATTGGGTGAACACTGATGCCGAGCCCTGCGATGCCGTCATCATCGGCGCCCCCGCCAATGTCTTCGCGACCGAAGAGCGCCAGCGAATCGCCCTTCGGCTTCTGCGCAAAGGCGCACTGGCCGTTGGAATCTGTGCCGATCGCGTCTACCCCAGCCCGCGCGGCCTGGAATTCGGCAGCGGCGCTCTCACCCAAATGCTCGCCTATGCCGCCCAGACCGAACCAATCTTCTGCGGCAAGCCCCAAAAACTTTTCTTCCACGAGCTTTGCCATCGTCTGAAGGTGCCCAGCGACCGCTGCATCCTCGTCGGCGACAACCTCGAATCCGACATCATGGGCGCTAAGGCGTTAGGGATGAAAACAGTGCTGATGCTTACAGGGGTGACCCGCCGGCGAGATCTGCTGAAGATTTCCCCGGACGCCAAACCAGATTGGGTGGTCGAAGATTTAAGCGAAATGTTGTGAGTTTTTTGCTTGCCGTGCTTAAGGAGCAACCGGCGCCGTTGAAGGCGCAGTCGAAGCTGCCCCGCCCCCATTCAATCCCGGCCCCGCATTAAAATGCTGAAGACGCCGCCCAGCAGGCTGTGTCGTGGCCTCACCCGTCGGCTCAATAATCATCGTCACTTTCGTCCCCTTCTTCGGGCACACCTGCGGATTATATTCCCACTCCAGCGTCTCATTCGAATTGCTCGCCAATTCCGGCACATCAATCATCGTCAGATCGAAATTCACAATGCTCACCACGTAGCCCGTCAGGTCCGCTGCATACTGCCCATCCGGCAACACGCGCGACCCATCGAACACCCAGTTCAGCGCCGGCATCTCCTTCTTAGTCTTCACCGATCGCATCATCCGATTCGCCGGCACCACCACGGTCTTCCCGTCCGCGTCAAACTCACAACTTATCTTCAGCGCGGGGCCATACGGCGCAAACCAAGTGTCGGTCGCGGGAATATAATGGGCAGGCTCGCCGGGTGTCAGCCCCATGGCCAGTAAACCGAAGTGAATGCCCGAGGGCTTTGCTGCTGTCCGAAGCACCGTTTCATGCTCGGGGCCGCCATTAATCACGCAAAAGAATTCCAGCGGCATGGTGACGTTGAGCGCCTCGCACTCCACGCGAATCTGCTTCTTCCTGATGTCAATCTCAATTCCCGGAAATTTGCCGACATCCGCGACGGCAGGCGAAGTCGATGGTTGGGTTGCCGGCGCATCATCGGACCAAGCTGGCGGACAGACCGCAAGAACAACAACCGCAATGCAAGACCAAAGACCACGCTTCAACGAAGCACCTTCTTCTCATTGGCAAAAATCAGGCCGCGCTACCGCTGTTCCAGCATTCGGCAAAAATCTCGAAAAAATTCAGGGTAGGTTTTATTCACACACTCCGCGCCAGTGATTATCACGCCCGGCATGGCCGTGGCCGCGATGGCAAAGCTCATCGCCATCCGATGATCATCATATGTTTCGATCTTCGCCGGCCGGATTTGTTCCGGCGGCTCGATCGTCAGTGTATCACCTTCGATCTCCACCACGGCGCCCAGCTTCGTCAACTCGTTTGAAAGCGCCGCCAGCCGATCCGTCTCCTTCACGCGCAGCGTATGCAACCCGCGAATCGTCGTCGGTCCCTCCGCCAACAGGGCGACAACCGCCAGTGTCTGTGCTGTGTCAGGCATGGCCGCCAGATCAACCTCAATCCCCTCCAGCCTCCCCGTACCGCTCACCGTAATCGCATCCCGCCCCACATCAATCGCCGCGCCCATCTTCCGCAGCACCTGGGCAAATTCCACATCTCCCTGCAGGCTCGCGCGTCCCAGCCCCTGTACTCTTACCTTCGCCCCGTTATGGATCGCGGCGGCGGCAAGAAAGTACGTGGCGTTCGAAGCATCGGGTTCAACCGCATATTCCGTCGCCGCATATTTTGCCGTGGGAACGATGATATTCCGCGGCTCCTGGGTGGCCGGGTCGCGGATCAACTCCGATGTCACCCCGAACACGTCCATGAGCTGCATCGTCATCGCCACATAAGGCCAGCTCGTTTGTTTATCCGTCAGATCCACCCACACCTCATGCCGCGCCAAGGGAGCGACCATCAATGCCGCCGACAAAAATTGGCTCGATTGTGACGCTCCGAAATGAATGATCCCACCCGGCAACCCATCGGCGCGAATCAGCACCGGCGGGAACCCATGCTCAATCGAATAGTGCGCTCGAACGCCCATGTTCCGCAGCAAATCGATCAACGGCCCGATCGGCCGCTGCCGCATCCGCGCCACGCCGTCCAGGGTAAATTCCCCGCGCCCCAGAGCGCACATGGCGGCGAGAAACCGAATCGTCGTCCCCGAATTGCCGCAGAACAGCTCCGCCGATTGCACTAGAATTCTTCCCCCGCGCCCACCCACGATTATTCGTTTGCCAGCCTCATCCACCTCCAGCTCAAACCCCAGACGTTTCAATCCATCGATCATGACCCGCGTGTCGTCAGCAAACAAAACATTCGTGAGTGTGCTCTTCCCGCTCGCCAAAGCCGCCAGCACCAAGGCGCGGTTGGTCAGGCTTTTGGATCCGGGTAACGCAACGACCGCGGAAAACGCCTCGGAGATCGGCTCAATGGAAATCTCGCTCATCTCCTGCCCAAGGTAAGGTCGTTTTGTCAGCCCCGCAACCAAATACCGCAGGTGCGTCGCGTGGCGCCAGGTTACTTCAAGGCGCCGGCGGCATCGGTCCGATAACCAGCTAAGAGATGCATGAAGAACTCGTCAATGCTCTGATTGAGGATCCCAACGAAGCCGCGGACGATCTTCTGATCGAGGGGCTGCGGCTGGGGACGGAAATCGAGCAATCCCTTCTTCTGGGCGCGCTTCTCACGCGGAAAACCAATCGAGGTCTGCGCGGGGTGGTCGAGCGTTTCGACTTCTTGCCCGAGCGTCTCCAGGCGATCGTCCTCTCCAACATCAAGGTCTTCCACCACATCTTGCGCGAATGCGGCCGGAGCGATCGAAGCGAATTCCGCCTTGCCGCCATCAAGCTCATCGCCCTCGCCCGGCAAGGCAAGCTTGCCTATGTGTTGTCCGAAAACCTGCGCGATTCAGACGAATCCTTCAGCAAAGCCGCTGTTGAAGCGATGGTTGCCCTTGCCCGCTGGGTGGCAACCACGACAAGAAAACTCCAGAGAGGTTCCGGGCAACCCCCGGTTGAAGAGCCCTCCGAGGCTGAGGGCGTCGAACCCCCGGAACCCGCGCCTGAGCCTTCACAAGACCATGCCACCCTCTACGCCGATCTGATTGAGCAGCGCCAGGAGATCGAAACCGCCGTGGTGCGCGCCATGGAAGTCCATCGCGGCAAACACCTTCAGGATCTCCTCCGCGCCGCCCTTCTCTTGTGCGATTCGCCGCAAAGCAAAATCCTGGCGATCCTGAACGGGGGCAAACACGCAGCCCAGAGCCTGCTCGTCCGCCGCCTGCAGCAAACGCCCGCTAGCGAACATGTCGATGCTTTTTTGCTCGGCGCTAGCCACGGGCAGTTGCGCGTGCATTTTGCCAGCGTTTTTGCCCATATCGCCGATACTCCGGTGCTTAATGCCCTCCTGCGAAAGACCCACTGGCTCAAGGATCATCAGCTTCAAATCTGCATGCACCAGGTGAATCGGGGCATCTGGTTGCAGGAATCCGAGCTCGCGGGCGATATCGCCCGCCGCGATCCACAGGACGTGGGTAAGATCGCTGAATGGATCACCTCCTCCGGACTTCTTGATATCGTCCAGGATGAGCGGCTTGTGGCCCTGGCAATTCACGCCAAAGACTCCGTGGCCGGGCGATTGCGGCTGCTGAGTGTCGCCGTCCGGCGTAAAAGAGGCGCCAGCGTCCTGTTCCTCAAGCATATGCTCCATGACGGCGACGAACGCCTCATGCGCATGGCGGCGCGCGAAATCATTCGCCGCAAGCCTATTGATTACGAAAACATGCTGCTGCAACTGATGACCAACGCGCCGGAATCGGTGCGCCGGGTCATCGGCCGTTCCCTCGGGCAGGCGGGTTTCGAGCATTTCTGGGAGCGATTTGATCGCCTCGACAAAAACACCCGCAAACAAGCGGGCAAGGCCATGCTCAAAATCCTCCCAGACGCCTCTCAGCGACTGGCTCGCCGTCTGAACAATGGTCCGGTCGAGCTTCGCCTCAAGGCCCTGTTGATGACCCACGAACTCGGGCTGGCTGAAGAATTGCGGGATTCCATTGCCGCGCTCGCCAGTCACCCCAGCCCGAAGATGCGCAGCAAAGCCATCAGCGTGCTGGGCGAGGTGCCCTCGGCCCCGTTGGAAATGCTGATGGAGCGCGTGCTAAGCGACAGCGACGCCCGCGTGCGCGCCAACGCCATCGAAGTGCTCGAAACGCGCCCCTTGACTCAATTCATCCCAACGCTTGCCCAGCGCGCCAAATCTTCCAACAGCCGTGAGCGCGCCAATGCCATCAAGGCGCTGCACCGCATGAAGGTGGGCAACGTCGGTCCGCAGCTTCTGGTCATGCTCCGCGATGAACGCGCCGAGCACCGCATCTCCGCGATGTGGGCACTGAAGCAGATGGGCTGGTGGAAGCTGCTGCAGGAAGTGGGCTCACTTGCAAAAAAGGATGACAACATTCGCGTGCGCCGCTACGCGGTCGGTGTCTTAAAGGGCGTTGTTGAAATGGTCCAGACCGCATCAGGGAAGGCTGGATGATGCCCCGATTGATCGCTCTAAATCGTTCGTCCGCCCGGCGCGTCGCAATTGTTCTGGGCGCGTTCATTATCACGCTCATTGCGTCGCCGTCGCTTGCGGCCACGCAGGAAGAAGTCTTCAAGAGCATTAATCAAAACGTGGACTCAACGGTCGACCTCAACAAGGCCCTTCCGTATCTGATCGCCACCGCAGCGGCAATGATCATGTTTGCGATTTACACCAACCGCAAACAACGGAATCCCAAGCCCAGGATGGTCAACCACGCCGGCAAGCTCACCCGCCGCCTTGCCCGACGGTTGCATCTTCGTTCTTCAGAGGTAAAGCAACTGAAGATTCTGGCTGAAGAGCAGGATCTAACGCATCCGCTCACCCTCCTCCTCTGCCCGTCAATCCTCGCCAAGGCCATGCGCACGAACAACCCCCGCCTCGATCGAAAGGTGCTGTCGCAACTCGTCCAGCGCCTTCGTTCAGAAGCTAACCGCCACCCATAGCCCCCTTGGTACTTGGCGTATTATGAGAACGCCCTGTCGCAAGCCTACAGAGCCTCCATCTTAACGTGGGGCAGACAAGGGCCAAGCAGAAAATTATCCGATAAGTGCATTAATTTGAAGTGTTTATGGTTGATAAATACAAAAATGGTAGTTCGAGTTATCACGATATTCACATTTAAATCACCTTGAAATCGTTGCTTTTCGGCCGTTTTGGCAGTTTATTCCGATGGTTTTTTCATTGCGTCAAAGAGTGGGCTTGTTATCATATTCCCTTGCTTCGATGCCTTATCTCAAATCGTGGCGCAGTCATGATGTCCAGGAAGCTAAAAGTCCATTTCCCTCATTTACGCGCGAATCGCCCTGCGATCGACCTTGTGGGCGCGCTGCACGTCGAAGGCCACATGCCTCCCAAAGGCGCTTCAGGCCCGCAGGAAGGCAAATACGACCAGTTCAACGATGAAGCATCCAATTATTTCCAGGTCGCCGACCTCAATGATGCCGACGTCCTGGTCTATCCGCATAACGCGCAAACAGACCCCGAGGGGGCCAGGCTTGTCTCTGAAATGGCCCGACGGCGTGGTCTCGGGGCGGTCTTCACCAGTTGGGGCGACGCGGACATCCCCGTCCAGGTTCCTTACGGCACCGTCTATCGCCATTCCTTAAACGCGCGCACCCGCTTTAAGAACGAATTGGCAATGCCCGCTTTCTGCGCCGATCCGCTGGACGATTTTGGTGGTATGACCCTCACCCGGGAAAAAACCCTCTATCCATCTGTCGCCTTCTGCGGCTTTGTCAGCAATCCGCTCATGCGCAGCATCTATCGCATGTCCGGCCGGAAGGAAAAGGCCGCCGGTCTTACCCTGCGGTCCCAGGTTCTGCGGTCTTTTCGGCACCCCGACGTTCGGACGGATTTCATCCGCCGCAATTCGTTCTTCGCCGGAACCCAAAGCCGTTTCCATCACGACGCCGACGCCCAGGCTACCGTCTGGCAGGAATTTCTCCACAACGTGCTGGATTCTGACTACACCATCTGCGTTCGCGGAACGGGAAACTTCTCGTACCGGTTTTATGAGGTTCTGGCCGCGGGCCGAATCCCCGTGTTCATCAACACCGATTGCGTGCTGCCGTTCGAAGACGAAATTGATTGGCGCCGCCATTGCGTCTGGATCGAAAAAGATGAACTCGCCGACGCCGCTGAAATTGTCGCGTTCTTCCATGCCAGCCTTTCCAATGACGAATTTGTCGCGCTGCAGATGGAGAACCGGGCCCTCTGGGAAAACCGCCTCAGCCCCCTGGCGTTCTACCGAAGCGCCCTGGCCAATGCGGCCGCCGTCAGTGATTTTGGCGCGTACCAGGCCAATCATCTTCCCGAAACCACCCCTCGCCGCCCCGTCCGCCAGTTGGTTTCCGCAATGAGCTAGCAGGCCAAACTCCAAAGCGCGGTTTGATGCCGGCTGAGGGACGCGCGGAATCGGGCTTACCATCAAAAATTCTTGATGCGAATTGGAAATCCGCGGCGCCGAATCCGAAAATGAAGAGGGAGAAAATGGCGGGCTCAACTTCGCGTAATCGGCGACAATTCTTTTTTTGGATCGCGGTATTGATCGGAGCGGCGCCCCGTGCCGTCCTCGCCGGCGCGCCGTCGCTCAATGCCGCCGCCGGCATCAACCCAGCCAATTTCCGCTACACGGCGTTCGCAACGGGCTTGAATTTTCCGGTCGGCGTGCAATCGCTTTCCGACGGCTCCCTCCTCGTCGGCACCAGCAATCCCGTCGGCAACAGCGGCGTGTATGGGTCAACCGGCTCGCTTGTCCGGTTTGTCGACGCCAACCATGACGGTGTCGCCGATAATCCGGCCGGCACGGTCGTGTATAACGGCTTGCCCGGCACGCTTACCTCGCTTCAGCAGGCTGGGAATCTTCTGGTCGTCACCTCGGGCGGCATCAGTCCCAGCATTACGTTCCTGCGGATGTCCTCGCCGACCTCCTATTCCCTGCTCGGCACCGAGAACCTCTCGTTCCCCATTCAATCCAACGGGCAGAGCTGGGAACATACAACCTACGCCGCCGCGGTGCAGCCGACCGCCGGGTTGCCAGGGAGCTATGATCTGTTTTTCAATATCGGTTCTCAGGCCGACAACGTCACCACCCCCGCCAGCACGACCGTCAGCGCCAGCGGATTATTCACCGCCACTCTCCACGGCGATTCGATCTATCGCGTCAGGATTTCGGGGGGCGCTTCCCCTGCCTTTTCCGCCGTCACGCAGATCGCTTCCGGCCTGCGAAATGCCGCTGGAATCGCTTTCCAGCCCGGCACCGGAGACCTCTATTTCAATGACAACGGAATCGATAACGGCGCGGGCAACCCCACCTACACCAACACCGGCAAGGAATACAGCGCCGACAAAATCAACAAGATCACCGCGAATCAGCTCGGATCCACCATCCCGGATTTCGGCTTCGCCCACGACGTGATCCTCGAAAGCGACGGCTCCCGCGTCGGTGACGGGACCGGCGTGCAGCCTTTGCAAACCTTCCGCGCGCTGCCCAACAGCACGCAAAGCGAAGGCCCCTCGCAGATCGCTTTCGCTCCTTCCTCGTTCCCCGACGGCCTCAACGGCGGCATCTTCGTCAGCTTTCACGGCGGCCCCTTCGTCGGCGCCGCCAACGCGCAGAACCCTCTGGTTTATTACGACCCAGCCACCAACGACTATTTCCATTTCATCGAAGCCGGACAGGCGGGCCTGGGCCATATCGATGGGTTGCTGTCCACCAGTGACGCGCTTTTCATGAGTGATCTCAACACATCCGGATCGCTATACGATTCCAGCGGCGCCGGCAGCGGCGCGATCTATGAACTCGTCGCCGTCCCCGAGCCCGCCTCGACGGCAATCGTGGGAACGGTCGCCATTCTGCTCGCCGCCCAGCGAAGACCCAGGCCGGCGCGCTGAACAGCACCCGCACAAGCTCGGGCCGCCAATTTAAAATTTTGCCGAGTTCGCATTCTCAAATAACGGCGCGTTCCCCAGCGAAAAAAGTGGCCGTAAAAAAATGCCGCGAGAGTCACTCCGCGGCGCTTCCTTGCGTGTCCCGAAAGGTTAGTCCCCTCGCCAGATGGTCCACACGATAAACTACCTGCAAATTCTAATAACGTGAGTCTGCCCCGTCCGCTGACTTCGACCAGCAATTTTGCGAAAATACTCTTCGCTGATTCCTCGGAAGCCGAGGTAATTAGGACGCGCGTTAACCAAAAGAAATCGCGGCTGAGTTTTTTACAGCCCACACCGCGACACGGTTTACTGATGGTGTGACTTGGTAAGAATCAGGTACTCGGAACCGCAGCGTTCTGCAGAACGTTTTCGACGTCATTTGCGGGCAGGGTAGGCTTGTTTACCACGTCATTGTTAGGAACTTGATCGATGGAGTCCAACCAAGCGGTATTCGTTCCAGCTCCACCGTACACACTATCCATTGCAGCAGTCCCGTGGTTTGCGCCCTGGTTGGTGTAGAAGAGATCGTCTCCGCCTGCCCCTTGAAGCGAATCACCGCCGGCCGTTCCAGCGACGATCGTGTCGTTGCCGGCGTTCCCAACGATCGTGTCAGCCCCGGTCCCTGTGCTGCCTCCCATGAGAATGTCATTGCCATTATTGCCGGAAATACTATCGGCACCGCCCTCGCCGTTAATCACGTCCTGTCCCGACCCGCCAGAGATCGTGTCATTGCCGGTTTCGCCCAATAGAACTGTGTTAAACGTAACGCTACTATCAATAGCTATTGAATCATTGCCTTGATAGCCATTCACTAAAAGGGACGTGTGTGATGAAACTGAGTAATTAACGGCCGTTCCGCCATTGGTAATGGTTGATAACGTGGTGCCCGTTACTGACCCGGTGATCGTATCCGCTCCGGACGTTCCCTCAATATCAATGGCGTTTGCTAGATCTTTAATGACCAGATTCGCCTTAGGAGAGCCCCAGCCCGTGGTGAAATCATAACCCGTTTGCGCATTGTCATTGGCATTGCCGCCTGAGGTGATGTCATTAAAATCCAGCTTAGGCGAAAGAAGGTCATAGACCAAAGGAAGTAGTTGATACCGTGAACCTAAATTCGGCATCGGACCCTGGCCAGAAATGGCGCCCAATATTGACCGACCTTGATCTGCGAGCGCAATTGTTGCCGCCCAACAAGGCGTGCCAAAGCTGGTGCCGGAAGCGGAATACAAACCAGGCGAGCCAAGATTGGAATTCGAACTGTAGAATACCATATTCTGTGCGGAGAAGGCGACGTCCGGCGATGAACGATTCTGCATTGGGAAATACGCGATGTCCTGATACGTCGCATTTGGCTCGTGAGTGCTAACACCTCCAGTGCTTCCGACCCCTGATCCTTCGTTCCAAACCGTCTCAGTGTTAATCGTGTTATTACTGTTCAGCGTTAAATTAGTGCCACCAACGGCCAGTACGTTCGGCGATGTCGCCGGGTAACTCGGCGTATTACCATTGTTGTCACCACTCCCAGCGACAAACGCCACATTTGCCTGGGAAAAATTGGTGTCGTCCGCTGATTCACCGGAAAAATCTGTCCTTCCAAAACTCATGGAAACGACAGCCACGCCAGACAAGGTTGCCGCATACTTTGCAGTACCGTAAAGATCACTGTCCGAATTGCTTGGAGCTTCGACGAGCTCAATTGTCGCGCCCGGAGCGATCGCGTGAGCCCATTCTATGTCGAGTTCCATTTCGTTCGTCCAACCCCCGCCGGTAGAGGGATCAACGGGAATAGTTCCATTTTGCGTAATCACCAAAGTAGTAGCAGCGAGACCATATTGGGTGTCAAACGCGTTAAGATCAGACTGCAGGTTGACGCCGGCTACTGGCGAATATGCATCCACGATAGCGATGGTTTCGCCCGCACCAGTCACAGTCGTTCCACTCACCGCCACGCCATTATATCCATAAGCAGCCAAAATTTGCGTCGGTGTAAGTAAGCTCGTGCCTGGCACAGGTACTCGAGGAACGGGCCTAATGTGTAACGAGGGCGGCTCTGTCGTCCCGTTCGTATTTGGAATCACGGGCTTAATGTGTAACGAGGGCGGCTCTGTCGTCCCGTTCGTATCTGGAATTAGAGGATGAATATCTACCAAGGGCGGAGATATTTGATCAACATATACCACACCACTAAAAGGCGTCAACGAAAGGAAAACACGGCTCTCAAGCTGCTCGACAACCAAATGAACCGCTTCATTAATCCGACGCGAATTTTTCTTCCCTATGACAACGTTTTTTTTCGTCCAAAACATATTGCGTCCCAAATGCGCTTTGTTGAACAGGTACCCCTTATTGCCACCTGACTACGATTCTACATTATGATTGACCTATTGCAAGCGCGTAATTGTTAGATTTGTCAGCCTAAAATGCCGTTTGCCAATAGGCATGTGAGGCCCCATTTGCAAGGATTCTGGGACTATCGCCAACACATGCCCGTTGTTTATGTATCGCAACCGGTACAGTTTTCCCAGTCAGCCTCTATAATCGCGCTATGCCAGCAATCCTGATTGATGGAGCCAGCCTTGCCGCCCACGTCCGCCAGGACGTTAAGGAGCGCGCCGCCCAATTATCCGCCACCGGCTGGCGCGTTTCGCTCACCGCGGTTCTCGTCGGCTCCACCCATGCCGGCGAGCTTTACGCCCAGCGCCAGGCCGAGGCCGCAGCTTCCGTCGGCATCGAATACTCACTCAAAACACTCCCAGCCGAATCCACCTTCGCCGAGGTCGCCCAGCTCTTACGCTCGTTAAGCGATAACCCCGCCGTCACCGGCATCATGCTGCATCTTCCGCTACCAGCCCATCTGGATGCCACCGAATTGCAATACCGCATTGACCCCGTGAAGGATGTCGAAGGCGTCAACCCCGCGAACATCGGCTACGTCGTCTACGGCCACACCCTAATCGCCCCATGCACGGCTCTGGCCGTCATTGAACTGATTGAATCCACCGGCGTCCCGTTGCGCGGCGCCGAGGCGGTGGTGGTGGGGGCCAGCGAAATCGCCGGCAAGCCCATCTCCCTGTTGCTCACCCAGCGCCTGGCCACCGTCACGCTTTGCCACATCGCCACGCGCGATTTGCGCGCCCATACCCAGCGCGCCGAGGTGCTGGTGGTCGCTGTCGGCAAAGCCGGGCTGATTACCGCCGATCATGTGCGCCCCGGCGCCGTAGTGATTGATGTCGGCATCAACCGCGTCGCCCAGCCCGATGGCGCCCGCAAAACCGTGGGCGATGTCGATTTCGAGCCCGCCCGCCAGAAGGCCGGCTACATTACCCCGGTGCCCGGCGGTGTCGGCCCCATGACCGTGGCCATGCTCCTTAAAAATACCGTGCGCAGCGCCGAACTCCTGAATAAACGGTAGATCACCGCGGTTCAATCGAACAAACAATGGCGGACAGGATTTTTTAGCATGTGGGGCAATCAACTGGGTTGGAAAATATCCGCCGCAATCGCCCTGGCGTCGCTGGCGTTCTGGCTGTGGCTCAGCAGCGTCCTGGGCATCACCCCGCGCACGCAGCTTTCACTTGACCCACAGAATATGGCACTGATGGCAACGCCCCAGCTCATTGGCCATCCACCGTTTGAGCAAAATGATCCGGGAGACGCCGGCCCCGATTATCGTCGGGCTACGGCGAAATATGACCAGGAATCCACGCGCTGCGATGAATTCTCCCGCGCGCCCACCGGGCCGCCCCCGGCTTCGTTTCAGATCATTCTTGCCGCTGCGGGCAAAACCAAAATGAATCTGTTCGCCGGCTCCCCTTCTGAAATCATCGATTACCAGGGCTTTGATCAGCATCTCGTGGAGGATCATCTGTTTGCCATTGCCCACGCCATGGCTCGGGCGGGAGTAGCGTTCAAGATAAACAATGACCTGAGTTCAGCCCGGCAATATCTCCGCGCGGTTTATGCGGTGGGGGCCAATCTTTATCGCGAGCGGCTGGATTTCGTGGAGTTTTCCGATGGTGTCGCCCTGATCGATGAAGCGATCATCGGTCTGGAAGAATGCGAGCCCCCCGATTCCGCTGCCCGCAATCCGCTTGAATTGGGACGGGACGATTTGATCCAGCACAACAGTGAACGCCTGAACATGATCTACAAGCCGCTTTCCAGCGCCGATCCCGAAGTCATTGCCACCAACGCCGGCGATGTTTTTGCCTTCGCGGTCGAGTGTAAAGAGCGTATGTTCCGCGTGGAAGCGATCTTAAAGCTCGGCAGATATCGCTTTAATGCAGCCCGCAAGGGAGATCAACTGGCAGCGGGGCGTTACCTGCGCAAGCTGGCAAAAGACCCCGACCTCGTCATTGCCACCGCCGCCATCGCCGCTCGCGATCTAACGCTGGAACAATATCGGATGATCCATTGACCGTGACGGGAGACACCGCGAATTATACAATCAGGACGCACAGCAGCGTCCCGGCGGCAACGTTTGTACCTGGAACCCCCATGAGAATGCGCAAAGCCTTTACCCTCGCAGAGTTACTCGTCGTTATGGGAGTCATCGCCCTTCTGGCGGCGATCCTGCTTCCGGCGATCAGCAACGCCTATCGATCCGCCCAAATGGATTCCCAGCGTGCTGATCTCCAGTCGATCGCGATGGCGCTGGAAGCGTATAAATCGGATTTCGGGGATTATCCTAGGAATGCAAATTTGCAGACTTGGGTATCGCAAGCTCTCGCCAATCCTCCTCCAGGGAACGCAGCGCCGGGAAACATTCCACCAATTTATTTCTCACTCGCCACAGCCCTGATCGGACCCGGCCCGGCTGAAACGCAGAATGTGCCGAAGGGCGGGAAGACTGTCGAAGCGGGTGACGGTGCGGATGGCGCCGGATTTCGAACGCGATCTGATTCTTATAATGCCTCGCTACCGATCGGACCATTCGTCGCTGGTTCGACGAACCTAAGCGTGAGCTCAGTTCCACCGGGCTGGGTTGCCCCGACAGCGACGCCGTTAACGATTCGACAAGCGACCGGTTTCTCTTCCATTACCGTCGGTGTGGGTAAACCGAACCAGGAGACAATCGGCGTTGACTTAAATTTCGTGACCAATGGTACGGTGGGGCTCCTTGCTCCAACAGCCTTTATCCATGCCCAGGGCGAAGTATGTATTTTGCGTACAGCAACTGGCAAGGCTTGGCCACCTTATTTGCCTGCGGAGAAATTTAACATTAAATATGTGTTTGATCCGTTGTATGGAACGAAGTATCCCTGGCAGCCGGAGATGTTGGATCGATGGGGTACTCCGATTCAATATTTCCCACGCTATGGCCCAGTCACCAATCGCACCAACGATTCAAAGACTTATGCCCCTGCGTTTCCAGCTTTTAAAGCCACGGTAATAGCCGGTCCGCTGTTTGGCATTTCCGCTCCGTTTTCCGTGGACGCCAAGTTTGGCGACAACGCCATCTGGGATTCACGTGACGCGACGGATCCAGCTTTCGCCACCCCAACACCCACTTACGACCCCTCGATAGCGTTGCGCTGGATGCTCGGAGACGATTCATTTGGCCCTCAGGGCAATTTGATTGTCCCGCCCATGACCCTGCGTTACAGCGGAGAATACATCCTCCTGTCCGCCGGACCCAGCGGGGCCTTTTGCAACTTCCTCGATCCAACCACGGGTAATCCGTTTCCACAAACCGTTTGGCAGGCAAAGTTTAAGACAAGCCGCAACATTTATAATTTTGATCGGTAACTACATAAAAGCGGCTTTTGCCACGTTGCCGGGCTAGCCTGTTCGAATTTAATCGGAGGCCCGTTCGGGGTCTTTGCCCGTTGCAGGCGTGCCAGCCGGTTCAGGATTACCCATTCCATGCGGTTGCGGGATGAAAACAAACGCCGGACCATCGTTCGAACCGCCGTTCGGCTTTTCTCCGAACAACCGTTCCACAAGGTTCGTCTGGATGATGTCGCTGCTGGCGCGGGCATTGGCAAGGGCACGGTTTATATCTACTTCAAAAGCAAGGAAGACCTATACTACAGCTCGGTTTACGACGGTTTTTCGGAGCTGGTAAAGAGCCTTGCCGGGCAGTTGAATGAACACCGTTTGCCTTTTGATGATAAAATTCGGGTGATCATTCGCGGATTGGTGGAATTTTCCGTCCGCTATCCGCAACTATTTGAGGTGATGCGGACCGTGGGCGTCCCTGACGCGTCCAGTGAGTGGGATGGGAAGCGCAGGGAGCTTTCACGCCTGGTCGAGAATGTTATCAGGGAGGGCGTGGCCGCCGGCGAATTTACTGATTCGCGGCCGGATCAAACATCCCTCTATCTGCTCGCCATGGTTCGGGCCGTCATGCAATACGGCGCATCGCAAGTGGACGGCGATGTTTTAACCCAGCACTTAGCCTCGGTTCTCCTGAACGGCATTCGTAAAGAAATAGTGCCCCATCGAGTTGTAGAATGAATCGAATTTGGATTTATGTTGGTTTTCTGGTGGTTTTGCTGGCCATCGGCGGGGCATTCCTATTGCATCAGCGGCAGGCCAGGGCTGCTGCCGCCACTGCCCCCAGCGACACTTACACCGCTGCCATCGTCCGTGGCGATATCGTGCAAAGCGTTGCCAGCACCGGGCAGGTGGTTTCCAATCTGGATGTAGCCATCAAGTGCCGGGCCAGCGGTGAAGTCATCCAGCTCCCCTACGATATCAGCGATAAGGTGAAAAAGGGTGATCTGCTGGTCCAGCTCGATAAAAAGGATGAAATCGTTCTCGTGAAGCAGGCCCAGGCAAATGTGGATCAGGCCAGCTCGAAGTTGAAGGAAGCGATTCAGTACGAAAAACAAGCCGAGCTCGATCTGCAAACCGCAACTGAAAAGGCGGATGCCGCAATCATTTCAGCCCAGATCAAGTCCACCAACCTTCGCAACAAGGCCGATCGCCAGCACCAGCTGTTAACCCAAAGCCTGGCCTCACAGGAGGATTACGAAACTGCGGAAACCGATACCGCCCAGGCCGACAATGACCTGCAAACCGCGCGGATCGCAAAGGAATCCCTCAAGAGCCAGGCGGTGGCGCTGGAAGTAAAAAAAGAGGATGTGAACCTTTCCCGCGCCGCGCTGGATCTGACCAACATTACGCTGGAGAACGCCAAGCAACAGCTCGCCTATACCACGGTGACCGCGCCGATGGATGGTGTGATCGCCGACCAGCAGATTGAAATCGGCACGATTATTTCATCCGCCACCAGCAATGTCAGCGGCGGGGCGACGGTCATCTCCCTGTCTGATCTATCGCGCATTTTCGTGAAGGCGACAGTGGATGAAAGCGATATCGGTAATGTGCAGGTCGGCCAGGCGGTCAACATCACCGCGGATGCTTATCCGGGAAAAAAGTTTGCCGGCAAGGTGGTTCGAATTGCCACGCAAGGTGTAACAGCCAGCAACGTGGTGACGTTTGAAGTAAAGATCGAGATCACCAGCGAGAATAAATCAGTCCTGAAGCCGCAAATGACGGCCAACGTGCAGATTGTTGAAGCCAGCCGCGACAACGTACTGACGGTGCCGGTGCTCGCCATCGTGCGCAGAGAACACAAGCAGTTTGCAACGGTGGCGAAGCCCGACGGCAGCAATGAAGAGCGCGCGGTCACCACCGGCATCAGTGATGGAGACAACGACGAAGTTGTCTCCGGACTGAACGAGGGCGATCAGGTGGTCGTGCATCGCAACGAAGCGACCAACAAGTGGACTTCCAACGGTGGTTCGCGCGGGATGGGGATGCCCGGGGGCAGGCGTTAATGATTCGCGCCGAGCACCTCGTAAAGTCGTATGAGCTGGGTGGACAGATTGTCCACGCGCTGGACGATGTTTCGCTGGCGATTGAAGCGGGTGAAATGGTCGCCATTCGCGGGCCGTCCGGCAGCGGCAAATCCACTCTGATGAACATTCTCGGATGTCTGGACCATCCCGATTCCGGTCATTATTACCTGGCGGGCGAGGATGTTTCGGGCATTTCAAAAAATAACCTGGCGCAGATTCGCAATCGGCGAATCGGCTTTGTGTTTCAGAATTTTAACTTGCTGCCACGCATGACGGCGCTCGAAAATGTTGAGCTGCCGCTGCATTACGCGGCCCACCGCGAGGCGGCGAAGCTTGCCCACAAAGCGCTGGAATTGGTCGGCCTGGCGGACCGTACCCACCATGAGCCCAATCAGCTTTCCGGCGGCCAGCGACAGCGCGTCTCGATCGCCCGCGCGCTGGTCACGAACCCGGCCATTGTGTTGGCCGATGAACCCACGGGCGCGCTTGACAGCCGCACCGGCGAGGAAATCCTCGCGCTGCTGAAGAAGTTAAACGCCGAGGGCCGCACCATTCTCATCGTCACCCACGATGCCAACGTCGCAGCCCACTGCCAGCGCGAGATCTATCTGCGGGACGGCAAGGTGGCAATGCCCCCGGAGGAACCGCACACCGGCGCGCTGGGCGGCGTGATTCCACCCCTCTCGCGCATTCGCACGCCCCTGGAACTGGTTGAGGAGGCGCGCTAGCACGCTTCGAGCGGCCGGCGGAACACCCCATGCTATTCTGGATGATCGTCAAGGTCGCATTCAAAAGCCTGCTGGCCAATAAGCTGCGCTCGGTGCTGGCGATGCTGGGAATCATCATCGGCGTCGGCGCGGTCATCGCGATGCTGGCGATCGGCACCGGCGCTCAGGAGCAGATTCTGGGCCGAATCAGCGCGATGGGAACGGATTTGCTCATCGTCAAGCCCGGCCAGCGCGGCATGGGCGGCGTGATGTCGGGCACCCAGCAGAATCTGACGATCGACGATGCCAAAGCCATTCTCAACGTAAAGGGCGTACACGCCACCGCCCCGGTCGTCAGCCGAAATCTGCAGATCAAATATTTCAACCAGAACACCAATACGCAGGTGCTGGGCACCGCGACAACCTATCTCCCTATGCGCGACTTTGATATCGATCGGGGGCGGCTGTTTAACGACAACGATATTGACCGCTGGAGCCGGGTGGCGGTTCTTGGCCCGTTGACGGCGACCAATCTGTTCGGCATTTCCGATCCGCTGGGCGAGCAGATCAAAATCAACGGAATCAATTTCACCGTCATCGGCATCCTCAAAGGCAAGGGCGACCAGGGGTGGTTCAATCCCGACGATCAGGTGATTGTGCCGTTCACCACCATGCATCTGATGATGAACCTCACATACATCCGCGAGATTGACGTGCAGGCCGAGCCTGGGGCGGATTTGGGTGCCGTGCAGAACGATGTGACCGAAGCCTTGCGACGATTACATAAAGTGCAGCCGGGGATGCCGGACGATGTGAACATTCAGAACCAGGCGCAGATGATCGATACATTCACGCAAACCGCCAACACGTTCACCATTCTACTGGGCGCGGTCGCGGGAATTTCCCTGCTTGTTGGGGGCATCGGCATCATGAACATCATGCTGGTGACGGTGACGGAGCGCACCCGAGAAATAGGCATTCGCAAAGCCATTGGAGCGCGCAACTTCGATATCCTCAGCCAGTTTTTGATCGAAGCGGTGCTTATGAGCGGCGTGGGTGGGCTAACCGGCGCGGCGGGAGGAATCGGCATCGCGGCGCTGGTGGCAAAATTCAGCCCGTTTGCGGCGGTGGTTAAACCGGCAAGCGTCATCCTCTCTTTGGCTTTTTCCGCGGCGGTTGGAATCTTCTTCGGTTTTTATCCCGCGACGCGAGCTGCTAAATTAGATCCAATCGAGGCTCTCCGGTATGAATGATCACCTCACGTGGGGCGGGTTTGCCCGTTTTGCTCTTTGCGCCTTCACATTCTTTGTTAGCGGGTGCGCGGTCGATCAGAAAACGGAGGTCGCCACCGCGCGCAAATGGATCGACGGCGGCAAGCCAGGCGATGCGCGGATCGAGCCTGGCGCGGTGGTTTCCCTCACCGATGCCCTCCGCCTGGCCAACCAGAACGAAGAACGCCTTTCAATTCAGGGCGAAACCTATTTGCAGGCCCTGATCGCCAAGGACCGCGGCTTTGCCGCGTTCCAGCCAACCGCCAACGTTGGCGCCAGCTACAGCCTTTCCAGCCAGACCACCGCTTTTTTCGGCCCGACATCGCATAACTTCAGCGCCCCCGCCTCCGGGCAGATCAACCTGTTCAACGGGTTTCGCGATTACCACAATCTCAAGGCGGTTGATTTCACCATCGAGCAGCAAAAACAACTCGTGCTCGATCTTCAACAGACAGTCCTGCTGGAAGTGATCCAGACGTATTACCAGGTGTTGACCAGCGAGCAATCGGTTGAGGTGTTCACCAATTCAATTCAGGTCCAGCAGGCGCGGGTGCGGAACATCCAGGCGCAGGCCCGGGTGGGTACGGCACGGCCGCTGGATGTCGCCCAGGCGCAGGCTCAATTATCGCAGACGCAGGTTTCATTGAATCAATCGCGGGCGGATGTCAGCAACGGGCGCGCGACACTGGCGTTTTTAATTGATGCGCCGATTCAGGAAAACCCGCTGCGCGATGATTATGACCCGCCGACGGATTCCCATCCACTGGACCAGTGGGAATTAACCGCCGAAGACGGGCGGCAGGATCTAAAGGCCGCGCAGGCATCGGTCAATGCCGCGCGCCAGCAGGTGGAGATTGCCTTCGGTCAGTATTATCCCACGCTCAGCGCCAATCTGAATTATTCGCTTTACACCGATCCCCTCGGCGGCGCCGGTTTGTGGAACGGCCTGCTGAACCTCAATCTGCCCATCTTCACCGGCGGGGTGATTCATGCGAACGTACGCACAGCGTGGTCGCAATTTCGTCAGCAGTCACTCACGCAGCGGCAACTAAAGCGCTCGATCGATGAAACCGTCGAGCAGGCCTACACCAATCTCGATCTCGCTCATCGCCAGCTTGCCGAACTGCAAATTGAGGTTCGGGCCGCGCGGGATGCGCTTTATCTTGCCGATCAAACCTACAAGGCCGGCAGGGGCATCCTGCTGGACGTGCTGACCGCGCAGAACACCTTGCTGACCACCCAGCTTCAATTAACGACCGAAGAATTCAACCAGAAGACGGCATATCTCAATATGCTGCGAACGGTTGGCAAGCTGAATCTGACGATTGCCCAGTCGACCACGCGGCCTTCCCAGCAGGCCCTGCGCGAGCTGGCCACGCAGCCGGCTACGGCGCCCAGCCCCCAGCCCTAGTTTTTTCCGCGGTCAGGGCGCGTGCGGCAAATCCAGGTCGTGAAATTCAAATGGCACTGAAACATCGGCGGTTTCCAGCGGCACATCCCATCGGAGCCGCTGGGGAATCTGCGGCCCTTCCATGCGGTTGCGCGCCATCCACTGCATTCTGTTGTCCTGCACATAAGTGAGGGTGACATTTCGCGGATTGCCAGAGCCCTCAATCTCGGGGCCTTGGGATAACAGCGGCGCGTCGTTTTCGTCCAGAACGCCAATGGAACGAAAAATGGCGGGGAGCTTTTGAGAACCAGCCATCAAATGCTCCGGCCCGGATACCGCAAGCAGGATCCGGCATCCGTTTTCCGTCCGAACCGATTTCTTGAAGGTAAAAACGTTGTCCCCCAGCCGCTGGGTAATCCCATCCAGTTTCGATAAGTCGCTGGTCAGCACCCTGGATTTGGTTACCACCGTAAAGTTCAAATTGCCCTGGAGGCTGGCAATACGTTTTCCCAGGTTGGGCGCCGACAGCAATTCTGAATTCAACTGCCAACACCAGCCATCCCCCGAAACCGACGCCAATGACAAGCGGGGCTGCGCAAGGGCATTGCCGCGGTCATCGATGCATTTGGTGAGCCACTGTGTGTCGTTCAGCCCGCCCAGCACATGCACCCTGGGCTCGACCATGGCGCTCAGGTGAATGTTGAAGCCGGAACTTCGAACATCGGAGGGGCCGTATTGAATCGATCCATATTGCTGAACCATCAGGGGCGTAATCAACACCGCCCCACACGTCACCGACAGGTCACTGGAAAGTTCCGCGCGGGGCAGAGGCCTGGGGTCCAGCGTTATCTCGCGGCTTGCATTCGAAGACATGACATGCAGGCCGCTGACATCCACCAGAGTGCTGAGGGATTTCCAGAAGCCTTCGTGGTCGAGGTCGATGCTGACTTTGCGGTCTTTGGTGAATGCAAAAACGTTTTTGCCATGGATGCCCATGTCGGCCCCAGCCTGACGCGCAAAATCTTCCAGAACATCCTGCAGCGGGGCATCGTGGTAATGAAGCGTAAGAAATGTCGGCTCGGGAAGCGGCTGGGTTGATGCAGCGGCCGGATGCGTGGCCGGTTCCCCACCCCGCAGCGCCGCGCAGGCGCAAAGAAGCGCCGCCAGGCAAGACAGCAACTGAATCCCCTGCATAAAACTCCTTCGTTTCCCCTGCTTGCCTCTAAGGCACGTGAGGCAGATTGAGATTCGTCAATTCAAATGGAACGTCGATCAACCTGCTTTCAAGTTTCACGTCCCAGCGCAGCTTCCGGGGGATGGGGCTGGCCACTCCCGCGCCTTGGCCGTTGCGGTTGGTGTTCGCGTACAACAGCGTGATGTCAAACCCCTGCGGCCCGCTGCTGGTGCTCATCCCCTCGCTATGAATGATCTCGCCATCATCACCCAATACCTGGATGGCCGCGAGCACATCGCGCAAAAAATTCCAGTTCTGGATGCCCGCCGCGGGACCGACAAGCGAGAGATGAAGCTGATACTGCCCGTTGGCGGTTGAAAAATCCCGAAGTGTAATCGTATTCCCATCGACCGTGCGGGCAATGTCACCGAGTTTTGCCAGGTCATTAATGGAAACCACTTCTGATTTAGTCTCCAATACAAATTTCAGCTCGCCCCGCAGCCGGGCGATTTTCTGGCCCATGTCTGGGAGTTCCTTCAGCTCGCACTGCAGCTCCCACGACCATTCCCGGCCATTGTTAAAGAACATGGGCGTTTGATTGTCGGCCAGGAGGGAATGGCCCTTTTCATCCACGCATTCCTGCAACCAATCCGGGTTGGTTTGGTTGATCACATGAATCTTGGGTTCAGCCAGCGCGGTTAACCGCAGGTAGAGGTTGGATCGATTCAATCCGCCACGTGTGTATTGAACCACGCGATTGATGGTGCACATCCGCGGCACGATCAAAAAGGGTCCCGCGTGCTTGCTGCCCGGCCCATTCAGCTCCATGGGCGGACCGCCGCTGGGCGCAATCTCCAGAAGCATCTGTGGATCATTATTATTAAATCGAGGACGCAGCTCGCTGACCTCGCCGATCATGCGCAAGGATTCCCAGAAACTGGCGTGATCCAGATTGATCGTGACAGGCTTATTTTTGGCATATTCCACAATGGGCGCCCTGCGACAGCCCAGATCAGCACCCGCCTGCCTCGCGAAGTCATCAAGCACATTTTGCAGTGGCGCGTTCGTGTAATGCATGGTAATCGAAGCTGGCCCGATGCGCCTGGCATCTTCGATCTGCTTCAAAGCCGCCTGCACGCGAGCGCGAGCTTCATGACTGAAGTCGCGCAAGAGCAAGGCGCGCAACTGCGGCTCAACGGCGTCGCCCATGTCCACAAGTTTTTTCTGGGCGGACTGCCGCACGCTGAATTCGTCGCTGTTCAGATCTTCCGCCGCGGCCAGAACGTCGCAAGACAATTGCGTGGTGGGGGCCGATGCTTCAGCGGGCAGGGTTGCCGGCGAGGGAGCGCTTGAGGAAGTATCGGTTGTGACGGAAGGTGCTGTGGCAGGGAGGGTAGATGGCTCTGTTGAAACCGCCGCTGGAAGTGGGGCTGTTGCCAGCGCCGCCAGCAGGATCAACGCGATCAATTTCAGGTACGACGGGATCAATTGCTCCTCCGGAAACACCGCGACGAAGGCAACCCGCGCGCAGTATAACTTATCGTCGAGTCATAGGCTCGCTTGCGGAGAGCACGCGGTCGATCACGGACAGGTAATAGGGCGAAATATCACCCATGGGCCGAGGTCCTTCAGGCACAAAACGTCGATTAACCGCGTGCCAGTGATGCGCCGCCCATGTTTCCAGGTGCTCGCCCCACATTGCGCTGTTCACCGCCACCAGGCCGTCATTCTCCCCCTGGGCGTCGTAAACAATCTTCCAGGAATGATACGCAAACGGCGGCATCCGCAGCATGGGCCGAGCGCCGGCCACGGAAAAATAACCCACGCCTGGCACATCGCCGATTTTATCGTTAAACCGGGCACATCGCTCGGTGGTGAGATCCAGGACACCTTCCATATCCAGGCCCAGCGAATTAACCAACTGAATCCCCCGCAATCGGCGCCCCAGGTTCCTTACACACCAGTCGGCATAGGCGCTGCCCCGGTGGGGCGTGCAGATCGTAATCAGTGCTGCAACTTTGGATTCCATGCCCAGGCGGTTCAGCATGAAGCGGGCATCAAGCCCGCCCATGGAATGTGTGACCAGAACAATGCGCTGGCCATCCGAAAGGTCGCAATGTTCCAGGATCCACCGTTTAAGCTGGCGGGCGCGGCGCTCGATGCCGGCAGTGGGGTGAACGAACGAAACAGTCACCCGGTATCCGGCCCGCTCGAGGGCGCGGTCTATGCCCTTGAACGACGACCAGCCCAACCCGCCGATCTTCTTCCGCCCGCCGAACAAGCCATGATGAAGAACCACGGTTGGAAGTGCGCGCGATTTGAACGAAATCATTGACAACCCGAAAAGACAGCCATTTACTCTAAGCGAAACGCTGTGGGATATCCCCAAAATTATAAGAGAAGCTTTTAGGAGGAAAGGTTCTTTCGATCAATCCCTGAATCGGAACCAGCTTCAAGGTTCCGGTGACAAACCCGCGGTTGCCGTTCCTGCCGCTGATCGACCTGGAGATGCGGATCGTTGCCGCTGGTCCTCGATTCTTGTAAGTTGGTTCCGCGCGTCGCCGACGCCAGGCAACGGCGAATTTCGGCTCGACGCGGCCCCGATTTAATTCTTGAGAAGCGCCAGCATGCCCAAACGCACGGACATCCAATGCATCCTCATCATCGGCTCAGGGCCGATTGTTATCGGGCAGGGATGCGAATTTGATTATTCCGGCGTCCAGGCCTGCCGGGCTCTGCGGGAAGAGGGCTACCGCGTCGTGCTGATCAACAGCAACCCCGCCACCATCATGACCGATCCGCAGTTTTCCGATGCCACCTACATCGAGCCCATCACCCCCGAGGCGGTGGAGAAAATCCTGGCCCTGGAAAAATCCCGCGGAACCCCGGTTGACGCGGTCCTGCCCACGCTGGGCGGCCAGACCGGTCTCAACACCGCCGTCGCCTGCTATGACAAGGGCGTTTTCGAAAAATACGGCGTCAAGATGATTGGCGCCAACCGCCAGGCCATCAATCGCGGGGAAGATCGCCAGGTCTTCAAAGACCTTATGATTCAGATCGGCCTGAAGGTGCCCCGCTCCGGCGTCGTGCACAACATGGACGATGCCCGAAAAGTAAAAGCCGAGATCGGGCTTCCCCTCATCATCCGCCCAGCATTCACATTGGGCGGCACCGGCGGGGGGATCGCCTACAACGTCGAGGAATTCGAAACCATCGTTCAACGCGGCCTCGATGCCAGCCCGGTGACTGAAGTCCTGATAGAGCAATCCGTCATCGGCTGGAAAGAATTCGAAATGGAGGTGATGCGCGACAAGAACGATAACGTCGTGATCATCTGCTCGATCGAAAATATCGACGCCATGGGCGTCCACACGGGCGACAGCATTACCGTCGCCCCCATTCAAACCCTCACCGACAAAGAATATCAGCGCATGCGCGACGCCAGCATTGCCGTCATTCGCGCCGTCGGGGTCGAAACCGGCGGCAGCAATATTCAGTTTGCCATCAACCCGCAAGATGGGGCGATGATCGTCGTCGAAATGAACCCGCGCGTTTCCCGATCCAGCGCGCTGGCGTCCAAGGCCACCGGCTATCCCATCGCCAAACTGGCTGCAAAACTGGCCGTTGGATACACGCTGGATGAACTCCCGAATTATATAACCAGTAAGAAAAACAAAGACGGCGTCGGGTACGAGTTTTACACCTCCGCCTGTTTCGAGCCCACCATCGATTACTGCGTCATCAAAATCCCACGCTGGACATTCGAAAAATTCCCGGATGCCGATGAAACCCTCACCACGCAGATGAAAAGCGTCGGTGAAGCGATGGCCATCGGCCGCACCTTCAAGGAAGCCCTGCAAAAAGGCATCCGCAGCATGGAGGTCAAACGCTTCGGCTTCGGCCTCGACCAATACGACAAATGGCTCAACGCGCAGCGCAACCCCGGCGCTGCCTACGGCATACCCTCCACCGACGCGCACGATACTTCCGACAAAACCACCCAGGGGGAATCCACCGATCATGAATGGCCCATCCCCCTGGAAAAGCTTCGCCGCAAGCTCGCCGTGCCAAGCCAGGGCAGGCTTTATTACCTGCGCTATGCCATGAAAATGGGATGGAGCACCGCGCAAATCCACGAGCTGACCGGAATCGACCCGTGGTTCCTCGCCCAGATGCAGCAGCTTGTGGATTTTGAATCCGAACTGGTCGAAACCAATTGGGAAACGCTGCCTGGCCCAGCACGAAAAGAGCTTTTGTTCCGCGCCAAGCAGTGGGGCTATTCCGATGTCCAGCTTGCCATGGCCACGCGAACCAAGCCGGCCAATTTGCGTTCGGTCCGCAAACAATTGGGCGTCCAGCCGGTTTACAAACTGGTCGATACCTGCGCCGCGGAATTCGAAGCCTCCACGCCTTATTATTATTCAACCTACGAAGCCCCCGTCAGTGTGAATGGCAAGCCCGTCTACGAAGATGAAATCCGCCTGACCGATCGCCCCAAGGTCATCATCATCGGCGGCGGCCCCAATCGCATCGGCCAGGGGATCGAGTTCGATTACTGCTGCGTGCAGGCCGCCTTCGCGATGCGCGAGCTGGACCTCGAATCGGTGATGATCAATTCCAACCCCGAAACCGTCAGCACCGATTACGACACCAGCGACCTTCTCTTCTTCGAGCCCCTGACCCACGAAGACATTCTCAACATCTGCGAGCGCCTCAACGGCGGCCCCTTCGGTGATCCCAAATCCGCCAACCTGGTGAAGGGCCTCATCGTGCAGTTCGGCGGCCAGACACCCCTCAATCTCGCCCGCGGCCTCAAGGAGGCCGGTGTTCCCATTCTCGGCACAACCGTTGAATCCCTCGATGCCGCCGGCGATCGCGAGCAGTTTCGCGCGCTGGTGCGGAAGCTGGGCCTCAAACAGCCCGAAAACGGCATCGCCCGGTCGGTGGCCGACGCCCGCGCCGTCGCTCGCCGCATTGGCTATCCAGTCCTCGTGCGGCCAAGCTTCGTGCTGGGAGGGCGGGCGATGGAAATTGTGTCCGATGAGAATCAGCTCAATTACTACATGGCCAACGCCGTCGATGCCTCCACCATCGTCGACGCCCCAATCCTTGTCGATAAATTTCTCGATGCCGCAACCGAGGTGGATGTCGATTGCCTTGCCGATTTTGATCCCGCCGGCCAATCCACCTCCGGTCAGACCATCATCATCGGCGTCATGGAACACATCGAAGAGGCCGGCATACACAGCGGCGATAGCGCCTGCGCCCTCCCCCCTTATTCTCTTTCGCCCGCCATCGTCGCCAAACTAAAAGAACAAACCCGCGCTCTGGCCAAAGCCCTGCGCGTGCGCGGCCTGATGAACGTGCAGTACGCCATCAAGAACAACGAGATTTACATTATCGAGGTCAATCCCCGCGCCAGCCGCACGGTGCCGTTCGTCTCCAAAGCCACCGGCGCCCCCTGGGCAAAAATCGCCGCCAAGGTCATGGCGGGTAAATCAATCGCCGAGCTGGGCGTGAAAGAACTCCCCGACCCCAAGCACACCTCCGTCAAGGAAGTCGTCTTCCCCTTCAGCAAATTCCCCGGAGTCGACATCATCCTCGGCCCGGAAATGCGCTCAACCGGCGAAGTCATGGGCATAGATATCGATTTCCCCCACGCCTTCGCCAAAAGCCAGATCGCCGCCGGCACGGTTCTGCCCACCAGCGGCAACGTCTTCATCTCCGTCCGCAGCGAAGACAAGGAAACAATCGTTCCCGTAGCTCAAGCCCTGGTGGCAAGCGGATTTAATCTCCTGGCCACCGCCGGCACCCACAAAGTTCTGGCCGCGCAAAACATCCCCTCCACCCGCGTCAGCAAGCTGGCCGAAGGCCGGCCCAATATCATTGACTACATCAAGAACGGCCAGGTTCAACTCGTCATTAATACGCCCACCAAAAAGGGCCCCGCGACCGATGAAGGAAAAATTCGCGCAACCTGCGTCGTGAATCGCCTGCCGATTCTCACCACCATCACCGCCGCCAGCGCCGCCGCCAGGGCCATCAAGGCCACCCAGGAGGGCGGCTGGAACGTAAAACCATTGCAGAGTTATTTTCCCTGAAATGAAATCAACCGTGGACGAAATTCGCCAGAGGTTCGACAACGATGTCGAGCGGTTCTCCTCCCTTCAAACCGGCCAATCCGCCACCATGGACGCGCCCCTCGTCCTCGATCTGATCACCTCCGTCGCCGCCCGCGTTTCACCCCATGCCACGCGCCTGCTCGATGTCGGTTGCGGCGCCGGCAATTACACCCTGAAAATGCTGGAGAAGCTCCCCAACCTGGACATAACGCTCATCGATCTCAGCCAGCCCATGCTCGATCGCGCTCATGAGCGCATCTCAGCAAAGACCTCCGGAAAAGTCACCACCATTCAAGGCGATATCCGCCAGATCGATCTCGGCGTCGGTACGTTTGATATCGTCCTCGCCGCTGCGGTTCTCCATCACCTCCGCGCTGACGAAGAGTGGCAGGCCGTCTTCACCAAACTGCATCGCTGCCTCGCGCCGGGCGGCTCCGTCTGGATTTCCGACATGGTCGAGCATTCCATCCCAGCCATCGAATCCGAAATGATCGCCCGCTACGGCGAGTATCTCGCAACGCTGAAGGATGATGCCTATCGCGATGCCGTCTTCGCCTACATAAAAAAAGAAGACACCCCCCGGCCCCTGCTCTTCCAGATCGAATTGCTCCGCCAGGCCGGCTTTCAAAACGTGGAAATCCTGCACAAGACCAGCGTCTTCGCCGCCTTCGGCGCGGTGAAATAAGCGCCCGCGCCATTCACCACCAGATCATTCGCCGAACCATCCGCCAGTAGAAATTCAACAGTGGATTTCCCACCCGATCCAGCAGCCCGCTCTTTATTTCGCTGAACTCAATCCGCCCCACAAACGACTCGGTAAACGCCCTATCCCCAATCAAACGCCGCCCCTGCGCCTCGCGCCGCCGCGCCAGCAGCCGCGAAAGATTTTTCGCCGAAAAAAAATACCGCCAGGCCCGCAACTTCTCGCCCAGCACCCCGTTCCGCCACGCGAAATAAACCTGCCCCAATTCCATCGCCATCATCGCCGGCGCAATCAACAGCAGTGTAGGCATCTTGTAATACGTCCCCAGCAGATACCAGCGGTTCCGCTCCAGGTAGTAATAATACTTGTAGTTCTCCTGAAACGCATACTTGTGCCACACGACGGACCCCGGCACAAAATCAATCCGATACCCGCGCTGCCGAAGCCGCCAGCCAAGGTCTGCATCCTCCAGGTAAAGAAAAAAAAGATCGTCAAAAAGCCCCGTCTGCTCCAGCGCATCGGTCCGAACCACCATCGCCGCGCCGGAAGCAAAATCAATCTGCCGCGATTCAGTGAACTCCCTGTTGTCCTCCTCGCCATACCCGCTGACGATTCCAAACCCCAGGTAATGCGATTGATTCCCCGCGGTATTAATCCGATCCCTCCCCGGCCACAGCAGAATCTTCGCCTGCCCCGCGGCCACCGCCGGCCGGTTCTCCAAATGCCCCACCAGCGCGGCCAGCCATCCGCTCTGAACAATCGTGTCCTGATTTAAAATCGCCAGATAATCCGTCCGCGTCGGACGCGAACGGATATATCGCCATCCCGCGTTGTTGCCCCCCGCAAAGCCGCGATTCTCCGGCAATCGCAATACTTCAACCTGCGGAAAATTCTCATTGATAAATCGCGGGCCGTCATCGGTGCTGGCGTTGTCAACCACCACCACGTTCAATTCCATGCCAGCGTCCTGGCTGGCGAAGAGAGAGCCCAGGCAATCGGGCAAATGGGCGCGTCCGTTGTAGCAGGTGATAAGAACCGTAATCGCGCTCATATCACGGCGTGTCGTCGTTAAGCGCGGCGGTTGAACTCCCCGGTGAGATCGATCGTTCATTCATCCCGTGCTTTTCCATCATAATCCCCACAAGCTGCGCCAGGGTGGATATCTTCCGATCCTGCAAGCTGACGATCGTCAGCAACTCAAAAATCATCAGGATAAGAAAAGCCACCACGCACAGCATGGAAACCGTGTGGTAATCAATCTGCAATCGCTCGCCCACCCACCCCACGCCCTTCGGCCAGATCGCCAGAATTAGGAAGGGCAAACCAACGAAGGTGAACAAAAGCATGTGCCTTTCCTTAAGCCGATACATGCGCAGCCGCCGCAGCGCCATCACCAGCACCGTGGCTCCAAAACAGAGAAGAATAAACCTTGCAATCATAAGGCCTCGCGCAAAACAAATTACTCTTTATGAAAACGGAGCGAACCGAAAATCTTTCACAGCCCGTCAATCTTGCCGCTGGGCCAGGGCTGGCGAATCGTGTCCAAAGCCAGACAGATCCCCACCTTCAGCACATAAAATAGCCCCCGCGCCAGGCTGATGCTGCTCTTCCCATACATCCGCCGTCGCATCCGCGCTGGAATTTCCACCACTTTGAATTTCGAGCGATGCAGCAGCAGCACCACTTCAGGCTCCGGATAATCCTCCGGATACCAGTGCGCATATGCCTGAATGACCCGCCGATTCACCGCCCGAAACCCGCTGGTGCAATCCGTGATTTTCAATCCGCAGAGAATGCGAATCCACGTGCTCAGCACGCGAATGCCCGTCATGCGCGTCAGCGACTGTTTAAAATTCTTCCGGGCCAGAAAGCGCGATCCCAAAACCAGGTCCGCTCCGGTCGATTGCAATGCCGCAACCAGATTGCAAACTTCGCTGGGCCGATGTTGCCCGTCCCCGTCCACCTGAACAGCAACGTCATACCGATTCAAATCCGCATAGCGGTAACCTGTCTGCATCGCGCCGCCAATCCCCAGGTTGAAGGGCAGGCTCACCACGGCAGTTCCCGGGGGAACCTGCCGCACGGTGTCATCGGTCGATCCATCATCAATCACCAGCACGTCATACCCCGGCAAAAGCCGGTTGAGCCGCCGCACCAATTTGCCAACCGATTGGCTTTCATTAAACGCCGGCACCAGGATAAGACACTTCAGCGCCTGGGCCTGGGACGAATGCCCCTGCCCAGCAAGCGCGGGACCGCCGCCGGGCGGTAATTCAACGTGAATCGGGCCAGCAGGCCATCGGCGCGGAGGCTGGAGTGTGGTAGTGCCCATGCAACGCTATCTCGCTGGCGGTAATGTATCTGCGGTTGCACCCACTGAACAACCATTAGAACCAATCGCCGGTACGGGTGGCTAGTCAAAAATGGTTTCTGCCTCGAATTATTCCACAAATTCTTTGGTAAGCCGTGATGCTGTGCCGGTTTAACCGCCGCGATAGACGCGCTCCAACCCGTCCACATGCGCCGACACCGACATCGGCTGCTTCGCCCCATCCGCCAGCTTGCTGGCCAAATCACGGTCGTTGCAAAGCCGGGCAAGCAGCTTCGCCAGTGCATCAGCATCCCCCGCGGGAAACAGGAGCCCATCCTCCCCAGGCCTGACCGATTCAGACATTCCCCCCAAATCGCTGGCAATCACCGCGCACCCAGCCGCCTGCGCTTCGGAAATTACCCGCGGTGTGTTTTCCAACCAAAGCGACGGCGCCACCAGCACATCCATCGCCCCAAGAATCTCGCTCACGCGATCATTCGAAAACGCGCCCGCCATGGTGATCCGATCTTCGCCCTGGGCCAGCGCCCGCAATTCATCCCCAAACGGTGAGGTCGGATCAGCACTGCCATGGATGGCCAGTGAAATCGGTAGCGCCGCATCCAGTAAGCGCAAAGCCCGAATCAGCACCTGCGGCCCCTTATGCGGCGCCAGCGTCCCAATGAATCCCACCCGCAATCGCGGTCCCCGTGCCTTGGGCGCCTCCCGGCGAATATGCTCAACATCAATTCCGTAAGGCACGCGGATGATGCGATCAGGCTCAACCCCGTGGGCAATCAGCGTCGCTTGCATGGTCTTCGAAGGCGCGATGATCTTCGCGCACATCCCAAGTCGCTCTCGCATTAATGCCGGCCGGTCCACCAGCGCTTTTGCAAACGCATTAAACGGCGTAGCCGGAAACCACCCCCGGCGCACCAGCGCCCCCGCGGCATCCACCAGCGCCGTCGGCGCCTGATACAAAGCCCGGCGGAACCGCGTATTCTTCTCCACCAGGGCAATATGTTGAATGCAGTTGCCCGCATGCGCCGACGGCCCCGCGCAAAGCTTGTTCCCCGGCAAGAGCAGTTGCGAAAGCGGACAGGTGAACCAAAAATCCGTTGCGGTAAACACCACGGGTGCCCCCGCGCGGACCGCCGCTGGAATTATCGAAGTAGAAACCCGCGCCAGATGAAACGCATGAACCACATCAGGCTTAAACTCCCGCAGAACAGAAGAAAAAAATCGCCCCGCCAGCGGATTATCATGCTCCAGCAGCGCGATATTATTCTCCCCGCCCATCGGCACATAAGCGTGCGTAAACCGATCCACCCGCAACCCGTCATACACATAATGATCCAGCCGAGAATCATCCAACTGCGGCACCCGCGCCCCGGGAAACCCCGTAAAAATCCGCACCTCATGCCCGCGCCGAACCAATTCCCGCGCCACCCCGAGCGCAATAATCTCCGTCCCCGCGGAAAAGTCAGGCAGGAACTGGTGCACCGTGATCAATATTCGCATGGATCAATAGCTAAATACCATGCAAGCCAGTGGGTTGGCAAAGGCATGTTGGTTTCGTGACTAATTCTTGACGCGATATTCAACGACGGTAGAGTGATATTGGCTTAGCAAGGGGTCGCTTGAGCTTTCAACTAATTACTGGTGTGCGGGACTGTGGGACAACGTCTCTACCAGCGGTCGTTAAGTTGCGGCTGAATCCCGTTATCAATCCAGAACTCAAAAACACACCCTTCACTGCACAAAAGCACTGTGAACAATTCATTGAGGATTTGTTTGAAACTCTGCCGGAAGAATTTGCACTTAAAGATATTGCCCTCCTGAATTTGCTTTGTGCCCCGACCCTGTCCGGCAGCGAAAAACTTACTATCCCCAAATGCCTCGCGCGACTCGATCATTTAACCGCCTTCGTTCGGTCCGCGATCAACCGCAATTTGCACCGAGTGGCTACTGATCCCGATTACGCCCATTGTGAGCCAATGTGGCGTATGTCGATGCTGGTCACCAAGGTCAAACGCGATTTTGGGGCCATCTACAGCCCGCAAATTATCGAGGATCGCGAAGCCAGCATCCATGAAATTCTGTCCGACTCTCGCGACAGCTTTATCCACGGACTGCTCGATGATGACCCCAACCGTCGCTGGGGCAATTGCGGCTCAATGCCCGTCCTCATCACCGCGGTTGCCCGCCGCCTCGGATATCCCGTAAGTCTGGTAGTCGCCGGCCGGCACGTCTTCGCCCGATGGGACGACGGCACCACGCGTTTCAACATCGAAGCCAGCAATCCACGCGGCATGTCCATTCTTCCCGATGAACATTTTCGCGAGAAGATTCAGAAATTCACGCCCGAGGAAGAAAAGCTCGGTTACTTTCTCCGCACCCTGACCGACGCCGAGGCATTCGCCTTGTTTATGCAAATTCGCGTGGAATGCCTGATTGACACCGCCCGATACGAGGAAACCCTGCTTTGGTCGGCCCGTTCGCTGCAATTCGCCCCAACAGATCCACGTTTCCCCGCCATGGCCTATTACGGCTTGGATCTTGCCCTCAGACACCGGTATCGACGGAAGTACCCGCATCGAAAGATTCCGCCCATGGAAGAGGCGTTTGATTGCCAGGCGGGCGAACTGCTTTCGCTTTCCGAGCGCTCTTCCTATTTAACCATCGTTGCTCATCACAAAGAGATCAAGGGCGAGATCGAGTCGGCACGTCAGCATTACGAAGATTCCTGCCGGCAGAATTTCCACGGCAACAACGAGCAACGCGACCTTCAACGGTTTATCCGCAAATACGGCCCATCGAAGCGGACCGGACCCCTGCTGCCGCCGAAGAATCTGGGCCACCCGCGCCGCCTGAAGTTGTTTTGCAAGGAATATGAGGAAGCGAATGTTCTGCGGCGTCTGGCCGACCGATTCGAGGGAGAAGGCGAACTCGTCAAGGCACGCGACGCGCTTTATGATTTGTACATGTTCGATCCCGCTGACGGGGAAGTGTTCGAGCGAGCACGAGCTTTCGAAAATCGTCCGCAGTTTCAGGAGCAACTCAAGGCGTTAATTGCAACGGCTCGCCGCAACCTTCAGGAAAGCGGCCAATTGCGAAAACAGAGTAACGATTAACACACAAAGGAGCACCCTCAATGTCATACGACCCCTCAATCGGTCGCTGGATGGAAGAAGACCGCGCTGGATATGTGGATGGACCAAATATGTACCAGATGGAAGAGAGCAATCCCGTTGACTCGCTTGATCCAACAGGATTGTGGGATACCGTATCGTTCAATGGAGTGAACGCTACTGACCAGCAAAGAATTCGGAATGCTCTCTCAAGTATCTCCGACCGCCTGAGTGTGCTTTGGCCCCAAGCTGAAGCTGCGTTGATTCTTGTGAAAAGTGCAAGGACGCACGCAAGCAAAAATTGCTGCAGTGCACTCTCGGATAAACTAGAAAAGCAGTTGGCTGCCCTGTCCGATGTGCTACGCAAGGATGCTGCAGATAACAACAAAAACATTATCGATCACTCAATAGAGTTTACCGACAGAAACTTCGGTCCGGATAAGGTGGGAACGAAAGCTTCAACCAGGTGGTCGATGGGCGGTTATGGTACAACAGGTGAAGTTGGCCTAAACTCAGGCGCCAATCCAAATCCGTGGCAATCAATGAGCCAGGCCGATCTTGAGCAGTTGCTCTTTCATGAAATGACCCACCTTTATGGAACTGACGACGGCGAGGCGGGAGATGATTTTAATAACGCCCATATGGTGGAAGGGTTAACACATCGGGATCTTGATCATCAGGTGTGGTTTCAAGTACCGATACAGCAGTTAATCGATTGCTACAAAAAAAATAATGAAAATGGCGCGGCTCAGATGCTTGCACCGCTTTTGGGCAAATAGCCAGTTACCTGAAGATAACGGTGTTGAGACAGTGAGTGGTAATTCCAACACAATGCTACCGTTGAGCTACGCCACGAAGGAAAGAAAAGGTATTCCCTTCTGGCGTATACTCTTGTTTTTCGTAATAGTAGTAATTCTCTTGATCATATCGACATTCCTTCCAATTTGGCCGGCTTGGGATACATCAACGGGTCAACACTGGCACGAGAACTTATGGAATTCGAGTTATTTTTCCCGCTATGATTAATTGTGCCCCCAACAGGTTTTTGTTCGTTCGACGTGATAGCAGTGTGGAGCGCAATGGATTCCTTGAATTACCACGCAACTCCAACAATTCCGAAAGTTGGGTCTGGACGAATTGCGTTTTGGTCGATCTTCGCCGCCGTCGTCATTCCCGGGTTGATTATTTCCAACATCATCGATGATCTTTTTGAGAAAGCCTATCTCGGGCATCATGCATCTGGTGAAATCACTCCGCTGCTCGTCTTGGGCGTTCCCGTAACTGGCTTGGTGGCGTTGGTTATGCGCATCATTCGCGGTAAAGACAGAATAGGTTGGGGATTTGCGGTGTTTTTGGGCCTTTTTGGGCCTATCCTAGCATTAATCGTAATCATTTTAGCGTTCTAAATTTCTGCTCGAGTCAATGTCGTTCACTTTATAGAGCAAGGACCAAGCATCATGTCATACGATCCTTCAATCGGACGGTGGATGGAAGAAGACCCCTAAAGGCTATGTGGACGGGCCGAATATGTATCAGATGGAGAGCAGCAATCCGGTTATGAACCGACGCGATTGAGCCTCATACGGCGAATTCAAAATGCGTAAAATAAATCAATTCTTTGTCTTTTTTTGTCGGCGTATTGACCTCGTGCTGCTGGGGTCAGGTGCTGCGTCTTGAGGATTTCAAGCCCGCGCCTGATGGTATGCCGGGGGAACAGCAATATTCGCCCTGTGGACAAAGGACTTCGTGCCTTGTGGCCCGCCCTGAGCCCTGGTCCAAGGAAGAATCAAACCTCTTCCCTTTTACCCCGTCAGAACGTCACCCCAAATTTAGCTACAAAAATCTACAAAATCATAATATTTTTATTTCCCCTAACATTACGCAAACAAACGATTTGCGCGATCAAAATTTTCACCTGCCAAAAAATCCCGAAAAATCCGTCAAAAACCTTCACCCTTTGGCCCATATATAGGGGAGGAGGGGCGCGCATTTCCAGGCACCCAAAAATGTAGGGTTCGCTGGCCGGGGCCAGACATCACCGCTCTCGCCTGCAATCGCCCACCCGGTCTGCGGACCGTTCTCTCTCGCTCTTCCCATTAAAACCAACAAGATTTCGATAAATGCCCCACGCCCCCCCGAGTGCGATCGGGGCATTCTGAGGCATTGTGGGGCATCCAGCTTAATCCGCTGAATTCCCGTTGCTCTGATGATTCCCCATCGATGTGCTGCCATTCCGCTTAACCTTGAACACCTGAAGCGTCCGCCCAACTGCCCGCAGCGGCCCCGTCACTTCCCAGCTGATCGATCTTCGAATCGCGTCAATCACCACCATCGCATCCCGATGCGTCGCCACCCGCGGCTTCAGGGGCGTCGGGGCATTCATCACCTTGCTCATGGCCGCGCGAACAACCCCCGAAAGTCGCCAGCTCAGGGAGTCCCAGTATTCGTCAACCAGACGCTGGGGATCCGCAATATCCCGCGAGGCCAGGAACGCAGGCACGCCACCGGGCGCCGAAGTCGGGGGATTCGCATTATCCACTGTCCCCGCGCCTGAGGGTGAGGGGGCCGTGGATGGCGACGACGCGGGCGGCGCTGGCAGCATTCCTTGCTGCTGGCCAAAGAATAGCCCCTGCGCAAAAAGCAGAATCTGGCTCAAATCCGGCCCCATCGCTTTCAGGTAAGGCCGCAGGCTCCGCATATGGTTCACGAAATGGCTCGTCGTGCGCAGCATGCTGGTGCGATGCACCCGATACCAGAACAGCGGCTGCGGAACGATCATCACCGTGTATCCCGCCAGCGCCGCCTTCGCGTAAAGCTCCCAATCCTCATGCCCCGCGCCGTAGTCTTCCGTGAATCCGCCCAGCTTCTCGAACAGATCGCGCCGGATAATGCCGTTCGCGTCGCCGTAAAGATTCAAAAACGCCCCAACCGCGATCGCGCCGCCCAGCGGCAGCCAGATTTCACAGGGTGTGATGCCAGGCTCCGGCGGCTGCGTCTCCTGGAAGCAAGCTGAAAGGCAAGTCATCACATCCGCCCCAGCCGAAAGGGCGGCCCTCACAAACGTGCTGATCTCATGCGGCATCGCGTAGTTGTCATCATCCATGAACAGCAGCCATTCCCCATCAGATGCCTTCGCTCCGGTGTTGCGCGCCGCGCCCAGATAGCGATTCTCCTGGCGAATGATCTTCCATCGCTTCCGCGCGAATTCGCTTTCCAATCCCGCCAGGAATTCCAGCGCGTCGGGTTGGTCGCTGCCGTCATCAACCAGAACCACCTGCACGTTCGGATAATCCTGCGCCCGAAGCGATTGGAGCGCCTGGGCCAGCATGGTGGGGCGGTTGCGATGCACAAGACAAACGCTTACCAGCGGCTTTTGCGCCGGCGCCGCCGGCCCGGGCCGCGTGCCGGCGATTTGTTCGTGCCAGAGAATCCAGTCGGCCTTGTTCCGCTCCGGATGAATCGCCGGCGCCGCGGGCTTAATCCCAACCGCAACCGCCTGCTTGATTTTGTTCGCCAGATCTTTGGGCCGCGGAACAAACGTAACGTTCGCTGCGTCCGCAGCATGAATCAGTTCCCGATTTCCGGGCAAATCCGTGCACAAGCAGGGAATGCCATTGGCCAGGCATTCCAGCAATGTATAGGGCGAATTCTCCAGAACTGAAGGCATCACCGCCATCCGCGAAGGATGGTTCAGGTAATCCAAAGCGCCAGCGTGATCGAGATGATCAATCACCCGCCAGGCAAACGGCCAGGCTTTGGCGCGGTGCTCAAGATATTCCCCACTGGCAATGCCCTCAACAGAGGTTTTCTTGCCGAGAAAAGTCACATTAAAATCGGCGCGCGCCGCGAAAAACTGGGTGTCTGCCACAATCTGGTCCAGCGCATCGCAGAACAGCGGCAATCCCTTGCGGGTTTCCAGTCGCCCGAAAAAGACAACATCGCTGACATTCCGCGGTCCCATCGCCGCCAATTCTTCCGCGGAAAGATAGCTGGTCAGCAAATTCTGGCGCACCTGCGTGTCCGCCGGGAATTTCCACTGCTCTTCGCGCATCCAGTCCAGCATGTATTGGCTGGGGCTGACAACAACATCCGCATAGCGCACGCTGGTGCGCTCCAGAAAGTCGGCCTGCAAATCCTCAATCGTGCTGGGGTGCTGCTTCATCCCCCAGCGGTGCCACATCTCAGGGCTGTGCGTGCCGATGCACAAAACGCTCTGCCCGAAATTCAGTCCCTGCTGCTTGGCCAGCACCGAATAAAAGCCCAGCCCGCGCCATTCGTGCATGTGAATGACATCAAACCGCCGCCCTGAACGCTCCTGCTCCGCAAGCCAGAGATAAGTCTCGTAACTGAACCGAAGATAAAGCGTGGATACCGCCAGCGGCTCGCGGCTGGAAGGAACGGGCACGAAGCTGATGTTCTGTTTGCGATAGTGTTCAACCCAATCTCCAATCTTCCCGCGCTCGCACCAATCGCCCAGCCCATAAAGCACGGTCACGCGGTGCCCGGCATCCCGCAGGGCCATGGCCATCGCGTGATACGCCGTGCCGATGCCCCCATTGCGGATGGGGCCGACGAAGTCGGCGGTGCTGAGACAAATATCCAGGCTTCGCTGGGCCATCGCCTTTTCATTCCTTGCTTGCGGGCATCAATCACGTCAACAGCAAATCCTGCAGAACGCTTCGCATGCCCAGGGAGCTTGAAAAATACCTTCCTGTGAACAATTCGCGCAGGAGCCGGGGGGCCTTGCCGGACCGGGCAAGGCGCATGTCCCGTCGGGCGATGCAGTGGTCGATTTTTCGTTGAATCAGTTGCAGCGCCTGGGAACTCGCCACCGTGCTGCTTGCGACCCGCTCCTTGCATGCGGTGAAATTCCTAACGAGGCGGTCAAAATACGCGCCATCCATGCGTCTTGCAATCTCTATTTGTCGGGACAGCACGCGCGGCCCAGCCCCAATCTCCTGGCGGGAATGCTGGCGATAGGCAAAAAGCGGCTCATTCATCCAGCGGTATCTGCCGACTCCTGAGAGAATTATCGCGATCCACGCGTCGTGAATCCATCCTTGTGGAATAGGAAGAATCAGGCCGCGGCGCCGGGACAAAAATGCCAGCCCCGCCCCGGTGACAACATTGAACCGGGCAAGCACTTGTAACAATCCATGGTCGCGGGCGAATGATTGTTCGCCGCGTCCGAAACCGATCGATTGCCACAGAGAATAGCCCAGCGGTCGCAAATATTCGTCGACGATATCAGCATCGGAAAAGACCATGTCCAGGGAGGGGTTCGCCGCAAACGCCGCCTCGATTCGCTGAAGCTTATCCGGATGCCAGACGTCGTCCTGATCGCAAAGCGAGATCACGTCACCGTCGGCGGCGGCTATGGCCGACTGAAAATTGCCCGCGGCGCCCACACGGGCGCTTTGCAATTGCACCCGCACCGGAAATGGGGCCCTGGCGGCGAACTTCCGGAGAATTTTGACCGTCGCATCGGATGACGCATCGTCAAACGCGATCAACTCATCCGGCCTGCGCGATTGTTCGGCCAGGCTGGACAATTGGCGTGGCAGCCACGCTTCGCCTTCATAAGTTGCCAGCGCGACAGAAATACGCATGGGTTAAGCGTACCAAGAAAGGATTACACTTCCGCGACCGGAGCGCCCGGGACCACGCTGGCAACCGCGGCCTCGGATGAGCGCAGCTTCAGCTCAGCTTCCAATTTATCGCGCTGGTCAGCCAGCCAGGCTTTGGCCGTCTCCAATTCAACAATCCATTTGCGGCATTGTTCGTTGGTCGATTGGCCGCGCTCCACTTCAATGCGGGCGCCTTCCAGTTGTTCCGCCAGCCAGCGCCGGGTCGTGTCCAGTTCCAGCGACCATGCTTCCAGCGATGCAATGCGCTGATCCCGGTGGGCCAACTCACTGACATGAAGCGCGTGGTCCCGCAGCAATTGCGCGCGATACGCCTCAAGTTCAGCCGTCCGCGACTTGAGGGAACTGATTTCCTGCCGCCGCTGGTGAAGTTCATGAGTAAGGCGCGCAACGTCGTCTTGACGGCGGGCCAATTCAGCCTCGAACCGGGCGGTTTGCTCGGTCTTTTCGGCTACGACCCCCTCGGCCGCTTCCTTCTGTCCCTGCAGCCAGGCGATCGCGGATTTTAATTCCGCGGCATGCTTTTCTAATTGCTCGGCGTGAGTGCTGAACCATGCAATGCGCTTTTCCAATTCGGTGTTCTGCCGCGCTAGGTCCCCAAGTTGCGTGTTCATGGCCTGAATTTGCACCTGCAGCCGGGCAAGTTCCGCCGACGCCTGCTTGCCGGGCCCCCGGTCGCCTGAAGCCTCTTCCACCAGATCCTTCTTCCCATCCGGATCCGCAACCAACGCCGCGATCACGTCTTTTGGCTCAAGGCCCAATCGAAGCAGCCCCAGCTTCAGCCAGTTGTTTTCCTCGCGCATGTCCGCCGACCACGCATCCAGCTTCATCAGTTGCCGCTGCGGGGATCGCCCCGGCCGCCATGAAATCAGGCGGGGCCGCTGCCCATCGAATTGCCCGCGGAGTTCATCCAGCAACCCGCCGTCAACCGCTTGTCCTTCCGCCGCGGCCATCAGTGCGCCGTGCGCCGCGAACACCCACCGCACGGCATCGGGATCGGCCCCGGCGGCGCGCGATGAATTCTCAGTGGAAGCGGATACCGCATGGTGCCGCAGCCCCGGTTCCAGGAAACCCGCCACTTCCTTTTCAATCTCCGAATACCCCCGGGGCCACACGATCCCCAACTCCCGCCCAATCCGCGAAGCGCAATTGCGCCAGTCGCCCAGCACCTGCTCAAAGCTGACAAACACGCGCGGCTTTCCCCGCGTCGCGCGCTCGGCTTCCAGCAAATGCGTCAGCGTCAGCAGCAATGACGTGTTGAACGAATATCCGTCTCGCGCTTCCAGCGACATCGCAATTTCCCGCGGATCGCGAATAACAAATACAAACTGCCCGTTGGCGCCCAGCTCATCAAAAATATCAGACCACATCGGCACCAGCCGGCAGGTGCGCGGATCTTTAAACCCCCACAAGCTGCTGCTCTTAAAATCAGCGCGAACGATGTCAATCAACTTCGAGCGGAATTGAGCCACGTCCGGCCGCCGGTGCCAGTCCGGTTCCAGGGGCATGAAATCATCAAAGGAAGAATGAAGCACATCCAGGAGTTCATCGTGAACGCCCAGAATTCCCCGATGCTCCCAGAAGCCCCGGGGATTATCGATGCGGCCCGGAAGAAGGTTGTCGCCCAGATCAACGCCCAGCAGATTCAGCAGCCGCGCCAGCGCGGAGGTTCCGCTGCGGTGCATTCCCAGCACACAAACGGCTCGCGGCGCAAGGTCTTGCGTCGAAGCGTTTTTCTCACCCGCCAATGACATGCGAAAGCCTCTGAATTCCCCCGGAATTATTTACAAAACTAGTGGACCATCCGGTTTGAATCAAGCCAATTCAGCGCCCGGGCGCCAACGCGCTTCTCCAGTTGGTTTATCTTAGGCTGATAAAGGTCGCGCAAGAACCTTTCGATTTTCGCCGGCATTGGGATCCCCGGCCCGGCGTAAACCTTCCGCCGATAGGGAAATCTCTCCCAGTCTATCGGTTGACTCAGCCCAAGATGCCGGCAAATCTCCTGCAACAGCCCAATAGGGCGCTGCGCAATGTCCTCAAAAAAACCGGCAAACAGTTGATTTCGCGGAAAAACGCCCGTCCATGTCTCCAAAATCGAAAGGTAGTCACCTCGATTCTGGTTCGCGCCGCTGGCTAAATGCTCGCAAAATTCGTCGTCGCGGACATCCTCATATCGTCGGCCTGCGTGTGTCACCAGGATCATTACCGCGTGCGACCACGCCCGTTCAATGGGATTCCGCATTAAAAATATCAACCGAAGCTCCGGCATGACCGTTCGAATGTATCGGATCCTTTCGATGGGAATAATGCTGTAGGCCGGCGTTATTTCCCCGCGAAGGCGGAACCCGGCGTCGCGAAAAATCGCGGCGTACTCGGAAAGGGACCTGTCAAAGTTGCTGTCGAAATAATGAACCTCTTTGATTTCCGGCATAAATACATCCGGATGACGCCGCAGGTTTTCATAAAGCCAGGTTGTACCGGCCTTCTGCGCGCCAATTCCCAGAAAGTGCGGCAAAGTCAGCTCATCGGCGGATTTCAGGCGGCGCGCATACAGCCAGTGCTCGGCGGCAACGCTCAGCGGGCTTCTCATCGCGAGTCCTCTCCGCCCAGACCCAAAGCCTCCGCATGATTCCTGCAAAGGGCGCCAATGGCAGCATAATCATCCGCGTCAAGATTCTGGCGGCGCCGGCGAATCTCCGATGGCGCAATCGGCTCTTTCGCCTTGCCACCCGGCCAGCCTTTCATAATCCGTTCCAGCGCGGCCTGCGGATTTTGCGCCAGCTCATCATATCGCACCAGAATCAGGTGATCCTTCGATTCAAGCACCAGCCCGGCCAGGTAGCTCCACCAGGCGGCACGGCGCGAAGGCGCGTCGGGAATCGCCGCGATGGATGATAATTCCTTTCGTTGCACCCCGGAGAGCCACGGGTCATTCGGGTCCCCGACGTTTAGTCCGGAGACGTCCGCGTTGCGGAGATGTTCAAACGTTCCCTTCCAGGAGGCGATTGTGTCCAGCGGATCGCGCACGCAGGCCACGAAGCGCGCGTTGGGCATAACCTGTCGCAATGAAGGCAGCCGGCTTAGAAAGGCAACCGTGGCCTTAACGCCCAGCACAAAATCAGGCCCCACGACCCTTGGCGCGTAGGTCTGCACCTCGCCGCCGAGCGCCGTGTCTTCGGTCACTTTGCCATCGACCAATTTGTTGCGAATCGGCGTCCCCGCGTTTACATCGCGGCGCACATCGCGAAAAAACCTTGCCAGGCCCCAGGGCAACCCCTCTTGCATGAGCGCCTGGGGCGCCTCGATCGGCTCATTCAGCACAACCGTATTGTCGAGCCGATGCAGCAGGTTGCAGAGATAACTCGTGCCGCTCCGCGCGATGCCGGTGATGATCAATTCCGGTGTGGCGCACGCGGTCTTCGCGCCGCGCCCCGAGGCTAAAGCCGCCCATGGTGGCTCCGCTTCCAAAATCGCGCCGAGCCCGTCGTGCTCCTGGACGAGCGATCGCAGGACAGCCAACGCTGCTGGCTCGCGCGCCAGGGTTGCCGCATCGTGATAATGACAGAAATAAGGCAGCTTCCGCTCATTAAGCGGCTTGAAATTGATCGGGTGGTTGTAGGCCTCATCCAGGCAATCCATTTCCATTCCCAGCTTGGCCGCCGCTACTCCAAGGGAAATCTGATCGAGATACGGCCGCTTGTCCGGGACATCCCGCATGGCATCAATCGTCAGACCGCACTCCAGCCAGGCATCGCCAAATCCGCTCTTCCCCGGCACGCCGATAAATGCCGAATTGAAGTAGGGCAGAACATATTCTCCACTGTGGGTGGTGCGAATGCGGGTGGTGGGCATGGGCGCGCCGCAGGCGCGATATATTTCGCGCCATGTTTCGTCACCGCCGGTGAAAGTGGCGCACGAAGCGGGGCGGGCATTGAAGGGAATCGCAAAGCGTGATTGATCCCCGAAATCGCGCAGCAGGATCATGTCGCTGTCCACGAATACAAGCTTGTCGGCGTCGGATTTGATCCGCAGGCAATCGATCTTGTTTGCAATCGGGTATGTGGGGTCGATCAAATTCGCAATCGGAACGATTCGCGCGCCCAGTTGCCGCAGGAACGAAATCGTGTCCGATCGTGGCTGGACGATGCCTCGGGCAGGCCCCGGCACGGCGGCGATCAATTCATATTCGCATTTCAAATGACGGCGCAGGGAAGCGGCGAGCAGCGAAGCTTTGATCTCCAGCTCGCCTCCCTGGCAAACGAATACAAATGCATGCGTGCGGCTCACAACGCCTCAGCCAGAAACCCACGAATTACCCATCGTCCCGTGCTTTTGCCAGCATCTTGTCTTCGCCCGTTGGCGCATGCCCGACGGCATTCAGTGGCTCAAAAGCTCCATTCAAATCCACAACGCCCTGAAACTTCTTTTCATCGGTCAACACCTTGAAGATTACCGCGTTGATTCGTTTGTCGATCGCAATCTTGACGGTTTCACTGAGGTAATCTTCAAGACGCGCTGTGATAGAGTAATCTCCCGCGGCCAGATTGCAGGTGAAGGAAATCCGGCCCGCCACATGGCCATGCTCATCGGGTTGCAGGGGGACGCGGGCAAAAAACGTGCTGTAACCGAACAGGTTATAGCCGCGCAGATCGCGCGCCACCATTCCCAGCACGGGCCGCGTAACCTCCGCGGCCACGACGCCGGATAATTCAACCCACACGCGTTCACCGCCGCGGAAATAGGCGCGCGTCTCATCGCCGCATCCCATGCGCACGATTCCCAGCCGGCCTTTTTCACCAGCCAGTTGCTCGGCATCTTTTTCCGCCGCGCTGGTATCGCCGATCCGCTTATCGCGCTCCGCGATGCTCTCATCCAGCAGCGCGCGCGATTGGGCCCGCATATCCTTCACGTAAAGTTCCGTCGCGGTTTCGCAGTCGCCGATGTACTGCACCGTGTTGTCCTTCATGTATATGGCCCGCGAGCAATATCCTTTTACAAGTTGCACATCGTGCGAGACCAGGACGATCGTCACCCCGCGCTGCAGCAGTTGTTCGAGGTGATGCAGACACTTGAACTGGAACGCCACATCGCCCACGGACAGCGCCTCGTCCACAACCAGAACATCCGCGTCGACGTGGACGGAAATGGCAAACGCCAGGCGCATCGTCATGCCGCTGCTGTAGGTTTTTACCGGCTGGTTCACGAAGGAGCCGATCTCGGCGAAATCAACGATCTGCTGATAGCGATCATCAATCTGGGCCTTGGAAAGCCCCATGATCGCGCCGTTCATGTAAACATTTTCGCGCCCGGTGAAATCCGGATTGAAGCCGCTTCCCAGTTCCAGCAGGGCCGCCATGCGCCCGCGCACATCAGCGGTGCCGGTCGTCGGCTGCAAGACGCCGCAGATGATTTGCAACAGCGTGCTCTTGCCCGCCCCGTTGCGGCCGATCAGGCCCAGCACCTCGCCGCGCGCGACATCAAAGCTCACATTGCGCAGCGCCCAGAACTCGCGAAAGAGTTTTTTGCGTCCCCACAGAAATGCCTGCTTCAATCGATCGGAGGGCTGTTCGTAGAGATGATAGACCTTGCCCAGATCGCGCACGGAAATGACGATCGAATCATCGTCAACTGTGCGAGCCGGCGCGGGAGCCCCGCGCTTCGGTTCGCTGCTCTCGGGTGAAAACGCCGGTTCAAATGACATCGGCGAACGCTCGCTTGATTTTCATGAACCACGCATAGCCCAAAATCGCAACCACGCTGGCCGCCGTCAGGCTTATAAAATAACTTTTCCATTCCGGCGCCGCGCCGAAATTCACGACGCGACGAATGTTCACAATCATCAGCGCCAACGGATTCAATAACATGACTCGCTGTCCCTGGAGGGAAAGACGGCTTAAGGGGTAAGTGATCGGCGTCAGAAAAAACAGAAGCTGAACCGCCACCTGAACGATGTTTCCAATATCGCGCAAAAACACGCCCAGCGAGCTCAGAATCCAGCAAAGCCCCGCCGTCAAAATTGCCAGCGGCAAGAACACCACCGGGAGAAAGATCAGTGTCCAGTGCAATGATCCCGCGCCACACGCGGCCCCGACCAGCAATACCATCAATCCCAACAGCGAATGAATCAGTGCCGCCCCCACCAGGCTTAAAGGCAAAAGCTCTAAAGGGAACACCACCTTTTTCACAAAGTTGGGATTCTGCACCACCAGCATGGGCGCTCTTATCACCGATTCGGAAAAAACCGTAAACGCGACAATTCCGCTGAACATGTTCATGGCATAGACCATGAAATTTTCGTTGGGGTTATTGCCGTCCCATTTCGCGTTAAAGATGACGTGGAACACAAACGTGTAAACCATCAGCGTCAGCAGCGGGTTGATCAGCGCCCAAAACATTCCCAGATAAGACCCACGGTATCGCCCCTGCACTTCGCGCACGGTGAATTGCCAGAGCAGCTCGCGCCGGGCGAACAGGTTGGCCACCATCTTCAGTGGGTTGAAGAAACCCAGGATGCTCAGGTTGGGCTCGGAATGAAGAAACTGAGGCGGGCGGGTGGATGTTAAATCGCCGGACATGGCATCTCAAACACGCACTTCCAACGCGCTGGGGTTGCTGCACGGATTACCGGGCTGCTTCGCCCTCGGTGGCCTTTTGGGTAAGAATCGTCAGCCGATTGTCTTTCATTTGGGCAATGCCGCCATTAATCTGGAACGTCCGCTTCTGTCCCGATGCCAAATCCAGCCGCAGCGGGCCTTTACCAAGCTTGGCCAGCAGGGGGGCGCGGTCGGTGAGGATGCCCAAAAGCCCGTCATAGGCTGGGATAATCGCCTGGCTGAGCGATTCATCCAGGATCTGCTGCTCAGGGGTTACGACGACACATTTAAAGGCCATTCTTGCTCCAATTTCAGCTCGGAGTGTAGGCCCCCGCGCGGGGGGCGTCAATCCTGAGAAAACTGCTGCAAATCGAACGTAAATATCAATTGCCAAATCGTCAGGCGAAGTTATGATGGTGCTTAGCTGCCCCACACCACCGCGCCACTGGCGCGGTGGTTGGCGTTTGGCGGGAAGGGTTTTAAGGCTCTGGTGGCGTTCCGTCCGGGTTGATGCTGTTTTCATTCAATCCAGGCGGCATTTGAGTTTGCGGTAAAAGATTTCGGCACGTTAAAGAGTTTTCGAAGGCAGCCCTTTTCGCGCGTGACAGCACCGCGGTTGGCGCCGCCTTTTGAAACCGTTCCGACAGGAGTCGATCTCATGCAGTTTGTCAGCCCGATCGAAAAGCAGAGCATGGAGAAAAAGCGCGAAGAGCTTTACAAGGCCCAGCTCGACGTGCAGGAACGCATCCGCAAGGCCGCCAGCCTGGGCGATCTGTCCGAAAACGCTGAATACCATTTCGCCAAGGAAGAAAACCGCAGCATTCAGCGCGAGCTGGCCGAGCTTGAAATGAAGCTGAAAAATGTCGCGGTCATCTCCAACGATGCGGTGCCTGAAGACGTTGTCTTCATCGGCCACACCGTCAGGATCATGGATCTTGATGACGACAGCGAACAGCTGGTGTTACTCGTCGGCGAAGCGCAACCCCCCAGCGCCGACAGCGACGTGCTGCCCGTCAGCGCCAACAGCCCCATGGGCGACGCGCTGATGAAAGCCCGCGTCGGCGATACCGTAAAAGTAAGAGCCCCCCGCGGGACAATGCAGTTCAAAATCCTGGAAATCATGTAAAGCGGCATAAAGGCGCAAGGGGACAGCACAGGCTCGAGGAAACAAAAACCCGCCGCGATAGCTCAATTGGCAGAGCACCGGTTTTGTAAACCGGCGGTTTCCAGTTCAACTCTGGATCGCGGCTTTCCACTTTTTCACCCGCGAAACACCGCCTCATCGTAACGGCGATGACCATACGCGGTGACAGGTAAAGGGCAAAGAGAATTTCAACGCTCAATGCCCGCGCTGGAACGGACGCTCAAATGCAAGGTGGAAGACATAAGCCACCACGAGTGACGATGGCAATACGGCGACTAGGAAGATCCTCAAAGGTAGAGACCGGTATAGGAACGATACGATAGGAAAATGAACAAGGTAAAGACTGTAGGAGAATGTTCCCAGTAACACGAACGGTGCCGAATCAAGCATTCCAACACCGAGGGGATTCGCCATTCGGCGGTGGGCGAGGACGACAATAGACAGCGCCGTCAAAACTCCAAGAATCGTGTCGCAGATGATCTTGTGAACGAAAATCGCGGGACAGAATGACGCGACGATCAAGACGCCCGTCCAGCCGACGACGACCGGGTAGCGCCAAACTCGAATATTCCAATCCGTCTCGCGACAGCAAGCGAATTGCGCTGCGGCCATTCCCACCGCAAACAATCCGAGGTACCAGGGATGAAGGTCGTAGCCGTGATGAAAGGCCAGGGGGAGTAACCCAATCCCAAAGGCGATTGCCACAGCGACGGTGACACCAAATCGTTGCCAGATGGGTAGCAAGACGAGGATGAAAGCGAAATAAATCTGCCACTCGACCGCAACTGTCCACATAGGCGGGTTGATTCGAAGCGACCACGCTGAACTGAAATCGTGAAACATGAGTACATGGGATGTAACAACCATGGGGGAAAAAGCCGGAAGTGCGACATCCCATCTCGAACCGGTTTTGGCCCTCATCGTAGGCAGCAAATATATCAATGCCAGCGTGGCGACCAATGAGGCATAATACGGTGGCAAAATCCGCCTGGAACGCCGAAAAATAAACTTCTTGAATGTCGGGCGTGCCGCTCCCGACGCCGTTGGAAGCGCCAGGCAAAATCCTGACAGAACGATAAAGACCGCTACGGCGAGATCGCCATGGAGCAGCCAGGCGAATAAGTATCGCGTTGCGACCGGCATCCGATTCGATGGGGCGACCTCTAGATAAACATGATGCAACACCACGATCAGCGCCGCCAATCCGCGAATGCCATCAAGAAAAGCGAATCGGGGTCGCAGAGGAATGGATGAAGCCATTTATTCCTGCCGTCTTGTGCAAAATAGAATAATCCCCGGACTCTCATGCCGAGCGTATCAACTTTGATCTGCAATCAGAAGGCAATGATCGCCGTCATCGGGACCATCGCGGGGACGCTCACCTTCGAGCGCAGACCATGCGTCCCCCCGGGTAACGGGGTTTCGGCGGAGATAATTGGCGCGGGCAATTTTAGCGTCCGGACGGATTCCCAAGCAGGAACCGCGGGATCGCGGCTTTCCACTTTTACATTTGGACAAAAACCAGACCGATTACGCCTTATCCAGCGCTCCCATGATCTTCAGCGTGATTGCATGGTCGCTGGGCTGTTTCTCGGGGAGCTGCACTTTCAATCCGGTTTCGTCCTGCGTAAAGGGCACTTTGCCCGCGCCCAGCAATTCGACGTTAACAATCTTGCCGACGCCTTGCCTGGCGTTGGTGGCCAGGGACGGAACGGCCGCTTCCTTGCCCGGCCAGCCCATGACGAAGGCATATAGCGTGTCACCGTTGGTGGTATAGCGCACATCCTCCGCCGTCATTTCTTTGCGGGCGGATTCATTGAACCGCCGCGTCGTTGCCGGAGCATTGGCGGCCGGCCCGTCGCCGAAGATTTTGTAGGGGCGGCTGCCGTAAATTCCGTCGCTGTTGACGGCCATCCATTGCGTGATGCCATCCAGCACCTTCAGTTCCTTGTCATCCAGCATGCCATTGTTGGGCAGCGGGAAATTGAGCTGAAGGTTGCCGTTGCGGCTGACGATGTCGCACAGCATGTCCACAACCGTCTTTGGCGTCTTGTATTTGTCGCCTTCGTAAATGCGCTTGTCATAGTGCCAGCTTCCGATGCATGTATCAGTTTGCCAGGGGGCCGGCCAGATGTCGTTCACCAGCCCGCGCTCGACATCCAGAATGCAGATTCCAGCAGCAGCTTCCGAACGCGTCTTGCTTGTATAAAGGGCCTGGCAGGTTCCGTTGTTGCGAGCGGCGCTCGTGTTGTAAAGATGGGCGACAATGTTAAGCCCCAGATCGCCGTAGGGAATTCCGCCGTCGGTGTAGAGCAGGTCGGGCTGATGCTGATCGATCAGATCGATCATCCGCTGGAAGTAATTTAATTTCCACGCGTCATTGTTGATGCGGCCCATGGCATTCCTGGCGATGGACTGCGCGAAGTTATCGGGCATTTTGCTGTAATCGTGATACAGGTCCGCCCATTGCGGGTCGGCGCCGTCATAGGGAACTCCCGCCAGCGGCCCGGTCTTGTCGCTCAGATGCGAAGGCGCCAGCCAGGCAAAACTATTCGAAAGATGTTCGCTGAGCGCGAATTTCAGCCCCGCGTTGCGAGCAGCATCGCGCCACATCGTGACGATGTCCTTCTTCGGACCTGAAGCCACCGCGTTCCAGCGCGGCTGGTATTTTGAATTCCACAAATCAAAGCCATCATGATGCACCGCCATCGAGCAGAAATATTTAGCGCCCGCTTTTTTGTAAAGCGAGATCAGATATTCCGCGTCAAACTTGTCCGCCTTCCATGTGCTGATAACGTCTTTGAAACCCGATTTGGAAGGATGGCCGTAGGTCTTGAGGTGATAGTCGTATTGCGGCTGGCCCGGGATATACATATTACGGGCAAACCAATCCCCATATTCCGCCGCCGACTGCGGCCCCCAGTGCGCCCAGATGCCAAACTTCGCGTCGCGATACCAGTCCGGAACTTTGAACGCCTGAAGCGAAGCACGCGTTCCCTGAAACGGCCCGGGCGCAATGTCCGGCGTCGGCATGGTCTGTCCCCAGGCAGCCGGCAACCCAAGATCGGCAGTAAGCCCTGCTAAGACTCCGCCAGTCAAAACTCCAATAGCCTCTCGACGCGTGAACTTCATAGAACCTCCGTGGATGTGAATATCGCCTGATAAAGAGTAACCCGCGCGAGGGGAATTCTCAAAATCGCAACCGTATAAACACTGGGAAGATTGTCAGTAAGGTTATCTCGCGGATCGTGGGCTTCACCGCCTTACTGGTTTCCCTTTAATTCGCATTCGAACCTCTCGGCACCCGCCCCAGGGTCCACGCATCAAGCGCCCCAAGCGCCGGCAACGCATTCCCATCGTTATCAAACATTCCCCGGCCGTTCCGTCCGGCGGCCACCGCGGGTTCCCAATAGAAAATTCCCTTGCCGCGCCCATCGGGAGTCTCCATCACGATACGGTTTACCTCTTCCAGAAATCGACGCTGACCCTCTGGCGTTTCGGGGAACGGCCCCGGCCGATTACGGTATTCCGCCGGCCGCCAGTTGTATGCCGTCTCGACGACAATGATGTCCTTCCCATATGCCTTGGACAGGAATTTCAGATTCTCGCGCAGGTCCAGCAAGCTTCCATGCCACCACGGGTAGAAGGATTGTCCAATCACATCGAAGTGGATATTAGCGGCCAAAATTTTATCGAAGAATGATTTGTTGGCCCGGGCATCGCCGCCGCAGTCCGTATGAATCATAATCCGCGGCATCATCGGCGGCGCTTTATCCGTTTGCGTGTTTCCCCAGGCCATCGTTGACGGCCGCGTCTGCGCCACCGATTCCTCCACGCCGTGAATTCCCGCCTTCAGCAAGTCGGTAAAGTTGTCCCAATTTTCCGGCAGCTTTCCGTCCGGCCAAAGCATGCCGTTGGTGATCTCATTGCCGATCTGCACCATGTCGGGCATTGCATCGTCATCGCGAAACGCAAGGAGCGTGTCGCGCGTGTAATCCGCAACCGCCCGCGCCAGTTCCATGTGCGATTTTTCCACCCAGGCTTTGGGAATTCCCTGTTTGGTCGGATCAGCCCAGGTGTCCGAATAGTGAAAATCCAGAAGGAATTTGAATCCCATCTCCTTCGCGGCCTTCGCCATCGCGAGTGTGTAGGCAAGATTGTTCGGCAGCACGGCTGGGTCATTAAAAATCCGCAATCGAATCCAGTTGTACCCATGGTCCCGGAAAATCCGCAGCCCGGGCTTGGGTTGATTGTTTTCCTTAAAAACGAAGCCCCGCGATTCCGCCTGCCTCAGAAACGAAAGATCCGCTCCAACAGCATAGTCCGCTGCCAAAGTCGCCCGAGGCAAGGGCATCGCAGCCATCAACGCAAGGGCGAGAACAATCCATAGCCCACAACGGTTCATTTGAGTCTCCCAAAAAGAAACACCGCCAGTCCTAGCACGGATCCAACCAAGCTAAGCCGCAACGACCGCGAAACGCAGGGTCAGACGCTGAACAAATTTCCCAAGCTGACGTAACCAAAAGATAATGCGGCGTTGCTTTATCGGACCCCGCCGACCCTCGCAAACGCCGCGCCTGCATTCATCGCATCATCGTTTGTAACGTGTGAATCTTAACGGTATTAGTTTTCCGAACTAATATTTTTGACATTTGCCTTCCTATGATGAAGTATTGCGGACTGAACGGGCCAAAGTTCGGCTGGTGGACTCCCGGCGGAGTTGCGTAGCATTTTACCCATGAAAATCGGCAAAAAGCGGGCCGCCCGCGATAGACGTCTCATTCGCCACTCCTCGCTGCTGGCATTCGCCACCCTTGGCGTGGGTTCGGTCGCCCGCGGCGGATTTGTCATTCATCCCGTTTATGATTCAAATGTTACAACCCTCCCCAATGCCGCGGCGATCGAGACTGCCTTTGCAGCTGCCGCCCAGCAATTTGACAACCTGTTCACCAATGACGTCACGATCAATATCCACGTCAGCGCTTCCTCCAGCGGCAGCTTCCTTGGAACCGGCGGCGGAGGAAATATTAATTCGCTTTCATACTCCACCTTAAGGAGCGACCTGGTTTCCCATGCCGCCAGCCCCGTCGATACGGCTGCAATCGCAAGTTTGCCCCTCAGCGATCCTGTCGCTGGCAATCACAACTACTGGCTGGAAACCGCCGAAGGCAAAGTCCTCGGAACGATTCCGGCCCAGGCTTCACCGTCGGATGGAACCTTTACCTTCAGCACCAACCCCGCGTTTACCTTTAATTTTAACCCAAATAACCGGGCCATTGCCGGGCAATACGACTTCGTCGGCGTCGCTGAACATGAAATCGCGCATATCCTCGGCCGCTCCTATCTCCTGGGCACGCCTGTCCTGGGAACACCCGCCTATTATCCGATGGATCTGTTCCGCTACAGCGCGCCGGGAACGCCCAACATTACGCCCAGCGGCACCAGCTACTTTTCAATTGACAGCGGCACCACCAACCTGATGCCCTTCAGCACCTCCAGCGATCTGGTGGATTGGGGCTCGACAACCCCCTACAGCGCCGATTCATCCAACGCCTTCAGCAGCAGCGGCGTGGAAAATGATCTGACGCCAGTCGACATCGCCTTGCTGGATACGCTCGGCTTCAACGTCGTTACCACCCCCAGAACCCTCACCTGGGATGCATCCACCAATACCATCGAATCCACCCATTGGCTCAACAGTACCTCCACGCTGACGCCCACCTACATCGGCGCTTCGCTGGTTGTTGGAACCGGGGGCCAGGTTACCTACAGCCCCACCAACCTCGATGCCAAAAACATTTCCTTTTCCAGCAGTAGCATTGATGGGCAAAGCCTGACGATCAATCAGGGAACATTCTTTCTCAATAACGCCAATGGCATCGCCTCCAACGCGTATTATCTGATTATCGACGACGGCGGCGCGCTTGCTGTGAACGGCGCAACCACATATGACGTCAACGGCAACGCGGTCTCCAGCCCATCGCATCTGAACGTTGATGGCGGACTTATCATCGGTAATTTGCCGGGTTCCACCGCCTCCGCGACCTTCACGGGCGGCATCAATAAAATCGGATTGAACAGCCCCGCTGATCCCGCGATTTATGTGGGTAATGGCGGAACGGGCACGCTTACCCAATCGGGCACCGCATTCGTAAGCACCACCGGTTCGGTCAACATTGCCGCCCTTGCCGGCAGCACCGGGACCTATCAATTGCAGGGCGGGTCGCTCGCAGTTGCCGGTTCCGTGTATGTCGGTGGAGCCGGCGCGGGTGGCCCAATTGCTGACGGGGGAACGGGCAATTTCAACCAAAGCGGCGGAACCCTTGCCGCCAACTCCGTCATTATTTCATCCACGGGAACCTGGAACCAAAGCGGTGGCGCCGCCGGTGTAAATTCCTTCCAATTGAACAGCGGCGCAACTTTCGGCATGTCCGCCGGGTCCCTCACGATCAGCAACGCGCTCACGGTTTCGTCGGGCGTCGCGTTCATTCAATCTGGTGGATCGCTCACCGCTCCCCACACCGCCAACGACGCCACAATCTCCCAAACGGGCGGCGTCGCCAATCTCGGCATCCTCACCGGCGCGGGTTCGCTGGCGATCGGCAGCCCCGCCGGAAATACCGCCGCCATGACCGTCGCAACCCTCGCGCAAACGTCCGTGCTGGTTGACAGCACCGGCTTGCTCACCGTCACCGGCGGGGGCGCAAACAACGCGCTCAACACGCTCCAGATCAATAACGGTGGCTTACTCAATATCACCAGCAGCGGTGTGACACTCAATTACACCGCTGCCAGCCCCAATGCCACTGTGCGAGGTTACATTTCCAGTGGCTACAATCCCGGCTCCGCGCCCTGGACGGGAACAACCGGCATCACCAGCAGCAACGCCGCCGCCGATTCAGCCCATCATTCCGTGGCTTTCGCTGACGGCGCTGACGGCGTGGTCATTAATCTTCCCGCCAATATTTCCAGCGCCGTCCCCGGCGGTGGAGCACTTCCCGCTGGCGCGGAACTCATCACCTACGCTTTTGCTGGTGACGCCAACCTCGATGGCAAAGTCGATTTTTCCGACTTCGTCATCCTCAGCAACCACTTTGGTGGAACGTTCACCAACTGGGATCAGGGCAACTTCAACTATGACTCCGGCGTCGATTTCTCAGACTTCGTCATCCTCAGCAACAACTTCGGCGAGGGTGTGACAGGCAACGGCACCGGCGCCACGCCCGTCCAACTGGCCCAATACAACGCGATCGCCGCCAGCTTCGGAATCTCCACAAGTCAGATCGCGGCATGGGATCACCAGATTGGCGCCTTGCCAGAGCCGGGCGCGATCGGATTGCTTGCCATCGGTTCAATCGGATTGATGTCTTGCGGCCGCCGCAAATCTAAAATCCCCAAAAAGTGACCTGAGATTATGTAGCCGCTAAAACAGACGTGAAGAACAAGAATCACGATCTTTCCCCGCCCTCCTGACGTAACTGTTCAGGTCTGCCCCGGCATGCACGGTGATTAATGAAACGAGGGTTACCCCGATTCTTTTCAACTCCAGAGGCATCGGCACGTTATGTGATCGATCCCCTGGAAGCGCGAATCCTGCTCTCAACGATCATCTGGAGTAATCGGGGTTCCGATGGCTTCGAAGTGTTCGGGACCAATACCAACCGAGCTCGAGAGCTGGTGAACCTGGCCATTGCGAATTGGTCCGCGGTCATTGCCAGCTTCAATTATCACCCGCTGCCGGGCGGATCCGGGGGCACGCTGCCCGACCGCTTCTCAATCACGATCAACGCGGCCAACATCAACAACCAGCCTGGGCTTGGCGCCGCGGTCGCGGAAACCACCTACGGCGACGGCGACCTTGACTGGCAAGGCAAGCCGCACCACGCCAGCATCACCATCGATGATGACGCCAACGCCAGCAACGGCGGTCCCGGCTGGTACTTCAGCCCAACGGACGACAACACCGCGTTTCCCAACGTGATTAATTCATTTGCCGGCAGCAACTCGGCGACCACGCTTGATTTTTTAACCATTGTCACACACGAGCTTGGCCATGCGCTGGGCCTTGCGTACGGTGGAAACGAAATGATCAATGGACGGCTGATGGACACAGGGATTGCCGATCCCACGGATCCGAATCACTCGGAATTGTTCCAGATTCCAGGCTATGAATCGCAATTCACCCTGACCGAGCAGGGTGGGCTGCATACCTATGCGGGTCCGCCGTTGAACGGGCTGGTGTCCGTGCCGGATGACCTGATGAACGCCTTCGTGCCGCGCGGCACGCGAAAGCTTATCTCTGACGTGGATGCCCAGATCCTTCGCGCCGGGTATGGGTACATCGTGGTTAAACCATCCACGCTGAACACCTATTACGCCAACCTCGACCCCCTCACGGGAATTTTGAATGTTCAGGGAACCAGCGGCAACGACACAATTACAGTGAATAGCGACGGCAGCGGCCATGATGTGGTGAACGTTAACAATCTCGCGGCGGTGAACTTTAATTCCGTCGCGGTGCAGAAAATCGCAATTCATGCCCTGCAGGGTGACGACGCCGTGACTGTGTCCAAAATCCTCACCACCGATGCTTCCATCTACGGCGGCGCCGGCAACGATACGCTGATGGGCGGATCGGGCAACGATTACATTTACGACCCCACCGGTTCCAATGTCATCAACGGCGGCCCCGGCAATGACACGCTTATCGGCAATGGTTCCGGCAACAATTCCATCGTCGGCGGCGCCGGGAACGACGAGCTGCACGGCGGAAGCGGGAACGATACGCTCTGGGGCGGATGGGGCAATGACACACTTTTCGGCGGCGCGGGAAACACTCTTTTCGAGGGTCGAGCTGGGGACGATCTTATCTATGCGAACAATGGAGCCGCGGACACCATCTACGGCGGGTTGGGCAATGATACGGCGCATGTGGATGCCGGGAATCTGGATTCGCTGCCGAACAATGACGTGGAGAGCGTGATCGTGGGGAGCTAGGGTCCCGCGCCGCGCAAAGGCGATCATTACAAGCGGCCTTGAATCTGGCATATTCTGGAAAGAATGCCAAGGACAACTCTGGAATTTTCTGATCGCCTTTTGAACTGTCCACTGTGCGACGGCCCAATCCATCACTGGGCAGGCAAAATTCGGGAAGGGCAGGAGTTTCAATACGACCGTTGCGGAGAGTGCGAATTTGTATTCGTGAATCCCCGCGCGACGCTGAACGCCCTGGCGGAATATTACGGCGCGGCAAATTCCTCAGAACCAGCGCCGGTCATTTCCGCGGATCTTCGCCAAATCGGTAAATGGCCCGTGAAAGCGATCGCCCAAATGCTGAAGTTGCGCCCAGCGCCAGGGCATCTGCTGGATATCGGCGCAGCCGACGGCGGTTTCTCCCTGGCCGCGATTCGCGCGGGGCTGGAAGTGACGGCATTGGAAGTTGATCCAAACGATGTCCGATCCTTGGAAGCGATTCGCGGAGTTCACATAGTCCAGTCAATGTTCGAAGGATTTGATCCGCCGCCGGAATCCTTCGATTATGTGCTGATGAGCCACGTGCTGGAGCACGCCTATGAGCCAAAGCGCTGGATTGAAAAGGCGGCCGCCGCTTTGCGCCCCGGCGGAGTTCTGGCGATCATGCTGCCGCACTTCGACAGCATCTATCGATATTTAGGCGGCACGCGCGATCCATATTTCGTCCCGCCCGAGCATCTCAATCATTTCAATGTCCGCAGCCTTAGCCGGCTATGCGAACAGTTCGGCATGAAGGTAGTGCGACTGGAGACAGCATCGGGATTCAAGAACGATGTGCTGGTGAAACGCGTGGCACTTCCCGCGCCACTGGTGCCGGTTGTGCGCGGGTTGACGTCTGCTGCCAGCGCATTGCTCGACTGGACAACCTGGGCCGGTGGAATCGGGTCGGTGTTAATCCTTCATGCACGCAAAAAATAACTTGCCCCTCATTCTCGACTAAAATGGGCGGGCATATTCTTGCGAATGCTATTATGCAGTTCGTGAAAAGGCGCAAGATTAAATATGCGGTCTTTTATCCAGTCTTTTATGTAGCTCTATGCGCACCCGGATTGTTCTCATTCCGTTACCGCCATTTTATCGCGCACGTCGAAGTTGCGATCTTTTTGTCCGGCATACCATTCCTAACGTACTTATAATTCTTCTCCGCGCAGCGTGGCGTCATTGGACACGAACGATGAAAGTGGTGGAACAACAAAGTCGGACCTAGTGAGGTGCTCCCCATGCGCCCAGCGCGGAGCACCTCAGATCTCAATAACCAACACCTCATGGTCCAGAACCGATTCCACTTCAAATTCACACCAGCCCCCAGCTAAATTTCTCGCCGGCGTTTTCCCTGATACCAGCGACTTGACCGATGCAGCCGATTTCCCGGCTGGCCCGGTTACGCTTACCTGCAGCGGGCCGACCGGAATCAGCTCATGAATCGGAGCGCGCCACGTTCCGGCGCTTGTGAGATTGACGAGATGAAGAATGAGCCGCTCGGCACCGCTTCCGTCAACCTGCCGGTAAAGCTCGCAATTGATTAACCCGGCTCCCCTGACCTTTAGCGGAATCGAATCGCGTGCTGCCCAGCGAACAATGTTGGCGAGTAAATCTCCATGGTCTGGCAAATTGTCCAGCGCAAAAAGGCGGTCAATATCCGCTGGAAGATAAACAACCCGCCCGGGCTGAGTTTCATTCACAATAAGCCCCGGAACGTCTGTGCGCTCCGTCCGCATATACGAAATCTCCGGCGGAGTCGCCGGAAACGATGGAATGAATGTTGCCAGCACCCGCGCGCCGGCATCCACCGTCAAAGCCTGTAGGGTTCCACCAAACGGAAGAATATCCGTCTCATCAAACCCGCTCAGCACCGCGTGCCGCTGCGAGGTAATCGCAGGCTCATTCCCTGTTTCAGGCCCATACACCAGCGCCCGCAGTTCCGGCGTAAGCCGAAGATATGTGTGCTGCTCCGCCACCGCGCCCGTCGCGCGGATGCGCATCGCTTGCGGCTTCGCGCCCTTTGCGCCCTTTGCGCCAAAAAGGTCCGCCAGCGCCATATCCGGCCGCGCATCTCCCCACTGATCGAAAAGACTCGTCTGCCCGCTGGCAACCAGCGCCTTCCCGCTCCCAGCGAATCTCCGCGCCGAGGCAATCTGCTCATCCGTCATCACGCCGATATTCGGCAGAATCAGAACCGATAAATCCTTCGCATCGCGATCGAGGTAATCCAAATGCACCGGCGTGTACGGAATTCGCGCCCGCACCAGCGCCTGCACCCACCCTCGGAACGGCTGGTCCACCAACGCCTCCGCATTGTCCCGCCCAAAAAATTCCGTATTGCGATGCGACCACGCGATCCCCACGCTGGCCACCGGCCGCCGGTTCACCAGGTATTGCTCGTTCTCCTGGTGCCATTTCATCACCGGCTCAGCAGTCTCATACATCCGCCGGTCCTCGTGATACGCGCCCACATGATGCCACCACGGCTGAATGCCGCCGGCAATTCCCGAAAGCATCCACATGCGTGCCTCCGGTTGTGATTTTGTCGAAAGACGGAACTGCGGCCGCCCGTGCTGATACATCGCCATGCTTTCCGGCATTACCTTGTCCCACCCCAGAACGCTGCGAACGATCTTTCCCGCCAGCGCGTTCTCCTGCAGCCCCCACGCATCGCTGCGCGATTGATTGTCCAGCATGAACATTTCCGCGCGCCCGCAAATCTCCTTCAAATCCCGGAAACTGGCGCTCTGCCCGGAAATGCCGCCGCCGTTCATCCCCACCCAAATGCAATCTTTCCCACCCGCATCCCGCGTCACTTTGTTATTGAAATCCCATTGCTCAATGCGGCGGGCATAGCTCCATTCAACCCAGCGGCGAAACGAGGTATCGTTCCAGTCCCGCTGCGCCGGCAGCTTCGCGCCCGCAAACTGCTGGAAGCCACGCGCGCAGTTCGCGCAATAACAAATCTGGTTCCGCTCCGTCCCCGCCCAGATGTTGTCGGTCACGCCCTCGGGATGCGAGCGCTCGATAATCTCCCGCATAATCCCCGGCAGCCACGCGCTGTAATAGGGGCTGTTGATGCACGACAGATAAAACTCCCCGCTGCGATACGGCTGGCCATCAGCATCGACGCTGAACCAGTCCGGGCGCGCGCGGTAAAGCGCCTCATGCGCCTTGCTGGAATCCATGCGCGCGAAAACCGCCAGCCCATCCTCATGCGCCGCCCTGGCCAGCTCCCCGTAAAGATCCCGATCCTTCAGTTGTGGAGGCCGATGGTGCAGTTCAAACTTGCTGGGGTAATACGCAAAGATGCCCCCCGCATTAATCACCACGCCCTGCACGCGCGTGCGCTTCCAGTGTTGCCTCCACCAGGGAATGTCATAGCGCTCAATATCAAGCTCGGTAATGTTCGTCTGACCCCACCGCAGCGTCCGCCGATACCAGGGCGCCACCCCATCCCCCGGCTGAGTTTGCGCCGGCGCTGCGCTCGCGGAAGAGACAAGATCAGAAACCGCCACGATGGTCCCAGCCACCGCAACCTGCTTGAGAAAATCGCGCCGAGTGGTGCTCATAAGAGGGTCTCCGCAGGATGTTCAGCCAAACCAAAAACGCGCACGCGGCCGCAGCTTTACTCGTTTCCTAAGAAGCAAAAGCCGAGACCGGGTACCTGCTATACCCCACATCACGACGAATTGTTATGACGGAACCCAGACGAGATTTTTCTGATTCCTGCGGGGGTTGGGGTTGGGTTGTGTGATGGGATTGGCGGGTGGGCATTGTGATTTGGCGCCTGGGGGGTGAGGATAATTTTGAGTTTTGCGGGTCATGTTTTGGCGCGATGCCCCACAATGTCCCAGAATGCCCCGATCGCACCCTCCCTATCATGGGGCATTTTTTGGTTTCTTGCGGTTTTTGGTGTTGGGGGTAATGTTGGTTATTGGCTCTGCTGGGGGCCTTTTTCCTTTCTGAAGCAAGCTGCGGACGGTTGGTCGGGATGCATTCATGTCCGTACTTTACCCTAACATTCGATCGGCGTCAAGAACGAAATCTAGATTTTTTTTCAATCAGCAGCAAGTCAAGATGCTTCCAAGGCATGTGTGTCTTACTTTTTCTGAGCTTCAACCACCTCCAATGGCAGATCAGGAAGTTTCAACAGCTCGTCGCTTCTTCCGCTGGCCATAACCGGAACCGTGAATTTTCCGGCAGCTCGTGCAAGGGTACTGTCCGGACCCCGAGCGCCATCGGCGGTAAAACGGGTTATCGAAACGGTGAACGTATAGCTCCCCGCCGCAACGTCCTCGATACGGAAAGCACCGTCGCGAGAAATTTCCAGTGGATATGAGCGCGCGGTGGCCCTGGCCTGCATATAGGCTTTCCCGGCATCAGACTTCAGGAAATCGTTGTACCAGCGAACCTTTTGTTCCCGCGTACCGACTTCTATTTCCCTGGGAAATACAGGCTCCGGCGGTCCTTCGACCGTCGCTAGACAATCGCCAAATTGCCAATCTTGTAAATTTGCAAATTGCCGCGGGATTTCCACTTTGCCTGCTACGGACCTGCCCATGCCGCCCAGCACCACGCTTGTCGTTTCACCGGGCCTGGCAGTGGTTGTCAACGTCTGTGAGTTGAAAAACATGGTCGCGCTGTTGCCAACTGGCACGCCAACCGTTCGGCTGACCGAAAGATTTCCCGCCGGCACCCGATTGAAAGTAAACGTCCCATCCGCAGCCGTTGTCCCATCCAGTTGATGGAATACATACGGTTTCTTCTGATCGAATTCCGTCTGATCCGCCTCCATTGAAATGCTGATCCTCTGATTTGCGCCCGGATGGCTGCCGATCATCAGCTTGCCTGTAACCCGGCCCCATGGCGCGAGCCTTATCTCATTCGATTTCGCCAGCCCATCACTGTCCGCCGTGGCGTATCCATCCGAACTAAACGCCGCGAGCAAAAACGGCCCCGCCTGAGGAGGAAAGTGAATCCGACCCTCTCCATCTGCCGTCGCATCCGGGGTATTTTGCTTCCAGGGTTCACCGTTAATGGTCATTGCATTCTGTCCTGCAAGCGCGAGAAGCGCTATCGCACCGGCCGCCGGAACCCCGTTTGGCGCAAGGATGGTGGCGGTGATGTCCTTCCCGCGAGACAGTTTGAAATCCAGCTTTACTTCCGCCTCGTCGGGCGTGAAAACGCGCGACTCTACCGGCCTATATCCGTCTGCGTCGATTCGCACCGCGTAGCCGGGTTGGTTCCATTCCTCTGAAAAATCAATCTTTCCAGCGGTTCCCGCCCATGAGTTAACGGTGTCCCAACTCGGTTGTGTTCCGACCCCGGGCGCGTTTCCTGGAATGATCTTGAACTTCTCGATCGGCTTTCCAGTCTGGGCATCGACTACCGTTCCAGACACATGCACAGCCGCATGAAGCGTAGCAACATTGTCGTGATCGAATGCAAAGGGCACGTTTTGTGTACGGACAAAACCCGCGGCAGCCACATCACAAAAAACCGTGTCCGTGGGCGCCTCGGCCCAGGTAAACCGGCCATCGGCGTCGGTATCGAACTCCGCCGTCAGCGTCCGATGACCGCGCCATGTGTCAGTGTAAACCGCCGCTCCGGCAATCGGCTTGCCCTTTCCATCAACCACGCGAACCCGCATGGTCTTCCCCACCGTAAGCTGTACCGTTGGTTCGTACTTTTTTTCCGTCATCACAAACTGAATGATCTCATTAGCGCACCCTTTGTAAGAGAAAGTGATGACCACTTCCTCGCCCGGGTTGGCCGCCAGCGAGAAATGGCCCGCCGCATCGGTCTTCTCGGATGGGATCTTGTTGCTGGGCATTCGGTCAGGACCGGGAAGGACCAGTGCTCCGACTGCTGGCTTACCATCCAGCCCCAGCACCGTTCCCTCGATCGGCACCCCGCGGATCACGGTCAGCGTGAATTTGCCGTCCTGCAGCTTCGAGATCGACGTTTCGTTCAGGGCATAATAGGGGCCGGTGTCGTAACGCAGGTCCCACACGCCTGTCTCAACCGTTTTGCATTCCCCCGGGATATTCCCGCATGACCATGACCCGTCGGGATTGCTCACAACAGTTTGTTTAAATGAGCGCCCGTTTTTGAGCGCCCACACCACCACATGCGCTCCGCCGACCGGCTGCCCCGCATCATCCGCGACTCGACCCACAACGTGTTGATCCGCCCCGGCCAGGGGAAGTTGAGCCGGCAGTGTGGCCGGCGCGGGGGGAGTCGTCGGCAAAGTCGGTCCCGTCTCCGCTGCTCCAACGTTCGGCGGCCTCACGCCCAGATGAATCGCCGAAAGCGGAATCGTCCCCATCGCCCCTAGAATCACCGCAATGATAGCCACGCGCCGCGTCATGCCGCGGCGGTTGATGCTATCGTCCAGAATGGCAACTACCCGTCCCCGAAGCTGCGAAGGCCGCGCCATCGCGATGGCCGCCCTGCTCGCCAGATGCGCCCATCTCAGCGTGCGCGCCACCAGCACAAGTTGCTCCGCATAGATCTCTGCCGCCGCGCCGTGGTTCAAGACCACGTCATCGCACGCCCGCTCCCGCTCAATGCGCAATCGATGCGCCGCCAGCCAAACCAACGGGTTAAACCAATAGATCGCGCAGGCCATCAGCCCCAGGAATTGCGTCGCACAATCCAATCGGCGGACATGCGCAAGCTCGTGCAACAGTACCGAGCGCGCCTGATCCGCCGGCCACGATCCAGCATCCCTCGGAAGCAAAATGCGCGGCGCGATCACGCCCCAGGTCACCGGCATTGCCGCTGAATCAGAAATAAGCACGCGCGCTTTCCTCGAAAAACGCAGTTCGTCGCAAAGTCGATCCCTCAACGCCAGGAGAGGTCCATCCGGCGCCGCGACCGCCTTCCGCCCCGCTCGCCTGATTGCGATGGCTCCCAGTACCCAGGTCCCCCATACCGCGATCGCACCGCAAAGCCAGGCAGCCATTGCTGCGCAGATCCAAAGCTGGGTCGAATTGGTCCCACTTCCGCGCGATGCCCTCTCCCCAGTTGCCGCTGAAGCCTTGGATATCTTTACGGTATCGGAAGGGGTGTGCTTAATAACCGCCGACGGGAATCCCTCCGTTATCAGATTCGGCAGCCTGTTACCGCCAACTTCTTCATCAGTTTTCCCCGCAATCTTTCGATTATTGTTGGTAGCAGCAACCGGCGCCCCGGTTTCCACGGGGGAAAACGCAAGCGAAGTGAACGTGCCCCCCGGAAGCACGTTAATGCGCCACTGTGGCAACGCCAGCGTCAGCACCGGAACCAAAACAGCCGCCACGAGCGCGATCGTCCAAACCAAATGGCGCGCCGCTGCCGACGCGCGCCGGATCATCAAAGACAATCCGGCGGCTGCCGCCAGCACAATGCCGCTCTTGATCGAAGCAGCGAAAAGCACCCACGCCAAGCGCGAAGTGATTTGCATCCAGATGTTCATGGCCGCTCCCTTTGAGTTTCCCCCGCGAATACGTGGCGGCATCTCCACCATCAAATCTGTTTTCGACGCCGCTTCGTCTGCTCAATCAATTGCGACAACTCATTCAATTCCTGATCGCTCAGATTCCGATCAGACCTGTCCAGCAGCGCCGCCACCACCTTGGCGGGGGAGTTATCAAAGAACGTGCGCAGCACCCGTCCCAGCGCCCCGCGCCCCGCATGCCCGCGCGCGCGCACCGGCGAATAAACATATTTCCCCTTCGCAACCTTGTGGCGCAAATGCCCCTTCTCTTCCAATATCCGCAACAGCGCCCGAACCGCTGAATAACTCGGCGGATCAGACAAACCCGCAAGTACCCGCGCTGCCGTGGCCTGTGATGCCGCGTAAATCACATCCATGATTTCCCGCTCCCGCCGGCTCAAAGTCGAGGGAGATTCATCAATCATGCCCGCCTCCGTGTAAATTCAGTGATGCTAAAAAAATAGCACCAATCGTCGCCCCCGTCAACAACAAAGGCTAAAAATTTAGCACTTCCATGCGTTATACACTGGTCTGGACCGAAAGTGTTGATATGCCGCGATCGCCGGCAAGTCGCGGGATCGCAAAAGAACGATGTGATGGTTACAAAAAGCCGATGGCAGCGACATCCATTTACTTCACTGAGCCGCGGGCGGCGCATGCGCCTCGATCTTCTTTCCCTTTTCATTTAGAAAATCCACCAGGGGCATGTCGGGCAATGCCTTAAGTCCCGCGATGAACGTTTCAGCGTTTACCACGCTGCCATCGGTGCTGGTGTGCGTATGGTCGGCCGGGAAGAATCTGGCGACGTTCTCCCGGCCCATCTTTTCGTAAAGATCAGCGGTGATGTTGCTGTGATCGATGAACGCGACCTTTTCATCCGCCGCAACCTGCCTGGCCCACGCCAGCATGTGGCCCATGCCGCGCTCCACTTTTCCGTTGGTCCATACATTCCGCACTGTCGTTGATGAGACGATCGGGGTCGCATGCTTCGCTTTCACATCCTGGATGAACTTGCGCAAGTACCAACCGTACGTGTGAACTGTTTCAGTCGTATTGTTCGCCCTGGTTACGGTCTTGGTTTCCTCGCCCACTCCCGGCAGATCGGCGCGCCCGCCCGCGGCGCCGACGTTGCCGCTGTCGTTGTGGCCGAACTCAATGACGACGTAATCCCCCGGCTTAATTCCATCCACCACTTTCTGCCATGCCCCCTCACCGTAAAACGTACGAAATGATCGCCCGCCGATAGCGCGATTAATCACGTTCACTTTCGTTGTGTCAAAGTAATCGATGAGCGGAGCAGCCCAACCCCGATGTGTTGGGTTTCCGGTAGAAGCTGTCGAATCGCCGGCAATCACCAGCGTCGGCAGTTTAGGGTCGGCCCTGGCAAAATCCGTCGGCGACCATCCCGCCTTGTCATCTCGGGCCGAATGCGCTTGCACGCCCCCAGCCGAGGCGCGCGTCGCCGGCGCGCTTTGGCCCTGCCCCGGGTCAAAATTCCCTGGTTGATTCTGCTGCGCATATGCGGACCGGCAAGTCGCCAGCGTAATGACCACATTCAGCGCTGTCACAATCATCAGGCATGACAATGCGCTGCCGGTTGTGAAGGCTGAAATTCGCTTTTGTCGCATAACGCGATCCTCCAACATCTGATCCCGACCACCGGTCTTCCTTTGAATAATCGCCACAGAGCCGGTGGGATATCCGGTTTCAGGGCGAACATGGGCACATGTATCCATATGTAAAAAGTCGAGTCTCCTGGACCCTCTTCGCCTATTACTCTTTAAGCAGACAATTGTTGCGGGCGGCCCGACATGGCGTTTCAAGCCATGGGTCTGAGGCGCCGTCCCTTATTTCCCTTCCCTGTTGATCTGGAACGCGATGTGGCATTTTGTTGCATTCTTGCCGACCTCCTTCCCCAACCGGAGTTTTTGTGGTGCTCCATACTGTTCGGACCGAAAGTAAAAGGCGATGGAACCTCGATTACCGAATCGGCAAATGCCGGGCCTTTCTCAGCAGGGGCGCACACCCGGCGACCGTGAGCTGATCGACATTGTCATCATTGATGATGACCGTGCCGCCGGGTCGCTCCTCGCGCGGGCGCTTACTTTGCAGGGGTATTGCGCGGTCAACGCTCATGACGGTCCCAGCGGCATCGCGCGCGTTTTGCAGTTGCTTCCCGACCTGGTGATTCTTGATGTCATGATGCCGGATATGGATGGCTGGCAGGTCCTCCATCGGCTCAAGAACGACAAAACCGCCTGGCGGATCCCCGTCATAATGTATTCCGCCCTTGGTGATCCACTCTATCGCGAAAAAGCATCCAAGATGGGCGCCACCGATTACTGGTTGAAGGCCGAAATCAGTTCCAGCCCACTGAAGCCGCGCATTGAACGGGTTCTCGAAAAAAAGAACCGATCCATTCCCGGACGGCTGCCGATGGCGGGCTAAAGTCCACCCATACAGCGTGTCATTGAAGATTTTCCGACTTTTTAATCCACAATCGTCAATGGTGTTTGTCGGCCAGCGCGGTCCAGCCGAATCCGGCAGGGTGGGCGGCCTCTAAGTTCGATCCTTCTTTCGCAAATGATCTCGATGATGAACGGGTTCGTGCGATGCGGCGAATTCTGCGGCCCGTAAATCCACGCGCCATAAACCGGTCGCGGCCCGGGTCGCGCGGGGCCGGGCGGCAACAGCTCAAATTCGGCGCGGGTGAAATGGAAGACTTCCTTTTGCTCGCCCCAGTTTATTTTGCGCGTGATGTAATCCGGCCGTTCGATTCTCAGCGGGGTTTCCAGCTCGATGTTGATCGTCCCCGGACGGCATTTCTTAAGCTCGGGAAATTCCCGGCAAATCAGTGGGAGCTGCTTTTTCAAAAAGCGCGTCGCCAGCCCCAGTCCATCGATGATCTGCCCGTGAATTTCGATCATGGGAATCCGCCTGCTGCCCGGCGTTCAAGCGCGCTTGCCGCCCTTGGCGACTTCGCGAATGCGGTCGACGATGATGGCCAGAAGAATCAGCGTGCCGAGGAACGTCTTGGAATAATTGTCGTCAATCTTCACGACGACCAGGCCGTACTTGATGAGCATGAAGATGGTGCCGCCCATCAGGAGGCCCAGCGCCGAAACGCTGCCGCCCTGCAAGCCCGTTCCACCGATAATCGCCACGGCAAACGATGTCAGCAGCCAATCCGCGCCGGTATCCGCGGCGGCATTGCCGTTGCGCGCGCATGCCAGCACCGAAGCCAGCCCGGCGAAAAGACCGGAGAGCAGGTTCGCCCAGACGATCATTTTGTTGGTGTTGATTCCCGAGAGCCGCGCCGCGTCGGCGTTGCCCCCGGTGGCCAGCAATCGTCTGCCGAAGACCGTATTGCGGAACATATAAGCGATGCCGGTCAGCACAATCGCCACGATCCAGAAGATATAAGGCACGCCCAGCAGGTTTTTCTGGCCGACATCGGTGAACCAGGGGGGCAGGCTATAGGGGTAACCGTGCGAAATGCCGGTGGCCAGCCCGTCGAAAACGAACATCATGGAAAGGGTCACAATAAATGAATCGATCTTGAGCCAGACAATCAGCAGGCCATTGATCAAACCGGCGGCGGATCCAATCAGAATCGCGATCGGCACGGCAACCCAGGGATTGGTGCTGGCCGGATATTGCATGCAAATTCCCAGGGCAACCGCGGAAAGACTGCCGATGGACCCGACCGACAAATTCATTCCACCGACGATCAGGCAAAATGCCTGCGCCAGCGCGATCAGGGTGAACAACCCGATCTGCCGCGAGAGAATCGACATCGTGTAAGCACTGAGAAAAGTGCGCGACTCGAGAGTCAGCAGCGTGAAGAGAATCGCCGCCGAGAGAATGAGGCCAATGGTGCGGCCGCTCATCAGCTCGTTGGTGGCGCTGGTGGGCTGGGCGCGAGTCTGGGTTGCCGATGCAGGAGGTTCTTCGATAAGTTTTGGCATAATAATGATCAACAAAAACGTCGCCTATTGTTCGCTCAGGCCAGGTAGTGGCCGATGGCGGTGCTGGTCTTTTCGTAGGTATTGGCCGGGTCGTCAACCTCGGGAATTTCCCCGACGATTCTCTGGTCTTTGAATACCAGAATGCGCGTGGCCAGCCGGATGATTTCCGGCATATCCGATGAAATCAGAATAATGCTCTTTTTCTGCTGGCGCGCCAGGTCCCAGATGAGCTGATGGATTTGCTCCTTGGCGCCGACATCGACACCCACGGTCGGCTCATCGATGATGAGGATATCGCAATCCGCCGCCAGCCATTTGCCGATGCTGATCTTCTGCTGGTTCCCGCCGCTCAACTCCTCAACCTTCTGCCCAAGGCTGTTGGCTTTGAGCTGCATCGCCTGCGCCATGTGCTGGCTCACCGCGGCTTCTTTCGACCGGCTGATCGCCCGCGTGAGTTTGTTGATGATTCTCGGCCAGATCGGCAGGGTGATATTCGTCTGTACGGAACTTTTGAGCAGTAACCCCTCTTCCTTACGGTTCTCCGTGACGTAGCCGATGCGATGCTGATATACCGCCTCCGCGACGCTGCGAATATTCACCTGCTTGCCGCGGATGAATATCTTGCCGCTCTCCAGCTTGTCTTCGCCGATGATCAGCCGTGCTGTCTCCGTCCGGCCCGATCCAACCAACCCATAGAACCCAAGAATCTCCCCTTCGTGCAGGGTGAAGTTGATGTCTTCCGCCCGATCCGCGCAATTCAAATTTTCCACCCGCAATACTTCAGTTGATTTATCCACCGCAAGCCTGCCCATGTGCGCTGAGCTCACTGACCGGCCGATCATCATTTTCACCAGCTCTGGAATCGTAAGCTCGGCAATCTCTTTGGTGCCGATGCACTTCCCATCGCGCAGCACGCTCGCCTGATCGCACAATGCGAACACTTCCTCAAACTTATGGCTCACGAAAATGATGGTCACGCCCGCAGCGCGAAGCTGGCGCAGAATCTTGAAAAGATTTTGCGCTTCGTGGTCGGTCAGCGAACTCGTCGGCTCGTCCAGCAGCAGCACCTTGGCATCCGCCGCCAGCGCCTTGGCGATTTGCGTGAGTTGCTTGTGGGCAGCACTCAGATGCCGCATGCGCGTGGTGGTGGGCATATCCAGGCCAACCATCCGCATATATTTTCCGGCGGTTTGATGGATCGCCCGCCAGTTGATTACCCCGGTCGATCCGTAGGTAATCATCTTGTCCAGCATGATGTTTTCCGCGATCGAGCTATCGGGAATAACCTGGATTTCCTGGTAAACGATGTTGATGCCCTGCTCGAGGCTGTCGCGATAGCTCTTGAAGTGGAGGGGCTTGCCGTCGTAGATAATTTCGCCGTCATCGGGGCGATAAATGCCGGTGATGATCTTGATGGTCGTGCTTTTGCCTGCCCCATTCTCGCCCACCAGCGCGTGAATCTTGCCCGGCGCAAAGCGCATGGAAACATCGTCCAGCGCCTTGATGCCCAGAAAACTCTTACTGATCGACTTCAGTTCCAGCACGAGGAAAAGCCTACTTGGGTTGATCCAGATACTTCGCCTTCAAATCCCCGAGGACCGAGTCGGTGATTTTCTGCACTTCGGTGGTATAGGTATCCAGGTTGTCCTTGGTGACGATCACGATGCCCGCGTTCACAAACTGATACGGCTGCTTGGGTGTCCAACCCTCGGTCATCAGCTTCAGCAACATGCAGGAAATGTAGCTGTGCCCATGCGGGTTCTGCGCCACTGTTGCGTCGATCGCTCCGTCCTTGATCGCCTGAATCACCACCGGGTCGGTATCGATTCCAATAAAGTGAATCACCTTATGCGACGAATCCTTGTGCCACTCGGTAAGAATCTGGGCGGCGGCCACCGTGGGGTTGTAGCCCGTGGTGATGATTCCATCGATATCCGCGCCGCGCGCCGCCAGCGCGCTTTGAATTTTCGTGGTGGCATCCGCAACTTCGGGGACATCGTTAATTGTTTCGATGATGGAAACGCCCGGATGTTTGGCAACCACTTCCTTGACGCCGTCGTCGCGCAGCTTGGTGTTTACATCCGTTACGCGCTCCAGAACGTTAAGGATATTTCCCTTCCCACCCATGGATTTGATGAGCTGCTCGCAGGCTGCCATCGCGGCGCCTTTGATGTCTGTCGCAACGGTGAACAAGGCTGGGGTGGGCAACTGTGGCTCACCGCCGTAGGCAACCACCATCTGCCCATGCTGTTTCAACTCCGCGAAGAGGGCGTTACAGCCCGAGGCATCACCCGGAAAGATGCTGAACCCCTTGTACCCCTTGGTGCTCAGCGATTCGACATTCTGGTTCTCATTCGCCTGCGTCCATTCCTGGCCCACGGTTTCCGCTACGGGTGTGCCCGTATCCTTGATGAACATGTCCACACCTTTTTGCACCTCATTGATATAAGGATGCGGCTTCATGCCATACCAGGCGATAACCGCGCCGCCTTCGCCGCCGGAAGGTTGGGTGGTCGCGCCGGACTGCGTTGGGGTCATGTTGTCCGCCTTGCGGTTGACAACCACCACGATCACAATCGCCGCGAGGGCAATCAGAATTAAAGGCACGAGCCATTTTTGCATGAGCGATTCCTCGAATAAGTGGAAGAGGCCGGTAAAACCCTCGGAACGGGGGGCATTTTACTGATTTGTGCGGGTTTGCAACACTGAGGCGTTTATGGGCGCCATCAACATGCTAAGACGGGGATTTTTTGGCTCAGGAACTGAGGGAGCTGAAAATGTGCCACGTGGCACATTTTTTCCTCGCGAGTGAAAATACCCCTGGCGAACACCGTGCTAATGACCCGTCCGTCGGCATCATAAAAGTTGGTGGTCGCGTGATTGAGGCCGTCCTTGATCGTCTTCCGCCTTCCATCGGCATCGTAGGTATAACGGGTGTAGACGGTTTGCGTGCTGCTGGAACTGCCGTTCCACACCGGCACGTTCACCTGCGCCATCGAGACTTCCTGACCGGATTGATTGTAATAGTAATCCGTTTCCGTCAGTTGCGAATGAGTTCCACTCAAGGCGCCGGTTCCCGTAAATGCGCTCACGACCGACCCGTCCGCGTTGTATGTCGTGGCGGAATAGGTGAGCGCGGAAGGCGTGCCGGTGAGCGAGCTGGCGCCACTGCCGACATTGATCGTCACACTCGACTCCCGATCCGTTTCAATTACGCGGCCAATGCCGTCGTAAATCGTACGCGTGCCATCCGGCGTCGTCCCCGGCACATGGGTGTCGTCGGTATAGATTGTGATAGCCGAACGCCTCACAACATACCTGCCATCGGCCAGTTGCTCCAATGTGTATTCGGCTGTTCGGTCGGCTGGTAGAGCGAGGGATCATTGTGCGCGATTACATCCGCGATCATCTGGAACGATTCACTATCGGCCGGGGTTTCCCCCTTATCCCAATCCGGGTGACGCCATTCGTTCAGGCGAAGCAGTAGTGGCATCTCGTAGCCAATTCGTCGGACGATCTCTGCCTCAGTCGCGAAGAACATACGACGGTACGAAGGGGCGATAAGCCGCAGCAATTCATAGCCAAGAATTCTCGGCGGCTGTTTTAATAGAATTCCCGCCTCGGTGTATTTTGTGGGGTCAGTCGGGATAGGCACCAATTTGCCACGCAGGGTCATATCTGTCACATTAGGCGAAATTAACAATTGCGTGATATCCTCGGGATCGAACAGCGGGCCGCTCACCCCATCCCCCGTCGCGCAAAGGGCCGGATACGCGATTCCAGGAGATTGAGGAAGATCATCCCCATAACAGAACACCATTGTTTGACACGCTAGATGTCCTTCTTGGCCGTAGTTATTGAAAATCAGCATTTCGATTCCCAACGCCCAACTCAGATCATTTCGATAAGCGGATAGTCTCACGTCCACAAGAAAGTAAAATCCCCAAAGACGAGGGAATCCAGTTGAATGGACATTACACTCATTAAGCTGCTGGATGATTTCTGTATTTAGCATTTATTCCTTAAGCAACTTCATGGAATGAGGACTACCAAAAAATCGAATGGCGTGACAAAGCCTGACGAATATGTCCTGTAGAACGCCGCGAGGTCGAGTCCTTGTTGTGTATTCTCCTCAGCCGGAACGAGCGCCAATCGCAGCCATGGCTTGATACCACCTTGAGACGAGCGGTGAAACTAAAGGGGACACGACCCTTTACATCGATCCGCTGCTGGATATCCTATAATACATGCCTCGCATTGCACGCACGGCTCCCGGTGGAATGGTATATCACGTTATCAACCGCGCCAACGGACGGTTGCGGCTTTTTAAAGCTGAGGCGGACTTTGCAGCGTTCGAAAAAGCCATGCTGGAG
>JALYJB010000004.1 GCA_030775485.1 Planctomycetota bacterium | reverse complement strand
CCTTCATCAGCGTCAGATACGGTGCCACAAACGCCCACTCTTCATCCATCACGTCAGTTGGGTAAGGCTTCCTTGCCATCCACCCAATATCGCAGATGATGGGCAAAGTTCACAACACGCTCTAGGGTTGGGCGCTGCCCTTACGCTGCGGCGCTGCCAGCGGGATCTGAGTCAACAACTTGAGCTCGCGCTTGGACCGGTCCGGCTGTAGTTCCTGATAATTGGGCAATCTGGCGGACATGGAATTCCTTATTCGGTCGGCCTAGAAGAAGGCCCACGACCCCGCCGCGGGTTCTACCTAGCAATGTTGTTCCCACATCATCCACAGACAGCGTATCCATAATCGAGAACCATCGTACCCGATTTGAATACAGTTACCGTTGGCCACTTAAACGAATGGAACGCGTCCAGCCAAGGAAGCGAGAATTTCCGTGTTTGTGCCGGAGAAGATTGTGCAATCGTCGATTACACAATTGGCGGGCTTGGTTCTTGAGCAGATTGTGCAGTTGAAATCCTACGTTAAGCTCCTCAAATATGAGAGCGACCTTGTCTAGCCGCGCGCACCATCGCCAAGATTCCGGTCTTTACCGCAACCGGCAGCGTCGGCCAGGCGTCGATTAACGATTGGAAATCTTGATCAGCTATTTCATCCGCGCCCGGTGTGCGCGCGCTAACTGTGCCGGATTCTGTGCCGCGCTTACCCGAGATTTGTGGTTTTCCCGAAGGAATTCGAGTAGTGTTCGACCCCGATAGAGGCCATTAAGTTAAAAAATCAGCACATTTACAGGGGTGGTTACATTTCCGATTTTTTTTGCGAGCCCGACATGTCGGCAAACCCAGCCAGGAACCGGCTACTCCAATCAGCAAATGAAAAGCGGAACATATCCCAAAATCTTCGTGTAGGCGCCCACGACAAATAATAATTGGGGCCGAGGCGAATTCAATGCGTGTCAATCTGCAGCACCGTCACCGAAAAAGGCGGAAACGTATGCATGAAGTTCGCGCTCACGCCCGGCATCTTTGAGACCACCGGCAAAACCTTTTCCGGGGCATCAATTGTGTTCGTATCCGCAAGTGATTCGGAGGTCAGGACGATGCTTTGCCCATCCGCCGCGACAGATCCCGCGCCCTTCAGATCGATCCGCGCATCAAGCGGTGAACCGGAAATGTTGACGACCTTGGTAAAGATCGCGCCGTTCTTGCTGTCCTTCGTCACAACGCAATAGAGCTGCTCCAGCTGAATCTGCGGCGCGGGCGGCTGGCTTGACTGAACGGAGGCGTTTCGAGGAGTCGGCCGGCGCATCGTCACCAGCGCGGTAGGGACGTTGTCCATCGTTGTCGGCAGCACCACATAGCCGAGATAGTTGCTGAACATTTTTTGCGCGTAATAAGAGGGCGAGCCATAGCTTGTCATGGCGTTATAGCCGATCAGGTCGCTGGGCCATTGCATGCCGCCCTTGTTCACGTTCACAAACAACGGCGCATAGCAGCAGATCTGAACGAGATCGGAGTTGCGTTCCATGCCGGTCATGAATGCGGCATCGGCCAGGGCGGCCTTCAAGTTGGTCGTGGGAGAGCCGACGCGCGTTGCCCATTCACCGCAAAATACTTTGGTCGGACCCCGTTCACGCTTGTCATATTTGTGGGCCGCGATCTCAGCTTCTTCGGCCGTGCGGAAGTAATAATGCTCATCCAAAAAATCCGCTACCCGCGATTTTACCGGTGTGGTGGCAATGATTTTAATCTGGGGATACTTAGCCCGGATGGCGTCGAAGAAAGCGGCAAAGCGCTCTTCGTAAGTCCGAATGCCGCTGTTGGCGCCACGCGGCAGAAAATCTTCGTTGCCGACTTCCACGAAATTGAGCTGAAATGGTTCGGGGTGTCCATCGGCGATGCGCTGCGCGCCCCACTTGGTGGATTTGTCGCCGGTGACATATTCGATTTCGTCCAGGGCATCCTGAACGTGCGGTTTGAGATCATTGCCGGTGGCGGCATAAGTGCCACTGAGGGTCAAACCACCGAAAACCGCCAAAACCGGCTGGGCGCGCATGTCTTCGGTCCATTCCAGGAATTCCAAAAGGCCCATGCCATCCGAAGAACGATAGCTCCAGGGGCTGAGATGCGTGGGCCGCTCCGCAAGCGGGCCGATGGTTTTCTTCCAGTTGAAATAATTTTCCAGATCGTCGCCTTCGACGTAATTACCACCCGGGAAGCGGAGAAAGGCGGGTTTCATGTCAACCAGCTTTTGCATCAGGTCAATGCGGTTGCCGTTGGGGCGATCGTTAAATGTCGGCGGGAAGAGGGAGACGAGATTGAACAGAATAGTGCCGCGCGCGCCTGTCGAAATGACGAATCGATTCTCGGTGGATTCTTTGAGTTCCCCCGTTTTGAGGGTAACGGTGTACTGTTTCCAGTCACCGGAAATTCGCGGCACATCCGCCGTGGCGAAGACGGTGGCGCCGTCAGAAGTTTCAATCGCGGCTGTAAGGCCGCCTTCGAAGTTCGCATCAGCTTTTGCGTAGAACGAGGCGCGATACGTGGTGCCGGGGCGAACGGGAATTCCCCAGTAACCGTCGTTGGCAACGCCGACGCGCTGTCCCGCTTTAAGGAAGGTTGCATCCAGCTTAAGGGCGTAGCCGAGCTTGCCGTTCAGCGGCTGCGCGGTGTCGATGGAAATAGCGCCAGCGCCGCCGTTGTATCTGGCGACGGTCCAGTGGGCCATGCGCGCGGTATCGTCGAAGGTGACCGGCGTTGTCTGTCCGCGGGCGCGATGGTATTCGCTGCCTTCGAAGACACGATTGCGGATCAGTTCCCCATAGAGGCCGCCATCGTACGAATAATTGATTTCCTCGGTCATCAGGCCATACAGCGTCGGGCTGACCTGGGCGGCCACCTTGCCGGCATCAATGTGAATAACCATCGTTTGCGCGCCGGTCTTTGGGAGGAACGAGAAAAAAACACTGAGAATGAGCGCGGGCAGGTGTTTTGTTTTCATGTTTACATCTTTATATATCGAGAGGTTATGTTTCAGCAAACCGGGCCGCTACATTGCCGTGGGTCAAAAATTTCGCGAAGGAAACAGGTTGATAGAAGCCAAGCTCCAGGAAATTCGCCGAAGCCTGCTGGATTTAACCCGGAATAACCGGCTGTTGAACCACCGCAACGCCGGGCAGCGCACGCTGCAGATAGTGGATGAGTTGCCGACCGAGGTTTGGCGAATTCTTGTGGGGAATGACAGCGTGATGCAGTTTCTGGCGCGGGAAGAGGCTCCGCCTGAAATTCGTGATTCCCTGCCGCCGGAAGATGGTCAGGTGGCAGCGCCAAAAGATGTCATAGCGGCAACAGCAGAGACGGCAGAGATGCCGCCAGTAAGCGCCGGGCTTCCTCTGGCAGCAGTTGCTTCGAATGGGGCCGCGAATGCCCGGCATAAAGATCGCAACCTTCAGACGTACCTATCCGGTGAGAAGCTGCAAACGCGCCTTGTGCATCTGGCGCGAGAAGCTAACAGCGCGCTTCAGGAGCAGGGGTGCAACATTCTGTACCTCACGCTGGGCATGGTTCGCTGGATGGAGGCGGACGACACCACGATTGTCTCGAGCGCGCCGCTGATTTTCGTGCCGATTGAACTGAAACGGAAAAATGTAAACACGCGCTATGCGGTTCAATCTTTCGATGACGATATTGTCGCCAACCCGTCCTTTACCGAATTGTGCGCCAATCAGTTTCATTTCGAGATGCCCGGCTTTGAAGCGGAGAAAGATGACATGGCGGAATATTTCGCGAAAGTTGAGAAGGCGATTGCAGGAATGAAAGGGTGGGCGTTTGCGCCCGAGATTCATATCGGGCTGTTTAGTTTTTCCAAGCTCCTGATGTACCGCGATCTGGACCCGCGCAACTGGCCGAAGGATGCGAGCCTGGTGGGGCATCCGTTAATCCAGCAGCTGACTGGAATTGAACTGCCGGAATCGGGCGATGGCAATGACGAAATGCCCGATCCTTCGACACTTGACCAGATATTAAAACCTGCGGAGTGCTTCCAGATTGTGGACGCTGATTCCAGCCAGCAGGCGGCAATCCTTGCCGCCAAGCAGGGCATCAGCATGGTCATCGATGGGCCGCCGGGCACCGGGAAATCTCAGACTATCACCAACATCATCGCCGAATGCCTCGCGGAAGGGCGCACGGTTTTGTTTGTCGCGGAAAAGGCCGTGGCGCTGGAAGTTGTGAAACGGCGGCTCGAGCAGGCGGGCGTGGGCGATTTTGTGCTCGAGCTGCATAGCCGTCAGGCCAGCAAGAAAACCGTGCTGGACGAAATCAATCGCGCCCTGGAGCGGCAAGTCGCGGCCTCTCGCGTGGCGATGGAACCAGCGGAAGAGCTTCAGCGAACGCGTGACCTGCTCAATGCCTATCGCCGAGAACTACATACGCCACTGGGCGCATTGAATATCTCACCGTTCGAGGCGATGTCTCGCGCGATTGGACTATCCGGCGAGCCGGAGGCAATGGTCGATCTGCCGGATGTGATGAACTGGTCCGCGACACAACTTGCGGAGAGCGAGCAACATCTACAGACGCTTGATCGCCGATTGGCGCGCGTGGTTGATCCCCAGCAGCATAGCTGGCGCGGCGTTGGCCTGACGGCGGCCGGACTCAATCAGAAGCAGCGGATCGCCAAGGCATGCGATGGACTTGTTCACGCCATCAGCGACGTGCTGACTTCCGCCGCCAGTGCTGCCACATCAATGGGCCGCCCCGCGCCGCGAATTGTTCAAACCGTTTCCGCCCAGCAGGCAACCGCTCGAATCCTTTTAGACACGCCGGTGAATCTCGCTGGGGCGATTTCGGACGAACGGTGGAATCCACCCGCGACCGAAGTGTTCGCCTGGCTGAATCTGGGCGGGAAGAGGGAAAAGCTGAAAAAGGTTTGGCAGGGATTGGTACGGCCGGAAGCGGAATCGGAAGATTGGACCGAAGTTTTAACGCGACGACGGCTTCATGGTCCTTCGATCTTGCGGTGGCTTCGGCCTTCATGGTTTCGTGACAGTAAGCGCCTTCAGACTTTTATGCTGGACCCGAAGCTGCCGGCGATTTCCAAACAAGTGGAACTGCTGATCGTCTTGGGAAGAAGTCGGGAACTTCGCACGCCGATTGAATCGCAGGTCGAAAAGTTGGGTGGACGGTTCGGCCCAGTCTGGCAGGGGATCGAAGGCGAATGGACGGCGCTTGAGAAATATGGCCGAAGCGCCGTGTTGCTTCGACAACTCATTCTGGCTGATCGCATCAGTGCGGCCTCTGCCTTGAAGATTGTGCAGCAGGTCGATCGGAGCGCCTTCAATGAGATATGCAATTCCGTAACAACGGCCCTCGATCGCCTTTCCCAGGCATGGAAGGAATGGCTTGAGTCAATCGCCAGCACCGAAATGCAATGGCTGAATGCTGATTGGCAGAGCGTCGATCTTTCCAATGTTGTCTCGCGGCTGGCAGAGTTGCCGGTGCAGATGGAACTGATTGGGGACTGGATCGATCTTCAGCAATCCATTCGGGAAGGGTCTGCTGGTCCGATATCGCCGTTTATAACCTGGGTTCTGAGCGCTGAGGCGAAGCCGGCGCGTGGCCGCCTGGCACCTGTCTTCCGGCGGCATTTCCACAGGTTGTGGGTCGAACAGGCGATGGCCCGGTGCGAAAGTCTGCGGGGATTTCGGGGGCAGGATCACGAGACGTTGATCGCGCGGTTCCGCGCGCTGGATGCGCAATGGCTGATTTCGACGCGCGACCGTCTGGCGGCAATGCTTGCGAGCCGGCGGCCCAATGGCGCTCAACCCGCGAACCGTCAATCCAAGTTGGGCCTGCTGCAGGCGGAGATGCGCAAGAAAACCCGGCACATGCCGCTTCGAAAGTTGCTAGCTTCCGCGGGAGAAGTCGTCCAATCGATTAAGCCATGCTTCATGATGAGCCCACTTTCGGTGGCGCAATACCTCGCGCCCGGCAGCATGAAATTTGATGTGGTGGTGTTCGACGAAGCAAGCCAGATCGAACCGGCCGATGCCTATGGCGCGGTGGCGCGGGCAGGGCAATTGCTTCTGGTTGGCGACGAGCGGCAATTGCCACCCACCAATTTCTTCGGCCGGGTCGACTCTGAGGTGCTGGATGGCGATGGAGAAGCGCAAATTCACAGCGCCGATCTGGAAAGCATTTTGTCCCTGGGCATTGTCCGGCTGCGCCACCGCTGCGGGCTGCGCTGGCATTACCGAAGCCAGCACAGCAGTCTGATTGAATTTTCGAACTATAAATTCTACGACGGCGCGTTACGCGTTTTTCCAAGCCCTCATACCGATTGCTCGCAAAATGGGTTGGCGTTTCGCTATGTCGAGGCCGCGGTCTATATGCGGGGCGCGGGGCGGTTCAATCCTGTTGAAGCGCTGGCGGTAGCGACGGAAGTAATGCGCCACGCCGTGGAACATCCGGAGCTTTCGCTGGGCATCGGAACGCTGAATCAGCCCCAGCAGCGGGCGATCGAGGACGAGGTGGAGCGCCTGCGGCGTTCTTCCAAAGATCCATGTGTCGAAAGTTTCTTCACCCGGCATGCCGGCAGCGACCCGTTCTTTGTGAAGAACCTGGAGAATATTCAGGGCGATGAGCGCGATGTCATTTTCCTCAGCGTCGGTTTCGGCAAAGATCCCAGCGGCAAGCTGCACGTTAACTTCGGCGCGCTGAACAGCGATGGTGGCTGGCGACGATTGAACGTGCTGATCACCCGCGCGCGGCGGCGCTGTGTGGTCTTTAGCTCCATTCGTTCGGAGGAGATTGATCTTGGCGCCACCCAGGCGCGAGGCGTGGTGGCGCTGAAGGAATATCTATATGCAGCGGAACATGGCCATGTGAAGGATGCCGCTGTGCCGGGCGGTGACCATGAGTCCGATTTCGAGGCATCGGTCTGCCGGGCGCTGCGCGACCACGGATGGGAGGTGCATGCACAGGTCGGGTGCGCGGGCTTTGCGATTGATCTGGGCGTGGTCGATCCGCGATCTCCGGGCCGATATTTAATGGGAATCGAATGCGATGGAGCAACCTATCACAGTTCGCCCACCGCGCGGGATCGGGATCGGCTGCGGCAAGAGGTCCTGGAAGACCTGGGATGGAAGATTTATCGCATCTGGTCGTCAGATTGGTTTACACGGCCCGGGCAAATGCTGGAAGCGGTACTCAAGCGCTTAAATGAATTGAAAGGGGCGGCTGTCGATTCAAAAGAGACCACTAAGCCGGCGTCAGATGCGCCGAATGAACCATCGACCCCGGCGCCGAAAACGGAAGAAGCGCCGGCCCCGCCAAATCATGTTCACCTGAATTCTGAGCCGCCGCCCGGAACCGTTCTTTACAAGCATGATCGAAACAGCAAGCCCATTGGCAACGTCGATAAGTTACTCGCCATGCCGGCGATTCAACTGGCGGAAATAATACGAAAGATCGTGGCCGGAGAATCGCCGATTCACATGGACGAGGCGCTGCATGCCTGCGCGGGACTCTTCGACGCCAAAGCAACCCAGCGGCCGCGCGAGGTGTTTGAGAAGGCCGTGGGTTATGCAATCGCGGCTGGCTTATTCGAGCGCCAGGAAAGCTTCCTCTGGACGAAAAAGTCGGCGGATATTCACGTTCGTTTTCGCGGCGGCGATTGCCCCGTTACAGACCCGGAAATGATTGCAACCGAGGAGATTCAGGCCGCGATTCGATTGGTTCTGAAACAGCAATTCGGGCTAAAGACGGAGGCCGTCTCCGAATCTGCGGTGCGCGTTTTTGGGTTCGCGCGGACCGGGCCGAAGTGGAAATCAGCAATCGAGTATGCCCTGGCTCAGATGAATGAGCGCGGGGAAATTCGGACCGACGGCGCTGGTTTTATCACGCTTGTTCACGAAAAGTGAACCCGAGTTGGCAATTTTAAGTTCAATCAAAACCCGTTGTGGGATTACTGAACAAGCCGGCGCCAACGAGATTGCGCGCGCGAATCCAGTAGAAATACGTTTGGCCCGAAATGGCGGTGGTGTCGTTGTAGAGGGTGGAGAGGATTCCCGCTGCAATCTTGGTGGCTTGCCCGATATCGTTGACCACGCCGCGCCATACCTGGTAAGAGGCTGCGCCCATCGCCGGCGTCCATGTCAATTGCACATTTCCGCTTTGAGTTCCCCCTGTAGCCTCAATTGCCGCGGGTGCCGTCGGAGCGGCAGCATTGCTTACCGGTAAGAAGTAAGCGCCGATGCCGGAGGGATTGCGTCCGCGAATCCAATAGAAATAAGTTTGTCCAGCCGTGGTGGCGGTGTCCAGATAGGTGGTCGCGGGGCTCCCACCAGTCAGCTTCTGGGCCGTGCCGACATTGTTACTTGTGTTGCGGAAAACCTGGTAACTGGCCGCTCCACTGGGCGCGTTCCAGGAAAGCGATATCGGCTGATTATTGCTGGTGATGGAAACGCCCGTTGGCGCGGCGGGCGAAAGGCCTTCGACCAGATAATCCTGAACATACGAGCCGAAATACGATGTCGGAGTGTAATTGAAATCGGAAATCAGAACCGGCTGCGTTTGTGGGTTAAAGCTCCACGCGCTCCAATTGTAATTATTCTGGTTGGCCCAGTTCAATAGGTTCTGCACCCACGTATCGGCGACAAAATTTGAAAATTGCGCGCCTTGCGCGGGAGTGACGGTGACTCCCCATTCACCGATGAGAATTGGGTAGGTTGAGGCGGCAGGGGAGACGATCGAATTCCAGGCCGAGGAATCCTGGCCTGAGCCAGGGTAGATGTGGACCTGGTAAATGAGATTCTTTTTGCCATCGTTAAGAGCAAATCCGCTGGTGAGCGCCCCGAGATCGGTAGCAACGTTATTGGCTTCGGGCGAAATGACGTTGTTCGCGCCCGTGTTGCGTATAGTATTGATCAGCCCCTGCATTCCGGGGCTTGGGTAGCTCGTGTTGTTTTCGGTGATGCTTCCGCCGCTTTTCCAGGTGGGGTTATCAACGCCGTGCGGCTCATTGAAGGGATCAAAGATTACCGCTGGGTTGTTAGAGTAATGGGAGGCCACGCTTTGCCAGAACTGGGTGCTGTGCGCATCGGGCATATCGTGCAGGCCAATGTTGGATCCCCAGACACCCATGTCGGACCATTGAAGATCGAGCATGACGTACGCGCCGTTTTGCGCGGCGAAGTTGACGACTTGGTCGACCAGGGACCGATACGAGGCGCCGCCGTCGACCGAATGGCTGCTGTAGTTGTAGCCAAACCAGAAATCTTCACTCATCTGAAGGCGAATGAGGTTTGCATGCCAGATAGAAACCGCGATCTGTTCCGATTGAAGGATATGATCGCCGCCATAACTGTATTCGAGGCTTGGAAGATTGACGCCGGTGAGTCGGACTGTCTGTCCCAGCGCATTTACCAGTTGGGTGTTGTGAACGTGAAGGGCAGCGGAAAATGTGCCGGCATACCCCGCTGCGGACCCTGTGAACTGGCCTGGCCCTAACGATCCTTCCGCCCGGACCCAGTAATAATAAATCGGTCGGCCGTCTATGGGAAAATGATTGTAGCTTGTACTGATAATCCCACCGGAAAGTTCAGTAGCAGCGTTGATGTCATTGGTAGTGCTCGCGAAAATATCGTAACTGGAGGCGTTTGCGACAGGGTTCCAGGTGACCTGGATTTCGTTGGATAATGTGCCATTCGTCGCCTGAAGTAAATCAGGTCCTGGAAGCCCCGCGTATCCACTGGCCGGCCCGTTTAAAGGACTGCTTTGCGAATTGGCGAGTGCGGTTATCCAATAGAAATAGGTTACGTCGGGTGTGATGGCGGTGTCGTTGTAGTGGGTTCTTGTCCAGTTGTTGACAATTAATATCGCGCTGGAGAAATCGTTCGTCGTGTTGTGGAAGACCTGATAAGAGGTTGCGCCGGCGACGGCACTCCAGGCAAGATGAATCATCGTGCTGAAGGTTCCCGCGGAGGCGGTAAAGCCAGTCGGGGCGGCGAGGTTGATGAGCGGTAACTCAATCGCAGCGTTGGATGGCGCCGGCGTCGACAAAGAGGGGTTTGCAGCGGGGCTCGTGCTGAGCAGCGTTCGTGGCTCTAAATGCTCAAGCCAGGCATGGTCGCGATGAATTCTTACAACGACAGCACGGTTACCGCGCACGAAACCCCCGCATGGATTACATCGCAAATTATGCTCGATTCGGGAATAGACTGGACGCAAGACTATACCTGTTGTATCCGGGCGATTGCAACAGAATATCAACTGTCGCGAATGTTTGGCGGCAAGGGCATCCGGTTGTAATCTGCGGAAATGCCAATTGTTGGACATGGGATTGATATCGTCGAAACAGAACGGATTCGGCGGCTTTGCGAAGAGCATAGCGACCGGTTTCTCGATCGGGTTTTCACGCCGGCTGAACAGAAATACTGTTTGGCGAATCCCAAGCGATATTTTGAGCATCTTGCAGGGCGGTTTGCAGCGAAGGAAGCAGTGATGAAGGTTCTGGGGACAGGGTGGCGCGGGGGAATTGCCTGGACGGATATTGAGGTGACCAAGACCTTGAGTGGCCAGCCGCAGATTTCTCTAACGGGAGAATGCGCGCGCATCGCGACGGGGTTGGGAATCTCGCAGTGGCACATTAGCCTGAGTCACATTCAGACGCATGCTACCGCCAGCGCAATCGGTCTGAAGTAGGCATTCGCTCATCTCCAGGAAATGACAAACGCCCGCTGGCAAAGGACAATGCGAACGTGTCAGAACTTAAGCGAACAGAAATGTCGGTGCGGCAGGAGCGGGCGATCCTGGTTGGCGTAATTCTGCCCAAATCCACCGCGGACCCGCGCGATCCGCTCGGCGAGCTTGCGTCGCTGGCCAAGACTGCTGGGGCCAAGGTGGTGGGCACGATGCTGCAGAAGCGGCAGAAGGTCGATGCGGGAACGTATGTGGGCAGCGGGAAAGTGGTTGAAATTGCCCAACTGGCCATCAAGGAAAAAGCGACCGTCATTATTTTCGATAATGATCTTTCGCCGGCTCAGATCGGGTCGCTGGAAACAATTGTGAACCAGGAGGCGGGCAGCCCGCGGCTGGAAGGGATTAAGGTTCTGGACCGGTCGGAATTGATTCTGGATATTTTTGCCACGCGGGCGCAGACGCACGAAGCCAAGCTGCAGGTGGAGTTGGCGCAGATGCAGTACACTTATCCGCGCCTGACGCGGATGTGGGGACATCTGGAGCGCATCGCGGGCGGCGCGCCAGCGGGAATCGGCACGCGCGGGCCGGGCGAACAGCAATTGGAAATTGACCGTCGATTGGTGCGAAAGCGCATCGATCGGTTGCGCGATGAGATTGGCAAGATTCAGGACCGTAAGACGCGCCAGGTGGCTCAGCGCACGCGTGAGCATTTCACGGTTTGCATTGTGGGGTATACCAACGCGGGGAAGAGCACGCTTTTCAATACGCTGACAGCTGCGGGCGCCTATGCGGACGACAGGTTGTTTGCGACACTGGATACCAAGACACGCTCTTGGAAGCTGGAGCGCGGGACGCAGGTGATGCTTAGCGATACCGTTGGGTTTGTTCGCGATTTGCCGCATAACCTGGTTGCCAGCTTCAAGGCTACGCTGGAAGAGGCGATTAACGCGGATTTACTGCTGCATGTTTTAGATGTTGGGCATCCGCATGCCCAGCAGCAGTTTGATTCGGTGCATCAAGTCCTTGAAGAAGTTGGGGTGAAGGACAAACCGGAGATTTTGCTGCTGAACAAGATTGATACGGAAGACGGGGAAAACAAATTTCCGGAATGGCGCACACTGCATCCGGGGGCGATTCCCATCAGCGCCAAAAGCGGTCGCGGAGTGGAGCAACTTTATCAGGTTGTGCACGAGCAGGTGCGCGGGCAGGAGGTTGAGGTGACGATGGAAGCGGAAAGCAGCAACGGCAAGCTGCTTTCGTTTATTGAGAACCATACGCGCGTCAAGGATCGCGAGTTTTTCGACGGCAAGGTGCGCATCATCGCGACGATGGGAAAAAAGGTGCTGGCGGATCTGTCCCGGAACGATCAGGTTGAGATCAAGAAGGTGGAAGCACTGGGGCGGCCTGGCGAATGAGGAAGCGGCGGTGGCGGCGTTTGAGAATCATTTCCATCACGATTGAAATTACCGCGCATCCCAGAATCAGGTAAATCCTTCGCATCACGATGTTGATGTCGGTGGCCTGCTTTCCCGTGTATGAATCAAAAGCAGCAACAATGGTCTGGTAGGTTAAACCAATCGCAACCGTTGTAACGACCAGCGAGAACAGAGGGATTTTTGATTCAAGGTATCGATGCCAGAGTGATCTGGGCGGCATAAAGCACTTCGTAATTGCAATTACTTCCCGCAGAAATCCACCAGCCTGGCAATTTCGCTGCGGAGATCTTTTCTGTGGACGATGAAATCGACGAACCCTTTTTCTTCCAGAAATTCGCTGCGCTGAAAGCCTTCGGGAAGTTCAACCTTGATGGTGTTCCAGATTGTCCTGGGGCCGGCGAAACCGATCAATGCTTTGGGTTCGGCGATGATGAAATCGCCCAGCATGGCGAAGCTGGCGGTCACGCCGCCGGTGGTGGGGTCGGCGAGGAGGCTGATGAAGAGTCCGCCGGCATCGTCCAGACGCGCCAGCGCGGCGCTGGTCTTGGCCATCTGCATGAGGGACAGGGCCGATTCCTGCATGCGGGCGCCGCCCGAGCAACTGACGATCAGCAGGGGCAGCTTTTCATCGGCGGCGGCTTCGATGGTGAGGGTGATTTTTTCGCCCACCACGCTGCCCATGGAGCCCATCATGAACGTGGGGTCCATGGCGGCGACCATGATGGGCCGGCCTTTGATGAATGCCTTGCCGCAGATGACCGCATCATCCTCGCCCGATTTAAGCTGTTCGGATTTGAGGCGGTCTTTGTATGCCTTTTTATCGACGAACTTGAGTGGGTCGGTCGGCTGAATATCGCCGAACATTTCCTCGAAACTGCCCAGATCGACGAGTAATTCGAGCCGCTTACGAGCGCCGACACGGAAATGGTGCTGGCATTCCGGGCACACATGCAGGGCCTCTTCCACGACCTTGCGGAATAGCATGGCTCCGCATTCGGAGCAGCGCATCCAGAGCCCTTCGGGGATGCCTTCCTTCTTCTGAGCGGTTTGTTCTTCCGATGTTGCCATTTGCTTTGCCGGCAGGTTATTTCTGGTCTGTCAGCGAAGGCTCAATCGTCGCAATTGACACGTCCTGATGCAAGTGGCCGGCCATGGTTTGGGGTGATTCACCCATGAGAACTCCAGCGGCGATCTGGAACGCCATGGGGCGCAGGGCAAGGCCCACGCATTCTCCACGGTTGCGGCGAAGAATTTGAGTGACAGCGCCGGAGATGCGCTTGATCGCGCCCGCCAGCGGTTCGCCGTCTGGTGGAACAACGGCCAGTGGATTTGCTTCCCATTCGGGGAAGACGGTGGGGAAGCGAAAGCGAATCTCCTCCGGCGTCAGACCTTCCCAAAGACCCAGATGAATGTTTTCAAGTCCGGCATTATCCCGCACCCGCAGATGAAAGTGCTGGGCCACAAGACGAGCTGCCTGGTCACATGCCTCGTTGGCGGCGGGGCGGTAAACGCTGGTGATAGGGTAGGGCAGCGTTTGCAGCAGATGCCGGATGGAATCGATCGCTTCAGCGGTGAGCGGCAAAGGCCGGCTGCCCACCAGGCGAAGCTCGGTATCCCATGGCGTGGGTCGAGCCGCGATCAAAACTACTCGCGTGACCATGTTTAACCTGAATAAGCGCGGGAGCGCCTTGTGTAAAGCGTCCGGACCTTCAAATGAACGGTTTAAGGGACGCAGGTTTGATGGGAAATCACGACATGGCGCGAGCCGATCGATTGTCACGGAAATAAATTGGGGTGGATTTGGTGGGATGCCCCACAATGCCCCAATCGCACCCTCCCGGGTAGTGGGGCATTTTTTGGTTTCTTGCGGTTTTTGGGGTGGAGGGTTGGGGGTGGACTGCGCCGCTACGGGGAAGGGGATTCCTTTCTGGGAATGCACGGAGATTGGTCGGGTGGGCTGATTCAGCCATGCAACCATTTCCGTACTTTACCCTAACATTGGATTGGTGTCAAGAATAATGTTTAGGAATTTGTGGCATTCCATCTATCAGGCACCTGCTTAGCTCGGCCGGGAAGTATTGAGTTATTTGCCACCTGAATTTAGATGTTCACGAAGTTCCTTGATGGCAGCCGCCCTGTCTGGTTCACCAAAAATCGCGGTCGCTACAACGAACCAATCGACGCCCGCAGACGCGGCGGAGACGATTGTCTGGGGGTTGATGCCGCCGTCAATTTCCACGCGCTGGCCCGGGTGCATTCGCTTTTTCAGTAGTTCCACTTTAGACAAGACTTCGGGCATGAATTTCTGGCCGGAGAAACCGGGGACGACGCTCATGACCAGGACGTGATCGACCTCTTCCAGAGCGGGGAAGATTTGTTCGATGGGGGTGGCTGGGTTGAGGGTGAGGCCGACGTGCTTGCAGCCGAGGCGGCGCAGTTCCCTGGCGGTTGCTACGGAATCCTTCACGGCTTCGACGTGGAATGTGAGTCCATCCGCGCCGGCCTTTAAGAACGCGGGGGCGTATCTCACGGGGTTAGTGATCATTAGATGAATATCCAGGAACGCCTTGGTGGACCGGCGCGTCGCAGCGGTGACGGCGGGGCCGAAGCTTATGTTGGGGGCGAAATGGCCGTCCAGAATATCCAAATGGAGGAAATCAGCGCCAGCGCGGTCCACGTCATCGATCTCAGCGCCCAGCTTCGCGAAATCCGCGGAGAGGATCGACGGGGCGATCAGGTGGCTGGTGAACTGGTAGGGGTTTGAGGTCATGGCGCGCTTAATCCAGAATATCCAGCGTGGAGAAGTGGCCGTTTTCCAGGAATTCCAGGCTGGCGCCGCCGCCTGTGCTGACGTGGCTGACTTTGTCGCCCAGGCCCATTTGCTCGATGGCAGCGGCGCTGTCGCCTCCGCCTATGATGGTTATCGCGCCGTTTTTACTGGTGGCCTCGGCGACTGCTTCGGCGACTGCCCTGGTGCCTGCCGCGAACGGTTTTTTCTCGAAAACGCCCATTGGGCCGTTCCAGAGAATGGTTTTGGCCTTGGCGATTTCGGCTTTGTATAGCTCGCGGGTTTTGGGGCCGATATCAAAGCCTTCCATGTCAGCGGGGATGTTTCCCTCGACAATTTTGGTCTGGGTGTCGTCCGTCATCTTGTCAGAAATGACGGTGTCCACCGGCAGCTTAATTTTGCCCTTTGCCTTCTCAAGCAGAGCCTTTGCCAGCTCAACTTTGTCGCGCTCGACCAGGCTTTTGCCGACTTCCTTGCCCTGGGCGAGGAAGAAGGTGTAAGCCATTGCGCCGCCGATCAGGAGGGTGTCGCATTTGCCCAGCAACTGTTCGATGACGTTGATTTTATCCGAGACCTTGGCGCCACCCAGGATGCCGACGAACGGATGCTGGGGTTTGCTGATGGCCTCGCCGAGGAACTTAAGCTCCTTCTTGATGAGTTGTCCGATTACACGAGGTTTGCCTGCGAGCGCCTGGGCCGCGCCGAATGTGCTGGCATGTTCGCGGTGGGCGGTACCGAAGGCATCGTTCACGTAAACGTCGGCAATTTTGGCGAGTTGCCTGGCAAAGTGCGGGTCGTTTTTTTCCTCTTCTTTATGGAAGCGGAGATTTTCCAGGAGAAGGACTTCGCCGTCCTTGAGACCGGCGGCGAATTGTTCGACGGCGGGGCCGACGCAATCATCGGCGAATTTAACCGGGCTGCCGAGCAATTCGGTCAGTCGATCCGCGACAGGCTTCAGGGAATATTTTGGCTCGGGGCCACCCTTGGGACGGCCAAGGTGTGACATGAGGATGACGCGACCGCCACGCTGGGCGACGTCCCTGATGGTCGGAAGGGCCTGAACGATGCGGCGATCGTCAGTGATCTTGCCGCCTTCCAAGGGCACGTTGAAATCAACGCGCATCAATACTTTTTTTCCGCGAACTTCAATGTCTGCTACAGTTTTTGTTGACATGGATCACTCCTGTTTTGTATTTCGTTTGATTTGGGCGAATGCTACGAGGGGGGCGGGGCAAGTCAAGCCAGGAAAGAGGGTTTAACCCTTCGATATAACTCAGGGCAGGCCGCCATGACCCAAGAACGCCAAGGTCGGAAAGACGAAGTTATGAAGTTCGAATCAGCACGTCTTTTATTCTCGTTTCTGACCTAGGCGTTCTTGGCGTTATGGCGGTTCAAACTTCTTCAGTTCCGCCGATCCTTTGACAAAATCCCCGATTCCTTGGACAAATGCGTCCATGGACGCGCAACTTGAGGGTTTGAAATTTGACGCTAATGGATTGATCCCCGCGATCATTCAGGATTTCCGAACCGGAGAGGTTCTGATGATGGCCTGGATGAATCGCGATTCCCTGGCCAGGACAGTGGAGACCGGGAAAACGCATTTTTTCAGCCGCAGCCGCAATAAGCTCTGGTTGAAGGGGGAGAGCAGCGGGCACGTGCAGCATGTGAAATCGATCGCCGTGGACTGCGATAAGGATGTGATCCTCATCAAGGCCGAGCAGGAGGGCGCGGCGTGTCACGAGGGGTATTACAGCTGCTTTTTCCGGGAGCATTCCGCGGACGGCGCGGATTGGAAAACCGTTGGCAAGAAGGTCTTCGAGCCGGAAGCTGTTTATAAAAAATAATTGGATTGGACAAGCGCGGCGAGCGAACGGCGGGAACAATCGGTGAGTAAAAAGAAATCCAAGCGCCAGGATACGGGCCGCGCTGAATCCACCGACCGGCCGGCGGCTGTTTCCCGGGATACCCGGAAAACGGATTTTGGGCGCGAAATCGCGAATTGGCTTTTTCCGATATACCTGGCGGTGATTCTCGTGGGGTTTCTTCTCATTCACATATTTGGCATGACCACGCCCAATGGTGTTCGAGCGCTTTTTACGGCAATCAATGCCGCCACGCTAACCGGATTTCGCCAGAACCCGGGGCTATCCAGCTTCAATGCATTGGGACAATGGATCGTGCTGGTGCTGGTCATTGCGGGAAGCTTATTCAGCATGATTGTGGGGGGAATGGCGGTGACGCGCGTCACAGGGATGCGTTTCAGTGACCGGCGGATTGCCATCGCGGCAGCGGTGGCGATTGCCACTGCGTTAGCAATCGGCGCGGTATTGCCCCGCGAGCCGGACCAAACGCTGGTGAGCATATTTCTTCTCACTGTGGGCGCGTTCGCAAACTGTGGCCTGTATCTGGGGCATCTCCCCAGTGAATCTTCGTTGCTGACTCATTTGCTGATATTGCCGCTGACAATTCTGGGGGGGCTGGGCTTGCCGGTTTTGATGGAGTGCTGGAGCGCCGTTCTCTACTTTAAACCGTTGTCGAAACATTCTCGCGTTGTCTTGGTGATGTCGGCAGGGGCGTATGTAATTGGCTTTGCGCTCCTGGTTGGTCTGGATCTGGCAGCCCACCACTGGAAGGAGTGGTCGGCTTCGAACGCGGTCAAGGTTGGATCGGTTTTGGCGGTGCAATCACGAACGGGGGGCCTGCCGATCGTGCCTTTCAGCCAAACCTCGGCAGCGATGCTGTGGGTGGTGATCATCCTCATGGGTGTCGGGGCCAGCCCGGCGGGAACCGGCGGGGGGCTGAAGACGACCACGCTGGTGGAGCTTTTCAGGGGAACGAGGGATTTACTGGAGGGCCGACCCGGACGACGCTCGCTGGGCATAGCCGTGGTTTGGCTGGGAGCTTACGCGGCCATGGTCATTTTTGCCGTCATCCTGTTTTCGCACGTCAACCCCACGAACAGCAGCGACGGGTTAATCTTCAACGCCGTGAGTGCCGTGAGCAACGTGGGCTTTTCCATTTCGGAAGTGCCAGACGAACGGCGAGCGATGTTCGGGTACAGCGCGGTCATGTTGCTCGGACGAATGGTACCGTTGATGATTTTGTGGTGGCTTGCGGATACGACCAAAGACGGGGAATGGGCGATCGGCTAGGCGCGGAAGGAAGCGGGGGCGGGTAAGCGCGCAAACTCACTCCATATACTCACACCACGTTTTGGGCGTTTCCCAGACGGTTACGCCCGCCAGCTTGGCTTCAGTGGTTTCAAATGCGGGTTTTAATAATCGATAGATCACCGACGCGATGTTCTCCACGGTGGGAATGAGCTGCGCGAATTCCGGCAACTGGGCGTTAATATTTTTGTGATCGAACTTTTCGATCACCGTGCTGGCGACGATTTTCTCGAACTTCGGAATGTCGATGATTAATCCGTTCGCGTTCGGCGGGCCGGCCAGTGTTACCTGAAGGACATAATTATGTCCGTGCCCATGCACATTGGTGCATTTGCCGAACATTTCCGCGTTTTGTTCTTCGCTTAGCGCCGGATTGTAAAGACGGTGCGACGCGGAAAATTCGAATTTCTGGCTGATTCGGACCATCGGATACTCCCGGGCAAAAACGGTCAGGGTCATCAGGGGGCTGAGGGAAAGGCGCAAGTGGTGCAAAAGACTTTCGGGCCAGGCGTTGCGCAGAACCTCGAATAATTTCAGCAGCAACTGGCTGCCGCCGCCGTAGCGGCCGCGGCGAACGAAAGCGGTAGCGAGGGGAATTGCCTGTTGCCGGACGACCTGATCGATCTCCTTGATATTTCGCAGGCAAGCTGACCGCGCGTCCAAATTGGCGGCGGCAAGGGTCACCTCAAGCGAAAGAAAATGACCGATGCCGCGAAGCGACGGAAACCCCGCGAAGCTATTGGTGGGTGGGCCAGCGAGCTGGTCATCCTCATCGGGGTTGACGGCGAATCGAACCTCTCTGGATAAACGGAACATAACGGCGGCGGATTATAGTCGAACTATTGCGGCTGTGTGGAGGGACGGGTTTGAGCGGCTTCCTGGAAGCGCTTGAGCTGGCCGATCATGAAGGTGTCGTTGGGTGCTGTTTCCAGGGCCCTGGCCTCAAGGCGAGCCGCTTCAGCAGGGCGGCCGAGATGGAAATTTACCTCTGCCAGCGTATCGGTGATCGCCGAATTGTTTGGCGCCGCCTCGGATGCTTCCCCCGCCCAAACAAGGGCGTCGCTTAGCTTCAGATCGCACTTGGCACACATCCAGGCCAAGCCGTTGAGCAGCGCCGGATTGTGCGGATCGGCGTCGAGCTTGGACTTCATTGAGGCAAATGCCTGATCGAAAATGGATTGCCCTATGTCGGCCTGCCCGCGCTGTTTTAAGAGCGGAACAAGATCCATGGCAATTTCGGGATCATCGGGCTTGAGCTTCAGCAGCTCACCCAATTGTTCCCTGGCCGTGGGCTCGTCGTGCCGGGCCAGGGCGGCGCGCATGTAGCGCCAATGAATTTCCGCCCAGATTTCATTGGCGGTGGCCGGCCAGCGATGGCCACTGCCGTCGGTCTTGACAAGGCTGCTGGGGTCATCGCCCAGCCATCGGATGGCCTGCTCCTTGTGCTGAGCGGCGGTGAAATCATCGCCGCGCTTGACGGCGAGGCCGGCGAGGCGGAAATGGGCGTTTACATCGGCGGAAGGATCGAGAACTTCGTTCGGATCAGGGGGCATCTTGAGGAATTCCTCGTATTCGGGCGTGGCCAGATCATCCCAGCCGTGGTCGTAGAGAAACTCTCCGACCTCAAATCGCTGATGGCGTGCGGTTGATGCCTGCCATGCGGCCAAGCGCGCGGATTCGGCCTGTTTGGCATTTTTGCCGCGCGCATACATGCGGGACAGGGCGTATTGAACCTTGGGGGAATCGATCGATTTGCCCGCCAGCTTGATATCGTCATCAATGCCGGACAGCGGACCAAAATCGCCGTGGAGAACGAATAGCTCGGTCAGGGCGCTTTGGGCGCCGGCGTCATCGACGGTGCTGCCGCGGGCGATCTGCCTGCGACGGAGTTCGGCGGCAGCTTCGTATTTCTTTTGGTTGCAATCGAGGTCAGCGAGCGCACGGATGACGTATTCAAATTCACCGTCATCATCGTTGGGAGAGGCGAACTCGATTTCGGCGCACTTTTGAAAATATTTGATGGCTTTAACCTGATCGAATTCCAAATGGGCAAATCCGCATAGAGCGAGCATGGGAGCATCGTCGGGGTATGGCTCGATAGCGCGAAAGCGCGCCATCTCGGGGCCTTGATCCCGCTCGCGAATACGGCCTACAATTGTCCATCGCACATCGGGACTAGGGTCTTGGGAAACCAGTCGACACAGAGCACTTGCGGGCGCGGTGGCGCCCTGCCCTGATTGAGGCGACGAGGCGGGATCGCTGGTTGCCGACGGCGCCAGATCCTTGGAAGGCCCAGGCGGCGGAATTGTCAGAGGAGTCGCTGGCATTGGCGCGGGGGCTGGAACGGTTGGCGCGTTTGCAATATCGAGCTCGGCCAGTTGCTGGACGATGGCCCGGCGGGCCGCGACCTCCGGCTTGCCGTAATCACTGAGCAGCTTGCGGACGTTTTCCGGATCTTCGGGCAATGACCACGGCAAGACGAGAATAATTTGAGCGGCCTGCTCGCGAACGCCGGGATCGTTTTGGTGCATGGCGTTGATGACGGCCGGCCGCGCTGGAGCGCCAATGGTGATCAGATCATTGGCTGCCGATTGCCGCACTGAGGCGTCGTCCGAGCTGAGATTTGCGATGAGGCTGGCGATCTTGGGGTCATTTGGATTGGGTTGGGTGGAAGGCTCGGTTTGGGCGTTGAGTCCGCCAGCCAGCAACAGGAGGAGCAAGCTGGCGAGGTGAATTACTGGCTTATTGCGCAAGGCGACAAAGCGGCGCAATTTACTGCCGCCAGCATGGATAATGGATGCGATTTGGAGATAATGATTTGGTCGATTCATTTCACCCTCCGCGACGCCCATCCGGCGACGATTTCTGACGGGGTGAACCTTCTTCTGGAACATTGGAGCTCATGGATGGCTGACGAGAACGTATCCGAAAATACCGAACCTTCCAACAGCAAGTACGACGAGGCGATGATTCGCGTGCTCAGCGACGTTGAACACGTGCGCACACGCCCGGGCATGTACATCGGTGGTAATAATACGAAGGGTCTGCACCACCTTGTCTATGAAATTATGGATAATTCCATCGATGAGGCCCTGGCGGGGTTCTGCAAGAATATTTCGGTGAAAATTAACGCGGACGGCAGCGTCACCATTGCTGACGACGGCCGCGGCATTCCTGTGGGAATTCATCCTACGGAGCGGATTCCCACGGTTGAAGTGGTATTTGCCACGCTTGGGGCCGGTGGGAAGTTTGATCACAAGGATGGATCGCCCTATGCCACCAGCGGCGGGCTGCACGGGGTGGGCGCGTCGGTGGTGAACTTCGTTTCCGAGTGGCTGGAGGTGGAAGTCAGCCGGGATAACAAGGTTTACCAGATGGAATTCGCCCGAGGGGTGAAGTCGGTCGATCTGAAGGTGGTGGGCAAATCCACCAAGACGGGCACCAAGGTCACCTTTAAGCCCGACCATGAGGTGTTCCCGGATATCGAGTTTAAATATGAGATGCTGATCGGTCGCATTCGCGAACTCGCGTTTTTGAATAAGGGTTTGCATATCCTTGTGGAAGATGAACGGAACGGGAAGAAAGACGATTTCAAGTACGAAAACGGGCTGGTGGAATACATTCAGATTCTGAATGAGGGGAAGACGCCGCTCCACCCCACGGTGATTTACCTTCGGAAGGAAGATCCGACGGCCCGGCTTATCGTTGAGGTCGCCCTGCAGTACAGCGACGGCTTCAGCGAAACACTGCTTACGTTTGCCAACAATATTAATAATCATGACGGCGGCACGCATTTAAGCGGGTTTAAGACGGCCCTGACCGGGACCATCAATCGGTTTGCCGAAGCGTCTAACCTGATGAAGGACATTCGGCCCAGTGGGGACGATGTGCGGGAAGGGCTGGTGGCGATCATCAGCGTCAAGCTGCCGGAGCCGCAGTTTGAAAGTCAGACGAAGGACAAACTTCTGAATCCGGAGGTTGAATCGTTTGTTCAACAGGCGGTGAATGAAAAGCTGGGTTCTTACTTTGAAGAGAACCCGAAGGAAGCGCGGGCGATATTTGAAAAGGGGATGCTGGCGGCCGAGGCGCGGGAAGCCGCGCGCAAGGCGCGCGAGCTGACGCGGCGAAAGAACAGCCTGGAAGGGAACAGCCTGCCGGGCAAGCTTTCGGATTGCCGCAGCAAATCGAATGAAGACACGGAATTGTTCCTGGTCGAAGGAGATTCCGCCGGTGGATCAGCCAAGCAGGGGCGCGATTCGAACGTGCAGGCGATTCTGGCATTGCGCGGCAAGCTGCTGAATGTCGAAAAGGCCAACCTGGTGAAGATGCTGGGCCACGAAGAAATTCGAACGATCATCAGCGCGCTGGGCTGTGGCATTCGCGACGATTTCAATCTTGAGAAGCGCCGTTATGGCAAGATTGTCATCATGACCGACGCCGACGTGGACGGAAGCCACATTCGCACGTTGCTGTTGACGTTCTTCTTCCGGCATATGCAGGAGCTGATCCGGGCGGGGCGGATTTACGTTGCCCAGCCTCCTCTTTATATGGTGACGCGCCGCAAAAAGAGCGAATACGTTTTGAACGAGCGGTCGATGCGGAAAACGCTGACCGAGCTTGGGCTTGAAGGTACGCAACTAGTGGTTCGGGATGATGAGGGCAAGGAATCACGCCGAATTGGCGGGGAAGAAATCCGCCGGGTGGTGGAGGTTCTCTCCAAGCTTGAAGAGCTGGTGCGCGTGATCCAGCGGCGCGGGATCGATTTCGCGGAGTTCCTCGCCAAGCGCGATGGTTCCGGCAAACTGCCGCTTTACCAGGTTATCGTGGGCGGTGAAGAGACGTTTTTCCACACGGCCGCGGAGCGCGAAGCTTATCTGCGAGAGCAGAATCTGCTGGTGGAAACCGAGGAGGTTGATCCGGCGGCGCAGGCGGCCTCAACGGAAAACTGGAAACGGCTTTCCAAGAATCATGAGCTGCACGAGGTGAAGGACCTGGAGAAGGTCTTTGTTCAACTGGAGCAGTACGGACTCTCGATCGATGATTTCTTCCTGACCCAGGAGGAATCGGTCAGCGGTGAAAAGCTGCCGACCAAGTACGCGCTTTATTCGGAAGATAAGAAGCATGACGTTGCGGGCGTTGCCCAGATTTTGCCGGAAATTCTGGCGCTGGGTAAGGCGGGGATCGAAATCAAGCGCTTTAAGGGTCTGGGCGAAATGAACAGCGAACAGCTTTGGGAAACGACGCTGGACCCGAGCAAGCGGGTTTTATTCCGGGTCACGCTTGAAGAAGCGGGTGAGGCGGAGCGGTTGTTTAGTGTGCTGATGGGTGAGGACGTGGAACGGCGGCGTAAGTTTATTGAAGAGCATGCGCTTGAGGTGAAGAATTTGGACGTATAACGGACTCGGCCGCTTAACGGGTTAATGCAACTTGTTGCCGCGGGTTAGTTCGCGCGAACGATCCGGGTTGGCGCTGAGCCATTCCTGAATCGCTTCGATTCGGTTGCCCGGATCGGGATGGGTTTGCAGAAATTCCGGTGTGTTGCCTCCCGCGCTGATGCTTTGGAGGATTTTCATCACGTCGATCATGGCGCGGGGGTCGTAGCCGGCTTCGGTCATGAATTGCAGGCCGCGCTGGTCGGCCTGGGATTCATCCGCGCGACTAAAACGAAGCTGGATCATCTGGTCGGCCATTTGGGCCATCGCGGTGGCGGCGTATCCATTCTGTCTGTCGCTGGAGGCAATTCCGGTCGCCACGACCAGCGTTTCTCCTAGGCGTCCTTTTTCTACCTGCTGGGCGGAATGTCTCTCAACGACGTGGCCCGATTCATGCCCGAGGACGCCTGCCAGTTCGGCTTCATCGGTTAGCTTGTCATAAAGAGCGCGGGTGATGAAGACCTGGCCGCCGGGCAGGGCAAAGGCGTTGACGGTCTGCTGGTCGTTCAGCAGGTGGAACTGATAGTGATAGGGGCTGTTGTGAGCATCGGAATGATCGACCACGGTGTTTCCCACCTTTGAAACTTCCTGTTTGTCTGGATCGGAGGCGGGCGCTTCGCCGCCCATTTGGGCGGCCATTTGCGGGGCGGATTGCAGGCCAAGGGCGATTTCCTGGTCGGAAGTCATGTGCACATGTTGTTTTTCGCCGGTGGTGGGGTTTACGGAGGTGTGGGCGAGGTAGGTGACTATGCCGTAGATGGCGATGACCACCCCGATAATCAGGCGCAGGGTGATTCCACTGCCACTGGAGCCACTGTTGCCGTAGCCGAACTGGGTCATGGGTTCCTCCGTATTCTGCAGACCTTTCTGGCGAGATCGGAAATATTCTGATGCGCCAGCTCGCAAGCATAGTCGATGCGAATCGTCCAGCGATAGGCTTCAATTTTCTGCTCGTATAATTCATCGGGGATGGCGTCGGCGGTTTTCAGGAAGGGGGAATGCAGGGCCTCCCAGATGTCCATCATGGAGCTATAGGTGGGCTCGGGGAGTTCGCTTTCCGCAAGCATGACCCGATGCGAGGGAAGGGAAGCCAGTTGACCGTCAACCGGTGTGCCTTTTGAGACCGGCGATATCTTTTCCACGCCGGGAACTACCGCGATGAATTTCTGAACGCCTGTGGCGATGACCATTCCGAGAAGCACATCCACAAAAAGGCGGCGCTGGGCGATCAACTGTCTTGCCATCAGCGCCGGCGCGATCGAATTCCAGCCGCCAATGAGCAATTGGCCCTGGGGGATTTGCATCAGTAGTTGTTCGGGATCGATTCTGTCGGTTTGATTTTGCGCGAGGATGTCGAAACGAATCGTTCCTTCGCCGCACCGTTGGCGCCTTTGCCGTCTAGTCTCCTGCAGCGGCATGTAGAGCCGCGAGAGCGCGTCATAATCGCGGGCTGCCCATGCGATCGCCTCCGCCGTGGCCAGCGTCTCCTCAGCGCCGAGGTAGTCCATCGCGATGAGTTGTTCCTGGCCCTTCTCGCAGAGAGCCTGCAGATTTTCATCTCTCATGGTCGCATTCTAACCGAGAACCAATTCGCCTTCCGCAGGCTGGGGAATTACATTTGCGTGCATGGGAGAGCTAACCGATTGGAGAAGCCTGCATGGCAATGCGTTCGAAGGTTGCCCGGTGCTGGTTACTGGTGGGGCAGGGTTTATCGGGTCGCATTTGTCGGCTGCGCTGTTGGAGCTTGGCGCGGTGGTGACTGTGCTGGATGACCTGTCTGGGGGCGCTGATCCCGCGATGCTACCTTCTCGGGTGAAATTCGTGGAGGGATCGATCCTGGATCAGGGGGTGTTGAAGGAATGCACGGAAGGCCGGCGGTTCGTCTTTCACCAGGCGGCGCTCGGGTCTGTGCCGCGGAGTGTGGAGCAGCCACGGCTTTATCACGAGGTGAACGATGGGGGAACGTTCAACGTGCTGGAAGCGGCGCGGGCCGCGGGGGTGAGTCGCGTGATGTTCGCTGCCAGCAGCAGCGCCTATGGGGATAGCGAAGTTCTGCCGAAGGTTGAAACGATGCCCGCTGCGCCGCGCAGCCCTTACGCGGCTACCAAAGCGGCGGGGGAGGCATTGCTGGCGGCTTATAGCGCGAGCTATGGGCTGGATACGGTCAGCCTGCGGTACTTCAATATATTCGGGCCGCAGCAAAGTCCGGACAACGCTTATGCAGCGGTGATTGCCGCGTTTGCCAAGGCGATGCTGGGAGGGAACCCGCCGATGATTTACGGGGATGGGGAGCAATCGCGCGATTTTACTTATGTGGATAATGCGGTTCATGCGAACCTCCTTGCGGCTCGTTGCGAGCGGGCGATTGGGGGGGCCGTGATTAATGTGGCTTGCGGGATCAGCGTTACTGTGAATCAGTTGGCTGAGCAGATGGCGCAGTGGATGAAGCAGGCCGATCTGAAACCCAAATATGGGCCCGAGCGCGCCGGCGATGTAAAACATTCCCTGGCTGATTTGAAACGGGCGGAGGAAATTCTTGGGTATCATCCGTTAGTGGATTTCCCCAGGGGGCTTGAAGAAACCATGAAGTGGTATCGCGACACATTGCTCGCCGCGCGCTAACGTTTGGCGGCGCCGACGAATGCTGACAACGGCGTAGACCATTCCCAAAACTCCCCCCACATATCCCCCGAGATGGATGCCGTAGACGGCTAGAAAGTGCCGCGGGCGCCAGAGGCCGGAGGCGGCCATTTCAGTGAAATCGGCGCTCATCCAGTTCAGCAGAAATCGGTATCCGGCCGCGCCCAGCAAGAGCGCGCAGATGATTTCTATCCCTATCATCCGCGTCAGTGTTGCTCCCAAGTTCGCATATGAAAGTTGGGGCAATCTTCGGGAAGGATTGTTGGCGATCAACATTGTCGCGCCGACAAGCAAGCCCGCCCACCACGTCGCCGAAGCGCCAATTCTGGCGGCCTGCCAGCTTAATGCTGCCGCGTCGGGCGGTGTTTGCGGACCGATGATTGGTGCTAATTCCTTGCCGTAATAAAAATATTCCCATGATATTCTGGAGGTGATCTGGTCGTTGAAAATTCCGTAGGCGATTGCGACCGCAACGCAGAGCAGTAGGAAGCAGTACTCGCGCCATCTTGTGGCATTCCTTCCGTTTTTGATGAGATCGGTCGTCGCCAGGATGGTGAAGATGACGATGCCGGCGAAGATTCGCACGGGTAGGGGGATCATGCGGAGACGATGTGATCGCGGCCGCCCGTGACGTTTCGCAGGGCGCCGCGCGTGTCGATGATGAGCGTCGCGCTGTTGGCAATCATTTGCCAGTCGTAGGCGGAGTGATGGGTGGAGATGATGACGCAATCGTAGCCGTGGAGGGAGGTTTCCGAGAGGGAGACGCTGTGCATTCGGAGGTCGTAATTGCGCATCTTGTGGGTGGCGGGGACATGGGGATCGTTGTACTGCATGTGCGCTCCGAGACGGCTCAGCTTTTCGATGAGCTCGAAGCTGGGGCTTTCGCGGACATCATCCACATCGGGTTTGTAAGCCAGGCCGAGGATGAGAATTTTGGCGCCTTTGACGGCTTTTCCCCGGTCATTCAGGGCTAAGGTCGTTCGCTGGACCACATAATCGGGCATGGCGTGATTGATTTCGCCCGCCAATTCGATGAAGCGGGTGGGCATTCCTACTTCTCTTGCTTTCCAGGTGAGGTAATAGGGATCGATGGGGATGCAGTGGCCACCCAGGCCGGGGCCAGGGTAGAAGGGCTGGAAACCAAAGGGTTTGGTGCTGGCGGCGGCGATGACCTGCCAGATATCGATTCCCATGGCTGTCAGGACCATCTTCATTTCATTGACGAGCGCGATATTGACGGCGCGGTAGATGTTTTCAAGCAGCTTGGCGGCTTCGGCAATTTCCGCTGTGGCTACGGAAACAACCTGCTGGATTGCCTGGCGATAAAGGGCTGTTGCGACGCGCCCGGAAGCGAGATCAACGCCGCCGACGAGCTTGGGGATGGTTTGGGTTGAGAAATCCTTGCGGCCGGGATCTTCGCGCTCTGGCGAATAGGCGAGGAAGAAATCCACGCCGCATTGCAGGCCGCGGGTTTGAAGCCTGGGCAGGACCACTTCGCGCGTAGTGCCGGGGTAGGTGGAGGATTCCAGCACGATGAGCTGGCCGGGGCGCAGGGTGGCGGCGATATCATCCGCGGTTTTTTCCACGAAGCTGAGGTCTGGTTCCTGATGGGTGCCCAGTGGAGTGGGCACGCAGCTGAGAATGGCATCGGGTTCATCCAGCCGGGAAAAGTTGCTGGTCACCTGGAATCTGTCGCTGGTATGCATGTGACGGACCAGGGATTCTCCCAGGTGTTTCAGATAATTGTCCCCGCGCGACAGGGCGGCAATCTTGGCTGGGTCGATATCGAAACCAATGACCGGAAACCCCGCCTGATGAAATGCCGCGAGCAGCGGCAGCCCCACATATCCCAGCCCCATCACGCCCACGACCGCGCTCTTATTATTGATCTTCTCGAGTATCGTCTTCATGAGTTGGACCGGTTAAGCGGGGTGAGATCTGAGGGCTGCCAGGGTCGCCAAACGCGGGCGATGAATCACTTGCCACATAATGAACCCCGCGATCACATTAACGACCCCCAGAATCATGCTGATGCTCATCCCGTAATCCTGATTGCCGATTTGCAGGCGCCACACCGAAGGCTCCACGCGCAAAAGCTCCAGCACGAACCTCGCGAAGCCTTCCAGAATCAACATCAACGCAAAAACACTTCCGTCGACATGCGGCGTCGTGAAGTAGGCGATTAATAACGCGGCCAGAAGCAGCGCGGTAAAGGTGCTGTAAAGCTCGGTGGGCTGCACGGGAAGGGCCCGGACGGCCGCCGCCCGCGCTTGCAAACGGGGATCATTCAGCATCTCAGGAGAACCGCGCGGAAGAGGAACAATTCTCCCGCTTAGGGTCATTCGCATCAGGTCTGGAGGTGGGACGGTTTGGTGGCGCGCGACCTGATCCACATAGGCCTCGCTGCCGTAGGGAAAGCTCACTCCCCAGGGAAGATTGCACTGCGCGCCGTAGCAGCAGCCGTTCAGAAAACACCCGATGCGCCCTAGCCCAAGACCGATCATCAACACCGGAGCGACGATATCCATCCCCAATCGCAGCGGGATTCTGGTTTTCAGCGCGTAAAGAATGCAGCACGGGGTGGCCAGGAGAAAACCGCCATAATAAGTCAGACCGCCTTCGCGGATGTCGATGACGTGCAGAAGATTTTGCAGCGGCGATAAATCCGAACGGGTGTATTCCCCGAAATTTTCCAGCACATGAGATAGCCGCGCGCCGACAACGCCGGTCATCAGGGCAATGATCGCCGCATTGGCGAAGAGTTCAGGATTCAACCCGCTGCGCCGTGCCAGCCACTGGGCCGTTTGCACGCAGGCGAGAAATGCTGCAACCAGCATCAGCCCGTATCCGTAGATCGGAATGTCATGGCCGAAGAGATGCAGATGGAAGAGAACTTGTAGCATGGCGGTGTTTCGTCAGGGAAGATGCGTGGGCTGATCGAGCGATTCGATCGCGCGGTTTTGGTCGTCCACAATCACAATTCGCGCGGTATGCGTTTCAAGTTCCGCGGCGGTTCCCAGCACAAAGCTCATGATGATGACGTGGTTACCCACATGGGAGAGCCTTGCTGCTGCGCCGTTGATGCCAATCACCCCGCTGCCGCGCTCACCGGGGATGACATAGGTTTCAAACCGGTTGCCGTTCTCGCAATCGGCGACGATGACCGCTTCGTTGGGCAGCAGGCCACTGGCGGCGAGCAGATCGCGGTCGATGGAGATGCTGCCATGGTAGTTGACATCCGTCATGGTCACCCTGGCGCGGTGAATTTTCGCTTTCAGCATTTTGATGAGCATCGGATGATAAATTGTAGGGGATTGCGGGCGGGAAGTCAGGTGAGGTGTTCAGGGGGTTAAAATGAGATTGTCTATGAGTCGAGTGGCCCCCACGCGAGCAGCGACGGCCAATACGGTGGGGCCGGAAATGTTCTCCACGGGTTTGAGGGTTGTGGCATCCACAGCGGCCACATAATCAATGGTGATGGCGATGCCTCCGGGAGCGCCGCCTTCGAGCAGCGTATTCTGAATGCTGGTGACGAGGCGATTGGCCTGCCGCACACCACCGAAGAAATCTTCGCGGGCGCCGAATAATGCCCGGTTGATGAGAAGGGCGCGCTGCCGCTCGGCGGGGGAGAGATATTGGTTTCGGCTGCTCATGGCCAGACCATCGCGCTCGCGGACGGTGGGGCAGGCGATCATCTCGATGGGCCAGTCCAGCGCCAACACCATGGCGGTTAGAATGCGCAGTTGCTGGTAATCCTTCAGGCCGAAGCAGGCGACGCTGGGCTGCAGAATATTGAAGAGCTTAGCGACCACCTGGCAGACGCCTTTGAAATGATTTGGGCGAACCCGGCCTTCAAGGACGCTGCTTAGCGAGGGAATATCGAGAAGGAGTTCAGGAACGGTGGGGGAGTACATCTCCTCCGGTGACGGATTGAACACCAGATCCACGCCAGCGGCCTTGCACATATCCAGATCGAGCTCGATGGGCCGGGGGTATTTCTGGAAGTCTTCGCGCGGGCCGAATTGGGTTGGGTTCACGAAAATGCTAACAGCGACTTTTGGCGCGTGCTGGCGTGCGGCTTCCATCAACGACACATGGCCTGCATGAAGCGCGCCCATGGTGGGCACCAACGCGAGGCGCCCGAGTTCGGCGCGGTGTGATCGGCATTCGGCGATTGTGGTGGCAACTATCATAAAAGCGTCACGGTCATTTGAGGCGGCGGAATGTACCGCGCGGGGGCGATTCTGGAAATTCCGCCGCTTTTGATAGAATTCAAATATAAGCCATGAATCCAGCCCATCCGATCCACGCTATGCCCGTCTTAATTGCGATTCTATGCGTGCTGGCAATCGCGTATCGATACTACAGCGCGTTTCTCGCAGCCAAGGTGGCGGTGTTGGACGACACCCGCGCCACCCCAGCTTATCGATTCAACGACGGCCAAAATTATCACCCAACCAGCAAGTGGGTGCTTTTCGGGCATCACTTCGCGGCGATTAGCGGGGCGGGTCCGCTTATTGGGCCGGTGCTGGCAGCACAATTTGGTTATTTGCCGGGATTGTTGTGGATTGTGATTGGCGTTTGCCTCGCGGGGGCTGTTCAGGATTTTCTGGTGCTGGCCATCAGCGTGCGGCGCAACGGAAAAAGTCTGGCGCAAATTACCCGGGATGAGGTCGGCAAAACCGCGGGCATTGCCGCCATGACGGCGATTTTGTTCATCATTGTGATTGCCCTTGCGGGGCTGGGGAAAGTCGTCGTGAAAGCGTTGGGGGGCGAGCAGATTAAATATCCCGCTGGAAGTGTTCTGGCGATCGACAGACCGATGAGTGCGCCAACAACCAATAGCGATGGGAGCTATTCGTACAGTGTGCCGGCCGGGACCAGCCTGCATTGGCCTGGCGAGGGGAGCGACGCCTTCCTGAGCGAACCGTTTGAACTGCAGACCCATTCCGCGATGAAGCCGACGAATTCTTCGGCTGGCAGCGCGACGAATCTCTGGCCGCTGCCGGCGGACGCCGTGCGGATCATCCCCGGCAGTTCCTGGGGCACCTTCACCATTGCCTGCACGATTCCCATCGCGTTGCTGACCGGCCTCTATATGTATCGCCTGCGAAAAGATCGCGTGGTGGAGGCGTCACTTCTTGGGGCCGGGCTCACGCTATGCGCCACTTTTGCGGGTGGTTGGATTGCTGAGAGTACCTTCGCGCATTACTTCAATCTATCCGCCAACGAAGTCATTCTGGCCATGGGCATCTACGGCTTTTTGGCCAGCGTTCTTCCCGTCTGGCTTCTGCTGGTCCCCAGAGATTATCTCAGCAGCTTTCTTAAGATCGGCACTATTATTGCCCTGGTCATCGGCACGATCATCGCCAATCCACAGTTCCGCGCCCCAGCTTATAACGGCATTTTCGCCAACGGTGGGCCGGTGGTCGGCAGTGGCGCGCCATCCATGCCCGGCCGAATCTTTCCGTTCCTCTTCATCACGATTATGTGCGGCGCGATCAGCGGCTTTCATTCCCTGGTCAGCAGCGGCACCACTCCGAAGATGATTCGCAAGGAATCCGATTGCCGTACAATTGGCTACGGCGCGATGCTGATTGAAGCGCTCGTGGGCGTGATGGCGATGATTGCCGCTTCGACGCTGGCCCCTGGCGATTATTACGCGATGAACACCGACATGGCCCGCATGCCCGCGTTCCACGACAGGCTGGTTAGCATCGGCGCCGATATCGATCATCTCGATGTTTACGACAGCTACACTCGGGAAGCGCTCCGCGGCCGGACCGGCGGGGCGGTGACGCTGGCTGTGGGCATGGCGCACATCTTCCAGGATGCGACCGCGCGGTTTGTCACGTTTGGGGACTCAACCGTCCGCGCGCTGTGGCGCTATTGGTATCACTTTGCCATCATGTTCGAAGCGCTCTTCATTCTGACGACAATCGATACCGGCACGCGAATTGGAAGATTTCTTTTGCAGGAAATATTTGGCGCGATTCATCCCAAACTCGGTCGCCCGGATTGGTGGCCCGGCACCCTCGCCAGCTCGTTTTTGATCGTGGCGGCGTGGTCTTATTTCATCAACGCCAATTCATTTTCCGCCATCTGGGCAATGTTCGGTGTCGCCAATCAAATGCTGGCGGTTATCGCGCTGGCGGTGGTTACGGTGGTGCTGGCGAACGAGGGGAAGCTTTCTTATTTGTGGGTCACCATCGCTCCGATGCTGGTGATTGCAACGACCACAACAACTGCTGGATTAGAGCTACTTTTCGGACATTATGCGACGCTGGCGACGCAAATGGCCAAGCCGTCCCCGGATCAGAAGATTATGCTGGCTGCGGCAATCAGTGGATCTTTAATCGTGGCGATGCTGGCATGCACTTACACCATTTTAGCTGCCGGCGCGGCTCGACTTTGGCCGCTTCTTCAGCCCTCAGACCAGCGAGCAATAGCAATTGTGGACGCTTCGTGACCCACCTGCCGAGTGGCGTGCTGTTGTCGCAATTATCGGCCTCAGCAAACGTGGAAATCGCCGCATCCGCCTCATTGACATTGGTTTGGCGAGATTTATACTTTCCGCCCTTCATCGCTTGCGGTACGCGCTCGCATTTGCGTATCGTATAAACGAGGCTGGGCGCTGGTGATTGATTCGCGCTGGCAATGCCCAAAGAGGCGCTATCCAACACCTGGTGGCGACGCTGGCATAGCTCAGTGGTAGAGCGCCACCTTGGTAAGGTGGAGGTCCAGGGTTCAATCCCCTGTGCCAGCTTTGTGAAGGCGTCGTGATGCAATGTTATTGCAACTCGACTATTGTGTCGCGATGAGATCGCGTTTGCTGACTCCGATTCAATCGTAGTCAACGATGCGAGAAAATCGTGTTCTGAATTGTTTGGCGTACTGAAAAGTTTCGCGAATAAAGCGAACCATTTGATCGGGAGGTTATTGACATGGCCAAGGGCGTATTCGAGCGAAAAAAACCGCATGTGAACGTCGGCACAATCGGTCACATCGACCACGGCAAGACCACACTTACCGCGGCGCTCAGCGCACGCGCGTCGGCGCGGTTCGGAACAGAAGCAAAGGACTATAAGTCCATTGCCAAGGGCGGCACCGAACGCGATGCCACCAAGACCGTCACCATTTCAGCGGCCCACGTGGAATATGAGTCAGACAAGCGGCACTACGCCCACGTCGACTGCCCGGGCCACGCTGACTACATCAAGAACATGATCACCGGCGCTGCCCAGATGGACGGCGCTATTCTGGTCGTCTCGGCTGCTGACGGCCCGATGCCCCAGACGCGCGAGCACATTCTTCTGGCCCGCCAGGTCGGCGTGCCCAAGATTGTTGTGTTCCTCAATAAGATTGATCTTGTTGACGACGCTGAGCTTCTTGAGCTGGTTGAGATGGAAATTCGTGAGCTTCTGACCAAGTACGGATTCCCCGGCGACGAGACCCCGATCATTCGCGGTTCCAGCCTGCCGGCCTACCAGAACCCCAAGGACGAGAAGGCCTGTAAGCCAATCGATGACCTGGTTAAGGCCCTGGACGACTATATCCCGATTCCGCAGCGCGAAGTCGATAAGCCATTCCTTATGCCCATTGAAGACGTCTTCAGCATCAAGGGTCGCGGCACGGTCGGAACCGGTCGTATCGAACGCGGTCGCATTAAGGTTGGCGACCCTGTGGAAATCGTCGGTCTCAAGCCGAACAAGATGTCGGTCATCACCGGCGTTGAAGCGTTCAATAAGACCATGGACGAGGGCCAGGCCGGCGAAAACGTCGGCGTGCTGCTTCGTGGTATCGAAAAGGAAGAACTCGAGCGCGGTCAGGTGTTGGCTCAGCCCAAGAGCATCACCCCGCACACGAAGTTTGAAGCCGAAGTTTACGTGCTGACCAAGGAAGAAGGCGGCCGCCACACCCCATTTTTCAATGGGTATCGTCCGCAGTTCTACTTCCGAACGACCGACGTCACCGGCGCTTCCAAGCTGCTGGGTGGCGCGGAAATGGTCATGCCGGGCGACAACGTAACAATGGAAGTTGAACTGATGGCCCCGATCGCCATGGAAGAAAAGCTGCGTTTTGCCGTCCGCGAGGGTGGCAAGACTGTCGGCTCGGGCGTCGTGACCAAGATCCTGGCCTGATTTGATATTTGGTTCGCACCGCGGCGGGAAGCGCTTTCTCGCCGCGGTGCGACGCCAGAGCTGAGTTGTGTTTGTTTAGATTGCAGGTGTTGGTATGGCCAAGGAAAATCGCGAAATGGTCTGGTTGCAGTGCACCGAGACCGGTGATTTGAATTATCGCACCGAGCTTAAAGTGCTTGGCGGGGCGCCCAAGATCGAGTTGAAAAAGTACTCGCCGCGCCTTCGAAAGCATACGCTCCACAAAATTAAGCGCAAGTAAATATCTGGTTGCCAGTTGCTGGTTGCCAATCCCTGGTGGCTGGAGCGGAACTGGGCACTACTGAACCCCCGCGATTGATAAACGGGTGATGAGTAGGCAGCCTCATACGCCAGTAGCTCAATTGGCAGAGCAGCCGTCTCCAAAGCGGCAGGTTGGGGGTTCAAGTCCCTCCTGGCGTGTTCGAAAATCGCTGGCGTGAATATTATGGCATCAGTGACTAAGAATCAGGAGACAAAGCAAGCCGTGGACGACCCGCTCGAGCCGGAAAAGCGACCCAGACCCAGCAAAGCGCCGCCCAATTATCCGGGGCCGCCACGCGGTCGCCCCCCGATGCCACCGCCACCAGCCGTCGTCGGGCCAGGCGGAGGCGGCGCAAGTGGTTTTTTCCACATTTATAAGAAGGGCCAGGGCGCCTGGACCCGGATGGGAACGGTCGGTGGGATTACGCTCGTCGGGCTGTTGACCGCCCATTTCATATGGACCCAGGCCCAGGGAAATGATCTCAGGCTTCAGACAGCCTACATGCTGGTCGGTGGGTTTGCCCTGATTTATGCTGCGATTGCGTTCTACTTTTTGAATAAGCCGCAGAATGTTGATTTTCTGATCGCGACCGACAGCGAAATGAAGAAAGTGAACTGGACCAGCCGCAAAGAGTTGTTCGGCTCGACGCGGGTGGTCATTCTGTTCATGTTCACCGTGGCGATCATGCTGTTTGTTTATGATCAGTTCTTTTGGACTTTTTTCTGGCTGATTGGCGTATTAAAAGTGCCGCCGCCGATCTGGCCTGTCAAACATTAACGCATTGGCTGGGCGCGTTCGTTCTCGCGCTTTTTTTGTATAGCCGTTAACCAGGACCGGTGTGTCTCTATGCAATTCTTCGTCCTCCGAGTCGCCAGCAATAAAGAAGATCGCGTTCGCGAAGCGCTGGTGCGCAAGGTAAAAATCGAGGCTCTGGAAGTGCAGGTCGGCCGGATCCTGGTTCCGGTTGAGAAAGTTCGCCAGATTAAGGATGGGAAACGCCGCGATACCGATCGCAAGCTCTACCCCGGCTATGTATTCATTGAGCTGGAACTGGATAAAAACGGGATGATTCCCGAAAAGGTCTGGTTCATGATCAAGGAAACCGATGGCGTGGGCGATTTCATCGGCTCCAACGGCAAACCCACGCCCATGAGCCCCAAAGACCAGGCCAAGATGCTGGAAGAGGCCGAACGTCCCGATGACAGCGGCCCAACCATCCAGACCGCTTACAAGCGCGGTGATCGAATCAAGGTTACCGAAGGCCCATTCGTTAACTTCGAGGGCGATGTTGATGAAATCATCGCGGACAAAGGAATGGTCCGGATTATCGCCACAATATTCGGCCGTCCCACGCCCCTTGAATTGGAGTATTGGCAGATTGAAAAGATATGATTAGTATGGGCTTCGAGGGTTCGAACTGAACGGGCCAGCGGCGGAAGAGGAACCATCCCGAAGGACGGTGGCGCAAGATGCGCCTTGACAAGTATTATCTGCGCTGGCAGGACATGCGGGGCGGGTTGGGCGGGTTGCCTAATTTCGCCCGGGCAATCGTGTTAATTCTCGCGATCCCAGCAGTTGCTTTACTGGCCTTGTCTATTTTGCTGCTCGGTGTTAGCATCCTCGCCCTTTTGCTGCTTCCGTGGCCCGCGTATCGGCTTTTAAAGTCGGTTTTCTGCGACCCGAACATGCAGGCAGTGGAAACTGGGAACGGAATTTTCGACGGGTTGATCATGGATGATGACCCCCTCGCCCGGCCCAGAAGGCATGTGGAAGCCAGGATCATTGATTAGTCGTTCGTCGCATCTGATTGTTGATGCAACGTTGCCCCGGAGTGTCGGACCATGGCCAAAAAAGAGATTACCACACAGTTCAAGCTGCAGGCGCCCGGTGGCACTGCCACGCCCGCGCCGCCCATCGGCCCCGCGCTTGGCCAGCATGGTGTAAACCCAGGGCAGTTCATCCAACGATTCAATGCCATGTCCGCCCATATGAAGGGCAAGGTCATCGGCTGCGTCGTGACGGTTTACAAAGATCGGACATTTGATATCGAACTTAAGAGCCCGCCGGCCAGCGTGCTGCTCAAGGATGCCGTCAATGCTGAAAAGGGCAGCGGCGAACCGAACAAAAACAAAATCGGCAAGCTGACGATCGCCCAGTGCAAGGCCATCGCCAAGGAAAAAATCAAAGACCTCAATGCTTTTGACGAAGACCATGCCGCCCGGATCATCGCGGGTCAGGCGCGGAGCATGGGCATCACGATCGAAGGATGAGCGGCGGGGTGTTTAGCCCTTGCTTGTGATTTGACGCTTATAATTTGACAAAAGACAAATGTGGCCAGACCACGGGCCGTAACAGTGGAAGCTCGGCGGGAGGCTTTGTAAGCCCGCGATAAGGAGCGATCAGATTCATGCCAGTAATTCTCACCAGATCCAAACGCTACAAAGAAGCCGCCAAGAAAGCAGTCGCGGAAGCGCTGCCGATTGACAAGGCTCTTGACGTCGTGAAATCGTTCCCGCCCACCAAGTTCGATCAATCGGTCGAACTGATTTTCTCGCTGGGAATCGACGCCAAGCAGGCTGACCAGATGATCCGCGGGTCATTATCACTGCCGCATGGCGTGGGCAAGACCAAGCGCGTCGTAGCGTTCTGTCCCGAGCATCTGGTGGCTCAGGCTACCGCCGCTGGCGCCATTCGCGCAGGTGGACAGGAACTCGTTGCCTCTATCGAAAAGGACAATTTCTCCGATTTTGATGTCGCTATTTCCACCCCCGACATGATGCGTTTCGTCGGCCGCCTCGGTAAGGTCCTGGGCCCAAAGGGTTTGATGCCATCGCCCAAGGCCGGCACCGTCACCGCTGACATCGCCGCCGCCGTTCGCGAATATGCCGCGGGCAAGATCGAGTTCCGCAATGACACCGGCGGCAACGTCCACACCGTCGTCGGCAAGCTCAGCTTCGAGAATCAAAAGTTGACCGATAACATCACCGCCATGGTCACCCATATTCGCAAGATGAAGCCCCAGACCAGCAAGGGCGCGTATTTTAAAAAGGTGGTTATTAAAGGATCGATGACGCCCGCGGTCATCCTGAACCTTCAGTAAAGACTTCTTACGTGCGGCATCGATGCCCCGAGGCATGAAGGAAAACACATGAGCAAAAAAGTAAAAAGCCTGATTGAGAAAGAACTTACCGGCAAGCTCGGCAATCTGGATTCCATCGCGGTCATCAGCCCGCGCGGCATTGACGGCATCAAAAACAACCAGCTGCGCCGCACGTTTCGCGAGCAAGGCATCCGAATGACGGTCGTCAAGAACACGCTTGCGCGCCGGGCCGGCGACAAGTCAAAAATAAAAGGCTTCGATTCGCTGCTTGACGGACCCAGCGCCCTTGTTTACGGCAAGGCCAGCATTTCCTCGATCGCCCGCCTTCTCCTGAGCGAAAAGAAGGCCAACGAGAACCTCGAGCTCCGCGGAATTTTCTTCGACGGTGAAATTTACACCGGCGACAAGGGCATCGAGCAGGTCAGCAAACTGCCGACCCGTGAAGAAGCCATTTCCAATCTGGTCGGTGCTATTCTCGGCCCGGGTCGCAAGTTGGGTGGAGCGCTAAAGGGTCCAGGTGGCAAGCTGGGCGGGATTCTTAAAGCGATTGAAGCAAAGGCAAAAGAGAGTGCGCCCGCCGGCGAGCCAGCGACCGCGCCAGCCTGATGTGTGCGGAAATAAGTGGATCGACTATAAACGAAAAGTTCTGTCCGGTCTGACAGCTTTGAATGCCCCCTTTGGGGTTAAACCGCTTCGCAGTGAAGCGGGCATTCAGGCGGGACAAAATCGACACGGAAGGGGCCACAACGCCCCAGGGCACGTAACGCCCAATAGAGCGTTTTTTCGCTCTGCAATATCGGGAGAGTTCCTCCCAGGAGTTTTGTCATGGCTGAAGTAGCAACGGAAATCAAGGAAATCGGCGACCGCCTTGCGGGCCTCACCCTCAAGCAGGCGGTCGAAATCGCCACATATCTCAAGGAAACCTACGGCATTGAAGCCGCCGCCGGTGGTGGGATGATGATGGCCGCCGCGCCCGCGGGTGGCGCCGCCGCCGCCGCGCCAGCCGAGGAGAAGACAACGTTCGACGTTGTTCTCAAGGCCGCTGGCGACAAGAAGATCAACGTCATCAAGGTTGTCCGAACCGCTACCAGCCTGGGTCTCAAGGAAGCCAAGGATCTCGTCGAAGGCGCGCCCAAGACCATCAAGGAATCCCTTCCCAAGGCGGACGCCGACAAACTCAAGAAGGAACTGGAAGAACAAGGCGCAACGGTTGAGCTTAAGTAAAACCTGGGCCTATTGGGTAAGTACCGAGCCATCGATAACACCCGTCTTCATCGGATTTAGAGAAGTGCCCCTGGCATTCCCATGGGCATTTTTCTTTTGACACCCTTCGAAACGTGGAGTATTGTCTTGGAAGTCGCTTTGGAAAAAGGGACAAAATAATTTCGGTCCACAACCCAGAATCTTCCGACTCGGACGAGCCGGAATGGTTCTGTTTTTGTTTTTTGCGCTTGACTAGCGCTGTTTAATCGATAATATCACCTGTACTTAACGTTTATTACCGGGCGTGGAAATGATGGCGCACCGGTCGAAAAGCCGCTTCACTTTGCGTAAAGCGGCTAATTTTGTCGGGTTATCGAAAAATTAGCCTCCTCATCGAACCTGCGAAAAGGAATACCTGATGCGAGTGTATGAGCCGCGCGACTTCAGCAAGCGTGGTGACACGCTGCCGACCCCAAATCTAATCGCCGTTCAAATTCTCTCTTACCAGAGGTTTTTGCAGAAAGATGTAAAACCAGAGTCCCGCAAGAATGAAGGCCTTGAGGCCCTCCTTCGCGAAGTTTTCCCCATTGAAAGTTACGATGGGAACCTTCGGCTGGAATACATCAGCTACGAACTTTCCGAGCCGCGCTACACCACCGATGAGTGCCGTGCCCTCCGTCTCACCTACGGCATGCCATTCCGCATCCAGGTCCGCTTTGTCCGCAAGGACAAAGACGAAGTCCAGGATGACTCAATCTACCTGGGTGAAATCCCCATCATGATTGGCGGCGGTGAATTCATCATCAACGGCGCTGAGCGCGTCATCGTCAATCAGTTGCATCGTTCACCCGGCGTCGACTTCCTCGTCGAAGTGCAGGAAGGCGATCGCCCACTCCACGGCTGTCGCGTCATCCCCGAGCGCGGTTCCTGGATCGAATGCTCCGTCACCAAGAAAGACTCCCTGGCCGTCCGCATCGACCAGAGCAGCAAGATTCCAGCAACCACATTCCTTCGCGCTCTCGACGCGAAGTACAGCACCACTGAAGACATCATCAAAGAGTTTTATCAGGTCGAATCCGTCAAGGTCAGCCAGCTTCAGGCCACCTATTACGCCGCCTCACCCATCATCGACGCCGAAAGCGGCGAAGAGCTGGTCAAGGCCGCGGCCCAGATGGGTGAAGCCATCAATAAGATCCAGGCCAGCAGCCTGAAGTCGGTCGATGTCGTCACCAAGGTCGCCGATCCGCTTATCCTCAATACGCTTTCGGAAGATTCCTCCGAAAGCCACGACAACGCGCTATTGAAGATTTACGCCCGTTTGCGTCCAGGCAACCCCCCGCAGCTCGACAAAGCCGAAACGCTATTTGAAGAAAAATTCTTCGACGAAAATCGCTACCGGCTCGGCCGCGTAGGCCGCTTTCGAATTAACCGAAAGTTTGACCAGAACGTCCCCGAAACCGTCATGACCCTCCGCAGCGAGGATCTGGTCAATTCCCTGAAGTACATGTTCAAGCTCCGCAGCGGCGAAGGGTACATCGACGATATCGATCATCTCGGCAACCGCCGCCTGCGCACTATCGACGAACTTGCCGGTGAAGAACTCCGCAAGGGCTTTCTCAAACTCAAGCGCACCGTCCAGGAGCGCATGAGCCTTAAGGATCCCAATGAGCTTGGAAGAGTCGCCGAGCTGGTGAATTCCAAGAGCATCAGCAGCTCGATCGATTTCTTCTTCGGTCGCGGCGAGCTCTCGCAGGTGGTCGATCAGACCAACCCGCTAAGCCAGTTGACGCACGAACGCCGTCTCTCGGCCCTGGGGCCGGGTGGTTTGAACCGCAAACGCGCGGGCTTCGAAGTCCGCGACGTGCATATTTCCCATTATGGCCGCATCTGCCCGATCGAAACGCCTGAAGGCACCAACATTGGTCTGATCGCGTCCCTCTCCATCTACAGCGACATCGACGAATACGGCTTCCTCATCACGCCATACCGCGTGGTGAAGGACGGCAAAGTCAACGGCGAGCACAAGATGCTGCGCGCTGACGAAGAAATGAAATCCGTCCTTGCTCCACCTGATGTGGTGGAAAAAGACGGTCACCTGCGTAAGGGCCTGGTTCTCGCCCGCGTGCAGGGTGATCTGGCCACCGTCCCCAGCAAGGAAATTCAGTACGTTGATATCAGCCCCCGCCAGACGGTGTCTGTGTCCGCCGCCCTGATTCCCTTCCTTGAGCACGACGACGCCAACCGCGCCTTGATGGGCAGCAACATGCAGCGTCAGGCCGTTCCACTGCTCCGCACCGATCCCCCGATCGTCTGCACCGGCATGGAACGCTCCGTCGCCCAGAACAGCGGCATGGTCGTCCGCGCCGAGCGCGCCGGTGTCATCACCTATGTGGATTCCTCGCGCATCCTCGTCGACAACGCTGACGAATATGTCCTTCGAAAGTTCGTTGGCCTCAACGAGCGCACCTGCCTCAATCAGAAACCGATTATCAAGAAGGGCCAGCGCGTCAAGCGCGGGCAGATCATTGCTGATGGCGCGGCAACCGATCAGGGCGAACTTGCCCTGGGCCGCAATGTGCTCGTCGCCTTCATGACCTTCGACGGCTACAACTTCGAAGACGCCATCGTCATCAGCCAGCGCCTGGTGAAAGAAGACATCTTCACCTCGATTCACATCGAGGAATACGATGTCGAAATCCGTGAAACCAAGCTTGGCCGCGAGGAATTCACGCGCGACATTCCCAATGTCTCCGAACGTGCCCTGGCCAACCTGGATGAAAACGGCGTGGTCCGTGTCGGCACGCGCGTCGGGCCGGGCGATATTCTCGTCGGCAAGATTGCTCCCAAAAGTAAGAGCGAACTGACCCCCGAAGAAAAGCTTCTGCATGCAATCTTCGGCCGCGCCGGTGAAGACGTGAAGAACGATTCCCTGGAAATGCCCGCCGGCGAAGAAGGCGTGGTAATCAACTCCCAGCGCTTCAGCCGTCGCATGCACATGACCGACGAGCAGAAGAAAACTCTCAAGCGCGATATCGACAAATACGAAAAGGAACAGAACCTCAAGGCCATCGGCATCTTCAAGCAGATGATCGCCGAAGTGAACGAAGTCATTGGCCAGCAAATGGTCGATCCCGGCACCCGCCAGAAGGTCGGCCAATCTGAAAACGCTGACGTCATCCTGGAACAGATCGAGGGATTCAATCCCGATTGGATCAAGGGCAGCAAGGAAGCCCGCGAGCAGGGTCTGAACACCTACAGCCGGTTCTGGCCGCGCGTGCAGGCCGTGCTCAAGGAAAAGAATCGCCGAATGGAACACCTCAAGCGCGGCGATGAGCTGCCCAGCGGTGTTCTGGAAATGGTGAAGATTTACGTCGCCACCAAGCGACAATTGTCCGTCGGCGACAAGATGGCCGGCCGTCACGGCAACAAGGGCGTCATCGCCCGCATCGTTCCTGAGGAAGACATGCCGTTCTTGGAAGACGGCACGCACCTCGACATCCTGCTGAATCCCCTGGGCGTGCCCAGCCGAATGAACGTGGGCCAGATTCTCGAAACGCACCTGGGTTGGGCGATGGCGGTCCTCGGCCAGCAGGCCGTCACCCCCGTGTTCGATGGCGCCACCGAAGACGAGATTCACGCGGCCATCGAAGAAGCCAATGAAACCATCCGAACGCGCCGCAAGGAGCGCAAGGCGTCTCATAAGGCAGTAGCGGATCGCGAACTCGATATCGTAATGCCCTGGGGCGCCAAGATTCAGCTCATCGACGGCCGAACCGGTGAACGCTTCGAACAGAAGACCACCGTCGGCTACATCTATATGATGAAGCTGCATCATCTGGTGGACGACAAAATCCACGCCCGCGCCACCGGCCCATACAGCCTCATCACCCAGCAACCCCTGGGCGGCAAGGCCCGCACGGGCGGACAGCGCTTTGGTGAGATGGAAGTCTGGGGCCTGGAAGCCTATGGCGCTTCTTACGTCCTGCAGGAACTCCTCACCGTTAAGAGCGACGATGTGGAAGGTCGCACCAAGATTTACGAAAGCATGGTCAAGGGCACCAATACTCTCGAAGCCGGCACCCCCGTCAGCTTCGACGTTTTGTGCAACGAAATCCGCGGCCTCGGATTAAACATCCAGTTGGAGAAGAAGAAGGGCCTCAGCCGCGAGGAAGAAGACGCGGATCTGATGTAAATTCGTTAACGGAGCTCTGATGCCAGGCAAAGATGAATCCATGATCGATACGATTCTCCATCTGAAGCGCCACGATCCGTTTAGCCCTTTTCAGATCGTAACGACAAGTGGCGACCGGTATTTGATCGATAACCCGGATGAATTGGCGGTGGCGGCTACTCAGTTGCATTACTATCCGCGCGGAGGCATGGGCATCCATGTGCGTCTGAATCAGATCACGGCCGTCGAAGAAGTTATGGAACGGCCGGCAGCCTGATATTGCTATGAGCTTGACCTTGAAGTGAAAATTAAACACGGATTAAAAACCCGTGGATAACAGGAAAGAAAAATAACATGGCTGAAAGCGTTTACGATCGCATTAATGATTACGGCTCGGTTCGGATTCAGCTGGCCAGCCCTAACGACATCCGTTCCTGGTCTTTCGGCGAAGTAAAGAAGCCGGAAACCATCAACTATCGCACCTACCGCGCGGAAAAAGACGGCCTCTTCTGCGAACGCATCTTCGGCCCGGAGCGCGATTGGGAATGCTCCTGCGGCAAATACAAGGGCACTAAATACAAGGGCATCATCTGCGACCGTTGCGGCGTAAAGGTCACGCATAGCCGCGTTCGTCGCAAACGCATGGGCCACATCAATCTGGCCGCCCCCATCGTTCACATCTGGTTCTTCAAGGCGCTTCCCAGCCGCCTTGGTTCGCTGCTGGACATGAAGACCAGCGATATCGAAAAGATTGTCTATTTCCAGGATTATGTCGTCACCGACACCGGCAAGACGCCGCTGAAAAAGAAGCAGCTTCTGACGGAAGACGAATATCGCGCCGCCTACGAAAAGTACGGCGATGAATTCGAAGCCGACATGGGCGCGGATGCCATCAAAAAGCTTCTGGCCTTGCTCGATCTGAACACCGAAGCCGAAAAAATCCGTCACGATATCGAAAAGACCAACAGCAAACAGAAGATCAAGGATCTCACCAAGCGCCTCAAGATGGTGGAAGCCATCCGCAATTCGGAAAACAAATCCGAATGGATGGTCATGGATGTAATCCCAGTCATCCCGCCGGACCTTCGTCCGCTGGTCTTGCTGGAAAGCGGGAACTTCGCCACCAGCGATTTGAACGATCTGTATCGCCGAATCATCAATCGCAACAACCGGTTGAAGAAGCTGGTCGATCTCAATGCGCCCGAAGTCATCATCCGCAATGAAAAGCGGATGCTGCAGCAGGCGGTCGATGCCCTGTTCGATAACGGCCGCTGCCGCCGCCCGGTTCTGGGCAGCAGCAATCGCCCGCTGAAATCCCTGACCGACATGATCAAGGGCAAGCAGGGCCGCTTCCGTGAAAACCTGCTCGGCAAGCGCGTCGACTATTCCGCCCGCTCCGTCATCGTTGTCGGCCCGGAAATGAAGCTGCACCAGTGCGGCCTGCCCAAGAAGATCGCCCTGGAGCTCTATCAGCCCTTCATCATCCGCAAGCTCAAGGAGCATGGCCTGGCTGATACCATCAAATCCGCCAAGAAGATGCTTGAGCGCCGCGATCCCGAAGTCTGGGACATTCTTGAAGAAGTCATCTACCAGCATCCGGTCATGCTCAATCGCGCCCCCACGCTTCACCGCATGGGCATTCAGGCCTTTGAGCCGGTGCTGGTTGAAGGCAACGCCATCAAAATTCATCCGCTGGTCTGTAAGGGCTTCAACGCCGACTTTGACGGTGACCAGATGGCCGTCCACCTTCCGCTCAGCGTGGAAGCACAGGCCGAAGCGCACGTGCTGATGCTGGCCCCGAACAACATCTTCTCGCCCGCCAACGGCACGCCGATCATCACGCCCTCGCAGGATATCGTGCTCGGCATCTATTACATGACTGTCGATCGCGATGGCGATCGTGGCGAATACGCCCTCTACAACAGTCCGCGGGAGGCAATGTTTGCCTTCGATCTCGGCAAGATCGCCACGCACACGCGCATCTTTGTTCGTCTCAGCAATCGCACCGAGGTTGTGCCGGGCGATAAATCCGCGCCCGTCCCGCTTTCAGATGAAGCCTGGAAGAACCTCGAAATTCAGAGGAAGCGCAAGAACCCCGATTATGTTCCCCAGACGCGCCCCGCGAATTTCGACGGCCGCGTGGTTCTCACCACCGTGGGCCGCTGCATTTTCAACGACATCCTCCCTGATGCGATGCCGTTCTATAACTACGCCCTCACCAGCGCCGGCGGCAGCCGCGTTATCGCCGATACCTACGCTACCCTCGGTCGCCCAGCCACCATCAAGCTGCTGGACGACATGAAGGCCCTGGGCTTCAAGCGTTCCACGCTGGCCGGCCTCAGCTTCGGTGTCACCGACATCCGAACCCCTGAATCCAAAGCCACCATTCTGGAAGAAGGCCAGAAGAAGGCTGACAAGATCGAAAAGAACTACCGCATGGGCGCCATCACCGATCAGGAGCGATATTCGCAGTTGATCGATCTATGGGGCCACGCGCGCAAGCAGGTCACCGAAGACCTCATGACCGGCCTGGAAAACGACCATCGCGACGATGAAGGGAAACCCGTCAGCCGCGAGGTCGCCAAATCCAAGGGTTACCTCAAGTATCTCAACCCCATCAACATGATGGCCACTTCCAAGGCCCGCGGCTCGGTTGACCAGATGCGTCAGTTGGGTGGCATGCGCGGTTTGATGGCCAAGCCCTCGGGCGAAATCATCGAAACCCCGATTAAGGCCAATTTCCGCGAAGGTCTGTCGGTGCTGGAATACTTTTCTTCCACCCACGGCGCGCGTAAGGGCCTGGCGGATACCGCCCTCAAAACCGCTGACTCCGGCTATCTCACCCGTAAGCTGGCCGACGTGGCGCAGAACGTCATCGTCAATGAGCTCGATTGCCACACCCTTAACGGCGTCACCAAGACCACCATCTATAAAGGTGAAACCGTCGAAGTGGAATTGAAGGACATGATCATCGGCCGTATCGCCCGCGATACGATCCGCAATCCGATCACCGACGAAACCATCGTGTCGGAAAACCAGATCATCACCAATGAAATTGCCGACAAGCTCAAGGATCTGAAGCTGGAAAGCATCCGCGTTCGTTCGCCGCTCACCTGCGAAAGCCCGCGCGGCGTCTGTGCCCAGTGCTACGGCGTGGATATGTCCACCAACCAGCTCGTTGAGGAAGGCCTGGCTGTGGGCATCATCGCCGCTCAGTCCATCGGCGAGCCCGGCACCCAGCTGACCATGCGTACCTTCCACACCGGTGGCGTCGCAACGGGCAGCCTGATCGAAAATGACATCAAGGCCGTCGCCGGCGGAACCGTCCGCCATCACGACATCAATGCCGTCACCACGGTTGACGCTGAAGGCATCAAGCGGTTGGTTGCCCTCAAGCGCAACGGTGAAATCGCCATTGTGGATGCCAAGGGTCGTGAGCTTGAGAAGTACAAAGTGCCTTACGCCGCAACGGTCCTCGTGGCCGAAGGCGAGAAGGTCAAGCCCCGCCAGCAACTGGTGGTGTGGGACGCCCACATCACGCCAATTCTGGCGGAAAAGGGCGGCATCATCCGCTACGAAGATATCGAAGAGGGCGAAACCGTCCGCCTTGAGGAAGAGCGCAAGGGTGGAGACACCGAAGCCAAGCTCGTCGTCATCGAGCACAAGGGCGAGCGTCATCCACGCATCACCATCGAAGGTGAAGACGGCAAGATTCTTGACTTCCACTACCTGCCCGCCAAGGCGCGTATCGAAGTGAAGAACGGCTCGCGCATCACCCCCGGCCAGATGCTTGCCCGCCAGCCGCGCGAAGCGGCGGGCACCATGGACATCACCGGCGGTCTGCCCCGCGTCACCGAAATCTTCGAGGCTCGCAAGCCCAAGGATCCGTCGGTGCTGGCGGAAATTTCCGGTACGGTGGAAATCCGTTCCGAAAAGCGCCGTGGCAAGACAACCATGATCGTCCGGTCCGAAACCGGCATGGAACGCGAACATCACGTCCCCAACGACAAGGAACTGCAGGTTCACGCCGGCGATTCTGTTGAGGCGGGCGATCCGCTCATCCACGGCCCCATTATTCCGCACGATATTCTCCGCATTAAGGGCGAGGAATCGCTTTACCAGTACCTGCTGGCCGAAGTGCAGAATGTTTATCGCAGCCAGGGTGTGAAGATTAACGACAAGCACATTGAAATCATCCTCAACCAGATGCTCCGCAAGGTGAAGGTTGAAGATGCCGGCGACAGCAAATTCCTGCCGGGCGAAGTGCTTGATCGTTTTCGTTTCCGCCAGGGCAACGATCTTCTCACGCAAAGCGTGCGAATTTCCGAACCCGGTGGCGCGCCCTTCAAGGAAGGCGATGTCATCACCAAGGTTGAGTTCAAGGAAGCCAACGAAGCTGCCGAAGCCGCTGGCAAGGAACCGGCCAAGTCCAAGAAGCCCAAGCCGGCCCGCGCCAAGACCCTGCTGCTCGGCATCACCAAGGCTTCGCTGCAAAGCGAAAGCTTTATTAGTGCCGCAAGCTTCCAGGAAACCACCAAGGTGCTTACCGAAGCCGCCCTGGCTGGCGCGGTTGATACGCTGGTCGGGCTGAAGGAAAACGTGATCCTGGGTCACCTGATCCCCGCAGGCACGGCTTTCCAGCCGCACCTGAACCTGCGCATCATTCATCTGGCCGAGCCGTTGCCGGTGGAAGAATCCGGTCCGGTCGCGGCAAGCCAGGCCGCTGCGGCAAGGACTCCGCAGCTTGCAGCCTCCACGCCAACCGCGGAAGCTGTTCCACAGGCAGGCGCCTGATGATCGCGGATCTGATGTGATGGCAACCGGAATGCGGCGCCATCGGATCGAGTCATAAAATCCGGTCAAGCCGGTCGATAAAGAGACCGAATCACCGTCCCGCTGACAGCGCGGCGGTGATTTTTTTTGGAAATATTAAATCACGCTCGCCAATTTCATTTCAAACTCAGGTGAATGAGGACTCTGGCGGTATTCCGCCGATTTCCCGGCACATCTTTTGCGAACACATGTTTAGACATGTCCATATCGGACATGCGGACAAACAAAGGAGACCGCCATGATCTCGAATCCCCGAAAGACAAATCCGGAAGACTCCAGCGCCAATCGCGACGCAATCACCGGCACGCCGGGTTCACATCCCATTGGCACTGGAATAGGTGCTGCGGGAGCGGGCGCAGCCGGCGCGGCGATCGGCGCTGCTGCAGGTCCCATTGGGTCAATCGCGGGCGCTGCCATCGGTACGGTAATCGGCGCCGTGGCTGGCGGCCTTGCTGGAAAGGGTGTCGCTGAGGCCATCAACCCCACCGCTGAGGACGCTTACTGGCGTGAAAATTACCGCACGCGGCCCTATGCGACCGGCGATGTCACCTACGACGAATTTCGTCCGTTCTACGAATATGGCTGGAACGCGACAAATCGCTACGCCGGACAAAACTTCGAGGATGTTGAACCCCAACTGCAAAGTGAGTGGGAGCGTACTCATCCTGATATTGAGTGGGACGAAGCCGCCCCTGCTGTACGCGATTCGTTCGAACGCGTGACGGTCCGTCGCGTCGGCTCTCGCAAGCCCGTCAATATGTGACATTCGCTTTCGTGGTGGCCGTCCATGCAGCTAAAATCCCGGCATGGAAGTTTCATCCGCGGATATGGCAATTATCGGCGCTGGGCCGATTGGAATAGAGTTGGCTGTCGCCCTTAAAAAGGCGGGGGCCAACTTTTTTCATTTTGACGCCCGCCAGGTTGGTCACACAATTTCGTGGTTTGCGCCGCAGACGCGGTTCTTCAGTTCAAACGATCGCATCTCCATCGCGGGGGTGCCGCTAAACAGCCCCGATCAAACCAAGTCCACGCGCGAGCAATATCTGGCTTACCTGCGCGGCATCGTCGAGCAATTTGATCTGCGCATCAATACCCACGAACCCGTGACGGAAATTCGTCGCGACAGCGAAGGCTTTTTTCTGACAACTGAAAAGGCCGGCGGCGCTTCGAGATACAAAGTGCGTCAGCTAATCCTGGCGACGGGAGGCACCGAACGGCCGCGCCGCCTTGGCATTCCCGGCGAAGATTTGCCGCAGGTAAGCCATTATTTTCGCGACCCTCACGAATACTTCCGCAAAAATTTGCTGATCATCGGCGGCCGCAATTCGGCGGTGGAAGCCGCTCTGCGGTCTCATCATTGCGGCGCGAATGTTTCAATCAGCTACCGTCGCCCCCAGCTCGATGCCGCCAGCATTAAATATTGGCTCTGGCCGGAACTGACCGGTTTGATCACCTCTGGAAGAATCCAGACCCATTTTCAAACCAAGCCGACCGAAATATTTTCTGATCAAGTCCGCCTTGAAGACGAAACCGGCAAACAAAGAGACATCAGCGTCGATTTCGTGCTGCTTCTCGTTGGTTACGAGGCCGACATGAAGCTCTGCCGCATGGCCGGCGTGCAGCTTCAGGGAATCGGCCAGGCGCCGACCTTCGATCCCAAAACCATGCAAACCAACGTTCCCGGCCTCTATATCGCCGGAACCGCGGTCGCCGGAACGCAGGAGAAATATGCTTTGTTTCTTGAAAACTGCCATGTCCATGTCGATCGCATTGTCGCATCTCTGACCGGGACAGCAGCGCCCGTCGCGGCGCCGGAATTTGATCGACCTGAATCTTAAAGCAAGCGCGGCTACAATCCTGCGTGATGGATCCTCTTAACCCAATTGGCCTGAGCAAGATTCAACTCTGGCGGCGATCCGAAAACGATTCGGAATACGTCGTCATCAATCGTCCATTGGATCGAATTCTGGCGTTCACCGGCTACTCGATAGACGATGTTGTGGATGACCCAATCGCGAAGAACGCGGTCCTTGGTTATTACAAGCTGACCAGGCAAATTGCCAGGCGATATGAAATCGTGGATCTGGAACGCCAGTGGAACCCGACGGCCGCGCCATGACTTTCGCAGCGGCCATTACGGGTCTTGGACTGATCACGCCACTCGGGACATCGCCCGGCCAGACGTGGAACGCGCTGCTGGAAGGACGGGCGATTTTCGATCACGCGCGCATTTCCGAAATCGAGGAAGCGGACCGCGTGCTGGCGCTCTCGCGCACCGCGGCCCGAAGCGCCATCAACCAGGCGCGCTGGTCCCCGGAAATTCTCAGCGACCCGCAAACGGCACTGGTCCTTGGCACCAGCAAGGGACCGATCGAGTCGTGGCTGCGCGGTCCGTTGGCATCGCTTTCGTGCGGCATCGGCCAAACTGCCGGCGCACTCTCCAGCGCATTGCAAATGGGCGCTGGAATTCGCCTCACTTATTCGGCTGCCTGCGCCAGTGGATTACACGCGCTCATCCGCGGTGCGATGTTGCTGAGCGCGGGCGAGGCTCGACGCGTGCTGGTCGTTGCTGCTGAGGCATCGGTGCATCCGCTGTTTATTTCCAGCTTTAGTCGCCTCGGCGTCCTCGCGCCCGACGGGTTCGGCTGTCGCCCTTTCGATGCAAGCCGGCGCGGTTTCGTGATGAGCGAAGCTGCCGCGGCAGTCTGTCTTGAGCTTTCTGAAACGGCCGGCGGTCAGGCGATCGCTTTTATGGACCGCTTCGCCCTTGGTGGGGAGGCAGCACATCTCACCGCCGGCGATCCGACGGGCAAGAATCTTCGGCGATTGCTCGACATCGTGATCGATGACCGGAAGGTTGATCTGGTTCACGCCCATGGCACGGGAACCGTGGTGAACGATCCCGTGGAACTTTCCGCAATCGAATCTGTGATTGCCAGAGTGGGCGGCTCGCCAATGTTGTATTCGCACAAGGGCGCGCTTGGCCACAGTCTTGGCGCTTCTGGATTGGTCTCGATTGTTTTAAATTGTTTTGCCCACCAAACCGGCGCCATCCCTCCGAACATGCACACGCGCGATCCGCTGCCTACCTGTCGCGTTCAGATCAATCGGCAAGGCGCGCGGTTAGATATCCGGCGCAGCATCGCGCTTGCCACGGGATTCGGAGGACCAACCGCGGTTGTCAGTCTCACTTCCAATTGAATGCCCTTCACCGCGGCTTCGTCTGTGCCGATGGCGCGCGACTAAAATATTTTCCGGTGAATTCCAAAAACGCTTTCCAGTCAGAAGGTGAGGCCTCGTGCGGACCCGTGTGATAATTGAACCCGAGATCGCCCGTGATCAGCGGCGTATCCAGCGGCGGCGTCGTTGAACTCATTCCCAAATCCTTCTTCCCGAGCAATCGATAGACAGGACCAGCGGCAACCTCGGCAAGATATTCGCCGACCGGGTCTGACCACAGATCGAGCGTTCCACCGCTGATGAACAGTGGCCGCGGGGCGGTGAGAGAAATCATCATGTGCGTATCGACGGGCATATCGTTCCAATGGCCAGGATATTTCTGGAGGTTTCGCGCGAATTGATAGGGGAAATTCTGAGCCATGTCATCGACAGTTTCCCCAAAATCGCGTCGGGCAAGGGAAGAACCCAGTTCGCCGGCACAACTTGAGAAGACAACCGCAAAGCGCGCATCCCGTGCCGATGCCCAAAGCACGGTCTTCCCGAGCCGCGAATGGCCCATCAGGGCAATGCGCGCGGGATCGATGGATTTGTCCGTCTGGAGATAATCAGCAATCCGGCTCGCGCCCCAGGCCCAGGCGCTGATGGTTCCCCACTGGCCGGCAGCGGGTTCGGCCTGCCCGGGTGGGAGAGTCAGGCCAATGACACCGGACGTGAACGAATTGGGCCGATCGGCCTGAATATCAGTGTAAATGACGGTGGCATAGGCCCAGCCGCGGGCGAGGATGTCGGTGACTGGATCGCCGAAACGCTGTTGAGCGGACATCGTCGCGGGCGACGGCGTTATGTTGTTGATTCTTCCGTCGGCTGGTGCTCTGCCGCGTTTCGCCGATGGTGGGAAGTTCAAGCAAAGGATGACGGGCACCGGGCTGGTGGCGCTGGTAGGGATGTAGAGCGACACGTACATCTTCGGCCCATCCGCGCCATCGCCCATGCGGCCGACGAGATGTTTGAGCACCGCTGCGCCATTCACCGCCCTCTCTTCAGAGGATGCGACTTCCCACGTCACCTTCGGCGTGTTGGTGGGAACGCGGCCGTAAATTTCATTTTCATAGAGCTTCAGGATTTCAGGGCGGCGCTGGTTGTACCAGGTATCCGCATCCCGCACGGCTTGACCATTGGCGAGCACGAGTGGGTTGGGAAGGATGTAAGTCCCGACCTTGGATTCATCGAAATTGGTAATATGGCCGGTCCGCGTCGCAACGTGAAGTGTGTTGCCGTGGGCATCCTTGAGTATCGGTCGTGTCGTGGCCGGTCCATCGGCGGATGGGCTTATCGCCTGGGAGAACGATGCTGCGGCAAGTGAAAGCAGCGCGAGTGTGCCGGCCAACAATTGATGTCTGACGTTGTAGTTGATCAACTGAATGAAGAGTCGGTTGGGCGGCATGTCAAAGCGCCTTTTCTTGAACGTGATTGGCCGATTTTTCGAGAAGTATGATGGATCCGGGTGTGTCCGAGCCTCCGTGTTTTCGCAGTGTGGTTTTAAGCACGGCGCGCTCTTCCAATCCCGCTTTTGCGGCTTGCTCCCGAATGTAGGTCAGGGAATGGGCGAAGCGCTCTTCGGCATGCAGGAAAAAGCCTGGGCCGTCGTAATCCTCAATCGAGAATGCGAACCATCCGCCGCGATGAAGCGATTCGGCGACCGCGGGCATCAGTTCAGCGAGATCGCCGATGTAAATTAGAACATCACCGGCGAGGATCACATCATATTGGTCGGGTTGTGCGCGCAGGAAGGGGAGAAGATCGCCTTTAATCAGCTCATCGTAAATACGGCGCTGGGCGGCGGCTTTGAGCATCTCCGGCGCGAGATCGACGCCCGTGAGGTAACGGGCATGCGGTCTGAACTGGATGCCGCAAAGACCGGTGCCGCAGCCAAGATCGAGGACATCAAGATCGCGACGAGAAGTGACGGCGAGCACCACCCGCAGCAGTAATTCGGGAACTCGATACGCGAGGTCTTCGACAAGGTGTTTGTCGAATGTGGGTGCGTAACCGTCGAAAAGGCGGCGAATGTAAGCGGGAGGGATTGTGGTGACGGAATTATCCCCCACGAAGGCGGCAAGCTCAAATTGCCAATCTGGGTAGTCAGGACGCATTGCGATGGCCTGGCGATATTCCGCCGCGGCTTCCTCGCGCCGGCCGGCGCGGGCAAGAATCCGCGCAAAATTGAAGTGTGCTTTGGCATTTGTGGGATTGAACTGCAAAACCTCCCGGAAACAGTTTACCGCATCGGGCAAACGCCCGAGCAGCACGAGGACCTTGCCCATGCTCCAATTTGCGTCGGGATAACCCGGTTTCAATTTGGCGGCCTTGGAATAATGGACGATGGCGTCCTGGAGCTTTCCCTCGTTCCAGAACAAATTTCCCAAGCTGTTGTAGACCTGCGGGAAATCCGGCCGAAGCACGATGGTCATGTCATAGGCGGCCCGTGATTCAGGGCCATTGCCGAGATCGCGGAGGGCGTCGCCCAGGGCGTGGTAAGCCTCGGCATCCTTCCCCTCGGTGGCGACCGATTGCCGAAGAAATTCAACTGCTTCGACGAGCCTGTCTTCTCTGAAGGCAACGATGCCCATGATGCGAAGGGCATCGCTTTGGTCTGGTTGTAAGTTCAATATTTCGCGGCAGAGAGACTGTGCATCAGCCAGCATTCCCCTTTCCAGACAATGGCGCGCCAGGACGATGGCCTTTTTCGTTTTCTTTTTCAGGTCTGCATTTGGCATGGCGTGGTGGGATTCCTGATTTTAATTTGCTGGCCGCGTTGTGGGAATATCCGCGGCGGTAAAATCCTTTCCGTTGATTTTGACGTTGCTGATTATCAGGTTTTTGATTCCCACAAGCTGCGGTTTTGGATTGGTTAACGTGATATCAACGTTTTCCAAGGTGATGTTTTCGATGACGTTGCCGGGGTTGCCATGAATGACGCCAAAGCTGCCGAAGGTGCCGCTGATGTTGGAGACGGTGACATTGCGGACGGTTTCGGTGGGGGGCGCGTGGCCCTGCAGGTCGAAATATTGCTTCCATGGCTCGATTGAAAGGAAACGCCCGGCGCCATCGAGCGTGATGTTATTGAAATGAATGTCCTCATAAGTCTGTGGGGTATCGGGGCGCAGCTTTAGTCGTACCAAGGAAATGCCTCTCGTTCCGGGGCCGGCGATTTTGCAGTTTTCGACGAGTACATCGCGGATGATGGTGGCTTCGCTGCCGAGGGTGACCATGCCGCCGCCCTGGGCGAAGGTGCAATCGGTGACATGAACATGTTCCACCGGCGGGCTGTCTTTGTCCTCCAGCGCCAGCGGACCTTTGGAACCTTTGAGGGCGATGCAATCATCGCTGACGGCAATGTAGCAGTTGCGAATGGTAATGTTCTGGGTGCTGTCGATATCCATGCCATCGGTGCTGGGCGCGCCTTGGGGCGCCTGGATATTGAGTCCATCAACCAGGACATTGTTGCAATGATAAATGTGGAGATTCCAGAAACCTGAATCCTTAAGGTGAAGACCACCGACATTCAGGTCATCGCAATTTTGAATGCAAATAAGGCGGGGCCGTTCGACGTCGAGATTTGTTGTTTTGGGGTTGGCACGGCGGCGCTGACGGAATTCATCCCAGAACGGCTTGCCGCTGCCGTCGAGAGTCCCGTCACCGGAGATTTTGAGGTGATCGATCCCGGTGGCATTGAGCAACGCGGGAAGCCAGACCTGGAAGTGCCCCTCGACACGCGTGCGCAACTTCGGGTAGTCGGCGATGTTGGAGGTTCCTTTGAGCACGCCGTCTTTATCGATGTGAAGATTGACGAGTGGTTTGAGGAAGACAGCCCCGGAGAGGAACACGCCTTTGGGGATGACGACGGTTCCTCCGCCCAAGTCGGCGGCATGGTCGATGGTTTTTTGGATAACCTCGGTGTTGAGGGTGGTACCATTGCCGAGTGCGCCGAAATCGGTGATGACAAAACGCGTGCCGTCGGGCGGCGCGGCTTGGGCGATGACTTCACCCGCGTGGATTGCAATTGAGAAAATCAGAGCGCAAACCAACATTAAAGCAAGACTGCGAATCCTCACTCAGTGCCTCGCTTCCCAGCTAAAGGAGATAAGAATTTCCGGTCGCCGCTGCCACGATATACGCTTAAACGGGTGGAATGATGAAACGGTTTTTAAAGCGAAGCCTGAAAAACATGTTTTCAAAATGCCCCAAGACCCCCCGGCACGTCTAATTCCAGAGAGCATAAGCACTCATTAGTGCTGACTATACCCGAACATTAGTTAGGATTCAAGTCAAAAGTTTGATTTATTTGATTTAATGAAAGGTGAGGAGCCATGTGATCGGTCCGATTGGTTGGAAGCCCTGGGGATTGGTCAGGCTGCCCCCCAAACGGAGTCTCGCCGCTGTTTTGTCTGATTGGGATTTGGTAATAATCCTCCCGCTTCAATCGAACGTTTTGATCTGCCCCAGGTTTTTTGAGTTTTGCATGCCCGATGTCGGACATATTCCCGCGAGCGATTTTAATGCGCTGCTGGAGGTGTGTCGATTGCTTACGGTTACGTCGGATATTGATTTGCTGTTTCGGCGGATTGCGGAGGCGGTGACTTCGATTCTGCGGTGCGAGCGGGCGAGTATTTTTCTTTTCGATGCGGCGACCGATGAGCTTTGGACGAAAGTCGCGCTGCAATCGGATGAAATTCGGGTGCCGGCGGGGGTGGGGATTGTGGGGCATTCGTTTAAGCAAAACCGGATTATCAATGTGGCAGACGCTTATTCGGATGCGCGGTTCAATCCTGAGCCTGACCATCACAGCGGGCTTACGCGCAATTTACTGAGCGTGCCGATGCTTGACCTTACCGCGGCACCGGTTGGGGTGGTGCAGGCGCTGAACAAGGATTCTCCGTTTGATGAGCGGGATGAGCTGATGCTTCAGCTTTTGGCCAATCAGGCGGCTGTGGCGTTTCAGCGGGGACAGTTGCAGTTAGAGGCGGTGAGGGCAGCCTATTTGCAGCGTGAGATGGAACTTGCAAAGACGGTGCAGGTGGGGCTGATTCCCAAGACGCCGCTGGTGCTTCCATGGGCGGAGTGCGATGGGTGGACGCAATCGGCTGATTTGACCGGCGGCGACTGCTTCAACTTCTGGCCTGCCGGCGATGGGCGGCTGGGGATTTTCATGGGGGATGCCTCGGGGCACGGACTTGCGCCAGCCATGATTATTGCACAGGTGGCGACACTTGTTCGCGCGCTTTCAGATTTCGAGTTTGATCCGTTTCGGATCCTCAGCAAAGTTAACGCTCGGCTCTGGAATGATTTGGAGGCCGGCCGGTTCGTCACCGCATTTTTAGGTTTTCTTTCGTATGACGGTCAGCTCGAGTGGTTTAGCGCGGGGCAGGGGCCTATTTTTTTCCGGCGATCTGGTTGTTCGCCCCTGGAGTTGATTCACGCGCCCGCACCGCCACTGGCTGTGACTGAAGCGTTCGTCGGAAGCGGCGTGATGCGGACCCAGCTAGAGACGGGGGGAACAATATCGATGATCAGCGATGGGATCCTCGACGCTTTTGATGGGCGACATCAACTCTTTGGCTCGGAGCGGGTGGTTTGGCTAATGGACGAAATGCGGAATCGTTTGCCGGGGGAGGTAATCAGCGCCGTTCGCGAGGCGGTCCAAACCTGGCAGGGCAGCAAATCCCCCGCGGATGATCAATCGATTCTTGTTGTGCGGCGCATCTGAATTCAAACCAGCAGCGCACCCGGCTGGACTCGAACCAGCGACCTACGACTTAGAAGGACGTTGCTCTATCCACCTGAGCTACGGGTGCGGATCGCTTACGCTGCCGGGGTATCTTAGCTTTCGGCGCCGGGGTCATCCAGCGAGCGGCCTGGGGTTGCCAGAGGCCACGGACACGGCGCGCTGGGGTTTGGCTGTGTTTGATTCAGTTTGAATCTCAGGCGTTTCGTTTGAAGTATTGGATCTGCCGCTCATGCTTTTCGGCGGCGGGACGACTGCTGAAGGTGCCGAGGTTTCTTCTTCGGCCCGTCTTCAGGTCGGTTTTTCGCGAATAAAGGCGGAATTTTCCGGACTTAAGCTTTCGAATCATTGGGGGCATCTCCAGACAGTCATCACGCTCATAGTCTGTAGTTTATCGCCAGTGTGAGGGGGACGGCAGGGTGAAAACCGGGTGTTGAATCTCTGGCGATTGGGTCATCGGGCCTATTGCAATTTGCAGATAGAAGTTATGCTGGAAAGGGGTCATCAGGGAGGATCCAATGATGCGCGCGCCGGATATCTCGGCAATGGATTTGCAGGGTCTGCTCGACCGCGAATGGCTTGCCACCAACGGATTAGGTGGCTTTGCATGCTCCACGCTGTGTGGATTAAATACGCGGAAATACCACGGGCTGCTTGTGGCGGCGATGTCACCCCCGGCGCGGCGGATGGTGCTGCTTGCGCAGGTGGACGAGACCGTCAGCACGCTTAAGGGTTCGTTTTCGCTTTCTTCCAATGAATATCCCGGGGCCATCTTTCCCGGCGGATATCGATTATTGCGCGCCTTCAGCAGTGATCCTTTCCCGCGATGGGCGTTTCAAGGCGATGGCTTCACGATCGAAAAATCACTTCACTTGCTTCCCAACGAGAATACGGTTTGCCTGACCTATTCATTGCTTGCGGGCGATCAATCGGTCCAGCTGGAAATCCGGCCTTTGATGGCGCTGCGCGGGATTCACGAACTGGGCTATCAGTGGAACGGGCGGCTGGCCGCTGAGGCAAAGACCAAAGGACGGGTTCGCATCGCCGCCACGTCGCGAACGCCGGAAGTTTTCTTTGCTCATGATGCTGAATATTTTGAGGCGGAGCCGTTCTGGTATTTGAATACGATCCATCGGCGGGAAACGGAGCGGGGTTATGGGGGGCTGGAAGATTTGTGGAACCCGGGGCTATTCAGGTGGACGCTGGCGCCGGGGCAAACCTGTCATTTGGTTTGCTCGACTGAGCCGGTGGAGGTCGAGCGAATATGCGGTGATCTTGAGCGTTTGCGGCGCGAGGTCGATCGGCGAGCCGCTGAGACGGCCCTTTCACCGGATGAAACGCTTAGTGCGCTGGAGCGAGCTTCAGAGGGATACATTGTTGGATCGCTGCCCGAATCTGAAGGGGACCGGGAGGTGTTTGTCATTGCGCAATACCCCTGGTCCGCGCCGAGCGGGCGGGCGGCCCTTATGGCATTTAGCGGAATGTTTCTGGTCACCAGCCGGTTTGACGAAGCCCGGCTGCTGCTGATTTCGCTGGCGGCGGCGATGCGTGACGGGCTGATTCCGACCGAATTTTCCGAGACCGCGGAAGCTCCGAAATATTGCGGGGCGGATACGTCTCTTTGGTTTATCCTCGCGGTTTCGGAATATTTGCGATATTCGAACGATGAAACGACGGTGCGGGAACTGTTGCCGACGGTGGAAGGGATTATCGCGGCGTATCGTCTTGGCACCCGTCTTGGGATTCGCGTCGATTCCGAAGGGCTTCTCCGGAGCGATGAACCTGGGACCCCCACAACGTGGATGGATGCCAAAGTGGGCGAATGGGTAATGACGCCGCGCCAGGGATGTCCCGTTGAGTTGAACGCGCTTTGGTTCAACGCGGCACGCATCGCATCGCAACTGACCAGCCATTTTGGTAAGCCGGCGCAATCCGCCGAATACACTGCATTCGCGGAAAGCGTGAAGCGAGCGTTCAACCTTCGCTTTTGGAACCAGGCTCAGAATTGCTGTTTCGATGTGATTGATGGACCAGGAATCGATGCTTCGATTCGCCCGAATCAGTTGCTGGCAATCAGCCTGCCGAACGCGGTGCTCGACAAGGAGCATCATTTAGCTGTGCTGGAGACGGTGATACGCGAGTTGCTAACACCGTTGGGCTTGCGCACTCTTTCCCCGCGCGATGGCAACTATCAAGGCCGCTATCGTGGTGAGGTGGTCGCCCGCGATCGTGCTCAACATCAAGGGTCGGTGTTCCCATGGTTGCTTGGGCCACTGGTGACGGCGTACATGCGGTGCAAGGGTCGGGATGCCGCGACGATAGGCCAGGTGCGCCGATGGCTGGAGCCCTGCATTAACCGACTTCAAGGCGATGGCATGGGACAGCTCGGTGAATTATTTGACGGAGATTCCCCACACCACCCCGGCGGCGCGATAGCCTCGGCCCTGTCTGTTGGAGAAATCCTGCGGTGCTATGCGCAGGACGTTTTAGGCCTGGAACCGGCGCCGCGCGGGCGATCCAACAATTGGTCGAATCCGTCAAGCGGGATTAAGCCGATGTCGACAATGCCCCGGCAGTAGCAGTCTGGTTAAACCGAGTTAAATAGCATGCCCCGTCGGCTTGCCGGCCGGCGCGCGGCCTGACCGGCTTACGCAGGACTTTCACTTCCCGGTTCGACGCCATCATTTTCATTAATGCTCGTCTCCCATTGCAAAGCCGCTGCCATTTCACACAATGTCCGACTGGCAGTCGTATTCAAACATGGAGTAAAATTATGAGCGGGCAGGCCTTTGGGATCATCGGCTTGGAAGTCATGGGCCGGAACCTTGCGCTGAACATTGAGCGCAATGGGTTCCCCATCGCTGTTTACAATCGGACAACCGAAAAAGCGGAGGAGTTCATCAGCGGCATTGCGCGTGGCAAGAATGCCAAGATGGGCAAGACCTACGAAGAATTTGTCGGATTGCTGGAGTTACCGCGTCGCATTCTGATTATGGTGAAGGCCGGCAAGCCCGTGGATGCGGTGATTGCCAGCCTTAAACCGCTCCTGGCGCCCGGCGACATTGTCATCGACGGCGGTAACTCGCTTTTCACCGACACCGAGCGCCGCGAGGCGGAACTTAAACCAACCGGCATTCGCTTCTTCGGCATGGGTGTCAGCGGAGGGGAAGAAGGCGCGCTGTGGGGGCCGAGCATCATGCCAGGCGGAGACGAGCAAGCCTACAAAATCCTGGAGCCCATTCTTAGCAAGATCGCGGCGAAAACGGTGGATGACGGGCCCTGCGTGGCTTATTGCGGCGCGCGAGGGGCCGGGCATTTTGTGAAGATGGTTCACAACGGCATCGAATACGGCGACATGGAATTGATCGCCGAGGCGTATGATCTGCTCAAGAATGTCGCGGGACTAAATAACCATCAGCTAAAGGACGTGTTTGCCGAGTGGAATACCGGTGAACTGAAGAGCTTCCTTATCGAAATCACTACCAAGGTGATCGACTACCCTGATCCCAAGAATTCCTCGCTGCCACTGGTTGAGCAGATTCTGGATGTGGTCGGCATGAAGGGTACGGGTACATGGACGATTAAGGCCGCCCTGGATTTGCAGGTTCCAGTTCCCACGATGGCGGCTGCGGTCGATTCGCGGGAAATCTCGATGCTTAAAGCGGAGCGCGTCGCGGCGTCGGGGGCGCTGAGCGGACCCAAGCCCAAATTTACCGGTGATCTTAAAGCGTTCATCAAAGATGTGCGGGATGCATTGTATTGCAGCAAAATCTGCTCGTATGCCCAGGGGATGGCGCTGCTGGCGGCTGCAAATAAAGCGTTTAACTATGGGATTCGACTTGATGAGATGGCCCGCATCTGGAAGGCGGGGTGCATTATTCGGGCGATTTTCCTGGATGAGATTAAAAAAGGATTCCGCGAAGAGCCAGGCCTGCCCAATTTGCTGATGGCCGCCCGCTTTCGAGAAGCAATTCTGCCACGACAGGATGCTTGGCGCAGGGTTGTTCAACTGAGCGCGCAAAATGGAATAGGGACACCGGCATTCAGCGCTTCCCTGGCTTATTATGATTCCTACCGACGCGCCCGCTTGCCTGGAAACCTGATTCAAGCCCAGCGCGATTTCTTTGGCGCGCATACTTACGCCCGTAACGACAACCCGACGGAAATGATCCACACCGAATGGTCCGCGGGGAAATGATGTCAGGGAAGTAGCGGAGTTGTGAGCCGGAACATCGTGCCGCGCAGTTTGGGCGCGGCATGATGGTGTCAGGCGATCTGCGCGACCTCGATGGTAAGAGGTGGTGGGGCGGCTTGAAAGCGAAAAACTAACCAATTCTTAACATCAAGAGGCAATCTCAACTTCCAGATTATTCTGTTAGCGGGAAAACCGAGCTGTTACAAAGGTTGCATGTGGGCTTTGTTAGTATTTTCATTAAATACATACCTGACCTAAATATAAAACTAACATTTCTTCGCATGATGCGGCCCCATCCGAGAGGTACTGACCCCTCGAAGTCTGGGACACCGATTTGTTGACATATCGACTAGGTTTTGTGGTGACAGCGCACGATCCGCTATGTTGCGGAAATAGCGACTGAAGCTGATTGGGACTCAGGTTGAGTTTTGACGGAGTTATAGGAAGAGAGGCTAGATATGGAATTGTTGCGGCGATGGAGAGTTTTAACCGGGGCGCTCGTTTTGGGTTTGGCGGCATCCGCATTTGGTGCTGATGTTGCACAAAACGGGCCGACAACGCAGCCCGCGGGCCAGCAGGATTTGCAGGCGCAAGTTAATGATTTGAAGGCGCAGGTCGCAAAACTGCAAACGAATCAACAACAGAATCAGGCCGATGTTTCCGCCGCGATCCAACAGGTTCTTGCTGATGCGGATCAACGAAGCAAGCTGCTTGATGGTGGCATGGGTGTAACCGCGGGCTATGCGGAACGCCGATTTTTCATCGCCAGCACGGATGGAAATTTCCTGCTGAAGCCGTGGATTCACATGCAGATTCGGAACAGCACTGCCTGGCGTGAGAACCAGAAGAACGGCGGCGACGACACGCAAAATGGCTTTGAATTGCGCCGCGCGCGTTTCGGTTTCGATGGGAATTTTTTCAGCAAGGATCTGACCTATTTTATCAACTGGGCCACTTTTCGCGGGAACGGAACGCTTACCGTGAAGAACGGCCCGGCCGTTGTTGGAACGACGAATTCGCCGGTGGGCGGATTGCCCGTTCTGGAAGAGGCCTGGCTTAAATATCACTTTGCTGACACGCCCTTTTTCCTGCATGTAGGGCAGATGCATGACCCGCTGGATCATGAGAACATTGTGGGCTCGAAATACCGTGCCCCGGAGGCATCGCTTCAAGGGGATATCTTCGGAAACACGGATACGTTCACCCAGGGGGCGACGCTAATTTACGATAATAAGGGACCGATTCGGTTTGAGGGCGGCATCACCGATGGCATCCGCGCGGCCAACACCAACTTCCAGGACTTTCCGAACAACGGAATTCTTTACGATGGTGGCGTCGCCGGTCGGGTTGAATACAAGGTCATGGGAAACTGGAAGGATTACGACCAGCTTACAGCTCTCAACGACAAGAAGGATCTGCTCGTTCTTGGTTCGGGCGTGGACTATTCGTACGGCGGAAATTATGACTCGATTTCGCACACGCTGGATGCGCAATACGCCAACCCGGCAGGATGGTTTGCTTATCTCTGCTACTTTGGGCGATACACCGAAAACAACCCGGGCATACCTCTGGGCGCTCCGGTTTCCACGTCGTTCGGTGGCACGCCTGCTGATCTAGGCCAGGATACATATGAGTATTCAATGCTGGGCCAGGTTGCTTACCTGATCGATAACAAGCTCGAGCCTTACGCCCGTTACGAATATTTACATCTGGCGGGCACCCCAGCGGGTAGCCAGAACAACGTGACGGAAATTTCAGTCGGCGCCAATTACTATTTCTATGGTCATAACGTGAAGCTCACGGGCCAGGTGATGTATTTGCCGACGGGTATCCCGATTAATGACGACAGCTCGGATGTGCTAATCAGCAATCGCAAGGGGGAAGTGGTCTTTATCACCCAGATCCAGCTTCTGCTGTGATCGGTGGGAGGCATTAAACGAATAGATCCAGGGCCGGCACCAGTTGCCGGCCTTTTTTGCGCGCTCGACGGTGGCTGTCACGGCATGACGCCAATGAGCTTGAGCTTGCAAAGAGCGCATCCGAAACCAGTTGAACACTTTTTGAACGTTGCCGATGGGCTAGGAAATGGTCCCGGAAGATGGAAGCGTTATGCTTGACAACTTCAAATCTATCTTCTACAACTCCTATAGGAATAGAGCATGAGCGAATCAGGCAGGAATATGGCTTCGATCCGCCCACGATGGTTAAGACGCTTAGACATGAGAGTTTTGGCTGTTACCTGATTGGTATCACGGTTTCCTCGGACTTTGGAGATTGAGCTATGAAATGCGCACGGGACATTTTGGTTAGTCGTCTTGAAAATCTGGTGGTTAATAATGGAATTACAATGCAAGAACTGCGGCGATCGCATGTGAAGGTGGGCCTCGCCCTGGCAATCGTTGCTTTGGGAATGAACGTTCGTTTGGCAGGAGCGCAGGACATAGCGGCCACCCAGCCTTCATTGGTCGCTGCAAATGCTGCCCTGGAAGATAAGGTTCGCGTGCTCTCGGCGAAGGTCGATCGTTTGGAGGCCAAAGAGCAGCAAACACAGACTGACGTGTCCGCGGCAATCCAACAGGTACTCAAGGATGTTGATCATCACAGCCAGCTGCTTTCGACGACCGATCTGGCCAGCGGCTATGACCCAGCCGTTGGTTTCGTCATTCGCAGCGACGACGGTCTGTTCTTATTGCATCCCGGAGCAGTGCTCGATTTCCGGAACGATACGAGCTATCGGGAGCGAATCCCCAAGGGTGGCGGTGGAGAGACCGGGAAAACAGGCTACGACACGGAAAATGGATTTGATTTCACCCGGGTCCGGTTTATTTTCGACGGAAATTTCACAAAAGACATTACCTATTTCGTCCAGCTCTTTGCCGATCAGGGCGCTCCCCTGGCCCTGCTGGATGCTTATGGGGTGTACCATTTCGGCGGTGGATCGCCGCTTGCTATAAAGGCCGGCCAGTTCAAGGACCCGGTTTGGCATGAGCGCAATATGTCCGAAGCCACGCTGATGGCGGTGGATCGCTCGCTGGTAGAAGCGTTGTTGGGCGGCGGCCAGACGGGCCGCGTCCAGGGCGTCTCGCTTATGTACGACCGGGACCGCCTCCGCGGGCAGCTTGTCCTGCACGACGGTTTCAACAGCATCAACACTAAGTTCTACGACCTCGGCGGAATCGGCGCGGGCGTTGGCGGTGGGGCGGGTGTGACGCCGACCAATTTCGGTGTCACCGGCCGAGGCGAGTTTCTAGTCATTGGCGATCGAACTGAAAGTTTCAACCCATGGACTGAATATGATCGGCAATTCAGCGCCCTGGGTGATAAGCGAGACATACTCGTTCTCGGTGGCGGCGCCGATTTCTCCCAGGCAGGCGGAAATGACGTGCTTTTTCATACGATCGATGCCCAGTATGACAACACCAACGGATTTTCAGCTTACGCCGCTTATTTGGGTTCCTATCGGGATCTGCGCGTAAATCAGGGCGTGGCCGCCGGAAATTCCTACGATCCCGGCTTCCTCATTCAAGCCGCTTATCTGGTGACACCGAAAATCGAGCCCTTTGCGCGTTATGACTATACCTACCTCGACGGTAAATCCGTGACCGGGTTAGCGACCGGTGAGGTCCAGGAGATCACCATCGGAGCGAATTACTATCTCTATAAACAGAACGTAAAATTCACGCTGGATGCATCGTGGCTTCCCAACGGAGCGCCTGCCGATGCTGATGGCCTGGGCATCCTAAAAGACAGCGGGCACAACGAATTCGTCATTCGTGCTCAAGCGCAATTGGCACTTTGAGCGAATGACGTTGCATGCTGGGAGTGTATGGACGGTCTGGGATTGCTTCCCAATGCCCCTGACCTAAAATCCCAACATGATCAATTCATCCACAGTGGCCGGCGATGTCGTAGATGTCGCTATCATCGGCGCCGGCCCGACCGGTTTGTTTGCCGCCTTCTACGCAGGGCTTCGCCAGATGTCCGTGAAAATACTGGACTCGCTGGAGATTCTCGGCGGACAGCTGAACACCCTCTATCCGGAAAAATATATTTACGATGTCGCTGGCTTCGCGAAAGTTCTGGCTAAGGATCTTGCTGCCGGCCTTGTCGAGCAGGCGATGCAGTACCATCCCGTGGTCTGCCTGGGCGAGCAAGTGCAGAAGCTCGACTTTGATGAAGCGACGCGCGTTTACACGCTGACAACTCCAAAGGCCGTCCACAAGGCGCGGTCGATCATCATTTCCGCGGGCGTTGGCGCGTTCCAACCTAAGAAGCTTCCACTTTCAAATGCCACACAGTTTGAAGGCAAAGGATTGCACTATTTCGTGAAGGAACTTTCCGTTTTCCGCGGACGGAGGGTGCTGATCGTGGGCGGGGGGGATAGCGCGGTGGACTGGGCCAACATGCTGGCGCCAATTGCGGGCAAGGTTACGGTAATTCACCGGCGCGATCAGTTCCGCGCGCATGAAGACAGCGTTCTGAAGATGAAGCAGACTTCGTGCCACATCAAAACCTTCTATGAATTGAAAGCTATTTCCGGCAGTGGCCCGCTCCAGCAAGCCATCATTTATGACAATCGCACCAAACAGGAAGAGATCCTGGAAATGGATGATGTGCTGGTAAACATCGGATTTGTCAGTGCCCTGGGACCGATTAAGGAATGGGGACTTGAGATTGAAGGCGCGTCCATCAAGGTCAACAGCATGATGCTGACCAACCGCCCGGGGATCTTCTCGGCCGGAGATATTTGCACCTATCCTGGCAAGCTGAAACTCATCGCGACAGGTTTTGGAGAAGCTTGCACGGCTGCGAATTACGCAAAGCATTATCTCGATCCGGCAGCACACATTTTCCCCGGCCACAGCTCGAATATGAAGGACGTGCCTCAGAGCGTAAAATAATCGAATGGAAACCGAGGCATCCACCGAAACTCTGGAGGCTCCTGAACCACGCTGGTCTGCCGTTGTCGCCATTTTGGCGGTGGGCGGCTTGTACACCGCGCTTCCGGAGTATCTTGTGGTGGGGCCTCGCTGGCTTTTCCTCGTGATAATAGTCGTCTTGCTTGTGCCAACGATTATTTCGCATTGGCAAGGCAACCACCGGCTCAACAACATCCTGGGCCATTCCTTGGCAGCGGTTTTGACATTGTTCATGGTGTGGTCGCTTGTCCTCCTGGTAATTGCGCTTCCGGGGCATAAGGAACAACCAATTATCCTGCTGCGTTCAGCCGTGGCGCTTTGGGGAACCAATGTGCTGGTGTTTGCTCTGTGGTACTGGCGGCTTGACGCCGGCGGGCCGCACGACCGCGATAGGCGCGCGGGGCATCCGAGTGGCTCGTTCCTTTTTCCGCAAATGACCTTTCAGGGCGATAACGTCGCGGAGGAATGGAAAAACTGGTCGCCTAAGTTCATCGACTACGTGTTTCTGGCGTTCAACACGAGCACCGCTTTTTCCCCGACGGATGTTCCCGTACTTTCACGCTGGGCCAAGGTGCTCACGATGGCGCAGGCGAGTATATCCCTCACGGTAGTTGCAATTTTGGCTGCAAGGGCGGTCAATATTCTTTAAGAACGCGAAACATGATTTCTTCGATTTCGTTGACATCTGAATCTTTGCTGCGTTTAATGCCCCCGCATACGGCGACACTATTAAACGACGGTCGAAGACGTTGGCCCGGTGATAAAAATTGCCCGATCCACGGGCAACATTCAAACCACTGGTGGAGAAACGGTAGGATCAGTAAGCGTGCAGGCCGAAGACCAGGGTGAAGTGAATGCGGATGGAACAATCGGCCAGCCGGCGCAGTGATTCCGAGGCGAGAAGACGCGCGACAGAGTGTTGCATGTGACTTAATCGGGTCCATATCATTCCGTTTATGCGTTGGGTAATTACTTGAAGATATCTCGGGAAGAATTTGAAAGGCTGGCATTAAAGCAAATCGACGCTGTGGACCGGGCCGCGCGCACACTTACAAAACATTCCGTTGAGGCTGACGATTTGGTGCAGGAAACCTATTGCCGGGCGATAAAAGCCTGGGAAAGCTTTGAATTACAATCGTTTGGGATCAGGCCCTGGCTTTTGCGCATTTTGCATAACTTGTATGTGACGCGCTCAAAGCGGGAGGCCCGCCAGCCCAGGGCCACGGATTCAGACCATCTCCAGGCGATGCCTGATCCCTCTAACCCCCCATTTACCTTCAGCGAGGCGGGCGAAGAATTAAATCACGCTCTGGATCAACTGCCGGTCGAACTCAGAACAACTATAACACTTTGGGCGCTGGATGAGCTAAAATATCACGAAATCGCCCAAGTTATGGGCATTCCCATAGGGACGGTAATGAGTCGGCTTCACCGGGCGAGGCAACAACTTCGGGAGCTTTTGCCGGGTATAACGCCCCGTCGAGACGTCGATGGGAATAGTCGATAGTTAATATAGGGACGGCGTGAAAATGATGGACGAACGCGAAGAGTTTGATGATCCTGAGCTTAAGGCGGCGATACGCCTGGCTCGGGGCGATCACAAGGTCAGACCGGATCTGCGCGAGAGCGTTGTCCGGCGCCTTGCTGAATTGCGCGCCCAGGAGCTGCCAAAGACTGTCAGCAAGCCTGCTGGCGCGCGAATGCGTAATTTGCAAATCAATCCGTGGCTTGCAGTAGCAGCTCTTTTCGCTGTGACCGTTGGAGGAGTGGCGTTTTATTCGTATCTACAACGGGAACCTGAACACCAACAACCGACGTATGAGACCTCAAACCAGGCGCTACTTAGTGCAATGGTAAAGCTTCATGCGGCAGGGATTTCGGGGGATGTGACTGGCCATCCGCTGAACGCCTCGCTGGCAAATCCAATTGAGATTGCAACCGAGGCGCGGCACACAGTTGGGCCTGGGATGCCGAATGTGGATTTGAGCGCCGAGGGCTGGAAGTTGGATGCCGCCGGTCTTTGCACGCTCGCAAACTATTCTGCCGCACGATTTCACTACACCCGGAATGGCGCTGCAATTACATTGATTTCAGTTTCGTATCCCACCTATGGTGATGCTTCAAATAGTCATTACGAACTGATGATCGATGGTCATCCAATTGCTGGATATGTTAAGAACGGCAATCTGAATTGCATCGTCTCGGACCCTTCGATGCCGTTGAACGATGTGGTTGCATTGCGAAACCGCGTTAAAGGCAGTTAAAGTTCCGGCCGCCAAATCTTTTTTCCCTATCCATCGAATTGAATAATCAGTCCTCGTCAGGTGTTTGGAGGGGATGGGTATTTCATCCCAGATCACTCCGTAAACGAAATGGCGCCTCCAGGAGGATATGCCCCCTCTCGATGTGAGGTGCTTCCCATGCGCTGGCGTCGCTTAAGCATCAAGTCGTTATTATCCCCCGCCATTGGACGCTGTATTATCGCCAGGTTGTGTAGTTGGGGTGGGAGCCAGGGTTCGGAGAAAATTGGTTACATGCCAGCGTTGTTCTTCGGGAAGGTCCTTCTCAAAGCATGGCATTTCCGATCTTCCGTTTGTAATTTTCCAGAAAATGGCGCCGTCGGTCTGGTCCCACATTGATGGCCGGGAAAGATCGGTTGGCCGTCTGGCGAGATCGTGGGCGGCGGGGCCGTCACCGCAGCCCCCGTTGCCATGACATGACAGGCATTCGTTACCGTAAACATTCTTCCCGATTGAAATCGATTGCCCATCGCGCGGAATCGGATTTTTCATTCGGTTGGCGCGAGCCGGCGCCTTCCATTGGTCGGTCGATTCTCCATTGGCTGGCCAAACCGATGATGACGAAATCAGTGTTGCAAATAATGTAATTGCAATCACAATATCTGTTCGCTTAAGATGCTTAGCTTTCATCGTGCTAGTCGAACTGCGGCAAGCGCGGAAATATTCCCAGCCAATTGAAACATTTGTTGGTAATTTCCCGTGAATAAAGACTACTGCGATGCAGTTTTAAGGGATGATTGCGACAGTGATCTCGAGCTGCTCACTGCCATGGACGAATCTTTAAAGTAATTTAATGAAGGAGGAGAATTCATGGGTCACGGGAAAATCAACCGCGGCGGAGTTAGTTTTGAACCCCTGGAAACCCGCGCGATGCTTTCCAGTTCGCTGGGACATTTCAGCAGCAGCGCTGGAACCGAATTCTCCGCATCTCACTTCGCCGGCAAGGAGGAAGAATCACCCATTGTCGCTAACCTGGGTTCGATTACACCGGTGAAGACTTCCACAATTCCAGCCAATGGCGATTTAAATCCCTACGGCACTGCATTCGTTCCGGAAGGTTTTGCGCCGGGCGGTCCGCTGCACGAAGGCGACCTGCTTGTCTCCAACTTCAACAACGGTCAGCCGAACAATTTGCAGGGGACCGGGACGACGATCGTTCGCATTACTCCCGACGGCAAACAATCCGTGTTCTTCCAAGGCGCACAGGGCTTGGGTTTGACAACGGGACTTGGCGTTCTGAAGAAGGGTTTTGTCATCGTCGGAAACCTGCCCACGCTGGACGGTACCGGCGCAACGGCACAGCCGGGATCGCTGATCGTCCTGGATAAGAACGGGAACCAAGTCGCAAGTTTCACGGATTCGAGCCTGCTGGGTGGCCCATGGGACCTGGCAATCAATGATGAGGGCTCTTCAGCCAACGTATTTGTATCAAACGTGTTGACCGGGACTGTCAGCCGGCTCGATCTGAAAGTTACCAGCAGCGGCGTGACTCTGCAGAGCATCACGCAGATCGCTTCTGGATATACGCACCGTACCGACCCCTTAGCGCTTCTACTGGGGCCGACGGGCCTGGCTTTCGATGAGCATTCCAACAAACTTTATGTCGCTTCCACCGCCGATAACGCAATATTCTCGATCTCTAACGCGGAAAAGCGTGCGTCCGACGCCGGTGAAGGCAAGCTTGTCTATAAGGACGTCGCACATTTACATGGCCCGCTTGGCCTGGTGCTGACATCTGATGGGAATCTGATCGCAGCCAACGGCGATGCCGTGAATACTGATGCAACTCACACCAGCGAGCTGACGGAATTCACAAAATCAGGACATTTCCTCTCCCAGTTTTCCATAGATCCGGCGATTGATGCGGCGTTCGGAATTGCAATTCAATCGGACGAGGGTCATATCCGCTTTGCAGCAGTGAACGACAACAATAACACGGTCAGCATCTGGACATTAAGCGATCACGGCGACGACAAGGTTATCTAATGTACTGAGGGGAATCCGCCGCGCCGAGCCACCTACTCTGGCCAGCGGCGATGTTGCCCGCAATTCCGCGTACGCTCATAAGCAGACTGATCGCGCTTATGTTCTGATCCAGCAAGGTCATTTTGCGGAGGCTGAATCCATCCTGAAATTGGCCGTTGCCGCTGACCCCATGTATGCGCCAGCCCACAACGATCTGGGGCTGGTCTATTATCAACTCAATCGGCTTTACGAAGCCGCCTGGGAATTCAAGAACGCGGCCAACCTGGTTCCTTCTGAACCGCAGCCGCTTAATAACCTCGGCCTTGTAATGGAGAAGGCCGGAAGGTTACCGGAGGCCGAGCAGTCGTTCAGCAAGGCAGTTGCCTTGGACCCGGACAATGTCGAATGCAGCGCGAACCTGGCCCGCATCCGAATCCGCCGCGGCGAGCGCGATCAAACGACACGCGATTTGCTGGAACGAATTATCTTGAAAGACCCTCGCGCTGATTGGGTCCAATGGACCCAATTTAACCTTAGCCGCCTCAGACCCGCCCCGGATGATTCGTTCACTCCGAAAGGTTGATGGGGCCGGGAAAACCGTGGCGCCAGCCACCAACAATCGCAATTCCATTGCTTCCTTTGGGCGCTCGAAACTATCCATGGGTGAAGATCCTATCGTGACGATTTCACGCGCGAAGAGTGTCCATGCGCCAGTCGGCATGTTTGCGCCAGCATGAGCGGGAAAGGCAAATAAGAGGCTGGCATCGGCAAAGTAAAACCAGTAAAATTGCGGCTTCCTGGAAACCTAACCGAGCTGCTGATGAACCTAAAACTAAAGTTGGTTGTTATCGCCGCGCTGGCGGTGATATCCCTCGGACTGTGGCATGTCTATTCCTCAAAAACCCCTTTGGAGGCCGCAAAATCTCAATCCGCGCAAGTGCCAATAGCTGATAAAGTCGTTGTCAGGGGCAAGGACTTTGAAATTAAACGCAGTCAAATCGATGAAGTGCTGACCAGCTACAAGGCCAATAGCGGCACCAAGGATGAACCGCTTCCCGAGGGAGCCGAGGTTCAAGTTCTTAATCAGCTCATCGACCAGGGTCTGGTCCTGCAAAAGGCCACCGAAGCCGACAAAGCGGAAGGAAAATCCGATGGCGATCAGGCCTTTGCAAAAATTGTGAAAAGCTTCGATTCGCCGGAAAAATTTGCGCAACAACTGAAAGATGCGAAGATGACAGAAAGCAGATTGCACGCCGAAGTCGTGGATGAGGGGATAGCCAGGGCGGCTTTAACGCACGCGCTGCATATTAACGTGACCGATGCCGAGGTGAAAGAGTTTTTCGAATCTCGTGGCCCGGGCGCGTATGATCTGCCGGAAAGGGCGCATGTCCGCCAGATTTTTCTTTCGAAAACCAAGGATTTCTCGGAGGAGCCGTTGCCTCCAGAAACAATTCTTACGAAGCGCAAGCTGATGGACGATCTTCTCAAACGCATTCGCGCCGGCGAAGATTTTGGCGCCCTGGCAAGACAATACTCGGAGGATCTCAATTCGAATGAAAACGACGGCGCGGTTCGTCCCTTCGCGCGGCACGAAACGGCAATTGCAGACACCGCGTTTTCACTGAAGCCCAATGCTGTCAGTGACGTCATTACCCTTCGAGACGGTTTCCATATCATCAAGCTTATGGAAATCACTCCTGCCCAAACGAAGAAAGTCTCTGATCTCGCTGACCAAATCAGAACTTTTCTCATTGGGCAGAAAACCAGGGAACTCGCACCGGCGTACTTGGCGAAGTTGAGAAAGGATGCCGGTGTGGTGATCGTTGACCCCGCATTAAATGCCGCGGCACTTGCGGCCCAAGCCGAGGCGTCAACCGAACCCGCGACCACTGAGTCAGCGACGACCGAACCAGTCACAACGGAATCAGCGACGACCGAACCGGCCACGACCGAGCCTGCCGCCACGTTGCCATCTACGGCGCCGTAAGATCGAATCCCAACGATCGAGAATGTATTCCCCATCCGCGCATTCGTTAGGCGACCTCCCTGTTGTAATCCAACCCGACGAATGGGGCGGGGCTTTAATACAGCACCGGCTGGCAATGCGAATTCGCGCGTTGTGCGGCGTGGACACCCGTGCCTCCGCGGTCTTTTTGCCGATGCTTGTGTGTCAAACGAAAGTGGCCGGACCCGATGGTCCGGCCACTGGCTAGCTCTGATGGGTTTCAAAGGTGATCGTTACATCATCACGATTCCCATGTAGATCGCCTAATTGGTCGTCGTGACATGCAGCACGATGCCATTGTTAAACTTGGTGTTACCCCAGATATAGTTTTCGTTACCAGCCTGGTTGTCGAACCGGTCGCATGCCCAGAGCGCATGGATTCCGCCCGCGTTGACTTCGGGCTGGAATGTGTATCCATCAAAATCCCTGGAGGTCGGCAGTTGGAAGTGCCAGGCATCAAATCGGAAGCCTGGATGCAGGCCGTCTTTGACCCAGCCGTAACCCATTTCACCATTACGCTGCTCGTCAGACGCATTGATGTAAAGCTGTTGGTTATTATTTCCGTTCATGATTTCGTTAACGGAATTCGGGCCTTGGTCCGCAATTCCGACTTTGAACTGATGAGCCGGGGTGTGGTTCACCCATACGTCCGTGATGTTGAAGTCGGTGCTGCCTTGAATCGTGATGGTTAAGTTTGTGACCTTTTTTCCCTTGATGGAACTATAGTCAAAGATGAAGTAGGCCGCCTGATGATGAGGCAGTTGGGTGGAGTACCCGATTTGATAATTTCCGCTTGTGCGGTGCCCTTGGTCATTCCAATTTCCGCTCGCCAGACAGCGTAAATCGCGGGTTACGTCGGCATGAAGTGTTGCCGCGCCAAACCCTACCATTGCCATCGCGGCCATCCAAAAACTGAGCTTCCTTGAACCTTGCATGAGATGTTTCCTCTCTACGAAAATGATATGAAATCGGCGCGACACATTGTCACGACCCGATCCTTCCCGATCCTTGTAGACGAATCAGATAACCCTCTCCTACCTCTCAATGGGAAAAGTCGCTATCCAAAGATTATATTTTAAGCACTCCGCAGACCTGAACCACAGCAGAACGCTGGGCGATATTTGACCACCAAAAAAAATCACTCCCAAAGCGCAATCAGCAATGGGAGAAAAATTCACGCGGACAAAATATACCTCATTCTGACGTGGGTGCCGTTCGAATATTCTCATAAATCGACCGGTAGTCAATTAAAAACTTGAAAAATAAAGTGAATATTTTTCTGCTAATTTAGTTGAAGTGAATCAAATACGAATCACATCGTTATAATCGGTAGCAACCAAGTCTTGTCCGCACACCGGTTCAAGCGTCGCCCCACCTAGCAGGGGTATTTTGTGTTGTTGGCACCGCACCTTCAAATGAAAGCAGCCGGACCTGATGGCCCGGCCGCTGGGTAGCCTGATGGGTTTCGCGAATGAGCGTTAAAGCCAGACCGAATCCCGCGTAGGACACCTAATTTGTCGTCGTGACATGCAGAACGATGCCAGTGTTGAAGTTGGTGTGACCCCAAAGATAATTTTCATTGCCCGCTTGATTGTCGAACGCGTCACATGCCCAAAGCGCGTGGATTCCGCCCGCGTTGACCTCGGGCTGGAAGGTAACCCCGTCAAAATCCTGGGATGTCGGTAGCTGGAAGTGCCAGGCATCGAAGCGGAAACCTGGATGCAGGCCGTCTCTCACCCAGCCGTAGCCCATCTGACCATTACGCTGCTCGTCAGCTGCGTTGATGTAGAGCAGTGGGTTATTATTTCCGTGCATTATGTCGTTTACGGAATTCGGGCCTTGATCGGCAATTCTCACCTTGAATTGATGAATTGGGTTGTGGTTGGTCCACACATCGGTGATATGGAAGTCGGTGCTGCCCGTAATGGTGATCGACAGGCCTGTTACCTTCTTACCTTTGATGGAGCTGTAATCAAAGATAAAGTAGGCTGCCTGATGATGGGGGAATTGGGTTGAATAACCAATTTGGTAAGTTCCAACCGTATGAACTCCCTGGTCATTCCAATTTCCACTGGACAGGCAGGTTAAATCGCGGGTTACGTCGGCGTGAACCGCTGCCGCTCCAAGACACACCATGACCATTGCGGCCATCCAACCAAGTTTCCTCGAACTCTGCATGAGATGTTCCTCTCTACGAAAGATATGAAATGGGCGCGGCACGTCGTCGCAACCCAATTTGCTCTACCATTAACCTCTCAATCGATTATTTATTCTCGCGATGAAATTTCCTCAATACGGTGTGGTGAAATTGCTCGAATTTCCCCCGGACCTGAATCCAAAGCAACGCTCCAGTAGTGGCCGAACCCTTTCGGATGTCGGGGTGTGAGAAGAAGCACCACCACTGGCGATCGCGGCGCGTGGCTCATTATCGTTGCCGGTGAGTAGCAATTGACTGATAAGAGAGCGGTGGAGTTGCTTCCGCTCGTTTCTTCACCGTGCCTTCACCCTGATTGTGATTGACGGCTCCGTGGGACGAGGTGGTTACGCCAGGTCGGATAGAGCGACATTGTCAGGCTCAAGTCGGTATGCAACGAATACTCCGGCGGAAATGGTTCGATAACTTTCCGCCAAATCCCCATTTCCATTGACAAAATTAAAGGTAGCTGATTGTCCGTATCGACACCGCCGACAAGTGAGGGGTTCGAATGAACCACGAAAGGAGGAAAATGGAACGATTTTTTATTGTGAACTCGGACAACGGGCAAGCGGAAATTCTGCCCCCCTATCTGGCTGCCGGTTCCAGCGAACTTGCGGTGGGAACGGGGCAGACAGTTCGATGCCATGGGTCGTTGATGCGGTTTGTTACTCGAACATTAATGTAATCCGAATTACCGATGGGCGGTCAAATGGAGCGAGGCGTCATGCGAAATGAAGAAATCAACCAAAACGAGCGTCGGAATTCGCAACGATGGCCCTGTGCCAAGGGCATCTTGTGGCGCATACACGGTGGACACCGGGTCCGGCATGGATGGATTCCCGAGCGTTCGATGGATGGAATCGTGATTGCCGCCGCGACGGAAGACGCCGCGCCGGTCGGAACCTGCATTCTCCCAACCGACGATCGTGGAAGTCTCCGCCACGGGTTCCGACAGGGAGTTATTTGTCGCATTGCGGACTTAGACGCCGGGTGGAACTTGCTTTTTGTTGAGATTCTGGCTTGAGCGAATTTGATCGATAAATGGAATTCAACTCAATGCCAATGCGATAACGATTCAATTATCGGGGTAGAAGCTTTAAAAATTCATTTCATTTGCTTCGCGCACTTTCATTTTAATTACAGATACGGAGTGCTTTTTCGATCAAGGAGCCGCGAATTCGAGTCCATCACCCAGCAAATTAATTCTTTGATTGATGTGATTCATCGCGTCCAAGGGTACGACGAAACTAAGGCGGTGGTCACCACCAGGGAGAAAAGTAATGAAAAGCTCGATTTTAATCGTCGATGATTCGGTATTCCTGCACAAGCTGGTCCGAGCTCATCTTGAAGGCGAAGCCATTGATTTACACTTCGCCAACAGCGGCGAGGAGGGGCTCTCGGCCGCGGTCAATTTGAAGCCAAGCCTCATCTTGCTTGACGTGGACATGCCGGAAATGAATGGATTTGAAGTGTGCCGCCGACTGAAAGCAAACATGCTGACGGAAAATATACCTATCATCTTTTTGACGGCGGACATCGCGTCGGAAGACAAGGTCAAAGGCTTAAACCTTGGCGCGGGTGATTACATCACCAAGCCTTTCAAGCCGGAAGAACTGCGTGCGCGCGTGCGCGCCGCGCTCCGGAATAAATCGCAGGTTGAACAAGTGGCGATGGTCGATGAGCTGACCAAACTCTGGAATCGAACCTATCTTGATCTTCACCTTCCCGCGCAACTTTCGCTTTCGCGGCGGACCAATCGCCCCCTTACCTGCATCATCGGCGATATCGATGGCCTCGGGAAAATCAATGAAAATCACGGCGAAGTCACGGGTGACGAGGTAGTGCAAACGGTCGCCAAAATCATCTCCGGGCAGAGCCGCGGACAGGATATCGTTTGCTATCTGGGCAATGGCCGGTTCGCCGCGCTGCTTCCGGGAACCGACCGCGACGGAGCTGTCCTATTCGCGGATCGGTGCCGCGCTGAGATCGAGCGGCAAACGAAGAATCACGACGGGACGGACCTGAATGCTACTTGCAGCTTCGGAGTCTCTGACTGGCAAGCTCAGGACAATTCATCCCTGCTTGATCGCGCTGATGCGTCGCTTTTTTGCGCGAAACAATCCGGGCGCAATTGTACATCCATCAACCAACCCACAGCCGCCCAGGCGTGCGGGGTGAATTGAACGCGAATTATCCGCTGCTTGAGAGGCGCGAATCTTTTGGATTCTTCCTAATCGCCCGTGGATATTAGTTCGATTTTAAATAGGAGACGCCCGCACGACAGGAGAAATAAAATGCCGCAGACTGTGTTAATTGTCGACGATTCGATGCCCCTTCATACGCTTATCAAGGCGCATCTGGAGCCCGACAATCTAAAAATACATTCGGTGCATGATGGAGAGTCTTGCCTGGCCGCCGCCATCGATTTGAAGCCGGCGTTAATTCTGCTGGATGTGGATATCCCGCGCTTGGATGGCTTTGAAGTCTGCCGACGGCTAAAGGCTAATCCCGCGACGGCGAACATTCCAATTATCTTTCTGACGGCCAATCCGATGGTCGCGGATAAGGTCAAGGGATTGGAGTTGGGCGCGTGCGATTATATTACCAAGCCGTTCAAATCTCTCGAATTTCGTGCGCGGGTCAGGGCCGCGCTGCGCTCAAAGCATCATTTCGATGCCGTCACCATGGTTGACGGACTGACCGGATTGTGGAACCGCGCGTACCTGGATCTGCATCTAAATTCGCATTTCTCTCTGGCGAGACGGTCGGGTTCGCCGTTAGCTTGCGTCGTGGTGAAACTGGATCAGCGCAATACGCTGGTAGCGGAACATGGCGAGGAGGTCGCGGAGCAAGTGGTTCGTTCCGTCGCGCGAGTTCTTCTGAGCCAGTGCCGCGCGGAGGATATCGTTTGCCGCTATAGCGCCTGGCGATTTGTCATTCTTGTCAGCGGCGCGAATCGCGCCGCCGGCGGTCTTTTGGCGGAGCGCCTACGCACCGGCATCGAGCAACAATCCGGTATTTACGCGGGAATCCAGACGAATATCACGTGCAGCTTCGGCGTGTCCGACTCCATTATCGCGGACGAAAAGCATCTTCTTGATAGAGCCAATTCTGCGTTAAAGCGCGAGCCGCAACTTGGATCTAACCGCGTGATGATCGCCCGGGAAACGGACGACGAATTGAACGCTGCCGCCTGATTAGCAGGCAGCCAAAAAATGTTCAGTGTTTTCATGGCGGAGAAATTTCGCTTTACTGGGTAAATTTCAGAGGTTTGAGGAGATTCGGATGCGACAACAGGTTCTAGTAATTGACGATTCAAAGGCGATTCATGCTCTGGTGAAGACTCTTCTAGCGGACGATCCGGTTGATGTTCAGTGCGCCGCTGATCCCGCATATGGAATTGCGCTATCGGGTTCGATTCAGCCGGACCTGATTCTGTTGGATGTGGAGATGCCGGGAATGAACGGATTCGAAGTATGCCGGAAACTCAAATCTGATCCGCAGACTACGCAGGTTCCGATTATATTCCTGACGGCGTCATCGTCGGTCGAGGAAAAGGTTCGGGGCCTGGAACTGGGCGCGGTGGACTATGTCACCAAGCCGTTTCATAGCTGGGAACTGTGGGCGCGGGTGCGGGCATCGCTGCGGATCCAGCAGCTGGTCCATATGTTGGAGAAAAAAGCATTGCTCGATCCGCTCACCGGAATGGGAAATCGCGCGATGTTCGACCGGCATCTTGCCGCCGAAATCGCGATGCGCATCCGCTTCAAAACGCCACTTTCCTGTATCGTGATGGATGTGGATCATTTCAAGATGATCAACGACGCCAACGGCCACCCGTTCGGCGATCAGGTCCTTCGAAAAGTCGCGGAAATCATCACCACGATCTGCCGGACAGGCGACGTGGCATGCCGCTACGGTGGGGACGAATTCGTTATCATCGCGCCTCATTCCAATGCCACCGACGCCGCGCTGCTCGCCAAGCGAATTGGCACCGCCATCGGAAAAACGGAATTTGCGCGGCAGGGAATCGCCATCAGGATCACATCCAGCTTCGGCGTTGCCGACGCCACGGATGTCTACGACCGATCGATTTTTCAGCGCGCCGATGATGCCCTTTATCACGCCAAGCAGAATGGCGGGAATCGCGTCTCGGTCGCGCCCCAGCCCCAGGCCCAATCCGTGGCGGCGTGATACCTCTGGATTCATTTAGAAACAACTCGGACCTGTGTCGGGACATAGGTATTGTTCGTGCGCGGTGATTCCCGTCGGTACTTTCAGACAAGCCGTCGCGTACTGGCAAATGTTACGCCTTCGACGCTGTTTCATTCGGGATCACGAACTCCATCAACCTTGGAATTGCAGTCTTCGAATCAGTAGGCGCGGCAAAGGGCGAAATAGAGACGGCGCAGGCTTTCAGAGCGGGTTGACGACTTATTGCATCCGCACTGTCCGTGGTGACTTCGTTGGAAGAGGCTTCCGGCGCCCATAGTTCGTTCCAGTGGATTGACATGAATACCGCGCCGAAGGGTACGCGGGCATCGGGCTGCAAGATGCCGATCGAGCGCCCGCGCGTGCTGCGAATTTCCACCTGCTGGCCGAGCTTCAATTCAAGTGCTGCGGCATCAGCGGGATTCATCTGGACGAAGGGCGTTGGGGCAATGTCGTTGAGCTGGGAGACGTTGCCGGTCTTCGTACGCGTGTGCCACTGGCTGGCGATTCGGCCGGTCGTGAGTAGAAACGGGAAATCGCCGCCGGGAGATTCCTGGGGGGATGTATAAGGACGTGCCAGTAGATTGGCCTTGCCGCTGGGTGTTGGGAATTTGCCGTCGGTGTATCTTCGGCGGGCAGGCTTTCCGAGCGCGGGCGCGGGCCACTGGGTGGGGCCGCGTTTGGCGAGCCATTCATGCGACAGTGCGCTTTGATCGTTCGGGCGGCCGGCGGTGGACCGCGCGAATTCATCGAAGATGTCGGCGGCGGATTGAAATTGAAGTCCGGCTTTGAATCCCATTTCACCGGCGATCTGCCGGGCCCACCACCAGTCCGGTTTGGCATCACCCGGGGGCTCAACGACCTTCTGCATGAGCGAAACGCAGCGCTCGCTGTTGCAGAAGGTGCCTGCTTGCTCGAGGTTTACCGCTGCGGGCAACAGCACGTGCGCGAACCGGGTTGTCTCCGTAGGGAAGTAAGCATCCTGGACGATGACCAGTTCCGCTTTTTCCAGCGCTTTGCGGACGCGCGGCAGGTTGGGCATGGAAGCGGCGGGGTTGGTGCCGACGATCCAGATCGCGCGCAGCTCGCCGCGCTCCAGGGCATCAAACATGCCCACGGCATCATGGCCGCGCTGTTCCTGGATGGTGCCGGGTCGCAAGCCCCAGAATTGTTCCATCTGGCGGCGATGCTCGGGATTGGCGATTTGCCGCTGGCCCGGTAGAAGGTGGCTCATGTAGCCGACGTCACGCCCGCCCATTGCATTGGGCTGGCCTGTCAGACTGAATGGCCCCGAGCCCGGCTTGCCGATCCGTCCCGTCGCCAGGTGCAAATTGATAATGGCGTTGCTTGTGAAGGTTCCCAGAACGGTTTGATTCACTCCCATCGTCCAGAAACTCAGCAGGCGATCGGACTGCCCGATGATTTCGGCGGCTTGCAGCAGTTTCGCTTCGGGGATTCCACAGACATAAGCGACATGACCCGATGGATAATCATTCAGCATGGCTGACAGCTCGGCCCAACCTTCCGTGTTGGACTGGATGAACTGATGATCGAGATGGTCCTGGTCGCGGAGGAGCCGCAACAATCCATTCAGCAGGGCCAGATCTGTTCCAGGCTTCAAAGCAAGATGCAGGGTGGCGGCGTCGGAGGTGGCGGTCTTGCGGGGGTCTGCGACGATGCAGGGAGCGCCATGTTTTTTTATGCGCCGGCGGACGCGCTCGAAGGTGACGGGGTGGCAATCCGCTGCGTTGGAGCCGATGAAGAAGAAGGCTTCGGCCAGATCAATATCGTCATAACAGGTTGGGGGGCCGTCACTGCCCAGAGAAAGCGTCATGCCACTCGCGGCGCTGGACATGCAAAGGCGGCTGTTGCTGTCGAGGTGATTGGTGCGCAGCGACCCCTTGCCGAACTTGTTGAAGATGTACTGCGCTTCGGTGGTCAGTTGCCCGGATAGATAGAAGCCAATGGCGGAGGGTCCGTGGGTTTGCAGGATTTGTTCGAGGCGCCGCGCGGTGAAATGGATAGCTCCTTCGACCGGGACAACGCCGAGGCGGCCGGGGCGGTCACCCACCATGGTGTAACGGAGGCGGTTGGGCACGTTGACCGTGTGTGCGACAGAGGCGCCTTTCAAACACAGGCTTCCCTTATTTGCGGGATGATCCGGGTCGCCGCGCACTTTCAGCATGCGCTGGCCGTCGGTGGTGGCAAGGATGCCGCATCCAACGCCGCAGTAGGGGCAAACAGTTTTTACTTGCTGTGACAAACGGCTCCGTTCGATCAATAGACATCGCGCTGATAGCGCTTATTTTTGGTCAGATCCGCAAGATACGCTTTGGCAGCGTCGGGGGTAAGGCCGCCTTGCTCGACAATAATCTGACGCAGAGCGTCGTCGACATCAACCGCCATGCGCTTGACATCGCCACACACATAAAAGTGTGCGCCCTTTTGCAGCCAATCCCAGATCTCCATGCCGCGCTGGAGCATGCGATGCTGCACATAGAGTTTTTCGGTCTGATCGCGCGAGAAGGCAGTGTCGAGATAAGTCAGCAAGCCGTCTCGCCTGAAAGCCTCGAGTTCATCCTGGTAGAGGTAATCAAATTCGCCGCGCCGATCTCCGAAGATGAGCCAGTTGTTTCCGGTTGCGCGGGATGCCTTGCGTTCCTGAAGGAACGCTCGGAACGGCGCGATGCCGGTGCCGGGGCCGACCATGATCATGGGCGCCTGCGTGTTGGCGGGTACGGAAAACCCGTGCGAGGGCTGCACGAATACGCGGACCTTTTGCCCGGGGCGAAGGCGCTCCCCCATAAATGTGGAGGCCACGCCCTTGCACTGCCGCTGGCGGCTATTGGCGTATCGCACCACGCCGACCGTCAGGTGCACTTCGTCGGCATGAACTTTCTGGGAAGACGAAATCGAATAAAGCCGAGGCTGCAGCGGACGCAATGTGGCGACGAAGGGCGCGAACGCCGGCCGCGCTGAGGGGAACATCGTTAACAAATCGATAATCTCATGGCCATCGGGAATGCCCGGGCCTTCATCGGCCAGCATGGCTTTCAGCGCATCCGCATGCGCTGGTTCAGTGGCGCTGGATGCCAGAAGTTCGATCGTGCTTTGGGTGGGCTTGGTGATCTGATAATGCTTTTGCAGGGCTTCCATGAGATTAACGGTGGAACCATCGGGCGCGGTAGTTTCCTCCGCGCCGCTGGTATCGAGACGATCCAGAATCCACTGCACTGCATCGGGGCAGTTTTCGGGATATACGCCCAGGCTGTCGCCGACGTTGTAAGTGAGGCCGCTGCCCTTGAGGTCGAAGGCAATGAGCCGGGTGTCTTTGGCGGAGCCGGCCTTGTTCAACGGCTTGCACTTCAGCAAGCGGGCGGAATATGGATTGGCACGGGAGTGGCCCGCAGGGGTGTCCTTTGTCGCTGCCTTTTTCGCTCGGGCCGGCGCTGGCGCGATTGCCTGTCCGCCGACGGTGGCGCTGACCAGCAATTCCTTGAGCTTTTTGCTGGTCTCCTTGCCGCCGGGCGCGCAGCGGGTGAGATCTTTTTCCTCCCCACTGACGATTGCCTCCGCATAGGTCTGGCAGAGATAGCCGCATGCTCCGCAATCGAGCTGTGCCATCGCCGCCATGAGGAGGCGCTCTTTGGGCTTTCCCTCTGCAAGGGCGAGGCGCTCATCCATGGAGATGGCGGCGTCATGCCAGGGCATGGTCTCCTCTTCATCGATTGCCGGCGCGTCGGCGGCGAACGCTTCCTGATCACCTACCTGGGCTTCAGCGGCCTGACCGCCGCTGCTGTAAATCCCGGCGAAAAATCCGTTAAGCCAGGCTATCTGGGCGGGGGTGAAGGGGGCGGAGCTGGGAAGAACCGGGACAGTTCTGATAGCTGTTTTCATGTGGTTACCGTTTTCCTTTCAAACAAATCTTTCAATTGGTCGGTCGGATGCCGAAGCAGAAATTCACGGAAGGTTTCGGTTTCATTCGTGCGATGATCGAGATAGGCGCGCAGGATGAGTTCAAGGCGGCGCGGGAGATCGGTTGCGGTTACATCGCGCGCGACCTCGCGGGCGATTCCGCGCTCCGCGCCGTAGCCGCCGCCAACGTAAACGTGATATCCCTCGACCATTTCTTCACCGACGGCGATCTTGGTGGCCAGCATCCCGATGTCACCGATGTAGTGTTGCGCGCAGGAATGCTGGCAGCCCGTGAGGTGGATGTTGACGGGTTGATCCAGCTTGATGCGGGTTTGCAGGTAATCGGCCACTTCCATCGCGTGGCGCTTGGTGTCGGACGCGGCGAATTTGCATCCGGCATTTCCGGTGCAGGCGACCAGCCCGCCGCGCACGCTGCTGGCCGACCAGTGCAGGCCTAGCTTTTCCAGTTCTTCCTGAACGCGCGGGATGTTTTGATTCTCGATGTCGGAGATCAAGAGGTTCTGCCAGACCGTCAGCCGAATGGACCCGCTGCCAAACTGCCGTGCGAGATGTGCAATTCCGTGCATTTGCGCGACGGACATCCGACCGACCGGGAGAACCACGCCGACGTACGATTTTCCTGCTTGTTTCTGTGGATGCGCCCCGACGTGGCCATGTTTGCTGACCGCGAGCCGCGGCTGGCACATTTCGAGCGGAAGGCGGGTGAGCTTCATGGGGAGCTTGCGCTCGGTCTCTTCCATGAATTTAGCAAAGCCCCATTTGTCCAGCAGATATTTGAGGCGAGCTTTTTTGCGATCGGTGCGGTCACCATGCTCGATGAAGACGCGGACCGCGGCGGCAGCCACGTCCACGCATTGGTCTGGGCGGAGCAGCACGCCGGTATCCCGGGCGAAATCTTCATGACCGGTAATTCCGCCCAGCGCCATCCGGAAATAAATTCCGGCTGGGACATCATGGCCGGGTGACACTTCCACCGCGAAGAAGCCGATGTCGTTGGTGTCTTCCAGCGCGCTGATTTTGCCACCGCCATCGAAGGCGATGTTGAATTTTCTGGGGAGACCGTAAAGCTCGCGACGATTGAGGATGTAGTGATGCATCTGCCGGGCCAGGGGGCGGGTGTCGATCAGTTCCTGGGGATCGATGCCGGCGGTGGGGCTAGCGGTGATGTTGCGAATGTTGTCGGCGCCAGCGCCCTTGTTGACGATGCCGAGGTCATAAAGACCCATGAGCACATCTGGCGTGTGCTTAGGGGCGATCTTGCGAATCTGGAGATTGGCGCGGGTGGTGACATCTGTATAGCCGCCGCCGAATTGTTCGGCCAAATCCGCGATGCCATGCATCTGGTGGTCGGTCATGAATCCGCCAGCGATACGGAGGCGGCACATGAAGGAATCCTGTGCGGGGGCAACGTAGAACATTCCGAGGAATTTGAAGAGGAAGACATCGGTGCCGCGCGGGAAGCGGTTGTCGCGGGCGTGATCCAGCATCATGTCCCACACGTCCAGCCCGTTTTTTTTTCGTTTTGCTTTCTCTTCCGGCGTCAGCGTTTTGCCTTCGGCCAGGAACCGGTCCTGAGCGGCGCGATTCATTGCATCCGGCCCGGACGATCCTTCCTCCACGCGCGGCTTGGGGCCAGGGGCATTGCCCAGCACGCCTGCAAACGTCGGCAGGGAAACCAGCGAGCGCGTCATTCCGCTGCCGATGGCAAACCCTTCGAGATAGTTTTTCTGTTCGCTGGTGAATTGGTCGTTCATGACTGCCTCGATTACTTAAAACTTGTAGGTCGCTGCGGTATAGAAAAAGTCGATGTCCTTGTGAGCGCCGGTCTGTTGAATAAAGGATCCAGCAAAGAAATGGCTGTAACCCGCATAAGCACTTAAATGGCGGGTAATTTGCCAGTTCAACAGGGCGTCGATTTCACTTCCAACAGGGCTGGACGTGTTGGGCGCGCTCGCCCGCAGCACACCGCCGCCGACGTTGTATACAGCGTCCTGATTACTCTCGCGCCAGAACTGGTGGTATTCCGTGCGAAGCGTCAGGCTCTTCGCGTAAGGCTGATTCTTCAGGAGAGACAGTTCAACGCCGGGGTGCAGGTCGAGAATGTTCTGGCGGCCGATGACATCGATGTAACCAAAAAACAGATGCCCGGTGGGGAACAACTGGTCGAAGGTGTTCAACTTGCCATTGTGCGGGGTGCGATCGCCGCTGGCAGCATCGAAGCCGATGAATGGGCGGGGAGAAAGCGGCGCGTTCGCGACGGTATACCCCGCTTCGGTGGCGATCGACCAGGCGCTGATATTGCCGCCGCCGTAGTCGCCGAACTGATAATCGGGCTCGATATCAAAATCGAAGGGTTTTGGATTTGCGCTCAGTCGCCCGCCCACGGTGTAGCGTTCTTCACGGGCGGTTCCCTCGGTGGGAAAGTTGGCGGTAGCGGATCGCTCGACGTAGAGCCCGTAAAGTTCCAGTTGCGCGTGTGATTTCGCCATTTCACCGGGGAGCTGCCAGGTATCGTAGATGCCGGCAAACTCCGTGGAGCGCACATCGTTGTCGAAAGAATACTTCGCCGGCATGACCGGTTGGACGAAGAACAGATCGAGGTTGTTGCCTGGGGTGGAAAGTGTGCCGCGGAAGCCGTCAAAGGTGCGGCGGTCGTTGGTCCAATCCAGCGGGCCGATTAATCGCTGCGCGCCAAAGAGCAGGTTCTGGCGGCCGCCCCTCAGTGTGAGGCTTGATTTATCCGCCAATGGAAGCTTCAGATCGACAAAAGCCTGTTCGAGATTGATCTGGTCCACATCTGTCGGGCGCGGGTCCAGGTCGTTGAATTGTTCAGTTGCACTGATGCCCTGGGCGAATACGCGAAGGTATTGCCCAAGGTGAAGATCGGCGTCAGCCAGAACGCGGACCAGGTTGTAGCCGTCGTGGTCCTGGGGGACAGCGCCGAAGAGGTTCTGGCTGAAGAGTTCATAGCGGTCGCGCACTTCGCCGCCGAAGGAGGCGTACCAATCTCCCTTGTCATTCAGGGGAATGTATTTGATCGGGTCGAAGAAATCCGTTCGTCGGGCCGGGTCGCGCAAATAGCTGTAATCTTCGTTGTATCGGACGGGGGTATATGCCGGTGGGACCGGCGCGGGCGATGCAATCGTGGTCTGTCCGAAAGCTGAGCCGGCCATTCCCAATACCAAAGCCATGATGCCAGGAGATTTCATAAAAAGTCGTTCCATTTCGTGTAGAATAAACGGTTGAAGTTACACTGCGGGGACGATGCCCATTTCCTGCGAGGTGTCGGCCAGGCGCTGCTGGATTTCCTGTGCCGCGGCCAATTCGTCGAGATCGGAAAACCGCACGCCCAGCGTCAGTAGAGAAGCCGCCGCCGCAATGGCCCCCAGAATCAAAAGTCCCGTCGGCCAGGGCAGACCGCCTTTGAAGAGAAACCCGGCCAGGACAGCGCCCACGTTTCCACCAGCGCCAATGATTCCCGAAACCGATCCCAGCGCCCGTTTGTTGATAAACGGCACAACGGAATAAGTTGCTCCGCATCCCATTTGCACGAAGAGGCTGAAGGCGACCAACGCAATGATCGCCGGCGCCAGCGCGCTCATTCGGGAGAAGAGCATCAGCAGCAGGCCTTCGAGCATGATGACGGCAAATAGCCAGTTGACCCGCCCGCGAAGGCCGGCGGCGGCGCCCATGCGGTCACCGATGATGCCGCCCGCTGCGCGACCAAAGATGTTCATGAGCCCGAAGAGGCTCGCGGTAATACCTGCCGCCGCCAGGGTCATGTGGAAGTAGTCGGTGAAGTAGAGCGCTGCGATGTTGTCGATCGTCAATTCCGTGCCGAAGCAAGCGCCGTAGACCACAAACAGAATCCAGACGCGCGGGTCGGCGGCGGCTTCTTTAAGACCGACCATTGCCGACTTCGGCGCGGGAAGCTCGCCGCGCTCGCGCAGCTGTTTGAAATTTCCGTTCGGAGCGTCCTGTGTTAGAAAGTAATAGGCGAAGCCGGTTGCCAGGCAGACGAGGCCCGCCACCACCATGCAGGCCCGCCAGGATGCATGTGAGCTGATGCCAAGGGCCACAAACCCTGCAAAAATCAGCGGCATGACCAGCTGGGTTACGCCGCCACCCATGTTGCCCCAGCCGGCGCTGGTCGCGTTGGCGGTGCCCACAATATTGGGCGCGAACATGATGGAGGTGTGATATTGCGTTATGACAAACGACGCCCCGATGGCGCCGATCGCCAGGCGAAAGATCAGGAACGTCATGTAGCTGTGTGACAGCCCGATTCCCATCACGGGAAGCGAACCGAGAATCAGCAGCCAGGTGTAGGTGATGCGCGGGCCGATGCGATCGCACAGCATTCCAACAGCGAGCCGCGCAATAACGGTAATCGCCACCGATGCGATGATGGTATTGCCCACCTGGGCTGCTGTGAGATGAAGTTCAGATCGGACCACCTTCATCAGGGGCGCGATTCCGAACCACGCGAAGAAGCATAGAAAAAACGCAAACCAGCTCATATGAAACGCGCGCATCTGAGGCGTTGAAAAGTTGGCCAGATCGATGCGGGTCGCTTTACGTCGAATATCCATTACTTAACTCCAATGGGAATGTGTTCTTTGACTAAACGGGGTGACTTCAGAGATTCAGAGGCCGCGAGATACGGCTTAGGATCGACAGACGCTTCGGCCACAATCGCAACTTTTGTGTCCGCTGGCAGATGCCCCCAGCGAACCATCTGGCGAAGCAGCCAGGCCGCATTGGCTGCGTCGGGCGCAAGCTGGGGGGCAGACCAATCGCGAAAGCGCCGCGTGGTGCCGGGCACGGCAAGCGCCAGGCTTTTCGCGAGCAGATCGGGGGGTTTATCCAGATAGCGGAGTGCTGACAGAATTTTGCAAAGCTCCGCATTGTTTCGCCCATCGTTGCAAAACGCGCAGCCGCGAAGCACCGCCCGCACCAGCCGTTCGGCAATATCAGAATGACGCCCCAGCCATTTCCGGCTGACAGCCAAAACCTTTTCAGGATGATTTGGGGAAAGCTCAGTCGTCGCGGCGATGATTCCACCGACGCCTTGCGATTCTGCCACCACACCCCAGGGCTCGCCGACGCAGAATCCGTCGAGAAGGCCCTTGCCCAGCTGCCGCACCATTTGCGAGGGGGGAAGGGCGCAGAGATGAATGTCCTTGTCCGGTCGGATACCAGCCGAGGAAAGCCAGTCTCGAAGCAGGTAGTGGTGCGTTGAACAACTAAATACATGCGCAAAAACCAGCGGCTTGCCGTCTCGGCGCTGAATGTGCCGTTGTAATGCGGCGGGGGAGGTGATTCCGATGTCGATTAGCCGGCGCCGGAGGGTGATGGCGTTTCCGCCCTTTCCCAGGGAGGCGATTGCCACCAGCGGCTCACCAAACATGTCCTTGCCCAGGACGCTTAGCGGCGCCATTCCCAGCAATGCATGGCTTGCATCCAGGTGTCCGAACGTGAGCTTGTCGCGTACATTTCCCCAGCCAATCTGGCGATGCAACGCGACTTCAATCGCTTCATCGACGAAGTATCCCAGCTCCAGCGCGACGATGATCGGCGCGGCATCGATGAGGGAAACGAATCCCACGTTGACCGAATCAAATGCGGATTTATTTGCCGAAGCAGTCTTCACACCTTCCCACAATCACCTCTTGCCGGCACTTGGAGTGCGGCGCCGGTGCTGACTGAAAAATTCCTCGACCGCCTTGACCGGCACGCGAAGAGTACGGGATTTTTGACATGAATCAAACTCATTATTAAGATAGTTTCAATCGATCTCATTCATGGATTTCGCATGATAGATGTGCATCAACTACGCGTTTTCCTATCGGTTGCGCAAAATCTGGGCTTCACCCGGGCTGGGGAACACCTGGGAATGACGCAATCCGCTGTCAGTCATCAAATTGCACGGCTTGAATCTGATGTCGGATCTGCGCTTTTGGTGAGGCAACCCCGCGCGGTTTCTCTTACTGATGCCGGACATGTGATGGCCCAACATGCCCGCAAGGTGCTGGCGGCCATGGATGAGGCGTTGGCCGCCGTCCGACAGGTCGCCCGGCCGAACATGGGCCGACTGCGGATCGGCGTGTCGGCGACCGCGTGCGAATACATCATCCCGGAAGCACTGCGCGAGTTCCGCGAGTCGTTTCCTGATTATACACTCTCCATCACGCCCGGCGATACGCCGCTGGTCACCGAACTTCTGCTCGAAGGCTCGCTTGACCTGGGCGTCGTCATTCGGTCAGAGCGGCAGCGAAAGCTGGTCTATCGCGACCTTTTCACCGACAGCCTGGCGTTTGTCGTCAGCCCGCTGCATCCCTGGGCGCGCAGTGGCCGCGCCGATCGCGCCGAGCTGGCGCAGCAGCGCATGGTGCTCTATAGCCGCGGGAGCATCACGTTTCAGATGATCGAACGCTACTTCGCGAAGTTGCGCGTGCCTCTGCACGACTGGATTGAGCTGGGCGAGATGGGCGCGATCAAGCAACTGGTAAAACTGGGCCTGGGCATTAGCATCATCGCCCCGTGGCCGGCCAGACCAGAGATCCGTGAAAAGTCATTGGTGATGGTCCCGCTGCCCGGCGGAAGCCTGAAGCGTGTCTGGTCGATCGCATTCCTGCGCGGCCGCACGCTCTCCGTCGCGGAAGAGACTTTCATCGGCCTGTGTGAATCGGTCGCGTCCCTAATGCCATTCAGTTAAGCGGTTTTGCCGCTATTTTCAGGGCGTTTCGCATTTCCTGGCGCGGGCGGTTGAGTCGGTCATATTCCTTGGGACGGCGTTTGACTGCCCGGGGTTCCAGTCGATTGCGGCGAATCGGGTTGACCAGCAACGCCACCAACGCTTGCCTCTTCGGGATGAAGTGGGGCGACGTAGATTGGTGTCAAAGTCGGTTCCGAGCGCCGTGCTCTAAGACCGAGCATCATGAAGGTCGTGGCGAACGATTCGTACCGATTTTCCAGAGATGAGGCCGTGCCTAATTCAGGCGTTCGAAGCTGCTGAACCGGACACGGAATATTTAATCACTCGGTATCGCGACAGCAATTCGAACGTGCGGAGCCAACTTAAGAGAATCATCCAAAAGGCCGGTCGTTCGCCGTGGCCACGGTTATTCCATAACCTGCGAGCGACCCGCCAAACCGAGTTAACTGGAAGCCATCCCGCTCATGTAGTCGCTGCTTGGATCGGGAACACTGTTCGTGTCGCGAAGAACCACTACCTGCAAGTGACTGAATCTGATTTCGAAAAAGCGGCGCGGAATCCAGCGCAGCAAGGAGTCGAATCGTGTCGCACGGGCTTGCACCTAAATTTGCCGGAAAACTTGCAACTGCTTCCAGTGCAGCCGGTTGCGATTGCGTGCAACTCCTTGCTAGATCGAGAAATAGCAGCGACAGGACTCGAACCTGTGACCCGGGGCTTATGAATCCCCTGCTCTGCCAACTGAGCTACGCTGCCGTTTGGCGTTTGGGATTTTAAGCGGTGGGGCGGGGCGGTCAACCCTTTCTCGTCGTTACCTTTTCTATCGCGTCCGGACTTGAGCCTACTGCTGATCACACCACGCGGCCTCCGGAAGTTGGGATATCGGATGTTCCTATGCTTTCGCTGGAGACGTGGGTGATGAATTCGGGGTAGCCGGGAGCGCCCATTTCCGGGATGTCAAGGCCGGCGATTTCGATTTCGGGGCTTACGCGGTTGCTGCCGAGGTAGCGGCCGATGGCGTAAAAGACCCCGCCGCCGATGACCAGGTTCCAAATAACACACGTTGCAGCGGCAATGAGTTGTGCCATCAACTGCTTGAACGAATGGTCTCCGAAGAAGACGCCGGTTACGTTCCCAGCGATGTTATTGTAGCCGTCGCCGAAAGTTCCATTTGCGAAAAGGCCTACGGAAATCAGGCCCCAGAGCCCGGCCACGCCGTGCACGCTGATGGCGCCGACAGGGTCATCCACGCCCTTGCGCTCCCAGAACAGAACGCTCCAGACGGTGAGTAGGCCGGAAATAGCACCGATGAAAAACGCGGCCAGGGGGCTGATAAATGCACAGGGCGCGGTGATGGCTACCAAGCCGCCCAGCATGCCGTTGCACATCATGGAAGGATCGGGCTTGCCGTAGCGCTTCCACATAAAGACACATGCCGCCACGGTTGACGCGCCGGAGGCCACCATGGTGTTGACGGCAATTAGCGCGATTCGATCGGTGGTTCCGGAAAGTGAAGACCCAGCGTTAAACCCGAACCAGCCAAACGCCAGGACGAAGGTGCCGAACATCACCATGGGCATGTGGTGTCCGAAGATGGGGCGGGGGAAGCCTTCTTCGTCATATTTACCGATGCGCGGGCCGATCATGATCGCGGTGACCAGCGCCAGCATTCCGCCCTGCAAGTGGACGACCGATGACCCGGCATAATCCACAGCGCCGTGCCCGAGGCCGCAGTTCACTCCCAGGCTCGCAAGCCAGCCACCGCCCCACATCCAGCAGCCGTAGACGCTGTAGATGAATGCGCCGACGCAGACGCTGAAAATTGTAAAGCTCTTGAAGCTCCACCGTTCCGCCAGCGCCCCGGTGGGAATGGTGGCTGTCGTGTCCATAAAGACCATCATGTAAAAAAATAGGACCAGCGCGCCGGGTGTGATGGATGATCCGGTAAGAAAAAACCCACTTAGCCCCAGCAATCCCCAATGCCTGCCGAAAAGCGTGATGTAAAGCATGTGACTCAGCGCCGGCCCTCCATGAAGCCCAAGTGAGGCCGCGCCGCCAATAAGCGGAAACCCTGATCCCGTCGGCGCGCCGTTGACGCCGCCCATCATGAAGGCGAAGCCGCAGACGAAGAAGCCAATCATGCCCAGGGCATAAACCAGAAAATTCATGGACATGGTGTGGGCGACGTTCTTGGCGCGGCACATTCCGGATTCCACAAGGGCAAAGCCCGCCTGCATGAACATGACCAGAAAGCCAGCCACGAGGGTCCAGATGAAATTGATCGATCGCGTATTGTTGGCGATGGTTTGCGGCGGTGCGGGTGAAATCGTTTGTGCATGGGCGATAACGGGAAGTGCCGCCCAAATTGTCAGTCCCATGATCAGGACGAATAACCGGCGGAAGGAAAACGAAAATGAAGGTTTGGGACGGGGAAATGTCGCTCGGTAGGGCATAAGTGTGGTCAAATTACTGGGTTGAGCGATGAGTAACAAGAAAATCGCGAGGAGAAAGTTGTGCGCGGAACAAAAAGCGGACGGCCACCCATTTGGTAACGGGTGGCCGTCCGAAGTGAAATCGTTTGCGGGCGGCTGACCGCCAGTTTTCGCTTATACGATAGAAGCCGTTGGGGGCTGGCTAATCATGACTTCGCGACCTAGCTTTTTGCTGCGGCCGATGAAATAGATCAGGCCATAGAGCCCCCAGAGTGCCGCTACACCCAAGGCTATATATGGCTCCTTGACGCTCATCCCGGCGACGGAGAATGGGCCTACGAGATAGAAGATCATGCATGCCAGATTCGCAAGCAACCCGAAAACCGGGATCGCTTTGTGCTTCAGGAAGTTGTGCATGTGATGTTCGTGGAACGCCACGACTGCGATGAAACAGCTCATCATGTAAAGCAGGAAGGTTCCAAAGTTGCTGACCAGAGTGATGATCAGCAGGCTATTGGGAAACTTCTGGGCGGTAGCATAACTGAACACGCCCTTGTACCAGATACTGGCTTTCTGGGCGTCGCTAAGATTGCTGTCCAAAGCGGCTGATGCTGCCGGGCCGCAGAGGTAAAATATAACACCAAATATCCCAATAAATACCGAAATGGTGGCCAAGGTCCAGATGCAGCGATGCGGAGTTGCATTGGTGCCATGCAGGATACCGAAGTGAGTGGCCACTTCTTCATCGCGACCCATAGCGTAGGTGACGCGAGCGCCGGTGTTAATGCAAGAGAGGGTCGTTCCGATCATGGCCAGAAAGACCGTGACGGCCTGAGCCACCATGAAGTACCAACCTGCCGAAGGAGAACCAAAAACCCAGGCGCCCACCAACTGCATCATGTCGCCCAGTGGGGCGGGGGAGCCGGCGGCGGTCTGGTTCGTGTATGCGGAACTTTGGAAGTAATTGGCCGCGAAGTATTCAAAGAGATAGCAGAAGCCACCCTGGATGATCAACGAAAGAATAACGGCTTTAGGAATATCGCGCTTAGCATTCCTGGCTTCTTCACCCATCGACGTGACGGACTCGAAACCAACTAGAATCAGAATCGCCACGCAGGCCTGAATGAACACATAGGTGCCCTTATGCCAGTGAATGACGGATTTGGCGCTATCGTGGTAGTTAAACTGCCAAGCGCCTTTAGCGTCCTGCACCATGCCGCCTTGGTAAGAAATCGTATTGATGGCGGGGGTAGTCTTAGTAGCACCTGTCGGTAACGGCGGAATCGGCTTGCCGTCCTTGTCGGTCGGCACGACTATTGGGTTGCCAGAGGCATCCTTTAGTGCGTTGCCCTTATCATCCGCAGCCCACTGCACCCACACGGAATTGCCCGCTGTATCGACCTTGGGAACGGTTGCCGCGGGATCCTGGATCTGCTTTGTCGCATCCTTTGGATCAGGAATTGTTTTGGTCGTGTCCGGCATCGTGTCCTGGGAGTACATCGTGGCGTGACCACCCGAATCCAGGGTATAGGCCGGGTCGCCTTCCTTAACATGCAGACGATGGGTAATCGCCATACAGGAAAAGATAAGCAACGCAGTGATTTGGATGACATTGATCGCGACGTTAACCCCGGTCGCGCCCACCACGCCTCGGTAGGCGATATACGATACGCCATAAGCGAAAACGATGGCGAAGAGAATCATCAACAGCGGGCTGCCTTCAGCGACGTTAAAGGTATTGGGGAAGAATTGGCCGGCCATGTATCCCACAAAAATACATGTGACCGTCACCATGACACCTGGATATACCCAGTAATAAAGGTGACTGGCCCAACCGACCATGAATTTATAAACGCGAGCCCACTTGTACGCCTGCTTCTTGGAAAGGAATGCCTGCTCGGCAAAGAAATAAGACGATCCGGCTCCTGGATAAAGCTTGGACAATTCCGCGTATGCAACCGCGGTTGCAAGGCAGAGCAGTAGGGCGAATACGATGCCAAGCCACATGGCCGAACCTGCTGAAGGCGCTCCATAGGCCGATTGTTCGGAATAGGTCAGCCAAAGAAACGCGCCCGGCGCGATCAATGCCATTGCGTTGCTGGTCAGCCCCGTAAGGCCCAGCGTTTTCTTCATTGTCCCTTTACCGGGATCGGAGCTGGTCGTTTCGTCTGCCACAAGCACTCTCCTTCTATTGGGCCAGGAATCAGAACTGGATGCGCAAACGCAGCGCATTTGTACACGGCAGGCGAACGGGGCACGCTCATACCCCAGCGCCTGCATACACTGCATCTGCACCCAGTTTTTATTCCATAACCGACTAAACCTGCACGGTGTGGTCAGTCGTCATTCACAAACTGTGTGCCAAGCATTAAAGAGAGGCATCTTTACCGGCCAATGTGGCGTCTGGTCCTTTATGAGATGCGAAACGCTGTTATTAGCGTAGAAACGAGGGTTGTCAGCTCTGCTTAAAAACTGTGCAAACAACGGGAGCACTTTGGCCGAAAGCTTGAAACCTGCGCGTGGGCCATCGAGATGTTGAAATCGTAGCCCGGCCATCCTCGCAGTCCGATCGCTCTTGTAATCAGCGCACGTCCTTTTAGAATCCGCTCCACCAACCGAAACCGGTCTCGCTTCCCTATGCAGATATCTTACGCGAGCTTATCAACCGCAGGACCCGTGCGCGATCACAATGAAGATTGTGTCGCCTGCTGGCGGCCCAAGGATGCTGCGGATTGGCGCAACCGGGGGGCTATTGCCGTTCTGGCCGATGGGGTGGGAGGGCAGGACCGGGGCGAAATTGCTAGCAAGGCTGCTTGTGAAGCGGCGGTACGCACATTTCTCGAAGCCAAACCGCTCGCTTCGCCAGCCCAGGTGCTCTACCAGATGTTTTCGGCTGCGAATATCTCAATCTACGATGAGAATCTGAAAAAAAATGGCAGTGGCAAGATGGCGACGACGCTGACCATCAGTCTTTTCCGGCATAACGAGGTTAACATCGGCCATGTGGGCGATTGCCGGGTGTACGTTATCCAGCAGAACCGGATCAGGCGCATTACCAACGATCATTCCTATGCCGGCGTGCAGCTTAAACTCGGATTGATCACTGTCGATGACGCGATGAGTAGCCAGATGCGATCGGTTTTGACGCGCAGCGTTGGGCAGGAACCAACCATTCGCGTTGATTTCCACACTATCACCGTCAGCCGCGGGGATGTGATCGTGCAGATGTGCGATGGGGTCTGGACACAGCTTACCGAGGGTGAGATTTTAGAAATCGGCAGCAAGCAGGCGCCGGAAGACGCTTGTAAATCACTGGTAAAAATGGCAGAGCGGCGGGGGGCGGACGATAACCTTTCAGTGCAGATCATCGCGGTTCAGGCTATCGAGCGTTTGAGCTATTACCGGGGACTTCCGACTTATCAGAAAGAGAGCCCAGCGGTCATGGGAATGGAACTTGAAGTGGGCCAGGTCTTGGATGGCCGGTTCAAAATAACGGACCTTATCAGTCGATCGGGGATGGCTTCGATCTTTAAAGCCATCGATCTGACCAATGACAGTGTCGTTGCGCTGAAGGTGCCGTTCATGCAGTTTGAGTCGGACCCGGGGTTCTATCAGCGCTTCCAGCGCGAGCAGGCGATTGGTAAAGCGCTGAATCATCCGTACATCTTGCGGATGATTGACGATGATTCGATCAAGAAAAGCCGGCCCTATATTGTGATGGAGTATCTGGACGGACAGACGCTTGGGCATTTGATCCATTCGATTCGCCCGATGCCGCAGGCTGATGCGCTGAAGATTGCCAGTCGCGTTTGCGAGGCGCTTCATTACATGCACGAGCACGAGGTGGTGCATCGGGACTTGAAGCCGGACAACATCATGATCTGCAACGACGGCAGCATCCGCATCATGGATTTTGGCATCGCGAAGTTCGAAGGGCAGCGCCGGCTTACCTTCGGTGGCTTCACGCCCGCGATGGGCACACCGGACTACATGGCCCCGGAGCAGGTGAAGGGTAGGCGTGGGGATGCCCGCACGGACATCTACAGTATGGGGGCGATCCTTTACGAGATGCTGACGGGAACCATGCCGTTTGAAGGCGCCAATCCATTCATCATCATGAACAGCCGGCTCAGCGGAGACCCGGTGGCGCTGCGGAAGCGGAACGAAAAGGTTACGCCTCAGGTTGAGGAAATCGTTCTTCACGCCATGGCGCGCAATCCTGACGACCGGTATCCCTCAGCGCTGGCCATGAAGCATGATCTGGATCATCCCGAGGCGGTTCAAGTGACGGGAAGAGCGGATCGTCTGGTGGTTCCCAACGTTGTTTCGGGCAATATGCAACGCCTTAAATTCGTGGCGATTTGCGTGGCTATTCCATTGATCGCGATGGGATGTTTATGGTTTTTCACGCACTTTCAGATAAAGCCGAAGTAGTAGATTCGTGAGCGTAAGATTCCGCCTGGCGCGCTTCGCGGCGGCGCTTGCTACATCCAACTCTTTCGCAATTCGGCCAGTTGCTTACATGATGAAAGCAGCGGCCCCATTTCCTTGAGATTCAAAACCGTGGCGGCATCGCTCTTGGCGGATTTGGGATCGGGATGGCACTCAAGAAAGAGGCCATCGACGCCCGCTGTCACGGCGGCCCTGGCAAGCATTGGCGTGAAGGCCGGGTTCCCGCCGCTTTGCGTGCCCTGGCCGGCGGGCTGCTGGGTGCTGTGGGTGGCGTCGAAAATAATCGGGACGCCAAATTCCTTCATGATCGACAGGCCGGTGAAGTCGTTGACCAGGCGGTTGTAGCCGAAGAAAGTGCCGCGCTCAGTGAGGGTAATTTGCGCGTTGCCAATGGATTTGATTTTCTCAATGGCATTTTTCATTTCCGCCGGCGCCATGAACTGTCCTTTTTTTACGTTCACCCACCTCCCCGTGAGTCCGCAGGCGATGAGCAGATCTGTCTGGCGGGCCAGGAATGCGGGAACCTGAAGAATGTCCACCACCTCAGCGGCCGCCGGGGCTTGCGCTGGTTCATGAATGTCGGTCAGCACCGGAACGCCCAACTCACGCTTCACGCGCTCCAGAACAACCAGCCCGTCGGTAAGCCCCGGACCGCGGAAACTTGCATTGCTGGTTCGGTTGGCTTTATCAAAGCTGGCTTTGAATATGTAGGCCAACCCAAGCTTGTCACAGATTCCCTTTAAATGAGAAGCGATCGCCAGCGATTGTTCCAGCGACTCGATGACGCACGGACCGGCGATCACAAAGAGTGGGCATTGTTTCTGCTTAAAAATATCGGCGTTTGGCGTTTGGGAATTGCGTTTCACGCGGGCACGATAAATGGCACACGGACTGGAAGCAAGTTAATCAGAACGGGGGTGTGGCCGCCCGGGTCACCGTCCAACTGAATTGGGATCGGCGTGGTGGAGTTCACGGTGATATTGTGCCCCCTCGCATAAACCACGCCTTCTTCAAGCAAATGTTCTCCGGCCGCTACACGAATGAATTTCTGGATTAATTCCACTGGCGATTTAATGGGAATGACGCAAACATCAAGAAGTCCGTCGTCCGGCTGGGCTTCGGGCAGCAGCGGGAACCCTGTCCCGTATTCCTTTACATTGCCAATGAAGGCCAGGGCCGGCGCGCACGCAAATATCTCCTTGCCATCGATGCGGACATCAATGGGGGGATAACGGTAATTTGTGAGTGCCATTGCTGCCGGAAGAAGATAACTGGCGAAATTGATTCGCGCGCCCCGGATGCGGTCAAGTTCATGTACTACGGAGCCATCAAGGCCGACGCCGACCATTAAAAGGAAGAGTTGCCCGTTGGCCTCAGCAACATCAAGATAAGATATCGTTCCTCGTTGCAGAGAAAGGAGGATGTGATGGGTGAAGCTTGGCGGCGCCCAGTCGATCCCCAGGTGTCGGCACATGAGGTTGGCTGTTCCAAGCGGGACGGGTAAAACAGGGGGGACTTGGCCCAGCACATCCATGCAGCGCTGGACGGCGGCCCGCAGGGTACCGTCGCCTCCGATGGTTATAATCGCTTCGCTGCCGGTCAGTTGCTCGGTCGGGGCGGACTCCGGCGCGCCATAAATTGTCTGGGCTTGAATATTGGCCGCGAGGAGATGTTTTTGGAGCCGCTCAGCAGTCTGGTGACCCTTGCCGCTGCCGGCGATTGGGTTGACGAAGATAACCACGCGGGTGATGGGGGAGGCGAGCTGGACGGTCTTTAGAACTGCCGGCTTGGGGGCTGAGAGCGACATTTGGGCGTACGGACGACCGCGATAGGCGTGTCGGTTGACATCTTCGCCCATCGTTCATCTAATAGTAATACGGACTCGGGAGTAAACCAATTTAGATTTTCCCGAATGCGAATTTACCGCTGGGATGGATTTCAACGATGAGTGAAGCGACAGTTTCGTCGATCAATGAGCGTGCCGCGGAGGAATATTTTCGTCGCGGCCAGGATTCGGAGCAGCATGGCTTGCACGAAAAGGCCCTGGAGTTCTACGAACGTTCTCTGAACGAAAATCCGGATCATGAAATGGCCGCGTTTCGGCTGGCGGTGCTTTATGACCGCCGGGCTGAAGATGCGAAGGCAATCGAGCTCTACGAGCGAATTTGCACAAGCCCGCCGGTGCATCTCAATGCACTGATGAACCTGGCGATTCTTTACGAAGATAACAATCACTACGACGAGGCGCACCGCTGCTTGGATGCGATTCTGCGCACCAATCCAAATCACGAGCGTGCCCGCCTTTACATGAAGGACGTGGAATCGGCACGGAGCATGCATTATGACGAAGACGGCGATGGCCGGGGCGATCGTCGCAACGCGGTGCTTAATATTCCCGTGACCGATTTCGAGCTTTCCGTTCGTAGCCGCAATTGCCTGAAAAAGATGAATCTTCGCACCCTGGGCGATTTGCTTCGGACCAGCGAGCAGGAACTACTGAGCTACAAGAACTTCGGCGAGACCAGCTTGAATGAGATCAAGGCGTTGCTGGCCCAAAAGGGACTGCGCCTCGGGCAGGCCGCGGAGGAAGGCAAGCCGGGCATTCGGCGTACGACTCCCTCCTCCCTGGTCGGCAATGTTGCTCCGGAGCTTATGGGCAAGAGCGTGGCGGACATGGAGCTTTCAGTCCGCAGTCGAAAGGCGCTGCAGCGGCTAAATATTAACTCGCTGGGTGAACTGGCATCGCGCACGGAAGATGAGCTGCTCGGCTGTAAGAATTTCGGGATGACCAGTCTGAACGAAATCAAGCAGCAACTGACAAATTTCGGCATGACTTTGCGCAAACTCGAAGAGTAATCGCGAAAAAATTCTGTCTTCGTCGATAGGGCGGGGAACGTCGTGCGGAGCTGGATAATGGGCCGGGCATGGGAACCAAGGCAGGGAGGCCATGGGTGCGATACCTCTTCACATCAATTGGTTTGATATTTCTGCCCCTGCTGTTCATCCCGCAGGGTTGCAGCCACGAGGCTGGCTCCACAACCACCATTGCCGGCGTGCCCCATATTCGTGTTCGGTTGCTCGAAGACCAAAATCACATTGCACTGGCAGTAAACGAATATCCGCGGGCATCCCTGGAGAATCAATCCGGCGAAAAGATTTTGGGCTTTCCCAAGGGTGTTGCGGTCCCCATCATATTGTCGGGCGGCGGGTGGCGTATCGGTTCGCTGTCGATGGCGCCCGGAACGCTGGTCATCAAGCCGGGCTCGGAAGAGGGCATGCGGCTGAATGGTGTTGCTTATCGCGGCGCGTTTCGCCTGGTTCCCCTGGGTGCGGATAAATTCGATGTGATCAACGACGTAACCGTCGAACAATACCTCGAGGGCGTGGTAACCCGCGAAATGTTCGCAAGCTGGCCGATTGAAGCATTAAAATCGCAGGCGGTGGTGGCCCGGACTTATGCCCTGTTCGAGGCGCGCTCCGGTGGATTGAGCCGATACTGGGATGTCTATTCTGATCAGCGCAGCCAGGTATACGGCGGGATCGACGGCGAAACCTCCCAAAGTCGCGAGGCAGTGGCCGAGACCGAAGGCGTGGTCCTTGCCTACGGACCCAACGAAGGAAAGATTTTTAAAGCGTATTTCAGCAGCTGCTGCGGTGGGGTAAGCCAGGCAGCGTTTGATGCGTTTCCCGGGGAGGCTTATATTCAGCCCCTTGCCGAACAATATCGCGGCGCCTGCTGCAGCGCTTCGAAATATTTCAATTGGGGACCAATTACCATCAGCAAGGATGAATTGGCCCGGCGTTTTCGGGCATGGGCGGAACACCGCGCGGCGGTCCTGGGGCATCCAGTTCCGGAATCGAAAATCGCGGGAATCTATCGCATCGATCTGGACAAGGTGAATCGATACGGCAGGCCCCAGCGGGTGATGGTTACAGACACGCATAACGTGCAATTCAGTTGGGCCGCCGAACAACTGCGCGAGGCTGTCAACAGCGGTGGGGCCGCGCCGGGGACCACATTGCCCAGCAGTTTTTGCAAGATTAATGGTGATCCCAATTCTAATTCGGTCACCTTTTATGATGGCCATGGATATGGGCATGGGGTGGGCATGTGCCAATATTGCGCGCGGGCGCAGGCGGCGGCGGGGCTGGGTTGCGAACGCATTCTGGCTGCGGCATATCCAGGCGCGAAGCTCGTGCGAGCCTATTAGAAAATTTCAAGATTCCGTTGGCCTGAGAATTGAGGCATGGCCAGAGTATTTTGTTTACCTCGCCTTGCCTGCGGGGAGTTGCAAATATCGCGGTGGGGTGGCAAGGAGATAGGCCCCCAGACCGTTCGCATCAAGTTCCTTGATACCCTGAACGACCGAATCTGCATTCAGGATTGCCCCCGCCCAATCGGTGTGGACGACTTCTTTCTCCGGGAAATATTTATCGGTGACGGCCTGTTTGCCTTCGGCATCGTAGCGGGTCGCCGTGATGGTGTTCAGATCGATGAACTTGGCGCCAGCCATTTTCGCCGCTTCGGCTGCCCATCTGGTGAAATTGGCATTGTGATTTACCTTGCCATTTTGCCACGCATTTCGCGGGATCGGGGAACAAATGAAAACATCGGAAGCTCCCTTTGCCTTAGCCAAGGATACATATTGGCGGATATACCAGCCGTAGGTGTGAACCACTTCATGTTTTTTTAAGATGGGGTTGTCGATTTCGACGGTCTCTTCACCGTTGCCGGGCAGGGTGGCCCGGGCGCGAGAGGGATCATCGGGTTTGCCCGAATCATTGTGGCCAAATTGCATGATGAGGTAATCACCCGGCTTCATTGAATACAGAACATGGGCCCAGCGCGAGCCGGCCTGAAACGTTCGGCTGCTGGTGCCGCCCAGGGCCCAGTTTTGCACGTTAATCTTCGTCTGGTCGAAATAATCGTGTATGGGCTTGCCCCAGCCCCATTGGCCGTTGCCTCCGGTATCCTGGCCGTTCCGGACGGTGGAATCGCCGATGATCCACAGCGTCGGCAATTTTGGATCAATGGATGGCTCGGTCGCGGATGGGCGCGATTGGGCCGACGCGCTCCTTGCCCCGACCACCAATGCGGCGAGCACCGTAATTGCGACAATAAAACCGAATCGCGAGTTGAGCTTTCCCTGCCGCATCGACGCGTTTTTCATACTCATTTCTCCCAGGCCAACTGAAGGGTCACAACCTCAATGATACCGGCTGACGTCAAATTTGTTGATGAAAGGTAGTCGCGAAGTTTGCAGGAGTGCAAAGCGCCGAATTCGACTAGGATTTAAGCTCGAATGAAGCGCGACACACGACATGTTCCAGTCCTTTTGGGACCGGTGCTTGAAATTCTCAATCCCAGACCAGGGCAGGTCATCGTCGATTGCACCTTGGGGTTGGGCGGGCACTCGGCGGCAATTCTTCAGAGGGTTGGGCCGGCGGGGCGGTTGATCGGAATTGATTTCGATCCGAAGAATATAGCATTGGCGCGGGAGGCGCTTGAGCGAATCGCATCGGATCGATTTGCCAGTGATGCGGAAAAAGGTCCTGGCGCCTATCAGTTGTTTCACAATAATTTCGCCGCGCTTCCGACAATCTTGGCTGAAGCTGGTGTTGGGCGGGTGGATGCGGTGCTGGCGGACCTTGGCGTGGCCAGCCCGCAGATTGATGACCCCGCCCGCGGGTTTTCCTACCGCCAGGCCGGGCCGCTGGACATGCGCATGGACCCCACGCGCGGGCAGCCGGCGTCGGTGCTGATTAATCGAATCTCAGAGAGGGAACTGGCAATATCCCTGCTCGAACTGGGAGATGAGACCGATGCTCCGCAAATTGCTAATCTGGTTGTCCGGCGCCGACAAATTCAGCCGATCACCACGACGGAACAGCTAATGGCCATCGTATGCGAGGCGCGCGATTTCACCATCAAACGCGCCGCCGGAGCCAAGCTGCATCCGGCTGCCCGTACCTTTCAGGCACTGCGCATCATGGTGAATCGTGAACTGGCAAATCTCGATCGACTGCTGGCGGTGTTGCCCGATTGTCTGAAGCCGGGCGGCCTCGTGGCCATCATCAGCTTTCACAGCGGCGAAGACCGCCGCGTGAAAGCAGCGTTTCGAGAAGGCCTGGATACAGCAGTATATGAGGAAATAAGCCCCGATCCGGTGCTGGCTGATGAAGCCGAGGTCAAGCTGAATCCCAGATCGCGATCGGCAAAGATGCGCTGGGCGAAACTTGTAGTTGCGGCATGAGAGGGCAATTCAGCTCGGCAAACCGATTATGGCATTCTCAAAAACCTTCACCACGGCAGCAACCTGAACGTTGAGGTCCCCTCGATCTTCTCGTTTGGTTTCTTGTTTGCAATCAGCACAAACTCCTTGGACCATTCATCAATGATTCCCTCCGCATCGCTGTACCACGACAGCCCGCGGACATCGACGACCGCAAACTGCTCGGCCTCGCGGTCGGCGGCCAACATAATGATCTCTCCGGTCGCTGCGTCTCGGGTGCGAGATTCAAACGCCGCGGTGCTTTTGTCGTTAGTGATGCTTCTGATAACTGTAATTCCTGTTCCAATAAAGAATGGCGCGTATCCCAGGGCATTAAGCAGAACCTTGCTCGGAACGACTTCGATCAACGCCACCTCGAACACAAGAGCATGGGGATCGTGCGTGGGATTGTCTACCACCTCGAAACGATGATTCGGATCTTCACGGAACGCTTTCATGAATGAGCCGCGCGCGTAGATGGAAAGCGTCTTGACGTCGCGCTCAATATCCGCCTTACGTTCGCCCTTTTGCCAGTCCGTGGTCTTCAGCATGTAGGAGGTGTTGACGTCGGCGACATAAATCTTGTCATAATTCCTCCAATTCACGCCCGGCTTGCGCCAGAACTTGTTAAACGGGATGGTGGGATCATTCTTTAGGAGCTTTGGATCCGCAAATCCGACGTTGGGTGCTGGGGAGGCCTTGCAGCCGAAAAGAATCGCCGCCATCAGCACACCCGATGTCCACGTCCGTAGAATGTTTTGCTTCATGTTTCGTCCCATGGGTGATACGATCGCATTATCGAAGCTGGGTATTGCTAGCGAGTCTCCATCGGAGGTGAATGCGAGGCTCCGCTTAACTACTATCGTCTATTTGTCGCGGCGGCTGCCACAAAATACAGCGGCACGGAAAAGCGAAGAATCCCCCGGCGAAATAACAACTACCCGCGACAGGATTCGAACCTGTGACCTCCGGTTTAGGAAACCAGCGCTCTATCCAACTGAGCTACGCGGGCTCATTATTTCAACGCTATCGCTATTGAGTGTTTGGATCAAGCCGGACTGTTGCCTTATCACGGGGAACCAGGCTTATGGGAATACGGATGTGGTGGGGCAAACCCTCAGGTTCGGCGTTTGCCCTTGGGTCGATTGCATAGCCAGCCCAGCGATGTCCAGGTTTCAAAGATTTCCCTCACGACGGCCGGGTCAGTGCCAGTAGTAAACGAAGTCTCGATGGCTTCCTGAAGTGTCTTGCCATCACGCAAAGCGGTTAGCAGACGGTGTTCGGGCGGCGTCAATCGTTTGTAGTAAAGACTGTCCTTGAATCGATGAACGATGACGAAGACGCGCTGGCGGCGCGGAAGTGGTTGGCGACGACGGGGCGGCGCAGCATCGGGGTCGCGCGATTCTTCAATCGCGTTGCTCGCTTCGCCTCGCAGCCCGTCCTGCTTCAGTTGCAGCACATAATCATCCAGCGGGTAACGCAAATCCAACGCCGCGATGTAGGGCTGCACCGCCAGTTTCAGCTTTGCGGGGTTCTTCCCCAGTAAATCGTCCACCGTAATCGGCGGAAGCGAAGGCCCATCAAACGCATCCACCTGCGCCCACTCAAAGCGCGTCATATCCATCGCCAGGTCATAGCGCGGCTCTACCAGCTTGGGGTTGTTCTGAATGAAGCCCGAAAGACGCCGACCCAGATTTCTCAATGTGAACGAACGCGAAGGGTATTGCTCAAGATACGCGCGGATAAGCTTATTGAACTTCCGCTGGCCCAGCACCGATTGCAGTCCGGGATAATCCTCATGAAGACAATCGATCAAACGAAACCAGTACTGCCGATTGTAGATTTCGATTCGTTCCAGCGATGTCAGACGCTCATTCGGCTTGATGAATCCTTCCACAACTTCGCGGGTGGGGCGGTCGTCCGTCCATTTCCGTTGGGTACGCCAATCAGCGCCAAGCGGTCGCATGATCGTCGCGCCGGCTAGTCTTTGCAGACTTTTCAGCTCGGCAAGTGTTTGTCGTTTGGGGGGAGGGGCGATCATATTGTGCCAATAGCCCGCGCGCCTTGCTCAGGCATTGACCCTTGCAAGCGCCGGCTTGGATTTGCCGCGCGCGTTGGATTCCAGAAATTTCCTGGCCTTAAGTGCCTCGCCATGAACTTCATCGAACGAGGGAATGTGCGCATCCCACTCCAGTAAAGTGGATGTCGGTCCACATTTCTGAATCGCATGGCCGTAAAGTTCCCAGACCGGATCAAGCACGGAATGATCGTGCGTGTCCAGGATGTATTTCTCGTATTTGCTATGGCCGGCCACATGAATCTGGCCGACGCGATCGTGCGGAATATTATTCAGGTAATCGTATGGGTCGAAACGGTGATTCTTGCTGGAAACATAAATATTATTGACGTCCAGAAGAATGCCGCAATCCGCCTGCTCCACCACCTCGGTCAGGAACTCCCATTCCGACATTTCCGAAACGTGGAATTCAGCGTAGCTGCTCACGTTTTCAACAATGATGGGTACTTCCAGAAAATCCTGCACTTCGCGCACGCGCCGAGCGGTGTTCTTTGCCGCCGCGAACGTGTAGGGCATCGGCAGCAGGTCGTGGGTGTAAGTCCCATCGACGCTGCCCCAGCATAAATGATCGGAGAGAAACGGAGTTTTTGTGCGCTTCACGAGGGTCTTAAGGCGCTTGAGCTGCTCTCGATCCATGCGGTCAGTCGAGCCGAAATAAAGCGCGACTCCGTGCTGCACAACCTGGTATTGCTCAAGGATCTGATCGAGCACCGCCAGCGGGCGGCCTCCATCCACCATGTAGTTTTCAGAGATGATCTCGAACCAGTCGACCGTTGGTTTCTCTGTCAATATGTGATGATAGTGCGGGATGCGCAAACCGATTCCAATGCCTAGCTGTGTGTGTCCGTTAAAGCGATTGGCGGGCATAGCGCACTCAGTTAAAGCAGAAATCAAGCGCGGGATCCGATCTGTTTCCGAAGGACGCCAACAGGCGCCTGGGGAAAGATCGGACCCCGCGACAATTCTATCCTGCAGCCAAGCAAACAGCTATTGCGATTGAGGACGCGAACGCTGTCGAGCAGGCGGTGAGGCTTAGAGGCTGGGAGCGGTGGCAGGCATATCGGCAGACTTGCAGCCGCCCTTGCCCTTGCAGGAGTTCTGGCCCTTGCAGCTGTTGTCGCTGGTCTTGCAGCCGCCCTTACCCTTGCAGTCGTTTTTGCCCTTGCAATCATGCTTGCCGGCGGCGTCATCGAGCATGCGGGCCTTCATGCCGGCCTTGCTATCGATTGAAACCTTTGAGATTGGGGCCTTGACCGATGTTGTCCCAGCCGAAGCCGTGTGGACCGCGCCGCTGATCATCCCAGTAAATGCCGCAGCCGCCAGAAAACCGGTGGCTGATCCAAGAATCTTCGTTGAACGCTTCATTGCAAATCCTTTCGAGTGAGATTCGATAAAAATGTTAGAGAACCGTGAAATACACCTGCCTGTCGTGTTCCACACCTCCTTCACTAAGGGGCCTTATGGATTGGCCGATGAAAATGAGAACCATCGGTACAAGACTGTTTATTCCCGACCACATCCGTATTGCAACGCGTCCAAAATTATTCCCCCAGCTAAACGTCGGAAGTGGTACTGTAGACTGTAAATCAGTTTCTCTGAACGGAGAATCTGTTTAAGATTGCGAAAAACTGTCCGGTCGCTTATTCAGCTGTGCATTGGCACGGTTCCCCGAGGGATCTATGAGGGGTCTTATCCCGGCGCGCCCTCACCTTTGTCCGCGCCGCCGCTGAGCTCATCCACCAATTCCTGTAGCTTGCGCACCTGTACAATAAGATCCGGGAGTCGACGTAACGCCGCCTGTTCGCGAAGACTCTGGCGATGCGGCAGCGCCGGCGTGCCACTGACGATGGCCTTCCCCGGGACATCCTCCGCAACACCGCTGCATGCGGCGACCATTACCCCATTTCCCAGGGTCACATGATCGCGGATCGCGACCTGCCCACCCAGCATGGTATGCGAACCCAACACGGCGCTGCCGGCCATTCCCGCCTGCCCGGCGATTAAGCAATGGGGTCCAATATGAACATTGTGGGCCACCTGCACCAGGTTATCGATCTTTGTACCCTTCCCGATCCGGGTTGTGCTGAACTTGGCGCGGTCGATGCATACGCAGGATCCGATTTCCACATCATCTTCGATGACAACGGTCCCGATCTGCGGAATCTTGGCCTGTTTCTGCCCATCCCATCGGTAGCCAAAACCGTCCGTGCCCACGACGGTGCCCGAGTTGATAATCACGCGAGAGCCAATGCTGACTCGTTCTCGGACGGTCACATTGGGGAAAATCTCGCACCCCTCCCCAATCGTTACATCGTCGCCCACGAATACCTGGGGATGAATCACGGTACCGGCGCCGATTTTGGCATTTCGACCAACGCAGGCAAACGCGCCGACGATAACATCCGGCGCCAATGCCGCGCTTGGATCAATCTTTGCACATTCATCAATTCCTGCCTTGGGCCGCGCGGCTGGCTGGGCAAAAAGCGCCAGAACCTTGGCCAGCGCCAGATCAGCATCGTCAACCGTCAGCACGACCGGACCACCGCCCACCGCGCCCGGCAGCAACGATGGGAGCTTGATCTTCTTATGAATCAGGACGGCCGCGGCCCGAGTCGATTGAAATTGCTTAACGAAGGATTCGGAGCTGAGGAACGAAACATCGCCAGAACCTGCGTCATCCAACGCCGCGACGCCGGTGATCGGTCGAGCAAGCATTTCCGGGCTGAACGTTCCGCCGCCTCCAGGCGCGTTTCCCCTGGCTGGGTTCGCGCCGGATCCATCGATGCGCGGCGCGGCTCCCGCAACCGCGACGATTTCGGCCAGCATGATCACTTTAGGTGCCTGATTCATGATGCCGTTGGCAATATAGGCAGGGCCAATCCCCGCATCAGTGCTTGCCCATGTAATCCTGATCCATGGCGTTGACCAGATCCTGGGTAATGTCCAGCTTCGGGTCGTTGTACAGGACTGTGCGGGTCACCAGCATGGCGCTAAGCTGATTCGGATCGGCCTTTTCGATTTCAGCCGCGGACAGTTCAGGATGCTGATCGGAAACAATGAGCGTGATGCCCTTCGATTGCGCAAGTTTCGCGATTGTTGCATCCATTTTGTCGAATAGGCCCTTGGTCTGCTGTTTTTCCTTCCGAGCTTCTTCTCGCTGCATGATTCCCGCCCAGGCGTCCGATTCGATGCTATAGTCCAGAAGATCTTTGTTCTTGGCCGCAAATTCCGGTGAATCCTGCTTCAGAATCTGCAGCTCCGTCTGCATCTGCCCGATCTTCGCCTTCCGTTGACTGAGCTGATCGTTGAACCCCTTGTTGTCGGTTTGCATTGCGATCTGCATATCCTTGAATTCCTTGGTTTGCTTCAAGGCCTTCATGACATTGCAAATCGCAACATTCGACGACGCCTGCTGGGCTTGGACAACGCCAGCCCCCAGGGAAAGCACAATGGCCAACACCACCGACACTGAAAGAGCGATCTTCGAATTCATGGTCAGAAATCCTTTCTAAGATTCTGTATGCAGGTAATTCACAGTTTAATAAACGATTCGATTTTTTCTTCGTTCGCCTTAACCCAAGGCTGGCATGGGGTTAAAATCTTTTCCCAGTTAAAAAAAAGTTATCGGCTAAGTCCGAAGGAAAAGCTCAATACCTGGGTATTATCCTGTTGACTCTGCGAGATCGGGAATCCGAAGTCAAGCGCAAGTGGAAATTGGCCAAAGAATGGCAAGTTCAGTCGGAAGCCAAAACCGGCCGCCGATCGGATGCTGCCAATACGGGCTTGTGATTCCACATCGCCCGCGTCAATGAACACAACGCCTCGTAAAAAATCCTCCGCGAGGGGAAATCCCAGCTCAACACCGCCAGTCAGGGAAAAATCGCCGCCAACCACATCATTGAATGGACCAGCACGGGGGCTGATCCCTCGATAAGAGAACCCACGCACGCTGTCGAGTCCGCCGCCATAAAACCGCTCATAGAACGGAGCACTGCGGGGATCCCAACCAACGCTGATTCGAGAGTTCAGAACGGTTCTGCGATCGAGTAAGTCGGTGCTGATGGTTTGGTAATCATTGAAGCTCAGCGAAATGCGTGTGAAATTGACATTACCCCCCAGGGCTCCGACTTGTTCAAGACTAAAAGCGGTATCGCTGCCCTTGTAAGTGATGGGGCCGTGGTTGGTTGTGTCGCGCTGAAGATCGATTCCCACGCTCGTCAGGGTGTGATGGCCGATGCCGGCATTGATTTCCGGCGCACGGGCCTGCGGATCGAAAATGTTCTTAATATTCACATCCTCGCCCCGAAGGAACACATCAGCGGAGTAAACGTAGTTGAATCGCTCCCCAACCTGCGTCCGGCCACCGAAACGATCATCGTCGTAGTTTTCTCGAATTCGGTTGCGCAGGTAACCCTCTATACCGAAGCTATAAGGTTGATCGAAAATGTAAGGCTCACTGAAGGATACCGTTGCATCCGTCCCCTGGCTGCCGGGGGCGAAGCTAGCGCGGAAATCCTGCCCGGCGCCGGTAAATGCGCGATCACTGAACAATTCGTTCCAGCTCGTTGGAACATTGGTGATATCGAAATTCTTTTGCTCGTAAGCAAGGTTGCCGCCAAAGCCGCCGTTGCTGTTCACACCCACACCGGCGGAAATTTGCGCGGTTCGCGCCTCGGTAACCTGAACGAGAAGATCTCGTCCATCGGCATCGTCACCCACGGGAGTAATGGCAACGCTCGTAAAATAGGGAGTTCCGCGCAGTCGATCCGCGGCATCTTCAACTTCGGCGGAGTCGTACTTCTGACCGGGCCGCATGTGCATTTCTCGCAGAATGACGTTGTCCTTCGTCTTCCCGTTACCTTTAATCAACACGCGCTCGAGACGAAATTGTTTCCCTTCGCCGATTTCGTAAATGAGATCAACTTTACCGGGAATCTGCTTGAACACCTTTTTAACGTTGATCTGCAGATAATCCGGGTTGGGTTGCATCCCCGGCTGCTGCTCATAGATGAACCCACCCACTTTGCTGTAATTTCTGACAATCGAGCGGATATCGCGGTTGGTTGCATCCGCATCAAATGGAGTGCCTTCAAGAAGCGTCATGTCCTTTCGGAGCGTCGCCTCTTGAACCTTCTGGTTACCCTTAAATTCAACATGATCCACAATATAGCGCGGGCCTTCGTCGATGAGGTAAGTGACCTGCATCTCCTTCATATCCGGCGAACGGCTTAATTTGCGACCCACCCGAACGTCAAAAAACCCCTTGTCCTGATAAAAGTGCTGCAAGCTGTCGACATCTGTATCAACCTGCTCCGGATCGAAGGTGCCGGGCCGGAAGATAAATATGTAGTATGCGGTCTTGATCTGATCCTTCAGCCGCCATGCGCTAAAGCTGTTGTTGCCAATGAAATCGACCTTCCGAACGCGCACCTGCGGCCCCTCGACGATCGTGAAGACAACATCGCCCGTATGCGAGAGCACATCGGGGGGGACGAGCACATGGGCGAAGGGAAAGTTCTTGTCGTGATACAGCTTTTCGATGGATTGTCGCGCCAGGCTGATCCGGAAATCATCGATCGCCTGTCCGGGCTTCAAGTCGACAACTACCTGTAAATCATGAGTCTCAATTTGGACATTGCCCTGGTATCGAATTTCATGAATTTGTTTTTGTTCCGTAACGATAAACAGAACCAGAACGCCTTGGCTGGTCGGTTGAATGCGCGCCTCGACGTTGGCGAACATTTTCATCTTGTCGTAAATCCGCTGGTAATCGCTGATGACCGTCGATGGATCGAACTTGTCCCCCTCGTGCGTGCGAACAAGTTCGAGAATGACGGCCGTGCTGACCTGCGTGTTACCGATGATGCGAACCGCTTCCACGGTGCGGCCCGTCAATGGCTGGACTGCCGCCAGATCGCCAATGCTTGACCCGCTTCCAGCAATGCCCAGCCCGGGGGCCGGAGCGGTCGTCGGCGCCTGCCCGGATTGCCCAAAAAGCGCGGGCGCGCTAAGCCATGAAACCAGCAATCCAAAGAACAACATCAATTGCAAGTGAAACAGGGGTCTGAAATTCGTCGAATTGTCTGAAATTCTCACGCGCCGCCCGATCGCAAATAGTCAAGCGCCCGGCCCATTCCTTGGGACCAGCGTCGCGGGGGGAAGTGTAACGGTCAGGGAACGGTTGTCAAAATGCACAAATAGTTGGAAGGGTTCCGCAATTGGCGCCATCGGAGTCGACGGACTGTCGCCCGACCAGGTAACTGCAATCGAAACTCTCATGGGTTTCCCGTGTCCATCGCCGCGAATCACGATTCGGCGCGGACGCTTCGGTATAATGTCCCCGTGCCCCATCAACGCCACAAATCGGCCGGCGGAACTATCTTCGTGGGAATCAGCGGATGGACGTACGCGCCGTGGCGCGGCACGTTTTATCCCGACGAACTGGCTCAGAAGAATGAGCTTCCATACGCCAGTGCTATGCTGCCAAGCATCGAGATTAACGGCACGTTTTACGGCCTGCAACGGCCCAAAATCTTTGCAGCCTGGCATGACCAAACGCCAGCCGGTTTTGTTTTTTCAGTAAAGGCGCCCCGGTTCATCACGCACCTTCGGCGCCTGCGCGAGGTGCAGGCGCCAATCGCCAACTTCCTGTTGTCCGGCGTGCTCCGCCTAAAGGAAAAACTCGGGCCCATCTTGTGGCAGTTTCCTCCCAATATGCGGTTTATGCCCGACGTTTTCGAGACCTTCCTCTCGCAATTGCCGCACTCCACAAAGGCCGCGGCGAAATTACGTAAACATTGTGATCCGCGAATGAAAGGGCGTACATGGGCGGCGGTTGACAGTGACCGGCCGTTGCGGCACGCGGTGGAAATTCGGCACGAAAGCTTCGCGACGGAGGCTTTCGTGCAAATGTTGCGAAAGCATCACGTTGCATTGGTAACCGCGGACACCGCCGGTAAGTGGCCTATGCTGCATGATGTCACCGCCGACTTCATTTATGTCCGTCTGCATGGGGCGGAGGAGCTATATGCCAGCGGCTACACGGACGCGGCGCTGAAAAAATGGGCGGCAAAGATCCGGGCGTGGTCCAGCGGCGGCGACATAGCTGCTGAAAAGCATGTTGGAGGGCCTCCTACAAAACTCACGACCCGGGATGTATATGTCTATTTCGACAATGACATAAAAGTGCGATCCCCGTTCGACGCGGCCCGCCTGGCGGTAATGCTGGGTCTTCGCCAGGGGCCTTTGGAAGAAGCGGGGCGCCCGCGCGCCAAAGAAGTGCCCCGCCCGCAATGGCCGGCAGTTCATGGCGCTGAGGGATCAAAGTAATCGTAGTTGGGTGACCCAAAGCCTCGCGGTGGCAAGGGCTTTTCCGGCACCATTACTGCATTCCTATGCTGATTCCACCGCGATGCCAATGTGCAACCGGCAAGCAATATGATCGCCAAACCCGCATGATGGATGAGAACCCATACGCTCGATCGCGCGAAATGGTGGACGCCATTTACCGCTCTGAATCGCGCCGCGTCTTCGCGACCCTGGTACGTCTTCTCGGCGACTTCGATCTCGCCGAAGAGGCGCTGCATGATGCATTCGCTTCCGCTATGGAACAATGGCCGCGCGACGGCGCCCCCGCAAATCCAACGGCCTGGCTCGTTTCGGCCGGCCGATTCAAGGCGATCGATGCCATGCGCCGCAGCGCCCGGTTCGACGCCTCGCTCGCGGAGTTGGCCGAACGAACAAAGGCCCAGGCCGGCGACACTGCATTGCCCGAAGATGAGGGCATAGAAGACGATCGCCTGCGATTGATCTTCACCTGTTGCCATCCCGCGCTGCCAGCGGAGGCGCGGGTCGCGTTGACGTTGCGCGAGGTCTGTGGCCTCACAACCGAGGAAATCGCCCGCGCGTTTCTCACAGCCGCGCCCACGGTGGCACAGCGGATCGTGCGCGCCAAGACAAAGATCAAGGCCGCGCGCATTCCCTATCACGTACCTTCACGAACAGATCTTCCCGAACGATTGGACATGTTGCTTCAGGTGATCTACCTGGTGTTCAATGAGGGTTATTCCGCATCATCGGGCGAGACCGTGACGCGGTCCGATCTCTCGAAAGAGGCGATCCGCCTGGGACGCCTATTGCTGGAATTACTTCCCGAGCCGGAAGTGATGGGGCTGATGGCGTTAATGCTGCTCCAGGAATCGCGCCGCGCAGCACGCACCTCGCCGGGCGGGGAATTGGTCCTGCTGGAAAACCAGGATCGCTCGCTTTGGAACCGGGATCATATAGCGGAAGGATTGGCGCTGGTGGAACGCGCGCTGGCTTCGCGCCGCTTCGGGCCATACACGCTGCAGGCGGCAATCGCAGCAGTGCATGCCGAGGCGCCCAGCGCCGCGGCGACGGATTGGTCGCGGATCGCCGGGCTATATGGGGTGCTGCTGCGCGCCGAGCCATCATCCATTGTGGAATTGAATCGCGCGGTCGCCGTCGCCATGCGAGATGGGCCGTTGGCTGGCCTGGAACTGATTGACGCCATTCTTGCGCGGGGCGATCTGACCGATTATCATTTGTCGCACGCCGCGCGAGGGGAACTTTGCCGCAAATTGGGAAGAACCGCCGACGCGGCTGCCGCCTACGAAAAAGCGATCAGCCTCGCCCGGCAGGAGCCTGAGCGGCGGTTCCTTAAAGAGCGGCTGCGCGATTTGACGCCCTGAATGCCACAATTAAAACTTTTTTTGAGTGGCTGTCGATTTGAGGCCTCCCCAGGCGACTAAGCAGTGTAATAGGTGATGAAAACACTAAATAGAAAGGATACGACCATGCGATTCATGATTTTGATCAAGGCGAACAGCGACACCGAGGCGGGCGTGATGCCCAGCGAACAGCTCCTCACCGATATGGGAAACTTCAACGAGGACCTGGTCAAAGCCGGTATTATGCGGGGCGGGGAGGGACTTCACCCCAGCAGCAAAGGAGCGCGCGTTACGTTCTCCGGCACCCAGCGCACCGCGATCGATGGGCCTTTCACTGAGACGAAGGAACTGATTGCTGGTTTCTGGCTATGGGAATGTAAATCGAAGCAGGAGGCGATCGAATGGGCCAAGCGCTGCCCCAATCCCACCGGCGATCGCGGCGAGATAGAAATCCGCCAGATATTCGAGGCCGCGGACTTCGGCGCTGAGTTCACGCCCGAGCTTCGCGAACAGGAAGAGCGACTGCTCAAGGAGATGGCCCAGAAACGATAACCGCAGCGCTGGATTAGATAGCCCGACAGTAAGATCGATTCAAAGCGAAGGAACAAAACCATCATGCGGAAAATCACGCCATTCCTGTGGTTCGATGGTAAAGCCGAGGAGGCGATGAACTTTTACACCTCCATATTCAAGAATTCAAAAGTCGGAAACGTGACGCGCTGGGGAGATGCCGGACCCGGACCGAAAGGAACGGTCATGTCCGCGACATTTCAGCTCGATGGGCAGGATTTCTTCGCGCTGAACGGCGGCCCGCAATTCAAATTCAACGAAGCCATCTCGTTATTCGTGAATTGCCAGAGCCAGGTGGAAGTGGATGAGTTGTGGGAGAAGCTGTCCGAAGGCGGCCAAAAGGGAAGATGCGGATGGCTCAAAGATAAATTTGGCGTCTCCTGGCAGGTCATCCCCACTGCCCTGGGCGAGATGTTGCGCGACAAGGATCCTGAGAAATCCAAGCGCGTGATGCAGGCGATGATGAAAATGGACAAAATTGACATCAACGTTTTGAAGGCGGCACGCGACTGAAAGTAACCCGGAAGAATCAACCGTAATTCGAGTTTTTCGATTTTCAAAAGTCTCGATTGATCCATTTATTTACAAGGAGTTTGCCATGAACGTGACCCCATACCTTTGTTTCGAAGGCCGCTGCGAAGAGGCCATTGAGTTTTACAAGAGCGCTGTCGGCGCGGAAGTGAGCTTGCTCATGCGCTTTAAGGACATGCCAAAACCCTGTCCTGAAGGCAGCGTTCCGCACGGCACCGAGAACAAGGTGATGCATGCCGATCTTAAGATTGGAGATGGCACGATGTTCGTCTCCGACGGCCGCTGCACCGGCCTGCCAAAGTTCGACGGCATTTCACTGTCGCTCAACGCTTCAACCGATGCCCAGGCCCAGAAGCTGTTCAGCGCCCTCTCCAGTGGCGGCAAGGTGACTATGCCCCTGGGTAAGACTTTCTTCGCCTCACAGTTTGGCATGGTCAACGACCGCTTCGGCGTCTCATGGATGGTTATCGTCCATCCGTGATCCGGGGATTTTTGGTGGACGAACCGCAAGGCTGGGCGGGACGTCCACCGATCAAAGAACAGCTTCAAGCGAAAGGAGAGCACAATCATGAAATACATGTTGCTGATCTACATGGATGAAAAAGCGATGAGCGAACCCGAGCGTGAGCAATGCTACAAGGATTCCACCCAGCTTTCGCGGGACCTTCATGCGAAGGGACAGTTCCTGGGCGCCAACCCGCTGCAACCCGTCGCGGCGGCCACCAGCTTGCGGGTGCGCGAGGGCAAACGCCTCGTGACCGATGGCCCGTTTGCGGAAACGCGCGAACAACTCGGCGGATATTTCCTGATCGATGCCCAGGACCTCGATGCCGCGATCAATGTCGCCGCGCGAATCCCCGGATCGCGCAAGGGTACAGTCGAAATTCGACCTGTCATCGAGATCGCGGGAATTCCCAGGGACTAAGAGGCTGCCCAGGCATAAATATGTGAACGAAGTCCGGATCTCGGTATCCTTCATGGAACGCCGCATGGTGTCAGTCGGTAGGTTTATATTGGAGGTCCCACTTTGCGAACGCTTGGAATGAATCGACTCTTTCTTTTTCTGATTTTAGTAATGCTCACCTGGTCGACCGCCGCGCGCGGGGAGGCGCGGGACGATCTTCTGGATGGAGTGATCGATTTTCATTGCCACTCCGGGCCGGATGTCCTTGGCAGATTAATCAATGATTTTGAGCTCGTGCGCCAGGCGAAGGCCGCGGGCATGCGCGCAATTGTCTTAAAAAACCATTACACGATGACAGCCGATCGGGCGCAGTTGGCCATGCAGGAAATCGGCGGCATCGAGGTTTTTGGCGGAATCACGTTGAATCTTTCCGTCGGCGGACTCAACGCCGAGGCCGTCCGCAAGATGATTCAGATGGATGGGCGGCGCGGGCGAATCGTGTGGCTGCCGACATACGACGGCGAGGCACAGGTTCGCCAGTCCGGCGAAAATCGACCATTTGTTTCCGTCGTGAAGGACGGCAATCCGGTGCCGCAAATGGCGGAAATCTTCGGACTCATCGCCAGGCACAACCTGATTTTTGCAACCGGGCATTCCGCGGCCGCCGAATCGCTTATCCTCATCGACGCGGCTAAAAAACTGGGAATTACCAAGATCGTCGTCACGCACGCCCTGTCGGTTCCCGGCGGCGCTACCGACGAACAGATTAAGCAGATGGCTGACATGGGCGCGATCATCGAATGCACCTGGCTGGGCCAGCTCTCCGCCGCCCAAATTCAACCCGCCCGCGGCGCGCCGCAGCGGCGAGTCACGGTGGCGGAATATGCGCGGGTGATTCGATTAATCGGCGCCGAGCACGTGTTGATCTCGTCGGACATGGGCCAGATGCGGAATCCGCCGCATGTTCAGGCAATGCGCGCGTTTATTTTGGCGCTGAAGAACGAAGGGTTGAGCAAGGAGCAGATCGATCTCGTCGCCCGCAAGAATCCCGCGAAGCTGTTGGGGTTGGACCCATGAGTCTGAATCGAGTCGCCATTGTCACTAATCAGCGTAACACCAGTTGATCAGGGACTCAGACCCGTGCGCGGTCGATGAATCGCAAGTCTCTCAAAAAGTTTGCCGATCGAGCGCTCGCCGTTCTGCTGCCTATTTTGGCCCGGTGGACTCGATCTCTCACAACCGCGTTTGCCAGCGGCAGAATTGACGGGTCTTATCGCACGGATGGTCATGTCGGTATTCCGGAGAAACCGGTGAAGAAGAAAATCGCTGGTCTTGTCCTCATCGGCTGTCTTTTGACCACCACCTGCTTCGCCACTCCCATCCCTGTCCAATCGTTTGAAAAGAACGCCGCCGGTGTCACATTCAAATTGCGGACTGGCATATTGAAACTTCAAGTATGTGCCGACCGGGTTATTCATGTCGTTTACAGTCCTAAAGAAACAATTTCCCAGCAGCCGGAACTCGTCGTCATCCACAAGTGGACGCCGGTGCCCTTCGAATTGAAAGAAGATGCCGCCAGCGTCTCGGTCAGCACCGGCAAAATAATCGTGCAAGTCAATCGCGCCACCGGAGCGCTCACCTACCTCAATGCCGACGGCAAGGTCGTGCTTCAGGAATTAGCCGACGGCGGCAAAACCATGACCCCGGCCACCGTGAACAACGAAGCAAGCTTCCAGCCGCAACAGAGCTTCACGTCGCCGGATGATGAGGTCCTTTATGGCCTGGGCCAGGCTCAGGAAGGCATCTGGAACTGGCGGGGGATGCCTCGGCAGTTGCTCCAGCACAATACGGACATTGCCTTGCCGGTGTTAATCTCCAATAAAGGCTACGGCCTGTTTTGGAACAACCCAGCCATCACTCAGTTCAACCCCGCCGATGATCAGGTTCAGATCGATCCAGCCACCCATGCTGGCCACTACACCACAAAAGCCGCTGGCGATTACGTTTTCTTCGTTAAAGACGGAGACCGAAAAAATGAAATCGGCGTCAATGTCGACGGTCATGATTTAGGCGACATCAAGAACATGTGGGTGCCATATGCCGTGGCCGGCAAGGTCAATCTGCCAGCCAATAAAACCTGCGCCGTGAAACTTTTGGGCGGCGGCAAGAACGCCAGGCTCTTTGCCCGCCCCCTGGGCAACTCCACCACCTTCCGCTCCGAAGTGGGAGACGCCATCGATTATTACTTCTTCTATGGGCCGCAACTCGACGATGTCGTCGCGACTTTTCGACTCGCCACCGGAGCCGCGCCCCTCTTCCCCAGGTGGGCTTACGGATTCTGGCAATGCAGGGAGCGATATTCCAGCCAGCAGCAAATTCTCGCGGCAGCGGCTGAATTTCGCCGGCGGCGGATACCCATCGACCTCATCGTGCAGGATTGGCAGTATTGGGGAAAATACGGCTGGGGCGCTTACAAATGGGATGAAACGAAGTATCCCAATCCCGCCCACATGATCAAAACGCTCCACGACGAGAACATCAAATTCATGATCTCCGTCTGGTCGAACCCCTCGGGCGAAGTGCAGGACGAGCTCAAGAAAATCGATGCTTTAATCCCCGACAAGCCCAAGGCGCCATCCTGGATGGATGTTTACAATCCCGAGGCGCGCAAGATTCGCTGGAAATATATGAATAGGGCGTTTTTCAGCATCGGCGCCGACGCCTGGTGGCAGGACGCCACCGAGCCAGGCGATCCGGGTCGATATCTTCTGGGCCACAAAACGTACTTCGGTTCAGGCAATCGCTATAACAACGCGTATCCTCTATTTGCCAGCCAGGCGTCGTATGAAGGGCAGCGCGGCGCCACTTCAGACAAACGCGTCTGCATTCTGACTCGCTCCGCATATCCCGGTGAACAACGGTACGCCGCGGCGGTTTGGTCCGGCGACATCAACGGCGACTGGATCACTTTTAAGCGCCAGCTTGCATGCGGCCTCAACCTTTCGGTGACCGGTCTACCCTACTGGACAACCGACTGCGCGGGCTTTTTCCATCCCAAGGATCAATACGCCTCGCCGGATTATAACGAACTCCTTGTGCGCTGGTTTCAGTTCAGCACCTTTTCTCCCATCCTCCGCATCCATGGATACATGACCGAAACCGAAATGTGGAAATGGCTTCCCCAGACGCAGGACCAGCTTCTTGCATACGACAGACTGCGCTATCGCCTGTTGCCCTATGCTTACTCGGTCGCGTGGAAAGTTACCCATCAGGGATATACTATCCTTCGTCCATTGGTAATGGATTTCCGCGCCGATCCGAAGGCCCACCTCATCTCCGATGAATTCATGGACGGACCCGCCTTTCTCGTCACCCCCGTGACCGAGCCCAGGGCAACCAGCCGCGAGGTTTATCTCCCCGCTTCTACCTCATGGACCAACTTCTGGACTGGCGAATCAACCGCCGGCGGAAAACAAATAACCGTCCCTGCGCCGCTCGATAAGCTTCCGCTGTTCATCCGCGCCGGCTCTATCATCCCATTCGGCCCCGAACTCCAATATGCCGACGAAAAACCCGCAGACCCGATGGACATTCGCGTCTACCCCGGCGCGGACGGCAGCTTTACCCTCTACGAGGATGAAGGCGATAACTACAACTATGAAAAGGGAATCTATTCCACCGTGGATTTTAAATGGAATGACGTTGCCAAAACTCTAACGGTCGGCCAGCGTCAGGGAGAATACCCGGGAATGCTGAAGAAACGTATTTTCCGCATCGTCTATGTGCGCCCGGGTAAAGGCGAGGGGGATTTGCCTTCTGAAATGCCCGATGCCCAAATCCATTACACAGGCGAGGCCGTCACCGTTCGATCGACCGGGTGAAGTGATCCCCAAAAACTGGCCGAAGTTTTGATACCGATTCGTCGCTTCGCGGGAAGGAGGGCGGATCAGGGGTGGATATCGCAGGGGAAAGAAATTGAGAACTCGCTTAAACGGACGCGGCGTGCCCTGATAGTTCGAAACCAAACCCGTCGGCAAACCCAGTCCAAAAAAATGTGAATTTTCCTCTTGACGGCGAGCATGTGTTAGGTTAAAGTACGGTAACGGATGAATCCAGCCCGCGCCAAGAATCTCCCGTCCTCCTCCAGAAGGAAAACCCTCCCGCCGTGGAGACCGCCGGCTGTGCGATCTTCATGAGAGATTCGCAAGAAACCAAAAAATGCCCCACTACCAGGGGAGTGCGATTGGGGCATTCTGAGGCATTTGAGGCATCGACACCATCACCCACCCAAATGGAGCATCACTTAATTCCCTAATTTAACAACCATTCACCAACACCCCTCCGTTTGCCCCATCGCCTCCTCCGGGATAGCCTTGTCGGCAGGTTTCCCATGCACCCCGCAACCCTCGAAAATCACGCTCTGAAAGCCATCGAATTACGGCACAGGCTCCATCGCATCCCCGAACTCTGTTTCGAAGAGGTGGAAACCGCCAAAACCATTCGCGCTGAACTGGATGGGCTGGGCATCCCCCACATCGACGGCGTAACCGATGCTCCAACCGCCACCATCGTCACTCTGGGCGATCCCACCCAGCCCTGCGTCGCCCTACGTGCCGACATCGATGGCCTTCCCATCGTCGAGCAGACCGGCCTCCCCTATGCCAGCATCCACCGCGGTAAAATGCACGCCTGCGGGCATGATGGCCACGCCGCCACCCTGGTTGGTGTCGCAGCGGCCCTGAAATCGATGGTTGCGGAACTGCAAGTCTGCGTGAAACTCATCTGGCAGCCAGCCGAGGAAGCAGGCGGCGGTGCTCAGCGCCTCGTCAAGGCGGGGGTGCTCGATGGCCGAATCGGCCCCAAACCCATCGCCATCTTCGGTTTGCACGGCTGGCCCGGTCTGCCGGTGGGCGTGGTCGCTACCAAGCCAGGCGTGTTGCTGGCCGCCACCGACGCCTTCACCGCCACCTTCACCGGCAAAGGATGCCATGGTGCTTTCCCCCACATGGGAATCGACCCCATCGTTCCCGCCTGCGAGGCGGTGCTGAATATTCAGCAATTTGTCAGCCGCGATCTAGACCCCACCGAGCCCGCGGTCGTCACCATCGGCATCCTCAAGGCCGGCACTGCCACCAACATCATTCCCGACGAAGCGATCATTTCCGGCACCGCCAGAACCCTAAGCGACTCTGCCCGCAAGCTGGTGCGCGCTTCGCTCCTGCGCAGATGCTCGGGTATTGCTGCCGCGGGCGGATGCACCGCCAAGCTGGAGTGGATCGACGGATATCCCGCCACCATCAACGACCCCGCGATGACCGATTACGTCGCCAAAATCGCCCGCGAGACCCTCGGCCCCGACAGATTCATTCCCGTCGGCCGGCCCTGCATGGGAGGTGAAGATTTTGCCTACTACCTGCAGAAAATCCCCGGCTGCTTCTTCCTCATCGGCGTGGAACCTCCCAATGCGCCCGGTTCCTGTGCTCCCCTCCATTGCGACCGTTACAATTTCTCCGATGCCGCCGTCGGATTCGGCATGCGGATGTTCCTGGCGCTGGTGCAAAACTTTCGCGTTTGAATAAACATTCCGCGCGCACGCGAACATGAAATTATCCGAACTATTTTTCTCGATTCAGGGCGAGGGCAAGCTGGTGGGCGTTCCTTCAGTCTTCATCCGCGCCAGCGGCTGCAATCTCCGGTGCGTCTGGTGCGATACGCCTTACGCTTCCTGGAAGCCCGAAGGGGAGAATGTTCCAGTCGATGAAATCGTGCGGCGTGTGAACGGCTTTGGGGCCAGGCATGTGGTTCTCACCGGCGGGGAGCCGATGATCATGCCGGATATCGCGGAACTCTGCGACGCGCTAAAAGCGCTGAATTATCACATTACCGTCGAAACCGCCGCCACGATTTTTGCGCCCGTGAAGGTTGACCTTGCCAGCCTCTCACCCAAGCTCGGCAATTCAACGCCGCGCCATCGCGAGGAGGGCAAGTTCGCCGCCCAGCACGACAAGCTGCGCCTCAATATCCCCGTCATTCAGCAGTTCATCGATTCATCGCCCGACAAGCAGCTGAAATTTGTGGTCAATTCGGAATCTGACGTCGAAGAAATCAAGGCGATTCTAAACCAGCTTAAGAACTGGCGTCCCGAAGATGTGCTCCTGATGCCGGAGGGAATCGATCGGGTCACGCTGGACGCGCGATCTGGATGGGTCGGTGAGATCTGCAAGCGCGAGGGCTTTCGTTTTTGTCCCCGGCTTCATGTGACACTTTATGGAAACCAGCGCGGAACATAGCAGCCGGTTATCGCGTGGTGGGTTCCGCCGCGGGCGCGGGCGCATCTGCATGCAGAAAGAGGCCGCCATGCACGGTTTCACCCGGTTCCCTGATCGTCCTCTCGCAACCGAGGGAGAGGCCGATCAGCCCTGCCGCGGCGCAGAGCGTAAAAGTCCAACTGAAAAGCCATCGTTTCATGCGTGTCTCCAATGCGGCGACGGCGAGTGTAACGGGTTTTCGTAATGGAACAAAACGCTCGGCGCCGTAAAGACCAACGCGCGATGGCTCAAGCGCCATCATTTTGCCGGCTGCGCGGCGTGGCGGGCATGCTGTTACAACAGGTAACGCGCTCGACTGACAGCCCATTGCACAATTCGATCGCGTGTCGGCCGATAGCGCCATTCGGCCAGTGAGATGCGCTTGGCGAATCGGATGTCATGTTGAAACAAGGCTCGCATGTGCTGGCCGAACGCGCGGTTGCGGATGATCGCGGAGATTTCGCAATTGTATTCGATGCTTCGGTAGTCAAGGTTGGTGGATCCCATGACGGTAATGGCATCGTCAATCACCATGGTTTTAGAGTGGAGCACGACGCCTTCGCGCTCATAAATCTGCACGCTGCGGTTCAGGAGTGTTTCATAGAATGACCGCGCCGCGATCTGAAGGAAGCGAATATCGCACTTGCCAGGCAGCATCAGACGCACGCGCACGCCCTTGCGCGCAGCAGAGCAAAGCGATTCGATCAGTTCGTCATCCGGCGCGAAATACGCCATGGTCAGATCAATGCTGCGCGTGGCGCTTCGGAACATCTGATGCACGAAAGGCCGCAATGGGCTGTTGATGGTAGGGACGCTGGCCAGCACGCCAAGCTCTCCTCCATCGACATCATGCTCAAACTGCATGCGGCGAATGCGTCCGCCCGAGTTGATGTGTTTCCAGGTTTTAGCAAAAGCCTGAAAAAATGGGCGCGCCGACGGACCGACGATGCCAATGCCACTGTCGCGCCAGCGCTCGCACTTGGTGGTGTGAATGATCGATGAACCGGCATATTCCTGGCCGACGTTCAATCCGCCGATGCCGGCAATATGGTCGTCAATGAACAGCAGCTTTCGATGGTCGCGATTCAAAGGCCGCCAGCCAAACTGCGATTCCCACGGGTTGATCGGGTGAAATTCGCGCAGCCGCACGCCGGCCGCCTTCAGCTTGTGGAACATCGAAGCGCTTGAATCGAAGCAGCCGAATGAATCGTAAATAACGAAGACAGCCACCCCTTCTTTCGATTTTTTCGCCAGAAGGTCGGCAAACGCGTTTCCGGTGTCGTCGCTGCGAAAAATATAAACTTCGAGGCAAATTCGCCTTTTGGCGCTTTGGATGGCTTCAAAAGCGGCGCGTAAACCATCTCCATCCTTGAATAGTTGTATCTGCGTGCCATCGGATAACGCGACCGGCGGTGTGGGAATCCAGCCTTCCTCATCGGGACGCAATGACGCCTCGGTTGTTTCTTCCCTGAGCTGGCTTGGTGTCGTCATCCGCATCCTGGTTCGGCAAAGTTCGGGTATCGCGCCAGAAAAAAGCTATAATGCCTTGTTCGACGTTCAACAAGGAAAGAAATGTCTCTATCGCGCGAACAAGCAATGGCTGCTCTGAAAACCGTTCAGGATCCGGAACTGTTCAAGGACATCGTCACCCTGAACATGGTGAAAGATGTAAGAATCGACGGTGGCATGGTTCATGTGACGGTGGAACTGACGACGCCCGCATGTCCCATGAAGGAGCGCATCGAAAATGATGTGACGGATGCGCTGAAGAAAGCGGGAGCTGAAGAAGTGAAGGTTGCACTGACCGCCCAGACGCGCGGCGCGCCGGCTCCTAAGAGAGATGTGCTGCCACAGGTGAAGAATGTGGTGGCAGTCGGCGCGGGCAAGGGTGGCGTCGGCAAATCCACGGTGGCCGTGAACATTGCCATCGGATTACAGCGTGCGGGCGCCAGCGTGGGCCTGATGGACGGCGACATCTACGGCCCTTCCATGCCCACGATGCTGGGCATCAAAGGCATCACGCCCCAGGTGCGCGGCTCCAAAATCCTGCCGCATTTTGTGCATGGAATTCATGCCATCACCATCGGTTCGCTGGTTGAAACCGATAAGCCGCTCATCTGGCGCGGGCCGATGGCGCACGGCGCTTTCAAGCAGTTGCTTCTGGATAATACACTTTGGCCCGAGCTGGATTATCTGATTGTCGATCTGCCGCCCGGCACCGGGGACGTGCCGCTGAGCCTCTGCCAGCTTTTGCCCATCACCGGCGCGGTCGTCGTGGCCACACCCCAGCAGGTTGCGCTGGATGATGCCGTTCGAGCTGTGAACATGTTCCAGCAGCTTCAGGCGAAAGTGCTGGGCATCGTCGAAAACATGAGCTATTTCCTGGGAGATGACGGCACCACCCACGATATTTTCGGTCGCGGTGGTGCTGAAGCCGCAGCCCAGCGGCTCGGCTTGCCGTTTCTGGGGGCGCTGCCCATGTTCACCGCGCTCCGTGTGAACAGCGACGCGGGAACGCCGCAAAAGAATTACACGGATGACCCGCGACTTGCGGCAGCGCTGACTAATATCGTGCAAAATCTGGCAGGGCAGGTCAGCCTGCGCAACATGCAGAATGCCGCGCCAGAGTTGAATATTTCTTAGAAAGCCGCATCGGATCGATCAATGGCCCTCACCCCAGGCAAAACCTCGCACGCTCATACCAATCGCCTGGCGGGCGAGACGTCCCCCTATCTCTTGCAGCACGCGCACAATCCGGTTGATTGGCGCCCCTGGGGCCCCGAGGCGCTGGAACTTGCCAGGAGTCTGAACAAACCCATCTTTCTCTCCGTCGGTTACAGCACCTGCTACTGGTGCCACGTGATGGAGCGGCAGTGTTTTGAAAACGAAACCATCGCCGCGGAAATGAACAAGCTGTTTGTGAATATCAAGGTCGATCGGGAGGAGCGGCCTGATGTCGATCAGCTTTATATGCTTGCCGTGCAGATCATGACCCGCCAGGGCGGCTGGCCGATGAGCGTCTTTCTCACTCCCGACCTTAGGCCGTTTTTCGGTGGCACCTATTTCCCCCCGGAAGACAGCCACGGCCGCCCCGGTTTCCCGCGGCTGATGGCAGCCATCGATAACGCCTACCGCGCCAATCGCGCTGAAGTTGATCGCGCCGCCCACGATATGGTCGGCGCGATCCAGCGAATGGCGGAGCTTCGCCAGCCGCAGGCGGCCACACGGATCGACCAAGCATCGATCGATCAGTTCATCCACCGCAGCGTCGCGGATTTTGATACCGTCCATGGCGGCTTCGGCGGCGCTCCGAAGTTCCCGCGCCAAACGCTGCTGGAGCTTTTGCAGACGCACGTGGCTCGGCATCCAAGCGCGCAGTTCGACAAAATGCTCCGCGTCAGCCTCGATGCCATGGCGCATGGCGGCATTCGGGATCATCTCGGCGGCGCATTTCACCGCTACAGCACGGACGACCGCTGGCTCGTTCCGCATTTTGAGATCATGCTGTACGACAATGCGATGCTGGCGCGCATTTATGCTGTCGCCCATCAGCAAACGAAGGATTTACGATACGGGGTGATTGCACGCGGCATTCTCGATTTCTTCCTGAGTGAGATGACATCGCCTGCCGGCGCTTTCTATACGGCGCTTGATGCTGAAGTCGATGCCCACGAAGGCGCCAGCTACCTCTGGACAAAAACAGAAGTCTTAGAAGTTCTAAAGCCGCATGTGGACACCGCCGCCATCGAGCGATTCTGCGGAATCTACGGGCTGAACAACGGGCCCAATTTCGCCGATCCGCATCAAAATCAGGGCATCGCCAAAAGTAATGTGCTGTTTCTCGCGGATCCTTTTCCACAAGGGAAATCGGCATTGCTCGATCCCGATTTACAGCGTCTTCGCGATCTGCTTTACATATCCCGCCAGGGGCGCAAGCAGCCGCGGCTCGATACGAAGATTCTGACGAGCTGGAACGCCCTAATGATTCGCGCGCTGGCGGATGCAGGCGCGATTCTCGGTGAGCAGCGGTACATCCGCGCCGCCGAAGCCGCCGCCGGCTTTTTGCTGTCGCATCACCGCGATGGTTCCGGACGGTTGCTACGGGTTAGCGCGGGTCAGGCTGCGAAACATCCGGCGTTTCTCGATGATTATGCGTTTCTGATTCAGGCGTTGCTTTCCCTCGAAGCGGCTACCAAAAAAGCTGAATATCGAACACAGGCGAACGCGCTTGCAAACGAAATGAGCGAAAGGTTCTTCGATGCCGAGGCGGGCGGCCTTTTTTATACCGATGCCGATGCGCTGGACCTCATCATCCGGCAGAAAGTCGCCAGCGACAGTCCGCTTCCCAGCGGCAACGCGATCGCCGCAATGGTGCTTCTGAATCTTGGCAAACCTGAATCAGCGGCCGAGATCATTTCAGCTTTTGCCGGCCAACTGGAAGCCGGCGCGGAGGGAATGAGCGCGATGGTTCAGGCGGCTGAGCAATACGCGGCCGATCACGGATTACTTGAAGTTTCCGCCATCGCTAAAGCGCCGGCCATTCGAATGCCAACCCTTCAGCAGAACGCGGAAAGAATTGTGTTGATTCAACCGCGCTGGCTCGACCGTCTGAATCTGGAAATTCATTGCACGATTGCCGCGGGTTTTCACATTAACGCCCAGAAGCCCGCGCCGGGGTTTATCGCCACGCATCTTTCGGTATCGGGCGAGCTGGCTTACGACGTTGCTAAAATCACCTATCCTCCCGCCGTTTCTCTTCCCGTGGCAGATCTATCGACCGAAGGCTATGAAGGCGAAGTTGCGTTTTTGGTCCGGTTCACAAAACCACTGGCGCATGGCAGCCCCGTTGAGCTAACCCTGGCCTACCAAGCCTGTGATTCGAGCGCCTGTCTTCCGGCCATCACGCGGCCTATTTTAACCACCGCGCCGTAGGCCGTCCGCAAAATTGCCCGCGTTGGCGATTTTGGATACGTTGATTTGCGGGCTTGCTTCGAGCCGCCCGGTTGAAAGGAACAATCCATGACACAAGCCATCAGCGCCGCGATGATTCTCTTCTCAATTCTCGTCCCGCAGAAGGGGTGGTTCACTCCCGCGCAGCCCATCAACGTGGCTGTAAAATCAGACCAGGATGTAACGCTGGTCCTGACGGACTTCGTCGGCAAGCCGATCGAAGCCAAAGGATCGGCGGATGTTTCGGCGAATCAATCGGTCGATGTAAAGATGCTATTTCCATCCACGCAAAACCCCGGCACCTATGTGCTCTTCGCGACGCCCAAGGGCGACAAGGCGCCGCCCGCCGGACCGCCCAGGAATTTTCTCGGCACGCCGCTGGTTATCGAGGCCCTGTCGGATCATCGCCGCGATGCGCCACCGGGGACGATCGTCACGCATGTGGTGCCGCTGCAATACGCCGTGATGACGACCGAAGCCGGTCCATTGAAGGAAATATTTTACTACGATGTCGCGCCTCATACCGTCGATAGTTTCCTCGATCTTTCGGCCAGCGGATTCTTCGACGGCATTGTTTTCCATCGCATCGTGCCGGGTTTTGTCATTCAGGGGGGCGATCCCACCGGCTCCGGGCTTGGCGGACCGGGGTACCACATTGATGCTGAGTTTAATGATCGTCCGCATCAGGAAGGCGTGCTTTCGATGGCTCGCAACGGTGATCCAAACGAAGACGCCAGTTCCGGCATCATGCCGCGGCCCCAGTTTGCAAACAGCGCTGGGAGCCAATTTTTCGTCTGCCTGGATTATCAGCAGACGCGTCAACTGGATCACCGCTACACCGCGTTTGGCAAGGTGATTGAAGGGATGGATGCTGTAAAGAAGATCGCAGCGGGCAAAATTGCCGACCCCTCGCGCGGGATGCCGGAAAAACCGGTTTCGATCGTGAAAGTTGAGGTGCTTCCGGTCACGCCGAAGGATAATCCTTATATTGATCTGATGGGCGGCACGCCAACCACGGCGCCTCCAGGCGGCGGGGCATCAACTGGCAACTAGGCAGTGTTTGAAGTAAAACCAGAGACCTGCCGCCATGGAAAGCGGCCGGGTCCGATGCAAGGGTCGGCTGCGAACCGGGTCAGGTCCGAGAGGAAGCAGCCCTAAGTGGAACTGATCTTGTGCCGTCGGTAACCCGGTCGCTTTACATGGCGGTTTTGTTTTTACCGATTGCCCGCCAGGCGGCGATTTTTCCAGGCAGCGTTGGAATCACCTCATGCGTTTGCTCATCATCGCCAACACGACCAAGCCGACGGTCGCGGCAGCGCTTGACCGGATGCTTCCCTGGATTAAACAAAAAGCGGAAGTCGCTGGAATCGGCACGGACCAGACCAGCGATGTCAGCCATACCAATGCCGATGCGATTCTCATTTTGGGGGGCGATGGCACACTGCTTTCGGTGGCCCGGCGTTTGGGCGGCAGGCAGATTCCACTGCTGGGAGTAAACTTCGGTCGCCTGGGGTTTCTCGCCAGTTTCACACCAGAGCAATTTACCAATCATTTTGATGCGTTCGTTGCCGGCTCTCTGCCTGTGAGCGCGCGCCAGGCGCTGGAAGCGTCGATCCTGGCAGCAACCGCCAAGGGAGAAGTCGAAACAACCTGCGACGTGGGGGACGCCCAGCAGCTTGCGCAGCGACGCCGATTTCATGCGACGGCGCTGAACGACACGGTCATCACCGCTGGGCCGCCTTTCCATATGATCGAACTCGAAATCGCTGCCGATGGGGGAGATGTAAACCTCACGCGGGGCGGCGCAGGCATCCGGTATTTCGGAGACGGCGCGATCGTCGCCACCGCCAGCGGAAGCACCGCGTATAATGTTTCGGCGGGTGGGCCGATAATCAGTCCAAATGTCGATGCGTTCTGCGTCACGCCGATTTGCCCCCACAGCCTCTCGTTTCGCCCCGTGGTGATTTCCTCAAATTCAACGGTCGTCATCACCGCAACCCGCGTCAATGAAGGGACAACCGTCTTCTGCGATGGGCAGGCCAGTTCGCGATTGACCGCCAATGAGCGGGTGGTCATTCGGAGAAGTCCGCAGCCTGTCCTGCTGGTTGAAAACCCCGAGGCTCGGGAATGGCGAACCCTGGCGCAAAAACTGAACTGGGCGGCCAATCCTTCCTACAATCCAACGAATTAAGATGAATGGTCCGGTAAAAACCTCGGCGCTGGCTCTTTTGGATTCGCCACGCCGTGGAAGATCGTGTACTGATCGGGTTGCCGCCGATACTGGTGGTGAAATGATCCACTACGCTATTATCCGCAATCGATTGGCATGGCGCGGCATGCTGGGAATCGTGCTGGCGCTTTCAACCGCACTGCCGCTTTGGGCGCAATCGAAGCAACCTGAATTGACGGGGGGGGGCGATTCGGAAATTACCTCGCCCGCGGCGAACGCTCCACAAAATACGGACGTTCCACCGACGGCGGAGCAGATGCTGAATGAAATGCTTCATCCGACGACGCGACCGGAGGAGGCCGGCACGCGGCCAAGCCAGCAGGCATCGGTTCAGCCGCAAGGGCATATCACAGCGATCAAATCGACGGGGATTTTGCATGAAGGTTCTGATGTCGTGGATCGGTCGGGCCGTCTTCGCAAACGGCCGGACAGTCTTTATCAGGAGTTCATCTTCGACAACAAGGATGATGAAATACCGCTTGCCCCTATGCGGGTTCTTCCGGACCTCAAGCTGATGTCAATGGAAGACGCGGTAGGCGCGACCAGGCCCGGTCTGCGGTTCACGATTTCGGGCACTGTAACGGAATACAAGGGCGCAAATTACATTTTGCTGGAATCCGGGCCGGATGATCTTGGGCGCCCCATGGCGGCGCCCATGGTTTCGCGTTCGGCGCCCACCGGACCCGCGTCCGCCGACGAAATGCTCAGCCAGATGCTTAAAAATGATACCACGGGCGGGGCGCGGCCAATGCCCGCGCGCTTACCCGCGCCGTCGGTGGACCGCTCGAGCGGACCCGGCGCCGTGGCTCCCGGCGCGCCGCTGCTTAACGTGTTGCGCGAGCAATCTGAAATCATTGATCGAACAGCCCGAATCAGCCATGGGTCCGATGAACGCCAGATTGAATTGGTTTTTGAATCCGACGGAGCCGCGATGCAAGACCCGCCGCTGATCATTCTGCCGAACCTGAAATGCGCGGCGATGGAAGGCGCGGCGGCCGTAGTGAACCGCGAACCTCGCTTCCGGGTGACCGGCACCGTGACTGAATACCGGGGGAGAAATTACATATTGCTCGAAAAAGTGGTGGTTTTGCCGGAGGTCAATCAGCAGTTTTAGGTCGCAATTGCGCTGATTGACGCGTGCTGGGGCTTATGTATTTCACATCGCCTATTTGGTTCATTGGCCTGATTCCCTGGGGTATTGCGGTTGTTTGGTTGCTTAGGGGCCGTGGAACACCGGCGGCGGTTTCGTTTCTGCATTTATGGAAGGGGCCGGCGTTTGGGGCGCCGCCACGCAAGGCCATGCAAGCGCCGCCGGCGGCAATCGTGGCGGCGATGGTCGCCAGCTTTCTTGCGATCGCGGCGGCGGCAGGCCCGTACCTTTCCGTTCAGCGCGGAGCGCCGGGGCGCATCTCCATCATTGTGGATCGTGGATTGTCGATGTCGGCATCGAATGGCCGGGGAGAATTGCGATTTGTGGAAGCCGCTCACATGCTTGATGCGGCGATCCGTGAACGATCTTTTGATGGGGGAGTGGATCTCAGGATCGTTCCCGGCAAATGGTATGAACGAGTTGCGGTTGGGCGGTGGTTGGCGGTGGTTGAAACGCAGCCCGCCACCGGTGTTTCGCAATTGGACGACCTGGCCAATGCGGTACGCGGCGCGCTGGCCAACACAAATGGTCCCGTGTTCGTGATTAGCGATTGGAATCTAAATATTGCCGATCCGCGGCTGGTTCAGATCGCGCCGACGTCTTTGCTGGCCAATGTGGGCATCGAATCGTTCAGCGCGCGAATTAGTCCGCATCCCTCGGCAATGGTCCGGGTCTTGAATCAATCGCCACTGGATTCGGCGATGCTCTCAATCCGTTCGGATGGGGTGACGTCGAGCCAGAAGATCGAACTTCCGCCGATGGGACAATCTCGCAATTATTTTGTCGATCTGCCCGGCGCCGGCAAAGTGCTGGAGGTTGAAATCCAGGCGAACGATAATCCCGCGCCTGATCATCGCGCGTGGCTGGTGCAACAATCAGCCTGGCCAAGAATCCAGGCGCGATCGGCGCTGCCAGCGGAGGTGGCGCGCATGGTTGAGGTGTACACGCGCCTGCGTCCGCCCACGGAATCTTCCCGGAAAATTTCGCTCGTTACATCTTTTGATCAAATTCCACCCGATGAACCGGCGGCGATTGTTGTGAAGCAAAATCCGCCGGCAAGAGAATTATCGGGGGCGCAAGTTATCGTCGCAAAGGATTCAACCCTTGATCTGTCACATATTGATTGGGCGAAAATCCTTGAGGGAGCAAGCGCTTTTAAGCTTCCTCCCGGGGATTGGGCGCCGGTGGTGTCGGCGGCGGGCGAAGCGGTTGTAGCGCTCCGCACCGCGCCCGGGAAGCAGGTGTGGGTTGGATTTGATTCTCCGCGCCTGGCCAGCACGAGTGATTTTGTGGCGCTTTGGAGCGCGATATTCAACTGGCTTGGTAATGGTGTACCGCTTTATGATGCCGTGAAGGCGGGGTCTTTGGACGGCGTCTGGCATCTCATTCATCCGGCGGGGGTTTCGGTTTCGGCTGAAGATCTCGGATTGACGCCAGGTCTTTATCAGGGTGACAGCGGCCGCCTGCGTGCCGTTAACGCCGGCGCTGTGGCGTTTTCACCGGCATCGACGATTGATTGGCGGCCGAAACTTGATGCGATGCTCAGGCAATCGAATTATGAGCCGCGCTCACTGGCAGCGCCGCTGCTGCTGATCGCGCTTAGCCTTCTCTGTTTGGCCGTGATCTGTTGGCCTGGTGGGCGAAGACGGGAATGGCTGAAATCGCCTATTCAGGATTCGTTCAGGCAGCAGCCATTTTGATTAATCTTGACAGTGTTTTGGATGCGACATACGTTCTATATCAGCAATGGCGGCGGAACGCTGTAGATATTTTGTGTTTGTCGGTTTCTCGTCAGCCCAATTGCCGCACCTTAGATTTGGACAATGGCATGGCCGAAACAATCCCTCCTGTGTCGGTGACCTCCCAAAAGGATATCCGACTCGTTGAATTCACGAACAATAAGATTCTGGATGAAGGCAACATTTCCGAGATCGGTCAGACCCTTGGAATTCTCGTGGATGAATCGGCAAGTCCAAAGCTCCTTCTGGATTTTGCCAATGTGGACCACCTTTCCTCCGCCGCGCTGGGAATGCTTATTAATTTGAACAACAAAATTCGTCAAAAGAACGGCATGCTTCGACTGACGAACATCAAGCCACAGATCATGGAAGTGTTTGTCATTACCAAATTGAACAAGTTGTTCCGCATCCTGCCAACGCGCCCTGAAGCATTGGTAAGTTTTACGCAATCATGAATGGTTGCGTTCGGGTTGACGATTATGGGCATGGCCGGTTCGAATCGTCGAGGCCGAGGCGGTGGGGCGGGCGGGTTGCCAAATGCCACGATCAAAATCACCATCGGATCGGATCTTGCCGCCTCGCGCGATGTTCAACGGCGCATTCTGGAACATGTTGCCCGGTATAAATTCAACCATCAGTGCACCTTCGCGATCAAGCTTGCGCTGGAAGAAGGGCTGAACAATGCGATTCGGCATGGGAATCGATTAGACCCTTCCAAGAAAGTTCACGTTGAAGCCAGAGTCACAGCGACCGAAGTGGAGATAGTGATCGAGGACGAGGGGAGCGGTTTTGATCGGGGGGTCATTCCCGACCCGACCCTGGCGGAAAACCTGGAAAAAACAAGCGGCCGGGGAATTTTATTGATCGAAGCCTATATGAACGAAGTAAAGTGGAGCCGGGGGGGCCGTAGACTGCGGATGATCAAGCGGAACGAAGCCGACTGTCCCGAAACATGCCCTTGAAAACGGTTTGTCTTTCCCACGCCCTTATTTGCTTTGCCGCTTCGATGCATACAATGGCCGGACTTCGCTCAGGCGCTAGATAAAGGGCACCCGACTAAGGGTCTGGGTAATTCCGGCACCGTCATGATCATCCCAATTCGCACCGATTGCCCGCTGCGCCGTATCCCCTGGATGAATTGGGCACTGATTGTTGCGAACATTCTGATCTTCATCGCGACGAGCTCGTCGGCAGAGGGCACCGTCCATGGGCCTCTAAGCACGTTTCACGGGCAGGCGGTCAAGCAGCTCTTTGCGTTAGACCCGCAAAATCCGGCGATTTATCAATATTTGACGTACCAATTCCTGCACGAAAACTGGCTGCATGTGCTGGGAAACATGCTCTTTCTTTATATTTTCGGCAATAACATCAACGACAGAATGGGCCAGCTTGGCTACCTGGGTTTCTATCTGGCGGGTGGCGTTTTCGCCGGCATCGGTCATGCGGCGTTTGAGCATAGCCCGGTCATTGGCGCCAGCGGTGCAGTGGCGGCGGTTACGGGGGCATATATCATCCTGCTGCCGCGATCCAACATGACCATCTTTTATTTCTTTTTCCTTCCTGGAGCGACGGAAATACCGAGCCTCTGGTTCGTCTTGTTCTCTTTCGGAAAGGAACTGCTGAGCCAGTTCCACCCGGAATGGTTGGGTGGACAGGATGCGGTGGCTCACCTGGCGCACATCAGTGGGACGGTGTTTGGGGCGGCAATCTGCATGATTTTGCTATCGGTGCACCTCCTGCCGCGTGACCAATTCGACATTCTTGCGATGGTTTCGCGTTGGAACCGCCGGCGGCAATATAGGCAGATTGTCAGCGAGGGATACGATCCATTTGCGTACGTTCCGCCGAAGAAGGTGGGCGCCCGTCAGCCGGAGATCGATCAGCGCAGCCAGCGACTGCTGGAGCTTCGGGCCGAGATCAGCGAAGCCATTGCCCACCACAATCTCCCGCGCGCGGCATTTTTGTATCTGGAACTGAAGAAGCTTGACCCAGCCCAGGTGCTTTCCCGGCAGGCGCAGCTCGATGTGGCGAACCAACTGGCCAGCCAGCAGGCATACATTGAAGCGGCGGATGCCTACGAGCAGTTCCTGACCTGCTATCCTAACTTTGAACAGATTGAGCAGGTTGAATTGATGTTGGGTGTGGTGTTCGCGCGATATTTACAGAAATATGAGCGGGCCAGGCAGCTTCTTTTGCGGGCTTTGGCGCGGCTGCATACGGAGCGTGAAATTCAATGGGCGCGGGCTGAATTGGCGCGGATCGAACCGCTGATCGCGGCGGAGCGCAACGCGTCGCAGCGTAGCTCGCCCTGATCGTCTTTTTACAAATTCTTTTGCAATTTATGCCTATTTGGAACTCCCTTGCCGTGCGGCGTCGTCAGGCGGAATGGATGGACGATCCTGCCGCCGACAAAGATGTGCTGAACCGCAGCCTGCGTTTCATTCGCCGAATTAATGCGTTCCTGGGATACACCAGCGCCACGCTTGGATATTTGGAAAAGTTCAGCAAGAGTTGGCGACCTGGAGAAAAGATTTCGATTGTTGACCTGGGGACCGGATCGGCAGACATTCCATTGGCTATTCTTAACTGGGCTAAGCTGCGCGGATTTAACGTTCACATCGTTGCCATCGACTTGCACGAAGCCACGGTGGCGGCAGCCTTGAAACACGCAGGCGACGATCCACGAATAAAAATCGTTCAGGGGGATGTCCTGGCGATGCCTTTTGCCCCCGCAAGTTTTGATTATGCGATAACCGGGATGTTTCTGCACCATCTGGATGATGCCGATGTCGTGCAAGTGTTGAAAACGATGGATAGCTTGTCGCGACGCGGTGTGATCGTGGCTGATCTGTTAAGGCATCGCAGCGCCTATCTTTCGATTAAAGCGGTGACGACTTTTTCCAATCCAATGGTTCGTCACGATGCCGCCGCCAGCGTTGCCCAGGCTTTCACCAAATCAGAAGTGCTGTCCTTGAGGAAACAAGCCGGTCTGTGGTATACCACTTACTACCGACATTTCGGGCATCGATTTGTTCTGGCAGGACAAAAAAAGGGCCTTGAGTGATTGGGCCGTTCTGGCTGATAATGGCAAACAACAGGAGTTGCCGATGCCCGGGCGAATTCCCAAACTGGCCCTCGATTCAGCGCTGTTGCAGCGTCTGATGACGCTCACCCCATTGCTTATTGGTGGGGTTTTGCTGATGTACTCCGCGATACGCGGATTCACCACACTGCTGACGCGCAGGGGAACAATATCTGATTTGCGGCAAAGGGTTCTTGGCCGCAGCAGGTGGGCGGTGATGGCGGTTTTAGGCCCACCGAGGGCATTCCGCGCGGTGGCCGCGCCCACGGACAGTCCTCCCTATGAGAATGCTGACACCTGGTATTACCCTATCGAGCAACGGGACCGCTCGGCGATGGCGTTGACCTTCAGCGGCAATGTGGTGGACCGGGTGGAATTCTTCCGCGGCGTCGAGAAGATCCCATAGGCAAACGGCGCTTATGGCGCGGCCGCACCGGTATGCTTTTGGCGAATCTGCTGGCGCACAGCGTCGAGTTGGTCGCGGTAATATTGATTCAAGGGCGGGCTCATTTTGTCGACAGCCGCGAACAGGGCCATTGCGTCCATGTACGCCCTGGGATCGTCTGATTTCTGCAGATTATCGGCGGCGACTTTAAATTCCTTGCTTACGACCTCTTCCGTGGGGCTGGGATTGGGCTGCTGAATGAATCCTTCAGCAAACGCAGTGGCATCGGCCCACTTTCTTGCGGCTAGTTGCGCGCGCACGACATCTTCGGAAAGGGCATCAAGTACAGCGGGCGCGCCGTTGTGACCTTTCCAGTAGTCCAAGGCGGACTTGTACTGCTCCGCGGCGTCGGCAGGGTGTTGAACCTGCATCATCACGTCGCCGATGACCTGTTGCTGGGTGGCGAGCGCCCGCGTTTCCAGCTCGCGCTGGGCGTCGCTGGGAGCGTTTTGAATGTCCTTTTGCAGCCGGTCGCGCAATAGAAGCAGCGCTATCAATTGCTTAGCCTGATCCCCCTGGGTTTTGAGTCCATCAGCCATTGCCGCTAAATCGTCCTTGGGAAGCTCGGGCATCCATGTTTGGAGGGTTTGCCAGGCGGTGGCCTTTACGTTGGGGTCGCTGTCGTTCATGCGATCCAGAAGCTGCTGCAGATAGAGGGGTTGAGCGACGGTTCCCAGCGCGCCAACCGCGGCGGCGCGGATTTCGGGATTGGGATCGTTGAGGTAGCTGGCAATCTGGTCACCAAGATTGGGGTCTTTGAGATTTCCCAGTGCCAAGAGGGCGTATTTGCGCACTTCGGGCGCCTCGTTGGGATTGACGAGGGATTGGAAGAGAGGACGCAGATCGGTTTCACGCAAGGCACTTAGGGCGGCGATGACAGCGATGCGGAGTCGCTCGGCTCCTGGCGGGGCCGCCCGCTGGGCAATGGGCTGGAGTGCGGCGATTACGCTGCGCCGCATCTCGGGATTGGCGGCAACAGTTTCGGCGCCTTGCTGGATGGCTTCGACTGCTTCCGTTTTGACCCGAAAGGATGGATCGTTTTGCGCGAATTTCACCATCAGGGCCAATGCGACCGGGTCTCGTAATGGCGCAAGTGAATGGATAAGGGTGGCTCGTACGAGGTCATCCGGCTCGGCACTAAGTTGAGCGATCATGGCGGGGGCTGAATCCTGGTCGTTAAATAAGGCCGCGGCGGCAGCAACGCGCACCTGTGGGGCGGCATCGTCGAGCAGGGTTCTGACCTCGCGCATGGCCTCCTTGGGGGCACCCTCGGGCGTATCTCGACTTTCGGCGACCTGATTAGCGCCCACGGCGCGAATTGAAGGGATTGGCGACTCGATAAAGCGGAGCAGAATTGCGGTTCTTTCAGTCGCGGGGGCCTGGGTGTAGAGGTCGCTGAGCAAAATCGCGACCGCATTCTCCATCTGCTGATGGCGGGTGAGGAGGCGCTCATAATTCTGGCCGCGCTCGCGGATGATTTCATCGTGAAAATCGCGATCTGACCCCTTGCTGACTCGGTCCCACCACGTTTTCCATTGCGATGGATCGTGGCCGGGTTCCGTCAGGCCGGTCATATCCAATAGAGCGTCGCTGGACGCACGGACGATGGCGTCGTCAGGGCTGTGCTGCTGAAGTTCGATGAGTTTCTGGGCGGCGGCTTTCTGGTCAAATCCCGCGAGGGCGCGAATGACCTGAACGCGCACGTCCGAGGGCTTTGTGGAATCAGCGACCTTCAATAAGCGCGCGAGCACATCGGGGTTATCCTGGTATCGGGCCAGGGCCTGTGCAGCGGCCCCAACGCGCACAGATGCGCCAGAATCGACGATTGCAAACAAAGGGTCGATAAAATCGCGATGGAGCCAGGGATTTACAGCCAAGGCGCGAGCGATGGCCAATTGGGCACTTCGGTTGGTTTTAAGGATTTCAACGAGTTGGGGTCGCATGGAGTCCTGGCGAAGGGCAACCAGCTTGCGGGCGGCCAGATCGCGCGATTCCTGCGTCGCACCGTTTTGAAGGACCTCAAGGGCAGACAGTGGCGCGGGGGCGGAGGCGGCCGGCGCGGGCAAGGTTGTGGAATTAACCTGAGCGCGACCGGCGCGGGGGGGTAGGATGACCATCATGGCCGCGAAGAAAATCGGCTTCATCCAATCTTGCGTCGGCACCATGTCCTTATCGTCGTAATGCCGACATTACCGTATTTAGTGTTACCCGCAAAGTTAGCCCGGACGCCGAATGGCGGATTTGTGGAAGCTATTCGAATCGTTGGAGGCGGAATCGAAAATAACTGTGAAAAATGGTCCATCTTCCGCTTGCCATCCGATCAAGTGGATTGCTACATTAGCCGCGCGGTCGGCGAGCGCGTGAAATTCAAGCGCGATCGCCAAATTCCGGGGCGGGTTTCGCCACAAAACGTCCTATACGGTGCCATCAGCGATGAACGACTGGAGCGATGCCGAGCGTCGGGTCGAAAGAGCCCAGCAGTTTTTCGAGCAGCGCAAATGGTCTGACGCGCTTCGAGAAATGAGGGCGGCCGTCGGCATCAATCCGTATAACCCCTCCTGGTTTTTCGCGATGGGACTCATTCTTGATGAAATGGGCCGTTTTGAAGAAGCCCTGGACGCTTTTACCCGCGCTCACGAAATCGATTCAAACGATTTGCATACGCTGAGCCACATGGGAGTCGATTATTTCCGGATCGGGCGGCTGGACCGTTCGATCGAGACGTTCCGGCGGATCGAAGCCATTGATGCCTCTTTCGAGCCTGCCTATTGCCACCGCATTATTGCTTATGCCCAGAAGGGCGAGCACGACCTTGCGGAGGAGATGTTCTATACGGCCCGGCTATACAAGGAACACTGCCACCAGTGCTATTACAACATTGGGTGCAGCCTTGAGGCGCGCGGGTTATACGATAAGGCGATTTTCTGTTGGATGCGCTCGCTGGATTTGCAAGGGGGCCAAGGGGATACAAACGCGCGGATTGGCCAGGCATATCGGAAAAAGGGTGACCTGGAACATGCCCGCCGATATTTTCTGACCGACCTTCGCCAGAATCCGGGCCGCCTCCAAACGCTGCTGGATTTCGGCGAACTCTTGATCGAAATGGGCCACCTGGAAGAAGCGGGCGAGAAATTTCGCAGGGCGATCGAATTAGCGCCGGACGCTCCGGGGGGTTACTACCACCATGGACGCCTGCTGCTTATGACGGGTCATTACGACGAAGCCGCGGCAGTTTTGACGACGGTGCTTCGGATGGACCCCACCCACCTTGGGGCGCATATGAACCTTGGTCGGCTGGCGCTGGCGCAGGGCGACCTTGCGGAAGCTCGTCTCCAGCTTCGGGCGGAGCTGCAACTACGTCCGGACCAGACCAAACTTCTTCTGGAACTGGCTAATCTATTGATGGATACCGGGGAAACCCGCGCCGCACTTGCGTGTTTAAAGTGGCTGGTGGGACTGAAGCCGGACTACCTTCCCGGATGGTTGAACCTTGCGGTGGTGCAATTTACCCGCGGGCACTACCAGGAAGGACTCTCAAGCTGCATGACGGTGCTGGCGAAGGACCCGCAAAATGTGATGGCAATGTATAACATCGCCCTCGCGCACAGGCACCAGCAGGAATACCAAAGCGCGCTGGAATGGGTGGGTCGAGCACGCCAGCACGATCCGGTTGATATCGCGCTTCGCCGTTTGGAGCTTCGCCTGCGAATTCTCTGCTTCCGCATGGCGGCCCTCAAACGGCTGGGCCGCATATTGCGATGGCCTTCGTTCTGGATCGCCAAAGATTCTGAGCAACTTTTCTGAAGACCGTCTGCATCCCCTGGAACTCAGGTGACTTTTGCAACGATGAGCGTGACATCGTCATTGCGACGAGTTAAGCCGGCAAATCGCCGCATTTCCCAGAGAATATTTTGTGCGATTGCCTCGGCCGTGGGTCCGCCGGCGTGAAACGCCTCCATGACGCGCTGGCGGCCGAAGGTTTTCTGCTCGAAGTTCATCGCGTCGGGCAATCCATCGGTGTAAAGCAGCAAGGCATCGCCAGCCCGAAGATCAACGAGCGACTGTTTGTACGGCTCATCCACGTTCACGCCTAACACCATGTTGTCACTGTTGAGTTCGATAATCTGGCCGTCCCGCAAGATCAACCCGGGTGGATGACCGGCGTTGCAGTAGGTGAAACGGCGATTGCGCCCATCGAGCACACCATAGAATAAGGTGACGAATTCGCCGACGTTGCTGTCGCGGCACACCATGATATTAATTCTGCGGATGGCTTCATACAGATAATAAACGTTATCTAGCTGCGCGCGCAGAGCAGCGCGGACGGCGGCCATTGTCAGGCTTGCGGGGACACCTTTGCCGCTGACGTCCGCGACGACCAGGCCGATGTTGTCGTAGGGCAAGGGGATGAAATCATAGAAATCACCGCCGAGCTCGAAGCAGGGGACATACACCGATGCCAGGTCGATTCCTTTTACCACCGGAGGCGTCTGGGGAATCATTCGTTGTTGCACCTGGGCGGCGAGCTGGACCTGCCGTTCGAGGGCTTGCGCTTGCATGGATTCCTCGACGAGCCGCGCATTTTCGATCGCCGCGGCGGCTTGGGCGGCTATGGCCTTGAGCAAATCGATTTGAAGCTGGGAAAAAGTATGTTCGGTGTCGGTGTAAACGCGCAGCACGCCGATGGGCTTTCCCTTGTAGCGCATTCCGACTGAAAGCATGGAGACGATGCCTTCACGCCTGGCTTCCTCGGGATATTGCGTGCGCGAGTCGCGCCCCAGATTCTGCACGAATTCATAGCCGTCGCCGGACAGCGCTGAATGGTCGATCAGCGAGGTGCTGAGGCGGATCGGGCCTTTGCCGATGTATTCGGGCGAGAGGTTGTAGACGGCCTTGATGACCAGCTCATCGCGGTCGTAATCAATCAATCGCAGGGAAGCGGAGCGCGTGCCCATGACTTCGCACACCAGCTGCACCGTTCGTTCGAGCACGCGATTCAGGTTTCGCGCGTCGGCGAGCATCATCGTGACATTGTAAACGGCTGTCAGTTCGTTGATGCGCTGGCGAAGTTGAAACTCCTGATAGCAGAGGCGCGCGATCGCGTTTGCCAGGAGAAATAGAAACTGGATTGCAGCCGGTTTGGAGCTTCGGTGGCGGATAATTTGTCCGGCGGCGTGCTTCATCTGCTTGAGATCAACTCCGAGCTTCTCGGCAAGGGAGGCCAGCTTCGCTTCGTCGAGGCTTGAACTGGCTGGCAGGGTTGTCATGCGAATGGTGCCGAGCCGCTGGTTATTAACAATGATGGGCGCGACATACTCGGTGCCGGCTTTTTGCGGGCCGTCCTGGGCTTCTTCAGCGGCGGCAATGGCGCGCTGGCGTTTGAGAAATTCGTTGGTGGGCGTTGCCTGGGTGAGCATGGCGCCGCTGGCATCGGTGATGGTTGCCTTCATGTTGGCAACGGCGGCGAAGCTATCCTGAATTTCCTGCAGGGTTCCCAGATCGAGGAAATCGGTCAGCTTCAGGTGGTCCGTATCAAAAGCGGGCATCGACACTCCGTTGTCGGCGGAGGCAACAGGCCACCCTGCGACGTGGCAGATTGTAGACGGCTGAACTTTTCAATCAACGCGAGGCGAGGTGTATAATCATCTTTATGCCATTGCAGGAAATTGGCGGCGCGACGCTGCACTACAGAGAGAGCGGCCAAGGGTTACCGCTGGTGCTGGTTCACGGCTTTCCGCTGGATCAAAGGATCTGGCATGGGCAGTTTGATGAATTGCCGGGCGCGGTGGGTTGTCGCGTGATCACACCGGACCTGCGCGGATTTGGCAATTCCATTGATACCGCGCGTTTTACGATTGAATCTCTTGCGGATGATTTGAATGAGCTGCTGCGGAAAATCGGCGCGCTGCCTTGCGTATTGGCGGGCCTGTCGATGGGCGGCTATGTGGCGCTGGCGTACGCGAAGAAATTTGGCGCCGCGCTCCGCGGTTTGATGCTTGTCGACACGCGATCGCAATCTGATACACCCGAGGGGCGGGCGGGTCGAGATGCAATGATTGCACTGGCGAGGACGAAGGGCTCGTCCGGGGTGGCCGACCAGATGTTTCCCAAAATGATCTCGCCGCGGACGGTTCAAGATTTGCCAGAGGTGGCGCGAGAACTTCGCGCCATCATGGAGGCTTGCCCAGCCCAGACGATTGAACACGCCCTTGCCGCGATGCGCGACCGGCAGGATTATTCCGATTTTCTCGGGACGATTACAGTTCCGACCCTGGTGATTGTGGGGGAAGCTGATCAGATTGCGTCGCCGGCAGTCGCACGGGCAATGCACGACGCGATTCCGGAATCAAAGCTGGCGATTATTTCCGGCGCCGGGCATATGGCGCCGATCGAGCAGCCGGAACTTGTAAACCGTGCAGTGGCGGCGTTCATGGGACAAATCACAAACAGAATGTAACTTGCGGAACCGGGGTTGGCGGCCTAAACTCTGGTTTGATTCGCTAGGGGTGATCGCCCGCAAATTAAGGCGATCTGAGATCAAACCCTTAGACCTGATCCGGGTGATACCGGCGGAGGAAAGCGAAGGACAGTTTGTCGATTCATGTCCAAGTTTCCCGCCGCTGCGTCAACTCAGGCAGAACAACGGAGTTTTCGAATGGTTAATGTGAACCCCCCCGTGGATCGCTCTTTTTCGCTGCCGCCTTTGGGTGACAATCCTTCAACGGAAAGGCAGGGCACCAGCCCTGGTTCGTTTGCAAAAAGAGGGCGCGTGGGGACTGCGTATGCTTTTAGCTCGCCCGACACGGCGGGCATGCCGGGTGTTTCGGATATCACCGCGATGAACTTCGCGCGTGACAAGGACCGGGAACATAAGACCCAGCTTGAGGCCGCTCGCAGCAGAATTGTGACGCCCGAAATGAATCGCGTCGCGGCGCGCGAGCCCCATCTCACAGCGGAGCAGATTCGCGTGGAAGTGGCTGCGGGGCGGATGATTATCCCGGCCAACAAAGTGCATCTCACCCATAACCTCGAACCCATGTGCATTGGCCGCGCGGGGCTGACGAAGATCAATGCCAATATGGGGGCATCGCCGGTTTCCAGCGGCACCGATGAAGAGGTGGAGAAATTGAAGTGGGCCGAGCGGTGGGGCGCGGACACGGTGATGGATCTTTCAACGGGTGGAGATCTTGACGCATGCCGGCAGGCGATCATCAGGAACAGCACCGTTCCGATCGGCACGGTGCCCATTTATTCGATGATCATCGGCCGGCAGATTGAAGACCTGAATTACAATGTGATTCTTGCGGAACTGGAAAAGCAGGCGAAGCAAGGGGTTGATTACTTCACGATTCATGCGGGCGTTTTGCGCGAGCATTTGCCCTTTGTGCGAAAGCGACTTATCGGGATTGTGAGCCGGGGTGGGAGTTTGCTGGCCAAGTGGATGCTGCATCACAATAAGCAGAACCCGATGTACGAAATCTTTGACGACATCTGCGGCATCATGCGTGAATATGATGTGAGCTTCAGCCTGGGCGATGGCTTGCGCCCAGGCGGATTAGCTGATGCGACCGATGAGGCCCAGCTGCGCGAGCTGGCCACGCTGGGCGAGCTGACCGAGCGCGCCTGGGCCAGGGGCGTGCAGGTGATGGTGGAAGGGCCGGGGCATGTGCCCTTCGATCAGATTGAATACAACATGAAATTGCAGCGCAAGCTTTGCCACGGCGCGCCGTTCTATGTGCTGGGGCCGCTGGTGACGGATGTTTTCCCTGGGTACGACCACATCACCAGTTGCATTGGCGCGACGGCGGCGGGTTACCACGGGGCTTCCATGCTTTGCTATGTAACGCCTAAGGAGCACCTGGGATTGCCGAAGAAAGATGATGTAAAGCAGGGGTGCATTGCGTACAAGATCGCGGCTCACGCATCGGACGTCGCCCTTGGGATTCCTGGATCGCGCGATCGGGATGACGAGCTGACCAAGGCAAGGGCCGCCTTGAACTGGCAGCGGCATTTCGATCTCAGCTTCGATCCCGAACTGGCCCGGGCGTATCACGATGAAGATCTGGAAGTTGATACGGATTTTTGCGCGATGTGCGGGCACGATTGGTGCAGCGTGCGAATCAGCAAGGAAATTGTGGATTTCTATTCCGGCAAGGATGAAGAGGCGCAACCGGATAAAAAGGCAAAATCCAGCCCCGGTGTAACCGCTGGGGGCGCGGAAATCCTCAAGCAGCGCGGGAATCTGTCTCAGGAAGAAATTATGCGGCTTGCGCACAAAGGCGAAAAGGCGGCCTGCCATAGCGATATCGTGCAGGACGTGAATCAGGCCAGGCTGGTGCAAGTCAGCACGCTTAAGGCGCATGGCTTGGCCGTGAACGAAGCCGGCCTATGATGGCTTAAAGTTCGAACGCACAGACCAGCAACAGGGAGCCACGATGGCGGACGAAAAACCGACGATTCATATTGATAACGACTGGAAACGCCAGGCGCAGGAAGAGAAGAAGCGACTGGTTGAACAGGAAGCTGCCAAGGCGCGTGAAGCGGCGGTAACCTCCGCGCCATCAGCCGCCAGTGTTGGGGTTGGCCCGGCGGCTCCAGGAGTCGCCAAGGCAGCTGCCGCCCGCGCGCAGCGGGGCGAAAATCAAGAGGCGAGTTTTGGCACGCTTGTGCAATCGATCCTGACGCAGATTCTTTTTTATCTTGGTGACCTGGCGCCCCGTGGCGCTGAGCCGCAGATCAACCTGGATATGGCCAAGCACCAGATTGATATCCTGGGGATCCTGGAAAAGAAGACGGCTGGCAACGTTACCGAGGAAGAGAAGAAATTGCTCGATACCGCCCTTTACGAAACGCGCATGCGGTATGTTTCGGTGGCGTCTCAATACACTTGATCGGATGATTGGGTTTCGTTTTACCGGCACCGGATTAGATCGAAATCCGCGATGCCCATTTCGCGGCGCTTGCCGTCGATGTCTTTCAGGAACCTTGCGCCGTCGTTGTAATACCCCGCCGTAGGGGCCACGCCTGGCATATGCCCCAGCCAATATGCATTGAATCGGCTCATAAGGGCTTCGCGCAGATATTTGCTCAGCATCGACGCCAATGCCACTGACAGACACCCGACTTCGGCCTTCTCGCGAAAGATGATTCGCACGCCATTGCCGGCGCGGCTCAGGCGATAGTCCCCGAATCCGTCTCGTTCTTCGAGAATTTCCAGCGACCACTCTTCGAACATAAGCCGCAAAAGGCCGCCATAATGCTCGCGCCCGCCCTGGCGATCGCAGACAATGATCATCGGCCGGTGCCCATAGGCGCGAAGCAAATGATCCAGATGAATGGCTCCTGTCGAAAACAGGGCCGAAGCTTTGTTTCTGGTTGCGATCATCAGACGGTTAAGCTGCCGTTCCAGCACCACACGGGCGGAAAGGTAAACGCATTTCGTTTGGGTGATTTGCATCTCCTGGCGAAGGGCGTTGGCAAAGAGCCGAATGGAAAGCCCATCCTGCTTTAGCGGAAAATGCTCGTCGACCGAAGTTTGATACCATGGATAGTCTTCTAAATCAGGAAGGGCGTGAGATGCGGCTATGCCCAGAAGCGTTTCGATGCTTGAGGGTTCCGGTCCCATGCTGCACAGGATCGAAAGGACTGATCGTTCCAGTTCCTTGAGGCCGCCACTTGGGGAGTAAACCAGTTTGCTATCGTTGATGTGAATTTTGCGGCCGCTGGCTGATCGCTTCTTGCTGACCAGCCGTGACAAGCGCTTCCAAATGCACGGCAAATCACCATCGCCGGGCCGATCATCGAGCTCAAAAGCGCAACATCCAACGACCAAAGGCCCCAACAGCGGGCCGTAACCTGCTTCATCCAAGCCGGCGACGATCATGGGGGCGAATTATAACCAGCCTGACCAGAACGCAATGCCTGTTCAAAGGGGGAAGCAACACAATTCACCTCCTGAATTGACCGCAAGCTGTGCCACGAAAGGCGGATTTGCCGACTCTTGACAATCAAATCCCACGGCATAGATTGTCTGACCCGATTGGCACGGGGGCGTAGCTCAATTGGTTAGAGTACCGGACTGTCGATCCGGTGGTTGCGGGTTCGAGTCCCGTCGCCCTCGTTTTAGGAACGCTTTTTGGATTTCTGTAGGTATTCGTACTTCTCGCAATGCGCCGGATGAATGGCTCGGAAGGCGTATAGCGAGGCCGATACGACGCAATGACATGCCCTCTTTAGGGCTCGAATGCATCGATATCTACATCTACGCAACCTGACCCTGTCTCCGTTTTATTGATCCTTCGGAACATAATAAAACGTCCCATCCTTGTTCTGGATATCGATCTTGGGGTTCTCTAAAAGCCTGATCATTTCCGCGCCGGCCAGCAGCACGGGTCCAAAGCCATGCGCGTCTCCAACGGTGGTGGGGCGGTTGTAATAATAGACCGCATCGCTCGCCAGGGTAGTGCCCACGCAAGTGCCTTCGATCTGGCCGCGCTCGTTTACGCGCGTGGTGATTCCATTCCAGGCCGCCTGGGCTGCGGAGCCGTAATCCACCGGGGAAATCCATCCGCGATTGATTGATCGGGCGATGCTATAGACAAACATGGCTGATGCTGACGTTTCCAGGTACGAGTCTGGCTTGTCGAGCAGTTGATGCCAGAGCCCGCTGCCCGATTGCAGGGGAACAACGCCCTTGATGTGGGCGCGCAGAATCTTCAGCACATCATCACGGCCCGCATAATCCTCCGGCAGAACATCCAGCAGTTCGACCGAGGCCATCATCGCCCAGCCATTGGCGCGGCCCCAGCAGAATTCCGGATTGTCCGGCTGATTCATGCTGCGGCCGTGCATGTAAATTCCTTTTTGCGGGTCGAACAGATAGCCGTTGAATTGTTTCACCTGTTTGATCGCGTCATCGAAATACTGGTGGTCGCCGGTGAGTTTTCCCATCTGCGCCAGGGCGGGCACACTCATATAAAGATCGTCGCCCCAGAGAGATTCTTTTTGCGGCCGCGTGCGCGCCAGCGTTCCGTCGGAAAGGCGAAACTGTTTGGTGTGAATGTAATTGATCCAACGATCAATGACCGGCATCAAATCCGGGCCAACGTTAGCCCGGCGGGCTTTCAGCAGCGCCGCGCACATTGCGCCGGAAGCATCGAGCGAATCGGGATTGAGAATGGGGTAAAACCCATTTCGCGCGGGTCCGACGCCGGTGCCGGGGGGCATGGCCTTGAAGTAGTCGATCCGATCATGAATGAACTGTAGTTGCCTGGCGGTGAAGTCCGCGAATTTTGAATCGCCCGTCACCTCGGCAGCCAACAGCATTCCGGCGTGAGTAACGCCCTGCGTGTAGCCGAAAGGGTAGTAGGCGTTGCGCGGGCCACGATCGACCATGGCATTTGGGTTGGGGGCGGAGAAATCGGTGATCTCCTTCTGCGTCCGGCGATCAATGACGCGCGCCGGCATCGTTCCATCCGCGAAGGTCAGAATACGATGCAGCAGTTCATCAATCGATCGCCTGGTTGGAAGCACATAAGGCACCGGGTACTTGGGAGCGTTTTGAGAATAAGGTCTCGACGTGGGCTCCGTAGACGGTGTGGTCTGCGCCTGCGCGGCGCCGCTTGCTAGCAAGGTTGTGAATGAGAGTGAAGTGATTAACGCCCGCGAGAGGTTCCTTTTAAGCATCATTTCCATATGCGTTTAAGATTTGAAGTCGACGCATTCCCAGAATATCAACTTGAAGCCACACTTGACCACCGGTAGAACTAGTGCTCGCGCATATTAAATACACGGCGATTTTTGCGAAAATGGGGTCGTTGATGAACACCAATCATGCACCGCGATGCCGGACAAAGCGTAATACATTTCGATTTGCCATTTGTTTAACGCTGGCGATCGCAGTTCGGCAGACCGCGGCCCTTGCCGATAATGCTACGACCCAGAGCAGCCCACCGACCGTCGTCTATCTGAAAATCGCGAAAACCAATCCACCCGTAATGACGCTTTTTGCGCGCGAGATATGGCGGCAGGCATTTCTGATTGCGGCACGCGACGGCCTGGGCATGCAAACACGGGACGATTCATTGCGTGAATGGCGCGGAAAGCCGCCGGCCGAACTGACGGTTTCCCCTCTCATCGGGATGACACCAGCGCAGCCGGACGATTTCTCCTTTCAAATTCAGGGACCGGGCAAAACACCGGTGGTCATGTGGCATCGTACCTCCGAACCCTGGTACAAGGATTATCCCTCCTTCATCGCGCTGGCCGAGCAGGAATCGCGGGAAGAATTGGTGCAGGCGATGCGCGCCCAGGGGTGGACCGGCGCCGCAAACCATGTGAAAGCGGACGGACCCGCGGCGGATGATGCTGAGGTGAACCTGGCGGAGCTGCAGGAGCTGACGCAATTTGTTGCTGTCCGTCAGGCCCACGCCCTGATTCGAACCGATGGTGAATCGCCCCAGCGGCTCGGGGTGCTGGTCAGGGGATATGCCAATCTCGGTCAGCTCACGCGCTATCACTGGAGCATCGAACAGAAGGCTTTCATCGCGCGGTCGCTGCTCTACGCCCAGCGAATGGTCGTTAATGATCCGCGCTCAGCGTATGGGCTTTGGCACAGGGCTTATGCCCTGGCCATGGCGGGCTTGCAGGGTCCGGCGCTGGACGATCTGAAGGCTGCTGCCGCGCTTGAGCCTTCGGCGCGGCCGCCGGATTGGGTGGCGCTGCTTGAACCGTTTTGCAAATATCAATCCGGGCAGCTGACGAATATCGCGGTTGCAAATCCCGCGCAGGCGCCGCTGGCATTGTTCATGGCGTTCGTGACCGTCGAACAAAGCGGTTCCCAGGCCGCAACCATGAATCTTGCTCAGGCTGCATTCCAGGCCAATCCGAATTGCCTGCGCATCGTCGAAGCCATGTGCGACAACACCGGGCCGGGCATGCTTAATTCCCTGATCGATGTTGGGCCAGATCTGTTCAGCAAATCCCTGGGTGAACACCTGGGACTGATGCCGGGTTTGCCGTTGCAGGTAGACACCCTCATGAACTCACTGCGTCGCTCGGGGGGGAACCCCGCGGGCCGCGAAATTGTCTGCAATGCGCTATTGAAGAACGGCGCCCCGGAACAGGATAAAGGCGAACCCTCCTGGGCGGCGCTGGGATCGCTGATTCAGGAAACCACATTCGCGCAGCTTGAGCGCCACGCCGATTTAATCGCCAACAAGTGGGGCGTGGATGCCAGCGATTATGTCAAGGAAATCCAGCCGCTCATTGCCCAGCATCCGTTTAAGCATGTGGTGGACGCCTATGGTTTTGAACACGGCAATGCGACAGAGATGAACGCGGTTTTGCAGGATTTGTCCTGGGATCGCATTACCCTTGCGGTCTTGCCGTTTTATTACCTGCAAACCCGCGCGCAATCGGGCGGGACCGATACGGCCGCTCGTGTCTGGGAATGGATTTCAACCGATAGCGACCAGGCCTCGTGGGATCTTGAAGGCAGGCTGCGACTGATCCTCAAGGCCGACCCGACTTTAGACGGGCTGCGCGATCAATTGAAGCGCGTGAGCCCTCAATCGCCATACATTCCCTCTATCGACGTTTTCAATCACTGGGAAACCGGCGAAAAGGAGGCGATCGATTGGACGACCGAGCACGGCGATTATCCGACCGTCGCGCTGGCGCTGGGACGAAAATACGCTGAGCTGAAAGATTGGAACGGGGCCGAGAAATACCTGCGCAAGTACGTGACTGTTTCGCCCGATTTTGTGGGCTATCAGGCCCTGGCGGGGTTGTTCCACGATCAACAGAAAGATGACCAGTGGCTCGCCACGCTGCAGGAATTCCTGAAGCAACCAAACGAATATGGTTTGGAGCACGCACAGGTGCAAACGGAAATCGCCAGGTATTTTATGGCCAGGGGACAATATAAGGAGGCGCTGCCCTATGCGGATGCCGCAGGGGACACAGCTTCGGGCTGGGGATTGATCTGCGCGGCCAATGCGCACACAGGAATCGGGGATTTTGAAAAAGCCGAAGCGCTGCTGGTTGACGAGATGAATCATTATTCGGACAGCCCCTACATCTGGTACGCGTGGTGCGTGAAAACCGGAAAGGGCGATCGCGCGGGGGCAACGACCGCGCTGAAGAACTTTCTCGACGGCCGTGGGGAAGGCAGCGCCAAGGACATGTTGCAGTACGCCACCATGAGCATCATCGAGGGCAACGATGCTAATGCTCTGGCAATGTTTCAGCGGCGCATGAGCGCGGATGCTGGCGCGCGTTCGGGCCTGCATATCGCGGTTCTGGCGGACCGCATGAAGCAGCACGCCGACCGTGACGTTATTCTTCGGCGGGTGATGGCGATGGATAAAACGCCGCTGATTGAATTCGCCATCGAGCTGCAGAAAACTTTTGCCAAGGGGCCGGATGCGATTCCGGATTCACAGGCCATCGAGTCAATCCTTGGCAAGTCCAGTCCCGAGGAGGCGAACGAAATCTGCTATTTCACCGGCCAATATCTCGCCCAGCACGGACACATCGAAGAATCGCACGGATATTTGAAGCGGTGTTTATCAAACTATGAGGCGGAAAACGTGGAATTCGTGCTGGCGATCGATTCTCTGCGCAAGCAGGGGGTTGACGTCCCTCTCCCGCCTTTTGCTACAACGGAGCCGGCTAAGGCGAAATGAAAGGGATTGTCACAATGGTAAGCCGAGCCACGAGACCTCATGGTTAAATTCACGACCGCGGCACCCGCCGATATTCCGCAGCTGATTCAACTGCTGGAGATTCTCTTCTCCCAGGAAGCCGACTTCCAGCCTGATTCCGCCAAACAGCAGCGTGCCCTGGAAATGATCATTCGATCGCCCACGGCGGGAACTATCTACGTTGCCAGCAGCGATGACCAGATCATCGGCATGGTGAGCCTGCTTTTCGTCACCAGCACCGCCATGGGCGGGCCGGCGTGTTTTCTTGAAGATCTGGTCGTTCGCCCCGAATTTCGCGGCGCGGGCGTGGGAACCGGTTTGCTGGAGCATGCAATCAACGAAGCACGCGCAGCGGGATTAACCCGCATTACGCTGCTGACCGATGCGGACAACGACGGCGCGATCAAGTTATATAAGAAGTATGGCTTTGAGCTTTCGCAGATGAGGGTTCTGCGATTGTATCTCTGATCGCGGCGCGGCTTGGCGATTGGCCGGGATGACGGCTATAAGTGTCACACAAGCGGATGGAAGGAAAATTATGCAAATGTCAAAACGGGCATCGAAGAATATGCGCGGCCGGCTGCTGGCTTGCGCGGCATGTCTGATACTAAGGGCTGAATTCGGATTCGCCGCCTATAGCGCAGCTACCCAGCCGGATAGCCCTGATCGGCTGGCTGCCATCCGCACGCCCGATGCGCCCACGACGCCGCGGATTAATGGCGCAAGAATCTTCGGCGCTCATTCAGGCCATCCGTTTATTTATCACGTCGCGGCAACGGGCGATCGACCGATCACCTTTACGGCTGATGGTTTACCGGCAGGGCTGAGCATTGATGCAGCCACTGGGAACATCACCGGGCGCACAACCGAAAAGGGCGAGCATAAAGTTGTGCTGACCGCTGCCAACGCAAAGGGAAAAGATTCCGCGAACTTTACGATCGTGATTGGCGATACCATTTGCCTCACGCCGCCGCTGGGATGGAATTCATGGAACTTCTTTGGGCCGCATATTGATGAGGCAAAAATTAAAGGAGCGGGCGACGCGATGGTTGCCACGGGCCTGATTAACCACGGCTGGACCTACATCAACATGGACGACACCTGGGAAGGCCAGCGCGATGCCGACGGGCGCATCCAAACCTCTTCTGGCTTCCCCGATCTGAAAGCGCTTTCGGATTACATTCACAGCCAGGGCCTCAAGTTCGGCATCTATTCCTCGCCCGGCCCCAAGACCTGCGCGCGGGCGGTAGCGACCTATCAGCATGAAGACCAGGATGCCCAATCCTACGCTGATTGGGGCGTGGATTACGTCAAGTATGACTGGTGCTCGTACGGAGATATTGCCAGCAAAATTACCCTGGCAAAATATGGCGAGCTTCTTCCCTCGGAGGACGCGGCACAGTTGAAAACGCTTACCGACCAACGGGGCGCCATCCCGCGCCGCAATCGCACCCCCGAGCAGAACGCCCAGATGACCGAGATTACAAACAAGATCAACGCCATCAACGCCAAGCTTGATCCGGAAAAGAAAAAGGAAATCGATCTGGAAATTCTCCAGGCGCCGTATCAGAAATTCCATGAATCGCTTGAAAAGGTGGACCGCGACATTATCTATTCACTTTGCCAGTATGGCATGGGCAATGTTTCCGCCTGGGGGGATAAAGTGGGCGGTAACCTCTGGCGCACCACCGGCGATATCAGCGCCAATTGGCGCAGCATGTCGGGCATCGGCTTCCGCCAGAACGAGCTGGCCCAGTATGCCTCGCCCGGTCACTGGAATGACCCGGATATGCTGGAGGTTGGCAACGGAAGCCTGACGCCGGACGAGTGTTACACGCACATGACGCTTTGGAGCATTCTTTCAGCACCGCTGCTCATTGGCTGCGAAATGCCGAAAATGGATAAGCTCACCGTCAGCATGTTTTCCAACGATGAGGTATTGGCGGTCGATCAGGATTCCCTGGGAAAACAGGGGTATCGCCTGAAACAGGACGGAACCAGCGAAGTATGGGTGAAGCCATTGGCGGATGGATCGCTGGCGGTCGCGCTCTTCAATCGCGGTGCCGAGGCCGCCACCATTTCCGCGAGCTGGTTAGACCTGAAACTGCAAGGCCCGCAAACCGTTCGCGATCTCTGGCGCGAAAAAGATTTGCCGGGAGGCGGCCAGGGCGTTGAAGCACAGGTGAATTCGCACGGGGCTGAACTGTTCAAGGCCAGCCCAGTTGCGAAGGCAAATTAATTAAGCGAATTCTTTATCAAAATGGACTTCCCGGCGGGCAAATCGAACAATTGCACTTTACTGCCATAACGCACCTGGAATGCGTTGCCTTTGTCGCTGTGGATGTTGGCGGATGTCAGCTTGCCGTTTTTCCAGTTGATGTCCACGGCAAATCCACCGCGCGCCCGTAGGCCTTTGACCGAACCGGTTGGCCAATCAGAAGGCAGGGCGGGCAGAAGCTGAATTTCCCCAGTCTGGCTTTGCAAAAGCATTTCGCAAATGGCGGCCGTCGCTCCGAAATTGCCGTCGATTTGAAAGGGTGGATGGGCATCCAGCAGGTTGGAAAAGGTTCCGCCCGCGTTGTTGGTTTCGGTGCCGCGGGTCGATTGTTCCGCGGCGCGGCTCCCGGGCACGGCCAACTGCCCGCGCAGCATCTTGTGGGCGTGATTGCCATCGCCCAGGCGCGCCCAGTAGGCGATCTTCCAAGCCATCGACCACCCGGTTCCCGCATCCCCGCGGTGTTCCAGTGAAACTTGCGCGGCCTGCGCCAGCTCCGGCGTGAAGGTGCGTGAAAACTGCCTTCCAGGGAACAGGCCAAAGAGTTGCGAAACGTGCCGATGCGTGTCGGCTGGGTCATCAATATCTTCCATCCATTCCTGCAATTGGCCCCATTTGCCAATCTTCGGCTTCACCAGCTTGTCGCGCATGGCGGCGATCTTGTCGCGATATTCCTTGTCGTTACCCAGGGCGTCGGCAGCGGCTATCGTGTTGTTGAAAAGGTCCCAGATAATCTCCTGGTCGTAGGTCACGCCGTCTTCCGTGGGCCCATGCTCGGGCGACCAGCCCAGCGGCGCGACCAGCCGGCCATCGGGCAGAACTTTTAAGTAATCTTCCCAGAACTGGCAGACTTCCTTCATCACCGGGTAAGCCGTTTTCTGCAGATAATCTTTATCGCCGGTGAAGGCGTAATGCTCCCAGAAATGCTGGGCATACCAGGCGTTGCCGGTGGTGTTCCACTTGTAACTTTCGTTGCCGAAAATGTTGTGGGAGGTGCGCACCGTCCAGCCGCGCACGGGCGCGCCCGCGGCGGTCACATACTTGGCGTCGCGCGCCGGACCAACCGTCGTCTGTCGTAACACCGGCAGCAGCGCCGTCACCATATTAAACAGCGGCGCAGTGCATTCACTTAAATTCGCCGGCTCGGCGGGCCAATAGCACATCTGAATGTTGATGTTGGTGTGATAATCAGAATTCCACGGCGGGTTGTTTCTGTCGTTCCACAGGCCCTGCAAATTGGAAGGCAGGGAATCGCGCGAGCACGAAATCAGAAGATACCTCCCGTATTGGAAAAACATTGCCTCAAGCCCCGGATCGTTCCCATCCTTGGTGTATGCGGCGATGCGCTTATCTGTGGGCAGCGCGATCTGAGAAGCGCTGGCCTGGCCAAGATCAAGCGTCAGCCTGCCGAAGAGCGATTGAAAATCAGCCTCGTGTTCATTCATCAATGTCTGAAATGATTTGCTGGATGCCTCTTTCATCTGGGCCGTCAGCTTGTCGTGAGGCGGTTCACCCCGAAAGTTCTTCGCGTAATCCATTACATAATCGGTGCCCGCTCCGAGGAGAATGGTGATGGAGTTGCAACCGGTGAAGGAGATTGTCTTGCCGTCGGTCGAAAGCGAGCCACCCTCGTTGATGACCATCGCCTGGCTTTCATAAAGCATGGTTGCCGTATTATCAGGCGCCTTTGTTGGCGCGGCCGCCGCTGCGCGACCGCGCTGGGGCAGCGCGCCCATCTGCACCGTCAGTGCGCCACTGGCGATCAGGGTGTTGCCGGCTGCGACGGTGGGAGCCTTGTGCATGTCGGCAAGATTAATCGATCCGGTGTACGCGCCGGACTTGTCCGCGGTCAGACGAACGACGATCACCTGCGCCGGATGGCTTGCGAAATATTCCCGCGTGTAGCCAATTCCGTCCTTGTTATAAGTCACGCGCCCCATGGCATGCTCAAGATCAAGCTGGCGCGAATAATCCGTCGCGCCCTGGTCATGGCCTGGCAGGCTGATGGTGAGATTGCCAAACGCCTGATACGCGCCCATAAGGGTCTGGCTGCCGGTCCAGAGGGAGATGTCGTTGAATTGCACGCGATCGCTGGCCAAGCCGCCAAAGAGCATCGCGCCGATGCGCCCGTTGCCAATGGGCAGCGCTTCGCGCTCCCAGTTCTGCGCGGGCTGGTCGTAATGCAAAGTAAGATCGGCGGTAAAGACCAAAGGAGAAAGCCAGACCGACTGCAGCGCGAAGATGACCAGACCAGCCCACACGCGCGCCGGCGAACGTTTAATCAGCATTCAGGTTCTCCGCTTAACGATGGAATTGAAATGGAAATCCACCAGCCGCAGTCTAGCCCGGCCACGGGCAACTTCAAGCAGCAGGATTACTGCTTTGCAGGGCGTGGAATTTGATCGATCAACACCCGCGCTCTTTCGCGAGTTTAACCGTGTGTTAGACTGCGCACGCGGCAAATCATCGGTCATGAACGGCGGATTCACCGATTGATCCAATCCAATGAAAGGCATCGCTCCATGATTTTACAAAATCGGAATTGCGCCCTTTTCCTTATCGCAATCGCCTGCCTGCTTTGTCCTTTGAGCAGCGCTGGCGCACAAACAACGGTTGCCTCCGCTGCGCCGGTTCCCGATGGCAAGCCCCATAAATTCGAGCTGCGCGACAAGCAATTCAAAATCGATGGCCAGCCCCTCTTTCTAGCGGCAGGTGAAATGCATTTCGCCCGCGTACTGCCCGAAGACTGGGAGACGCGCATCAAGCAGGCCAAAGCGATGGGTCTGAACACCATCAGTTTCTATATCTTCTGGAATCAGGTCGAGCCAAAGGAAGGTAAGTTTGATTTCAGCGGCACCAATGATCTGCGTCGCGTACTGAAACTGTGTCAGGAAAACGGCCTGTGGGCGATTCTTCGTCCCGGTCCGTACTGCTGCGCGGAAGTTGAATACGGCGGTATTCCGTATTGGACGCTCAAATATCCCGACGTAAAGATTCGAACGAACGACCCAAAATTCATCGGCTGGTGCCGCGATTATATTAACGAGGTTTATAAGCGGGTGGCCGATTTGCAGGTCAGCCGGGGTGGCCCGCTGTTGATGGTGCAGATTGACAATGAATACGGCATTGTCGCCAACGGCAACAACGATTACATGAAGGCCCTGCACAAGGTGTTTCTGGATGCTGGGTTTGAGGTGCCGCTGTTCATCTGCGATCCAAGTTTCAGCACGGTCTGGCGCGACCCAGCCATGCGCCTTCCGGGCGTTCTGAACGGCCGCAACGGTCTCAAGGACGACGCTGGCGCGAAAGTCACCGCTGAAGCCAACGGCGATATGCCCATCTATTCCCCGGAAATTTACACTGCCTGGTTCAGCGGCTGGGGCGCCAAGATTGAAAAACGCCAGCCCATTCCGCTTCAGCTCGCCTGGCTGAATTTTCTTTTCGAACATCATTATTCGTTCTGCCTGTTTCCCTTCTTCGGCGGGACAAACTACGGCTTCTACAACGGCTGCAATGAATTTCTTCCCGTGCAGACCAGCTACGATTACGACGCACCGATTGACGAAGCCGGCCGCATCACCGCAAAATTTAAGGTTCTGCGCGATCTTTACAGCAAGCAGTTGAACATCACGCCACCCGCGCCGCCGTCAGATCCGGCGGTTATCGAAATCCCGTCGATCAAGCTGGATGAACAGCAGGCGCTGATCGACTGGATGCCCCAGAAGCCAACGCTAACGAGCGTCAAGCCGGTGAGCATGGAAGATTTAGACCAGGCGTACGGCTTGGTTCTCTATCGCAAAAAGTTTGATGGCCCCGTGAAGGGCACTCTGGAACTGCGCCAGGCCATGGACTACACGATTGTGATGGCGAACGGAAAAACCATCGCCGAAGCATTTCGCGGGTATGGGCTGGATAGCAACAAGATTCAGATCGATGAACCCGGCCCGGTGACGCTGGACCTGCTGATTTACAACCTCGGTCGCATTAGCGTTCCGGTCAGCTCCCTGACGCAAGGGCGCGCTCGCAAAGGCCTCATCGACGGCGCGTATCTGGATGGCACGGAACTCAACGATTGGCAGATTTATTCACTGCCGATGGAGAACGTTGACCAGATCAAACCGTCCACCGCGCCGCACATCGGCCCGACACTTTATCACGGCACCTTCAATATGACGGACCTGGCCAGCACCTTCCTCGATATGCGCAACTGGGGCTTCGGCGCGGTCTGGGTCAACGGCCACAACCTGGGCCGTTACTGGGACCGCGGCGGATTGCGATCACTTTTCCTCTCGAGCCACTTTTTAAAACAAGGGAAAAACGACATCGTAATTCTGGAATTGCATGATGCCCCCAAGTCAGCCGAAGTAAGCGGCGGCACCAAGATCATCGAAGAACCTGCGGTGCCGTTTGCGGTAAGACTCGATAAATCCGACAAACCCTAAGGTTGAGGGGCGATATTAAAACAAACAATACCGCTGCGCTAACGGCAGCGTAGTCGCAGGCTGGCAAGTCAGATGTTCCCCATCCGCGGTAACCCTATAAGTCTCCGGATCAACCACAATCTTCGGCATCGCGTCGTTCAAACGCATGTCCTTCTTCGTCAGCTTCCGGCAGTTCTTCACCGCAACCAGTTGCTTCCCCAGGCCATACCCCGCTGCTGCGCCGTTTGCCATTGAAGCCTGGCTCACCAGTGCCAGACAGGATGAGCCAACGCCACGTCCCAGCGCGGGAAACATCGGACGCATATAGAGAGGCTGCGGCGTCGGAATGGATGCGTTAGGGTCGCCCATCTGCGCCCACGCAATCACGCCCCCCTTGATGACCAGCTCCGGCTTGCTCCCAAAAAACGCCGGCCGCCACAGCACAAGATCAGCAAACTTGCCGGTCTCCACTGAGCCGATGATGTGCCCGAAGCCATGGGCAATCGCCGGGTTGATGGTGTACTTGGCGATATACCTGCGAATGCGCAGGTTATCGTTATTGCCAATTTCCCCCGGCAATGATCCGCGCTGTTGGCGCATCTTGTCCGCTGTCTGCCAGGTGCGGGTGATGACTTCGCCGATTCTCCCCATCGCCTGCGAATCGGAACTGATCATGCTGAGCGCGCCCAGGTCGTGCAGAATATCCTCGGCTGCGATCGTCTCCCCGCGAATCCGGCTCTCCGCGAACGCAACATCTTCCGGCAAATTCTTATCCAGATGATGGCACACCATCAGCATGTCCAGATGTTCATCCAGCGTGTTCACGGTGTACGGCCGCGTTGGATTGGTCGAACTGGGCAATACATTCGGTTCCCCGCAAACGCGAATGATGTCCGGCGCGTGCCCGCCGCCCGCGCCTTCGGTGTGATAGGTGTGAATCGTGCGGCCCTTGAAAGCTGCGATGGATGCTTCGACGAATCCCGATTCGTTCAGCGTATCGGTGTGAATTGTCACCTGAACATCGTGCTCATCCGCCACGCCCAGGCAGCAATCAATCGCAGCAGGCGTGGTGCCCCAGTCTTCGTGCAGCTTCAGGCCAATCGCGCCTGCTTCAATCTGCTCAGGCAAACCCTGGGGCATCGCCGAGTTCCCCTTGCCGGTGAACCCAAAGTTCAGCGGCAGCGAATCAGTCGCCTGCAGCATCATCTTCAAATGAAACGCGCCAGGTGTGCAGGTGGTGGCGCAGGTTCCGGTGGCCGGCCCGGTGCCGCCGCCCACCATGGTCGTCAGGCCAGCGGCAATCGCCTCGTGCGCCTGCTGGGGGCAGATGAAATGAATGTGCGTATCAATGCCGCCCGCGGTAACAATCAGCCCCTCGCCGGCAATTACTTCAGTCGTAACGCCCACAATCATGCGCGCCGAAACGCCCGCCATGACATCAGGGTTTCCCGCCTTCCCAATGCCGGCGATGTACCCGTTCTTGATACCGATATCCGCTTTGTAGATGCCGGTGTAATCGACAATCAGCGCGTTCGTAATCACGCAATCCAGCGCATCCGACTGCCCCACACCCGCAGCCTGTCCCATTCCCTCGCGAATAACCTTGCCGCCGCCGAATTTGCATTCGTCGCCGTAGACGGCCAGATCGCGCTCAACCTGCAGGATCAGCGACGTATCGCCAAGCCGGACTTTGTCGCCGGTGGTGGGGCCATAGATATCCGCGTACGCGGCACGGGGGATGCTGTTTGGCATGCTCACTCCTCCTGGTTGGCAAAGCCCATCTGCTGAACCCGCTGCATAGCCGCCGCAAGGTTGGCGTCGCTGACCGGCCCATCCGCCAGGTTATTGCCGCCCCGCATCACGCGATTGCCCGCGAAATCCACCAGTGAAACAGTCTTGGTCTCCCCCGGCTCAAACCGCACCGCGGTGCCTGCGGGAATGTCCAGATGTTTTCCGTAGGACGCCCGGCGATTGAATTTCAGCGACGCGTTGGTCTCAATGAAATGGTAATGACTGCCCACCTGCACCGGTCTATCGCCAAGATTGGTCACCGCAAGTTCGGTGGCTGGCCGAGCCTCATTCAGAATCAGATCGCCCGGCATCGTCTCCATCTCGCCAGGAATTGGCGAGGGCGGATCCGACCGAGGTAAGCCCGTTGGAATTGGCAGAAAACTTCCATACAGCGCCAGTTCCAGATTCCCCTGCTCGGCAACAATCGGATGATGCACCGTCACCAGCTTCGTCCCATCCGGAAAGGTGCCTTCCACCTGCACCTCGGCAATCATCTCGGGCACACCTGCCATCACCTGCTGGCGGCCCAGAAACTGCCGTCCCAGGTCCATAAGGTCAGCGACCGATCGCCCATCGCGAATAAATTCCAGCAGCTGCGAGGCAATCAGCGCCACGCTTTCCGGATAATTCAACCGCACGCCCCGCGCCAATCGTTTCTGCGCGAGAAACCCAATGTTGTGCAGCAGTAATTTGTCGATATCGCGCGGTGATAAATGCATAGATCGTTCAAGTCAGCAAAAGTCGTCCTGAATCTGGCGCCACAAGTTTAATTTCCCTCCCCTGGTACTCCGGGGGAGGGCCAAGAGTGGGGGTCATTTTTATGAATCGCACAACTCCACAAAAACCCTTTCATCGTTTGCGCGCCCAAGGGTCCTGTCCGGTGATGTCAGATAAAAACGCCAGTCGATCCCGCAACCAATTGCCCACGGTTTCCGTCGATTCCCCGGCCACCCGAAGCAGCGCTCCGCCCGCAGCCGGCCCACCCGCAAACACCAGCTTGGCATTCGCCACCAGCGGCTGTCCCGCAACAAGGCGCAGAAGCTCGCTGGCGAATGATGCAAACTCCGCTCCAATCATCAACACGGTGGCGAAGCAATTGAATCGTCCCATCCGGGCGGGCGAGGCAAGCAATCCATCAGCCGCATCCAGCCGAAGGGCATCCCGGAAGACCAGCCGGCCGTCAATCAAAACCTCGCTGCGCGAGTTGTAATCCGTCATCGCCCAACGCTCCCCGCGCCAATAGCGGCCGCTGGTGAACCAGTCGATCATGAGGAGCGAAGCAGATTCATGCAGCTCAATCCGCTGCTCCTGCGCGTAGCTCGCGTCCGCGAAACAAGTGACCGGGTCGGGAACCAGAACCAGCAGCGCGTTCTCTTCAACGCGTGCATCCAGGCTCTGGCGGCAGCGGAGACCGCCGTCGCAGCGATACACCTTGGTGGATGCCTGCGTTCCAATCATCGCGGAAGCGTTGGATTCGACGACCACGTCGAGTTGAATGTTGTCGCCGCCGACCAGCCCGCCCCCGTGGGTGCCGCAGACCGCCCAGGCGCACCGGCCGTAAGATCGCGGGTTCAACAAGGTCAGCGGGCTGGTTGCTCGAGCTCGAATCAAAGCCGTCCGGCCGCGCACCTTGCGGAACGCCAGCACGCCCTTCCCGGCCACAGTTTCCAGACTTTTGAGATTGCAGTGCATGCGCCGGGAAGATCAGATTTGCGCGGGAACCTCTCAAAACGAGGAAAAGCACAATCGCTTATGCGCCGTGCAGCTTGGTGATCGCATCCTGCCGCGCTTTCACGATATGCCCGACGATCTTTTCCACGCCAACACCGTGTTTGATTTGCGCAAACACCACCGGACCAACATCGCGCATCCGCGCAGCATCGCGTTCCATGACCGCCAGATCAGCGCCAACCGCCGTTGCCAAATCCGTCTTGTTAATGACCAGCAGGTCCGATTGCGTAATGCCCGGCCCACCCTTGCGCGGAACCTTGTCGCCGCCGGCAACGTCGATCACATAGATCGTATAATCCGCTAGTTCCCGGCTGAAGTGAGCGGCCAGATTATCCCCGCCCGATTCCAGCAGCATGATGTCCGGGTGATGGTCTTCCATCAGATGTTCCAGCGCATACATGTTGGCGGAAATATCATCTCGAATGGCCGAGTGCGGACAGCCGCCCGTCTCCACCGCCAGAATGCGATCCGCGGGAAGCGCCTGATTGCGCACAAGAAACTCCCCGTCTTCCTTGGTGAAGATATCGTTGGTCACAGCACACACGCTCATCTTTTCCTTGAGCGCGCGGGAGAGTTCCAGCAGCAGGGCAGTCTTGCCGCTGCCCACCGGGCCGCCAACGCCAACCGTGAATGCGCGCTGGACAAAATCGCGACCGCGCAGCGCCCGCTCGCGCGCCTCGTAGTAACCGGGGCTAAGCCAGCGTTCGTGCATGTGCTGCGGAAGAGGTTCATGCATCCAGGACATGGTGTAGCTCCTTACGTTTGGAACAGCCGCGAGTAAAGACGATCCTGGCAGGCGGCAAATAATTCGGAAATTGGCGCTGTCTGCGCCACGGCGTCGACGGGAAGCCGGCGCGATCGATCGACCAGTTCGTCACAAAATGCGCCCAGCCGATGCTGCATGGCCTGGGCGGCCATCGAACCAACGATCCCTAACTTCACTGCGGCCGACATCGTGCCCCGCAGCCCCATGAACAGCAATAGCCTACCAACGTGAATTTCATCTATTTTTAACACCCGGCAAACCGCCCCAAGAGTAGGACCAAAGTGCCCCGGCAGCTGGGCCGCGCGCGGCCGATCCTTGATCTCATCTCTGCACGCCGGATAAATCTGTCGAGCTGCGGCCAGCAGCCCGCGCCCCTGCACTCGGCTGGCGCGGTTGCTGATCGGATGATTCAGCAGCAGATCGCATCGCTCGTCCGCTTCGGTGAAAAGATCGCTATCCCGATGAGCCATCAGGGCCAAAGGCAAAACGCCACTCGCGCACTGAAGCAGTTGCGATCGGCAATACCCCTCCAGGGTCTGGTCCTCCACCACATGGCCCGCTCGCCATGCCGCTTCCAAACCACCGGAATGCGCAAATCCCCCGGTGGGGAACGCCGAATCGGCCAGTTGCCAAAGCATCCATGGGTTTGATGACAGAAGTCCTCCAGGACCCGCACACTCGATGCCCGCACATTGCGCGATAAAATGGCGTGCGCCGCTTTTATCATCGCGAAATGACATACCAGACCCGGTTTGAGGGCCGGTCTATCCTTTGCATAGCAAATGGCGTGCGAAAGACGGAGGATTGATTAGTGCATGAAAATGCCATCGCCCGCGATCTCATCGACCTAGCGCGGGAGCAACTAGATGCGCTTCCTTCGCCGGTTCAGGTTCGTTCTTTAAGGGTCCGTGTGGGGGTTTGGTCGGGTGTGGTGGCAGCCGCCCTGGCAAGCGCTTTCCCCGCAGCTGCTCATGGTACGCCGCTGGCAACCTCACGCCTGGAACTGGAAGAAGTAGGGCTGATAGTGTGGTGCCCGCGATGTGAATCGGAGCGCACCGTGCCACAGGCCAGGCGGCTTCGCTGTCCCGTGTGTGGCAAGCACACCCCCAGGATTATTCACGGAACTGAGTTAGAATTGGTAGCTATGGAACTAATCGAAGAAACCGAAGGAGGAAGCCATGACGCCTAGAATTCTTCAGGTTCGTCAGCAAATCCTCAAAAAGAACGATACGCTGGCCCGTGCTCTCCGCGATCGTTTCGACGCAGCAGGCGTGTTCGTTATCAGCCTGGTCTCCAGCCCCGGCTCGGGAAAGACCGCTTTCCTCAAATCCACCCTGAGCCGACTGCGCCAGGATTTTGCTGTAGCCGCCCTGGTAGGTGACCTGGCCACCGAAAACGACGCCAAACGCCTGGCTGAAAGCGGCGCTCCGGTTCGCCAGATCGTGACCGGCACCGTCTGCCATCTCGAAGCCGAAATGGTGGAAGCTGCCCTTGCAGACGCAGGCTGGAATCTCAACGAGTTTGATTTTCTTTTCATCGAAAACGTCGGAAATCTCGTCTGCCCCGCAAGCTTCGATCTTGGCGAACATTTACGGATTGTGCTGGCTTCAACCACCGAAGGAGAGGACAAACCCATCAAATATCCGACAATTTTCAACACATCAGACCTGGCCGTGCTGACCAAGATGGATTTGGCCCAGGCGGTGGGCTTTGACCGCCAGGCCATGCTGGAAAGCATCCAGGATGTGCGGCCCGGCATGCCCGTGCTGGAGGTTTCTGCCAAAACCGGAAGCGGGATGGACGGGTGGATCTCCTACCTGATTCAGCAGCGCAACGCCCTGCGCAGCAACAAAATCGAATCCAAAGTGAGCTTAACGTGAGTGTTGCAATCGGAACCAGTTTCCTGGTTCAGCGGATCATTGAAACCGATGATGTGCCGCTGGACCCCGATGGCCGGACCGACATCCTCGACATTGATTGGCAGGAGCGCGGCAAGCGCGCCCTGCGCGCCACCACCCGCCAGGGGCGCCTCGTTCGCATTTTGCTGCCCGCCAATCAATTCCTCGATCACGGCTCAGTGCTGATTTCAGATGAAGTCCTGAGGATCATCGTCAATATCTCCCCCTGCGAGCTTTTGGTGGTCGCAGCAGACTCCGCCCAACGGCTGGCCACGCTGGCCTATGCCATCGGCAACGCCCATCTGCCAGCGGAAATCAGAGGCGGGAAAATTCTCATCCCCGCATCCGACGCCACCGAGGCCGGATTAGGGCAGCTGGGCATTCCTTTTCAAACCAGTGTTGGACGCGTAATGCCCGAATGTGATCTGATGCCGAGGATTTCTATCAATTTGGACAGTGGGCGACGCTAGACACTGAGGTGTTCATCCACCAGCCCGCTGGATAAATCAGCCGTGTTCCCCTTCGCCACCACAGCCCCGCGATTCATGATATAAAAATAAGATCCGAACTCGCGCACGAAATCGAGATATTGCTCCACCAGCACCACCGTCATCCCACGGGTTTCCACCAGTTTGCGCAGAACCATTCCAATTTGCTGGATGATATTGGGCTGAATGCCTTCGGTGGGTTCATCCAGCAGCAAAACTTTGGGGTTACCCGCAAGCGCGCGGGCGATAGCCAATTGCTGTTGTTGGCCGCCAGACAGGTCGCCCCCCATGCGACGCGACATGCTTTTCAAAACCGGGAACAATTCGTAAAGCTCCTCGGGAATGGATCGCACCCGATCAGTCCGCGCCTGCAGGCCAACCCGCAGGTTTTCTTCCACCGTCAGTTTCGGGAAAATCTGTCTGCCCTGCGGGACCAATGCGATTCCCGCCTTTGCACGGAGATTGGCCGGCAGGCGGGTCACGTCGTGGTCCTTCAGCACAATTTCCCCGGCTGATGGACGCAGCAGGCCCATGATGTTCTTCATCAGCGTGGTTTTTCCCACGCCATTGCGGCCCATGACGCAGGTGACGCTTCCCTGCACGACATCCATGTCGATGCCGCGCAGCGCCTGCACCATGCCGTAGGAAAATTCAAGTTGTTTAATGGCGAGCATGCGTCCTTTTTGATCGGCTATCGTCCCAGATACGCCTCTATGACCACCGGGTTTTCCGAGACTTCCTTCATCGAGCCCTCTGCCAGCACCTTGCCGTTATCCAAAACGGTGATTTTTGTGCTGATCCGGCGGACGAAATCCATGTCGTGTTCGATCACGATAATCGTGTGGTGCCCCCTCAATTCCAGCAGAAGCTGAGCGGTTAGCTCAGTCTCTTTGTCGCTCAACCCGGCCGCAGGTTCGTCAACCAGAAGCAGCTTAGGTTCAGCAACGATAAGCATGCTGATTTCCAGCCATTGCCGCTGACCGTGCGACAGATATTTCGCGGGGGTCGAGACATCTTCCAGCAGGCGCACCCGGTTAAGAATCGAAAGAATTTGATCCCGTTCCCTTGGCGTTTCCCGGCGAAACATGCATTGAAACACGTTGCGCCCGCCGGGCAGGGCGAGTTGCATGTTTTCATAAACCGTGAGGCTGTCGAAGATTGTGGGAGTCTGAAATTTTCGGCCTACCCCCAGGCGGGCGATTTCCGTGTCGCGGGTATAGCGGATGTCGTGGCGGTCGAAATAAAGTCGCCCACTGACGATGCGTGTTTTGCCGCTGATGACATCGCAGAGCGTGGTTTTCCCAGCCCCGTTGGGGCCGATCACCACGCGCAGCTCATTGCGCTCCACCGCGAACTGGTTGATATCAAGCGCCCTGAATCCATCGAAGCTGACGACGACGTTCTGCAGAACAACAATATTCTTTTCGAGATCTTCCGCGGTGGGCGGCGGGAGAATTTCTGCAGCGGAGGCTGTGGCCATAATTTATCCTCGAACCGCCAGAGAACTGTGGACCAACCGCCGCCAAACACCGCAGACCAGCAGGATGATGACCAGTCCCAAATATTTGACCTGAACATTGGCCAGGCGATCAGAATGAATGACCACCGTTTGCAGCCAGCCTGGCATGATCCCGAGTGCTTCGCCCATGACAAAGAGAGACAACACCAGCAGCGCGATGATGATGCAGGAATACCGCACCAGGCCCGCCTGGCTGAAGCCGTACGAGGTGACCCCGCGCTCCAGTTCGTCCCATAGACCAACGATACCCTCTGGCAGAATCAAAACGACCGCCAGGAACATACCGCCTTCAATGAACGGCCACGCCGAGGGCATATCGCTGGTTAGGGCAGCATACATGTAGCTGACGAGAAGCGTGCCGAAGATCGCGCCCCACAGCCTTCCTCGGCCACCGAGTGCAACCCAGATCACCATCAGGATCGATTCCTCAACGCGCATGTTGTGCGGGGAAATGATAGTTACCTGCGGCGAATACAACATCCCGCCGATGCCAGCGAGGGCCGCGCCGACTGCGAATGCGAAGACCTTGAACGCATAAGGGCGATAGCCCGCGAAGTACAAGCGCGTCTCTTTGTCGCGGATCGCGATCAGCACGCGACCGAGCTTCGATTTGGTGATCGCGCGGCAAAGTAGATAAGAGAGCACCAGAACCGTTAGCGTCAGAAGATAGGAAGCGCGAATGTACGAGCGCTGTTCCGTCAGAGGCTTGTAGAAGTTGGTCAATCCGTTGGTGCCGCCGAGCAGCATTTCATTTCGGCTGACCAGCAGCCACGATCCCCAAGCCAGCGCCTGGGTGATGATCGAAAAGTAAACGCCGCGCACGCGGCTGCGGAACACGAAGAATCCAAAACAGCTGGCCACCAGCGCCGGCAATCCAATCCCCGCCAGTAATGAAAAGGTCAGAGATTGAAACGGTTTCCAGAAGAACGGAAGCTGACGAACGTTATTGAAGAACATAAACTGGGGAATGTTGTTGTATTCAGGGCGCACATCCCCGCCCCCTTGCGGAAGGCTGAGGTGCATGGCCATGGCGTAACCGCCGATGCAAAAGAACAAGGCCTGGGAAAGAGAGAGAATGCCGGTGTAGCCCCAGATCAGATCGATTCCCAAACCAACCATGCAGAAGCACAAATATTTGCCCAGGAAGTTCAGCTTGTAGTCGGGCACGGCACCGGCGGAATTCATAATCGGAATAGCGATGTAAAACAGCGTCAGAATCAATCCAACTGTCCCGATGCGCAGCCAGATGACCTCCCGCGCCGGCGTTTTGGAAAGAAACGTCTTGGAATGCTCGTAGAGCTCCTTGGAATGCGTTTCCGGGATCGGCTCCGCAACAACCACTGGCGCATCTCCATTCGGTTCGGGGCTAGGCATCGGCCACCCGGCCTTTCGGCGGGAACATCCCCGCGGGGCGCCAATTCAGGAAAAGCACAATCAATCCGAGAACGATGACCTTCGCGTAAACCGATGCGCCGGATTCAATGGATGGGAACGAGGACAGGATGGATTCCAGATATTTGTTCATGAACCCCAGGCCAAGCCCGGCAATGATTGCCCCGGCAAGCTTGCCGACACCGCCGACGACAACCACCATGAAGCAATCGACGATGTATTCCTGTCCGATGCTGGGGTTGATCTTGTTGTAAAGCGGGACGGCAACCCCGGCGAGTCCGGCAAGACCGGCACCCAGTGCAAAGGTGAGGGCATCAACCCGCCGGGTGGCCACGCCCAATGCCGACGCCATCTGGCGATTCTGCGTGGTGGCTCGAAGAAGCAGACCCAGCTTCGTCCAGTTCACCAGGAAATAGATCACCCCGATGCAGATCGCGCAGAAGATCATGATGTAGATGCGATTGAGCGGGAAAAAGAGATCCGGCACCACTTCCACGCCGCCCTCCATCCAGCTTGGAGGGGTGACGGAAAGCGTGTCACCAAATTCAACACGGGCAAGTTGGATGAGGATCAGGCCGATTCCCCAGGTTGCCAATAGTGTTTCCAGCGGGCGACCGTAAAGGTGACGGATGACCAGAATTTCGCAGAGCAGGCCCACGAAGGCCGAGACCATGAAAGCGGCGGGAATCGCAGCCAGCAGATAATAGTTGAATGCGCCGGGCGCGTGGTGGCGAAACCATTCGCTCACAACATAGGTTGTAAAGGCGCCGACCATCATGAATTCGCCCTGGGCCATATTGATGACGCCCATCAATCCGAAAATGATGGAGAGCCCCAACGCCAGCAGCACGAGAATGCTGCCGAGGGAAAACCCGGCAAAGGTGTTCTGGACGAACTGAATTTCAGTTTGCCGGCGATCTGCTTTATGCAGTGCCTGCTGGGCGGCGTCATCCAGCGAAGGATCGCCAACCGCGCTGGCGGCATCCGCAATTTTGTGCAGCAGGTTATCAGCGCGAGTGGTGCCGATCGAACCCAGCGTACTGATTGCGGTTAGCTGCGTTGCCGGGTCGCCTAAAACCGTATCCAGCTCAGCCGCCGCTTCGCGGAGCGCTGCGGACAGCCCCTTATCCGTTTGCGTATCCAATTGCCGGTGAAGCGATTGCGAATACTTTGGAAGCTCGTCCAGAATCTTCTGTTGAGCGTCGAGATAATCCTGATAGTTCTGGCTGCCTGTTATCGCAGCGGCAACTTCGGGGCGAGGATTAGTTTGCTGCAGGGCGGTCAGGGCAGCGGTGATTTTTCCTACGGCGGCGCTATCGGGAATGGCCATCAGCAGGGTTTGCTTCTTCTGGGCCAGCCCAGCGTCGATCGCGGCTACCGTGTCTTTGCCTTGCGGCAACGTGGCGATGGCATCGCGGCAGGTGCGAAGCTGCCTGGCATAGTTCTGCTGGTCTGCGGGTTCGATGAAGGCGCGCCCGGCGCGCTCACCGGCATCGCGAATGCTTTGCAGATGCGCAATGGGGTCGGGGTCCAGCAGAGAAAGCGTGGAAATCAGATCAGCGATGGTCGCTCGCTCACCTCTGGGCGGAGCTTTCAGAGATTTAGACAGGTCCGGTTTGAGCACGTAAAGCGGCGCACCATCGGGTCCGAGAATTGGCGTGCCGGTGATGGCGTCCACCACTGGAAGGACTTTGCCTTTGCCGGGGACATCCACGCGCTCGCCGTAAATCGAGAGCACGCCGTCATCCCTCAGTTGAAGGGAGCTGTCGCGATAGGCCTTCAGGGCCGGGATAAGCCGGGCATCGCCCTGTTTTTGCAGCAAATCGTAAAAGGCGGATCGGCCAGCCGCATCCGTCTTTTTGAGTCCTTTAAAGGCCGCGACAATTTCAGGCGCTACCGGCGGGGGGCCAGCGGCGATCGCGGAACCGCACAGACAAACTGAGATAACCAGGCCAATGAGGGTGAGAGAAGAGATCCGTGGCACGGAACGGCGATTCATCTTTCCAGGCAATCGCCCGAGAATGAATTTCAATGCGCTATCCATTTGTTGAAATCAGAAGAATGAAGCGAGGGCCGGAGGCTTTCGCGCTCCGGCCTCGCTCATTTGTGGCAATCCTGCGAAAGTATGAACATCCAAGCACGCGTTATGGCGCGCCAGTCAACTTCTTCAGTTCATCAGCTGAATGCAGGAAAGGGCTGAAGGAGTCGGGATGCACCAGGCCGGGCGATTGCCAGATGATGTCAAACTGGCCATCGGCGCGGATGGAGCCGATCAGAACCGGCTTCCAGGTGTGATGGTTGATTGTATCCATTTTCTTCTTGCCACCGGGGGCATCGAATTCCAGGCCCAGAACGTCGGGGATGACCTTCGAGATTTCGAAAGAGCCGGCTTTTTCAACCGCGGCCTTCCAGACATAGACGCCGAAGTAGGCGGCTTCAATGGGATCGTCAGTGACGCGCGAGTCGCCTCCGGGCAGGTTCTTCGCTTTGCAATAAGCCTTGAACGCCTCAACGAACTTCTTGTTGGCGGGGGTATCAATCGACTGGTAATAGTTCCAGGCAGCCAGGTGGCCGACCAGCTTTTCAGTCTCCATAGAGCGCAGTTCGTCCTCAGCAACCGAGAACGCCATGATGGGGCATTTGTCCGCCGTCAGGCCCTGGTTGGCGAATTCCTTGTAGAACGGGACGTTGCTGTCACCGTTGATGGTCGAAAGGACGCAGGCATCGCCGTCTTTGGCAAACGCCTTAACCTTGCCGACGATGGTTTGGTAATCGCTGTGACCGAAAGGGGTGTATTCTTCAACGATATTCGCGTCCGGAACACCCTTGCTGAGCAGGAAGGCCTTCAGCACCTTATTAGCGGTTCGCGGAAACACATAATCGGTTCCCAGCAGATAAAACTTCTTCTTGCTGCCGCCGTCCTTGCTCATCATGTATTCAGCTGCGGGGATGAGCTGTTCATTGGGCGAAGCGCCGGTGTAGAAGATATTCGGGCTTTGCTCTTCGCCTTCGTATTGCACGGGGTAGAACAGCAGGCCCCCACCGTATGGGTTTTCGTCCATCGAGTACTTGGCCTCGAAAACCGGCAGGGCCGACTTGCGGCTGACGCTGGTCCAGCAGCCAAATGTGACGGCCACCTTGTCCTGAACAATCAACTGCTTGGCCTTTTCAGCAAAGAGCGGCCAGTTAGACGCGGGATCGACAACGACAGGCTCGATCGTCTTGCCCAGCACGCCGCCTTTGGCGTTGATTTCATCGACGGCCATCAGCACCGCATCGCGCAGGCTGGTTTCGGAAATCGCCATAGTTCCCGATAGGGAATGCAGAACGCCGATTTTGACCGTATCCGCCGCTCGCGCCGGCGCTACGAAACCTGTGACTGCGACTGCACAACCACACAAGAACATTAAAGTCTTACGAAATTTCATTGAGGCCATCTCCCGGGGGCGCGCGGTTAACCGTTGGTGGTTGAACAAACCTTATGCCGCGCTTTTGATTTTGTTGGGTAGTCTAGATTTAACGAGGAAGCTGAAGATGGCCAAATGATTTCCGTTAAGGAATAAGATGCGACAATGGTCTGAAGCGCGCCGCAAGTGTTGCCCGTGGAACAAGCGAAGCACTTTCCGCCGAACAGACAAATTCATATATCTCCATTAAAACGCTCGATTGACAGAGTGGAGATGGATATGGAATTGGGTGTCAGTTTTGCTTTTGGAGTGCGCATGGATCAGAGTTCGACGCTTTCACTGGATATCACATCACTTACAAGAGCATATCAATCGGGTTCGATTCGTCCGGGGGACGTTTTGACGGAAATTTGCGCACGCAATGCCAGGCACGCTGACAAGGCGCTCTGGATCGACCTATTTCCACGAAAGCAAATGGATGACCAATTGTTGGCCGCCCAGGAGCGGCTGGCGCACGGAATTGGGCAGCCGTTGCTGGGGATTCCTTTTGCGGTCAAAGACAACATGGACGTCGCCGGGCATCCGACGACGGCAGCATGCCCGGCGTTCGCCTATGTCGCGCAAGAAACGGCGCCAGTGATTCAATTGCTGCGGGATGCTGGGGCAATTTTGGTTGGCAAGACCAACATGGATCAATTTGCCGCCGGCCTGGTTGGAACACGATCCCCGTATGGGATTTGCAGAAATCTGTTTGATGATCGTTACATTCCGGGCGGTTCCAGTACAGGATCAGCAATTGCGGTTGCCGCGGGCTTGGTGAGCTTCTCGTTGGGGACAGATACCGCCGGGTCCGGTCGGGTACCGGCAGCATTTAACAACATTGTGGGATTAAAGCCTTCGCGCGGATTATTAAGTTGTCGGGGAGTTGTTCCCGCCTGCAAATCGCTGGATAGCGTGAGCATTTTTGCTTTGAACTGTGCCGATGCAAGGCTATTACTTTCGATGACGGCAAAGCCTGATTCAGGCGACGGATTCTCGCGCCGGCTAGATGAAATTTCGAAGCCGCCGGCCTGGTCAGCGGGGCGATTTCGATTCGGAGCGCCCGATTCCAAGGATTTACGGTTTTATGGAAATGAAGAATGGGCGTCACTGTATCAATCCGCCGTTGAAAGAATGGGCAGGCTGGGCGGAGAATCCGTAACGATTGATTACGGCCCCCTCGCGAGGGCGGCTGCATTACTTTACGAAGGTCCCTGGATCGCCGAGCGGGCCATGGTGGTTCGTGAATTGCTTGAGCGAAGCCCCGGAGCGCTAAACAAGGTCACACATTCTGTGATCAGCCGTGGTAAAAATATGCAAGCCGGTGCTGTGTTTGAAGGGCTTTATAAATTGGCCCAATGCGCACAGGAATTTAAGCCACAGTGGTCGAAGATTGATTTCCTGCTCTTGCCGACGGCTGGAACGATTTACACGATTTCCGATCTGGAAAGGGAGCCAATGCAGTTCAACACGAACCTTGGTTATTACACAAATTTCGTAAACTTGCTCGACCTTTGCGGGGTGGCGGTTCCCAGTGCGATGTCCCAATCCGGGCTTCCCTTCGGCATTTCGCTTATCGCGCCCGCGGGCAGCGATGAACCGCTGATGGACCTTGCGGAGAGGTATCATCTATCGAGCGGGTTACCAATGGGGGCGACAGGCTTACCGCTGCCCAGCACCTCCGCACCGGCAGTTACAGAGCCTGTGGTTGACAATATTTTGATTGCCGTGGTGGGAGCGCATCTGACGGGCCAGCCCCTGAATTACCAGCTTACCCAGCGTAACGCCACGCTGACAAGATCATGCAAGACTGCGGAAAAATATCGACTTTATGCCTTGGCCGGGACAACACCACCCAAGCCGGGCCTGGCGCGTGTAGAGGATGCGGCCGGCCGCGCGATTGAAGTGGAGATCTGGCGAATGCCAATTGCTGAAGTTGGGAGCTTCATTTCCCTGATTGCGCCGCCACTGGGCATTGGAACGTTGGAATTAGAAGATGGGCAATATGTGAAAGGGTTTATCTGTGAGAATTACGCCATCGCCACTGCCCTGGATATTACGGATTTCGGGGGTTGGCGTGCATATCTGAAGAGCAAGCAACAACCACCGGCTTGAATTGGCGGCTTCCGGCCCATTGGGCGGTCCCGCGTTTGCTCATATCGTTATCAGTTGAATTTCCAACGCGTTGTGTGCGCGCTATTTGGGCAGCGGTTCAAAATCGCGTCTGGGAAAGGTTGTCGTGCCGAGTTTTCAATCGCCTGTTGAAAACGTGAGAAGGCGATTGCGCTGGCTGCGCGGAAGTTATAGGCGCGTCTGCCGAAAATCTTCCGCATCGCGCGGGGCATTTCGTTTCGGCAAAACCGGACTAGCGATCACCACGATGGCAGGGGTGATCCTTACCCTGGCAATTTTCCAATACGTCCGCACGCTGGAGCGTCGCTCTTTGCAGGCCGCGATGTCTCTTCGAGCGCAAGAGCGCGTCGAACTGCTGCGAAGGACAATTTTTCAGTCGATGGATGCTCTGCGTTCCGTGGCGGCGCTGTTTCGCGCCCGTCCGAATACAACGCGGCAGCAATTTCACGAATTCGTAATAGACGACCTCAAAGAGCAGCCGGAGTTGCTGGCGCTGGGCTGGACGCCGCGCGTGCGACAATCTGAGCGGGCGACAACGGAGGCCGCCGCCGTTGCGCAAGGATTGGATCACTTCAATATTACCGAGATCGATGGATCGGGGAAATTACGGTCCGCTGGCATACGGCCTGAGTATGACCCCATTCTCTATCTTGAACCGGAGGGTCCAAATCGGCCTGCCATTGGTTTTGATTTGAATTCCAGCCCAATCCGCGATCAGGCGCTGGAAAAGGCATGCTTTACCGGGCAGCCGGCTTCCACGCCCCCGGTGAAGCTAATTCAGGAAAAGGACGAGCGGAGAGGATTTATTGCTTATCAGGCGGTTTATGCGGAAGGACCAGGGGATCGGCGTTCGCGGGTTATCGGCTATGCATCGGCGGTTTTCCGGGTTCAGGATTTGATTGAGACAGCGCTAGCGGATCTTTCGGGGGAAGGGCTAAACGTCAGCGTTGTGGATGATTCGATTCCTGGCGCCGAATCCGTGATTTACATGCCATCCTTGCGGCAATCCGGGGGCAGCGCGTTGGCCCCGAGTGGCACGGCGGGATTTGATGTAGCCGGGCGGCACTGGACGCTGATGTTGTCGCCAACGCCCTCATTCGTGGCCGCGCATGAGAGCGGGCAATCCGCGACGATTCTTTGCACCGGGCTTTTGCTCACGGCGCTGCTGAGCTTTTATCTCTTCAGCGCTGGAAGGAGGACGCTGGAAATCGAGCATCGCGTCGTTCATCGGACGGCTCAACTTTCGCGTGAAGTGGTTGAACGCAAGCGCGCGGAAGAAGCAGCGCGCCTGGCGGAATTGAAATTCCGCAGCATCGTGGAAAACGCGATTGAAGGCATATTTCAAACATCGCTGGATGGGCATTACATTAGCGCCAACACGGCGCTGGCGCGGATCTATGGGTATGAGTCGCCGAACCACCTGATGGGCGACCTGGGCAACATTTCGCGACAGCTTTACATCAACCCGCATCGGCGCGAGCAATTTATTCGGGAGATCCAACAAAATGGCAAGGTCAATGATTTCGAATCGCAGGTTTATCGCAGGGACGGGACTGTAATTTGGATTTCCGAAAACGCGCGTGCGGTATGTGACTCGGCGGGAATGGTTCTTTATTACGAAGGGATGGTCGTTGAGGTTACGCAGCGCAAGGAAGCCGAAGACGCGCTGCGTTGCGGGAAGGATGAGCTGGAGGCGCGGATACATGAGCGCACACAGGCGCTGGAGCGATCCAACCGCGCGCTTCATTCGGAAATTGCCGAGCGTAAACGCGCTGAAATTGCAGCCGCCAGCGCCAGCCGCGCCAAGACGGATTTCCTGGCGAACATGAGCCACGAAATCAGAACTCCGATGAATGCGATTCTTGGATATGCGCAGCTGCTGCATCGCGACAGGAAACTTACGGAGAGCCATCGTGATGCGCTGGATACGATCGTCAGCAGCGGCGAGCACCTGATGAGCCTGATCGATGAAATCCTGGACTTGTCCAAGATCGAAGCAGGCCGGGAAGATTTGCATGAGGGTGCGTTCGACCTGACATCGCTGGTCAGGCAGGTGGCGGGGATGCTGGGACCCAAGTGCCGTCAGAAGAGAATTGAACTGGTGGTAAATGGGATTGGAGCGCCCGGGAATGGGAATGAGAACCAAAATATCATCGTGTACGGCGATGAGCGCAAACTTCGTCAGATCCTGTTGAATTTAGCCGCCAACGCGGTGAAATTTACCGATCAGGGTTCGGTCGACTTGCGCGTGCGGTGCGGAGAGGGGGACCGCATTTGGTTTGAGGTGGTTGATACGGGAATCGGAATTCCGCCCGAGGGGCTGCGCGCCATTTTTGAGCCGTTCCAGCAATCAACCGCCGGCGCGATGCGCGGCGGCACGGGTCTGGGACTGGCTATTGCAAAGCGACTGGTGGACCTCATGGGGGGCAATTTGGAATGCAGCTCGGAAGCAGGGACCGGGTCTCGATTTTTCTTCTCGCTCCCGATGCGTGAGATCTGTCGCGAAGCGTTTATGCAGACCCAACCGGCGGATAAGCCGCAAAGGTCCAGCTGGGGGTCGGGCGCGGTTCGCCTTGCGTCTGGGCAATCGGTGCGGGCGCTGGTGGTAGATGATGTGCGGGAAAATCGCCAGGTCCTGGCGGAAATGCTGGGGCAGATTGGCGCTGAAGTGCGGACAGCCGCCAATGGAGACGAAGCGCTGGCGCATGTGGCCTGGGAGCCGGACATTGTTTTTATTGACATCATGATGCCGGGGATTGACGGTTCGGCGCTGGCGGGGATGTTACGATCAACTGGGCAGGGCGCCGCGCTAAAGCTCGTGGCGACGTCGGCATCGGTATTGGCGCATGAACAGGAATCGTACAAGTCCGCCGGCTTTGATGATTTTGTTGCCAAGCCGCTGCGCTGCGACCGGCTTTATATGAGTCTGGTGACGTTACTTGGTGTTGAGTTCTCCCCTCCAAGCGAAGCGATGGTCGAGCAGGGTGATATGGCCGGGGAACTGGCAATAGGGCTTCCAGGTCCTTTGCGGCAACGGATGATTACAGCGGCGATGATGTATCGCGTTACGGACCTTCGCGAGGCTCTATTTGAAGTGGATCGACTCGGCCCGGAGAACGAAACCGCGGCTCGATTCCTGCGCCGATGCCTGCATCGATACGATATGCCGGCGATTGCCCATTTTCTGGCGGGAGAACAGACGCCCGTGGAGGTTTAATTGGCGGAGTTGAGCGCGACATTGGAACGAGCACCCGCGGAAAATTCATCGCCGCGGGCGGGGCACGGTCAGCAAGTGCTGATCGTCGATGACACACCGGCCAACCTGGATTTGCTTTCGACCGTGCTGGAGCCGCATGGATATCGAATTCTCGCCGCGCCTGATGGACAAATTGCTCTGGGGGTGGCGCGGCGGGCGCTCCCCGACCTGATTATTTTGGACATCATGATGCCGGGCAAGGATGGCTTTGCCACATGCCGGGAGCTGCGGGCTGATCCCGCCACGGCACATATTCCGGTGCTGTTTGTCAGCGCCCGGGGCGAGGCGAGCAGTTTGCTGGAAGCGTTTGCGGCAGGGGGCATCGATTTCATTTCCAAGCCGTTCAATCCGGATGAAGTGCTCATTCGCGTTCGAACGCATCTGAAGCTCAGCCAATTGGCGCGGCAACTGCAACTGCAGAATCAGGCCCTGTCTGAAGCCAACGAACTTCTGCGCCGCGAGGTTAGCAAGCGCGAGCAGGCGGAATCCGCCCTGGCGGCGGCGGGGGAGCAACTTAGCAGCCTTTCAGACCGCGAGGCGGAGCGGTGGGGCATCGCGGCGTTTGTCGGCAAAAGTAAAACGATACAAAAGATTCTCACCGATGTGCGTCGACTGCAAAATTTCTCTTCCGTTAACGTCCTGATTTCCGGCGAAAGCGGCACGGGTAAGGAGCTTGTGGCGCGGGCGGTGCACTTCGGCAGCGCGCGATCCAAGGGGCCGTTTATTCCCGTCAATTGCGTGGCGATTCCTCATGATCTGGCTGAATCGATGCTGTTTGGGCACGTTCGTGGCGCGTTCACCGGCGCTACGATGGACCGCAAGGGATTTTTTGAGCTTGCGCATGGGGGAACGCTGTTCCTCGATGAAATTGGAGATATGCCCGCGGCGTTGCAAGCCAAGCTGTTGCGTGTCCTGGAAGATGGAAGGGTGACGCCCTTGGGCAGCACGCGCGACCGCGAAGTTGATGTGAGGGTAGTGGCGGCTACCAATGTTGAACTTCCCGTCCAGATGGAGACTGGGGCATTTCGGCAAGATTTGTATTTCCGGCTCGCGCAATTCACAGTCGATCTGCCACCGTTGCGACAGCGCGCCGAGGATATCCCGCTGCTTGCGTCGCATTTCCTCGAATTATTCACAACGGAGATGGGAATTGCGGCGCCCAAGGTTCATCCGCGCGTCATGGAAATACTTTCGAAGCATCCATTTCCAGGTAACGTTCGTGAACTGAAAAACGTCATTGAACGCGCCTTGATTGAAAGCGGCGGCAGCCTGGTGCAGCCGGAACATATTCACCTGGCGCTGGGGCTTTTTCCTTCCACCGGTTTACGATCCTCCAAGTGCGCGGCGCTCGAGGTGGCTCAGGCGGCTGCGGTCGATCCTGGCAGTGATCTTCCCCTTAAACTTGAGGCGGCAGAAAACATTCTGATCAAACGCGCGCTTCTTGAGACCAACGGCAATATCGCCGAAGCGGCTCGGCGGCTGGGTGTCAATCGCACTCGCATCTATCGCAAACTTAATTCGAATCACGGCCGCGAAAGCTGATCTCTTAACCGGTTCAACACAAAAGCAGGCCCCGGTCATTGCGAACCGGGGCCGTGCTGCAGATATCCGTCAATAATTCGCCGCTGTTTCGTTACTTGGCGTTTGTGGAGCCGGTTACTCCTTCGACCAGGTAGTTCATCTTTTCAAGAGTGACATCCGTTTGGGCGAGCGAAGCGCCATCGGGAACAACGGTCGCGCCGGTGTTATCCTTGATCGGGCCCTTGAAGATGACAAACCCACCAGCCATGAGTTTGGCCTTGGCAGCGTCCGCATCTTTCTTGGCGGCATCGTTCACGGCAGGACCGTAATCGGAAGCCTTTACAATGCCTTCCTTCAGTCCGCCGCGAAGAAGGTGAGGCCACTTCTGGCCCGATTTGATCATATTCACATAATCCGTGTATACCTTGGCCCAGTTCCATTCGGCGCCGGTGAGATATCCCTTGGGCGCCAGAACCGCCTGATTGGTGTGATAGCCGCAGCAATAGATTCCGCGCTTCTCGGCGGTTTCAACCACAACCTTTGGACTATCAACGTGACAGGTGAGGACGTCAGCGCCCTGGTCAATCAATGTGTTCGATGCTTCTGCTTCCTTCACGGGCATTGACCAGTCCCCGGTGAAGATGACGGTGGTCGTGACGCTCGGATTGACCGACTTCGCGCCCAGTTCAAAAGCGTTGATGTTGCGGAGCACCTGCGGGATAGGCTTGGCAGCCACGAATCCGAGCTTATTGCTCTTGGTCATATGCCCGGCAACGATGCCGGAAAGATATTCGCATTCGTCAATGTAGCCGAAATAGCTGCCGACATTCGTGGGGTGCTTGCCTTCCTGATAAAGGCCGCCGCAGTGCAGGAACGTCACATCAGGATGTTTTACGGCGACTTTAAGAATGTGGGGATCGAAGTATCCGAAGCTGGTGGGAAACAGCAGGGTCGCGCCATCCAGATTGATCATGCTTTCCATGGTCTTCTGGACTTCAACGGTTTCTGGAACGCGTTCCTCTTCCAGCACCTTCACACCCGACATCTTCTTGAGCGCTGCCGCGCCTTCGGCGTGTGCCTGGTTGTACCCGTAGTCATCCTTTGGTCCGACATAGATAAAGCCAACCACCAGGTCATCCGCCCGCGCTTGCTGCGCGAATGGCAAAGCGATCAATGCTGCGAGAGTAAGCGCCGCCCATTTTCCAAATCTCATTTTCTACCTTTCTGAAATCGTGAAGAGAAAGTGCCTGATGGGGGCAGTACAAGGCGCGTACCAATATGAATTGCAATTATCCGGCTACAGATACTGAGATGGCCTTCTGGCGCTTCCAGTGGATTGTGACAAGCGCACCATGAGCGGCGCTTGTCACAATCAAAGAAAAGCCCCGTCCTTTTGCGAGGAACGGGGCTTGGACAAATGTGACCTTCAGAACTATCTGGCTATTGCTGAAATGCGGGAAGCATGATCCGACCGTTACCAACGCTAAATTGCACATCACCAGGGACCGTTTGACGGGTGACGTCGTCGGGGGTTTGAACAACGGCGGGGCCTTCACGGTATCCGGCCAGTTGGGCGGAGGGGATGTCTGTCTCCCTCAGGGGGGCGACGCCTGGCACCAGATAAGTTCCTTGGCCAACATTCAGGGTGACAAATCCCGGGTTGCGCCAATAATCAGTAGCCACATCAGCCTTGGATGATCGAACGCCCAAAATACTGAGCGCGGCAACAGACGAATAAAGAAAAAAGCGGTTCACGGTTCCTCCAGTAGAAGTATCCTCGTTTCCATGAAACATCATGGAGTCAGTGCTGCACAAGAAAGAACCACTCATCTGTTTCAAATGTTCCATATAGCGCGACGGAAGCGCTGCGCCATCTCCCCGGCAGCATCCGCAAGTATTCCATAAAGCATTTCTATTAATATAGTTACGATATTCGCAATTCGCTGGCATGGGCATTGTTAAGGTAATGGCGGATTCATCAGTGCGGATCAATTTCAGGCTGATCGCCGTCACAACCTGAGATTTGCGCTGCTGATGTTTTCGCTGGTTAACCAACCTCAGCATCGCTCTTGTTAACGCCGAGGGGTTATTCCCTTCGAGCCGCTCTACACCGTCAGAGGAAGGATCTAGTTTATGTCGATCAAGCGTAGTTTTCGCGCCTTGGCATTGGGTGCAATGTTGGCGACGCCCGTTTTTGCTTGGACCAATTCGAGCTGGGCGGATTTGCATCCAGCCGGTGATGGTTTGTTTTCGGGTGCGAGTTCTCCGGCAACGGGTGCGACCTCGGATCCGAATTCGCAACAGACGCCATCACTGTCAAGTCAGGCCGTCGCAGCGTCGGTTCAAGCCGCCTCGGGAGAGGCCGGTGTGAATAACGACCTTCAATCGTTGGCGGGTGAAAAGACGACGGAGTCAACGGACACATCGAGCGCCATGTATCAGCCCACCGCCATGAGCGACGGTCCGCAGGTAACGATGAGCGCTCAATATCTAGATGACGTTGCGGAGAAACCCAATATTCACGGCTTCGCTGAAGCACCGTTTCGCTCGGCTTACATCACGCCGCGCGGCCTGGTCGTGGAAAACCAGGGATTGGTTTTCCAGCCGGTCGGTGGAATTGTGTTGCCTATTGGCGATGTGGGACCGTTCAAGAATCTGGCGCTAATTACCGGTGTGTGGAACAGCATCAATACTAACCAGACCAACCATATTGTCGGTGGTTGGAATGAAATGGACTTCTTCTTCACCATGTCAGCCAATGTGCTGCCGGAATTAAACCTGGCGCTGACTTATGGCGCATGGCAATCGCCCCCCGGCGGTTTCCCGACAGAACATAATCTGGATTTGAAGGCGTCCTACGATGACACCAAGATGTGGGGCAGCAGCGGCTTCGGGCTGCATCCTTACGTTGACTTCTGGTGGGCCATCAGCGGCGGTTCTACCGTTGTGCTGGGTCGACCGGGCGGCACCGGCTATGTTGAACCCGGGATCGTGCCGACATATACCTTGAAGGTGATCAACGATTATCCGATTACCCTGACTTTCCCGACCTACGTCCAGCTTGGGCCGTCTGAATACTGGTCTTATGGGGCAGCCAAGCAGTTTGGCTCGGGAAATATTGGTCTGTTTTCAACTGCCATCCAAGCATCCATGCCGCTCAGCTTCATTCCCGCGCGTTATGGATACTGGCATGTTGACGCAGGTTTAACCTATGACAACCTCATCAATAAGACACTGGTGCAGGCTGGCAAACTTCTTTCGGGCAACACCGCCAACAGCGTGTTTAACGCTGAAGTCGGGTTTGGCATCAATTTCTAATTGAATTGCCCGGACACAAACTCCTTCTCTTGATTAGCGCCGAAGCCGCAAACTAAACCCGTGCGGCTTCGGCGCCTTTGAGACCGAGAAGAAAGAAATGATGTCTTCAAGTATGAAGGCCAACGATACCACTGCCGAAGCAACTCTTCCGTTAACCACTAATAAAAGTTCGACTTCACCGCGATGGACGCCCCCAATTTATCTGCTTGAGCCGCTGGTTGTTCCTCTTGCGGCAATTCTGCTGGCGTTTGTGCTCTTCAGCATTTTTATTCTGCTGGCTGGAGCCAATCCGATTACATCGTTGCAGTTGATGTATCGGGGATCTTTTGGCACTAGCTTTTCGATCCAGAATTCATTGATCCGAGCAGCGCCTCTGATGTTGACGGGGTTGTGTGTGGCGCTGCCGCTGCAATTGGGAATGGTCATCATTGGCGGGGAGGGAGCGCTGGTTCTGGGTGGGCTGGCAGCGGCGGGCATCGCTCATACATTGCCGGAATCAGCTAATCCCTGGGTAACTACGTTTGCCATGATCGCCGCCGGCATGTTGGCGGGCGGACTTTGGATTGCTCTGCCGGGATTCCTGAAATACTACCGCGGCGTGAACGAAACGATCAGCAGCCTGCTGTTGAATTATATTGCGATCGCTATTCTGAACGAGATGGTGGAAGGGTGGATGCACGATCCTGAAAGCTTGAATACTCCGTCAACGTACGCGATTCCCGATGCCAGCATGATCGGCAACATCGGCAGTTCCAGCGTGCATTACGGTTTCGTCTGGGGGCTGGTGCTTTGCCTTGTTTTGTACGTTCTCATGAATCATACGGTGATTGGGTTTGCGGCCAAGATCGTGGGGGGCAACATGCGGGCTGCGCGTGTCGCCGGTCTGTCGGTGGGCAAGTTGACGGTTGGGATCTGTCTGCTGGCGGGGGCGGCGGCGGGATTGGCTGGGATGGTGGAAGTCGCTGCGGTTCAGGGGCGGGCAAATGCGAATATCACCGCGCCGGGGTACGGATACACGGGCATTCTTGTGGCATTTATCGCGCGCGGAAATCCGCTGGCGATTATTCCCGTTTCGCTATTGCTGGGGGGCATTGGCGCTAGCGGCGGGCTGTTGCAGCGCCGTCAGCATCTGCCGGATGCAACTGTGTTGGTTTTCCAGGGCATTTTGTTCATTGTAATTCTGGCGTTTGAAACGATGTATGGGCGATTTGCAATCTTCCGTCGGAAGGAGGCGTAGAAATGCCCGCGGGTTTTGATTTTTGGGGTGTGCCAATCGCATTGCTGGGCGGCGCCACGCGCGTGAGCACGCCTTTCATTTTCGTGAGCCTGGGAGAGTGCCTGACCGAAAAAAGCGGGCGAATTAACCTCGGCCAGGAAGGCACGCTCATCATGGGCGCGATGACGGGGTGCACCGTTGCGCACTTCACCAATTCCGCCTGGTTGGGGGTGCTTGCAGCGGGAATCGTGGGGACTATTCTAGGGATGCTGCATGCCTGGCTTTGCTCGCGTCCGCGTGTGAATGATGTTGCGGTTGGCATCGGGTTGATGCTATTTGGCACCGGTCTGGCTTTTTTCCTCGGGAAACCGGCGGTGGCATATGTGACCGCTCAACTTCCCTCGATCCACCTGGGTTTCTGGAGTCATGAAGACAAGATTCGCTCGGCCCTGGATATCAACGCGCTATTCTTCATCGGCGCGGCATTGGCGCCAGCCATGCTCTGGTGGCTAAACAATACGCGATGGGGTTTGATCGTTCGAACCGTTGGCGAGAGCAGCGATGCAGCGCGGGCGATGGGTTATTCGGTAAACACCGTTCGTTTGCTGGCGACAGCCGCGGGCGGGTTTCTGGCGGCGGTGGGGGGATCGTTTCTTTCGCTTTATTATCCGGGTGGTTGGAATGAGGGCTTATCGACCGGCCAGGGGCTCATGGCGGTGGCATTGGTCATTTTTGCGCGGTGGAACCCTCGAAATTGTCTCTATGCGGCGCTATTGTTTGGCGCGGCTGGCGCGCTCGGGCCAGCTTTACAATCGGTCGGCGTGACATCGTATCGGTATTTCATCGGCGCGACGCCTTACGTGTTGACGCTGATCATCATGATTGTCACCTCATCGCGAACGCGAACGCTAGCGGGAATTCCCGCCGAGCTCACGGTGAGTCGTTAGGTTTTATCGCGAGTTTCATGATTATGCCCAACGTCGAGAAGTACATTCCCGCTCGGCCCTACCCGTGGCCTTATAACGGTAAGCTGAACCCGGAAAATACGGCGCTTATTGTGATCGACATGCAGATCGATTTCTGCGGGAGGGGGGGGTATGTCGATCTCATGGGCTACAACATCGGCCTGACCCGCGCCTGTATTGAACCGATTCAGCGGGTGCTGGGCCTGATGCGGGAAAGGAAGTATCACATCTTCCATACGCGGGAGGGGCATCGGCCCGATTTGTCTGATCTGCCGGCAAACAAACGGTGGCGCTCGCGTCGGATTGGCGCGGGAATAGGAGACGAAGGGCCTTGCGGCAGGGTGTTGGTGCGGGGGGAGCCTGGTTGGCAAATCATTCCAGAACTTGCGCCGATGAATGGCGAGATTATCATCGACAAGCCGGGCAAAGGCTCATTTTGCGCTACCGATCTTGATATGATTCTGCGCCAGCGTGGCATCGCCAATATCGTGCTGACGGGCATTACTACTGACGTCTGTGTGCATACCACGATGCGCGAAGCCAACGATCGGGGATATGAATGCCTGCTGCTGGAAGATTGCTGCGCCGCGACTGATCCGGGGAATCATGCGGCAGCGGTGAAGATGGTGCAGATGCAGAATGGCGTGTTTGGCGCGGTGGCGGATTCTGGGGAATTTGTAAAGGGAATCCAATCATGAGTGTCGCGGAAATGATTCCACCTGCCTCGGCATCTCCAATCTCCGCGCCGGGTCTTGAAGCGCTGAATGTGACCAAGCGATTCGGCTCTCTGCTGGCCCTGGATAACGTTTCGATGACGCTGCGGCCGGGAACGTTCCATGCCCTTCTGGGTGGAAACGGCGCCGGGAAGAGCACACTCGTCAAGTGCATCATGGGCTACTACCAGGCGGATTCCGGCACGATTTCAATCAATGGAACGCAGGCGAACATTCGCAATCCGCGCGAAGCTCACCATCTTGGCATCGGCATGGTCTATCAGCACTTCACTCTGGTTCCGAACATGACGGTGGCTGAGAACCTGGTGCTTTCGCGGGGCGACGTGCCGATGGTGTTGAACTGGAAAGAGGAGTTTGCCAACCTCCGCGCGTTCATGAAGACGACGCCGTTTTTCATCGATATTCGCCGGAAGGTAAGTTCGCTATCAGCCGGCGAGAAGCAGAAGCTCGAGCTATGTAAGCAGCTTTATCTTCAGAACAAGATTTTGTTTCTCGACGAACCGACCAGCGTGCTAACGCCCCAGGAGGCGGATGAAGTTCTTGGGATGATTCGCGATCTCACGCTGAAGGGCGCTCTGACCGCCCTGATGATCACGCATAAATTTCGCGAGGTGATGAAATTTGCCGATGAGGTTACGGTCCTTCGCGCGGGTAAGTTTGCGGGAAAGGGAATGGTAAAAAATCTGACGCCCACCGCGATGGCGGAAATGATGATTGGCGCGGGGCAGGTGACCAAAATTGCCGCCCGCGGGAGCAATCCGCGTGGCCAGGCGCAGCTGCATATGGATGGCCTTCACGCCCTGGACGAAACGGGTGCCGCAGCCCTTGAAGATCTTCAGTTGACCGTTCATGCGGGCGAAATTGTTGGCATTGCCGGGGTCTCGGGCAACGGACAAAGTGAATTGGTGGAAGTGCTCGCTGGGCAGCGACGGTTGGAATCGGGCAAAATCAAGGTTCACGGAGAATCGTATTCACCCCGACGGAGCGATATTCAAAAGCACAAGATTCACTGCCTCCCGGAAGAACCACTGAAGAACACCTGCGTGGGGCAGATGAGCGTCGCGCAGAACATGGCGTTTCGGACATTCGATCGCCATCCTTTCAAAATCGCGGGGCTCTTTCTACATGGGGGTACTGTCAGAAGCGCTGCCCGCGAGCTGATCAAGACCTATCGGGTCAAGACTCCCTCCGGAGATACCCCCATCCGCGATCTTTCCGGCGGCAATGTTCAGCGCGCCGTGCTGGCGCGCGAACTCGCCAGCACTGTCGAGGTGCTGGTCGCCGCGAATCCGTGTTTCGGGCTTGATTTTGAAGCAGCCGCCGATATCCGCGCCCAGATTATTGAGGCGCGTAATCGTGGGGCGGCGGTATTGCTTGTAAGCGAGGATCTGGATGAAGTGTTCGAATTGTCCGATCGCATTGTTGTTATGTTTGATGGTAAGTTAGTGTACGAGACGACAGCGGCGGACGCGGATATTGCAGTGGTCGGCCGCCATATGGCCGGTCATGGTGAACACTAATCATCCAGGCAATCGAGCCAACCTAAGGAGAGGGATGGAGACTGAATCGAAGGCAGGGGGGACGCTGCCGGCAATTACCCAATCGATCGTTCAAAGTGGATTGTTCGATTCCGACCGTTTACGCCGCCTCGTTTGGCGGCCGCTGCGGCCAGGAATTCAGGCTTTTGCCATCTACGGCCAACCCGGCGTCGGCCCCGCAGCGGCACTGCTTAAATACGAGCCTGGCGCAGTGCTACCCAGGCATGCCCACAACGGTTATGAACATGTCCTTGTGCTGACGCAAATGCAGTGCGATCAAACCGGTGAGCATTTGGCTGGTACCCTGGTGGTGAACCCACCCGGCACCAGTCATGAAGTGCAAGCACCCAACGGCTGCATCGCACTGGTCATCTGGGAAAAGCCGGTCCGGTTTATCACGGATGATGGTATAGAGACTTCGAAATAATCCTTATTTAGCCAGAACGCGACAGCTTCGATTGCGGGAGTTCAGGATGCAGATACGGCCGGCTCACCCTCAAATCCTTCGCTGGCGTCTTCTTCATGCTCTTCCTGAGCAGCGGGTGCCGTGATAGTGCCGAACTGGGCGCATCCGAAGAGCACAGCCGCAACCATCAGGTAAGCCACCGACACTGCTGGGGAAATGGCAAACCCGATTGTCTCGCCGTGCATGAATCCGAAAAAGCTCATGAATGCCCCTGCCACTGCGAAGCCGGAGGCTTTCATGAACTCACGTTCGATAATGAACGTCGCGATTGCGCCAAGAATGACACCTGCAAGAATCGATCCACCGCCCAGCACCATCAAGCCTTTATAAGCGACACCGTTTTGCGCCATGGCGGCAACGAGTTCGGGTCCAATATTGTGAATGCCAGCGGCACCCAGAGCATTATCCACCTGGTTCTTACCCCACGCGGCTAATGCCGGCACGATCGCAAGAACAATTGCAGGAGCATGGCGCTTAGGGCTCTCTTGGAAGGCCTGAGAGCCGATCAGCATGCCGATATATAGAAGAATCGGTGAAATCGCGACGACGGGAATAAGCGCCACCATCAGCGAGATAATGCCGAACCAGGCAAGGACAATGACCATGACACCGGTGGCGGCAGAGTAACCAATTCGCCCGCCCATCGACTTCCAACCGGGGTGGCCGATGTAAACCGCGTTGATGAAGGGGTTGCCCATCAGGCAGCCGATCAGGCTGACCACGCCGTCGGCGGTTAACACGCGCGTCGTCGGATAATTATCGCCGGCGGCAGCAGCGCTGACGACGTTATCCATCGCCTCGACGAGATCGTAAATTCCAAAGGGAATAGCCGTTACGAGGATTGTTTTCAGGAAGCTCCAGTGCAGCCCACCCAAAACCAATCCGACGGCCGGGTGCGGGATGGCAAATCCGAAGGTGGAGAAGGAATCCTTTAGCTTTTGTGTACTCATATCACCGATGTGATAGCCCATCGCCGTCGAGCCCCAGGCAATGAGTGCGCCAGCCGCGATGGCGACTAGGCCCGCTGGAATCTTTCCGTATTTAACGCCGCCAAACCATGCCGCCAGAATGATCGCAAAACAGACGAAGCCGATTGCGGGGGTCATGAACATTTCCAGCGCGGGCTTCATCGAGATGAATGTGATGGAAACGCCAGCGAGCGCGCCAAGCAGAGCGGCCTTGGGGGTAATCTTCCGGACGATGGGCGCCAGGTATCCGCCCAGCATCAGTACGAAGCTCTGGATGAATACCCAGGTGAGGCCCGCCTGCCAGCCCTTAATAGGGTCGCCGGTGGCAAGCTTTACAGGCAACATGATGACGAATGTGACGATGAACATGTGCGGCACACTGATGCCGGATGGCAAGGCGCATACGTCGTTGCGTCCCGTTTTCTTGGCCAGGCGGTAGGCAAGCCAGGCATAGTACATGGTGCTCATGCACATCATCAGGCCCGTTGCGGGAAGGATGCGCTTGAACACCAGTTCGTCAGGCATCTGCAACACGAAGCGCAGCAACGCGCTAAGCGTGAGCAGATTCACGAGAATATTGGTGCCGAAGCCGAAAAATGCGTTCCAGTCGCCGGGTACCCAGATCGCGGGCGATTTCCCAGGTTGGACTACAGATGTTGCGCTAGCCATAAATAATCTCCTGTGCGAACAAATTTAACTGCGATTTCAAAGGCTTGGACTTACATCAGTTTTTTCAAAATTTTGGAGGAATCCGATACCCAGCCGAAGATACCGCCCTGAGCTTTGATCATCTTTAAACCCATTTCCTGGAATTCGGGAAAGTAGGATCCAACGCAGTCGGAGGGCACCAGGCAGTCATAACCGCGATCGTTGGCCTCGCGGATTGTGGTGTTGACGCACACTTCAGTGGTAACGCCCGTCACAACCAACTGCTTAATCCCGCGATTCTGAAGAATGGCCTGCAAATCGGTTGCAAAAAATGCGCCTTTACCAGGCTTATCGATTACCGGCTCACTGGGCAGCGGGTAGAGCTCTGGGATGATGTCGTGCCCGGCTTCACCCCGAACCAAAATCCTTCCCATGGGGCCAGCATCGCCAATACAGGTTTTGCTGTGGCCTCGAATTTTCTTTGCGGGAGGCAGATCAGTTAAATCGGGTCGATGACCCTCCCGCGTATGCATCACCTGAAGCCCGGCTTTTCGCCAGGCTGCCAGCAGCTTACGATTGGGCTCGATCGTGCGGCGGAGCTGTGAAACATCATTGCCCAGCATTTCCCCAAACCCACCGGGCTCCAGAAAGTCGCGCTGCATGTCAATAATGAGCAGCGCGCATTGCTTTGGAGTAAATTCGAATGGGTAGGGTTCAGCGTCAATCGATAGGGTTGTTGTCATGGCGTCTTCAATAATGCGCAAATTCCAATCCCCCTCTCTTACCTAGCGTTAACCGTGCCAGGTGAGGGAAATATCGTAATTAGATGATTGCAATCAAGTTAAATGAGTTGAGGCGACGAATTTGATTGCTGTGAACTTAGACGAAAAGTGTTGCAACGGTCGAATCGGGGACACATGCAACATTCGATGATTTGGCTTAAAACGACGCAGTCTATCCGAAGGATCTGGTGCAGTTGCGTTCAGTAATGGTTCCAGTGACATTGTCGCTGACAAAATTATTGCGGATGGCCGCACCTGCCTGTGGCCTTGCAAACAATGTCCTAGCGGTCCAGACGATATTCCGGGCCTGTTTGCGTCTTAATGTCGGTCCAGACTTTCATATCGCATTAATTCCGCGAAATTGAGTAGGCTTTCCAGCAGAAAGTCATCCACCGCGCCGCATGGAAGATGGTGTGATATGATGGCGTAAAATGGGAGCAACACATGGATCTTGGCCTCAAAAATAAGACGGCGTTAGTGTTAGGCGGCGGTGGCGGCTTGGGTCGGGCGATTTCTAAATCGCTGGCGGGCGAAGGGGCCAACGTGGCCTTTGCCGACATCGAACCCAACGCCATCGCTGGAACGAAGGCGGCGTTAGCGGAGATTGGCGGCAAAACCGCAGGTCTTGTATGGGACATCTCGGATCTGTCGCAGATCGATGCGCATATCTCGAAGATTGAAAGCGAGCTTGGCCCGGTGGATATCCTTGTGAATATCACCGGCGGGCCGCCGCCGACGCCGGCAAGTGGCCAGGATTCGGGATTATGGTCCAAACATTTCCAGGCGATGGTGCTTTCGGTAATTGCCATCACCGACCGCGTGCTGCCAAATATGCGGGCACGGCATTGGGGCCGGGTGATTACCAGCACTTCCTCGGGCGTCGTGGCGCCAATCCCCAATCTTGGCATTTCCAACGCGCTGCGCCTCACGCTGGTCGGGTGGTCAAAGACACTGGCGCGTGAAGTTGGCAAAGACGGCATTACGGCCAACATCGTTCTGCCGGGGCGCATCGCGACCGGCCGGATAAAATTTCTCGACGAAGCGAAAGCCAAACGGGAAGGGCGTAGCGTTGAGGATGTGTCATCAGAGAGCACGGGCAGCATTCCCCTGGGCCGGTATGGCAAGCCGGAAGAGTATGCTGATGTGGTGACGTTTCTTGCGAGCGAGCGCTCTGCCTACCTTACCGGCTCGGTAATCCGCGTTGATGGCGGCCTGATCGCCAGTGTCTAGAAAGCGTGGGAAAATTTGCCACTAGCACATTACGCCGCGCCGAACATCTCACCCGTTACCGCGAACGATTCGCTTTATGGCAAGATCGCCTTGCGGATCATTCCGATTTTGTTCACCTGCTACATCATCGCCTATATCGACCGGGTGAATGTCGGGTTTGCCAAATTGCAAATGATGGGCGCCTTGAAATTCAGTGACGGCATCTATGGATTCGGCGCCGGCATTTTTTTCCTGGGATATTTTTTATTCGAGATTCCGAGCAATGTCATACTACACAAGGTGGGCGCGCGGGTCTGGATTTGCCGAGTGCTTATTACTTGGGGGATCATTTCCGGCTGTACCGCCTTTGTTCGAAAGCCATGGGAATTTTACACTGTCCGCTTCCTGCTCGGCGTTGCCGAATCCGGATTTTTCCCGGGCATGATTCTGTATCTCACCTATTGGTTCCCATCACATCGGCGGGCCAAAATGGTGGCAATGCTGGTGGCTGGAGTCCCGGTTTCAGGTATCATCGGTGGCCCGATCTCCGGCTATATCCTGCAACATTTTGACGGTAGGCAGGGGGTTGCGGGATGGCAATGGCTTTTCATTCTCGAAGCAATACCGGCCATCATTCTTGGCGTTATTATCCTGTTTTCTCTGGAAGACCGGGTGGTCAACGCGAAATGGCTGTCCCAGGAAGAAAAGGCCATTGTCGTTGCCGAGATTGGTGAGGAAGCAGGTGCAAAAACACACCACACCACCCTTTCCGTCTTCACCAGTCCACGCGTATGGCTGATGTGTGCGATCTGGTTCGGCATCGAGATGGGATCTTATGCGATCGGTTTCTGGCAGCCGACGATCATCCGCCAGACCGGCGTTAAAGGCGAACTCAATATAGGACTATTAACGATGGTGCCTTATTCGCTATCGCTCGTTTCCATGATCCTTGTCGGCCGCCATTCAGATAAAATGCGTGAACGACGCTGGCACGTGGTTGTGCCCAATATCGTTGCGGCGCTTGGCTTCGTTTTGTGCACCCAAGCTGGTAGCAGCACAATTGTTGGGATGATCGGGTTGACCCTGGCGGTGGTCGGCGTCGTCACGGCTTTGCCGATGTTTTGGGCTTTGCCCACTTCTTTCCTTGGCGGCGCAGCTGCCGCCGTCGGCATCGCACTGGTAAATTGCACGGGCAATCTTGGTGGGTTTTTCAGTCCCACGATTATTGGGTTTCTGAAAACCCATACCGGTACGCTGAATTCCGGGTTATTTCTAGTTGCGGGATGCATGCTGGCATCGGCGATTCTGATCGTTGCGCTGGTTCCGGCAAAACTGGTTAATCGTTGATCACAGCATCAATGATCCGAGGAAATGAAAGATGACAAAGGGTTTACGCAAAGGGTTGACCAGCTATGGGGACGCCGGGTTCTCCCTGTTCCTGCGCAAAGCCTTTATCAAGGCCATGGGTTATTCCGACGATGCGCTCGAACGCCCGATCGTCGGTGTGACCAACACGCTGAGTGACTACAATCCATGTCATGGCAACATGCCGGACCTCATCGAGAGCGTGAAGCGCGGCGTTATGCTCGCAGGCGGCCTGCCGATGGTGTTTCCCACCATTTCGATCGGCGAGAGTTTCGCCCACCCGACCTCAATGTTCCTGCGCAACCTGATGGCGATGGACACCGAGGAAATGATCCGCGCGCAGCCTATGGACTCTGTGGTGGTGATCGGCGGCTGCGACAAGACCTTGCCTGCTCAGGTTATGGCCATTGCCAGCACGGATCTTCCCACAATCGTGCTGCAAACAGGGCCAATGGTGGTGGGCCATCATAAGGGTGAAGTGCTGGGAGCCTGCACGGATTGCCGCCGGCTATGGGGTCAACACCGCGCCGGCACGATCGACGCAGCGGAGATCGAGTTGATCAGCGGCCGCCTCTGCCCTTCCGTCGGTACCTGCATGGTTATGGGGACGGCGAGCACCATGGCCTGCATCGTTGAGGCGCTGGGCCTGGCCCTGCCAATGAGCGCCACAGCGCCCGCGACCCATGCGGACCGACGGCGCATTGCCGAGGCGAGCGGCAAATGTGCGACCGAGATCGCGATTTCGGGGGCACCCAAGCCAGGCGACCTTATCACCGACGCCTCCGTGCGAAACGCAATGATTGTGCTGCAGGCGATAGGCGGGTCCACCAACGGGTTGATTCACTTGATCGCCATGGCTGGCCGCGCGGGGGTAAAGGTTGACCTCGAAGCCTTCAATCAACTGGGGCGCGAAATCCCGGTGCTTCTGAACCTCAAGCCGTCCGGCACGCATTATATGGAGCATTTTCACCATGCTGGGGGTCTCCCCGCTCTCATGCGCGAACTTATCGCATTTCTCGATCTGAATGCGCCCAGCATTTCAGGCGGTACGATCGGCGATGTGATTGCCCGGGCGGAACAAGTACCAAGGCAGGATGTGATCCGCAATTTCGCCGCGCCGCTGAAAAAAGAAGGCGCGATCGCGGTCCTCCATGGCAATCTGGCGCCGCGAGGCGCCGTGATCAAGCATTCCGCGGCTTCCGCGAACCTGATGCGCCATACCGGGCGAGCGGTGGTATTCGACTCTGTCGCGGACATGACCGCGCGCATCGACTTGCCAGATATTGATGTGAATGCCGACGACGTTCTGGTTTTGCGTAATGCCGGCCCAAAGGGCGCGCCGGGCATGCCGGAGGCAGGCTATCTGCCGATCCCGATGAAGTTGGCCCGCCAGGGTGTAAAGGATATGGTACGCATCTCCGATGCGCGGATGAGCGGCACCGCCTTTGGCACCATCGTACTGCATATTACGCCGGAATCAGCCATTGGCGGTCCGCTGGCGGTCGTTCGAACCGGCGACCGGATTATGCTGGATGTGGAAGCGCGCCGGATTGAATTGCTGATCGACGACGCGGAAATGCAAAGCCGCCTCGCCGCATGGAAAAATTTGCCGCCGCAACGGGAAATGGCCACGCGCGGCTACGCCAGACTATTTGAGGAAAGCGTGTTGCAGGCCGACCAGGGCTGTGATTTCGATTTTCTCCTGCGCGAAGGCGGCGCGGAGACAGACTCCTGATGTAGTTGCCCTGATGTAGTTGCTTGGCCCTGGTCTGAAGTCTGAGCCATGATCCCCGCAGCAATGTGCTCTCGTGGCTAGAAGGCACAGGGCCGCTCACGCCAGTGACGGAAACACGAATGAACTTTTAACGAAATTGGAAGAGGACTCGATGATGAAGCTGGATCATACTGCAAATGGCGTCTATGCCATCACCGTAACGCCATTCAAGCCGGATGGCGCGGTAGACGCGGAATCGGTTAATCGCATGACCGATTTTTATCTGTCCTGCGGCGTCTCTGGCCTGACCATTCTTGGCATTATGGGCGAAGCGCCGAAGCTTGACCCGGCGGAGGCGTTGGCGATTTCCAATCAAGTTGTCCGCCGGGCGAAGGTGCCAGTGATAGTCGGCGTGTCCGCGCCAGGCTTTGCGGCAATGCGGTCGCTGGCTCGTGGAGTCATGGATGGCGGAGCTGCGGGCGTAATGATTGCGCCGCCCCCCGCTTTGCGCACCGACGATCAGATCATCAACTATTACTCGCAAGCGGTGGCGGCGATCGGGACGGATATCCCATTCGTCCTCCAGGATTATCCGCTGCTGCTGACAGTCGTGATGACGCCAAAAGTTATTCGGCAGATTGTGATGGATAACCCATCCTGCGTGATGCTTAAGCATGAAGATTGGCCTGGCCTTGAGAAAATTTCCGCGTTGCGCGGCTTTCAACGCGACGGATCACTTCGGCCGCTTTCGATTCTTACCGGCAATGGCGGCTTATTTCTGGATTTCGAGATGGAGCGTGGCGCGGATGGGGCGATGACCGGCTACGCATTTCCTGACATGCTGGTCGATGTTGTGAAGCATGCGCAGCAAGGACGGCGTGATGCCGCGCATGATCTGTTCGACGCGCATCTTCCGCTCATCCGTTACGAACAGCAGCCAGGCATAGGACTGGCCGTGCGCAAATATGTTCTGCAAAAGCGCGGCGCGATTGCCCATGACACGCAGCGTGTTCCCGGCGCCTCGCTCAACACGACGGCACGAGCCGAGATCGATTATCTCCTGAGACGACTCGCGCGGCATGATGCACGTGCTGGATTCTAACAAAGAGAAGAGATCCTGAATTACTCTCATGCCTGCAAGAACTGGTGGGAGACGGCAAGCATTCGGCAGGATTTGTCAAAAGTGGGCGATACAGGACTTGAACATATTCAAAAATCGCCGGAAAAACAAAGGGTGACGTCTAAGGGTGGTGCAGAATCCGGTGCAATTTTGCCTCCCGGGAGGGCGCAACTGCCTACCGAGTTAACAGAAATCGTCGACCGGTGGTCGCGGCTGACTGCGGCCATGCAAGCGGGTATCCTTGCGATTATTCGGGCCTCGGCTTGACCGAGTAGGGGAGCTGAGGAGAGTCGACTCCCGGGAAGGCGATACTCGGGTTGAGGCGCGAGCTGCCAACTTTTAATTCGCTCTGAACTTATATGCCTCAGCCGTAAAGAATTTGAATGCCTCGGGCCACAGCAAAACCGAATTGGTAGAACTGGGACGCGGCGCGTTCCAAGTGCCAACAAGGTTCCCTGCCCTCACGGAGCCGGCATAATATACAAATGTGAAGATGTTCTCGGGTTGTCTTTCCCAGCGGATCTCGAAATCGGCGGGGTCATTAATCGATGGTTTGCCATCCACCGATAATCCCTTGAGCCGCAGCATGCCCGGGGTCCAACCGTCGCAACTGTAGCCCCATGCGTCACAAACTTGGTAGAAGCTGAATTCCGATTTGACTACCCCAGCTTTCGGCTTGAGTTCGATAACGAACCCCTTGCCCTTAAGTGGGCTCGCGCTTTCTACAGCGAGGTGCCACGGATACGGTTCGCCCTGCAGTGACGGTGGGTCAAGCAGCTTCGCAATAATGCCTTTATTGCACCCAAAAAGGTTGGATTGTTCTCGCTTGTAGAAACGCGTTCGTGAATTGCTAACAGTGATTTCATAGACCCAGAACATGTCTTACTCCTTTGGCTCCCGGACAGGTTACACAGCGCTTCGCGCCAACGGTTGCTCAGAACCGTCTATCCAGGATGTTTGGTCACCGATCGCTGTTGGGTCTATCATCTGTCATTTCCCGGCGTCGGATGTAGGAACTATTGGGCGACCAGCCTTGGGACCGACGTGTCGCCGCATCACGGCGTAGCGGTATTGAAGTGCCACCGCATCATTTGGACTTTGGGTAAGGCGGTCAAATTCGAGAAGGTCATAATCGGCTGCCGTAATATCCTTTTCAGCTGATACGCGATTCTTGGTTCGCAGTCGCTCAAAATGCACCAATTCATGCCTTTGGACTTCATCTGACCACCCTTTCTGCACCTGCTCTCGGAACAGGATAAAGTATAGCATTACCATACCCACAGAGCGCAGAAGGTCGTCATCATTTGTGAACACTTTGGCCATACATTTAAGGACTTTTTCCGTGTCCTGTCGGAGTTTGGAAGCCTCGGTCGCTTTGTCGTTCCGAAAACTTTTGACGAAAGAATCCAGATACACTTTTTTGGTATCAGCAATTCCTTTCCTGTACATGATGTAGAGAAACTTCGCGGCCAAGTCGAAATGGCGGTATCTCTTATTTTTAAAGGGGAGCTTCTTCTTAAAAAAAAGGCGATTGTTACACAAAAGACGGATCGCTCCTGGCAAGGGGCCTCCTAAAGCATTCCGCTTTTCGGCTGCGTTAAGTGGAACGGCTTCGTTGAGGCGAGAGAACATATCCTCAATCAGCTCCAAGTCATCCGTTTGGATGGTCATGATGGGGAGAGTGACCGAGTCAAACCGTGTCTTCACGGCGGGATATTTCTGGGCCAATTCGCGATATGTCAAATTCGCTGCTTTGACAGAAGGATCAGGCAAGTATTCGAAATCGTTCGCGAGGGCTAGGTTGCCTTCTAAGAATTCCCAAATGCTTTGAATACGCTGGCGACCATCAATGATGGCGTAGCGGTAGAGTGCTCCCTTGATTTTTTTCCGGGGATAGAACTCATGAAAATAGAGTTTTGGAATATCATATCCATTGATTAGTGAATCGATTAGGAGCTGTCGCTTCTCTGGAGGCCAAACATCGCTTTGCCGCTGGTAATCCGGATTCGCAAAGATCTGTTCACGCATGGAATAAATGAATAATACGGCGCTGTTCTCCAGTCGCGCGATGCGAAAATCCTGTTGCGTATCCATCATGTTAACACCTCGTTCGCAACAACCGCGACGTTCGCAAGCTCCGGGAATATTGCCAGCTTGGTTATGCGAAGCGCGACGAGTTCATCTCGAATTCTCTTCTTGGCCTTAGCCGGAACTACAAAGCGGCCCACATGATCGTTGCCCTGTTGAAGGTTCTCGATAGGCGTATCGTCACGATGCATAATCGTGAAAACACCATGTTGGGCTATAATTCTTGGATTGTCTCTCAGGGCAAGCGCCGCAGCGGGCAGCAACGCCGTCTGATTTTCGCTCGCGAGACTTGTCGGACTGTACGCGTCCAAAAGGGAATCTACGCTGAAACAAGGAATATTGGCGGCGAGAGCGGGCTTCCAACCAGAGTATTTATTCAGTTTCGTAGGGAAGAGGCACCACAAATGCCCAGGCTTTTTGTCGTGCTTAGGATTGCAGACAACAAAGTATAATCCCACGAGCGGACTTTCAGTCCAGTCCAAGAGCCGTGTCGGCACATTGTAGTGCTGCATCAGGAATAGCCATTCCCATTCATTGCTCGGTGGTCGTTGAAGAAAAGTAGAGGCGTTCTGCTTGAATCGCTTGATGAGGATCGCTTCACTCTGGATACCATTGGCGTATCTCGCCAAGGATGGCAGGAGTTCATAGCGGTCAAGTTCGTGCCCGCGAAACCATGTGGTGTTCTCAGCAATGGCTTTTCGTTTGAGCGCCTTCGCGAGTTCTGACACGCTGTTTACAGTCGCTTCAAACTCCATGGTCAGTTCACTCTAGCTCCGCGGTATTGGATCACGCAAAACGTCAACGCCGACCGTGTACAAGGTTATACGCGAGCATAACGTGCAACGCTAATAGATGCGGTGGAATGTGCCGGTCAAAATTGGCTCAAAAAGGCCGGCTCTTCAGACCAAACTTGGATGGTTAGCCTGCACCCACGCTTCGGCGTCAACCGCGAATTTTTGGACGGTCGTCAGCAGGCCGTTCGCATCGGTCTCAGTCACACCGCCTGCGAAATCGTATTCGCAGTCATTCCGCTTCATCCGGCATCCATCAAAATAAGCCGAAAGTGCCGCGAAGGCCGGATCGACGGCCTCCAAGGCAAGAAAGGTGTTGTAATGCCCGCCGACCGAACGGGGGCGGTATCCCGATGCCCTCACAATAATCAGGGAAAGTGTCCGGGCCGCGTCATATGCCATGATGAACCGCGCATCCGCCGACAAGCCCGGCGCCGCCACATCTTTAAGGCTGCGGGTTACAATGGAGCGCAGATTATCCAGTTCCGCCTTGCTGGGTCGGACGCGGGTAACGCGCTTGTCAGCCAGGAGCTTGGCCCAACTCATTCTTACTGCCTATCACAAACAACTTGGGCTTGTCCAATACGCGCGTTAGAAAATGATCTTTCGCTGTCCGTTTCTTGTGGAATTCAGCCGGCGTGTAGACGGTGGGATTTATCTCTCTGCCGAGAGTTTCCCTCGCGTGCCGCAACGGGAGTGCAAGTTCCGCCGGTGAAATCGAGCCGACAACCATCAGGTCGATGTCGCTGTCACTTTGCTCGTTGCTGCTCGCGATTGAGCCATAGACGAAGGCAACCCGCAATTTCGCGGCCAGCGGCTTCAATGCGTCGGCCAGAACATCCACAAGGCCAGCGGTTTTCAACATCAAGCCGCGGAGGTCTGGAAAAAGCGGCGAATCTGCATTGGCCTGATAGTAGGCCATACGTCCCTGCCGGTGGCCTTTAAGTATCCCGGCTTCCGTAAGGTCTTGCAGTTCCCGTTGCAGGCTGGATGAGGGCACGCCCATTCGGCGCGCCAATTCCGAGGCGTACCATGCCTTTTCAGGACGCATGAGCGTCGCTGCCAGGATTCCCTGGCGGGTCTTTGGAAGCAATGCATCGAGTGATCGTATTTTTCGCATATTGCGTAATTATCGACGCAATTTGCGTAAATGTCAACTATTTATGCCAACAAAATGGGACGCCACATCATCGGTGCCGATCGTTCGCTTGTCTGCCGCCTGCGCGCGACGGCCATTGCACTCCGATTGCGTCGGCCTGCTCTGTTGCAGCCTTGGCACCAAAGACGGTCGCGATGTGCCCAAGAAGTAACTGATGATCTTGCTGCGACCCCGGATCGAGTTCGCTTGGCAGATATGTGAGCCATACAGCGTCTTCTTCTTTGAGCGGCAGGCTGTAACCGAGTTTCCGCACAGCCGCGCCGAAATTCTCAACCGCATACCCTAGAAAGCGCGGCTCCCGAGCGTGATACATCGAATAGATCAGGAAGGCGCGCCCCATCAGGTGCAGGCGAAAATGCGGTTCTAGGCTTTTGTCGTCTGGCAGCCGGTATCGTAACCCTTCGGTGAATCTCCGCACCCAATTCCTGCGAATCCTTGACAAGGCAGGAATCGAGCCATGGCCCAAGCTGTTTCAGAATCTTCGCTCCTCCCGTCAGACGGAACTAACCGAGACGTGGCCGGCTCATGTGGTCTGTGCCTGGATCGGCAACAGCGAAGTGATTGCTCGTGACCATTACCTGCAAATCACTGATGATCATTTTGCTGCGGCTGCCGGCGTGAAGGAAGAAACAGGTGGTGCAGAATCCGGTGCAGCATCTGCACGTTTGGCGTCGCACCATGTTCGGACGATAAATCTTCAAGCTCAGAGATTGCCGCAAGTAACGACGCGGTGCGGGATGATGCGAAACTCTGCGAGAATGAATCAATGGGCGATACAGGGCTCGAACCTGTGACCCCCAGCGTGTCATGCTGGTGCGCTAGCCAACTGCGCCAATCGCCCGTCAAACTGCATGGTAGCCATGCGTTAAGAATCCAGCAAGTCGGACAGCGCGCGTTTTCATGTTTGGTTTCCCTCGCTCGCCACATCTTGATCTCGATTCCGTTACCCCGCGGGCTGGGATACTATCTTGATTGATGAAAAAGCTGGCCAAGCGAATAATCACCCGGGCGTGGCGTGCGGTAGTTCCTAAAACGGCGCGGAATTCGCTGCGCCTTTGGCTCACGCTGGAAATGCCGGACCGTGCTCCCACGCTTATCGATCGATTCGCGGAGCATTCCGTCGTTGTTCTTGCGCCGCACATGGATGATGAAATCATCGGTCCTGGCGGGACGATAATTCGGCATGTGAAAGCCAGCTCGCAAGTCATGGTAGTTTTCATGACCGATGGCCGATCGGGCGATCCAGAGCTACTCGCCCCGGGCCTGTCTTCCGAAGAGCTCGACCGGCGCAAAGCACAATTGGCCAAAGTTCGTAAGGCCGAGAGCGCCCAGGCTGCGAAAATTGTTGGCGTGAAGGAGCTGAAATTCCTGGACGGACCCGATGGCCACCTTTCCGACACTCCGCAAATTGTCGCCGCGCTGGCACAAATACTTTCTGATCGCAAAGCAACGATGATTTATCTTCCCGCTCTGACGGACAATCACCGCGATCACTGGGCTACCAATCGCATATTCCGATGCGCGATCGATCGACTGGATTCATCGATTACCCAAAACCTGATCATCCGCGGCTACGAGGTCTGGACGCCGTTGCCGGCTAACACGATGGCTGACATCACGGAATCCGCGAGCCTGAAGAAACAGGCAATCGGATGTTTCATTACCCAGCTTAAAGACGTTGATTACACCTGGACGGCACTGGGGCTCAATCAATATCGATCGATGATGCACCTGCACGGCAAAGGTTACGCGGAGGCGTTTCTGGAAACATCTGTCGATGAATATTGCGAGCTGTTTGAACGAATCAGCCTGGCTCACCCCGCCAACACTGCTTCATCCGTATCAATTAACTGACTCAGGCCGGCGGCTGTGTGGTTTCAATGCGAAACCGCGCGCGATATTCCGTAGGCGTCGTGTTCAACACGCTTCTAAATACCAGCGACAACTGCTTGGCCTGCGAGAATCCAGATCTTCGCGCCACAATCGGCATGGGCAGATCCGTGTTGGCCAACAGTTCCTGCGCGGTTTCGAGCCGAACCCGTCGAATTTCTTCCAGCGGGCTGCGGCCAAGCACGTGACGGAACTTTCGTTCCAGCGTGCGACGCTGGACCGGCACCGCCAGCAGCAGTTCCGGAACACCAATCCATTCACCGGCATGTGCTAAAATGAATCGCATGGCCGCCGCCACATCGGGGTCATCGATCGACACAATGTCTGTTGAAGATCTCGGTACTACGCTGGAGACCGGCAGAAGCGTCTGCTGAATCGGAAATTGCTCACCATTCAAAAGCCGATCGAGCAGGGCGGCAGCGTCGTAACCGACGCGCTCTCCCGGCAGCGATACGCTCGTCAGTCGCGGAAGAGCCAGCCCGCAGATAATCGGGTCATTCCCACAACCAAGCACGGCAAAGTCTCGCGACGTCGGCCCCGATAAAGCTCGCGTCGCGTCCACCACCCGACGCCCAAGGTTGTCATCCATTGCAAAAATGCCACACGGCTTGCGCAGCGATGAAACCCATTTGTTCAAGTTGGAATCATCGGAAACGTCGCCGGCGATTTCGTGCGTGTTGACCTGGCGCACGCCTTCTTTGGTCAAACGATCGACGTATCCAGCCCGGCGCAGATTCGAGTCGTTCCTGCCCGCAATGCCGATAAACGCGAAATGCTTGAGACCTCGTTGCAGAAAATGGGTTGCGGCGAGTTCACCCGCCCCAACATCATCCGCAATCACGGATGAAAACGGAGCTGCCGAAAGCGCCGAACTTACGTTTATGCAGGGGAGGTCCAAGGAAGACAGATATTCCGCCTGCTGCGGCGTGTCGATCGTCGCAATAAAGGCCTCGGGAACATTTGTGTCGAAAGGGGATGCGGGTTTGCAATCCGCTGCCCAGTGGCTCAATAGCCAGGGCTTAATTATGGAAATATAGCGCACGATCCCCTGAATAATCCCGCGGGAATATTCGTTATCAGTGGGGATCATCAGTGCGATCGAAATCGGCTTTTTTATCGCCATCAGCGGCCCATTCTTAATCGATAGGACGTAAAATGAGAAATAGTTCGCCTGTCGGGTCGTTTATAACGTAAAGTCAACATCGGCGTTTTCGCCCACGGTTGCAAACGAGAGGAGTCAACGAAATGTTCACTGAGATGCTGGAAAATCGGCGCTTGTTCTCGGCCGCTCCAGGTACACCGCTTTCGGCTGTGGTTGATGCCAACGGTGTTTTGCAGGTTACCGGAACTGACGGGGGGGACCAGATTACAATAAGCCTGGTTCACGTTCTTTACAGTCAGCCCAATATTAAAGTCACTATTGCCCCCGTGGTTGGCGCGTCCACGGTCGCCAACAGCCTGGTCGTTCAGGTTCCCAGGGCCGGTGTCGGTAAGATTCGCGTCCACGGCCTGGGGGGTGATGATGTCATCACCATGGATGGCAGCGGTGGGCCATTCACCGGCATTAAAGTTGCGCTGTTCGGCGATGCCGGCAATGACACCCTTAACGGGGATGCCGGCGATGACATGCTCGTGGGCGGACAAGGCAATGACAGCATTGTCGGCGGCAACGGAAACAACATCCTTATCGGCAACGGTGGTAATGACACCCTTACTGCGGGGTCCGGTCACAACCTGATGTTTGGTGGCTTCGGGAACGACCAGATCACCGTCGGCGACAATAACAATCTTGTGGATGGGGGCCCTGGTGACGATTCCATTACTGTTGGAAACGGCGCAAATGTCGTCTTCGGCAGCGCGGGAAATGATAGCATCATGGCTGGAGCCGGAGCAGACACCCTCATCGGTGGCTTTGGCGCCGACATCATCACTACGACCAGCGATCATGCGGTTATCTTCGCGGGGCCGGGAAACGACACGGTCAATGGCGTCCTCGGTGACACCATCTGGGGCGGCGACGGAGCCGATTCCCTCACGCCCGCGCCAGCGCCCGGCAACCATATTCACGAAGGTGATGCGCCTAATGTTCTTTTCGATGAAGCAATTTGGCGCGCCTTGTTTCTCTTTTAATCCAGCCATTTGAAATGTCGTCTTCCGGAGCCGGTTTGAAACTCAAATCGGCTCCGGTTTTTTCTTTGCCCATTCACTCAGGGATACGGCGCGTTTTCCGGCTGATCTCCCGGCAACTCCAATGCTCCGATCAACTGTTCAACGCGCTGAACGCCCATTCGAGTCATATATGCGCTCAATCCCTTACAGATTGCGTTGGGTGCTGCCGGGTCAACGAATAGCGCCGTACCCACCGCGACCGCGGTGCTTCCAGCCAAAATAAACTCCACCGCGTCGGTCCAGAACTGCACACCGCCCATCCCAATAATCGGCACGCCCGCGCTTTTGGCAACCGTGCGATAAACCCTGCTGATCAGATGCAACGCAATTGGCTTAATCGCGGGTCCGGAAAGGCCGCCCGTCACGTTCTTCAGTCTTGGTCGTTTTTTGTAAATGTCGATCGCCATCGCCGTGAAGGTATTGATCATTGAAATCGCGTCGGCGCCGCCATCGATTGTTGCTTTGGCGGTCAGGGTAATGTCTTCCACGTTCGGCGAAAGCTTTACAATCAGCGGCTTGTGGGGCAAAACCTTCTTCACTTCCCGCGTCAGTTCCTTCAGCCGCCCTGGGTGGGTTCCAAACGTCAGGCCGTCCCTCACATTTGGGCACGAGACATTTAGTTCCACCGCTGCAATGCAATCCAGCCCATCCATCGCGCCACAGGTCTCGGTGTAATCATCGAAGCTGTGTCCCGCGACGTTCACGATCACTGGGCAAGGCATCTCACGAATCACCGGCACTTTTTCAGATATGAAACGCTTGAGGCCAACATTGGCCAGTCCAATTGCGTTCAGCATTCCGGCGCGAACTTCCACAATCCGGGTCGGCTCGTTCCCCGCTCGCTCCTCGCGCGTGATCGATTTTGTTACAAACGCGCCAAGCTGCGAAAGATCCATGAAGTCCGCATATTCCCGCGCATAGCCGCAGGTGCCCGAACAGGTCATCAGTGGGTTGGCGAGCTTAAGGCCGGCAAAATTTATCGAAAGATCAGCCATCGACATACACCTTGTGCCGCGGACGACCTTTAAGGATTTCCGCCTTGCCCCACGCGGTGATCTCGGCAAACCGCTTACTATGAATGAAGCCCTCGAAATCATGCTTGGTCTTCCACTGGCTGAAAATCACGTAACTCCCAGGAGTGGCGACATCTTCATAGAGGTGTGATTCAACGTGCCCGGGAATGTTTTTCAGCTCGTCCAGTGCCCCGAGAAATCCCTTTTCGAATTCCTCCTCCTTGCCGGGCTTCACATCGTAATGCATGCCGATTGTGGTCATAGTGCAGGCGATGTTTACCAGAGGAGGTCTGCCGCCGCAAAGACAGGCCCGTCCGTGCATGCCAGGCGGTAACACCACGAACTGCCCGGAAGAGGAACCTGGCTCGGATCGGGCTTTCGAACACGAATGCAACAACTCTGGCAGGTGCCCATCCCGCACGCCATCGCCCGTTCAACTGCGATTTGGCATTCCAAGCCGCGCTGATTGGCGATTTCCGCCACGCGCTTCATCATGCCCTCGGGCCCGCAGGTATAAATGATTGGCTTAATCGCGCCTTGGGTGGCGATGTCCAGAAATGCTTCAAGCGCCTGTGTGACGAATCCCCGCAAACCATATGAACCATCGTCGGTGGTTATCACGGTGGGAATCCCATACCGCGCGAACTCGGCGATGTTGTTCTGCGGAACCGGGATATCGATTGCGCCGTTCGCGCTTTCACCGGTAATCGTCAGCGGCAGCAAATCCTGCGACAGCGCCCCCGCGAACGCCACCGCTTTCCGCCCAGCAAGCTTGGCCGCCAGATAGAGCATTGGAGGGATGCCCACACCTCCGCCCACCATTAGGGCGAGGCTATCAGCGGGGGGAACCCTAAAAATATTTCCCAGGGGCCCCAGGATTCCAACCTTATCGCCCGGTGAAAGGTGGGCAAGCCAATTGGTTCCAATCCCAACGACCCGGTGGATTAAATCAAGCTCCACGCGTCCGGTCCGATCCCGGCGGCCTGCAAGCGAAAACGGGCGCCGCAGCATGCCGATCTGCGATTCCAACTCATCGCCGCGGAGTTCAAGACGCTTTCCCGGCTGCCAATCAAACTCGCTGGTGGGCAATTCGCCGGCGCCTAGGTCCGAGCAAAGCACCTGCACAAACTGACCAGGCTCCGTCGGGGGAAAGTCAGGCAACATTAGCACCAACCGAAAGTGCTCCCGGCAAAGAGATTGGTTGACGGCAACGGTTGCAATAAATTGGCTTCGCGAAGACAAGATCATTAGCCGCAATTCTTCGAAATGAATGCCCCAAAAAAAGGCTTCCGGAGGGGTGGCTCCTATCCACCTCCGGAAGCGCGCCACGGCTAGAAGCCGCTTAACTCAAATTAGGGGTCGACTAATTGGACGACCGGAGGACTATAACCTTGCATTCGTGCGCTGTCAATTCGGTCCAATACCTACTTTTCTAATTAATACTTATCTATAAGTATATGTATAGAATGAAGTTAATAGAAATGTGATTTTTTGTCACACCCCCGGCTCGACCGCGCGGAATCTGGTTCTGCTCTATGGTTTTTTCCTTTCCGGAGACGCTCGGCCTGCTCAAGATTGTCGATTTTCCATTTACATTCCCCCCGATTACATTGCTGGCTGGCAATGAAAAGGATAGACGTCGCCATCGCAGTGATCTTGCGGGCTGGATGCGCGCTCATATGCCAACGCAAAGCCAACGATACCTTCGGCGGATTCTGGGAGTTCCCCGGCGGTAAATGCGAACGTGGCGAGACTTTGGAACAATGCCTCGCTCGCGAGCTGCTCGAAGAACTGGATCTCGTCGCCAGACCCATCGTCAAGCTTAGTTCAATTACGCACAATTACCCCCACGTCGATCTAACCCTGCACCCGTTCCTTTGTGAGCATGTGGCGGGGGAGCCGAAGCTAATTGAATGCCAGCAGGCGATTTGGATTAAACCGCAAAATTTGTGCGACTATCGCTTTCCACCTGCCAATGAATCACTCCTTGCAGAGGTCGTCGCTTACATCATGGCTGCTTCAACCGATGGCTCTTGAAGTAGTTGATCAGAAAATTGGTCGATGAGTCGTGTGAGGTGATCTCTCCATCCGTTTTAAGCTCTGGCAAAATCACCTTTGCAAGCTGCTTGCCCAACTCTACACCCCATTGATCAAAGCTATTAATGTTCCAGATGATGCCCTGAACAAAAATTTTGTGTTCATACAAAGCAATCAGTGAGCCCAATGTCGCTGGTGTCAGCTTTTGGAACATGATGCTGTTTGTCGGGCGATTGCCCTCAAACATTTTGTGCGGCAGCAGCTTTTTCAAATCCTCACCCGTAACACCTGACGCCGTCAACTCTTTGCGCACCTCATCTTCGGATTTTCCCTTCATGAGCGCTTCAGTCTGGGCAAAGAAGTTTGAAAGCAAAATGGCATGATGCTCTCCAGCGGGATTGAGCGTTTCGACCGGCGCCAGGAAGTCCGCGGGGATTAGTTTCGTGCCTTGGTGAATCAATTGATAAAAAGCATGCTGGCCATTGGTACCCGGTTCTCCCCACAGGATGGGGCCGGTAGAATAATCAACGAATTCTCCATCGCGCGTAACGCTCTTGCCGTTGCTTTCCATGTCGCCTTGCTGGAAATAGGCGGCGAATCGATGCATATACTGGTCGTAGGGCAAGATCGCTAAGGTCTGGGCGCCAAAGAAGTTGTTGTACCAAATGCCAAGGACGGCCATGATCGCCGGCAGATTCTTCTCCAGCGGCGTCGTCCGAAAGTGCTCGTCCATGGCAAAGGCGCCCGCGAGCAATTGCTCGAAATTGTCCATCCCGACAAACACCGCAATCGACAACCCGACCGCGGACCAAAGCGAATACCTTCCGCCCACCCAATCCCAGAATTCGAACATGTTTTGCGTATCGATGCCGAATTTGGTCACTTCCTTCGCGTTGGTCGACAGGGCAACAAAATGTTTGGCGACAGCCGCTGGATCTTTCGCGGTTTTGAGGAACCATTCCCTGGCCGTCTGGGCATTTGTCAGTGTTTCCTGGGTGGTGAAGGTTTTGCTGGCGATGATAAACAGGGTGGTCTGGGGGTCCAGTGGCTTGAGGGTTTCAACAATATGTGTTCCATCCACGTTCGACACAAAATGCACATTCAGCTTGGCCGTTGCATAATGTTTCAGGGCTTCGGTCACCATAACCGGTCCCAAATCCGACCCCCCAATTCCAATATTCACGACATCGGTAATCGCCTTTCCCGTATATCCCTTCCATTGCCCGCTGCGAACCGCCTCACTGAAACGGCGCATGTGTGCCAGGACCGCGTTCACATCCGGCATAACATCTTTGCCATCGACCAGGATGGGCCTGTTGCTGCGATTGCGCAGCGCCACATGCAGGACCGCGCGCTTCTCGGTGATATTGATTTTCTCTCCCCCAAACATCCGGTCGCGCCATTCTTCAAGTTTGGCCTGTCGAGCCAGATTGAAGAGTAATCGCATGGTCTCTTCCGTGACGCGGTTCTTGGAATAATCCAGCAGAATGCCACCGAACACCGCGTGGAATTTATCAGCCCGTTGGGGATTACTGCTAAACATGTCCCGCATATGCACGGAAGCAATTTTCGCGTGGTGGGACTGAAGTGCCAGAAAAGCCGGAGATTGGGTCAACATGCTCATAAGGGAAGCCTATCAACCAGCCGTTAAGGGGGAAAGGTCTGGCCGACGATCATGCCGCAAAGCCTATTTGAGGCGAATTAACCATTCCCGCGTCCTCCAAAGGGCGCCGCTTGACGCTTTACTCTATTTCCATTCCAATTCTCGCCCATGGCTAAGGCAAGAGCGATTGTGAAGCGCCGCAAGGCGGTGCGGAACATCAAAAAAATTACCAAGACGATGCAGATGATCGCGACGGCGAAGTTTCAGAAATCGCTGAAACGCGCTGTCGCCACCAAGCCTTATTCCAGAAAAGTACGTGAACTTGTGGCCGAATTGGCCCAGTCGGTGGGGGAGGTGTCCCACCCGTTGCTGCGCCGTCCTGGGGTGGGTGATTCCACCAATACGATCGCGCTGGTTGTCATCACCAGCAATCGGGGTCTGGCCGGCGCGTACAACGGCAGCGTCCTTCGCGCGGCGGGCCATTTCCTTCGCGAGCAGGAAGCCGCGGGCAAAAAGATCGATCTTTACGTGGTCGGCAAGAAGGGCATCAGCTATTTCAATTTCCAGCGCCGCCCGATCGTTCAGCGATTTGATATCGGCGATGCGCCTAAGTTCGACGATGTCGAAAAGATTGCCGACCAATTCATCGGGCAATTCATCGCGGGGAAATATGATGCGGTATGGGTCGCTTACATGAATTTCGTGAGCGCGGGGTCGCAAAAAGCGGAAGTTACTGCTTTATTGCCCCTGGCTGGTGTTGAAGCCGCGAAACCAATTTCGCCTGGGGCAGAGGGATCGGAAAATCTGGCTATTTATGATTTCTATCCCGATCCCAAAACTCTCCTCGACGAATTGCTGCCGCAGACGGTAAAGACTGGCCTTTTTCAATTCTTCCTCGATGCCACCACCAGCGAACACGTTGCCCGGATGATATCCATGAAGAGCGCTACGGATAACGCGGACAAGATGGTCAAGTCGCTGACCATGCAATACAACCGCGCGCGGCAGAGCCAGATTACCACCGAATTGTCAGAAATCATGGGCGGCGTGGAAGCGATGAAGGGGTAATTGAGGGCGCCGCGACGGCCTCATGGCTCCGGCTTGCCTGTTCATCCGACGCCCGTATCAGCGCCGGTTGCACCATTTGGTGAATCGCCTTGAGTGCTTCCTCAAAATCGTTACAAATTGTCATATTCCCAGCGCAGAAAATTCGTTCCCTCGCCTTTGATATATCGCCTTTAAATCCCCAGAGACCGACAACCATCTGGACACCGGTGGCCTTTGCATGAAGCCGCTTGCAGAGATATCGCGCATGCGACAATGCCGCGGGTGGGAGCGCGGAAATGACGACCACATTGGCCTGGAACTTTTCAACCGCTTCCACCATTTCGCTTGCCAGAACATCCGCCGTCACGCTTGAAGCGCAATAACGCTGTTCTTCCAGCAGATGGACCAGCATGTTGGCGGCAATTTCATCGGCTTTATCGTTAGCCGGCAGGCACAGCACGTTCACGACACAACTCTTTGGCACCTTGAAGGACGGTTGAGCTGGTGTGCTCGAAGGAGCGGAAGTGGCGGCAGTGCCTGGCGTGAGTGAATTGGAGGCCTTCTCCTCTTTTTCTTCCGCAATCTCCAGCCGCTGCCTTCGAAGCTCTATCTGATCAGCCATTGTCTGGCGAATGAAGTCGCGGCGCTGGTCGTCTACCATTCCGCGGCGGAAATCCCGCTCGGATGATTGCAATGCGGGCATCAGAATTTCCGTGTAAAGTTGTTGAGTATTTTTTGTCTCTCCAAATTCTTCGATCAGGTCTTCCGCTTCTTCGGCATCATCCGCGAGCAGGCGCTGGTAATAGCGCTCAAACGGCTTCAATACCGGTTCATCCCCCAGCAATATGTCGAGAAACGCCATTTGGGGTACATATTTACCCAGGACCGCCAGCACGACGGTAAGGGGCGTGGAAAGAAGAAGCCCCACGCCCCCCCAGAGCCACGTCCAGAAAACTGCGGCTACCAAAATCGCCAGGCTTGAAACCCCGGTGCTGCTGCTGAATAGTAAGGGCTCTATCGCATTGGCGGTTACCAGTTCAAGAACCACGAAGATTCCGATCGTTAAAATTGGTCGCAGCGCAAAACTTCCCTCAGGCACCACAAATGACAGGACGATGGGAAATAAAGCGCCGATCCAGATTCCCAGATACGGGATGAACCTCAATAACGCGCACAGCAATCCCCATAACGGCGCGTTGGGGATATGGACGAGATACAGCCCCACGCCCACGACTATGCCGTAAGCGCTGTTTATCAACGATTGCGCCAGCAGATAACGGCTGACGCGCGTCGCCGCATCGTCCAGTACCTGCGTTGTCAGGGTCAGTTGACCGTGTCCGACGAGACGGATGAGCCGGTCGCGCAAATCTTCTCTCTGGATCAGCATGAAAATAACCAGGACGACGACAATCAACGCCTCTGCCATCGGCGCCAAAATCACCAGCGCATCGCCCAGCACACGGAATGCATTTTCCGAGACGCTGGCCGTGGGTGTAATGGCCACCGACACGGGATTCTGCGGCGTGCCGCGCCCCATCTGGCTTGCGGCGCTGCCACCCGTTTCCGAGGGTTGGCTCGACGCGACATCCCGCGCCATGTTGTCCAGCGTTTGCGACGCCCTGGCCAGCGCGCCATGCCCAAAGCGCCCGCGCAGGACCTTCACCTTCTGCTCGATGTCCGCCTGATAGTTGCTAAGGCGCTGAGCCAGTTCGGTCGCCTGATTCGAAATCACCCAACCCAGGCCCCCAATGACCACGAGAGCAAGCCCAACCACCACGAGTACCGCCAGCACGCGAGGCACGCGCATGCGCTCGACCCGATGTACCAGCGGCGCCAATAGAAAGGTCAGCAGTACCGCCACGCAAAGGGGAACAAGCACATCCCGGGCAAAATAGAGGGCGGCTACCACGACGCAGACCGATCCCATCGCGATGAGCCGGGAAGACTTAGGTGAAATATCGTCCTGAGCCATATGTTGGCTGGATTGTAGGGAAGTTAAACCGATTGGGGAGGGGACAAAGCTTCAGACTAATTGCCTCGAACTTCGATTATGACGACTGAAAGGTCATCTTTCGGGGTTAAGCTTCCAGTCTCGCGATCCAGGGACTTGCAGAGATCGGCAAGAAGTTCGTCCCCTGGCAGGTCGCGTCGGGCCTCAAGCTCGCGGCGCCATTGCTGGGTATTCATCGTTTGGTCATCGGCAAAAGCGACTTCGATCCCGTCGCTATAGATGATGAGTCGATCGCCCGCGATCAGTTGAATCTGCCCGTCGGCATACACGTCATTGGGGAAAATTCCCAGCAGGCCACCATCAGACGACAGCTCCAAGAGAGATCCATCGCCCCGTAACAGCAGCGGGCACGGATGCCCGGCCCGGGCGAACCGGCACATCAGTGTTTTGACGTTCACCATGCCGTAGACAGCCGTTGCAAATGTTGCCTGGGTGAGATGTTGTTCCACCAGCGAACTGTTGAGGTTCGCAAGCGCTTCGCTGGGGTCAACCAGACGGTAGCCGCCCGGAGTGATTTGCTTAGTGATCAACGCATTCTTCATGAACATGGTGAGCAGCGCCGCGGGCATGCCATGGCCAACCGCATCGGCCATGTAAAAGCCGACGTGGGATTCGTCCAGCCGCATCACGTCGTACAGATCCCCGCTGACATACCCCGCCGGGCGGAAAAGCGTGTGAAAGAAGACCTGCCCAAGCTGCGGGAGGGTCTTGGGCAGGAAATCCTGTTGAAGCCGGGCTGCCAGCCGCAGCTCTTCGTCGAGACGATGCATGTAAAACTTAAGCGTTTCATCGCGCCGGCGCAAAAGATCGATTTCCGCGCGCAGGTTATTGATCTCCCCCTCAAGCTGCTCCAGGTGATGTTCGTAAGTGGTAAGCGAGAAGGGGTCGGTGGATGGGGCATCAACCGCAATCATGGTCCCGGGCGCGCGTTCTTCGGCTGAAATGCCGTTAGGCTTCTCGTCGTCCCTCACCAATCGCAGCATTGGGTCCACCCTGGTTTTTCCTATCCTCTCGACATCGATGTCGGCATGTATCCGACATGACTTGAGGGATCGCCCAATCCACGCTGTTATCGGGCGGTGTTCCCGGTTTGGACGTCCGACGGCAACGCAAGCTGATCGCCCACCGACAAATGCAGCGCCTTTGCCGTTCCTGCGTTTAACTCGATCACGTATCGCGCGGGGACATCGCTGCTGACGTTGCGGTCATCAAACGGCTCCAGCCTTTTGATGCTCACGATCTTCACGTCGGTCCCCAGGAAAAGAAGATCCAGCGGGAAGTGAACGTCATGATTCCAGAATGTCCGCACCTGCTCGTCGGAATTGATAAAAATCATCCCATGGTCGGCATCCAACGTGGGACGATGCATGAGCCCAACTTCCTGATCGTGCTCGGAAACCGCGATTTCCAGGGTGAACGACTTCTCGCCGATCCGCATTGTGGTGACCGGAAGCTTGCCGGGAGTGCTGTGCTCGCAACCGCCGCTGAATATCAGGCCCAGGAGCATGCAGAAGGCGATATTTCGCTTGATATGAAAATTCCCGCCAGCAACATTCATGGTTGGTCTTCCTTGTAGCCACCGTGCCGCAATCGAATCGTCAACCGAATGTCGGCATAGGCCAGAAATATCACCAAAAGCAAAAGCAGCAGCACAAATAGCCAGATCGCGATGTAGGCCTTAATTGATCCGCCCAATTCTTCAAGATGCATTCCGATGAAGAATGCCGCGCCCAGGAGAAACATGGTGCCGCCGCAGATGCGCCGCAACCGCCTGCGGCGCTGATTTGCCGCCGGGTGTTCCAAGTGCGCCAGCCGCGCCGCTGCCTGGGAATAGAAAAGGTAGTACCAACCTGCTATCCCGCAAAGCAGTGAGAAAATATCCGACAAGGCGAAGCGCATGCGATTTACGGAAGAGGGTAAAATATCGCCCGTGAAAAGCCAAACGCACCGCGATCAGGAGCCGGCCGGAACGCCAGGCCTATGGCGGTGGCGATTCCCGGGGCGTGCCGGGCACGATTCCCGCCGAAGCAAGCATGCGCCGCGTCGTGTTCATGGGCAGGCCGACGATATTCGTATGGCATCCCTTGATGCGTTCCACGAATGGATCCCGGTCCTGAATTCCATAGCCGCCGGCCTTGCCTTCCCAATCGCGGGTCGCGATGTATCGATTAATTTCGTCTGGCATCAGCGGTTTCATTCGCACCGCCGAGAGCACCCGATCGGTGATCGCAACCGCGCCGTTGCGCTTTCGAACCGCTACCCCGGTAATAACCACATGCGTCGTTCCAGCGAGAAGCGCGAGCATCCACTGGGCGTGCTTTTCGTCGGTGGGCTTGCCCAGCACCATATCCCCAAACGCGACAATCGTGTCAGCGGCCAGGACAACTTCATCGGGAAATTTTTCCGAGACAGCTTCCGCTTTGGCAATCGCCAGTTGCACCGCGACTGCCGAGGGAAGCATCTCACTGGACCAGGATTGCTCATCAACGCCCGAGGGTTCAACGGCGAAGTCATAGCCCGCGGCGCTGAGCAGGCTCTGCCGGCGGGGGGATGCGCTCGCCAGGATAAATCGCAACGGCAGCATCGTGGTTGGTTCCGGTGGGGGCGTTGATTCCAATGCCGGTTGGGCAGCGGACTGTGAGCCGGACATCCCGACATATGCACCAGGCTTGATGCCAGGAAGATTTGCGCCGAAGTTCAGATCAGTCATGATGAAAAGCCCGCATTTCGGACGATAAAATGGCCTGTCTGGAGGCGCGGAGAACCCATCGCTGCGACTATAAGGGCAAACACAAGGTTGGGGGGATGGCAGGATTCTAAATTAAACACCCCCATGCAGCGTGATGGGCATTTATGAACAATCGCGAGTATCCTTTCGTTCTGAAATTCGCTCTCCTGGGCGTGGGACCATTGCGGTTATGGTACTGAAATCATGAGTATGACTGAAATCGAGCAAGTGTCTTCAACAACGAGCACCGCGGGTACCTCTACTGGGCAAATTGGTCGCGCGCCACACGCCATTCATGCTGGTGTGCGGAAGTGGATTCAGGAATGTATCGCCCTTTGCGAGCCACGCGATGTTCACTGGTGCGACGGATCAGTGGGGGAAAGACAGGTCCTTTCGGCGCGCGGTGTTCGCGAGGGCGTTTTCCTTCAACTCAACCAACAAAAGCTCCCGGGTTGCTATCTGCATCGCAGCAACCCCAATGATGTTGCGCGCAGCGAGCAAAACACATACATCTGCACCCCCAGCAAGGACATGGCGGGGCCGACCAACAACTGGATGGATAACCGCCAGGCCTACGCCAAGCTGAAGGGCTTGTTCATGGGCAGCATGCGCGGGCGGACGATGTATGTGATCCCGTTTGTGATGGGACCCATCGGTTCGCCGCTCGCCAAGGTAGGCGTGCAACTGACCGATTCGGTTTATGTGGCCGTCAGCATGGGCATCGTGACGCGTATGGGGGACGTGGCTTGGCGACAGTTGGCCGTTGGCCCGGCGGCCGACCCCGATTCCGAGCCAGATTTCACGCGCTGCTTTCACAGCGTGGGTGATTGCAACCCCGAGCGCCGTTACATCTGCCATTTCCCGCTGGACAACACGATCTGGAGCTTTGGCTCCGGCTACGGTGGAAATGCCCTGCTGGGCAAAAAATGCCTGGCCCTGCGAATCGCCAGTTTCCTGGGCGAGCAGCAGGAGTGGATGGCCGAGCACATGTTACTGATGGGCGCCACCAGTCCTGAAGGGGAAAAAACATACGTCGCGGCCGCCTTCCCCAGCGCGTGCGGCAAGACCAATTTTGCGATGCTCATCCCGCCGCCCAAATACAAAGCCGCCGGGTGGAAGATCACAACGGTTGGGGATGACATCGTCTGGATGTGGGTGGATGAGAAGACCGGCCGCCTTCGCGCCATCAACCCGGAAGCGGGATATTTTGGCGTTGTGCCCGGCACCAACGAGCAGACGAATCCTAATGCGATGGCGGCAATGTCGAGCGACACGATCTATACCAACGTCGCGCTTCTTGAAGACGGCGATGTCTGGTGGGAAGGCAAAACCACCGAGCCACCCGCGCGGTGCGTTGATTGGACCGGACAGGCCTGGACGCCGAACTCCGGGCGAAAGGCGGCACATCCCAACAGTCGGTTCACAGCGCCGATGAGCAATAACCCCGCGTTAGACCCTGCCGCAAACGATCCAGGCGGCGTCCCCGTATCGGCAATCATCTTCGGCGGGCGGCGTTCTCGTTCAGTGCCGCTCGTCTATCAGGCGTTCAACTGGATGCACGGCGTTTATCTCGGCGCAACATTGGGCAGCGAAACCACGGCAGCCGCCGCCGGCCAGGTGGGCGTGGTGCGGCGAGACCCGATGGCCATGCTTCCCTTCATTGGCTACAACATTCGCGATTACCTCGTGCATTGGTTCCGGATGCGCAAAAAACTGACCGATTGCCCGCGAATATTCCACGTTAACTGGTTCCGAAAGGACGACCAGGGCAAATACATCTGGCCCGGTTTCGGTGAAAATATGCGCGTGCTGAAATGGATCATCGATCGCGCGAAGGGCAGGGCTTATGCGCGGGAAACGCTCATAGGCTGGATGCCGCGCAGCACGGATATTGATCTCGAAGGGCTTTCAATCTCACGCGAGCAGTTTGAATCGCTACAGGCCGTCACCATTGAGGACATCAAATCTGAGCTGCTCAGTCAGGAAGAGCTGTTTCTGAAGTTGGCGGGGGATCTTCCCAAGGAAATGATTTTCCAACGTGAGCTGCTGATCAGCCGGCTTTGAGTATTTGCCCGCGTGCCGCGGACGATTCATTCATTCTGCTTAGCCCACTTAGCAAAAATCGCCCCCGCGCGCTTCTTATTTTCTTCCAATGACACATCTTCTTTATGCGTCGACATCGACCAGTGATGCCCGAATGGATCGATGAACTTCCCGTAACGGTCTCCCCAGAACATGTCAGCCAGCGGCATAGTCTCGGTCGCGCCGGCGGCAAGCGCTTTTGCAAATGCAACATCCACATCGGGAACGCCCAGGTGAATCGTCACCGCACTTCCGCCCAATTCAGAAGGTGGACGCGCGTGTGACCCATCGCCCATTTCCGGAAATGAATCGGCGACGAACATGCGGTTGGGGCCGCGCTTGAGCTCGCAATGCAAAATTTTTCCGTGCGGAGAGGGCATCCGCACGACTTCCTCAAACCCCAGGGCCGTCTTGTAAAATTCGATGGCCGCCGTCGCGTTGTTCACCGTCAGATGAGGCACAAGGTTGTTGTTCTGATCCTGCATGGTCGAATCTCCTCTGAATGAATGAGTTCGCTGATGCGTTAACAGACACGATCTTCAATTACATCTGATCCGGATGTTCGATGCCAAGCAAATCCAAGCCAATTTCCAACGTCCGCGCTGCCAGGTCAGCCAGTGCCAATCGGCTGCCGCGGGTCGGTTCTTCGCTTTGCAGGACCGGGCAGTTTTCGTAAAACCCGCTGAATCGCGCGGCCAAATCATACAAATATGTGCACAAATGGTGCGGCTTCAGTTCGCGATCCACCAGATCAATAATCTCCCCAAGCCGCAGAATGTGCTTGGCGAGCGCCAATTCATAAGGTGATTCAAGCTGGAATCGCCCAATCGTATTGGCGCCCGCCTTGCGGAAGATAGATCGGATTCTCGCATGGGCATATTGCAGATAAGGCGCCGTGTTGCCGTCCAGCGCCAGCATTTTGTCGAAGGAGAACATGTAATCGCTGTTTCGATCTTTGGACAGGTCGGCGTATTTCACGCCGCCAATGCCGACGGCATGGGCAATTGTTTTCCGGCGATCTTCGGCAAGCTCCGGATTTTTCTCCGTGACCACCCGCATCGCCCTGTCTTCAGCTTCATCCAACAGGTCCTTCAGCTTTACGGTTCCACCGCTGCGCGTTTTAAATGGCTTGCCATCTTCGCCAAGCATTGTTCCAAACGGCGCGTAATCAAGTTGGACTCCATCAGCCCAGCCCGCCTTGTGAGCGACGCGAAACACCTGATCAAAGTGCTGGCTCTGCCGGGAATCGTGGGTGTAGATGATTCGGTTCGCATGAAGATCGTTTACCCGAAAGCGGATGCCGGCAAGATCAGTCGTACCATAGAGATACCCGCCATCGGTTTTTTCGATGATGAGCGGCGGTTTATCCGCGCCATCTATGAACACCGCGACCGCCCCTTCGCTGTCATGGGCAAGCCCCTTGGCTCGCAGGTCTTTCACAACATCCGCCAACATGGGGTTGTAGAACGATTCGCCGCGCTCGTTCTCCGGGCCGAGTTTCGCGCCCAGCCGTCGGTAGATTGCATAGCACGCATCCAGCGTGACCGCCCGGGCTTTTTTCCAGGCCGTTTCTTCCTGCTCGTTATGCGGGTCTTCAGGGTGCTGGATGAACTTGGTAAATAGCCGCGGTAGCTCCTCAAGAGTGCGCCTGCCGTGCATCGGATGCTCGATCCACTCCAGCTTGGCCTCCGGCACATCCATCAACGAACTGGCGAATTGATAGAGCCTTTCCAGCGCCGGCAAATCCAGCGGAAATTTCTCGAGATAAGCCGCAAACACGCGCGTGCCATCCGGGTCGAGCTGAATGAAATGCCGATGCAGTTCACCCACCTCGCGCACCACGGTCGCGGCGGCGGCGTTCCTGGCGGATAGCGCCGTCTGCAACCGCTCCATCAGCGATCTCAGCTTCTCCGATTCCCCATTCGCCTCCGCCATGGCTGCGTACCAGATCGCCAGCACCACCTTGCCAAACTGCGTGCCCCAATCGCCGATGTGGTTTTGCCGGATAACGTTGTGCCCTTCGAATTCCAGAACACGAGCAATTGCGTCGCCGATGATCGTGCTCCGGAGATGCCCGACGTGCATCTCCTTTGCGACGTTGGGCCCGGAATAATCGACGACTATCGTTTTCGAATTGCTCGTCGGGTCGATGCCCAGACGCGGCCCGCTGGCCAGCACATCCAGCCGTGCCGAGAGCCATTCCGGGCTCAACCGAACATTGATGAATCCCGGCCCGGCAATGGTCACCTCCGATGCCATTTCACCGAGGTCCAGGGCTTTCTTGATCTGCTCCGCAATCGCGCGGGGGGTTTCCTTTTTGCCGGTTTTTTCGGATATCAGCTTTACAAGGCCCATCGCCACGTTGGATTGATAATCACCAAATTTGTCGTTGTGGCTTGCCCCCAATTGCGGATCGGCATCCAGATTTAACGCGTTGTGGATGGCCCCGCGAAAGGCCTGATCGAGCTCAGCGAGGATTGAAAGCATATTTGGGTCGAAGATTAAGTGAAGAAACCTTTGCGAACTCGTCTTCCGAAACTATTTACCTTCTGGAGCATGCTACAAGGGTTGCAGCACGATCTCCATGGCTGATTGAACCGATACCGCGCCCACCTGAACAAATCCGGCTATGCGGTGCGCGTAAATTGACTGGCAACTGGGTTTGACCCTGGCAAATGACGAAGATAAGGTTGAGCGTCCTTCGGTTGGCGAATTGTGGAGCGGTCTGGCCAAAAGCTGGTGGACCTGCATTCAGGCGAAAAGATCAATCTCAATGGTGAAAAGAATGAAGCAAATGGTGAATCGGGTGGGCTTGGTTGTGTTTTTTGCCTGCGCCGGTTTGCTGGCGCTGCGTCCCGTAACACCCGCCCGTGCCTTGGATCGCGACCTCATCGCCACGCCGACGCCTGTCTTGGTTCCAGGACAGGGCGGTTCCATTGATCAGCTCAAGACCGACGCGTTCAAAGCCCTTCGAAATGGCGATTTCGACCGTTCTAATGACTTGCTCGCTCAGGCCGCTGCCGTTTCAAACGATCCTCAGGTTCAGCAGATGGCCCATTGGGCCTATTCCTTCGATCAACAGGAAAAGGGTGTTAACAGCGAACGCCACAAGCAATTCGAAAAGGCCGTGGCCGACGCCCATTTGCTTCTCGACCATAAAATGGACACCTATGCCGCCGACGAGCTGGCGCGGGCCTATTTGCTTTGCGATACCAAGGACAGCTTCAGGCACGAAAAATGGGTGAATGACCTTGTCCACGAAGCCTCGACCACGGCCGATCAATCCGAAGATTCCGAGCAATGGCTCAAGGCCCAGCGGCTATATGTTGATCTTGGCACGCTTGAGCCCTCCAATCCCGAGTGGAAAGACAAGCTCAAGCTGACGACCCGCCGGATTCGACTTATTTTTGATTACACCCCCTTGCGCCTGCGGAAGCTGGCCGAAAGCGAATCCAAGGACCGCACCGGCGCTGACCAGCTCCTCCGTCCCACCACCCAGCCTACAACGCAGCCACTGGCCGATGGCGCCGCAACGACCCAGCCCGTCACGCAACCCGTCGCTGATGCTGCCGCAACGACACAGCCAACCACTCAGCCACTGGCAAACAGTGGCGCAACCACGCGGCCTTGGCTTATTCGCCCCATCACAACCGAGCAATCCCAACCGCTTATCACGCTGCATACGCCAACCACCGATCCGGTCGACGAAAACGCCAGCGTTGACGACACCTTCAACGTCAGTTGGCAGGATGCCTCCAAGGGGATCGAATATGACATGCTGTGGGACGCCCTCGTTTTAGCCGAGCAGCAATACTACCGCGAGGCCACCTTTCAGAATCTGCTGGAAGGGGGCATAACCGGGCTGCGCGCTGTCGTAACCACCAAGGGTCTTGACGAGGCTTTCCCGGGTCTTGCCGATAAGGCCAAGAGCCAGCAGTTTCTCCTCGCCCTCGATGGTTGCCTGGCCGACGCCGCTAAAGCGACGGCCGACAATTCCCAGGACATTTTGAATCAATCCCTCGACAAATTGCGCGATCTTAATAAAACCACCATCAACCTTCCGGAAGCCGTTTTCGTGAAGGAGTTTGCCGATGGGGCGTTCAATCAGCTCGATCCCTTCAGCACCATGATCTGGCCGAACGACCTGGACGAATTCACAAAGAGTACCCAGGGCGAATTTGGCGGTGTTGGCATTCAAATTCAAAGCGAGGACGGCAACCTGAAGGTCGTCAGCCCGCTGGAAGGCACGCCGGCCTATAAGGCGGGCATCAAGGCCGGCGACGTCATCACGCGCATTAACGGAAAGAACGCTAAGGGAATTTCGCTGGATCGCGCCGTGAAGACCATCATGGGTGTGCCGGGAACTTCCGTCACGCTGACTGTCCGATCCCCAAATAACAACATTAAAGATTACGAGATCAAGCGCGAGATCATTAAGGTTGCCACCATCAACGGCTATTCACATAAGCCCGGTGGCGGTTGGGATTGGTTTGTCGATCCCGATCAGCACATTGCCTATATCCGTCTGACCAACTTCACCAAGAACACGGCCGACGACCTTGCCAAGGCGCTCGACGATCTCAAGGACCAGAATGCTCGCGCGATTGTGCTCGACCTGCGGTACAACCCCGGCGGCCTGTTGCAATCGGCAACAGAGGTTGTGAACAAGTTCGTGCCCAAGGGTGTGATCGTCAGCACCCATGCTGATCGTCCGACTGTCAACCCCCCAACCGAAATTGATGCCCGACCCGATGAAGTGCAAAGCGATCTTCCGATGATCGTTCTGGTTAATCAGTACAGCGCCAGCGCCAGCGAAATTGTCTCTGGGGCTCTGAAGGACCATCAGCGCGCCCTGATTGTCGGTGAACGCACTTACGGCAAGGGAAGCGTGCAGATGCTTCTGTCGCTGGATACAAAGCGCGCCTACCTGAAGCTGACGACGGCTCACTATTACCTGCCCAACGGCAAATGTATTCACCGTGAGGAAGACAGCACCACCTGGGGCGTCGACCCGGATGTGACGATTCCGCTAACCCCCGAGCAAATGCAGGATGCTATTACGGCCCGACAACAGATGGATGTGCTGCGTGACGTCGATGATGCCCCCGCAACAATGCCCAGCACCGAACCGGCAAAGAAGGACATGCTTAGCGCTGATCCCCAACTGTCCGCGGCACTGCTGATATTGCGGTTGGAGCTGAGCGGCGCCCAAATTTAGCGCGACGACAGATTCGCCAAGCGGCTAATTTCTCGCCTTCTTGGCAGGCTCCTGCATCTGCAAAGTCGCCAGCGCCGTTGGTACGTTTTCACTCACCTCAAAGATCTTATCCAGCCCGGTCATCAGCAGGGTTCCCCAGACCGGGTTGTTCACGTTGCAGATGACCAGCCGAACATCCTGGCTGATGCAGTGGCGGCGCAGGCGCAGCAGCTTGGCGATGCACGAGGAGTTCACGTAATGCACGGTCGCGAAATCCAGGACCGCGCTGCAGGCTGGGGTAAGGTGTTGAACCGCGGCCACATCCTCAGAAAACTGAGGATCGTCCGCGACATGCACCACGACGATTGAATCAGACCAACGTTCAATCGGCATAACGTTTACCTCGTGAAAATGCGGTAATCCGATCAACCCAATCGGAGAGACTGGTCTTGATCTTTCGCCCCGGCGGTTATTGCGCGTTCCCAATTTACATTAATCAAGATTGCGATCGCGCGGTTCAAACAGCTTTGCGGGCGTTTCGACAGTCGTTTTGCCGTCCTTGGTTTTCACCTTGCCCATTATTTTCGATGTATGTTCGATGAAGATCCTCCCGCCGCGATTAATCACATCGCCACCGATGACCCCACTATGCACCACCTTCGCATCCGGGTGAACCGTCAGCTTCCCCTGCACGTTGCCGAAAATATGGATGCGAGCCCCTGGCGCGGCGACCAAATCACCATAGATGCTGCCGCGAAGGTAGAATTTACCGCCTTGGATGACCGTAACGGTGCCAACAATCATGCCCCAAAGCGTGTAAAGCTCATTCACACTTACATCCCCGGTCAGCTTGCCGCGCTCTTCCCGCATAGCGTCTATATCCTTGTTGGGTCGTTTATGTTGTCGGCATCAACAACCGGAACCGGATCGGAAGATTCCTCGCCCAGCGCCAGCCGCAAACCGCGCCGGCTTGCCATCCCGATGACCAGCACGATCGCCAGCGCTGCCACCGGCCAACCCACAAAACGGCCCCAGAAAAGCACCGCGGTCCTGCCGGCGGGGTGGTACCGCGCCTCCAGCAGTAGCTCTGACCAAGTATACAATACACCGGGGATCTTAAATTCCGTCGACGTAAAGGTCTGGTTAATTAGAAACGCCTGCCAGGGAAATAACAGCACCGTTAAAAGCACGCACCAAATGAATGCCGACACCACTCTCGCAACACCAATGAGCCGGCCAATAAGCATGATCGCCAGAATAAGCAGCAGAACGACGGCAAGAACCATCGGCGTCACCACGCCCAGAAAATCAATGAGGCCAATAACGTATTTTAGCTTATCCGTAACCGCCGACGGGGCTGACAGATCCACCTGATACCGCGCGACAAAAAACAGCGCGAGTTCCGCCATGATCATCAAAAGAGTCATGCTCCACAAAACGTTCTTCGCTTTGCGGGCGGTTAACATTGCGTCGGCGTAATCGGCTGCCGTTGCAATCGCACTGCTTTTCATAAGACCCCTTGAGTTTGGTGCAAAATGTGTAACGCAAATTGATTATGTTCGCAAACCCGCGGGTGTTGCCAGCTCTCGCTAAATTTGAAAACTGTATTCGATTGACGGGACCAAATTCGCCGGGCATGATCCTGGATCAAGCGGTTGGCGTTACAGATCGGCAGGACGAGCCTCGTGACGGTGAGTTTTTGGGAAAAATGGGGAACTTTGTTTTCCTCCCCGCATCTAACCTCATGTCCAGCGTAAGCGGAGCACAATTCGAGGCAGGGCTGCCACCGTCGGGTTCCGAGGCCGATGCTCGGCGGAATTCGGCCATCCTTCGTAAGGCGCGCGAAGGCGATCGCGCCGCTTTTGGACAAATTGTCGAGCTTTATCAAAACCGGCTCTTTAACGCGCTGCTGAGGATGGTCGGCGATATCGAGGAAGCACGTGAGCTGACACAGGAAACATTTACGCGTGGTCTTTCAAAAATCGAAGGATTTCGCGGTGAGTCATCGCCTTATACCTGGCTTTTCCGCATCGGCATCAATCTGGCCATCAGCCAGATGCGGAAATCGCAGAAACGCCAGACTTTTTCACTGGACGGCGCCTCCTCCGATTCAGGCCACGCGTTCGCAAGCCAGGCATCCGGCCTGATCGATCGCCTCGCGGCCGGTGGCGATTCCCCCCCACAGGCGATTGAGCGCCGCGAGCGCAACACAGTCGTCCTGGCGGCGCTAAGCCGCATGGATTCTGAATATCGCGCTGTGCTGGTCATGCGCGACATCGAAGGTTTTGATTATCAGCAAATGGCGGAGGTGCTCGGCCTGCCGCTGGGGACCTTAAAAAGCAGGTTGTTCCGAGCTCGACTGGCGCTGCGCGACGAATTGGCGCCATATTTAACGGATAACAAAGAGCCGCGGAAAAGTTAGCTTCGACAGCGACGATCGATTTGTTGGTTATGGAAAATATTGAAGCCATGTTGTGTGCGTACATCGAGGGCGACCTTGACGAAAAGGGTCGGGTCGCCATCGAACGGCACCTTCAGGAAAATCCCCAGCATCGCAAGCTGATTGCCGAGCTTCTGGCAACACGAGATTTGGTGCGCGAACTACCGCGCGTCAAAGCCCCGGCTGATGTGGCCGAATCCCTCCGCGATCAGATGGAACGCACGTTTCTTCTGGAGGATCCTGGAAGCTCACCCGCGTTGCGCGGCGCGTCCATGGCGCGCTGGCCAAATGTGTTGGCGATCGCTGCCATCGTTCTGCTTTGCGTTTCGCTGGGAATCATTGTTTACAAGACCGTCCTCCCAACTTTCAAGCCCGCCACATTCCGCCTGGTCGCAACCGATCAAACCCAACCAACGCCAGGCGGTCCGCTCTTGCAGGACAATCGAACCGCGACAGTTGAGGCGGCGGTTTCCAAAGGCGGTGGGTTGGCAAGTTCAGCAAATGCGCAATCGCCGGTGCTCAACTCCACCGGAATTCCTCCCGTGCAGTTTGACATGGAGGCCGTGCGCCGTCGGCTGGAGGGATCAGGATATGATCTTCCCGTCCCGGGCGGCCGCATCCAGATTTCACCGGTTGTCTTAATGATCAACAGCGTCCGCCCGGAAACAACCAACGATCAAGTATCGCATTTCCTCAGCAATCAATCCGGTGTCGCCTGGAAGCACCTGCCCCCAAAACAGAGTTACCTTCTGGCAGCAGAGCCATCCACCCAGCCAGGCATTGCACAGTCCAGCGCCGGAACGCCTTCGTTGAGCCAGATACCTTCGCATTATTTTCTGCAATCCTCATCTGATGCAACGACGCGCCCATCCACGAATCCCACCGGCGGAACGAATGTGGCCCAGCAATCCTCCAAAGATTTGGGAAATATTTTGGTGGCGGATATTGCGCCGCCCACGACTCCGGAACCACCCAGCGACGTTTATGTTGCCCAGGGCCTTACCCGCCAGGGCGCGGAACAACTGCGCAGTGCACTTGTAAATCTGCAATCGGGCGTCGTGGCCCAGGTTTATGATCCCGCGACTACTACCTCGGGTCCGGCTCAGTTCGGGGTGGCGGGGGCGTTATTGCAAAGGGATTTGAACGACTCCTCGACCGCAACGCAGCCGTCGGATGAAATGAATAAAGCCACGACTGCCCCGGCAGTGCAAGACGCGTTGGCGGCCACCACGCAGCCGAGTCAGACAGTGCAATCTGCGCCAATGGCGTTCCGCAATGGAAGCGCGTTGCCCAGCGCTGGTATCTCGGCCAACCTCGGGAGGAATGCTACCGCGAATGCGACTGATTCCATATCGGGTGGTAACAATTCCGCGCAGCCGCCTTTCCTGTCCAACAACAACCCGGAAATTACTTCGCTGGATGTGGTCATCATCATCCAGGCGGCGCCGCCATTCGCGGCCCCAGCTGGAATTTCGGCGGCTTCCGCCGCGCCTACATCTGAGCCCGCAACCCAACCTTCCGAGGTGAATGCCTCGCCAGCCACGCAACCCTAAGCACCGCCAATCCCGTGTGGCGAACCGCGTGCAAATATTTCGGAGCCGGGGTAACTTAATTTGCACATGCATCCCGTCACGATCGAAAATGAATTCATTCGAATGGAAGTCTGGCCGCAGGTCGGCGGAAAAGTCTCCAGTATCATCGACAAGACTGACAATTTTGAGTTGATGTTCAATGTCCCCGGCGAACTGCCTGACGCTCCCTATTACGACGTGCCCTATAACGACCATTGGTACAGCGGCTGGGATGAATGTTTCCCCGCCATCGCCCCCAGTGAATATCCCCGCCATCCGTACGAAGGCACCAAGGTTCCCGACCATGGTGAATTGTGGGGCATTCCGGTAACAACCGCCGTGCCCACCAAGGACGGCATTACCGTCATTTGGCATGGATTGCGATTCGGATATCGGCTCAGCCGCAAACTTTATCTCGATGGCCGTTCGGTTGTCGCGGAATATCAGCTCAGCAACCTTTCACCTTTCGAATTCCGGTTTGTCTGGGCGATGCACGCGCTTCTTTCCCCAGCATCGCCGGTTGTTCTGGATTGCGGCCACCAGAAAAGCTATCGCTATAGCCACGACATGGGCGGAAACGACATGAATATGCAGTTTCAATGGCCCAACCTTGTTTCAGGCGAATCGCTGGCGCGGCCCAGCGAATTACCCCCAAAGCGCGGCTGGAAAGCATTTTCCAATGACCCGATCAGCTCAGCCTTCCAGATTTCATATCCCCAGCGCAACCGCTCGGTGAAGCTGGAATACAGCTCGGAAGATGGCCTTCCGGCATATTGGGGGGTGTGGATTAACACCGCTCCCTCACCCAACAGCGGCACTTTCGCAATAGAGCCAACTACCGGACGGTTTGATCAGATCGATCGCGCCATCAAGGACGGTTCAGCAGGGCAAGTGGGTTCGTTTGGCAAGCGAATGTGGTCCGTCCGGTGGACGCTGGCTTCGTAATCCGCGTATCACCGACCGCGAATTCGCAGCATTTGAATCAATCGCCACTGCGTCAATGCCATATAAACCGATACCGCGACCGCAAGCCCGCAATAGATGGGGAATCCAAGAATGTTGAATGTGTGAATGATGACGAACAGGTTCAAAAGGGCGGCGGATACGGTCAGACCGAATGCCACATAAATCGGCCCGGATTTGCGGCTGACGGCCAGCACAAATCCTTCAATCAGCAATACGCCGGCAAAAACAGCCACGCCCAGGTCAGTCCAAAAAAACGCGCTCTTTATATAAGGCAGCGGATTCCCCTGGGCATCCATGACCGGATAGTTTTGTTCGAAAGTGGAGGGCGAACGCAAATACGAAATTGTATTGGGGAAGACAAACAGAAGGATCAGGCCCAGCGCAATGCTGATCCATCCCTCCGCCAGTCCAGGCAGTGGTTCCGCGGAGTACGACATTCCAGCAACAGGCACTGAGGCCTGGGGCGCGGCGAATTGCGGGAGCGCCTCCTCTACCGGCGGCTGATCGGTCTTCGAAAGTTTCGGCAGTTTCGAAAGATCCATGACATGCTCCTTCGCGTGATGCTCCTGCCGATCTCTTGACCCCACGGAATAATCAATGTAGACACTCCCACCTGCGGTTTCAAACGTACTTGCAGCTCAACGAGGCCCGAAACATCCATGGCGGAAGTTCTCGAACATATCCAGGCGGTCGGTAAACAGGCTGATGAAGAATTGGCCGCCGTCACCAATTCGCCTCAACTCGAACAGTTCCGCATCAAGTTTCTCTCCGTCAAGGGAAGCATTAAAGGCCTGATGACCTTAATTCCCCAGGCGTCCAAGGAGCAGAAACCAATCGTCGGACAGCAAATCAATGGCCTGCAAAAAAGAGTCACCGAAGCGTACGAAGCCCGTAAAGCCGAGCTTTCCTCATACAGTACCGGTCAGGACGATGTGGATGTCACCGAGCCAGGAATTCGACCACGGATCGGCAATCGCCACATCCTCATGAAGGTGGTCCGCGAACTGACGGAACTATTCGGCCGCATGGGGTTTTCCATTGCGTCGGGTCCGGAAGTGGAGGACGAGTTTCACAACTTCATCGCCCTCAATATTCCCCAAAGTCACCCCGCCCGCGATCCGCTGGATAACTTTTACCTGGCCCACGAAACCGATGAAGCCCACGCCCACGGCGCCGATCGCCAGGACCAGCTTCAATTGCTTCGCACCCAAACCAGCACCGTGCAGATTCGCGTGATGGAGAAACAAAAGCCGCCCATTCGCGTGGTCATTCCCGGGCGCGTCTATCGCCCTGATACACATGACGACACGCACCTCTCAATGTTTCACCAACTGGAGGCACTGGTTGTCGATTGCAACGTAACCATGGTGGACCTCAAGAGCACAATTCTCCAGTTTGTCCAAGCTTATTTCGGTCCCGGCACCAAGGTGCGCTTCCGGCCAAGTTTTTTCCCGTTCACCGAGCCCTCCGCGGAAGTGGACGTGTGGTTTGATTTGCCCAACGGCAAGAGCCGGTGGGTGGAACTAGGCGGATGCGGCATGGTTCATCCCAATGTGTTTGATGCCGTGAAGATCGATCCCGAGCAATTCAGCGGCTGGGCGTTCGGCTTTGGTATCGAACGAATCGCCATGCGTAAATACGGAATCAACAACATTCGGTCATTCGTTGAGAATGACGTGCGCTTCCTGCAACAATTCTAAATCTCGCACGTCTGAAGAGGTGGGATTTGCAGTTAATTCGGGAGCTCTGCCCATTGCGCACAAAGATCTTAAAATCGCTTTTTCTTTGGCTGTTCGTCCCCTGCTTCGCTGGCTGCACTACAACCAGGGAACAACCGCTGCTCACATCACTGACACCCGCGCCATTCACGCTTGAATGGCGCGAGGGACCCTGGATTTTTTCTCAGATGGTTACGATCCAAGGGAACCACGCAACCTGTATTCTCCCCGTTCGCGACAAACAGGGGGTCACCCAGACTTACCAGCGCGTCACATTCGATGTCCCCGACGCTCAGATTGAAACGCTTCGCCAACTCCTCATCCAGGGTGGGTTTTCATCTCTTCTCGAGGGTTATAGCGCCCAGACCGTGGATGGCACCTTTCTCCAGGCTACCCTGACACAGGGCGATTACCGAAAATCAGTAACCTGCACCAATGAATTTCCGCCGGTAATCATGAGGTTACAGCAGTACCTATTTCAAACAATTGTTCCACAAAACATGGCTGCGGCTAGAGTTGAGTCAATGTCCCAGAAAGAGGCGCTCAATTTTTGGGAACATAATGGTACTTGAAACTCAGTCTCAACAAGGTATGATACTCCTGAAGGTAAGTAACCTATGGAAAAGCCTTGCGGATTTTCCGCGTGCAATCATTCAGGGAGTATCGATTCGTGCAGCCTCAACCAGCTAGGGGTCGGCTGCAAGGGATGCGTTGTCTCCGTAAGTGGCGAGCCGGAAATTCGCCGCCGCCTCCTTGAAATGGGTTTCTGCAATGGCGCGCAGGTTGAAGTGATTCGCAGGGCTCCATTGGGTGACCCAATTGAGTTTCGTCTGCGCGGCTACCATTTGTCACTTCGCACCGAGCAGGCACGGCACGTAACGATCTCGCGAACCTGATTCGTCGTGAATCGTTCGCCTCCTGAGTTGCTTTCGGTGGTGCTGCCATGGCCTCGTGCTGCGAATCTGCTGATCAAACCCCATCGCTTTCCAAGGCTGGCCAGAGCAAGGTGTTTACTGTTGCGCTGGCGGGTAATCCCAATAGCGGCAAGACAACCATCTTCAATGCACTTACCGGGTTACGACAAAAAGTCGCCAACTATCCCGGTGTAACTGTAGAAAAGAAAACCGGGCGCTGCCCACTGCCCGATGGCGCGATTGCCCACATTATTGACCTGCCCGGCACATACAGCCTCATCAGTCGATCCCCCGATGAGCAGGTGGCGATGGAGGTTCTCCGCGGACTCCGTAGCGACACCCCGCCACCCGACGCGGTCGTGGTTGTGGTTGATGCTTCCAATCTACAGCGAAATCTTTATCTGGTAAGCCAGCTAATTGAGGTGGGGCACCCGCTGGTTGTTGCCCTCAATATGATGGACATCGCTCAGCGTCGCGGAATTGAGATTTCCCCGGAGCGCCTCGAAACCCAGCTAGGCGTGCCGGTAATTCCCCTTGTAGGATACAAGCGTGTCGGAATCGACGCTCTGAAGGCGGCAATACTCCGAGCCGCTGTTGCTCCGATACCCAATTGGCCGCTGCCAACGGCGATGCGGGAGGAACTGACCATTGTCGGCGGGGGCCTTTCCATTCTTACTCCCGACCTGCCCGTACATCGCGGCCGAGTCTTGGCCGAACGCCTTTTGATAGGTGATCGGGCCGCCGATCTTACCCGCATGTATAACCAGGAACCGGTAAACTCTCTTTTGGCCCATGCTGGTAAGCGGCTTACAGCGGCCGGAGTTGACCCGATTCAAGCGGATATCGAAGCGCATTATCACTGGATCGACGGTGTCGCCGCAGCCTCGCTGATTCCCGCCTGCGAACGATTGATGTCACCCCTGCAGCCCTTTGGAAGCGCCGGCCCCTCACCGGCCAGGCAGCCGACACTGACGCAGAAGATCGACAGGGTCCTGGTCCACAAGATCTGGGGGCTAATGATTTTCGCCCTCGTCATGGCCACGCTGTTTGTAACGATATTCTGGCTGGCCCAGCCGATCATGGATGCCACCCAAAACGGGATTTTGGCGCTGGGGCATTGGCTGACCAACTCACTGCCGGGAGGCCCACTCAAATCGATGCTGAATGACGGCATCTTCAGCGGTGTGGGCACAGTGCTCGCATTCGTGCCTCAGATCGCGCTGCTTTTTATGTTCCTGGCGATTCTGGAAGACACTGGCTACCTCGCCAGGGCGGCATTCTTGATGGATCGCCTGCTCGCCCGCGTTGGCCTGCATGGGAAAAGCTTCATCCCGCTGCTCAGCAGTTTTGCCTGCGCCATCCCCGGCATCATGGCAACGCGGACAATCGAAAACCGCCGCGATCGGCTCGCCACTATTCTTATTGCGCCTTTCATGAGCTGCAGCGCGCGATTGCCCGTTTATGCCCTGTTGATTGGCACGCTCTTCAGTCATTACGGCGCGTTCGTGCAAGCGGGAATCATGCTTGCGTGTTATTCCCTGGGAATTCTTGCTGCTGTGGGGACGGCATGGGTGTTTAAAAAATCTTTATTAAAAGGCGGAGCCACGACGTTCATCTTGGAACTTCCCAGTTACAAGCTTCCACAGATTTCTCAAGTAGCCCGGCAGGTATGGCTGAACGCGGGAAAATTCGTCACCAAAGCCGGTACGACGATTTTGGCGTTCAGCATCGTACTTTGGGCGCTAAGCTACTATCCGCGATTGCCCGCGGAACGTGCGGCCCAGGTCCGTACGGCAGCGATTCAGCAGGCGGCCACGTCGGCGATTGCTCAGCCCGTGCCGATGACGAACTCGCAATCCGCCGACATTGTGGAAAATGCCGTCGCCGGCGCCAGGCGCGAATACAGCCTGGCAGGCCGCATGGGGCATGCGATGGAGCCGGCGCTAAAACCCCTCGGATTCGACTGGAAGATGGGCGTGGGGCTGGTCGGCGCATTTGCCGCCCGCGAGACTTTCATCAGCACCATGGCCGTCACCTATTCCGTCGGCAATGTTGAAAGTGGAACGAATAATCTGTCGGCTGCAATGCGGGCCGACAAATATCCTGATGGAAAGCCGGTCTGGACGCCCCTGGTAGCCATCAGCCTGCTGGTTTGGTTCGTGCTCGCGCTCCAGTGCATAAGCACGGTTGCGATCACGCGCCGCGAAACCGGAGGCTGGCGATGGCCCATCTTTATGATCTTGTATATGAACGTGCTGGCCTATGTGGCGAGCTTAGTCGTCTACCAGGCCGGAGTGCATCTTTTGCGCGTATAGTTTTAGCAGCCTGATATTGGATCAGGCACCGGTTACGAGTTATGCCAAACTGGCTCCAAAATCTCGTCGTTGTCATCGCTTTTGCCCTCGCGCTGGCGTTTTTAATTCGCGAAGGCTGGCGCACCCTGGCGGGAAAGCGCAGCCGGCTAGGCTCTTGCTGCGCAAAAGGCTGCGGTGCGCAGGAAACGCCCAAACCGGCTTCGGGGGAACGAATTGTCTTCCTTCCCGTGGAAATGCTAAAGCGACGGAAGTAAATACTCCGGTGTCTTGATCCTTGCCCAGCGGACGGGCCATTTCCTCCGGCCTGAATTCCTGTTCCAATCAACGCAATGAAGCCTTCGCATAAGCCTCCCGGCAAATCTGCATCCGAGTCAAATAATCTCCAGAAGAATCTGCGGACGGATTGGGGGGATGTCGCCGGGTGGTATGACACGCTTGTTGGGGAATCGGGCAGCGAATATCAACAGCAGGTTGTATTCCCGGGGGTGCTGCGCCTTCTCGCGCCGGTGGCGGGGCAGCAGGTGGTTGACATCGCCTGTGGCCAAGGCGTCTTCTGCAGAGCGCTTCACGGCCGCGGTGTGGAGGTAAGTGGAATCGATGCGGCCGCCGAGCTGATTCGCGTCGCTCGGGAACGCGGCCCAGCGGATATCCGTTATCAACAAGGGGATGCCCAGAAGCTGGGATTTCTCCCGGCGGATCGATTTGATTCAGCGACTTGCATTCTTGCCATTCAGAATATGCACCCGCTTCCCCCAGTGGTGGCGGGTGTCGCGCGGCTGCTGAAATCCGGCGGGCGGTTTGTGATTGCGATGATGCATCCCTGCTTTCGCGGCGCCAAGCAAACCAGTTGGGGTTGGGATGACGAGAACAAAATACAATACCGCCGGGTCGATAGATATCTGATTCCCCGCAAGACCCCGATCATCACGCACCCCGGTTCGGCCCCAGATCAATACACCTGGACAATGGATAGGCCCATTAGCGCTTATGTTAAGGCAATGCGCCAGGTGGGTTTGCTGGTCGATGCCATTGAGGAATGGCCGAGTCACAAGACCAGTAACAGCGGACCCCGGGCTGCGGCAGAAAATATCTCCCGCCGCGAGATACCCATGTTTCTTGCGATCCGCGCATTGAAAATCGCTGGGATTTCCAACGATGACCAAACCGACGAATTGCCCCAGGGAGCAGGTGGGGAGAGCAGGGAAGAGAATGGGCGCTAGCGGCGGCGTCTAATCAAACGAGTATCCCGCGAAGAACAATTCGTCAGGTCGGCCGTCCTTGAAAACCACCGCGTAAATGCCTTGGCCGCGCTCTATTTCATCGAAGAACTCCATGTTCGATTCGATCATTTCGTGAGTCGGCTGGGTGGTGCCGAACAATTTCTTCAGCATCACATCCGCGAGTTTGGCGGCAACGCCGAAATCTGCCTCGTCGCCTATGGTTTGCAGGTCGAGGATCGAGCGGGTCCCGTCCGCCTCGCTTTGCTCCAGCGCCTCTTCAATTGTGCTGTGCTGGGCGCCGGGGGCGCTGGTGTTTCGTTCCGCGGGAAATGCAAGGAACGGCATCACTGGGTTGTAACGCCCCGCCTGAAACTCCATGTCGCGAAGTTCCTGGAGCGCGCGATCAATGTCTGCCTGGTATCTAGTGAAGTACCAAAAGGGATGGGCGCCCATAAATTGAAATCTCCCGCGCGGTTCCCGGTTGGAAAACAGCCTACTCAAAAGCCAGGATTAAATGAAGTGCTTTTATTGTCCGAACAGCGGATTCTTGAGCAGGGTCGCCAACCCTTGCTCATCGACGCAATGCCCGGCGCCGGCGGAGCTTTGGGTAGTTCAAACCCAGCCGAACGGCGATAAGCAGCCCGGCCCCAACAGCAACTTCCGCGGATGCCTCCAGCCATGTGGAATTCGGAAGCAACCCATCCGCCCAGCCCGCGCCCCGCAAGGGAACGGCTGAGTCCTGGGATGGAGTCGTCGTTGGCGTGTCACCCTTTTGCGCTTCATCTTCAACCGCGGCACCGTTTGGCAAATTCATGGTTATCGTTCCAAGTTGGGGATCGTAAAGCGGAAAATAATGCGGTGTCCCCTGATGATCGAGTGCGAACGACATGTGCCGCACATAGTCGATCACGTGAATACCAGGCGGAATCGCTATTTGGACGTCAGTATCCCTCAATGGCGCCAGGCTGAAATAGGTAACATTATAAGAGTCCTCATGTAGGGGGCTCGTCGACCCCTTTGTGCCCCCACGGCGGACGACGCGGGTGGGGATCCAAATGTCACCCTGGTAAACCGAATCTTCCACAGTCTGAGTTTCCCAGCTATCGCCCCTGATATAACTGGACTTGACGACCATATTTCCGCGGCGAGGATCGAGCCAGAATGTCTTATCAAAGGTATTGCCGGTGACTTCCAATACCAGCATTGATGAATCCCCCTCGGCTTCAAGAACACCGGTGACTTTGCGGGAAAGATCGTTCTGTTGATTCCCCACCCACCGCGCCAAGGTGATGTCCTCATCGTCAACGCGAACGCCCAGGCAATGGAGGTAGGCGATTTGCCTCAGAACGGTTTGCTGCGAATCGCGAATCTCGGCGCGACGACGGGTGGAATTGGGAATGTTAAAAATGGAATACTCGCGTGAGCCGTCCCATGCGATGGTAAAATCTGAAGCTTCGTCGCCGTTAGCCACGACAACGCCCGAAATGAGTGTTTTCTCCGCATTGCGCTTAATGACGAATTGTTTACTCTGCCGAACAGGGGTGGACGAGTGGGTGACATCCGCCGCATCGTCTTCTTCGGTAAGTTCACAGGTAAATTGCTTGAGCGCGATATCCCGCGCGCGCAGCGATGAGACAATCAGCTCAACGCGATCCGCGGAAGGCACCCCTTCCGCCACCTTCATGGATAACGTATCCGGTCCCACCTGCGCGCGAAGTGAACGCGGCAGGAGAAAAACGCAGAACCCTGCAATCAGCACCCAACACTTTAAGCGACCCATTTTTCCCATCAGAATTGCGATGCAATCATACTCGAAGCGGTGATCGCGAGAAAGCTCAGCCTCCCGATCGGTCAATCGGCGTCTAAAGTAGAATCATTCATCTCGCTCCAGCCAGCTCGGATCAAACCGCGGGCGCAAACGCCTAGACCGCTGGGAAACCCCCTATATACTACGCTCGATGGAAACCACCTCGCCGAGCATTGCATCGAGAATCAAGCGCCTATTCATCCAACCTGGAAAAAAACCACGAACTGTGAAGTTCGGGCCCTTCAAAGGCTTGAAGATGAATCTCGACCTGGGCTACCAAACGCAGATGTGGCTGGGCCTTACCGAGCGCGAAGTGTTTCCGTATTTGCGCGCCTGCATTGGAAAAGCCAAAACGGGAATTGATATCGGTTGTGCTGAGGGAGAATACACCCTGCTCTATCTCGCCCAGCCGCAAATGAAAAAGGTCCTGGCCTTTGATCCATTTGATCGATTTCCCAAGGAGCTTCAGGAGAACATGGCCCTGAACGGTTTCACCAATGACCCGCGCCTCTCCGCCATCAAGAAATTTGTCAGTGAACGCGACGAAGAAGGTCACTGCACGCTGGACACCGTTGCCGCCGATCTGGAAGGCCCCTTTATCGTCAAGATCGATGCCGAAGGCGCCGAAACCGACGTTCTCCGCGGCGCGCCGAAAATGATGGCTCGCAAGGATGTCTACTGGATTATCGAGACCCACGCCCTCGACAAAGAGCAGCAGTGCGACGAAATGCTGCGTTCAAAAGGAATGACAACCCGCATTATCAAGCACGCCTGGTGGCGAACCTTCCTCCCGGAATTTCGCACGATGGAACACAACCGGTGGATGGCAGCCTGGAGCGAATGAATAATGCTGCGGATAAAATGACAACCCAAGATGATCAATCACGCCGGGTGGGCAACGCGATCCCCATACACAAGCATCGACATCCATAACAACGGCAATCGACCCGTGCCCTTGAATTTCAGATTCCCAAACCCTGCTTCAGCCAGGAGTTGACTGAGTGTATTGCGGCTCCAGAGCTTGATATGCCCTCCGTCCCAAAGCGGATTCGCGTGCGAATCCCACTTGCCGGCGAGCGAGAGAATCAGGTTCTTTAAATATCCATGAAAGGGCGTCGAGCAAATGAATCTTCCGCCTGGTTTGGTCGCGACAAAGCATCCCCGCGCATACGATCGGGGATCGTACAGGTGCTCCACAACTTCTGTGCTGATGACCAGGTCGAAGGGATTTTCCGCGAGATTTTCCAGGACGTGTTCGTCCGCCGCCAGAACCTCGAAACGCGCGGTGGGGTGCGTTTTGCGCGCAATCTCAATCCCTTGTTCGCTGAGGTCGATCCCAACCACATTGCAGCCCCGGGCGAGAAATTCGCCTGCCATCGCGCCATTGCCGCAGCCAACATCCAGAACCCTCACGCCCGACCCTAACGTCGGGCAGACCGAAAGTATTGCCGGCAGGAGATAGCCATGCGTGTGGAAACCGCCGACGCTTTCGTAGCCGAATTCCTTGTAGCTGCTCGCTGCCAGGTCCCGCTCACCAGCTACTTTCTGATCCATGAGGTTTAACCCCAGCGCAAGCCCGGTAATCCGACGCTCGATAGTGCCACTTTGGAGAATTGCAAGGAATGATTATAGTCCCAACCGGCATAATGAGCCAGAAGACCCTCTGATCCTATCTGCGCTTTTTAGCGCAATACTCCATGCGATTTCACAGCCTAATGTTGATGCGGGATGAGGCGGACCTCGTCGCCCAAAGTCTCGATCATCAGCTCACCTGGGCCGACACAATCTTCATTCTCGACATGGGCAGCGTCGATGGAACATGGGACATCATCCAGGATTATGCGAAGCGTGATTCCCGCGTCGTGCCGTTTGCCAGCAAGTCAATCATTTTCAGTGACACTCTTCGCGGGTTCCTCTTCGAACATCACCGCGACCGATTCGAACCCGGCGATTGGGTGCTCCGAGCTGATACCGATGAATTTTATCACGTGACACCACCACGATTCGTCGCCGAGCGAATGCGGCCTTCAGAAACCGCGGCTCATTTGCAGTGGTATTATTTCCGGCTCACCCGCCAGGAGGTTGAAGATTACGATTCGGGGCGCGTGAATGTAATCCAGGATCGCCGCCGGCCCATCGAAGAGCGCCGGCGCTTTTACAAGCAGTCAACCTACGCCGAACCGCGCATGTTTCAGTTTCGCAAATCGATTCGCTGGCCCCAGACAGCCAGCTTTCCCTACAACGCCGGCTTTGTCGCGCGAAACCGGATTCCCATTCGTCACTATCCGCACCGAGATCCAGCCCAAATGGAGCGGCGCTTCCGCCTTCGTGCGGCAATGATGAAGCTGAACGCCCATGCGGGAAGCCACTGGAAGCTGGAACACTGGCGCAAGGAACTGGTGGATGCGGTTGGGGCTTCACAGGCGGCACAAGGCCACGCCAAAGTTGGGTTATCAGGTGAATCGGGAATTGATACCGGTCCGCTGCTTTATTGGGAACCGGGAACCGCGCTCAAGGAAGTGCCACAGTTCAATCACATTCCACCCTTGCATGTGCGCCTGGCACAGCGCCTTGCGCACTCAGCACTTTTGTCGGTGCTTGATCGGTTCCGGCCAAGGCACGATCCGCTCTATCAACCGACGCCCTTGCCCACCGAAATCGCGGGAAATATCTACGAAGGCTTGGATTGAACCAGGGTCTGATACCGATTCCCCAAATTCCCCGCGCGCGATGGTCAAAGATATGGCATGATGTGATCCATCCTGATCAAGGAGGATCTCTTTATGCACGTCGAGGCCCATTACCCTGTCGAGCAATTGCAGCAGTTGGCCAAAGCCCAGAAGCAGG